>NZ_JAKFHA010000020.1:0-125041 GCF_021502675.1 Yinghuangia soli
CCCCGCACGCCGGGACCGCGAAGGCCAGCGCCGCGGCGAGCGCCCATGCGGCCGTCCGCCGGAGATGCGCCCGGACCCCGGCCAGCCCCGCCCCGGAGCGGGGCGGCCGGGTGCGGACGGTCTGCGCGATGCGCGGCACGGCTTCCTCCCGCGGCGGCGTGCGTCCTTCGGTGATCGTCAGCGCCGTCCGGACGCGACGCGGTAACCGCCCGCGGCCAGCCCCAGCGCCCCTGCGGCCGCCAGGCCGAACACCCAGGCCGGGGTTCCCTCGCCGCCGTCGGCGCGGGCCTCGGCTGCTGCACCGGACCCGCCGGCCGGGACGCCGCCCGGTGCGGAGTGCAGGCCGCTGATGGTCTGCGTCTTCAGCGCGAGGTTCTTGGCCTCGGCGCTTCCGTACGCGTACACGATGGTGTTGGTGCCTTCGGCCAGGTTCAGGTCGGCCGGGCCCAGCGCCACCGTCGAGGTGCCGGCCAGCGTGACGTCGGCCTTGATCATGCCGGCGTCGACGTCGCCCTTGGCTTCCTTGGGGTTGGTCAGGCCGGAGAACACCGGGGTGCCGTTGGCGCGCACGTCGACGGCCGGTGCCGCGGCGACGTGCCGCACGGTCACCCGCGCCTTGCCGGCCGCCACCGGAGCGGTGTCGTTGACGTAGGCGGTCAGCATGGGAGTGCCGTCCGCGCCCAGGTGCGCCACGAGCGTGGCGTTGGCTCCGGCGGGTACGTCGACCTGCTTCTGCAGTGCGGGGGTGCCGCCCGGGCCTTCGTTGTCCTTGAAGACCTTGATGTCGTAGCTGCCCGCGGGCAGCTTCTGCGGATCGGTCAGCGTCCCCGGTTTGAAATCGGGCAGCAGTTGCTGCCCGTTGGCGTACACGTCCACGGTCAGGCCGGGGATGCCGTGCAGCACCGACACCGTCGCCATCGAGTCGTCGGCGGCGTGCGCCGGTGCGGCGCCGAGAGCCGCGGACGAGGCGCACAGGGCGCCGATGCCCAGGACCGCCACCGCGCGGCGGCGGCCCGACCTGCCCACTCCCCCGTGCGGGACGGCTTCGGCGGTGGCCGGGTACGTTCCGTTCGTGTTCATGAGGTGCTCCAGATGTCGGGCGTCGATTGACCCTTCACCTGTGATTCCGCCGCGGAGCGCCGAACGGATGCACCTCAGACCGGAGCGGAGAAACCGCCCTGCCGGGCCAGCGCCGCGGTGTAGGCCCACAGCTCGCTGCGCGCGGCCTCGCTGTCCCGCCGGGCGCCGAGCGCGTACGTCGCAGGCCGGGGCTTGCGGTCCTGCCAGAGCAGCCCGGTCGTCCGGACCGCCTCGGGGGCCGCGCCCAGCCACACGATGGTGTCGGCCCCTTGCTCGGCGTCGCGCAGGACGGGGCGGGTGAGGCGGCGGAACAGCGGCATCGCGTCCTGCACGCCCTTGGTGTCCGCCCACCCGGGGTGCATGGCGTGCACGTGCACGTCGAACGCGGCCAGCCGCTCGGCCCACTCCTCGGTGAGCACGACCTGGGCGCGCTTGGTACGGGCGTAGAACTTCTTCGGCGAGTAGGCCACCGCCGCGCCTTCGGGATCGCCGGGCGTCAGGCCCTGCGTGTACTGGCCGCCGGACGTCACGGTCACGACCCGGGAGGGCGCCGCGGCCCGGAGCAGCGGCAGCAGCGTCGCGGTCAGGATCCAGGGGCCCAGCACATGGACGGCAAAGGTCAGTTCGACCCCGTCGGCGCTGAACTGCCGGGTGCCCGGCATGACCCCGGCGTTGTTGACCAGGACGTCCAGGCGCGCCTCGCGGTCCAGGAGTTCGGCCGTGCAGGTGTGCAGGTCGGCCATGCGGCCCACGTCGCAGGCCAGCGGCCGCACCGCGTCCTGGGCGGCGCCGGGCGCGGCGGCGCGGACCCGGCGTACGGCCTGTTCGGCGCGGTCCGCCGTGCGGCCCAGGACGTACACGGTCGCGCCGCACCGCGCGAACCCGGTCGCCGCGGCCAGCCCGATCCCGCCGGCCGCACCGGTGACCAGCACGGTCTTGCCGTCCATCCGGCCGCCGTCGGCGGGCCAGCCGGCCAGGCGCTTGCGGATGCGGAAGCCGGGGGTTCCGTAGCCGAGTGCGATCGAGCGGTCGAGCGCCTGGTCGAGCCGGGCAGCGGCAGTCATGTGCGGCCCGCTACCCAAGGCCTGCCCGAAGAAAACGGGCTGCGCCCGGGCCGCCGGACGCGTTCGGGATAGTCGCAGCCCGGGATGATCTTGGGCTGCCTAGGATGGCGCGCAATGGTGCACATACAGGTACTCGGCTCGCTGATCGCCGAACGGAACGGCGAGGCCGTGCCGCTCGGCGGCCGCCGGCAGCGCTCGGTGCTCGCCCTGCTGGTCGCGCATCGCGGCCAGGTCGTCTCGGTGGACCGGATGATCGACGACCTGTGGCAAGGGGCGCCGCCCGCCCAGGCCGTGACGTCCCTTCAGGCGTACGTGTCCAACCTGCGCCGCCTCCTGGAACCCGGCCGGGCCCCGCGGACTCCGGCAAAACTGCTGGTCAGCGCGCCGCCCGGGTACGCGCTACGGCTGCCGGACGACGCCGTCGACGCGTGGCGCTTCGAACACCTTCTGCACGACGCCCGCACCGCGCTCGCCGCGGACGGCGCCGGCGCCGCGGAGTCCGCGCGGGCCGCGCTCACCGAGGCGTTGGGCCTGTGGCGCGGGCCTGCGTACGCCGAGTCCGCCGACGAGTCGTGGGCGGTGCCCGAGGCCGCCCGGCTGGGCGAACTGCGCCTGGTGGCCCGCGAGCTCCGCACGGCCGCCGAACTGCGCTGCACGGACCCGGCCGCGGCCGTCCCCGAAGCCGAACTCCTGACCCGGGAGGCACCCCTGCGCGAGGAGGGCTGGCGCCTGCACGCGCTGGCGCTCTGGGCCGCGGGGCGGCAGGCGGACGCACTGGGCACGCTGCGCCGGGCGCGCGCCGTGCTGGCCGCCGAAGTAGGCCTGGATCCGGGACCGGCGCTGACCGCGCTGGAAGCGGCGATCCTGGCGCAGGACACCGCACTGCTGCAGGAGGCGACTCGGGCGGGGACAAATCGCCGCCCCGGGCCCCGGAACGGGCCGCCGGACGCGGCGAACCCGGAAGCGGCGGCATCCCCCGCACCCCGTCCCGAGCCTGATGCGGCACGCTCTTCGGCACGCCGCCCCGGCCCCCCGGATGGGACGCACTCGACGTCGGCGGCCACCTCCGCGCCTCCCGCGGCGTCGCGCCCCGAACCCCAAGCGCGAGCGGCACACCCTTCCGGGCTCCTCCCCGCACCCCAGAGCGGGGCGCACCCGGGGCCTGCACCAGACCTGGTCCCTCGTCCGGACTCTGCGGCGGCGCCTCCTTCCGCCGATGGCCCGACATCCCCGTACACCGACCTGTTCGTCGGCCGGGACGCCGAGTCGGCGCAGCTCGTCGCCGCCGCGGACCGGGCGCGATCCGCGGGCCCGACCGTCGCGCTGGTCACCGGCGAAGCGGGGCTGGGCAAGTCGGCGCTGCTGCGGGCGTTCGGCGCACACCTGGAACGCAGCGGCCGCACAGTGGTGTTCGGCCGCACCACGGACGCGGAAGGCGCTCCGCCCGCGTGGGCGTGGGTCGAGGCGCTGCGCGGCCTGGCTCGCGAATTCCCGCCGCCGGAAGACTCCTTGGCGGTCCTCGCGCCGCTGCTGCCGGACGCGGCGGCGCACTCCGCCGCGGGCACCGTACATGGCCCGGGCTCCGACTCGGGCCCCGGCGCCGACCGCAACTCCGGCTCCATCCCCGGCCCAGGCGCCGGCCCGGCCTCCGGCTTCGACCCCGGCACGGACGTCGCCGCCGGACGCTTCCGCCTGCACCGGGCGGTCTGGCGCTGGCTCGCGGGCGCCGCCGCCGTGCGCCCGCTGGTCATCGTCCTGGACGATCTGCACTGGGCCGACCAGGAGACCGGCGCCCTGCTCGCCGGTCTGGCCGACGTACCGGCCGGGACGCCTCTGATGGTGGTGGCCGCGTTCCGCCCCGACGAGCTCGCCGCGCATATGTCCGACACGCTCGCCGCCCTGGCCGGCCGCTCCCCGGTGCGCGTGGCGCTGTCCGGTCTGCCCGCGGCCGCGGTGGCCGAGGTCGTCGCGGCGGCCGGCGGGCCCGCGGTGGACGCCGAGACGCTGGCGGCGCTCGCCGAACGCACCGGCGGGAACCCCTTCTACCTCCGCGAGAGCGCCCGGCTGCTGGCCGGCGAGGGCGCCCTCGTCGCCCTCGCCGAAGTGCCGGACGGCGTACGGGACGTGCTGCGCCGCCGCCTCGGCAGGCTGCCCGAGGCGGCCGTGGCCGTGCTGCGGCTGGCCGCCGTCGCGGGCCGCGAGGCCGATGTCGAGGTGCTCCTCGACGCGGCGGACACCGACGAGGACGGCGTCCTGGGTGCGTTGGAGGCCGGCCTGATCGCCGGACTGCTCGTCGAACCGGCTCCCGGCCGCGTGCGGTTCGTGCACGCGCTGGTCCGCGACACGCTGCTGGCCGACCTGACCCGGCTCCGCGCGACGCGGATGCACGCCCGGATCGCGGCGAGCCTGGAGGCCCGGGCGTCCGAGGACGTCTCGGCGCTGGCGCACCACTTCGCCGCGGCCGCGTCGTCGGCGACCGCGGCCAAGGCGGTGGCCTACTGCGTCCGGGCCGCCGCGCTCGCCGAGAACCGGTACGCGCACGACGCCGCGGCGGCCTCGCTCGCCGACGCGCTCGCGTGCTTCGACCGGATCCCGGCCGCCGAGCGCGTCGAAGGCAGCGGCGGCGACCGGGCCGCCGAGCGGGTCGCGCTGCTGGGGCGGCTGCTGCGCGCCCAGGTCCGCGCCGGGGCCGTCGTGGACGCCCGCGAGACCCGCCGCATGGCCGTCGAGCACGCCGTCGCGGACGGCCGGGACGGCCTCCTGACCGCGGCGCTGACCGCGTGGACCGAGCCGACGCCGTGGCAGACCCGGCCGTACGGCGGCATCGACGAGCCGGTCGTCGCTCAGCTGCGCCGCCTGCTGGCCCGGCCGGACCACGAACCGGCTTTGCGCTGCCGCTTGTTGCTGGCCTACGCGGAGGAACTCTCCAACCTCCAGGACCCGTCCGTGCGCGCTGCCGCGACCGAGGCGGTCGCCCTCGCGGACGAGGCGGGCGACCCGAGCCTGCGCGCCCAGGCCCGCGCGACGCTCCTGCGCGAGTTCGACCCGGACCGCGAGTGGCGCGAAGCCGCCCTGATCGGCGCCGAGTTGGAGCGCCTGGGCATCGACCACGACCTGCCGGGCCACCGCTGGCACGGCCAGTTCGCGCAGGCTTCCGCAGCCGCTGTCGAGGGCGATGCCGCGGCGTCGGCCCGCCGCATCGAGGAGTGCCTGCGGGTCGCCCGCGCGTACCGCATGCCGGGGCCGGTCGCCGTCGCCGAGTGCGCGGTCGCGACGCTGGCGCACATAGAGGGCCGGACCGAAGAGGCCGAGCAGCTCTACGCCCAGGCGGCCGCCGCGATGGCCCGGCAGGGCTCGCCGCACGCCGACGGCTATCTGCTGATGGCCATGGCCACGATCCGCGCCGGCCAGGGCCGCCTTGCCGAGTTCGTCCCCATCGCCACGCAGCTGTACGACGAGTACGGGCCGCTCATGGGCGACCTGCTGGCCGCCGCCCTGGCCGCCGCGGGGCGGACCGGCGAGGCCCGTGCACTGCTGGCGAAGGCCGGGCCGATCCAGGCCGACTTCTTCTTCAAGGTGTCCGCGACGTTCCGTGCGATGGCCATGGTCGCCGCGGAGGATCCGACCGGCGCCGCCGAGCTGTACGACGCTCTGCTGCCCAGCCGGGAGTCCTCGCCGCCGGTCTCCGGCTTCAGCCTCGCGATCCCGCCGATCGCCGCCACCCTGGCCGGCCTCGCGGACCTGCTGGACCGCCCGGCCGAGGCCGCCGCCCACCGCGCGCACGCGGCGGCCATCGCCGCCAAGTGGAACACCGCGCTGGGCGTCGGCTCCTGAGCTCCGGCGCGCAGTGCGCGCCGGATGTCAGGAGGACTGCCGGGGCCCCGCCGCACGGCGGAGCCGGTTGGCGATCGCCGTGCCCAGGTCGGCCTCCGGGGGCAGGGACGCGACGATGAGGTCGCAGCCCCGCTCGTCGAGTCCGCGCAGGAAGCCGTACAGGCCGCGGGCGTAGTCGGCCATCGACCCCGGCACCTCGACCACCGCGTGCGCCTTGATGCCGGTGTCCGGTGCCGAGGCGGGCAGCAGGACGCCGACGCGGTGGCCCTGGTCCTGGGCCAGCGCTGCTTCGGCGGCGACGCGGTCGGGTGCCACCAGCACGACCCGGGCGCGCGGCGCGTAGTGCGACGGGTGCTGGCCGGGCACCCGGACGGGGGTGGCCGACGGGGCGGCGAGCGGCCGGCCGAGGACCGCTTCGAGGCTCTCGCTCGTCACGCCGCCGGGCCGCAGCACGCTGAGCGTGCCGCTGGTGGTGTCGACGATGGTCGACTCGACGCCGACCCGGCAGGGGCCGCCGTCCAGGACGAAGTCGACGGCGTCGCCGAGTTCGGTGCGCACGTGGTCGGCGGTGGTCGGGCTGACCGAGCCGAAGCGGTTGGCGGACGGGGCCGCGATGCCGCCGCCGAACTCGGCCAGCAGCTGCAGGGCGACGGGGTGGTCGGGGACCCGCAGGGCGACCGTCTCCAGGCCGCCGGTCACCTCGGACGGCACCCGGGAGCCGCGGCGCAGCACCAGCGTGAGCGGCCCCGGCCAGAACCGCTCGGCCAGCTCCCGCGCCTCCGGCGAGACGTCCGCGGCCCAGTCGTCCAGCTGCCCGGCGCTGCCGAGGTGGACGATGAGCGGGTGGGTCGGCGGCCGGCCTTTGGCCGCGAAGATGCGGGCGACGGCTGCCGGGTCCTCGGCGTCGGCGCCCAGCCCGTAGACGGTCTCGGTGGGCAGTGCCACCAGACCTCCCGAGCGCAGTACCTCGGCTGCCTTTGCGATATCCCCGGCGCTTGCCGTCATGCTCCTGGTCCCTCCTTGCCCCTGGTGCCGCCCCTATTCTCGCCGCCGCCGGAACCGCCGGCGCACCGGACCCGGTCGGAACCATCCGTCCGAGGGATGCCGCAGGGGGTCGGCGGCGGGGGCCGCTTCGTGTGCGTATACGCATCCGCCTTCGGCGCGCGGGCGCTGTTCTGCCATTCTTGCGCGGTGCACATAGGCCAGCCGGGGTTCCGCGCGATGCGTGCCGTCGTCTTCGCGGCGGTGTGCGTCTTCGCGTCCCTGGGGCTGCACATGTACGCCGGGGGTGCCCCGGTCCGGCCGCTGGCCGTGGTCGCCTTGCTCGGCACGACCTCGCTGGGCGCGTTCGCGCTGGCGGGTCGGCAGCGCGGGCTCGGCACTTTGCTGGTGGCGTGCGGTGCCGTGCAGTACGGGCTGCACCACGTGTTCGGCATGGCGGCCGGCCACGCCGCGCGGGCGGACGGCGCGGAGCGTACGGAATATGTGATGTCGGCTGTGGACGGCACGCAGGCCATGGTGCTGACGGCCGTGGCGGACCACACCGGTGCGCACGCCGCGGCGACGTCCGACGTGCGGATGCTCGTGGTCCACGTGCTGATGGCGCTGTTCTCCGCGATGTGGCTCGCCCAGGGCGACCGGGCATTGGCCGCGGTGCTGGTCACCGCCGCGGTCGCAGCCCGCGGCTGGCTGCGGCATCTGGTCGCCGTCCCGGTCCTGGCCGTGGTCACCGAACGCCGCCGCATCCCGACAGTGCCGGACGCACCCGTCCGCGCCTCTTTGGTCCTCCTCGCCGAGACGGTCAGCCGGCGCGGCCCGCCAAGGCGGCTCTCCTTCAGCTGACCGGGCCCGCCCATGCGCGCCCGGGTACGGCCGCGCGCCCCGCAGCGGGTGCCCGGCCGGGTCCGCCCTGTCCCGCCTCGCAGCCGCGCCGAGCCGCGCGGCCGATCCGGCGTGCGCCGCGGACCCCCACCAGCGCTCTGGCATGCGTATCGACGCCCTGCCGCGATGACGCATGCCTCCTGCCTCACGGAGAGCTGTCTCATGACCTCCACGTTCGACACCGGACCGAAGCCCCAAGAACCACCCTCCGCCGCGGACTCCGCGGAGGCCCCGGCCACCGCGGCAGCGGCGGCACCGGCCGCACGCCGCGGGTCCATCGCGGCGGGCCTGCGCCCGCTGCTCCTGCGGATGCACTTCTACGCCGGCATCCTGATCGCCCCGTTCCTCTTCGCCGCGGCCGCGACCGGGCTGCTGTACGCGGCGGCGACGCCCCTCGAGAAATTCGTGTACGAGCACGAACTCACCGTGGACCGGGTCGGCACGCAGCCCTTGCCCGTCGCTCAGCAGGTCCGCGCCGCGACCGCGGCGAATCCCGGCGGGACGCTGTCCGCGGTCCGGCTCTCGGACGACCCCGAGGCGACCACGCAAGTCCTGTTCACCGAGCCGGGCCTGGACGAAGGCGTGCGGCGCGCGGTCTTCGTGGACCCGTACACCGGCGAGATCCGCGGCATCGAGAAGAGCTTCGGAGGCTCCGGCGCGCTGCCGCTGCGCGCATGGCTCGACCAGTTCCACGCGAACCTCAAGCTCGGCGAGCCGGGCCGCCTGTACAGCGAACTGGCCGCCAGCTGGCTGTGGGTCATCGTGCTGGGCGGCCTCGCCCTGTGGTTCGGCCGCCGGCGCCGTGCCAAGAAGGACCTGGTGCTCCCCGAACGCGGTGCCAAGGGCCGCCGCCGGACTCTGTCGTGGCACGGGACGGTCGGGCTGTGGGCGTCGCTGGGCCTGCTCGGGCTGTCCGCCACCGGGCTGACCTGGTCGACGCACGCCGGCGCGAACATCGCCGACCTGCGGACGTCGCTGAGCTGGACGACCCCCTTGGTCTCGACGGCACTCCCGGCATCCGGCGCGCCCGGTTCCGCCGCCCCGGCACCGGCCGAGGGCGGCGAGCACAGCGGGCACCAGCAGAGTGCCACCCCCGGCCCGGCGGCTCCGGCCGGAGCCGGCCTCGACGCGATCATCGGCGCCGCGGCCGGCCGCGGTCTGGACGGGCCGTTGGAGATCGTCGTCCCGGCCAAGCCCGGCAAGGCGTACGTGGTCAAGGAGACCGACAAGCAGTGGCCGGTGCGCCTGGACCAGGTCGCCGTCGACCCCGCGGACGCCAAGGTCGTCGACGAGCTCCGCTACGCGGACTACCCCCTCGGCGCCAAGCTCACCCGGGTGGGCATCGACCTGCACATGGGTGAATTCCTGGGTCTGGCGAACCAGTTGGCCCTGATCGCACTCGCCCTCATGGTGCTGGTGTCGATCGTGCTCGGCTACCGCATGTGGTGGCAGCGGCGACCGGTCCGCGGCTCGTCGTGGGCAGTCGGCCGCCCCTACCCGCGCGGCGCATGGCGGCAGTCGGCCAAGCCCGCGGCGGTCCTGGCCGTCGTTGCCGCGGCCGCGGGCTGGTTCGTGCCCTTGCTGGGCATCACCCTCGCCGCATTCCTCGCCGCCGACATCCTGATCGGCGCGATCCCCCGGAGGCGTGCGGCGTAAACCGGACCATGCGGCGCACGGAACTTCCCGCGGGGGCTCCCCCGCGCGGGCCCGTGCGCCGCACAGCGGCCGGCCCCTCCGACCCGCGGGCCCGGCTCGAAGCGATCGGCCGGGTGAATCCCGCCGCGGAGCGCGAGGTCAGGCGGTCTCGGATTCGAAGGTGCGGAGGAGGTCTGCGGCGACGCTTACCGCGATGGTCGCGGGCTCCTTGCCGGTGATGTCCGGCAGGCCGATCGGGGTCTTGATGCGGTCGATGGCGGCGGCGTCGTGGCCGCCTTCCTCGGCCAGGCGCTTGCGGAACCGCGCCCACTTCGCCGAGGAGCCGATCAGCCCGATTGTGCCGAGGTGGTCGGTGCGGAGCGCGGCGTCGCACAGCGCCGCGTCCTCGGCGTGGTCGTGCGTCATGATCAGGATGTGGGTGCCGTGCGGGAGGTGCGCGAGCACCTCCTCGGGCAGCAGCGGCGTGTGGTGCACGTGCACCTCGGCCGCCTCGTCCGCGAGGACTTCGAGGCGCTCCTTGGTGAGCATGTCGGCGCGGCTGTCGACCAGGTGGAGTTCGATGTCCTGGCGGGCCATGATGCGCGCCAGTTCGAGGCCCACGTGCCCGACCCCGAAGATCGCCAATGCCTTGGTGACCGGCAGGGGTTCGAGCAGGACGACGACCGTGCCCCCGCAGCACTGCACGCCGTGCTGGTTGACCGCCTTGTCGTTCAGGGCGAAGTCCATCAGTTCGGGCTCCGCCTCGCCCGCGGCGAGCATCTCGCGGGCGCGGTCGATCGCGACGGCCTCGATGTTGCCGCCGCCGATCGAGCCCCACGTGCCGGTCCGGCCCACCACGAGCTTGGCGCCGGCGTCGCGCGGGGCATGGCCGCGGACGGCCGCGACGGTCACGAGGACGCCGGATTCCCGGCGTTCCCGCAGCCCCGCGACCGCCGCGACCCACGTGCTGTCAGGCACCGCTCAGCGCTTCCGTCTGCGCCCGGGTGCGGCCGTCGGCCGCGCTCCCGCTGGCGGAACCGCCGTTCAGGGCATGCCCGCTGGAGGATCCGGCCGGGGCCCCGGCGGCTATCTCCGGGTCGGCGGCCGAGGCTTCGCCGGCGGCCCGGCTCTGCCGGGCGGCCTGGACCGCCCAGAACACCGCTTCCGGCGTCGCGGGCGCGCCCAGTTCGACGCTCACCCCGCTCGGCCCGAACGCGGCGGCGGCCTGGCGCAGCGCCTCGCGTACGCAGAACGCCAGCATCAGCGGCGGCTCGCCGACCGCCTTGGAGCCGTAGACGGCGCCCTCTTCGGTGGCGTTCTCCATGAGCGAGACGTTGAACTCCTCGGGCATCTCCGAGAAGCTCGGCAGCTTGTACGTGCTCGCCGCCTGGGTGAGCAGCCGCCCGCGGTTGGGGCCGTCGCCGGTGTCCCAGCGCAGGTCCTCCAGCGTCAGCCAGCCCGCGCCCTGCACGAAGCCGCCCTCGACCTGGCCGATGTCGATCATCGGGGAGAGGCTGTCGCCGACGTCGTGCACGATGTCGACCCGCCGGATGCGGTACGCGCCGGTGAAGCCGTCCACCTCGACCTCGGCCGCCGCGGCGCCGTAGGAGAAGTACTTGAACGGCGAGCCCCGGAACGTCTTCGCATCCCAGTGCAGGCCCTCGGTGCGGTAGTACCCGGCCGCGGACAGCTGGACGCGCTGGAAGTACGCGGTGCGCACCAGGTCGTCCCAGGCCAGCTCCTGGTCGCTGCCCAGGGTGCGGGCGACGCCCTCGACGATGCGCACGTCCGAGGCGTTCGACCCGAGCTGGCTGGCCGCGACCTGCAGCAGCCGCTCACGCAGCTGCTCGCACGCGTTCTTGACCGCCCCGCCGTTCAGGTCCGCACCCGAACTCGCCGCGGTGGCCGAGGTGTTGGGCACCTTGTCGGTACGCGTCGGGGCCAGCCGCACCTTGCTCAGCGGGATGCCGAGGGTGGTCGCGGCCACCTGCAGCATCTTGGTGTGCAGGCCCTGGCCCATCTCGGTGCCGCCGTGCGTGATCAGGACCGAGCCGTCCTTGTAGATCAGCACGAGCGCGCCGGCCTGGTTGAAGGCGGTGAGGTTGAACGAGATGCCGAACTTGATGCCGGTGATCGCCAGGCCCCGCTTGGTGTGCGGGTGCGCGGCGTTGAACGCGGCGATCTCGCGCTTGCGGTCCGCGAGGCCGCCGTCCGCCTCGACCTGCTCCCAGACCGCGGAGATCCGCTCCGCCTGGGTGACGGTCTGGCCGTACGGCGTGGTCTGCCCGAGGCCCGGCCGGTAGAAGTTGCGCTTGCGCAGCTCCGCCGGGTCCAGGCCGAGGAGCGGTGCGCAGCGCCCCAGGATGTCCTCGATCACCAGCATGCCCTGCGGTCCGCCGAAGCCGCGGAAGGCGGTGTTGGAGACCTTGTTGGTCTTGGCGATGCGGCCCGCGACGCGCGCGTTCGGGATCCAGTACGTGTTGTCGATGTGGCACAGCGCGCGGGCGGTGACCGGCTCGGACAGGTCCAGGCTCCAGCCGCCGTCCGCGGTCAGCGTGGCGTCCAGGGCCTGGATGCGGCCCTCGGTGTCGAAGCCGATGCGCCACGCGGCGTGGAAGCCGTGCCGCTTGCCGGACATGGTCAGGTCCTGGGTGCGGGTGAGCCGGACCCGGACCGGGCGACCGGTCAGCTTGGCGCCGAGTGCGGCGATCGCCGCGAAGCCGTGCGGCTGCATCTCCTTGCCGCCGAAGCCGCCGCCCATGCGCAGGCACTGCACGGTGACCTCGTGGCTGTGCAGGCCGAGGACGTGCGCGACGATCTCCTGCGTCTCCGAGGGGTGCTGGGTGCTGCTCTGGATGAAGACCTGCTCGGCCTCGTCGATGTAGGCGAGCGCGGCGTGCGTCTCCAGGTAGAAGTGCTCCTGGTCGGCGAACTGGAACTCGCCGTCGAACACGTGGGCGGAGTCGGCGAAGCCGGCCTCGATGTCGCCGGTCGCCATCACCGGCCGGGCGCCGTGGAAGCTCTCGGCCTCGATGGCCTCGCCGAGCGTGATGATCGAGGGCAGTTCGTCGAGGTCGACCTCGACCGCGGCGGCGCCGATCCGGGCCGCCTCCAGCGTCTCGCCGATCACCCACGCGACCGCGTGGCCGTGGAACATGACCTCGTCGGGGAACAGCGGCTCGTCGTGCTTCATGCCGGCGTCGTTGACGCCGGGCACGTCGGCACCGGTGAGCACGCGGACCACGCCGGGCACCGCGAGCGCGGCCTCGGTGCGCAGGCCGGTGATCCGGCCGCGCGCCTTCATGACCTGGACCGGGTACGCGTGCAGCACATCCTTGGTGCGGTACACCAGGTCGTCGGTGTAGAGCGCGGCACCGGTGACGTGCAGCGCGGCACTCTCGTGCGGCAGCGGTACGCCGACCACGGGCTTCTCGGGACGTTCCGAAAGATTGCTCATGCGGGCACCTCGCTCCGCTCGGCGCCGCATTCGCGAAACGCATCCTTCTTGTCGATTCGCTCGCTTCGCTCACTCATGCGGAAACCGCCTCCGGGGTCTCGGCGTACAGCTTCAGCAGGCTCTGGCCGAGCATCGCGGAGCGGTACCCCGCGCTGGCGCGGTGGTCGCTCATCGGGGTGCCCTCGGACTCCAGCACCCGGGCCGCGGCCTCGGCGGTCTCCGCCGACCAGGCCTTGCCCTCCAGGGCGGCCTCGGTGGCGTACGCCCGGATCGGGGTGGCGGCCACGCCGCCCAGGCCGATGCGGGCCTTGCGGACGATGCCGTCCTCGATGTCCAGCGCGAAGGCGATCGCCACGCTGGAGATGTCGTCGAAGCGCCGTTTGGCGATCTTGTGGAACGCCGTGACGCGGGCCAGCGGCAGCGGGATGCGGACCGCGCGGATCAGCTCGCCCGGCCGGCGCACGCTCTGCCGGTAGCCGGTGAAGTAGTCGGCCAGCGGGACCTCGCGCTCGCCGTCGGCGTGCGCGAGCACCACCGAGGCCTCCAGTGCGAGCAGCACCGGCGGGCTGTCGCCGATCGGCGACCCCGTGCCGAGGTTCCCGCCCAGCGTCGCGCTGTTGCGGATGAGCCGCGACGCGAACTGCGGGAACAGCTCGGCGAGCAGCGGCACGCCGCCGTCGAGGCGGCGCTCGATCTCGGTGAGCGTGAGCGCCGCGCCGATCTCGATGAACCCGGACTCGACGCGCAGTTCCCGGAGTTCGGCCAGCCGGTCCAGGGCGACCACGCAATCCGCGCGGCGGGCCCGGATGTTCACCTCCACGCCCCAGTCGGTGGACCCGGCGATCACCACCGCGTCGGGGCGGTCGCGCAGCAACTCCAGGGTTTCGGCCAGGGTTTCCTTGCGGATGAAGCTGCTGCCGTCCTGCGTGTACTCGGTCGCGGCCGGCGCCGGGGGCGCCAGTTCGCGGCGGTGCGCGAGGACGTCGTCGTCGGCCGGGGCGCCCACCGCGTACGCGGCGTCGCGGATCGGCCGGTAGCCGGTACACCGGCACAGGTTCCCGCTCAGCGCGTGCAGGTCGAACCCGTTCGGCCCGTGCTCGGCGTCCGTGTGCCCGGCGCCGGTGTGCGCGGCGGCGTCGTGGACTTCCCCGTCGGCCGCCTTCGGGCAGCGTCCCGGCCGGTAGTACTCGGCCGCCATGCTGCAGATGAACCCCGGTGTGCAGTAACCGCATTGGGATCCGCCGCGGACCGCCATCTCCTCCTGCACGGGGTGCAGGACGGATGGCTGCCCGGCCTCTCCGGGGGTGGCGAGGCCCTCGGACGTGACGACCTCCTGGCCGTCGAGTGCCGCGACCGGCACCAGGCAGGCGTTGACCGCCACCCAGTCGGTGGGCTTGTTCACCCCGGGCCGTGCGACCAGCACCGAGCAGGCGCCGCATTCTCCCTCGGCGCAGCCCTCCTTGGTGCCGGTGAGGCCGCGCTCGCGCAGGTAGTCCAGCGCCGTGGTGTGCGGCGCGGCGGGCGCGATCGGCGCCTCTTTCCCGTTGACCGTGATCCGCGGCGTTACCACGACGCACCTCCGGTTCGGTGCGCGATCGATCGATTCATCATGTTCGCCAATGCAGGGAGCCTTCTGTGCTCGGACGCGTCCCGCAGCGGGGCGGGCGCAAATGGGCACGCAATGACTACGTGCCACCAAGGTGACGGCAGGAAAACCCGAAAAGTGCCACAAAATGGCACGTCAAAACGGCGTGGTCAGCAGCCGTGTGCGATGCGACCCGAAACCCAGACCGTGCTGTGGGCGAGGCGGCTCAGGTCAGAGGCGGTGTTCATCTGCCGGTCGCCTCCCTCGGTCGCCATGGAATCGGATTCACCGAAAATTAGTGTCTGGGACCACCCTGGTCAATAGGCCGATCCCACACACGTCCCCGCTCGTGTCCCCTTCATGCACCCCTGCGACCTGCGGCGGCACCTGGGCACGGCGCGGGCGGGCCCGCGCCGTGCCGCACGCGTCACCGGCTGCGGGCCACCGTGCCGGCGTCCATCGCGCCCCCGCCGATGAGGACCAGCCGCGCGGTGGTGACCCGGCCCGGGGCCTGCGGATCGGCGCACTGCGGCTCGGCCAGGGTCATCGAGGCCTGCACGCCGAAGGCGACGGTCGTCCACGTCCACTTGGGGCCGCCGGCCTGCGCACCGGCGAAGGCGGCGCGTCCGGACGGGAGCTCCTCGCCGTCCAGGCTCATCTCCGCGCGGTGCCCGAGGAGGCCGAGGCCGAGCCTGATCCGCACGGTCTCGCCGGTGGCGAGGCTGCCGTCGTACGTGCCGACCAGGCCCGCGTCCAGCCAGCCGCCGCGCTCCCCGCCGCACACCGTCGCGGCCGGGGCCTGGGCCTGGGCCTGGGCAGAGGCCGCGGGCGGAGCCGCCACGAGTGCGGTCGTGCCGGCCATCGCCACCGCGGCAAGCGCCGCGCCGAGGCGCCCGGTGGTCGTCGGAATGCGCATGGGAAGCCTCCTCGCCCCCGCACCCGCCTGGCGCGGGCCCGGGACGCCCGTCGTTTCCCCGAGCATGCAACCGTTCGGTAGCCCGTACCGCGCGACCCGCCCGACACCCGTCCGAACGAGTGACGCCGCGCTACCCCTCGGTCTCCGCCGCGCGGTGCGCGAGCACCTCGTCCATGTGCGTCTCGGCCCATTCCTTGAGGCCGGCCATCACCTGGTTCAGGGACAGGCCGAGCTCGGTGATCTCGTACGTGACGGTCACCGGCACGGTCGGGGTGACCGTCCGCGTGACCAGGCCGTCGCTCTCCAGCGAGCGCAGCGTCTGGGTGAGCATCTTCTGGCTCGCGCCCGCGAGCCGCCGGGACAGCTCCGAGTAGCGCATCGCCTGCGGCCCGCCGCTCTCCTCGGCGCCGGGGCGGTGCGGTCCGTCGCTGCCGAGTGCCGCGAGGATCAAGGCCACCCACTTGTCGGATATGCGCTCCAGGAGCCGGCGGCTGGGGCAGCCCTCCATGAACGCGTTGTAGCTCGCCTTCTGCTCGGCCCGCTGCTGGGCCGCCGTCCGTGTCGACATCGTCCGATCCTTCCGCACCCCGAGGGCACTAACGCACTTCCAAGTGCCTTCTTACGCCGCGAGGCCCCCGAAACCACCATGGAGCTCAGCAACGATCATGCCGCAAGGCCCCCACCGCCAAGGAGCAAGGCCATGAGCACGACCACTTTCCGCGCCGCCGTCGTCCGCACCCCGAACGGTCCCGACTCCATCGAGATCATCGACGTGCCGGTCGCCGAACCCGGCCCCGGGCAGATCCGCGTCGCCATCGCCGCGGCCACGGTCAACCCCACGGACCTCGGTGTCGCAGCGGGCTTCTTCCACTCCATCGGCCTGGTGAACCAGCCCGAACACACGGGTCTCGGCTGGGAGTTCGCGGGCACGGTGGCCGCGGCCGGCGAAGGCGCCGGACTGGCCGTCGGCACCCGGGTGGCGGGCCTGGTGGTGGGCTTCGACCGCGACTACGGCACCTACGCCGAGCAGATCGTGGTCGCGGCGTCCGACGTCGCGGTCGTCCCGGACGGACTGGAGCTGACGGCTGCCGCCACCGTCCCCCTCAACGCGCAGGCCGCCGCGCTGATCGCCGACCTGCTCGGCGACGCGCCGGCGGACGCCGCCCGCCTGCTGGTGACCGGCGCCGCGGGCGCGGTGGGCGCCAACGTCGCCGTGCTCGCGCGGGAACGCAGGTGGCAGGTGACCGGTCTCGCCCGCGCCGAGGACGAGTCCTTCGTGCGCGGCCTCGGGGCCGACTTCACCACCGACGCCAAGCCGGGCTGGGACGCCGTCGTCGACGCCGCCCAGCTGAACGAGGCCGCCCTCGCGCTCGTCCGCGACGACGGCACCTACGTCGGCCTGCGCCCGGGCATGGCCCCGCCGGCCGAGCGCGGCATCACCACCACCGCGCTGTTCACCACGCCCGACAGCGTCCGCCTGGCGGACCTGCTGGCGCGCACCGCGGCCGGCGAACTTCCGGCCCGGGTGCACGCGGTGGTCCCGCTGGAGGAGGCGGCCGCGGCCCACAAGGCCACGGCCCGCAGCGGCCTGCGCGGCCGCTACGTCCTCCAGCCCTGACGCCGGCCGGGTCCGGCCGGGTCGGGCCGGCCGGACCGGTCGGGGGCAAGATCCGGTCGGGCCGGGTCCGCATCGGACCAGGTCCGGCCGGGTCGGCTCAGGCGACGGTCAGGTGACGGTCAGGTCGGTCCAGTCGACCTGGGTGCACATGCGGTGGAAGTCGGGTCCGTACCAGGGGGCGTTGACCTGGAGGCGGCCGGACTTGTTGACGTAGTAGTTCTTCTCCGGGGCGCCGTAGTCCTGCAGGAGCAGGAGCCGGCTTGCCTCGGCGTCGAGGGCCTTGTTGTAGCGCTCGTAGGCCGCCGGGGTCACTTCGACGCGCGAGGCGCCGTCCTCCAGCATGCGCACGGTGAGCTGCCCGACGTAGGAAGCCCAGATGACGTACCACATCGGCAGGCTCGTCCCGCCGGACAGGGGCTGGGAGTTGGGGCCGTACAGCATGAACATGTTGGGGAATTCCGGGACCATCATGCCGAGGTAGGCGCGGGCGCCGTCGGCGGACCAGAAGTCGTGGATGTCGATGCCGTCCTTGCCGGCGTACGCAGCGGGCCACAGGTATTTGGCGACCTCGAAGCCGGTCGCCGCGATGATGACGTCGACCTCGCGGACGGTGCCGTCGGGGGTCTCGATGCCGGTCTCGGTGAGGCGGGTGATGGAGTCGGTGACGAGTTCGACGTTGTCGCGGGTCAGGGACCGGTACCAGCCGTTGTCGACGACGGGCCGCCGCGAGAACGGCGCGTAGTCGGGGACCAGGCGGTCGACGAGGTCCTGGCGGCCGCCGGTCTGCGCGGTGATGTACGCGGTGAGGTCGTCGCGGAGCTTGTCGTTCATGGCGTTGAACGTGCCGCCGCCGGCCTGCCATTCCTCGTCCGGGATGAGGAAGCCGTGGGTGCCGAAGAGCGACGCGACGGAGGTGTAGCGCGCCCAGTTCCAGTAGCCCGGGAAGTTGTCGAGGAGCCAGCGGGTCTCGGGCTCGATGGCGGCGCCGTACTTCTCGCGCGGGCTGATCCACTGCGGGGTGCGCTGGAACACGTGCACCCGCGCGGCGTGTTCGGCGATCGGGGCGAGCAACTGCACGCCGGTGGAGCCGTTTCCGATGACCGCGACGCGCTTGCCCGTCAGGTCCAGGTCGTCGGGCCAGCGCGAGGGGTGGACTATGAGGCCGCGGAAGCCGTCCCGGCCCTCGAATTCGGGGATCTTCGGGTTGGCGAAGGTGCCGACCGCGTTGACGAGGATGTTGGCTTCCAGCGTCTCGGTGCCTTCGGGGGTCGTCACGTCGAGCACCCAGACATTGCGGGCCTCGTCGAACACCGCACGGGTCATCGTGGTCCCGAAGCGGGTGTTCGCGAGGACGCCGTACTTCTTCGCCATCTGCTCCAGGTAGGCGCGGACTTCGGCGCCCTGGGCGAAGTACTCGGTCCAGGGGTGGTTCTTCTCGAAGCTGAACTCGTAGGTGATGGACGCGGTGTCGACGCGGATGCCCGGGTAGCGGTTGATGCTCCACGTGCCGCCGGGCTCGGGGCGGCGGTCGAGCACCACGTACGGGATGCCGAGCCGTTCGAACTGGACGCCCATGGCAAGCCCGTTGAAGCCGCTGCCGACGACGACCGCCTTGAAACCCTCCGGCAGCACGGGCCGTTCGCCGGTCCAGTCGACGTACCACGGGTAGGGCTTGAAGGCCGCGATGTCGCGCCGGGCCTCGAACTCGAGGTCGGTCATGTCCTCACCGGTCGCCATCGCCATGAGCGCGCGCAGTTCCTGCTCCGGCGGCTCCTCGGGCATCCCCGGGCCGGCGTGCGCGGCCAGCCAGTCGACCGCCTTGCCGACCAGCAGCTCCCGTTCCTGCTCGGTCAGGCGCACGGCGCGCGGCAGCGCGGCCGCCTCGGGGTCTCCGGTGTGCTGGTACAGCGCGACGCGTACCGCATCGAGGTCGGCGAGCTCGACGGCTCGGCGGATGAACGCGCGGTCGACGGTGGGCTCCATCGGGTCTCTTCCTTCGTTCGTGCGGGGCGTACGGGCAGTCCGGAGCGCGGGGCCGAGGTGTGGGGCGGGCCGGCGCGGCGGTCAGCGCGGGGCCAGCTCCATGTCCGGCAGCGGGTACGGGAACTTCACCGAGACGCCGCCGTCCACGGTCAGGACCTGGCCGGAGACGTAGCGGGACAGGTCGGAGGAGAGGAAGAGCAGCGGCCCGGCGATGTCCGCGGGCAGGGCCACGTCCCGGACCGGCGCGTTCTCGGCGTTGGCGGCGCGGCCCGCATCGCCCAGGTACGCGGAGACCCGGGGCGTCCAGACCACGCCCGGCGCGACCGCGTTGACCCGGATGCCGGACGGGCCGAATTCGACCGCGGCGGACCGGACCAGGGACACCAGTGCGGCCTTGGCGGCGCCGTAGGCGGCGTGCATGGGGGCGCCGGTGAGTCCGGAGACGGATGCGACGAAGGTGAAGGTGCCGCCGCCGTGCCGGGCCATGTGCTCGCCGCCGAGTTGGAGGGCGAGCACCGCGTGGCGCAGCACGATGTTCTGGTGCCACTCCCAGTCCTCGTCCGTGCAGGCCAGCAGCGGCTGGTACTTGCTCATGCCGATGATGTCGACCACCGAGTGCACGCGGCCCAGGCGGGCCTCCGCGTCGGCCCACAGCTCGGTCATCGCGGGGCGCGAACTGGCGTCGCCGGACCAGGCGATGCCGTCCACCTCGGCGGCGACCTCGTGCGCGAGGTCCGCGTCCAGGTCCACGGCCAGCACGCGCGCACCGGCCTGGGCCAGGGCGTGGCAGGTCTGGCGGCCGATGCCCTGGCCGGCGCCCAGCACGACCACGCCCTTGCCGGCCAGCTGCAAGCGGCCCGGGTAGTCGGGGACTTCGGTGTCGTCGGTGCGGGTCATGCGGTCTCCTCGGAGTCGGTGGGCGAGCGGGCGGGACCGCAGGACATCCGGACTTTTTCGGCTTTTTGATATTTCGAAGAATTTTTCGGCGCCTTCGGGCGCTCGATTGTGCGTAGGCGGCCTGCCGATTGCAAGAGCGACGGCTCCCCCGGACACCGGAAAGGCCGCCCTCCCCTGGCGGAGAGAGCGGCCTCTGACCTGCGCAGACGCGGCTAGGCGAGCTGCTCGACCCGGAAGTACACCCAGTACACGCCGTCATTGCCGGAGATCGCGATGCCGTTGTCGCCCAGCATCGGGTTCGCGCAGGTCAGGGTCACCGTGCCGACGTGGTCGTCGCGGCCCGGGTCCTGGTCCCAGTACGAGATCGTCATCTGGCCGGCCGCGTCGAAGTAGCGCGGCGCGACCGCGTTCAGGTCGGCCGTGGTGTGCTGGGTGATCGAGTGCGGCCCCCACACCTTCTGCCCGTTGATCTTGACGAAGACCTCGTCGGCGTTGTTGTCCTGGGTCTGCGGCACGTGGATGTACTGCAGCTGGACCCGGAACACGGCCGGCGCGGCATTCGCCGTGCCCGGCATCGCCAGCACACCGGCGGCTGCGGCTCCGGAGAGGACCGCGGCGGTCATCAGTCCGCTGATGTTTGGCGGCCGCCTGCGGCGTTGTCCCGCCACCCACCCCGCGTGGCGGCGCGGCCCTCGGCTACGTTCATGATCATGTGGCACCCGGGCAGGGACGGACGGAATCTGCAGGCACGAGCCTCGGCCGCGGTCGACACCGCCGCGCACGGCCTCGGCTTCACCCTCGACGCGACGCAGAGAGCCGCCGCGGACCGCCTCGCCCTGCTCGCCGGACAACTCGCCGCGGCGCCCGCCGGAGCGCACCTGCTGCACCGCCGGCACCACGTCCGGGGCGTCTACCTCTGGGGGCCTCCCGGGCGCGGCAAGAGCTGGCTGGCCGACACCTGGCACGCCGCACTCCCCCAGGGCTTCGCGTACCGCGTGCACTTCCACGACTTCTTCCGGCGCCTGCACGACTCGGCCTTCCGGCACCGCGGAGAGGCCCGGGCCGTCGACGCCGCGATGGCCGAACTCGTGGGCAGAGCACGGGTGGTCTGCTTCGACGAGTTCCACGTGCACGACCCCGGCGACGCGATGCTGGTGACCCGGCTGCTCCGCGAACTCCTCGACCGCCGCGTGACGCTCGTGGCCACCTCGAACTACGCACCGGACGCCCTGCTGCCCAACCCGCTCTTCCACCACCTCTTCGCGCCGGCCATCGCCCTGCTCCACGAGCACCTGGACATCGTCGAGGTCGCCGGACCGCGCGACTACCGCACGCTCGCGGCACCGGCCGCAGCCGCCGGCTTCCGGGCCGGCGCCCTCGTCTCACCGGACGACGCCGCGTCCCTGGCCGCCTTCGGCCTCGCCGCCCCCGGCCCCGACGAAGCCGCGGACCTGCACCTCGGCCGGCGCGCGCTCCGCACCCGCGCCGTACGCGACGGCGAACTCTGGTTCGACTACGCCCAGTTGTGCGAGACGCCCACCGGCACCGCCGACTACCTCGCCCTCGCGGACCGCTTCGCCACCTGGGTCGTCGGCGGCATCCCGGCGTGGCTCGCGTGCTCGTCGGACGGCCGCCAGCGCCTGGCGTCGGTGGTGGATGTGGCGTACGACCGCGACATACGCCTGTTCCTCACCGGCCCCGACCACCCGGGACGCCCGCCGGCCGGCGCCCCGACCCCTGCCGACTACACCCGCACAGCCAGCCGCCTGGCCCAGCTCCGCGACTCCGCGGAGCTCCCGACCGCGACACGGTGAGGCGCGCGACAGACCGAACAATGAACCGATATGTCTGATTTACTCCTGGGTATTGCCCGGCTGGAAGGCCACGCCAAGGAGTGCCCGTGGACGACGATCCGACCGACCCCGGTGCCCCCTCCCCTGGAGACTCCTCCCCTGGCGGCCGCACCGCCGTCGTCGAGATCCGCGGACTCGTCAAGGACTACGGCCGCGTCCGCGCCCTGAACGGCATCGACCTCACCGTGCACGCCGGGGAAGTCGTGGGCTTCCTGGGCCCGAACGGCGCCGGCAAGTCCACCACCATCCGCTGCCTGCTGGACCTGCTGCGGCCCACCGGCGGCACCATGCGGCTGTTCGGACGCGACCCGCGGACCGGCGGCGTCGAGGCCCGCCGCCGGGTCTCGTACGTACCCGGCGAACTCCGGCTGCCGCCGCGCTCGACCGCGGGCGAGATCCTCGACTCGGTGGCCCGGCTGCGCGGCGACTGCGACCCGGCCCGCCGCGCCGACGTCACCGAGCGACTGGGCCTCGACCCGCACAAGGCCGCCAAGGGCCTGTCCACCGGCAACCGCCGCAAAGTGGCCCTGGTCTCCGCGTTCATGAGCCGCGCCGACCTCCTCGTCTTCGACGAGCCGACCAGCGGACTCGACCCGCTCCTGCAGCAGGTCTTCCGCGACCTCGTCCGCGAGGCCAAGGCCCGCGGCACCGCGGTCCTGCTCTCCTCCCACGTCCTCGCCGAGGTCCAGCGCACCGCGGACCACGCCGTCGTGCTCCGGCAGGGCCGCATCGTCGCCCGCGGCACCGTGGACGACCTGCGCGGCAACGCCGCCCAGCGCGTCGAGGCGGTCTTCCCCGGCACGGCACCGGACCTCGGCGCCGTCCCCGGCCTCGCCGACATCCGCACCGACGGACGCCGCCTGCGCGCCCGCTTCACCGGCGACCCGGCCCCGCTGCTCGACGCCCTCGCCCGGCACCGGCCCACATCCGTGGAAATCGCCGAGCCCGACCTCGACGACGCCTTCCGCGACCTCTACACCCCGCACGCAGACGACACCGCCGCCCGGCCCCCGGAGGCCCACGCATGACCGGCGCCCTCCTCTCCGGCGCGCTGCGCCCGCTCGGCCGCGCCCTGGCGGTCTGGGGCACGGCCCTCGCCGGACTGATCCTGCTCACCTCGGCGTTCTGGCCCGCGTTCCGCGACAGCCCGGGCATGACCGAGGCGATCGGCGGCATGCCCCAGGGGCTGGTCGACGCGCTGGGGCTGGGCGACCTCGGGACGCCGGAGGGCTTCCTGTGGGGCAACTTGTACTCGCTGCTGGTGCCACTGCTGATGGCCGTCGCCGGCGCCTCGCTCGCCACGTCGCTGACGGCCCGCCAGGAGGAGTCCGGCCACTACGAGTTGCTGCTCACGCAACCGGTGTCGCGGACCGCCGTACTGACCGCCCGCATCACCGCCGCGGCACTCGCGGTCCTGGCCCTGGGCGCGGCGGTCTTCCTCGTCCAATGGGCCGCCGACGCCATCTGGGACATCGGCGTACCCGTGGCCCGGCTCGCCTCCACGGTCGCCCTGTGCACATTCACCGCAGTCGTGGCCGCCGCGGCCACCGCGCTCGGCGCCGCCGTCACCGGCCGCCCGGCCGTCGCCGAAGGCGCCGGGGTGGGCCTGACCGTGGCGGGCTACGTCGTCTCCGCGCTCTTCCCGCTGCGCGAGGGCTGGGAGTCCGCCCAGTACATCTCGCCGTGGAACTGGGCACTGGGCGGGGAGCCCCTCACCACCACCGCCGAGTGGTGGCGCTACCTCGCACCCCTCGCCCTGGCCGCCGTCCTCGCCGCCCTCGCCCTTGCCGCCTTCGACCGCCGCGACATCCACGCCGCCTGACCGGAGCCGGGCTCGGCCCGGCCCCGGGGTGCACAGGGGTTCCTAGGCGTCGGACGTACCGAGCCAGATGGCCGTCATGAGGAAGAACACCGCCAAGAACACTCCGGCGGCGACCGCGTTGCGCTTGCGGCCCTTCGCCAGGTCGGTGGCGAGCAGCACCGCCCCGGCGACGCAGGCGCCTGTGATCGGGGCCCAGATCAGGGTCCACCCGAGGATGCCGTCCGCTCCCGGCGCGGGATAGTCGGTCTTCCGGTGCGTGTTCCACGTCCGGATCTGCCCGGTCATGGCCACGGCGATCGTCACGGCAATCGCCGAGAGCAGCCCCGCGAAAGCGAGCTTGATGCGCTTCCGCCGCTGCGCCACCGCCGGCGCAGCCGTCGTCGGAGTGGTCGGGGTGGTCGGGGTGGTCGCGGTAGCCGGGGTGGTCGGGCCGGCCGGCTGTCCGCCGGGACGCCTCGGTGCAGTCACCGAACGGGCGCCCCGCAGCATCGCCGACGCCTCGTCGACACCCGGCCGGTCTGCAGGCTCCTTGGCGAGCAGCGCGGTGATCAGCGCCGCGAGCGCCGGGTCCGCACGTACCAGAGGAGGGTGCTCCTGCAGCACCACAGCGGCCAGCGTCGCCGTCGGGGTGGGACGGCGGAACGGGGAGGCGCCCTCGACCGCCTCGTACAGCGTCACCCCCAGCGAGAACAGGTCCCCGGGCCCGTGGTCCTCGACGCCGTTGAACCGCTCCGGCGCCATGTACTCCGCGGAGCCCACGACGCCGCCGGTGACCGTGAGCCTGGTGTCGGTCTCGTGGACGGCGATGCCGAAGTCGGTGAGCAGCACCCGCCCGTCCGGCGTCAGCAGGACGTTGGCCGGCTTGATGTCCCGGTGCACGATTCCGGCCTCGTGCGCGGCCTTCAGTGCGGCCAGCAGCGCTGCCGCCACCTCGGCGACACGTGCGGCGGGCAGCGGGCCGTCCGTGTGCAGGCGCTCGGCCAGCGAGCCCCCGTCGACGAGATCCATCACGATCCAGGGGGCATCGTCCTCGACGATGACGTCGTGGACGGCGACGATGTGCGGATGCCCGCGCAACTTGGCCGCGTTGCGGGCCTCCCGGGCGGCCCGGGCCAGCCGCTCGTGGTGCTCCCGGTCCGCGGCCCCGTGCTGCGGCAGCCACACTTCCTTGACCGCCACGTCCACACCGAGCACCTCGTCGTGCGCCCGCCAGACCCGGCCGAAGCCTCCGGATCCCAGCTGCCCGACGAGGCGGAACCGCCCGCCGATGATGCGCGCCGTCTGCCTCTGATCCGCCAAAGTCCCCCACTCCTCGGCAAGTTCACCGCCCGGTCAGCCCCCGGAACGACCGGATCCGAGGGTACGGAGACGCGGGGCGCGGTTCAATCGCTTGGCTCCCGGGGTTCGCGTCATGGGCCGGTGTGCAGGTACGCGGCCCACAGGCCGGGGGCCGGATAGCGCCCACGGAGTGTGCGGACGGTGTGGTGCAGCGCTGCCGCGGAGCGGTCCACGTCCAAGCTGCCCGTGCTCGTGCGCAGGTGGCCGTAGAACAAGTCGGCGGCCTCCGCCGACACCTCGTCGTCGATCTTCCACAGTGTGCCGACGACATGCCGGTAGCCCGCGAGTCGGAATGTGAAGGCCAAGTTGATGGCCTCGTCGAGAAGCCGCCGGTTGTGCCCGGTGGCGGTCTCGCATGCGGACAGGTAGGCCAGCCGGGCACCGTCAAGCCGCAGGCGGGTCAGGTCCGCGACGGTCAGTGAGCCGTCCTGCAGGAACAGCCGGCTCGCCGAGGGGTCCTCGCCTTCGGTCACGCCGTGGCAGGCGAAGTGCACCACTGCGAACTCGGGCATGTGCGCGAGCACGGCTGCCCGCGTCGGCTCGGAGTCGGCCCCGGACTCGGACTCGGACTCGGACTCGGCCGCGGATTCGGCTTGGGCCTCGGACTCGGCGGCCGCCTGGAGCAGCAGGTGCGCCGGGAAATGGCCCTGCACGTTTCGTGCTTCCGTGCCCGCGTGCGTCAGGTCGCGCAGTGCGGGCCGGCCCGGGAGCTCCGGGGTGACCGGCAGCGCGACGATCAGCGCGTCCTCCGCCACGGTCGGCACCGGCGAGCGGCGCGTGTGGCTCAACGCGCGGACGGTGGGCGCGTACGACGAGATCACCCGGTCCAACAGGACCCGCCGATCCGCATCGTCGGCCGGATCCGCGTGATGCCCGGCGGCATGCAGCGGCAGCAGGCCGAGAGCACCGCCCGGCACCCACCACACCCTCGGCCACTCCTGTTCCGGCCCCGGCGTCGACGCATGCCCCAGGTGGCCCAGCACCGGCTCGACCGCGACGTCCCAAAGCCATCCCAGGACATCGTGCAGAACACGCTGGGCCGCGACCCGGGCGGCGGGATCATCGCGGCGCTGACTGTCGTGCAGGGCACGGTGGAACTCCCCGACGTGCTCGCCGAGCACATCCGGTCCGAGTCCTGGCAGCGGCACCGCCTCCACGCCGTCCGCGGTGAGCACGAGGGCGTCGCTGCGCCGTTCGTCGATGCTGAACAGCACCACCGCCCCCTGGGACGCCGCGGCGGCCAGTTCCTCGAACGGCGGCGGCAGCGCGAAGTCGGCGAACCCGTCGAGCGCCCGGATGCGCCGCAGCACGCCTTCGTACTTCGCAGCCAGCAGCCCGGGATCCCGCTCCGCCGGGTCCGTCGGACCCACCGGGTCCTCCGAGTCCACGGGTTCCGTCGCCGTCCGGTCCGGCACACCATCCGCCGAGGAGGCGGGACCCGCGTCACGCCCGCCGAGCACCCGTTCGAGCAGCCCTTCGAGCCGGGTGAACTCCTCGGCAAGAGCGGAATCGACCTCGCGCAGATCCGCCAAATCCGCCCGCATGTCCAGCGCCTGCCCCAGCAGAACGCCCCGGCCGGCCTCCAGCAACTGCACGGCCTGCCGTGCGCGTTCCGGCAGCGGGCGGCTCGGATCGTCCAGGGCGAGCGCCGCGGCCTCACCGGCCAGGCCACCGAAGCGCCCCAAGGCCAACTGCCGGTCGCTGCGCCGCAGCTGGACCGGGGATACGTCGGAGAGCAACTCCACAGCCAAGGCTGCGAGTTCCGCAGCTGCCCGCGGGTCGCTGTCGGCGGCCCATTCGGCGGCCGCCCGCGCCGCCACGGCACGTCTCCTGGGAGGTGCGGTCTCCATCCTCGCCACGGTTGCGAACGCCGCCACCGCCTCGGCCAGGAACCCGCTGTCGGGGTCTTCCTCGTGCCGGCTCTCCAGCGCCTTGCCGAGCGTGGTGAGGTACGCCGCGTTGTGCGGGTGCCCTTCCGGGACCGCCGCGACAGCGGCGCGGGCCGCATCGACCGCCGCCGCCAGCGCTTCTGTGTCGGCGAGCTGTTCGAAGCGCTCGTACTGCACCATCGCCAGCGTGTTCAGGTACATGGCCCGGTGCGGATGCCCCTCCGGCGTCATGGCGACCGCCATTTGCGCGGCCTCGATCGCGGTGTCCAGCGCGGCCATGTCGTCCTGCCGGGTCCGCCGCGCCCGCATCGGGTTCGAATACAGCGGGTTGCCGGGGTGGTTGGCGGGAAAATCGGATCCGCTGGGCAGCAGCAGCGCCACCTCCTGCCGGTTGTCGAACCGGGTGCGGAGGACCATGGCCAGGGTGTTGAGATAGATCGCGCGGCTCGGGTGCCCCTCCGGCGTGGCCTCGACCGCCCGGTAGGCCGCCTCGCCGGCCGCGTCCAGGCGCTCTTCGTCGAACGTGCGCTGGAACCCCACCCACAGCGCGGTGGCGAGGATGTTCTGGAACCGGGCGTAGCGGGGATGGCCGGGCCCGACCGCGCCGACGGCACGCTCCGCGAGGCCGATCGCCGCGTCCAGGTCCGCCAGGCTTCCGGTGTGCTCGGAGCGCATGCGCAGCACGGTCGACAAGTTCGCCGCGTGGTCCGCGTACCGGAAGTACGCGTCCGCGACCATGTCCACGGCGCGCTGCCCGGCGTCGACGGCCCGGTTCAGGTCGTCCGGGTCGCTGCCCTGCTCGTAGCGGAACTGGAGAGCGTTGCTGAGGTTCAGCAGGTACGCGCTGAAGTAGTGGTCGTTCTCGGCCGCCGTGTCGACCGCGGCCTGCGCGGAGTCGATCACCACGTCCAAGTCCGCCGGATCGTGTGTCAGTTCGTAGCGGGTCTGCAGGACGGTTCCCACGTTGCTCAGGTAGCTGGGAAGGTCCCGGTCGCCGTCCGCGGCGGCCGCCACGGCTTGCTGGACAGCCTCGACCGCGGCGTCGAGGTCCGCGGCGTGCCGGGTCCGCTGGAAGCGGCCGGCCAGCGCGATGCCGAGGTTGCTCTGCGACCTGGCGCGGTTCGGGTGGCCTTCCGGCGACGCGGCCACCGACTGGTGCAGCGCATCGATCGCCGCGTCGAGGTCGGCGGCCTTCGGCGAGCGTGCGTACCGCATCTGCAGCGCGCCGCCCAGGTTGCTCAGGTACATGGCCCGGTCGGGGTCGTCGTCGCGGCTCGCCTCCGCGGCGTCCCGTACGGCATCGATCGCATGGTCCAGGTCCGCGGGATCCCCGGTCCCCCGGTAGCGGCACTCGAACGCGGCGAAGAGGTCGGCGCTCCGCTTCGCGAACTCCGGTTCCTCGCGGCTCGTATGGCGGACGATCTCCTGCCACACGTACACGGCCCGCGACGCGGCCTCCCGATCGCCGGTCTGCACCACATGGCGCAGCACCGCCGCGGCCGGCCCGTCCGCGGCCAGCTCGACGACGAAGGGCAGCAGCGGCTCCGGGATGCCCTCGACCGACAACCCCGCCGCGAACGCCCGCGCAAACGCCATCCCCGCCCGCGCAGCGTCCCGCTGGTCCTCGCCGTCGTCCTGCGCCGCGAACCGCAGCCAGAGCAGGTTCCCCAGCACGAACGCCACCGGACCGTCCAACGGATCCTCGTCCGACAGCGCTGTCAACTGCTGGATCACCACCGTCGTCTCCGGCGCCAGCGCCGCGGCAAACCCCGCCTCCGGCGAGATCGCGTCAAGCCGCGCCATCCCCGACGCCAGCACCTCGTCCCGCATCCCCACCCCGCCAATCTCGTCCCCGGGCAATGAACTCACCGACCAGCTCGGTTCCGGATGCTCAGACCGGCGAACCAAGAGCCCGCCCCAGAGCGGCCGCCGCGCCCTGCAGATCCGCCACCGGCGCCAAGCGCTCCCCGGACGGCAGGCGGAACTCCCAGCCCGCGGCTGCCATCGACCCGTCCGCGGCCGACACCCGGGTTCGGCGTCCCCGCGCCGCGCCGCCGCCAGCGGCGTCCGGCCTTCACTGGCTCTGCCCCGTTGTTCCCCAAGCCGCCATCAGTCCATCGTCCCCCAACGGCGGCGCCGGGACAGGGGATCGTCGAGATGGGCGGGGCAGGCGAGGGCTCGGGGCCGTGCGGTTCGGGAGTGGGCCGTAGCCTGTCGGCCCAGCGGAACTGGCTATCCGGCGCGGGGGGATGCGCAGCCGGGACGAGGAGGCAAGCATGGCGCGGATGCCGTCGGCCGAGCGGCGCCGGCAGTTGGTCGAGGCTGCGGTGCGGGCGATGGCCAGGGACGGTGTGGCCCGGACGACGACGCGGTCGATCTGCGTGGAGGCGGGCGTCTCGCTGAGCGTCTTCCACTACTGCTTCGACTCGAAGCAGGCGCTCCTGGAGGCGGCGATCGGGTCGATCACCGACAACTTCGTCGCGCTCGTGAAGGCGAACGTGGAGCCGAAGGCGACCCTGCACGACACGGTCCGCGGTGCTCTCGGCACGTACTGGGCGCACGTCACCGCGTATCCGGCCGAGCACATGCTGACCTACGAGCTGACCCAACATGCTTTGCGTGAGCCGGGGTTCGAGCACCTGGCGCGTGCCCAGTACGAGAAGTACACGGCGTCCGGGACCACCCTGCTCGAAGAGGTGTGCACGGTCTGCGAGGTCACGCCGCGCGTGCCGATGGCCGTCCTCGCGCACCTGCTGGCCGCGACGATCGACGGGCTGACCCTGCAGTACCTGGTGCTGGGCGACGAAGCGACCGCGGAGGCGCTGCTCGACGCGACCGCCGCGCATCTGGTGACGCTGATCGGCGGGTAACCGGCGGCCGGCGGCAAGCGGCAGATCCCCTTCAGGTCATTTGACCCGGACTATTGACTCACTCGGCGTTTCCTCGCGATCCTCGGCCCGAGCCGCTGTTACCGCAAGAAACGCCCGGCGGCCCGTGTCCGGCATCATCCCCATGACCGGAGGCATCGCTGACCATGCGTCGACCAACACGCAAACGGGGAAAGCGGTTTCCCCTCGTCGCACTCTTCATCGCCCTGACCACCGCCGTCTTCGGTGCAGGGCCGGTCCCCGCGGCAGGCACCGCCTCGTGGTGGGACCCGACGGCACGCCCCGTCCCCGACTCGCAGATCAACGTCACCGGCGCCCCGCTGACCGGCACCGACGCCCAGGGCAAAGTGCGCGGGTTCGTCGACGCGCACAACCACCTCATGTCCAACGAGGGCTTCGGCGGCCGCATGATCTGCGGGCAGACCTTCTCGGACGCCGGCATCGCCGACGCGCTCAAGGACTGCCCCGAGCACTACCCCGACGGCTCCGGCGCGCTCTTCGAGCACCTCACCGGCGGCGACAACGGCAAGCACGACCCGGTCGGCTGGCCCACCTTCAAGGACTGGCCCGCCAACGACTCGCTGAGCCACCAGCAGAACTACTACGCCTGGGTCGAGCGCGCCTGGCGCGGCGGACAGCGCGTCCTCGTCAACGACCTCGTCACCAACGGCCTGATCTGCTCCCTCCTGCCCCGCGACCGCGGCTGCGACGAGATGGACGCGATCCGCCTGGAGGCCCGCAAGTCGTACGAGATGCAGGACTTCGTCGACAGGATGTACGGCGGCCCCGGCAAGGGCTGGTTCCGCATCGTCCTGGACGCCGCCCAGGCCCGCACCGTCGTCCAGCAGGGCAAACTGGCCGTCATCCTCGGCGTCGAGACCTCGGAGCCGTTCGGCTGCAAGCAGATCCTCGACATCGCCCAGTGCAGCCAGACGGACATCGACCGGGGCCTGGACGAGCTCTACGGGCTCGGCGTGCGCAGCATGTTCCTGTGCCACAAGTTCGACAACGCCCTGTGCGGCGTGCGCTTCGACAGCGGCACCACCGGAGTGGCGGTCAACATCGGCCAGTTCCTGTCCACGGGCACTTTCTGGGCCACCGAGCCCTGCGCCGGCCCGCAGCAGGACAACCCGATCGGCCTCACGGCACCTCCTGCGATGGCCGCGAAACTCCCGCCCGGGGTCGGCGTCCCCTCGTACGCGTCCAACGCCAGATGCAACACCCGGGGCCTGTCCCGCCTCGGGGAACACGCGCTGAAAGGCATGATGCAGCGCGGCATGATGCTCGAACTCGACCACATGAGCGTCAAGGCCGCCGGCCGCGCCCTCGACATGCTGGAAGCCGAGGAGTACCCGGGCGTCATCTCCAGCCACAGCTGGATGGACCTCGACTGGACCGAACGGGTCTACCGGCTCGGCGGTTTCGTCGCCGAGTACATGCACAGCGCCCAGGGCTTCGTCGGCGAGTCCGCACAGAAGGCGGAGCTGCGCAAGAAGTACGGCGTCGGCCTCGGCTACGGCACCGACATGAACGGCGTCGGCGGCTGGCCGGGCCCGGTCGGGCCGGACGCCCCGAACGCCGTCCAGTACCCCTTCCGCAGTTTCGACGGCGGCTCGCTCCTCGACCGCCAGGTCACCGGCCGGCGCACCTGGGACATCAACACCGACGGCGCCGCCCACAACGGACTCGTGCCGGACTGGATCGAGCAGATCCGCCTCACCCCCGGCGGCCCGGGCGTGGTGGACGAACTCTCGCGCGGCGCCGAGTCGTACCTGACCACCTGGAAGGCGACCGAGCAGCACGAAGTCGGCGTCAACCTGGCCGCCGGCCGGCCCGCGTCGGCGTCCAGCACGCAGTGGTGGAACCCCTTCGTCAACTACGCCGCGTGGCGCGCCTTCGACGGCAACCCCGGCACCCGCTGGGCCAGCGAGTGGTCCGACAACCAGTGGCTGCAGGTCGACCTGGGCCGGGTGCACCCGGTCGGCCGGGTCACCCTGGACTGGGAGAGCGCGTACGCCCGCGCCTACCGCATCGAGGTCTCGGAGGACGGCGCGACCTGGCGGACCGCCTGGTCCACGACCGCCGGCGACGGCGGCTACGACACCGCCCAGTTCGCCTCGCAGCAGGCCCGCTACGTACGCGTGCAGGGCGTCACCCGCGGCACCCAGTGGGGCTACTCGCTCCACGAAGTGACCGTGAGCCGGTCGTAGCCTGCGGCCTGTCGCGGGCCGGCATTGCTGCGGCGCATGCATGGCGGACGCCCGGCCGGAACTTCCGGCCGGGCGTCCTCCATGCGCTTCTGCGCTGCTGCGTCGCGGCACCGATCGTCCGCGCGTGCGGGGCAGCGCCGTCAGCTGTCGGCCGATTCCTCTTCCGGAATGGTGTGCACCGCTGCCTCCTCGGCCGACGCGGCGCCTCCGTCGATGCCCACATCACGCGCCGAACCGCCGCTTCCGTCGGCGATCAGCCGACCCGAACGCCGCTCCCCGACCTGCCCGTCCACCGGTTCGCCCGCGCCGCCGGCCAGGTCGCCGATTCCGTCCCCGTCCGCGGTCCCCGCGTCCGGGCGCTCCCGCGCCAGCCGGGAATCGAGCGGCTCTCCGGCCCGCTGCTCGTCCTGCGTGGTGCCGTAGTCCTCGACCGCATAAGGCCGTTCGGGCGGGGAGTAGCCCTGGTCCAGCAAGGCGTCGAGATCCGGCTCGTCGAGTACGTTCTCGGGGTCGAGCGGATCGTCCGGGCGGTCGTTCCCGACGTGCTGCGGCTGGTGGACGTCGTCCCCTCGGCCTGCGTCCTCGGGCATGGCGGCTCTCCCGTCGTCATCCGGCCCCGGCGTCATCCGGCTGTCGTCATCCGGCATCGGCATGCGGCCGGTTTCGCGCTTGCCACCGCGCCGCTACCCGCCCACCCAAGATCCACACGCCAAGATCCACATGCCAAGATCCATACGAGAGCCGCCCACGCGGTTGCGGCGCAGGCCACCGGGTAGCGGCGCGGGTGATCCGCCCGGTCGGACGGGTCCCGGATGCGGCGAGCGCCGCCGCACCGGTGGACCGGATCGCGGGGTGGCCGCCCAGCATGGACGAATACGAGATCCTGATCTTCCCGTACAACGAGCAGGACATGCCCGAGCCCGATCGCGGCCCGGCCGTCCGCTCCGCCCGGGTGCAGCGCACCGGCGAAGAAGGAGTCTCCGGGCATCCGCGCTACAACGGCGCCGGCGTCCAAGCGGAGATCGACCCGGACACCCTTGCCGTGGAGGCGATCACCATCGACGGGGCACACCTCCCCGACGGCTGGAGCGCGCGGGTCGCGGATGCCGCGGAGACATCCTGACTATCGTCCCGTGGCCGGTCACCGGCCCGGCGCATCGAGGAGGACACCATGACTGCCGCCCTGTTCCCCGATACCGGACGCGAGGCCCAGTTGTTCCAACGCTGCCGCAATGCCCCGATGGACGCCCGGATCAGCGCGGAAGACCTCGGCGCCGGAGGCGCGTACGCAGCCTCTCTGGCATGGTCCGGACTCTGTGCGTCCGGGCGGCGGCCCGTCGCCCTTGCGCAGGCGCGCCACCTGGCCATGGAAGCCGCGGACAGCTTCATCGAGCACACCGCCCGCGACCGCCCGGTCGACCCCTCCGACACGCAGGCGGCGAAGCGCCTTGCCGAAACGGCTGTCGGCGATGCCCTGGAGCGCGACTACGGGAACGACCAGGCGTAACCGCACGGCAACCGACGGGAGGCTTACGACGTCCCCGCGGACGCGAGCGGAGCGTCGCGGTACCGGGCGGTCTCCTGGGACCAGGTGAGGTTGCCGCGCATCCAGGAACGCAGACCGTCCAAGTACTGCCGGACGGGCCCGGAGACTTCAGGACGCACCCGGGCTTCCAGAACCAGGTACGCCTGGACCTCGCGGTCGTGCATCTGCGCGGTACGCGCCAGCGCCTCCGCCAACGTCATCCCGTCCTGCGCCATGAGGATCCTCGGCAGGTTGCAGGGGTCGGCCCCGCGCCGGCTCTCCTTGTTCTCCGAGTAGATGTCATTGGCCCAGCACGCCGCGTTCACGGCCATGCGGGTCAGCGCCCGGATGTCACGGTGCGCAAGCTCCTCCTCGTGCAGGACCAGACCGCACGCCGCGTCGATCAGCGCGACACACGTCGGCACCGCCCCGCTGTCCACCCTCATGAAGCAGTACTGCGCCGGCGTGGGCGTCTCCCGCCGGGCCCGGCCGGCGGCCTCCCAGATCTGGGCGAAGAAGTACGCGCGCACCGACGCGGCGAACCGGCTCAACTGGGCAGGTGTGAGCTGCGCACCCAGCCGCTGCCGAATGTCCAGGAGGCTCGCGGCGAAGGGGGCGTCCGAGGGCAGCGGCTCGTCCGGATGGTCGAGGACGTGCAGCAGCCGGGTCAGGAGCAGCGCCAGCTCGCCGGGGTCGCTGCCGGCCGCGGTCTCCTCGGAATAGGCGTCGTCGAAGGCGAAGAGCCACATCATCCAGTCGGCCAGCAGCGGCAGGAAATCGGCGCGCGCCGCGGGAGTGGTCCGCGCCGCCAGCCAGGCGATGCGCGACCCCTCGAAACGGCGTTGCTCGACCGGATCGGCGACGAGGCCGAACCGCGCCATCCACGCGAGCGTGTGCCGTTCGGCCGCCGCGGCCCCGGGATGCACCTCATCGGCAAACGGGCAGGCCAGTTCGGGCAGAGGAGTCACCGTCGTCATGCTGCTCCGATCACGGGAAGGAGCACCGGCTGGGCGCGGTGCCGGGCCGCGGCGCGACACCTGTCGCGGGCGGCCGCTCGTCGACGGAATTTCCCTGCTCGATCACCATCGGCGAAATCCGCGATCACCGGAAAGCCCCGCAAGGTGGGCGCGGGCAGCCCAGGCGCACTCCTTGGTGTGCGCGGGCGCGCATCAGGGGCGCGCATCAGGGGCGCACAGCACTCACACACCGCAGCCGGGCCGACCCCCTGTGCGATGACCCGGCAAGCAAAAGGCGCGGCCACGGCACGAATGCCATGGCCGCGCCCAGCGTCACCGGGCCGCTCAGCCCACGAAGACGATGCTGTGCGTCTCGTGGTGCGCCACGACCGGCCACACGACCGCGGTGCTCGACGTCGAGTGGTCGACGAAGACGTCGGCCGAGGCAGCCGGCGCCGACACGGTCAGGGCGGCGACGGCAAGGGCGGCAGCGGCACAGATGCGCTTGATGTTCATGAGCAGAACTCCTCCTAGCAGGGGACAGTTGCCTCCTGAAGGCTCTACCGGCGACGCGCCCAAACTGCCGTATTGCGCTGAGCGGGGGCGTGTCGAATCTCCTTCTAGACTTGCGCCATGCCGGACACGCAATACGAAGACCTGCTCCGCCACGTCCTCGCCACGGGCACCCGCAAGGAAGACCGCACAGGGACCGGGACGCGGTCGGTCTTCGGCCACCAGCTCCGCTACCCGCTGTCCGACGGCTTCCCGCTGATCACCACCAAGAAGGTCCACTTCCGCTCGATCGCGTACGAGCTGCTTTGGTTCCTGCGCGGCGACTCGAATGTCTCCTGGCTGCGCGAGAACGGCGTCACGATCTGGGACGAATGGGCGGCACCGGACGGCGACCTCGGTCCCGTCTACGGCGTGCAGTGGCGCTCGTGGCCCGCCCCGGACGGCCGGCACATCGACCAGATCGGCGAAGTCCTGCGTACGCTGCGCGAAGACCCCGACTCCCGCCGCATCATCGTCTCGGCCTGGAACGTCGCCGACATCCCGCGGATGGCGCTCGCGCCCTGCCACGCGTTCTTCCAGTTCTACGTCGCGGACGGCCGGCTGTCCTGCCAGCTGTACCAGCGCAGCGCCGACCTGTTCCTCGGCGTACCGTTCAACATCGCGAGCTACGCCCTGCTGACGCACATGATCGCCGAGCAGGTCGGCCTCGGCCTCGGCGACTTCATCTGGACCGGCGGCGACTGCCACATCTACGACAATCACCAGGACCAGGTCCGTACGCAACTGGCGCGCGACGCACGACCGTTCCCGACGCTGAGCCTCAAGCCGGCGCCGAGCCTGTTCGACTACGACTACGACCACTTCGTCCTGGACGGCTACGACCCGCACCCTGGCATCAAGGCACCTGTGGCGGTGTGACCGGCCGCTTCACCGGCCTGATTGCCCATATCCCGTGCTGCCCCAAGCAGCTCTCACTGCCGCGGCTCGGGCCTCGTCGGCACGCTTGGCGTCAGGATGGTGCGCCCCGTAGCGCCGCGTCCAGTCAGCGTGGATTGTGGCCAATGCAAGCGCCCGTGACCACGCATCGCCGCTGTACTCCGCCAGCGTGGCCCGGGCGTCGAGGACGTCGGGGTGGTCCATGCCGACCGTCCCCGCGCACACGACGATTTCCCGGGCGAGTTCGGCGATGGCCGCACTGCGTGCGGTCGCGTCGTCGCCCGCCTTGTCGACCGCCAGCCGGGCAACGGCCACGGCGACGATGAGTCCGACCGGGTGTCCGTACCCCAGAAGCACCTGCCGAGGTTGACGAAACCCATTGAGCGCTTCTGCCGTCAGCCTATGAGCCCCTGTCGCGGCAATCCGCAGTTCCGCCTCGACCACACGCGGGTGCCGGCGTCCGAGGACCGCGGTCGCCTCTCTCATCGTGTCGACTTCGTCGTCGGTCGGTGCCGAGCCATCCGCCCGTGCCCGCACCTCCAGTGCCAAGGCGATGCGGAACTCGGCGGTGACAGGATGCTGCCGACCGAGCCGGGCTGCCATCTCGGCCACTGCACTCTCGAGTGCGGCCGGCGGCTGATCGGGGCGCGCTTTCGAACAGGCGATTCCGAAGCGCCCGAGCGCGATCAGCCGTTCAGGGCCCGACGGACCGACACGTCCTTCGAGCATGGGTACGAGGACTGCGAGTTCCTGCTCCGCATCGGCGGGGCGCCGATCCTTGGTCATCGCGTGCGCCAGTTGCGAGCGGGTGATCAGGACGTCCAGGTCGCCGGCGCCGAGTGTCGTCGTGGATTCCGCCACCAACTCCGACAGCTCAGAAACCTCGACCCGTACATTTCCGGACTCGCCCGACCAGCGAAGAGACTCACGGAGCAGGCGCAGAAACGTGCGCGGGTCCGGACCGGAGACGAAATTGCGGTCCCTGTCGGAGTCCGCGTCCTCGAAGCAGCTGAGGCAGTCCCTGGCCACCCGTGCCGCATTCAAGCGGCGCCCCGTGTTGCCAAGTGTCTCGATGAGCGGGAAGACGAGTGGGTGGACGTCAATGGCGTCACCGTCACCGTCGCTGTGGTCGCGAGACACAAATATGGCCAAGCCGAGTGCGATCACGTACTTCGCACTGTCGGTAAAGCTGTCCGTAACCACCTCGTCCGCCGGACTGTGCGGCCAGGACTCCAGCAGGCCATCGGCGAGCACCCGCACGCGTGTGGCCTCGTCCGGTTCGCCGCGGGGCCCGAATGCCACGCCGAGTAGTGGCGGTGCGGGCCAGATCGCGGCACCGTCCGTCCCGTCCAGCAACGAGTACGTCCGCAGGAGCGACAATGCCTCCTCCGGATCGGCGCCACCGAGGTGTCGTCGCACCGCGTCGCTGGTGAATACCGCGACCGGGAACGGGTCCAGCGGCATCATGCCCAGCAGTTTCGCCATGACCCGAGCAGCGCGGTCGTCGGGCAATGCGGCGTTTACCGCAGTCGTCAACTCTTCGTGTACGGCAGGCGTCCACACCCTCGCGCATACGTCCTGGACAGGCTCGGAGTTGCGCGACACGTCCGGCCAACGACCTTTTTCGACAGCGCAGCTCGCAACACGTTCCACCAACATCGGCACGCTGCCGAGATCGTCGAGTGTCCAATTCACAGAGCCTGGTGATGCAAGGTCGTGTTCCTCGGCCACGGCCGACAGAAAGTCGATGCGCTCGTCCTTCGTGAACGCGCCGACCTCGACCTGACGCCACGTCGGCCCCGGAGACGGGACATCGCGCCGCCGGGTCGTCACCATGGTCAGCCCGCCGGCGCGGCGCGGCGGCAACAACCCGCGCACATCGCCAGGTTCCCGGACACCGTCGAGCACGACGACCCAGCTGTGCTTCGTGGATTCCGCCCAGTTCAGAAAGCGCTCCGCGGCACGGTCCCGATCCGTCGGCGCGGGCCTGACGACGTACCGGCAAGCGTCCGCGTACGCGTCCAGGACCGCCTCGCGCGTCGCTGCCGAGATCCAGACCACAAGGTCCTGGGACTCGGCGAATTGCCGAGCGAAGTGGGCGGCGAGACATGTCTTTCCGGTACCAAGGCCACCGACCAGGGCAACGTACGGCGTCTCGTGCTTGTCGAACCCGTACGTCGCAACGGCGAGTCGGGTGAGCGACTCGGTCTCGATGAACTGCCGGGGCTTCCTCGGAATGACGCCCACCTCGGCCGGGAACGTCGGCGGCGTGTACGAACCCCCGTAGTGCGTCACATGGTTGACGTGGTTCGCCTGCCCGACCGCGACGGATCCGTACTGCGCGACCAGACCGCTGCCGGCCACGGCCGCCGGGGCCGGGGTTTCGCCGGACGCGGTCAGGCCTGTGCCGCGTCCGGCCGGGTAGGGTTTGTGATAGACACATCACCCATCACCACCGCCGCAGCGGAGCCGCGATCGGCTTCGACGCGTACGTCCCCGGCGATGGAGATACTCCGCTGCGCAGCTTCGAAGATTCGCCGCAACTCCGATGCCAGCAGCTGCCGTTCCGAAGCATCGAGACCCTCGATCAAGTCCTCGAAGCGGGTCTGCCAAGACGCCGCAGCCCGGCCGCGAACCACGACCAACGTGCCCGGGTCCGCAGCCGCAAGTTCGGCGGCAGTACGGTCCAGACGTTGCGCGGTCACCTGCACGTCCGCCGGACGACCGCGCCCGAACAGCCGGGCCACCCGGTCGCGGAACCCCTGCCACGCGTCCGTCCCGGCGGCCTGCACCACGGCAGCCCCACCCGCCGACGCCAATGCGATCATCGCCTGGTCCAGCACGCGCCCCCCAAAGCCCTGTGGTACCAGGCATTTTACGACCGGCACCTCGGCGCCGCCCGCACATCGGCTCCACCGGTCGCACCCGCATCACAGCCACTGCCACTGCCACTGCCACCGCCACTGCCACTGCCGCTACATCACGGCGCCCTCACATACGCCGCGCTGAACAACGCGTCGGCAGGGGTCCCCGCCGCGTTGTGGCAGTAGACGTCGACGCTGACAGCCGGTGCGGCGCTGTACGAGTTCACGGTGCCGAGGTGGCAGTAGCTCCCCGGGGTACGGGCCTGCACCTGGGCCGTGTCGAGCAGGGGTTTGGCCAGGTCGGGGTAGGTGAGCCGGTAGTGGCCGGTGGCCGGGTGGGTGATGGTGGGGAGGCCTCCCGTGCTGAACGACCGGGCGGCGTCCACGGCCGGTGCACCGGGGTTCCCGGTGAGGGCGGTGTACGCGGCGGGCGTACCGGCCTCGTGGTGGAGGCCGTTGGCCTGGGTGTAGCTGAGCAGCCATTGACTGTCCGCCGGTTCGGCGGTGGCGCCGGATTGGAGCCGGTAGCAGCCCACGGTGATCTCCAGCGCGGTGTCCAGCGAACGGGTGTTCTCCGCTTCGCAATGCGCGGGCGGGCCGCTCCCGTACGGGGTGAGCTGGGTGTACCCGTTGGCCGCGGCGAAGGCCGCGCCCTGCAAGGTCACGAGGTAGCGGCCGGGGGCCAGCCGCTGGACGCTGTTGGTGCGTCCGGCCGAGTTGAACGTACCGCTGTTGACCGCCGGTTCGAGTCCGCTGCTGCCGTTCGGTGCGTCGTAGCGGAGGGTGGCGTAGGGCGTGCCGCCGGTCGTCGGGGCGGCGAAGAACACCATGAACCACCAGTCGATCGGCGCCCCGTTCTGGTCGTGGCAGGCAACCTGGACCAGTTGGTCGGGGCCGTCCGGTCGGAGATCGGCGACGCGGCAGGACCGCCCCCGGTAGACCGTGCGGGTCGCGGTGACGTGCGCGGTGCCGGCGTCGGACGCCACATCGGGGAGCCGGACCAGGTACGTGCCGGTGCCGGTGCGGGTGACCGTGGCACGCCGCTGGGCGGTGGCGGGGTCGCGGCGGCCGGTGGTCCATTGGAACCTGGTGTCCGCCACCGTCTCGGTCCCGATGGGCGCGGTCGCCTGGTCGGCGTACGCGAAACCCCAGCGCGGCGGCGGCGAAGCCGGTGCGGTGGCACCGCGCAGCGCATCGAGCATCTCGAGGACTTGGCGGTCGCTCTCCGGCTTGCTGATCCCCGGGTGCGGAGGATCGGGCAGCGGGACACGCGCCTCGGGAGTGTCGCCGATGCGGAACAACAGGCTGCGCCAGTCGTCGTGCCCCATGAGGCCGTTTTGATAGCCGTACGCCGTACGGTAGTTGGTTCCCTGCGGGACTACGGGGACGTCGTTGCCCGTCGCCGGGGTGGAGCAGATGCCGTCGAAGCCGGCGATGATCGTCTTGCCCAGCAGATCGTCTCCGGCGACCGGCGACGTCTGGAGCTGCCCGGGCGGCTGTCCGGCAATGTCGGCGGCCTTCACGCAGACTTCCCAGGCACTGAGCAGATGGACGGTTGCCGTCCCGGCAGGGGCGGTGATGGTCCCATTGCCGTCCCAGTCCAACGGCCCTGTCGCATCGCCGACACGCAAAGTGCGGGTGGCGTCGGGCCAGACTGCCACCGAGTCGAGGCCGGCGCCGATGCCGATGCCGGCCCGTTCGTCGAGGGCGTTCGCGACCAACGTGGGGAGCTCGGCGCGGGAGTAGTCCAGGTGGCTCACCGACTCCAGGAGCTGACGACTCGTCGCCAGGTTGAAATCGGTGCCGGCCGGCATCCGGCCCAAGGCGGCCGTCCACGCACTGAAGTCCGGGATGCCGGCGGCCTGGTACCGGTAGTTCATCACCGACAGGTAGTTCGGCTTGAAGTTCGCGTGGTCGCCGCCGCCGTGGTGCAGGCCCAGCGCGTGGCCCAGTTCATGGACGAAGGTGGCGGACTCTTCCCGTTCCGTATGGCTCCCCCAGCTGCCGAGGGTCACCACGAAGTCGTTCTGCTTGGGGCCCCAGCAGCAAGCGCCGCTGCTGCTCGTCCCGTTGTGGTTGTCCCCCCAGAGGCTGTAGAAGAAGGAACCCTCCCGCCACGGCGCGAAGTTCGTGCTCCGGATCTGCGCGAACATCGACCCGGGCTGCGATGGCTGCAGCGCTGTCGCCCGTTGTGCCGGGCTGACCTGCACCGCCTGCGACACGTCGATCAGGAGCTGGACGCCGCTCTTGGCGGTCCACCCGTAGGGGCAGGAAGCGGCAGGCTGCGTGGGGGCGGTGGTGAACATGTGGCGCGCTTCGTCCAGCGCACCCCGGCGGGGCCGGTCCGAGCCCGAGGTCGCGTTCAGCCAGTCGATCTCCACGGCCACGGTGCGACGGCAGGGATCGGAGCCGAAGGCGGGCAGCCAGGTGTCGAGTTCCCCGTCGTGCGGGATCCCGAATAGTTCCACGCGGTCGGTCAGGCCGTCGCCGTCGGTGTCGAGGGCGGGTTCGGGGAGCGGCAGGGGGCCTTCGACGGAGCTCCACGTCTGGTCGGCGTTCTTGAAGAACCGGTGGATCGGTCCGTCGTAGACCGGTCGGTCCAGGTAGACCTGGCCGGTGTCCCGATCGGTGATGCGCAGCCCCTGCAGATCCCAGTTGTCGGCCCCGATGTCGGGCGCTTCGCTGATGTGCCGGATCTCGAAGCCCCGGAACAGCGCGGCCTGGGGAACGCAGGGCGACAGAGAGGCGTTCCAGGTGAAGGTGGCGAAGTCGTCGTCCCAGGTTCCGCCCGAGTGGTAGCGGGTGCCGTCCGGACGGTCGGGGATCCAGTCCCCGTCGGAGTCCAGGTACGTCACCGGTTCGTGGATGCCGTCGGAGTCGACGTCCTCGAAGATGACCGGCTGTCCGCCGAACCGGATCTCCTCTTTGGAGTCGTTGCGCAGCCCCCACTCGCCGGTGCTGACCGTAATGGCGAGTCGGCAGATCTGCGTGGGATCGACGAAGGTGTTGCCGAGCCCGCGCGGCGTGCCGTCCCACAGGTTGTCGAAGTTCTTGCGGAACCGGTGCAGGTAGCCGGTGTCGGCCGTCTGGTCGAAGTACACCTGGCCGCTGTCGGGATCGACGATGCGCAGCGCCTTGAGGTCCCAGTTGTCCGCGCAGCAGTCATCGGCGGGCGAGCGGTGCTTGAACCGGAAGCCGTACGACAGTTCCGCGTTCGACACGCACCGCTCCAGGCGGGCGTTCCAGTGGAATGTGGTGTGCGGGGTGTCGTTGGTGCCTCCGCTGCGCTCGGTGCTTCCGCCGTCCGCGTCGGCCGTACCGTCGCCGTCGGCGTCCTCGAAGATCACGTCCACCGGATCCCCGTTGGCGCCGCCGAACGACACGCTCTCGATGGAGTCGTTCCGCAGCCCCCACTCACCGGTGGTCAGCGTGAAGCTCAGCTTGCAGACGACGCGCTCCTCCGCCTGGGCCGTCGTGGACGCCAGCGCCACCAGGGCCCCGGCCACGAGACTGAGCACCAGCGCGAACCGTACGACCGCCCCGCACACCACGCGACCCGAACGCGGTAACCCCATGGCGACTCCGCTCCCCCCGCCCCGACCCAGAGCACCCCCGCAGGCGTCTCCCCCAACGCCTCCCATCGTGCACCCAAACAGATGATCGACACGGCGAATCCCACGAAAGCGCAGGTCACAGCCGCAGTACGTGCGTCCCCGAGCCGCCGCCACCGCGACACGCCCCGCCTCCGCACCTAGCCTGGAGACATGGCCAATGTGCAGGTCGGCGGGCTTGACGTCGCCTACGTACGCCTCGGCCAGGGCCCGCCCTTGGTCCTCGTACACGGAGCGGGCGTGGACGGCCGCATGTGGCAGCCTCAACTCGACGGCCTGGAAGGCGAGTTCACCGTCGTTGCCTGGGACGAACCAGGCGCGGGACGGTCCTCCGATCTGCCGCCCGACTTCACCCTGGCGGACTTCGCGCACTGCCTCGCCGCCGTGATCGAGGCGCAGCACCTCGGCCCGGCCCACGTCGGCGGGCTGTCGTGGGGCGGCACAGTCGCCCTGGAGCTGTACCGCCACCACCCGGAGCTGGTGCGGACGCTGATCCTGGCCGACACATACGCCGGCTGGAAGGGCTCACTGCCTCCCGAAGAGGTGGCGGCCCGCGTCGAGGGCGCCCAGCGGATGCTCGCGGTGCCCCGTGACCAGTTCGATCCGACGTTCCCCGGATTGTTCGCCGGCGGTCCTCCCGCCGGTTTCGTTCCCCTGCTCGACGCGATGGCCGCCGAGGTACGGCCGGAGACCCTGGCGACGGAGCTGTCCCTCATGGCCGAGGCCGACCAGCGCGACCTCTTGCCCTCCGTCACGGTCCCGACCCTGCTCCTCTGGGGCGAGCTCGACGTACGCTCACCGCTGAGCGTCGCGTACGCCTTCCAGGACGCGATCCCGCACACCGAACTCGCGGTGCTCCCCGGCGTCGGCCACGTCAGCAACCTCGAAGCACCGGACGGCTTCAACCACACCCTCCGCACCTTCTGCCGCGCCCACACCTGACCGGGCCAAGGCGTTGCGTACGCCGCGGTCGGCAGCGCACCGCCCCCGCCCGACGGCACCGCGGGCGCGTGTGATGTGGTCATGGCGTGGCCTGCGATGGTTGGCTACAGCCGGAGTGTTCATGGAATCGGGAGCGGCGCGGCGCCGGGTGCGGCGGCATGGGGGTTGATGGCGTGCGGGTGTTGGCGGGGCGCTACGAACTGGTGCGGTTCGTCGGCCGGGGCGGGATGGGGGAGGTCTGGGAAGGCCGCGACCGGATGATCGAACGCCGGGTGGCGGTGAAGATCCTCCCGAACGAGCCCGGCGACAGCTCGGGTTCGGCGCTGTTCTTCCGCGAGGCGCGGACCGCGGGCGCGCTGCACCACCCCGGCGTGGTGACGGTCTTCGACCTGGGGCAGGACGAGACCGACGGGTCGCTGTTCCTCGTCATGGAGTTCCTCGACGGCCGCGACCTGGCGGCGCTGCTGCGGGCGAGCGGGGCACCGCCGGTCGAGGTCGCCGTCGACTGGGCCGCCCAGGCCGCCGCGGCGCTGGCCCGGGCGCACGGTGCGGGGATCGTGCACCGCGACCTGAAGCCGGCGAACCTGCTGCTCACGTCCGAGGGGCAGATCAAGATCCTCGACTTCGGGATCGCCCGGTTCATGGAGCACACGAACCAGTCGAGCAAGGTCATGGGCACCCTGGCCTATATGCCGCCCGAGCGCTTCGACGAGCACCCGGGAGACACCCGGTCCGACCTGTACTCGCTGGGCTGTGTCCTGCACGAACTCCTGACCGGCAAGGTTCCGTTCGAAGCCAGCGGCCCGGTCGCGATGATGAACGCGCATCTGACGCGCGTGCCGGACCGGCCGGGCGAACACCGCCCCGGCGTCCCCGAGGCACTCGACGACCTTGTGCTGCGGATGCTGGCCAAGGCCCCCGAGGACCGCCCCGCATCGGCCGACGAAGTCGCGCACCGGCTGCGCACGCTCGGTGCTTCAGCGGCCGGCAGCCCGGCGGCGGGGGCCGCTGCCCTGCCCCCGGCGTCCGGAGGCGGGTCGGTGCCGGCCCGGCCGACCTATGCGCCGCACGTTTCCGCCACCACCGGCATACCGCCTGCACCTGCCGTACCGGCCACGCCGCCGCCCGGCATCCCCGCCCCTCCCCCGGGCGCGCCCGCCTTCCCGCCGTCCGCGCTGCCGACCATGCCCGGCCCCGACCGCCCGCCTGCCGCGCCGATGCCCGGGTGGCAGCAGCCGGGCTTCCCGCCACCGGTGCCGGAGGGCAAGCGCGGGCGCCTTCGGACCACATGGGTCGCGGCCGGCACCGCCATGGTCCTGGTGGCCGGCGGCCTCACTGCGGCGCTCATCAACGGGGGCGGCGGAGACGACGACCCGTCGGCGGGTCCGTCCGATCCGGTCACCCCGGTCGGGGACAAGCCGGGCGAGAGCTTCCGGACCGGCGGCTCCATCGCGGTCGCGCTGCGCGAGCCGCCGAGCCTCGTCCCCACGAACGTCTACGACAGCGAGGGATCCGAGGTCCTGAACGCCCTCTTCGCCGGCCTGGTCGACTACGAGACCGACACCGGCAAGACAGTCCCGCGGGTGGCCGAGTCGGTCACCACCCGGGACAACAAAGAGTGGACGGTCAAGCTCAAGCCGGGCTGGAAGTTCCACAACGGCGAGCCGGTCACCGCAGGCTCGTTCGTCGATGCGTGGAACTACGGCGCCAATCAGGCCAACGACCAGAAGATGATGGCGTCCTTCGCCTGGATCGAGGGGTCTGCGGAACTCTCCCCGGGCCCGGGCAAGGCCCCCGCCTCGGACAAGCTCAAGGGCCTCAAGGTCATCGACGACGCGACGTTCACGGTCACCCTCACGACCCCGTACGCGCAGTTCGACACCATGCTCGGCAACAACGCCTTCTACCCGCTGCCGAAGGCCTTCTTCACCGACCCGAAGGCCTTCGCCGAAGCCCCCATCGGCAACGGGCCGTTCCAGATGGACGGGCGGTGGGAGCACAACACCCAGATCAAGGTGAAGCGCTTCGACGGCTACGGCGACCCGGCGCACAAGGCCAGGCTCGATGCCGTGACGTTCCGGATCCACACCTCGGCCGAGACCGCGTACGTCTCTCTGCGGGCCGGCACGGTCGACATCATGGACCAGGTGCCGGCCACGGCGATGCCCTCGGTCGCCGCGGACTTCCGGGGCCGCACCAGCACGAAGCCCGAGGCCGGCATCTCGTACCTCGGCCTCCCGATCGCGCAGAACCCCGCCCTCGCCAACCCGGACCTGCGCAAGGCGATCTCGATGGCGATCGACCGCAAGGCGCTCGCCGGCATCGTCTTCCCCGGCACCCGGATCCCGGCCGACGACTTTGTCAGCCCGACCGTCCCCGGCTACCGCAAGGGCGCCTGCGAAGCGTGCGCATTCGATGCGGCAAAGGCGAAGGCCTTGTTCGACCAGGCGGGCGGCCTGCCCGGCAACAAGCTCGAACTCGCCTACAACACCGACGGCGCCCACAAGGAGTGGATCGAGGCCGTGGCCGCCATGCTCAAGGCCAACCTGGGCATCGAGGCGACCCCGAAGCCGTTCGACAACTACAGCAACCTGCTCCAGGCCGTCCTCACCAAGCAGTACAACGGCGCGTTCCGCACGGGGTGGACGCTGGACTACCCGAGTATCGAGAACTACCTGGGTCCGCTCTTCCGCCAGTCCGCCATGGAGACCGGCGCGAACTACAGCGGCTACGCGAGCCCGAGCTTCGAGGCGGCCATGAACACGGCCGACCGCGCTCGCGGTGACGACGCCGTCAAGGCCTACCAGGTTGCGGACGACATCGTCCTCAAGGACATGCCGTACATCCCGCTGTTCTTCTCCCAGGCGACGAACGCCTGGTCCACCAAGGTCACCAACGTCGCCGTCGACGCCCAGGGGCACATCCGCCTCGAGCTCGTGAGCCTGGCCTGACCGCAGCACCGCTGCCGACCGGGCGGACACTCGTCACCTCGGGGACTCCGTTACGTCCGGTGCGTGTCCTAGGCGCGGACTCCTACTGCCCCGAAGACGACGATGTCGTCGAGTTCCTGTCCGTCGAGCAGCGGGGCGTCCGGGTCGGGGCGCCACAGCGGGATCCGGACCAGGCCCGGGTCCACGAGGTCGAAGCCGTCGAGGAGACCGGTGATCTCCTCGCGGGTGCGGGGGACGACCGGAGAGCTGGTCCGCTGGTACACGTCTTCGGCGAGCTGCTTCAACTCCTCCGACCGGTACGTCACATGACTGAGGATCAGCAGGCTTCCCGGGGCCATCGCCTCGCGCAGGCGCGCGACGATGCCGGCCGGGTCTTCCTCGTCCTGGATGAAGTGCAGGAGCATGGCCAGGACGACGGCGACCGGCTTGTCGAAGTCGATGACCTCGCACACGTCGGCGGCGCCGAGCACCTTGTCGGGCTCGCGCGCATCGGCCTGGGTGTATGTGACGCGGCCCCGCGGGTCACCGGGCATCAACGCGCGGGCGTGGGCCAGGACGACCGGGTCGTTGTCGACGTACGCCACCCGCGTTTCGGGCCGCACCGCCTGGACCACCTCGTGGACGCTGCCTTCGGTGGGGAGGCCGGTGCCGATGTCGAGGAACTGGGTCATCCCCTGCTCGGCGGCGAAACGCACGGCGCGGCGCAGGAATGCGCGGCCCTCGCGGACCACGAGGCGCGCCTCCGGGGCGGCGTCCAGGATCCGGTCGGCAGCTGCGCGGTCGGCGGCGAAGTTGTTCTTGCCGCCCAGGTAGTAGTCGTACATGCGCGCGGGATGCGCGACCTTGGTGTCTATCCCGTGTGGGCGCTGGGTTTCGATCTCGTTCCCCCGCGGCAAACGCCACGGGGTGGTGTCGTCGGACATCTCGACCACCCCCTCCGGCACGGCGACCCTGTGGTCGCCGACGATACCGACTCGCCCCGGCCGCGCGCGCAGCGGCTCCGCCGTCGCCCGCATGAGCGGCCGCCGGATCGCGGATCCGTACGCCGCGCACGCGTCCGGCGTGGTAGCGATGGTGCGGCGGCGGGGTGGATCCGCGGCGGGTGGGTCGGTGTCGGGGGCGGGCGGAAGGCGGGGCGTGATGGCAGAGGCGGAGTTCGGTTCGGCCACAGGTGCAGGTGCGGCTCCGAGGTATGAAGTCCTGGTGGTCGACGACGACCCCGCGATACGCCGCGCGCTCGGCCGCGGCCTGCGGCTCGCCGGCTTCGACGTCCGGCTCGCCGCCGACGGATGCGAGGCCCTCGCGGCCGTCACCGCCGATCCCGGCAGCGGCCTGCGCCCGCCCGACATCGTCGTGCTCGATGTGTGCCTGCCCGACCTCAGCGGCACCAACGTGTGCCGCAAACTCCGCGACGGCGGCCACGACCTGCCTATCCTCGTCCTGTCCGCGCTCGACGAGGTCGCCGACCGGGTCGCCGGGCTGCAGGCCGGCGCCGACGACTATCTGGTCAAGCCGTTCGCGTTCGAGGAGTTGGAGCTGCGCCTGCGCGCGCTGCTGCGCCGCCGGCCCGCCGCGCCGGCCGCCGCGGACCCGGACGGCGACCTCGCCGACCGGCTGCGCTGCGGGCCCCTCGTGGTCAACCCCGCAGGCCGCACCGCCACCCTGAACGGCACGGAACTCATGCTTACCCGGCGCGAGTTCGAGCTCCTCGAGTTCCTGGTGCGCAATCGCGCCCGGGTGCTGACCCGCGATCAGATCCTGGACCGCGTCTGGGGCTACGACTTCGAGGTCCGCTCCGACGTCGTCGACACGTTCGTCAGCTACCTGCGCCGCAAGATCGAGGCCGACGGCAGCGCGCGCATGCTCCACACGGTGCGCGGTGTCGGCTTCGTCCTCCGCGAGGACGGCGCCGGGCCCCGATGAGGCTGTCCACCCGCATCACCCTCGCCACACTGCTCCTCGTCCCGCTGCTCGTGCTCGCCGCCGGAACCGCGGTCTTCCACCTCGTCGTCAAGGACCAGCGCGCCCAGCGCGACGCCCAACTGCGCGCCCGGGCGCAGGCGCTCGCTCCGCAGGCGCACGACGTGCTGCGCGCGGCCGCCCGCAACAACGACAAGGCGGAGAACAGTCGCGCCGCCCAGTTGTTCCTGGCCGCGCTGGACGACGGCGTACGGCTCGTCATTCCCGGGGCCGCCCCGTACCAGGCCGGGCCCCAGCCGGGGCCGGACGTCCCGCTGCCGCGCGCCGCGCGCAAGCCGGTCACGATCGGCTACGGAGCGCACAGCTGGCGCGCGGTGTCGGTGCCGGTCGCGGTCGGCAGCCCGCCCGCTGCCGGAACCCTGTGGGTGTTCACGTCGCAAGACCAGGTCCGGAGCCGCGAGAAGGACTTGCGGCGCCGGGTGTTCTTCGTCGCGCTGCTGGCCGTCCCCGTTTCGGGCCTCGCCGGATTCGTCGTCGCCGAGCGCGCCACCAAGTCGCTGCGGCTGCTGCGCCGCCGCGCGGCCGGGTTCGACCCCGGCAAGGACGGCACGCGGGAGGTGTACGTACCGACCGGCGTGGGCGACGTCGACGAACTAGGCCAAACGCTGCGCACGGTGCTCGGCCGGTACGACGAACAGGCTGCCCGCACCGCCGGGGCCCTCGACACCGCGCGCTCCTTCGCGGCGGTCGCCGCGCACGAGTTGCGCACGCCGCTGACGAGCATGCGCACCAACCTCGACGTCCTGGCACGGCACGGCGACCTCGACGCCGCCGACCGGGCCGGCATCCTCGCCGACCTCGGTGCCGAACACGACAGGATCCTGGGCCTGTTGCGCGATCTCGGAGCGCTTGCGCAAGGCGATCTGATCGGCCCGGAGGCGTTCGGTCCGGTCGACGTCCCGGCCCTCGCCCACGAAGCCGCGGCCGCTGCCCGGAGCCGGCACCCCGCTGCGGCGGTCGAGGTGGTCGGCGACGCACCCGCGACCGTGCACGGCTGGGAGGCCGGCATCCGGATGGTCGTCGAGAACCTCATCGGCAACGCCTTGGTGCACGGCGGCGGTCATACCCGGGTCCGGGTGGCGGTCGAGGCGTCCTCCGCGCCTGGGTCCGGTCGCGCCGCCGGCGTCCGCGTCACGGTCGACGACGACGGCCCCGGCATCCCCGCCGACCAGCGCGCGGCCGTCTTCGAACGCTTCCGGCGGGGCGCGGACAGCCCCGGCTCCGGACTCGGCCTGACCCTGGTCGCCCAGCAGGCCGCGCGGCACGGCGGAACGGTCGTCCTCGGGGACGTTCCGGGCGCGGCCGGACGCGGACTGCGCGCCGAGGTGTGGCTGCCCGCCGATCCGCCCGGCGAGCCGGCCGCCGACCGCGGCGACTGGCTCGCCGGAACCGGCCCCGGGCCACAGGGATTCCACAAGAACCGCCACTAGCGTGCGGCGCGGCGGATCGGCGAGCTGTATGCGGACCCGCCACGACGACCACTGCGGCGCGCGTACTCCAGTTCCGGTACGCGTCCGCCGACGGAAGGAATCCGGATATGGCACGTCTCCCACGCGGGCTGGTCATCGGCACACTCGTCGCGTCCGCGGCGGTCCTCGCCGCGGCCCCGGCCTCCGCCGGCGGGTCCGGCGGCGCGGGCGCCCCGGGCGGCGGCGATGCGGCCGGCACCCCGAGGATCTGCAACCGCGTCGGGGCGCTCGACGCACGCCTCGACAAGGCGCTCGCCCGGCTGAACGGCGGCCAGGACACCCCCGGCTCGATCGCCCGCATGCAGATGCGCTTCGACCGCCAGAAGGCCGCCGGGCACGCCGAGGTCGCGACGTACCTGCAGGACCGGCTGACCGCGCGCCAGGCCCTGCAGCCGATCCTCACCAAGTCGAAGGCCGACCTCGCCGCGGTCAAAACCTGGTGCGCGACCCAGCCGCCGGCCAAGACCAAGCCGAGCGGCAAGGAATAGGCATGCGCGTCGCAGGGGATGCGGCACGCCGCCGACGCGGCACAATCGCGCTCTTCGCGGTGGCGGCGGTCCTGTCGCTGACGACCGCGTGCAACGCCGACAAGGACGCCGACCCGGCGCTGCCGCCGACCGGGTCGGCGGCGGACGCGACAGCGGTGCCGACCGACATCGCGAGCATCATGGCAGCGGTCGAGTCCGCCGCCGACCGCGCCGACTCCGACGCCGCAGCGGGCGACGGGGACGGCTGACCGGTCACCCGGTGATGCCGACTGTCAGGTGGTCGGCTTCCGGGGCAGGAGGTCAGCACGACGACATCGCGTCCCAGCGAATGATGGCGGCGGCCGGTCGCGGAGGACGACCGCGTCCGCTGCCACGAGGTGGTGCGGCCCGACGCGGCCGAACTCCCACGGGTCGCTCAGCGGTCGACGAAGATGCGGCTCGCCTCGTCGCAGCGCGTTCCGGCGACCTCCGGGTCCGGGGGACGATGCCTCGGCTCGGGGCGTCAGGTGAGGGGCTGTGGGGCGAAGACCCAGATCCGGTCCTTGGTTTGTGCGGTGGCGTAGCCGTTCGCCGCCGGTTGGGGGATCGCCTCGCGGGTCGGGCCCTTCTCGGCCAGGACGGCCTTGGTCCGGGCGTCGAGCACGATCGACTCGGTCACTTGGGCGCGCTTGTCCATGGACGCCGAGACGTCGACCCCGGCGTAGAGGGCTCCGTTGACCGCGGCGAAGACGCGTGCGGCGCGCTCGCCCTTGGCCTGCTGCCACACGATCGCGCCCGTCTTGGTGTCCCATGCCAAGCCCAGTTCGTGGGCGTGCAGGTAGAGCGTCGGGTCGCCCGGCGCGGTGTAGAGGGACACGCCGTCGACGGACTCGGTGACGGGGGCCGGGCCGCCGCTCAGCAGGCGTCCGGTGGCCGCGTCGTAGAGGCCCAGGTGGATCGGGCCGCCGACGTAGGTCGCATCGTCGGCGTGGCCGTACCAGCCGAGGACGACCTTGTCGCCGACGGTGCCGACCACCGTCGCGCGACGGCCCGGGGTCTTGCCCTTGATCTGCTCGACGGTCGCAGCACCGGCCGGCGCCTGGACCGAGGCGGTCGACCAGCGGGTCTGCCCGGTGGCCGGGTCCACAGCCCGCAGTTGCTTGACCCCGCCGGGATCCGTCGCGTCGGTGACGAAAAGGGTCTGCGCGGCGAAGGCCGACGCGCTCCCGGATGAGGCGACCGGCTTCGTGCAGGAGTCGTCCCCCGGCCTGTCGCATGTGTGCACGAGCTTGCCTGGCGCGGTCGCGTCAGCGGGACGCGCCCACATGTGGTTCTTGCCGTCGGGCCCCTCACCGCTGCGGATGACCCAGCCGTCCAGCACTGATTCGCGGTACTTGAGGTCGTCCTTGGTGAGGTCCGTGGTGCCGATCTGCTTGCCGTCCTCGTCGAACGCCGTGACGACACGTGCCTCGCGCGACGCGCTCAGGCCCGAGGCGGGCACCGTACGCGCGTCGCGCGCCACCAGCGCGGGGCGGCCACGCCAGGTCTCGACGGCCACCGTCCCCTGCACGTCAACGGTGGCGCGCATCTGCCCGGTGGCGGCGTCGTAGAACGCGGCCCGGTACGTACCGCCACCGTCCTGTCGGGTGCTCTGCTGTTGCAGCACCACCACGGCGTTGCCCACGACTTCGACCTTGTCGAGTTCGGTACTCGGCCCGGTGCCGACCCCGGCCCCGCGGGGTATGGACCATGAGGGCTTCGCCGCGAGCCCGGGCAACGCGGGCCCCGGCCACTCCGGTTGGAAGGACTTCCCGTCGCCGGGCGCGGACGCCTGCCCAGGCCGGTCAGCGGCCCCCGTCCCTGCGCTCGCGGCACCATCACCACCGCCGGAACACCCGGCGAGAAGCATCGCAAGTGCGGCAGCCGACGCGACCGCCACGCCGAGGGTGTGCTTGCGCGGCATCGGCCACAGCCCCTGTCTCTAAACGATCTTCCCCGCCCGCAGCACACTAGTTGAGCCGCCCGCCACCCCCGTACGGGCCGCACGCCAGCCGCGCGAAGTGGACGTTCCGGAATGTCCTCAGGGGCGGTTGAGCACATGGGTGGCGCCGGCGCGGGCCGTGCCGGCCAGGGCCCAGCCGGGGAAGCCGCATCAGTGTGCTTGCTTTCATGCATTGATGCACGTATGACTGTGCCCGTGGCAGGCAAAGCGGAGAACGACCCGGCAGTACGGCGTATCGAGGCGTTCCTCGGACAGATCACGTCGATGAGCCGGCTGCCCGCCACACGCCGGCGGCTGCGGCGGCTCGCCGACATCGACACGCACGATTCCGGAGTGTCCATCCTGCTGCTTCTGCGGCGGACCGGCCCGCTGTCGGTGACGGACCTGGCCCGCCACCTCGGGGTCAATCAGTCCACCGCCAGCCGGCAGGTCGCCCCGCTGGAGGAGGACGGCTTCCTCACCCGGACCGAACACCCGTCCCACCGCCGCATCTCCCTCCTCGACCTGAGCGATGAGGGGCGCGCCGCATGCGAGCGCGCGCAAGCCGTCGGCCGCCGCGACATCGCCTGGGCCATCAAGGACTGGACGCCCCAGGACCGCGCCATGCTCGGCGAGTTGCTGGAGCGGTTCGGCGAAGCCTGGTCCAAGGGCGCCGAAAGCGAAGGGCTCGGCCCGGACGAACCGACGACAGGACCGTGACTCCCCTCCTTCGGTCCGCCTCCAGTCCGCCCCCGTCCGCCCCGTCCGCTTCGAGGAGCCCCTATGCCCGCTCAAGTCCCCGTCGTCGACTACCTGGTGCTCGAACCCGAGCCGCGGCTCAAAGCGGTGGCCTGCAGCGGATGCGGCGCCGACTTCCTCACCCGCCGCAATGCGTGCGCGTCCTGCGGCGGGGCCGACTTCGCGGATAAGTCGCTGGCGACCGAGGGGTCGGTCGTCGCCTTCACGATCGTGCACCGCGCCGCGCCGGGGGTCGCCGTGCCGTTCGTGTCGGCGATCGTGCGCCTCGACGACGGGCCGATCGTGCCGGGCAACCTCATCGGCGTCGATCCGACTCCGGAGGATGTCGCCCTCGGTATGGGCGTGCGGCTGACCACGTTCGTCGCGGGCACCGACGACAACGGCGTCGAAGCCGTCGCCTACGCGTTCGCCCCGCGCGGCTGACCGCGCCGCAGCAGCCGCCACGACACCCGCCGAGAAGGGACCGACATGGCCTCCGACCACGTATGGATAGTCGGCGCGTCCATGACGCGCTTCGCCCGCCACGACAGCCTCGACGCGCTCGACCTCGCGGCCGAGGCGGCCTTGGCCGCGCTCGCCGACGCCGGCACCGCGATGTCCGACATGGACATCCTCGCGGCCGGCTCGCTGTTCCACGCCGGTGCGGGCCTCGGCCAGCAACTGCAGAAGCAGATCGGCCAGACCGGCATCCCCGTCTACAACGTCGCCAATGCCTGTGCCACCGGTGCGACCGCGCTGCGCACGGTGCACATGTCGATCCTCGCCGGCGAGTCCGGGCTCGGGCTGGCCGTGGGCGTGGAGAAGACCTCGGGGATGGGCCTGCTGGGCGCGGCGGCCCGGCCCGTCGGCGCAAAGAAGGAGTTCGTCCCCGCCGGCCGCGACGGGCACGTCATGCCCACCGAGGGCATCCTCGGCTCGCAGACCATGCCGAGCGTTTTCGCCCAGGCGGGCATGGCGTACCTGCATGCGAACCCGCAGGCGTCGGTCGAGCACTTCTACAAGATCAGCGAGAAGAACCACGCGCACTCGGAGCTGAACCCGCTTGCGCAGTACCGGAAGCGGTTCTCGCTCGAGGAGATCAAGGCGGCCCCGATGATCTCCTACCCGAACACCTCGCTGATGTGCTCGGCGAACACCGACGGCGCCGCAGCGGTCGTCCTGTGCTCGTCCGCCCGGCTGGCGACGCTCCCCCTGGCCGTGCAGAAGCGCGCGGTGAAGATCGCCGCATCGGTGCTCACCTCCGACCCGTACGTGCCCGGCGGGCAGGTCCTGCCGGATGTGTCGACGTGCACGCGCAACGCGGCCGCGGCGGCGTACGAACGGGCCGGAATCGGGCCGGAGGACCTGGACCTCGTCGAACTCCACGACTGCTTCGCGACCGCCGAACTCCTGCACTACGACAACCTGATGCTGTGCGAGCCCGGCGGCGCGGCCGACTTCCTCGACTCCGGCGCCCCGTGGCGCGACGGGCGCCTGCCGGTCAACGTGTCGGGCGGCCTGCAGTCCAAGGGCCACCCGATCGGCGCCACGGGAATCGCCAACGTCTACGAGGTCGCCACGCACCTGCGCGGCGAGGCGGGCGACCGGCAGATCGACGGCGCGCGCGTCGGCCTGACCCACGTCATCGGGCTGGGGTCGAGCGCGGCGGTGCACATCCTGCAGAAGTAATCCCTGCTGCTGCGGTCCACCGCAGAGCGAAGAGGCCGTGCCGGTCACCGACCGCACGGCCTCTTCGTCGTCCTCGGCGTCTTCACCTTGTAGTCATGCATCAATGCATGTATGACTGTCAGGGCGCTGCCGGTTGTCCGGCACCCGATCCCCCTGCGCCCGACTTCCCCTTGCGCCCGACTCCCCCTGCATCCGATTCCCCTGCGCCCGACCCGACCCCCGGAGAGCCCGTTGGAAGACCACGACCACATACGCGCCCGCGTGCGCGACCTCGTCGCCCGGCACGATCTGGCCGGCATGACGCAGCGGGAGTTCCTCGGCCACCGCTTCGACGCCGGACTCGCCTGGGTGCATGCGCCCGCCGGGTGCGGCGGTCTGGGCCTCTCCCGTGCCCTGCAGCCGGTCGTCGAGGAGGAACTGGCCGCGGCCGGCGTGCCCCGCCTCAACCTCGCGCGCAACCCGATCGGCCTCGGCATGGGCGCCCCGACCGTCCTCGCGCACGGCACCGACGGGCAACGTGCCCGGCTGCTGCGGCCGCTGTGGACCGGGGAGGAGGTCTGGTGCCAGCTCTTCAGCGAGCCCGGCGCCGGCTCGGACCTGGCCGGGCTCGCCACCCGGGCGGTGCGCGACGGGGACGCGTGGGTGGTCGACGGGCAGAAGGTGTGGACGTCGCTGGCTCACCACGCCCGGTGGGCGATGCTGCTGGCGCGCACGGACCCGCAGGAGCCCAAGCACCGGGGCATGACGTACTTCGTCCTCGACATGCAGGCCCCCGGCGTCGAGGTGCTGCCGCTGCGCCAGGCCACCGGGCAGGCGGAGTTCAACGAGGTGTTCCTCACCGGCGTGAGGATCCCCGACACCATGCGGCTCGGCGACGTCGGCCAGGGCTGGACGGTCGCCACCACGACGCTGATGAACGAACGCGTGGCGATCGGCGGCGCCGCCGCACCCCGCGAAGGCGGCCCGCTCGGGGAGCTCATGCGGCTCTGGCGGGACCGGCCCGAACTCCGCACGCCGGGGCTGCACCACCGCCTGCTGCGCCTGTGGGCGCGGGCCGAGGCGGCCCGGATCGGCAACGAGCGCACCCGCCAGGCGAACGCCGCCGGCAAGCCCGGCCCGGAGGGCTCCGCGGCGAAGCTCGCATACGCGGGCATCGCCCAGGACATCTCCCGGCTGCACCTCGAACTCACCGGCCCCGACGCGCTCGGCTACGACGACTGGACGTTCCGCCGCAGCGAGATGACGGGCAGCGGGGAGGTCCGCCACGCCGGCTTCCACTACCTGCGGACGCGCGCCAATTCCATCGAAGGCGGCACCAACGAAGTCCTGCGCGGCGTGATCGCCGACCGGGTGCTCGACCTGCCCCGCGAACCGCGCACCGACACCAAGCTCCCCTGGAAGGACGTCCCCCGGTGACGACCCCGCACGTGGCCGACCAGCCCATTCCGTCGCTCATCCACAGCGACGTCGAGGACGACCTGCGCGCCACGCTGCGCGCGGTGCTCGGCGAACGCAGCTCCTGGCAGAAGGTGTTGGCCCGGCTCGACACGCCCGAGCAGCCGTACGACGACGACCTCTGGAAGACCCTCGCCCAGGATCTCGGCCTGGCCGGCCTCCTGATCCCCGAGCGCTTCGGCGGCGCCGGGGCCACCGAGCGCGAAGCCGCGCTCGTACTGGAGGAACTCGGCCGCTTCCTCACGCCGGTCCCGTACCTGGCCAGCGCGGTACTCGCCACGACCGCCCTGCTGAGCTGCTGCCCCTGGGCGGAGTCGGATGTCGCCGGCGACCTGGCGGCACTCGCCGACGGGTCGACGACGGCGACGCTTGCGGTGTCGGCCCATCGGGCACCCACTGCGGCGTTCCCCGACACGGTCACCGGCGTCCGCACACGCGGCGCGGGTACCGGCGGTACGGCGATGCTCACTGGGACCGTTCCGCACGTCCTGGCGGCGGATCGGGCCGAGCTGCTGATCGTTCCCGCACTGCTCGACGGAGCTCCGCACCTGCTGCTGGTCCGCAGCACCGACCCGGGCGTCTCCGTCACGCGCGAGACCTGCCTGGACGCCACCCGGCCACTGGGCACCGTGGTGCTGAAGGATGCCGAGGCCCGTCCGCTGACCGGGCAGAACGTCGCGGTCGCCGTTCTCCGGCATGCCGTCGACACCGGTGTCGCGCTGCTGGCATCCGAGCAACTCGGCGCCGCCGAGGCGGCGTTCGAGGCCGCCGTCGACTACCTCCGCACCCGGCACCAGTTCGGCCGGCCGATCGGCTCCTTCCAGGCCCTGCGCCACCGCGCCGCCGACCTGTGGTCGGAGCTCGCCGCGGCCCGGGGAACCGCACGCTACGCGGCGGCCTGCGCGGCCGAGGACTCCGCCGATTTCCCGCTGTCGGCCGCACTGGCCGCGGCGCACGTCGGCGACATCGCCGTACGCGTCGCCGAGGAGAGCCTCCACTTGCACGGCGGCATCGGGTTCACCTGGGAGCACCCCGCCCACCTGTACGTGAAGCGCGCCATGAGCAGCGCATTGATGTTCGGCAGCCCCGATCAGCACTACGCCGAACTGGCCCGCCTCGCCGACATCCCCGGCGCATGACCCTACGCGGTCCGCGGTCCGCGGTCCGCGGAACCGGACGACCGGCGAGTGGTGGCAGACGTACCGCAAGCCTGGTGCCGGCCGGTCGACGCCAATTGCGCTCCGGAACCGCGGTCGGACTGGGGGACGCCACACCGCGAGCGGCTGCTGCCGGGGCCGGCGGAAAGAGAACGAGATCGCGCCATTGACGCCGATACGACACGCTCGCGATTCGCCCGGTGACTACACTCGGCATGCCCGCAACACCTAGTGATATTCGGGTAGTTGGCTGCCCGATCGGGATGGCCGATCCCTTCGTCTCACTTTGGAGCATGCATGGGATCCACAGATGCGCTCGTCACCAAGGGCTTCATGCCGCACGGGACACCAATGTCCCCGGACACCTTCCGCGCCTTGACACAGCAGGCCGGTACGACCGCAGTCGTGCGTTCCCACCGCAAGGACGGAGGCAACGATGTCAACCTCGCGTTCAACGTCGCCGACGCTTCCGCCGGCGGCGTGGTCGACATCCAGTTACTCGCCACTCCTACCTTCGTGAACGTCACCCCCCACCAGGGCGGCGCGGCGTCTCGCCGATCTCATCGACCAAATCCCTTTCCCGCAAGGCAAGCCCATCGTATGGATCGCAATTTCCGTGGACAGTGAGAATTGGGGCGGTATCCCGACGACCAACGCCCGCCTCATCGGGGAATGGCTGCAGGCCCTGCGCGAACGGGGAATCACCCCGGGCGTCGTCACCACCGCCTCGGAGTGGAACACGATCTGCGGCAACTCCGACCGCCATAGCTCCTGCCGCCTCTGGGACCCGACCGCGGACGGCGAACCGAACTTCAAGAACTTCACACCATTCGGCGGCTGGACCAAACCGAGCATGAAGACCTGCACCGAAGGCGCCGACCTCGCCGGCACGGTCGTCGACACACTGTGGTGGCCATAAGGCCTGCCCCTGCCGCCGGGAGATCTCCTCGCTTGTCGGTCGCGCCTGGAAATCTCGGCGCGGCCGGATCGGCCGGCAGGCGGAGGCAGGGGGCGGGGTCATTTGAACGGCAGCGTGGCCGAAGAGCACATGGTGACGGAGTGGGACGCGTCCGATTGGGAGGCTTGGTCCGCCTCGGTCGCGTGCCCGACGGAGCCGCAGGACGACAGCTCTCCGACGGTCGGCTACTGGGACGTTCCCGACGAGGACGCCGACGGCTTCCACGCCGAGTTGCTCGCCCGGCGGCGGCAGCTACGTAGGCAGGCGCTTGACGACATGCTCGCGGCCGTCGCCGACTCGCGCTGGGCCGACCACCTCGTGCTGCGCGGCAGCATCCTGCTCAAGGGCTGGTACGGCGACGCCGCCCGTGAACCGGCGGACCTCGACTTCGTCGTGACGCCGCACACCTGGCTCCCGGCCGAGCCTCGGAGCACCCGCATGCTGGACGACATCGCCGCGGCTGCGGCTGCGGTGGCGGCCGCCCGCGGCGTCGTGCGCATCGACGGGGACGCCGCGCGGCGGGAGGAGGTCTGGTCGTACGACCGCGCGCCCGGCATGCGCCTGATGCTCCCCTGGGACGCCTGGCACGCCGAAGAGCCGTTCGCGGGCGCTATCCGGCTCGACTTCGTGTTCAAGGAGCCCTTGCCCGAGGAGCCCCGCCCGACCGCGGTCTCGGCCCGGGGCGCGGGTGACACCTGCCGCCTTCTGGCTGCCACCCCCGAGCAGTCGCTGGCCTGGAAACTGCTCTGGATGATGACGGATCAACGTCCCGACGGCAAAGACCTGTACGACGCGATGCTGCTCGCCGAGGCCACGCCGCTCCCGCTCGACCTGCTCATGCGGACTCTCGTCGCGACCGATCCGCAATGGGCGGGACGCAGGTTCGAGCCGAAGGCCCTGTTCCGGGCCCGTCCGGACGTTCGCGGATTCCGCGAGAGCAACCCGGAGATCACGGACTCCACCGAATCGCTGGGCCGGCGCCTTGCCGCCGCGTTGGCCCCCACGTTCGCGGAAAGCGCCGTGGTCCCGCCCGGCGACGGCTACACGCGGCGGGTCCGGTATCTCGGCTCATGGATCGCCCGGGCCCGCGAGCTGCTCCGCGACGAGGGCGTGGAAGCGGTCCTCGTGTACTTGTCCGAGGAGTCCGTGGAGCCTGCGGAAGCCGTCGTGATCCTGCGGGAAGCGGTCGGCGCCGACCGGTGCACGGTGGCGGATGCCACGGCGACGCTCATCGAATTCCTGGCCCGGGTGACCTACCGCGAGTTCCCCGCGTTCTCGCACCTGGCCGCGCTCGCCGAGAATGCGCTCACCACCCTGCGGCAAACGGTCTGACGGAACCCTGCGCGTGCCGGGCGGTCCTGCCGCACAGTACGCCCGCCATTTGCCCGACTTGTCCCCGGTGATCCGGCGCGGGGAGCCGCGACGTACGCTGCCGCCATGCACCACGAGATCACGCTCGCCGACGTCGCCGAGCTCACCGGCGGCGACGGCCTGTGCATGTGGGCCGCCCAGGCCGGGGCCCGGGCGTGGGCGGCCGAGGACGGCAGCGCCGTCGCGGTCGCCGGTCCCTCGCTGGCCTGCCGGGACCGGCTGGCCGTGCACGGCGACCCCGCGGCGCTCGTGGCACTCGTCTCCGCGGTGCTGGACGAGGTCGGCCCGACGTACCGGCCGCTCGGGGAACCGGAGACCATCCGGCTGCTGGCCGACCGCATCCCCGCGCTGGCGGTCGCCGGCACGTTCGGCTGGATGGAGCGCGGCGCCGAGGGCCCGGTGGCGCCTCGGGGCGACCGTGCCAGGTGGCTCGCGCCGCACGCCGACGCCGAGATCGCGGACCTGGTCGAGGCCGGCTTCCCGGATTCCCACGCGCGGCCCGGCACCCCTGGCGTGACCCGCTGGGCCGGCATCCGCGACGCACGCGGCTCGCTCGCCGCGGTGGCCGCGGATGCCTGGTCCGCACCGGATGTCGCCCTGCTCAGCGGTGTCACGGTCCGCCCCGAGGCCCGCGGCACCGGCCTCGGGGCGGCTGTCTGCGCCTTCGTCGTCGCGGAACTGCTGGATGCGCACGGCCGCGTCGCCCTGATGGTGGAGTCGGACAACGCCCCGGCCCGGCGCACCTACGAGGCTCTGGGCCTCAGGTTCCGGCCGCTCGCCGCCGCAGCGGTCGCCTGACCGTCCCTCCTGTCCCGCCGGTCAGGTCTTGCGGCCGGTCGGGGCCGCGGAGGTCCGGCCGTCGAGGGCGACCAGGACGAATTCGCCGGTCGGGTCCCGCAGGATCACGTACACCCCGGCTCGCGACGCGGCGAGCGCCGATATGGGCTCGCCGGCCAGGGTGATCGTGCCCTTCGAGGTGCCCTTCGCCGGATCGAAGGCGAACAGTGCGCGGGAGCGGTTCCCGGCGTACACGGTGTCCCCTGAGCCGGCCGCGATGACCTCGGGCGACTTGCTGGGGTCGCCGGATACCTCGGACTTCCAGCGCACCTTGCCGGTGGCCGCGTCCAGGGCGTACAGCTCCGTGGAGCTGGTGCTGCCCCCGCCGATGTACACGGTGCCGTTGCCGACGATGGGCTGGGCTTCGCTCTCCACGGACACGTCGGTGTGCCACTTCTCGTCCCCGGTGGCCGCGTCGAGGGCGTAGACCCCCTCGCTGTTCGCGTTGACATACAGGACGTTGCCGTCCACCGACGGGGCCTGCTGCGGCTCACTGGCCACCTTGTGCCGCCAGCGCTCCTCGAAGGTCTTCGCGTCGAAGGCCACGACTCCGGTCGACTCCGAGCCGACCGCGATGATCAGGTCGCCCTGGCCGGTCGGCGCGAAGTCGTAGGAGTCCCCTTCCCCGAACTCGCCCTTGTCCTTGCCGGTGGCCAGGTCGACGGCCTTGAGGCCGTCGGGTTCCCTGCCGAAGACGACCGTCTCGCCGATCACGCCCGGATGGCCGATGTTCCCGTAGATGCCGTCCTCGTACTTCCAACGCGTCTCCCCCGTGGCGGTGTTCAGCGCGTAGACCCCGCCGGTGTTGTTCACGAGGAGGGTGCGGCCGGCGACCACCGGCCTGGTGCCCGATCCGAGGCCGGCCAGCGGGACGCTCCAGCGGACCTTGCCGCTGCCCGCCTCCATCGCCACGACCCGCCCCTGGTGGTTCGGGAGTTCGTACGCGACGTACACCGCGCCGTCGCCCAGCACCGGGTCGCTGGGGCGCGAACCGTCGATCACGGCGGACCACGGGGTGATCTTCCCGCCGCCCGATCCGTCGTCACCGCACCCGGTGGCCCCCACCGCGACCGCCATCACGACGCCGGCCAGCCCTGAGGCGAGGGCCCGGCGGGGCACATGTCCGTTCGTCAACGCAGATCCCCGTTTCTGTCGAGCGCACCATGCGGACCATGGGCGTTCCCATGGTCCGCATGGTGCGGGCCCGGCTTCCAGGGATCACGGCAGCCTCGAACATCCCGTGAACAATCGAACGTTCAAGCGAATTTTCAAGCGCATGTCCACCGCGGGTCACGGCATGCGCAGCGTGACCGAGGTGACCCCGATCAGGCGCAGGACGTCGTCCTCGGCCGCGATGACGCGGGTTGCGTAGTCGGCGGGTTCGCTGCCGGTGTAATACTTCATCAGGTCGATCTCGCCGGTGGCGGGGTACGCGGTGGCGCTCGGCGACGGGTCCTGGAAGTTCCAGAACTTGAACGGGTTGGCGTTCACCGTGCCCTTGTGGCCCCACGAGAGCGCCTTGCCGCCCCACGCCTCCAGAATGGCGTGGCCGAACTCGTGGGCGGCGGTGATCTCGTAGTCCCTGTCGGCGTTCGCGTTCATGCCGCCGAAGAAGCCCTTGTTGTAGAAGATCGACGCGTCGATGATCCCGGAGTTGTGGCTGCGGCGGTAACCCGAGCCGGTCTCGATGTACAGGTCGAGGTCTTCGGCGGCGTAGTTCCGCTGGTTGGCGGTGACCTGCACGGTGTACGTGGACCCGGCGTACGTGACCTGCCGCGACCAGTACTTCCCGATGCCGCTGATCACCAGGCCGCGGAGCTTGTCGAACGTCGCCTGCGGCAGGCTGTCCTCGTTCTGGCAGTCGACGTACACGTCCACCGCGATCCGCTTCGCCGCCTTGTCCACCTTGGCGCTCGTCCAGCCGGCGTTGGCGCGGTTGTCGAGGGTGACGAGCTTGTCGATCGTCTTGGCGCCCTGGTACTCGAAGTCCAGCATCAGGTGCAGTTGGCGGCGAAGTGTCTCGCCGTCGAAGATGCCCTGCATGTTCCGCCCGTCCCAGTGCCACACGTACCGGCCGGTGGACAGGAAGGACTGCGGCAGCACCTGCTCGTACACCGTCACGTTGCCGTCGTTGAGCGACAGGGTGGCCTTGTCGGCGGTGATGCTGGTCAGGTCCTTGATGGTGAAGACGAACTCGGCCGGCGGGCCGGAGCTCAGCGGGTCGAGAGTGTGCATGCCGCCGGTGATCTCGATCTGGACGTCGGCCTGCGGCACACCCGCCGGGAGCGGCGGTACGCCCGCGTCGTGCGGCGGGTTGGAGCCCGGCATCGCCAGCGGGCGGGCGTCGACGTCGATCTTCTCCCCGGTGGGCCGGGTGACCGACACGGACGCATTGTTCTCGCCCGCGCTGTCGGCGAGTTCTTTGACCTCGCCCGTCGTCGTCGCCGACTGGGGGTTGGTGGCGCCCGCGCCGACCATTCCGCGGATCGCGGTGCCGGTGAGCTCGGCCGCCTGCCGGTCGCCGATCAGGCCTTCGGCCTTGGCGGTCTTGATGGTCTTGAGGGCCTTGTCGATGTCCTTGCTCATCTTCGCCTGCAGCGCGAGGTCGGCGGCCTTGGTGCCGAAGGCGGTCGCGGTGGTGAACGCCTGCTCCAGGGCGGCCGCGGCGTTCTTCTGGGTGCCTTCCAGCCCGGCCATGTCGCGGAAGGCGCCGGCCTGGCCGAGGAGGGTGAGTGCGGCGCCGACGCCGGTGGGGTCCGGTGCGGCGGGGGCGTTCTGCATGGCGATGATCGGCTGCGGGAAGTCGGCGGGCGACACATCGGCGGGCAGGGCGCGGCGGGTGTCCGTCGAGGTGGGCAGGATCTGCGGCGGGGCGTCCGGGATCGGCACCTCGTGCCAGCGCCAGAAGCGGTTCTCCTCCTGCTCCTCGCAGGAGTTGCAGGCGCCCATCACCGCCTCGGCGTAGACCCCGGACGTGGGGACGGCGATCCGGGTCGGCTCGATGGGCGTGTTGGGCTGGTAGTGCTCGAGCAGGTCGACCGGCTTCTTGGCGTCCTGCCGGAAGGTCGGGTCCAGGTGGAAGCCGCGGGCCACGGGCAGCACGAGGCTGTTGCCGACGATGCCGATCAGTTCGTTCTCCACCACGCTGGCCACCGATCGGCCGCCGCTGTTGGGCGCCTCGACGCCGTCCAGCAGCATGAACCGCCGGGCGTCGCTCATCCGCGACCACAAGTGGTGGTGGTAGAGCTCGATGTTCTCGTTGAGGTGGGCGAGGAGCTTGCGGACGAGTTCCTTGTCCTCCTCGCGCGGGTTGCGCATCTCCTGCCGGTTGAGCGGGGTCTCGATGCGGACGTGGTCGTAGCCGGTCAGGTCGTTCTGGATGGACGCGTCGCCGAACAGCGTCGAGGACAGATGCGCGGTGCGGTAGCGCAGCGTGCCGGACTCGACGATGACCCGCGAGCCGGCCGGGAGGATCTCGCCGAGGAACGGCAGCCCGGCGAGGCCGAGTTGGGCGGAGATCCGCACCGACTTGATGGCGGACCGCATGACCGCGGGCAGCGATCGGCTCATGCGCAGCGACACGAACAGGCTCTGGTCGTTGCCGAAGCGGGTGACGAGGGTGGGGTCGATGCCGAGGTCGACGGGCGTGTCGTCGTCGCGGAGCGCCTCCACCCGGAGCGCGCGGGCGACGGACGCGGCGATCTTCGGGCCGAGCTGCTCCAGGAACACGCGGTCCTTGAACTGCTGTCCCTTGAGGTACTGGTCGTAGAAGTCCTGCGGGGTGAATCCGAAGAGCCGGCGCAGCGGCTCCCATTCGTCCGGGTCGAACTTGTCGTCGGTGTCGCGCGGCCGGGCCAGCTGGAAGCGGATGTTCAGCTCGCCGGAGACGGTGACGAGGTTCTCGTCCGCGTACCGGTGGGCGGGCAGGTCGCTGCCGGCGTACGCGGCGCGGATGCGGTCGAGGGCGGCGTACCCGCCGCGCAGCGCAGCGGGCGTCGCCTCGGCGAGCGTGCTGCGCCAGCGCAGCGCCTTGTCCGCGGTGAACCACGACATGGGCAGCGGGACCAGGAGGCATTCCTGGACGTCGACGAGCCGTTCGCGGACCAGGAGATGGCGCAGCACCTCGAAGTACTGGATGGTCAGCGCGTGGCAGTGGTTGTAGTTGGCGACGGACTCGGTGGTCGCCACGACGCGTTCGCCCTGCGCGACGGTGTGCACGACCGAGGTGCGCTGCGTACGGACCGACGAGGCGGCCTGCAGGGTGCGGTCGCGGAGCTGGTTGAGCGCGCTGGCTGCGGTCGAGCGCGAGGACTCCTGCCATGAGGAGCTGTCCGCGCTGGAGGAGCCCCCGCCGACTCCGAGGAGGCCGCCGACCGGCGGCACGATCGCCGCGATGCCGAGTCCGGCGGCGATGCTGCCCGAGGAGGACGACGACCCGCCGCGCGTCGACTCCTGCAGGGTCCCGGAGATGATCTCGTTGATGTCGCGGTCGCGGGTGAGGCTCGCCTCCAGGTTGTCGCGGGACTCGCGGAACCCGGTCTCGGCGGTCGTCTCGCGGCGTTCCCAGTCGACGACGGCGATCTGCTTCCGCTGGCCCGGGGCGAGGGGAAGGCTGTAGAGCAGATTGCCCATCGAGTAGCCGTCGGCCACCCACTCCTGCTTGAACCGCAGGATGTGCCCGTGGGCGATGGTGGCGGCCTGGAAGACGGTCGGGTCGTCGTCCCAGTCCACGCTGTCCTCGGCGGTCAGCGGCCGGCGCCCCGGGGGGCGCGCCGCCGCGGCGCCGAGGTAGCGGCGCAGGTCGGCGTACCGGGTGAGCTGCGCGGCGGTCCGGATCGCGTCGAGCGGTGAGCTGCCGGGGTCGCGCATGAGCCCGCGGAGCGTGGCGGCGTCGATCAGCGCGGTCTCGGTCGCTTCGGCGGCCTCGGGGGCGTTCGGGGCCGCAGCCGAGCCGGCGATCGCGGCCGCGCCCAGGGCGGCGTGCCCGGAGAGCGTGCGGAGTCCGGATCCTCCCGCGCCGCCGGCTTCGCGTACGTCCCGCGCGGCCGGCTCGTCCCCGGCGCCGCGGCGCGCTTCCTCTGCTGCCAGTTCGTTCGCCAGCTTGGCGAAGTCCCTGATGTACGGGTTGAGTTTGTGGCCGGGGACCTTGACGGGCTCTTCCAGGACGAGACCGCGGATCTCGGGTTCGGTGGTGCGGACCAGGTAGCTGAAGCCGTACTCCTCCAAGGTCCGGTCCGGCTTGGTGAAGTCGACGCAGCGGCCCATCCCGGCATCGGAGGAGAACGTGCCGTCGGCGCGGGCCAGGTCGACGGCGTCCGGGAGGCGCGGAGCAGAGGCGGGACTGTGGCAGGAGCAGTCCTCCTCGTCCTCGGGCTGCGGCAGGTCGACCACGAGCAGCACCGTTTCCGGGAACTGCCCGCCGGCTTCCAGGTGCACGGGCACTTTGACGGCGTCGTCGTCGATGCCGACCGTGGCATGCGCATCGGTGAACACGGCCACCGGGTACGGGCCGCCGAAATGCCCGCGGTTGTCCGTGGTGGCCACCGTCAGCGCGCGGTAGTCGGCCTGGGCCGGGTTCTGCGCGGTCGCGCCCCACAGCACCACCTGCAGCCCGGCGGCCTGGCGGCGGCCGGCCGAGTCGATCACCCGGCCGCGCACCCGCGTGGGCCGCCCGGCGCCCGGGTCCTTGTTGGGCTGCGTGGTGCCGGGCACGCGCGCATCCAACGTCAGCTGCACCGACTGCGGCAAGGTCGGGCCCGCGGTCTCCTTGCGGGCGAGGATCTCGCCGTCGGGTGCGCCGGCCGCGATGCTCACGTCCCCGACCAGCCCCGCGCGGGCCGGGATGTCGAGGGTGACCGTGCCGTCGGCCGCGGCCTGCCCGTACGCCGCGAACGGCACGTCGCCGACGCCGCCTTCGCCATTGCTGTGGACGCCGGTGACGGAGACCGTGTGCCCGGTGAAGTCACCGGTGCCGGACGCCTGTACGAGCTGCACGTCGACCGTTTCGCGCGCGGGCGTGCGGAAGGCCGGCGGCTCCGCGGTGATACGGCGGCGCAGCCGCGCGAGCAGGCTCTCGGTGAAACCGTCGACGCGCAGCAGGCCCTCGACCGCGGCGAAGGGTCCATGGGCTTCGCGGAAGGCGACGATGCTCTCGGCGATCGTGTCCCCGACGCCGGGCAGGGCCGCCAGCGTCGCCTCGGATGCGGAATTGATGTCGACGAGCTGAGCCATGGCGTTCCCCGAGGACGTAGAGCCTTGATCCGGTCAACCCCACGCCACTCTCCCCGCCGTCACCACGACAAACCTCGCCGCCCTTGGCGGCCGTACGAAGTCACCGGTACGGCCGAACCCCGCCCGCCCGGTCGGTCGCGGGCCGATGGTCGGCCACGGCAGCGTTCTTCGCAACTCCGCTGATCTTGGCGGCCGTGCCCGGTTTCACGCCGACCGGGCGGGTAGCCGCACGGCTGGACCGCAACCGGCCCGGGCGGCGTCGACACGCCGCGCGGCAGCTCATGCGGACCGACCTCCGGTGCACAGAAGGGATGAGCAGATGAGCAACGGTGCGAAGGACAAGCTGACCGGCAAGGCCAAGGAGGTCGCCGGCAAGGCGACCGGAGACAAGCGCCTGGAAAGCGAAGGCGAGACCGACCAGGCCAAAGGCAAGGTAAAGGAAGCCTCGGAGGCGTTCCGCGAACGGGCGGAAGGCGTCAAGGACTCGCTGCGCGGCGACGAGCCCAAGGGGTCGTGACCGCCGGCCGAGGCCGTTGACGCTGGGTGGTGCGGGCCAGGGCGGCGAGGAGTAGGCCGCAGGTGGCGACCAGGTACCAGCCGGGGCGGGAGGCTTCGGCGAGGTCTTCGGGGGGACGGGAGGCGACAAGGCCGCCGGCTATGGCGATGCCCATGGCGGAGCCGAGTTGGCGGGCGGTGGAGGTGATGGCGCCGGCGACGCCGGCGCGCGCAGGGGGCAGGCCGTTCACCGCGGTGTTGGTAATCGGGGCGTTGGCGAAGCCGAAGCCGATGCCGATGAGCGCGTACGCGGCAAGCAGGACGGCCACGTTCGTGTGCGCGGTGAGGCCCACCAGGCACAAGCCCCCGGCGGCCATGAAGCCGCCCGCGAGGAGCAGCGGCAGGCGCGGGCCGGTGCGGCCGACCATGCGGCCGGACCAGGGAGCACAGATGGTCGCGCCTGCCGCCAGCGGCAGGGTGGCCGCGCCGGCGGCCAGGGGCGTCCAATCGCGGGTCTGCTGCAGGTAGAGCGTGTTCAGCAGCAGCGTCACGTTCAGGGCGACGAAGACCGCGACCGCTCCCACGACCGCGCCGGTGAACGCCGGTCGGCGGAACAGCTCCAGGTCCATCAGGGGCTCGCGGCGACGGGACTCGACGCGTACGAACCCCGCAGCGGCGACTGCCGTTCCCGTGTACGCGGCGAGCGCGGCCGGGGACGTCCAGCCGATGCGCGGTCCTTCGATGAGGATGCCGACCGCAAGGGCGAGGACCGCGGTCAGCAGGATCTGGCCCGGCAGGTCGAGCCGCCGGGCCCGCGGCGCCCGGGATTCCGGGACGAACAGCGCGGTCAGCACCAGCGTGCCCGCGATGACCGGGGCGTTGATCCAGAACAGCGCCCGCCAGTCGAGCCCGTCCAGCAGCGCGCCGCCCGTGAGCGGTCCCGCCGCCATGCTCAGGCCGAACACCGACGCCCAGATGCCGATCGCCTGGGCCCGCTCCTTGGGGTCCGGCATGGCGTTCACCACGATCGCGAGTGCGACGGGGCTGAGCATCGAGGCGCCGATCCCCTGGACGGCGCGGGCCGCGATCAGGACGCCTGCGGACGGGGCGGCCGCGCATGCCAGCGACGCGGCGCCGAACACCACGAGCCCGAGTCGGAAGATCCGGCGGCGGCCGAAACGGTCGGCGAGTGCGCCGGAGGAGACCAGCAGACTGGCGAGGACGAGGGTGTAGGCGTCCACGGTCCATTCGAGGCCGCGCGTGTCGGTGCCCAGGTCGCGCCCGATGGCCGGAAGGCCGACGTTGACGATGGTGGTGTCCAGTCCCACCAGGAACATGCTCAGGCAGCAGACGGCCAGGACCGTCCAGCGCCGGCGCGCGCTCAGGATGGGCTCGGCGGGGAGTGTCATCGTGGCCATGGGCTGCCTCTGGGGTCCGGGAACAGTGCCTGGCCAGGGTGGTTCCGGGCGGTGCCCGCGGCCCAGCGTTTTTGCGAAGACTGCAAAATGGGCCTCATGGACACCGGAAGCGACGACGTGGAGCTGGAGCGGATTCTCGACGCCATCGGGCCGCGGCTGCGCAGACTGCGCACCGGCCGGGGGCTGACGCTCGAAGCGCTCGCGGCCTCGACCGGGATCTCGGTGAGCACGCTGTCGCGGCTGGAGGCCGGACGCCGCCGCCCGACGCTGGACCTGCTCATCCCGCTGGCCCGGGCGCACCGCGTCACGCTCGACCAACTGGTGGCCGCACCGGCCAGCGGCGACCCCCGCGTGCACCTGCGCCCGCTGCAGAAGAAGCGCGGGAGCGTACTGGTCCCGCTGACGCAATACCCGGGCCGCGTCCAGGTCTTCAAGCAGGTGCTGTCGCCCCGGCCGCCCGAGCTGGTCACCCACGAGGGCTACGAGTGGCTGTACGTGCTGGCCGGCCGCCTGCGCCTCATTCTCGGGGCGCAGGAGTTCACGCTACGGCCCGGCGAGGTGGCCGAGTTCGACACCGCCGAGCCGCACTGGTTCGGCCCGGCGGACGCGGACACCGTGGAAATCCTGCACCTGTTCGGCCCGCGCGGGGACCAGGCCGTGGTCCGGGCCCGGCCGTCCGCACCGTGAGCCGCTGCACCGCGGGTCGCCGCACCGCGGGTCGCAGCGCTGTGCGGCGCAGCGGGGCTGCCGCGCGGGCGGTTACTGGGCCGGGGTGCCGCCGAGTGCGGTGCGGGCGCGGTTGAGGTAGTCGCGGAAGGCGCGGCGTTCGGCGGCGGTGAGGCCGGCGACCATGCGTTCCTCCAGGGCGTCGACGGCGTCGTGGGTGGCGGCCAGGAGGGCGGTGCCGGCCGGGGTGAGCGTGATGAGCAGGCGGCGGCGGTGGGCCGGGTCGTGGTGGCGGGCGATGAGGCCGCGGTTTTCGAGGGCGGCGACGACGTCGCGCATGGCCTGCGGGGTGACGAAGGAGTTGCGGGCCAGTTCGGCGCTGGTGAGGCCTTCGTGGCGGTCCAGGACGGTCAGCGCGGTGTACTGCGGGGTGGTCACGCCGGTAGGGCGGAGCACCTCCTCCAGGTGGGCCCGGACCGCGAGTTCGACCTGCTTGACGGCATAGAGCAGAAGCGGCGGGGCGGCCTCCGCCGAGGTGGTGCCGGTGTTGCCCTGTGCTGCCATCTGCCGCTCCTCGTCTGGGCACCGCCATGTGCGCCCAGAGTCTCGCATGCCCCTGCCGGGGAGCCTCGGGCCGTGACCAATGTACGGAAACTTGATATAAGGGTTCCTGTCAATGCCTGGACGCGGAGGAACCCTCGATGAACACCGCACTTGAAGGCACCGCTGCCAACTTCGGGCTCGGCACCTGGCCGGCCCGCCGGGCCCGCATCTCGCCGCAGGCCGTCGCGCTCGTGGAGGGCGACCGCAGCCGGACGTACGCCGTGCTGGCCGACCGCACCGCGCGGCTCGCCGGGCACCTGGCCGCGCAGGGCGTGCGGCACGGAGACCGGGTGGCGTACCTGGGGGTGAACGCCGCAAGCACGTTCGAGACCTTCTTCGCGGCGTGGCTGCTCGGCGCCATCGCCGTGCCGCTGAACTTCCGGCTGTCCGGGCCGGAGATCCGCTACATGCTTGCCGACTCCGGCAGCTCGGTGCTCGTGCACAGCCCGGACGCCGATGCGCTGCTGGCGGCCGCGGAGCCGCTGCCGGAGACCGTGCGGGTGCGGATCCCGGCAGGTCCCGCCTTCGAGGCGGCGGTCGCGGACTCGGCGCCGCCGGAGCGGGTGCCGGGGGTCGCTATGGAGGACCCGGCGGTGCTGCTCTACACGTCGGGGACCACCGGGCGGCCCAAGGCGGCCGTGCTCAGCCACGGCAATCTGACCTGGAACACCGTCAACCAGCTCGCGCACATAGACATCCGGCCGGACGAGCGGGCGCTGTGCATCTCGCCGCTGTTCCACGCCACCGGCCTGGGGCAGATCACCCTGCCGACGTTCCTCAAGGGCGGCAGCGTCGAGCCGGTCGCCAAGTTCGACGTCGGGGAGATCCTGCGGCGCATCGGCGAAGCCCGCATCACGAGCTTCTCGGCGGTGCCGACCATGCTCCAGATGATGTGCGAGCACCCGTACTGGCCGGCCGCCGACCTGTCCTCGCTGGTCACCGTCGTGTACGGCGGCTCGCCCGTGCAGGAGCGCGTCGCGCGGGCCTGGCTGGACCGGGGCGTGCGCCTCCAGCAGGGCTACGGCATGACCGAGGCCTCCCCCGGCGTCTACATGGCCCCGCCCGAAGGGGCGACCGAGCACCCGGTTTCGGTGGGCGTCCCGCACTTCTTCACGGACGTGGCAATGCTGCGCGACGGGAGCGTCGTCGCGCCGGCCGGGGAACCCGGCCCGGCAGAGCAGGCGGGCGCACCCGGACCGGCGGCTCCGGGCGAGCTGCTGGTCCGCGGGCCGCACGTGTTCCAGGGCTACTGGGACCGGCCGGGCGTGTCGGACGAGGCATTCGTGGACGGCTGGTTCCGCACCGGCGACCTGCTCGCGGTCGGGGCCGACGGCTGGGCCACCGTCACCGACCGGGTCAAGGACATGATCATCTCGGGCGGGGAGAACGTGTACCCCGCCGAGGTCGAGGCCGTCCTGCTGCAACTGGACGAGATCGCCAACGCCGGCGTGGTCGGCGTCGCGGACGCCCGCTGGGGCGAGGTCGGCGCCGCGTACCTGCAGGTCCGCGAGGGTGCCGACATCGACGAAGCCGCCGTACGCACCCACCTCGAAGCCAACCTGGCCCGCTACAAGATCCCCAAGTACCTCGTCTTCGTCACCGAACTCCCGGCCAACGCCACCGGCAAGATCCGCCGGGTCGAGCTGCGCGCCCGGGCGGCCGGACTCGCCGCCCCGGAAGGAAACCTGTGAACCACCCCGCCGCCCCTCGGATCCCCTCGACCGGGACCGCGACCGCGACACCGACCGGAACGCCGAACGGCACCGGGCCGGCCCTGCCCGCGTCCCTGCAGCTCGAACGGCACGGCCCGGTCGCCGTCGTGCGGATCGCCCGCGCCGCCAAGCGCAACGCCCTCGACGACGCCACCGTGCAGGGCCTCGGCGCCTTCTTCGCCGCCCCGCCCGCCGACGTCCGGGCGATCGTCCTGGACGCCGAAGGCGACCACTTCTGCGCCGGACTGGACCTGTCCGAACTCGGCGACCGCGACACGTTCGAAGGGCTGCAGCACTCCCGCATGTGGCACCGCGCGTTCGACGCGATCGAACACGGCACCGTCCCCGTCGTCGCCGTCCTCAAGGGCGCGGTCGTCGGCGGCGGCCTGGAACTGGCCTGCGCCGCGCACATCCGGGTCGCCGAGCCGAGCACGTTCTACGCGCTGCCCGAAGCCCGGCACGGCCTCTTCGTGGGCGGCGGCGCCTCAGTCCGAGTACCGCGCCTGATCGGCGTGCACCGCATGGCCGACATGATGCTCACCGGCCGCGTGGTGGACGCCGCCGAGGGCGAACGGCTCGGCCTCTCGCAGTACCTCGTCGACGGCGGCAAGGGCCTGGCACGCGCGCTCGAACTCGCCGAGCGCATCGCGGAGAACGCCCCGATCAGCAACTACGCCGTGCTCCAGGCGCTGCCGCGCATCGCCGAGGCCAACCCGGCCGAGGGCTACCTGCTCGAATCCCTGATGGCCGCCGTCGCCTCCGGAAGCGACGACGCCAAGACCCGCATGCGCGCCTTCCTGGACGGGCGCGCCGGGAAGGTGGGCCGGCCGTGACCGCGCACGACGCACCCGAACTGCTGCGCGCGCCCGCAGCCGACTTCCTCGACACCACCGAACTGGGCCGCTTCGTCCGGCACGTCGCCGCCAGGCGCGCCGTCGAGTTCCCCGACTACCAGGCCTTGCACGCGTGGTCGGTCGCGCAGCCGGAGCAGTTCTGGGACGACATCCGGGACTTCTTCGGCGTGCGCTTCGCCACGCCGCCGACCGGCGGCGTGCTCGCCGACCGCACCATGCCCGGTGCACGCTGGTACCCGGGGGCCACCCTCAACTACGCCGAGCACGCGCTGCGCGGTGCCGGCGCGTCCGACACCGCGACCGCGCTCATCGCGTACTCGCAGACCCGCGAGCGCATCGAACTCACCTGGGGCGAGCTGCGCGACCAGGTCGCCCGCGCCCGGGCCGGCCTGCAGCGCCTCGGCGTCGGGCGCGGCGACCGGGTCGTCGCCTACCTGCCCAACCTGCCCGAGACCGTCGTGGCGTTCCTCGCCACCGCGAGCATCGGCGCGGTCTGGGCAAGCTGCGCACCGGAGTTCGGCGCGCGCAACGTCGTGGACCGGTTCGCGCAGATCGAGCCGAGCGTGCTCCTCGCGGTGCCGGGCTACCGGTACGGCGACAAGGACATCGACCGCGTCGCCACCGTCGACGAGATCCGCGCCGGGCTGCCGTCCCTGCGCGCTGTCGTCGCCGTCCCCTACGGACCGGGCGCACTCGCCGACGCGGTCGTCTGGGACGACCTGCTCGCGGCGCCCGCCGCCCCGGGGGACCCGACCGGCCCGGCCGGCCCTGCCGCCGACCCCGTCCCGTTCGACCACCCGCTCTACGTGCTCTTCTCGTCCGGCACCACCGGCCGCCCCAAGGCCATCGTGCACGGCCACGGAGGCATCCTTCTGGAGCACCTCAAGAACCACGCGCTCAGCTGGGACCTGCGCCCCGGCGACCGCATGGCGTGGTTCAGCACGACCGCGTGGATGATGTGGAACGCGCTGGTCTCCGGCCTGCTCGTGGGCGCAAGCCCGGTCCTCATGGACGGCAACCCCCTTTATCCCGAGCTCGATTCGCAGTGGCGCATCGCGGCCGAGACCAAGGCTTCGCTGCTCGGCGCCAGCCCCGGCTACCTGATGGCCTGCCGCCGGGCCGGCCTCGAACCCGCCAAGGCGTACGACCTGTCCGCGCTGCGCGTCATCGGCGCCGCCGGCAGCCCGCTGCCGCCCGAGGGCTACCGCTGGGTGCACGAGCAGTTCGGCGCACGCGTCCTGCTCAACGTCGGCAGTGGCGGCACCGACGTGTGCAGCGGCATCGTGCAGGGCGGTCCCTGGCAGCCCGTGTGGACCGGCGAGATCTCCGGCCCGGCGCTCGGCGTCGCGGCCGCGGCCTTCGACGAGGGGGGCAACGAGGTCGTCGGCGAGCTCGGCGAACTGGTGATCACCTCGCCGATGCCGTCCATGCCCCTCGGCTTCTGGGGCGACAGCGACGGATCCCGGTACCGCGACGCCTACTTCGACACGTATCCCGGCATCTGGCGGCACGGCGACTGGGCCCGGTTCGGGGAGAACGGCAGCTGCGTCATCGCCGGCCGCTCGGATGCCACCCTCAACCGCGGCGGAGTGCGCCTGGGCACCGCCGAGTTCTACAGCGTCGTCGAGGAGATCCCGGGCATCGCCGACAGCCTCGTGGTCCACGTCGAGGACCCGGCGGGCGGCAACGGCGAGCTGCTGCTCTTCGTGGTCCCCGCCGAAGGCGGGCTGGACGACGCCCTCCGCGGCCGCATCGTCCGCGAACTGCGCGGCGCACTGTCCCCGCGGCACATCCCGGACTCCGTCACCGCCGTGCCGGTCATCCCCCGCAACCGCACCGGCAAGAAGCTCGAACTCCCGGTCAAGCGCATCCTCTTGGGGGCCGACGTCGCCGACGTCATCGGCCCCGACACGCTCGCCGACCCGACCGCGCTGGACGCCTTCCTGGCGATCGCGGCGGAACGGCAGGGCCGATGAACACCGCCGCGGGCGTGTCCCGCGTCGCGGTGGTCGGGACCGGCGTCATCGGCGCCAGTTGGGCCGCGCACTTCCTGGCGCACGGCCTGGACGTGGTGGCCACCGACCCGGCTCCGGGCGCCGAGGAGCGGCTGCGCGCCGACGTCGCCGCGCACTGGCCGCTGCTCGCCGACGCCGGACTGGCCGAGGGTGCGAGCCCCGACCGCCTGGCGTTCACCGCCGACCCGGCCGAAGCCGCCGATGCCGCCGACTTCGTCCAGGAGAACGGCCCCGAGCGCGAGGACGTCAAGCGCGGCCTCTTCGCCCGCCTCGACGCCGCCGCCCGGCCCGGGGTCGTGCTGGCCAGCAGCTCGTCCGGGATGGGGGCGAGCACCTTCGCCCGCGAATGCGCCAAGGACCCCGGACGCGCCCTGGTAGGCCATCCGTTCAACCCTCCGCACCTGATCCCGCTCGTCGAGGTCGTGCCAGGCGAACGCACCGACGAATCCGCCGTCCAGGCCGCTCTCGCCTTCTACACCGCGGTCGGCAAGAAGCCGATCCGGGTGCGGCACGAACTGCCCGGCCACATCGCCAACCGGCTCCAGGCCGCGCTGTGGCGCGAGGCGTACTCGCTCGTGGACCGCGGCGTGGCGACGGTCGCCGACATCGACACCGCGATCGCGTACGGCCCCGGCCTGCGCTGGGCGATCCTCGGGCCGTTCGCCAACCAGCACCTGTCCGGCGGCCCCGGCGGCATCGCGCACATCCTCGAACACCTCGGCCCGCCGACCGAGGCGTGGTGGCGCGACCTCGGCGACCCGTCCCTCACCCCGGAGCTGGCCGCGAAGCTCGTGGCCGGCGTGGACGAGGCGCTCGCCGGCATCACCGGCCCGGAACTCGCCGCCCGCCGCGACGCGCTCCTGCGCGTCCTGCTCGCCGCCAAGGCCGGCGCCGGCCTGCCCTGACCCACCCCGCTTCCGGAGGAACCCCATGGACCTCAGCGCCATCGACGCCATCGACGTGCACGTGCACGTCGAGCAGGACGGCCACGGCTGCTACGCGCTCGACCAGGAACTCCTGGACGCGTCCGCCGCCTACTTCAAGGCCGACCAGGACCGCACCCCGACCATCGACCGCATCGCCGCGCACTACCGCGCGGCCCGCACCGCCGCGGTCGTCTTCACCGTCGACGCCTCCGCCGCCACCGGCCACCCCGCGCTGTCCAGCGAGGAGATCGCCGACGCGGCGGCCGGACACGCCGACATCCTCATCCCGTTCGGGTCCGTCGACCCGCACGGCGGCAAGGCCTCGGTCGCCCGCGCCCGGCGGCTCGTCGAGCAGCACGGCGTACGCGGCTTCAAGTTCCACCCCAGCCTGCAGGCCTTCGAGCCGAACGACGTCGCGTTCTACCCGCTGTACGAGGTGCTCGCCGAGGCCGGCGTGCCCGCCCTGTTCCACACCGGGCAGACGGGCATCGGCGCGGGCCTGCCCGGTGGCCGCGGCATCAAGCTGCGCTACTCGGACCCGATGCTGATCGACGACGTGGCCGCGGACTTCCCCGAGCTGACCATCGTCCTCGCGCACCCGTCGGTGCCGTGGCAGGACGAGGCCATCTCGATCGCCACGCACAAGGCGAACGTCTACATCGACCTGTCCGGCTGGTCCCCGAAGTACTTCCCGCCGCAGCTGGTGCGCGCCGCGAACTCGCTGCTGCGCCGCAAGGTCCTTTTCGGCTCGGACTTCCCGGTGCTCACCCCGGAGCGCTGGCGCGCCGACTTCGACAAGCTCGACCTCAAGGACGAGGTACGGCCGCTGATCCTCAAGGAGAACGCGGTACGCATGCTCGGTCTGGACACCGCCGGTACCGGTGGCCGGGCCGCGACCGCCGAGGGGGGCGCGCCGGCTGCCACCGGCTGACCCCTCGCGGAACCCGCGGCACCCGGCGCCCGAGCGGCCCGGGTGCCGCGGGCTTTTCCGGGGCCTTCGGACGGCCGGAAACACGAACGGTCCCGGGCGACGGAGTGTCGCCCGGGACCGTTCGTGTGCGGACCGGCGCCGCTGTACCGCCCCTGACGCGGCGCCCGGCCCTGGGTCAGCCCGCGATCCCGCACCGCTCGGTGTCGATCTCGGGCAGGGTCGCCTCGTTGTACCGCGCGCCGTGCACGGTCGCGGCGTTCAGCACGTCGCCCGCCGCCCGCAGCACCTCGTCCGGCAGGACCAGGTCGAGGACGGCCATGTTCTCGCGCAGGTGCTCGACCGACCGGGTGCCCGGGATGGCGACGACATGCCCGCCCCGCGACAGCACCCAGGCCAGCGCGAGCTGGGCCAGCGTGCAGCCGGCGCCCGCCGCGATCTCCTCGAGCCGCGCGCGCAGGCGCAGGTTCCCGGGGTAGTTCGCCGCATCGAAGCGCGGCATGTTCCGCCGGATGTCCTTCTCCGGCAGCGTCGCCATGTCGGGTGCGTCGCCGGTGAGGAATCCGCGGGCCAGCGGGCTGAACGCGACCAGCGCCACGCCCAGTTCGGCGGCCGCGTCGAGCGTCCCGCGCTCCGGGTTGCGCGACCACAGGCTGTACTCGTTCTGCAGCGCCGCGATCGGGTGCACGGCGTGCGCCCGGCGCAGGGTCGCGGCGGAGACCTCGGACAGCCCGAGCGTCCGGACCTTCCCGGCGTCGACCAGCTCGGCCATCGCCCCGACGCTGTCCTCGACCGGGACCGCCGGGTCGAGCCGGTGCAGGTAATACACGTCGATGGCGTCGGTCTTCAGCCGGGTCAGCGCCTCGTCCGCGGTACGCCGGATGGTCTCCGGCCGCCCGTCGATGACGCGCCGCCCGTCGACGCCGGTCATGCCGCACTTGCTGGCCAGCACGATCCGGTCCCGATGCGCGCCCAGGGCCCGGCCGACCAGTTCCTCGTTCGCACCGAAGCCGTAGAGCGCGGCCGTGTCGAAGTGCACGACGCCCTCGTCGAGGGCGGCGCGCAGCAGGCGTTCGGCGTCCTCCGGGGCCGGTGCCACACCGTAGGCGTGGCTGACGTTCATGCAGCCGAGACCGACCGCCGGGACCTCGAAGGGGCCGATCCGGCGGGGCGCCCGGAAAGCGTCCGGCACGTCCGTCATGTGCGTCACGCCTTCGCGGCCGCGGCGAGCTGCTCCTCGAGCGCGGCCAGCGTGCGGTAGCACGGCATGACCTGCGCAAGCGAGGAGTTCGGTTCGCGGCCTTCGCGGATCGCCGCGACGAACTCGCGGTCCTGCAGCTCGATGCCGTCCATCGACACGTCCACGCCGCTCACGTCGATCGGCTCGTCCTTGCCGGTGAACAGGTCGTCGTAGCGCGCGATGTAGGTGCCGGTGTCGCCGATGTAGCGGAAGAACGTGCCCAGCGGGCCGTCGTTGTTGAACGACAGCGACAGGGTGCAGATCGCGCCGCTCTCCGCGCGCAGTTGGATGGACATGTCCATCGCGATGCCGAGCTCCGGGTGGATCGGCCCCTGGATGGCGTTGGCCTGCACGACCGGCGAACCGGCCTGGTACGCGAACAGGTCGACGGTGTGCGCGGCGTGGTGCCACAGCAGGTGGTCGGTCCACGAGCGCGGCTGCCCCAGCGCGTTGAGGTTCTTGCGCCGGAAGAAGTACGTCTGCACGTCCATCTGCTGGATGTTGTACTCGCCGGCCGCGATCCGCTGCCGCACCCACTGGTGGCTCGGGTTGAAGCGGCGGGTGTGCCCGGCCATGGCCACCAGCCCGGTGCGCTCCTGCGCGGCCAGGCACGCCTCGGCATCCGCGAGCGAGTCGGCGACCGGGATCTCGACCTGGACGTGCTTGCCCGCCTCCAGGCAGGCGATGGTCTGCGCGGCGTGCATCTGGGTGGGGGTGGCGAGGATGACCGCGTCGACGTCGTCCATCGCCAGCACCTCGTCCAGCGTCGCCACGCCGCGGCCCACGCCCTGCTCCTCGGCGAACCGCTGCGCGCTCTCCAGGGTGCTGCTCACCACCGCGGCCACCTCGACGCCCTTGATCCGCTTCAGCGCGGCGGCGTGCTTGGCGCCGAACGCGCCGCCCCCGGCCAGCGCGACCCGGATGGTCTGCTCGACAGTCATGTCACTCCTTCGCGGCGGACGCGCCGGTCCGCGGGTGGTTCTCGGGTGGTGCTCGGCACTGCGGGTGGGCGGAATCCCGGGGTCGGGAGTCCCGGGGGTCGGGAGTCCCGGGGTCAGGGATTCCGGTTGTCGAGGATGAGGTGCCCGACAGCGGTGTTGGACGCCGGAACATGGTAGAAGCGGTGCCGGACCTCGACCTCGCCCGAACCGTCGACGTCACCCATCGCGCCGCGCGCGATCAGCCACATGACCAGCTCGATGCCCTCCGAGCCGGCGTTCTCGACGTAGTCCAGGTGCGGCACCTGCGCCAGCCCGGCCGGGTCCGCGATCAGCCGGTCGAGGAAGGCGTTGTCCCACTCCCGGTTGATCAGTCCGGCGCGCGGGCCCTGGAGCTGGTGGCTCATGCCGCCGGTCCCCCAGATCTGCACGTTCAGCGGCTTGCCGTACGACTCGACCGCCTTGCGCAGCGCCTGCCCGAGCTTGAAGCAGCGGGCGCCCGACGGCACCGGGTACTGCACCACGTTGACGTGGAAGGGGATGACCTTGCACGGCCACTTCTCGACGTCCCCGAACATCAGCGACAGCGGGACGGTCAGGCCGTGGTCGACCACCATGTCGTTGACGAGGGTGAGGTCGAAATCGTCCTGGATCAGCGCGTGCGCGATGTGCGCGGCCAGGTCCGGGTCGCTCTCGATGCCGGGGACCGGGCGGGGGCCGTAGCCCTCGTCGGCGGTCGGGTAGGACGCGCCGGTGCCGAGCACGAACGTCGGGATGATCGATGCATCGAACGCGGTGGCGTGGTCGTTGTAGACCAGGAAGACGACGTCGGGGACGTTGTCCGCGATCCACTGCTTGGAGTACTCGTAGCCCTCGAAGACCGGCTTCCAGTACGGCTCTTCGGTCTTGCCGTGGTCCAGCGCGGCACCGATGGCGGGCACATGCGACGTGAAGACCGCGCCGGTGATCACGGCGTGCTCGGCGGGCGGCTCCGGGTCGGCGTACGCGGCCTCGAGGACGGCGTGGTCGAGCCGGTTGCCGTCGATCGAGCGGCCGCCGCCGACCATCATGTCGCGGTACTGCTCCTCGGTCATCCCGGTCATCGAGCCGGCCATCTGCTGGAACGAAAGCCCCAGCGCGGCACCCCACTTCGCCAGGAAGTAGATGTTGCCGCCCTCGGCTATCGCGGCGTTGAGGTCGCGGTCCAGGAGCGCCTGCTTCTGCTCCTCGCGCAGCGGCCACTCGTCGAGGTACGCGCGCTGGTCGGCGACGAAGCGGGCGCGGTTCTCGGCCTGCATCAGCGACATGCAGAACTGGTTGAGGTGGTAGCCCTTGGCGGACTGCTCCGAGTCGAAAATGGTGGTCCCCGGGACCAGCCTGTAAGTCTTGTCCAGCGACATGCCGGGTTCCAATCGTCGGTGGCGTCGGTCTGTCCGTGGGTGTTCCGAGGTCAGCCGGCGTCCGGCCAGTACAGCCGCATCGGGTTGGCGACCAGCAGCTTGTGCTGCGCCTCCGCGCTCGGCGCGATGTGCGGGATGAAGTCGACCAGCAGCCCGTCGTCGGGCATGTGGGAGGTCAGGTTCGGGTGCGGCCAGTCCGTACCCCACAGCACCCGGTCGGGGAACTCCTCGACCACGCGCCGCGCGAAGGGCACGACGTCGCGGTACGCGTGCTGCTCCCCGTCCAGCGCCGCCGGGCCGCTCTCGGACAGCCGCTCCGGGCAGGTCACCTTGCACCAGATGTCGGGCCGGGCCCGCATGAAGTCCAGGAACGCCGTGAAGCCGGGCCCGTCCGGGTCCGCCGCGACGTCCGGGCGGCCCATGTGGTCCACGACCAGCGGCACGTCGAGGCCGAGGAAGAACTCGCGCAGGTCGGCGAGGTCGGCCGCCTCGAAGTAGACGACCACGTGCCAGCCGTACGGCCTGATCTTCGCGACCACGTCCAGCAGGTCCTGGCGCGGCGCCGCGTCGACCAGCCGCTTGACGAAGTTGAAGCGCACCCCGCGCACCCCGGCCTCGTGCAGCTCGCGCACCTCGGCGTCGGTGATCGTCGGCCGCACGGTCGCCACGCCGCGCGCCAGGCCGCCGGACGCGCGCAGCGCGTCGACCATGGCGCGGTTGTCGGCGCCGTGGCAGGTGGCCTGGACCACGACGTTGCGGGCGAAGCCCAGGTGGTCGCGGAGCGCGAACAGCTGCTGCTTGGACGCGTCGCACGGGGTGTACTTGCGCTCCGGCGCGTACGGGAACTCCGCGCCGGGGCCGAAGACATGGCAGTGCGCGTCGACGGCGCCCGCGGGCAGCTCGAACCGCGGGCGGCTGGGGCCGTCGTACCAGTCCAGCCAGCCGGGGGTCTTCTCGAAGGCCGTGCTGCCGGTTGCGGTGTCGGTCATCGTCAGTCCTCGTAGCGCAGGCCGAGCTCGGCCAGCGGGCCGCGCATGTCGTAGATGTCCAGGCCGAGTTCGCCCGCGCGGAAGCGCTCGCGCTTGGCGCCCTCGTTGGCCTCGCGCTTGGCGGCCGCCGCGGCGACCTCGGCGGCCCGCTCGCGCGGCACCACGACGACGCCGTCCACGTCGGCGACCACGACGTCGCCGGGCCGGACCAGGGCGTTCGCGCAGACCACCGGCACGTTGACCGAGCCGAGGGTGGCCTTGACGGTGCCCTTGGCGCTGATCGCGCGCGCGAAGACCGGGAAGTCCATCTCCTCCAGGTCGGCCACGTCGCGCACGCCGCCGTCGATGACCAGGCCCTTGGCGCCGCGGGCCCGGAAGGACGTGGCGAGCAGGTCGCCGAAGTAGCCGTCCTCGGTCTCGGTCGTGCAGGCCGCCACCACGACGTCGCCGTCCTGGATCTGCTCGGCGGCGACGTGCATCATCCAGTTGTCGCCGGGCTGGAGCAGCACGGTGACCGCGGTCCCGCACAGCCGCGCCTTCGGGTACACGCCGCGCATGTACGGGCGCATCAGGCCCACGCGGCCCATCGCCTCGTGGATGGTGGCGACGCCGAACTGCGAGAGTGCGGCGACCGCTTCGGGCTCGGCACGGGTGATCTTGGTGTGCACGACGCCGATCTCGGTGTGCTGCATGCGTTCGTCTCCTGGGTCGGCCGGGGTCGGCTCGGGTCGGCTCGGGTCAGCGGTGGGCGGTGCAGGATCGGGCGGGGGCGCCGGGGTCAGCGGCCGGCCGCGGCGAGGCGGGCGGCGAGCCGGGGGTACACGCGCAGGGCGTTGCCGGAGTACACGGCGGCCCGTTCCTCGGCGGTGAGGTTCGGGGTGGCCTCGACGTACCGCTTGGTGTCGTCGAAGTAGTGGCCGGTGTCCGGGTCGATGTCTCGGACCGCGCCGATCATTTCGCTCGCGAAGAGCACCGACCGGGCCGGGACTACCTTGGTGAGCAGGTCGATGCCGGGCTGGTGGTAGACGCAGGTGTCGAAGAAGACGTTGTCCAGCAGCGCCTCGGGGTCCGGTTTGCCCAGCGCCATCGCCAGGCCGCGGAACCGGCCCCAGTGGTACGGGACCGCGCCGCCGCCGTGCGGGATCACGAAGCGCAGGGTGGGGAAGTCCTTGAACAGGTCGCCCTGCACGAGCTGCATGAACGCGGTGGTGTCGGCGTTGAGGTAGTGCGCGCCGGTGGTGTGGAACGCCGGGTTGCACGAGGTGCTCACGTGGATCATGGCGGGGATGTCGTACTCCGCCATCGCCTCGTACACCGGGTACCAGCTGCGGTCGGTCAGCGGCGGCGCGGTCCACTTGCCGCCCGACGGGTCGGGGTTGAGGTTGACCGTCACCGCACCGAGCTCCTCGACCGCGCGGCGCAGTTCCGGTACGCAGGTCGCGGGGTCGACGCCCGGCGACTGCGGCAGCATCGCGCCCATCGCGAACCGGTCCGGGAAGAGCGTGCTCACCCGGTACACCAGGTCGTTGCAGATCCGCGCCCACACCGAGGAGACCGCGAAGTCGCCGATGTGGTGGGCCATGAAGCTGGCCCGCGGCGAGAAGATCGTCAGGTCGCTGCCGCGCTCGTCCATCAGCCGCAGCTGGTTGGTCCGCACCGCTTCGCGCAGGTCGTCGTCGCTGATGCGCAGGTCGTCGGGGTCCGGTGCGGCGGCCGGGTGGCCGGCGGCGGCGACCTGCCGGTCGCGCCATGCGGCCAGTTGCGCGGGTGCGGTGGTGAAGTGCCCGTGGCAGTCGATGATCATGCGTGGTCTCCTGGGATCGGCTGGTGGTCGGCGGACGCGGTGCCGGCCGGACCGCGGGGGTCCGGCGGCCTCCTTAGTCCCCGGTGCCGGTCGGCCAGCCGGTGTACTGCTCGGCGAGATAGGTGCGTCCGGCGCGCGTGCCGACCACGTTGTCCAGCTCGCCGAGCTGGCGCTGCAGGTCGAACGGCTCGGCGCCGGGCGCGGTGTGCAGCAACTGGGTGATCCAGTACGAGAAGTTCTGGGCCCGCCACACGCGCTGCAGGGCGCGCGGCTGGTAGTCGTCGAGGGCGCTGTCGCCCTCGCTGCCCAGCGTGCGGATCAGCACCTCGGCGAGCACCTTGACGTCGTGCAGCGCGAGATTGAGGCCGCGGGCGCCGGTCGGCGGCACGGTGTGCGCGGCGTCCCCGGCCAGCACCATCGAGCCCCAGCGCATCGGCTGCTGCACGAAGGACCGGAACGGCAGCACGGTCTTCTCGAAGATCGGGCCTTCCTCGAGCCGGAAGCCGTCCTCGCCGGCCACCCGGGCCTGGAGGGTCTCCCAGATGCGCTCGTCCGACCAGGCGTCGACCGACTCCTGCGGGTCGCACTGGAAGTACATCCGCTGCACGGTCGTGCTGCGCTGGCTGATCAGCGCGAAGCCGTGCGCGGAGTGCGCGTAGATCAGCTCGGGGGCGCTCATCGGCGCCTCGGCGAGGATGCCGAACCAGGCGAAGGGGTACTCCTTCGTGTACCGCACGCGCCGGTCCTCGGGGACCAGGCCGCGGCACATGCTGCGCGAGCCGTCCGCGCCGACCACGTACCGGGCCCGGATCTCGTGGCGGGTCCCGTCCGGGGCGGTGTAGCGGACCCGGGGGGCGGCGGTGGTGATGTCGAGGACCTCGGTGCCGGAGATCCCGAAGTGCACGGTGCCGCCGTCGCGCTTGCGGGCGTCGGCCAGGTCGATGAAGACGTCGGTCTGCGGGTAGAGCCAGGTGGACGCGCCGACCAGGCCCTGGAAGTCGATCCGGTGCGGGCGGCCGGCGAAGCGCAGCTCGACGCCCTGGTGCTCGTGCCCGTCCCGCAGCACGCGGTCCGACACCCCGGTCTCGACCAGGTCCCGGGCCACCCCGGCCTCGAGGATGCCGGCCCGCTGCGTGGTCTCGATCTCGTGGCGGGTGCGGGTGTCGAGGGCGATCGCCTCGATGCCCGCGCGGCCCAGGCGGTGCGCCAGCATCAGCCCGGCCGGGCCGGCCCCCACGATGACTACGGGGACCGACGTGACGGTGTCGACGTCGGCGGCGGCGGCATCGGCCATGGGAGCTCCTGGGGACAGCGGACGTGCAGGTAGCCGAACGCTGGCAGGCCGGGGCACCCCCGGTCAGCATGGTTTCCGTCAGGCGGAAGTCCGATCGGCTTCGGTCCCGCCCGTCGTCCCGGTCGTCTCCGTCGTCTCCGTCGTCCGCCCTCGGCCCCGGCCCGGCGCCTCAGTCGGCGGTACGGGCCCGGCGCCCCAGTTCCTCGGAGATCTCGAACGCCGCCCGCAGCACCGGCTCGCGCAGCCCGCGCGACCGGCGCGCGTCCCGCGCCGCGATGATGATGCCCAGCGCCGCGGTCACCGGTCCGGTCCGGCCCACCCGCACCGGCGCGGCCACCGCGACCGTGGTCTCGGACAGCTGCCGGTCGCTGACGAAGACCTGCTCGCGCCGGATGCCCTCGAGCTGGGCGCGCAGCGTGTCGGGGTCGGTCACGGTGTGCGGTGTCCAGGTCGGCAGCGGCGATTCGAGGACCGCCTCCTGGATGTCCCGGGTGGCGTGCGCCAGCAGCACCCGCCCCATCCCGGTCGAACCGATCGGGAACCGGGTGCCCACCGATGTGAGCAGCTCCACCGAGCGGTGCCCGGCGATCCGCTCGACGAACACCAGCTCGGTGCCCTCGCGTACCGCGAGCTGGATGTTCTCGTGCGTCGCCTCGTACAGGTCCTGCATGAACGGCAGCGCCACATCCCGCAGGATCTGGGTGCGCGGGCAGCCCGAGGCAATCTCCCACAGCCGCAACCCGATGTGCCACGACCCGTCCTCGCCGCGCTCGACGGCCCCCCAGGCGGCCAGTTCGGCGACCACCCGGTGCGCGGTGCTGAGCGGCAGGCCGGTGCGCTGGGCGATCTCCGACAGCGTGTGCGCCTGGTGCTCGCGGTCGAACACCGACAGGACTTTGAGGACTTTTCCCGCCGCCGTGGTCTGGGGTGTGCTCACCGGGCAAGTCTCCCAGACCCGCGCCGAGCCGCCCCGCCACACGCTCTACCATCGGCGCGATGCAAGGAGGCTGACACGACATGACCGGACAAGAAGCCCACACCGCCCCGCACGGGCCCCGCCCTGCCGCCGGCGGCGGAGCCGTGCCGATCCGCGGACTCTCCTCGATGGCGACCCGGCAGATCCTCGCCGAGTTGGCCGACGAGTTCGGGCGCTCGCACGACGGGATCGCACTGCACTTCGAGTCGGCGGGCGGCGTCGCCGTCGCCCGGCAGGTACGCGAGGGCGCGGAGGCCGATGTGCTGGTCCTCGCCGACGACGCGATGGCCGCACTCGCCGGGGAAGGGCTCCTCGCGACCGGCACGGTCCGCCCGCTGTGGACGTCGCCGGTCGTCGCCGCCGTCCCCTCCGGCGCCCCTGTCCCGCCGTTCGCCACCGAGTCCGACCTGCCGGCCGCCCTGCTCGGCGCCGCCCGGATCGCCTACTCCACCGGCCCCAGCGGCACCGCGCTCCTCGAGCTGATCGACCGCCTCGGCCTCGCCGACGCCTTGCGCGACCGCCTGGTGCAGGCCCCGCCCGGAGTCCCGGCCGGCAGCCTCCTCAGCGCCGGGGAAGCCGACCTGGCACTCCAGCAGCACAGCGAACTCATGGACCTGCCAGGCGTGTTCGTCATCGGGCCGCTCCCCGGCGACACGGCGATCGAGTCCACGTTCACAGGTGGCGTCCTGACCTCCTCCGCGCACCCGCAACTCGCCCGCGAGGTACTCGACTTCCTCGCTTCAGACGCGGCACTGAAGGTAGCCGGGACACGCGGAATGAGCGCCGCCAAGGCCGAGGACTGACGAAACCGAGCGCGTGATGCTGCGGCGAAGTCCCGCCCGGACAAGGCCGGTCGGGACTTCGCCGCGGCCCGGGACAGACGTCGCGCGACTTGATGAGCGCGGCCGCACCGGCCAGTGCCGCGGAGGCGTAGCAGGCCATCAGGACCATGCCGGGCCACGGCCCGAGGCCGCCGCCCATGCCGCCCTCCACTTCGCCGTACGGCGCCACCATCTTGGTCAGCAGTGCCGTCGGCGAGTAGACGACCACCCATTCGCCGAACTTGCCCGGGATGAACCCACCGAAGATCGTCGGCACGAGCACGAAGCCGAGGACCGCGGTGATGGCCCCGGCCGAGTGCCGCAGCATGGTGCCGACACCGAGGCTGAACAGGCCGAGCAAGGCCAGGTACGTCGAACAGCCCAGCACGCCCTTGACGATCTCGCGGGTCGTGGAGTCCGCGGCCACGTCGCGCGAGAACATCCCGTCGGCGACGAGGAAGGCGAGGTAGCACGCAAGCAGTCCGACCAGGAACATCAGCACACCGAAGACGACCGACTTGGCGGCCAGCACCGTGAGGCGGCGCGGGTAGGCGGTGATCGTGGAGCGGATCATGCCGGTGGTGTACTCGGCCGAGATGGTGAGCACACCCAGTGTCGCCGCCGCGATCTGCGCGATCACCGTGCCGCCCAGCGCAAGCACGACGGTCGGGTCCTTGCCCTCGTCGTCCGGGCTGTCGATGGTCGCGCCGAGCAGGGCGGCCATGCCGACGATCAGCACGACCATGACGATGAGCGACCACATAGTGGAGCGGACCGTGCGGATCTTCGTCCACTCGGACTGCAGCATGCGCGTGAAGTGCAGGCTGCCGGCCGGGGTCTGCCGGTACGGCCCGGGCGCGGCCAGGGCCGGCCCCTGCTCGGAACAGCCCGAACCCAGGCCGTTCCGCCGCCCGTTCGCCGATGGACCGGGCCCGTCGCCGTTCAGCACATCGGTGGGCGCCTGCCCTGAGGTGGGGATGGACACGATGCTCAAGCCTCGCTTCCGCGGGTAGAGGTGTGCGGGGCCTGCCCGGCCGTGCCCGACCGGTATTCCACGGAATCCTGGGTGAGCCGCATGTAGACCTCTTCCAGCGTGGCGAAACGCGGCGAGAGTTCATGCAGGGCGATGCCGTGCTCGGCGGCCAGGTCGCCGATCGCGGCCGGCTCGGGACCGGTCACGCGCAGCGCACCGCTGTCCCCGTCCGGCGCGACCGTGCCGCCCTTCGCCGTGACCAACCCCGCCAGCTGCTCCGCCTGCGGGGACCGGACCACTGTGTACGCCTGCGAGTTCCGCTCGATGAAGTCCCGCATCGTCGTGTCCGCGATCAGCCGGCCCTGCCCGATGACGATCAGATGGTCTGCGGTCACCTCCATCTCGCTCATCAGGTGGCTCGACACGAACACCGTCCGCCCCTCGGCCGCCAGCGCCTTCATCAAATTGCGGATCCAGAGGATCCCCTCCGGGTCCAGGCCGTTGACCGGCTCGTCGAACATCAAAATCCCCGGATCGCCCAGCAGCGCCGACGCGATGCCCAGGCGCTGCCCCATGCCCAGCGAGAAGCCCCCGGTCCGCTTCTTCGCCACCGCGGTGATGCCGACCATGTCGAGGACCTCGTCGACGCGGCGCCGCGGGATGCCGTTGCTCTGCGCCAGGCACAGCAGGTGGTTGAACGCACTACGCCCGCCGTGCATCGCCTTCGCGTCCAGCAGCGCCCCCACCTCGCGCAGCGGCGCCGACAAGTACTGGTATGGCCGCCCGTTGACCAGCACGCTGCCGGCCGTGGGCGAGTCCAGCCCCAGGACCATCCGCATCGTCGTCGACTTGCCCGCACCGTTCGGCCCCAGGAACCCGGTCACCGTGCCCGGCCGCACCTGGAAAGAGAGCTGATCCACCGCCAGCTTGCTGCCGTACCTCTTCGTCAAGCCTTGGGCTTCGATCATCGCGTCCTCGTCGGGCATCGGCAGACATTCGGAAGGACGATGACGCCGGACACACCCCCCGCGTCATCGTCGCCCCCAACTCTGGAGAACCCCGAAGATCAGCACCTCGTCCTGGCGATCTAAGGGACTACCCGGACTCACCCCGGACTTGACCCTGAGACGAAGGGTTCCGGGCGGCCGCGCATGGCCGGGGGCGCACGTCCGGCCGAGCGCACGTTCGAAGTATGCGCCTGCTGCTTGCCCCATTGCGCCCTGGTATGGCGCACGCGAGACCTCGAAGCTGAATGCCCTGCACCGCCATCACGCGTCCCGGAGGCCCCGCCATGCCCGTACCCACCAACTTCTTTGCCGCGCCGCGCACTTCGGAAGCTGCCCCAGAGCGCACCACCATCGGGAAGGACGTCCGCCCGTGACCGACGATCGTCCTGCCGCACCCGAATCTGCGTTACCGGCCGCGTCCACGGCCCTGAACGGCACGCCTGCCGATGAGGTCCCCGCGCCGCGCCGCACGGCGGATACCGCCCAAGTCCCCGTTCGGGACGCCGACGGACAGATCGATGCCGACGGACAGGTCACCGACAACCGGGGCGACGCCGCACAGGACGAAGGACTGACGTACGTCTCCGCGTCCGCCGAGACCGCCGCGAAGCTGCACCAGGTCACCACCCGCAGGATGGCCGCCCGGCTGCCGCGCCTGATCGGCACCGCGCTGAAGCTGGCGTGGGAGGCCGATCGCAGAGTGCTCGTCGCGCTGCTGGCCTGCCAGGTCGCCGCGGGCGTACTGGCCGCCGCCGGGCTGCTGGCCACCACCGCGACGATCACCGCGGTCATCTCCTCCGGGGACGTCGCCGGCCGGCTGCGCGACGCCGCCCCGTCCCTTGCCCTGCTTGCCGGCGCGGTCGGAGCACGCGCCGCGCTCGGCATCGCCGTGGTGTACCTCTCGCAGCGGCTCACCCCGCAGCTGAACCGCACAGCCGAGGTGATGCTGCTGGACGCCGTCGCGGCCGCCGAACTGGAGGCGTACGACCACCCCAAGTTCGTCGCCGACTACAACGTCGCGGACCGCGGCGCGCAGTCCATGCGCCAGTTCCTGAGCCAGTCCCAGGACGTCATCGCCTCGGTCGCGTCGTTCGCGGCCGCCGCGTCCGTGATCACCTACCTGCACCCGATCCTGCTGCCGCTGCTCTTCCTCGGCGCCGTCCCGCGCGGTGTCGCCGCGGTGCGCGCCGCCCGCATCGAGTACCAGACCAGCACCGAGACCCAGCAAGAGCGCGTCCTGCTCGGCAACCTGCGCTGGAACATCGCCGACGACTGGGGCGCCGGGCAACTGCGCGCCTTCACGCTCGCCCCGCACCTCCTGCGCGTCTACCAACGGCACGCCGACAAGGTCCAGGCCCTGCAAGAGCACGCCGCGCTGCGCACCGCGCGGGTCTCCGCCGCCGGCGCGCTGTGCGGCGGGCTCGCCGCCGGGCTGATCTGGGCGGCGGTGTGCTGGCTGCTGGCCACCGACCGGATGAGCGTGGCCGCAGCCGGCACCGCCGTCCTCGCGCTGACCACCGTCAGCCAGTCCCTCGGCGGCATCGTCGCCGCCGGCACCTCCATGTACGGCTCCGGCCTGTACATGGACCAGTGGGCGAACTTCCTGGAGCGGGCCGGCGGGCACCGCATGTCCCTGCACCGCGGCTCCGAACGCGTCGACGATCCAAGGCACTTCCGGGCCGAGAACGTCTCTTTCACCTACGTCGGCCGCGACACCCCCGCCCTGGACGGCGTCACCCTCGAGGTCGCCGTCGGCGAAATCGTCGCGCTGGTGGGCGAAAACGGCTCGGGCAAGTCCACGCTGGCGAACCTGATCACCGGCCTGTACCTGCCCACCCAAGGCACCGTCACCTGGGACGGCCACGACACCCGCACCCTTGACCCGCACCAGGCCTGGCCGCAGATCTGCTACCTGCCCCAGGACGTCGTCCGCTGGCCGCTGGTGGCCCGCGACAACATCACCGCCGGCCAACTGCGCCCCGACCACGACACGGCACTGGCACACGCCCTGGCCGCGTCCGGCGCCGACGAGGTCGTCGCCGACCTGAAGAACGGGCTCGGAACCTCCCTGGCCCACGAGTTCATGGGCGGCACCGACCTCTCCGGCGGCCAATGGCAGCGCATCAACCTCGCCCGCGCCTACTACCGCAACGGGCGGCTGACCGTCCTGGACGAGCCCACCTCCGCCCTCGACCCCCGCGCCGAACACCGCATCTTCAAGGGGCTGCGGGAGCATGCCCGCAACCAGGCGGTCATCCTGGTCACCCACCGCCTGGCCAACGTCGCCGTCGCGGACCGCATCCTGGTCCTGGACCGCGGCAAGGTGATCCAGCACGGCACCTTCGACGAACTCAAAGGCGCCCCTGGGCTCTTCCGGGAGCTATGGCTGCTGCAGCAGGACCGCGGCGACACCAACACACCCGACATCGAGAACACCGAGAACACCGAGGACACCGGGGACACCGGGGACACCGGGGACACCGGGGACACCGACGAGCGGACGTCCGCATCCGAGGCGAGTGCCCGATGATGCCGCACGAGGACTGGCTCGCCACCCTCCCCCGCCACTACGTCGCCGCAGCCGTCCTGGTCATCGACCCCGCAGGCCGCGTCCTGCTCCTGGACGCCAAGCACCGCGTACGCCACCTCCTCCCCGGCGGATGCGTCGACCACGGCGAGGACCCGCGCACCGCCGCCGCCCGGGAACTGCGCGAGGAGACCGGCCTCGACCTGGACGTCGGGCCCCCGCTCGACGTCGACTGGCGCCCGTCCGACCCGGACACCGACGGCACCATGGCCGCACCCGTCCTGCAGTTCATCTTCGACGGCGGCACCATCCCGGCCGACACCGAGATCAGCCTGGACGCGGAATCCCACAACTGGCGCTGGGCCACCCTCGACCAAGCCACGGACCTACTGGAATCCGCCGGCCACGACCGCCTACGCCGCGCCTACCAAGCCCGCGCACAACGCACCTGCGGCTACGGCATCTCCGCCCAAGGAGCCCAGGATTGACGACGCAACTTGCGCCGACTCATGTCGACTTTGATCATGTCGTCTGGTTGTGTGGCGGCATGCTCTCCATATCCACGGCGTACCGGCGTGCCCTGATGCCACCGCGTGCGGTCCTGGCCAAGGTCTACGCGGCCGGCCTCGCCGTCAACTTGCCCATCCTCGCTGTACTGCTGACGCCGCTGACCAGGAGCCGCGTCGGATCCGAGGTGACGATGGGGATCGGGGTGGCCGTCCTGCTCGTCCTCGTCGTCACCGCCGTGGTGTTCGCGCCGGAGGTCAGTGCCCGCGTGGCCCCGGCCGCCGGCCAGTGGCAGTTCGGCAGCGCGCGTTCGCGCACCCGCGCCCTGATGCGGCAGGACCGGCGCGCCTACTGGCTGCGCCTTGCCGAGTTCATCGCGCTGTACGTCGCCGCCCAGGGGGTAGGCGGCGCGATCGCCTGGATGTGGCCGCACATATGGCGCAACCCCGAGTTCGAACACAACCCGGCGGCCGAGCCATGGGAGTTCGACTACCCGAACTTCGCGATCCAAGCGATCGGCATCTACGCAGTGGTCTGCCTTGCGCTCACCTGGTACGCCTGCCGCCTGCGCCAGCTCGCCCTGGCCCAGCGCACTGCCGCCGACGAACAAGTCTTGAACCCGGCCTGAAGGTCATCGATCGGATGAGGATGACCCAAAGGCCTCGGCCTCGTCGACCGCTACACCGCCGATCGGCCGGCAAATCTCACATCGCCGAGGACCGTTGGGCCACGGGCGCCCGTCAGCCACGCGAGAACGCGCGAGACTGACGAAGGCCCGGGCGGCGGATCAGTGGCACCGCGGCAGTTGCGCGTTCGCACCGCACCTGTCGAACGCTTCGACGGCTGATGCTCCAGGCATCCGAACCCGGCGCGCTCGGACAGCCCTGACCGCGCTGCGAAGTCATCCATGTCCAGGGCACGGCGATGCCCGCCGACCAAGATTGCAGTCAGCCGAGATCGGCTCTGGCCCGCGAGGCACGTGTCAGGGAGTCTCCGCCCCGAGGACCTTCCTGATCATCTGCGCCGTGCCCGCGCGACGGTGTCTGTCTTGCCGCGCACCGGCACGCGCGTCACTCGGACGCGGCACTGCCGACCGGGCCCAAAGCTCCTCTCGCCAGTCCAAGGCCCTGCTCCGCGACAGTGACAGCCATGCGCGCGACCGCCTCGGGGCGGTAGCTGGTGTCGGTGTTCGCGTGGGCGCCGAGGCCGTCGAGGACGACGATGATCTGAAGGGTCGTCACGTACGGGTCGTCCGTGCGGAACTCCCCGCGCGCCACGCCCTCGCGGACGAGCGACTCCAGCCGCGTGCGCCAGGCGGTCTCCCGCTCGAGCACGCGTTCATTCAGGACGGGCCGGGAGCCGCGCAGGTGCCAGGCGTTGATCCACAGCCGGCTCAGCCGGTCGAACTCCGGCCCGGCCGCGAGCGCGAAGAACCGCGCCAAGTGCTCCGTGCACGTCCCGCCGGTCCGCTCCTCCGGCAGCAGGACATCGAGCTCGGCGCCCGTGGCCGCGCCAAAGGCTTCCGCGACCAAGTCCTCCGCCGTGCCGAAGTAGTGGCTGATCAGCCCCGGCCGCACATCGAGCTCGTCGGCGATCCGCTGCAGCGTGACGCACTCCAGCCCCTCGCCCAGGGCCACGGCTGCCGCGGCATCGACGATCTCCGCGCGCCGGGCAGCCGGGGCCTTCCGAATCCGCTTGCGCTGAACGCTTGACGCCATGCCCCGGATGATATTGAGTGTGCCACCAATAAGCAATATTGAGGGTTCCGCCAATAAGCTTTCGGCGGCACCGCAGCATCCGGAGGGCACATGGCGTCCACGATCCCCGACCCGCGCCCAGGCGCAGACGGCTCTTCGGCAGTGCCGCCCGAGGACCGGGCCGGGCAGGTCGAGGCCCACGGCATCGACTACATCCCCGAGGCGGAACGCCACGGCCACCCACGGCAGTTGTTCGCCGTCTGGGCGGCGGCGAACGTCAACTACCTCAACCTGGTGGTCGGCGGCGCCCTGGTCCTCATGGGTCTGAACCTGTGGCAGGCCCTCGCCGTGCTGGTGCTCGGCAACTGCTTCTGGCTGCTCACCGGGCTGCTCGCCACCTCGGGCCCGGCAGCGGGCGCACCGAGCGAGGTCATCACCCGGGCGATGTACGGCATCCGCGGCAACCGGGTGAACAACGCCGTCACCGGCTGGCTCATCTCCGTCTGCTACTTCGCCCTCAACCTCGCCGCCGGCGCGACCGCCGCCTTCGCCCTCGTCGACAAGACCGGCATCACGACGAACACCGCCGTCAAGACCGCCGTCATCATCGCCATCGCCGCGGTCACCCTCGTCATCAGCGTGTACGGGCACGCCATGATCATGCGGCTCTACCTGCCGATCACGCTCGCGCTCACCGCCGCGTTCGCCGTCGTCGCCGTCGTCGTGCTGGACCACGCCGACTTCTCCTACGCACCCGCCGAACCGCTGACCGGCACCGGCCTGTGGGCCGCCGCCATCGCCGGCGTCACGCTCATCGCCGCGGGCCCGCTGTCCTACACCACCAGCGCGGACTTCTCCCGCTACCTGCCCGCCGGCACCTCCCCCAGGGCCGTCGCCGGGTGGACCGCGTTCGGCAGCGCCCTGCCGAGCCTGGCCGTCGGAGCACTCGGCGTCCTCGCCGCGACCGCCGTCGACATGGCCGATCCCCAGACCGCCCTCGAAGGCATCCTGCCCGGCTGGTTCACGAACCTCTTCCTGCTCGCCCTGATCCTCGGCACCGTGTCCGCCAACGCGCTGACCGCCTACAGCGCAGGCCTCGCCCTCCAAGCCGTCGGCGTACGCATCCGCCGCACCGTGAGCGTGATCGTCGACGGCATCGCCGCCGTCGCCCTCACCCTGTACGGGCTCCTCGCGTCCGACTTCCTCGACACCGTCAACGACGTCCTGCAACTGACCGTGCTCCTCCTCGGCCCCAGCGTGGCGATCTACGCCACCGACCTCGTACTGCGCCGCAACCGCTACGACGGCATCGCCCTCACCGACGAGACCCCCGGCAGCCCCTTCTGGTACACCGCCGGCGTCAACCAGGCCGGCGCCATCGCCCTCACCGCAGGCGTCACCGCGGCCGCCCTGTGCGCCAACACGCTCTACACCGGCCCCGTGGCCACCGCCCTCGACGGCATCGACCTCTCCCTCCCCGTCGGCATGGCAGTCGCATCGGCCCTCTACGCAACCCTCATGCGACCGACCCGCAGCACGATGGGCGCCCTCCGGTAGTTGAATCCGCAGACTCGTCTGCCGACGACCCGAATGCGCTGCGCGTGCCACCAACTCTCGGTGGCAACGCCAGTTGCGGCCACTGATCCAGTCCGGTCTGCACAGGCCCGGCGAGGGCGCCGAACCGCGTCTGCGGGTGGCGGTCCGGCGCACGAGGCCCCGCCAACCTGCCCGGTACGCCGGGTAGGCGCCATGGCGTAGTCGTTGACCGCGTTCCACGCCTTGGCGTGGTCGGCGTGCTGCGCCATCGCCGTGGCGGCGAACGACGCCACGGCCGGCTGCACGGTCCCCCGCTTTCCTGCGCCGGCCGCCTGGTAGGCGGCGACCGCCTGATTCTCCAGGGCGGTGGCCAGCGCCACGACCTGCAGATCCCCCGTGGACGTGCCGCCGGCCGCCGCGTTCATCGCAGAGATCATCGCCGTGCCTCACGGATCGGGCGACAAGAGACACCCGGAAACAGCGGCCGGAGGCGCCGTCGTCGCCCCGGCAATCCAAAGGGGAACATCAGCAGGATCGGCGGGGTGGGGCCGGTCCCGTAGGCCCGGCGCCACGCGGGGGCTTCGGGGGTTGTGTGGCGGAGGTCGTGGCGGCGGGGGTCAGGGGGTGTTTTCGGCGCGGAGCATCCAGTGGTGCTTTTCCAGGGCTGCGGTGGTCTCGATCAGGAGGTCCTGGGAGACGGCGTCGAGGCCATCGGTGTCGGCGATGCGGCGGCGCATGCGCACGGACAGGTCTGCGACTGCGGTGGTGAAGGTGGCGACGACGACGGTGTCGGACAGAGGGCCGGCCGGTACGTCTGCCGAGGAGCCGGCCTTCGCGGTGGCGGCCGGGCGGCCGTCCGGGGCGACTCCGATGGTGGCGGCGCGTTCGGCGACGGTGTCCGCGAAAGTCCGTGCTGTTTCGACGATTTCGTCGAGTTGGAGGTGTACGGATCGGAAGCGCGGGCCGTAGAGGTTCCAGTGGGCCTGCTTGGCGGTCGCGGCGAGGTGGAGCAGGTCGACCAGGGTCTCCTGGAGTGCGGCGCCGACGACGTCGCGGTCGGCGGTCGGGAGGAGGGCGGACGTACCGGGCATGGGCTTCTCCTGGGGGCAGGGCCGGGTCGGCCGGGAGGCGGGGATGGCGTACGCGTAGGTGGGGGCGTCGAGTTCGACCGTCGCGTGCATCTCGTCGGGGTGGAACGTGCCGCCCCGACGGATCGACGACGAGCAATGAAGTGGCGCCGGCGTCGTAGGCGGCGGTCGTGGCCGTGCCTCCCGGCTCGGCAGGGGTGTCAGGCTTCGTGGTCGTGCGGCGCGCCGAGGGGCAGCCAGCGGATCCGGTCGCGGGTCTCGGACGGGGCTGCCGCGAGGGCGCGTTCGATGCCGGGGCGGCCTTCGGCGAAGTGCCGCCAGCCCTCGTAGTGCACGGGGAACGCGGTGTGCGGACGCATCTCGGCGCACAGCCGCAGGGCTTGGCGGGCCGTCATGGTGTAGCGGACCGGTCCGGTGAGGGGGAATCGGACGCCGCCCAGGTGCAGCAGTGCGGTGCCCACGGTGAACCGCCGGGCGACCTCGCGTACGCCGCCGAACAGGACGGTGTCGCCCGAGATCCACAGCGCTCCGTGGCGCTGGCCCTCCCAGGTGAGCGCGAATCCGGTGACCTGCCCCACGAACGGCCCGGAGAGCGGCGGGCCGTGGCGGGCGGGGGTCGCGGTGATCTCGATGTCCGGGCGGCCGGGTGCGCTCAGCCGGGTGGTCTGCCAGGGCCGCAGCGCCCGGGCGTGCGCGCCGAGGCGGCGGGCTCCGGACGGTGTGGTCGCCAGCGTTCCCGCGGCGGCGGCGACGGTCCGGCCGGCGTCGTCGAGGTTGTCCCCGTGGTGGTCGTGGGTGAGCAGCACGGCGTCGACGTGCGGCAGGTCGCCGGGGCGGAGGGCAGGGCCGGCCACCTTGCGGGACGAGGTGCCCCACCCGAACGCGTAGCGGCGGCCGGGCGGATCGAAGGTCGGGTCGGTCAGCAGGGTCCAGCCCTCGGCTTCGATCAGCACGGTCGGGCCGCCGATGTGCGTGATGCGGACGTCGCTCACAGCAGTCTCCTCGGATGGTCCGGGCCCGGGGCGCGCACCTTGTGCAAGCGCCCCGGGCCCGGTGTGCGCGAAGTCCCTATCGTCAGGCGTGCGCCAGCGCCCAGTCCAAGGCCTGGTCGGCGACGGCTTCCCAGCCGTCCTCCGCGGGCATCAGGTGCGCGCGGCCGGGGATCACGACGTGTTCGGTGACCGTGCCGGGCGCCTTGTAGTGCTTGGCGTTGGACGCCTGGACCTTGGGCGGCATCAGGTGGTCGTTCTCGCCGGAGAGGAAGAGCAAGGGCTTGCGGTCCGCGTTGTGGTAGTCCACGTACGTGTCCCCGTGCCCGGGACGGACGTTGGCCAGGGCGCTGCCGAAGAACACGTGCCCCGAGGCGGGCACGTGGTAGCGCTCGTAGGTGGCCTTGGCCTGGTCCTCGGGGAAGGTGTTGGTGAAGGCGTAGCGCCACTGGTCGTACGTCAGGCCCACGGCCTTGTGCCGGTTGGCGGGGTTGCGCAGGATCGGGAACGTCGCGCGGATCTGGGACAGCGGGGTGACGACGACGCCTTCGGTGGGAGCGGAGTTGATGGCGACGCCGCAGGCACCGTGGCCGCGGTCGAGCAGGAGCTGCGTGAACACCCCGCCGGCCGAGTGCCCCATGAGGATCGGCGGCTTGTCCAGGTCGTGGATGAGCCCCTGCAGCGAGTCGAGGATCTCCGCGACTTCGAGGTGTTCGACTGCGGTGGGGTCGGCGTTGAGCGCCTCGACCTCGACGTCGAAGCCGGGGTAGGCGGGGGCCAGGACCCGGAAGCCCTTGGCCTTGTAGCGCGTGATCCAGTGCTCCCAGCTGCGGGGGGTGACCCAGAAGCCGTGGATGAGGACGATCGTGTCCGGCTGGCTGCTCATGTGGACTCCTCGCGAGTGGCGGTGGCGGTGGCGGTGGCGGAGCTGCGATCTGGTGGACAGTGCCGGGGGTACCAGGTGACGCCGGGGCCGGTGCGGTGCCGGTGTTCAGGAGGCGAGGAACGCCAGCAGGTCGGCGTCGAACTCGTCCTTGAAGTCGCCGTACAGGCCGTGCGGCCGGCCGGGGTAGACCTTGAGCGTCGCGTTCTTGACGAGTTCGGCCGACTTCAGGGCCGAGGCGCCGATCGGCACGATCTGGTCGTCGTCGCCGTGCGCGATGAGGGTGGGGACGTCGATGCGCTTCAGGTCCTCGGTCAGGTCCGTCTCCGAGAAGGCCTTGATGCAGTCGAGTGCGCCCTTGATCCCGACCTGCATGGACTGCGCCCAGAATGCGCGCGAGATCCCCTCGGACACCGCGGCGCCGTCCCGGTTGAAGCCGTAGAAGGGGAAGCTGAGGTCGTAGTAGAACTGCGAGCGGTCGGCCGCCACCCCGGCGCGGATGGCGTCGAACGCCTCGATCGGGAGGCCCTCGGGGTTGGCGTCGGTCTTGAGCATGAGCGGCGGGACCGCCCCGAGCAGGACCGCCTTGGCGACCCGGCCGGTGCCGTGCCGGCCCATGTACCGGGTCACCTCGCCGCCGCCGGTGGAGTGGCCGACGAGCACGATGTCGCGCAGGTCCAGCTCTTCGATCAGCCGGGCGAGGTCGTCGGCGTAGGTGTCCATGTCGTTGCCGGCCCAGGGCTGCGCGGAACGCCCGTGGCCGCGGCGGTCGTGCGCGATGGCGCGGTAGCCGTGCGACGCCACCAGGTGAAGCTGCTCGTCCCAGGCGTCGGCGTTCAGCGGCCAGCCGTGGCTGAACACGACGGGCTGCCCGTGGCCCCAGTCCTTGTAGAAGATCTCGGTGCCGTCGTTCGTCGTGATGAAGGGCATGGCTGTTTCCTCTCGCGAGTGGCCTGGAGTGATCCGGCGAGCGGGGTGCCGCGGACCGCGGTCGTCCTCGGCCGCGTGCCGGCCGTCGGGCACGGAACGCAACGAGCAGTGACGGGTTCGGTGCGCGGCCTTCGCTGCGCCTCATCGCCTCCCGACTGACGTTAAGTCAGCCGCGTACGGCCTGCCATCGGACAGATGACTGCACCCGGGTCGCGGATCGGCGCCGCCGAAGTGCAGTAAGACGACGGAAGCGCGGTCGTGGCCCCGACCAGCAGGCTCGGAGCACGCCATCCGAGCTCGCCGACGTCAGGAGTACGCCATGAAGCTCCCCCGCCGCTCCCACCGCACCCTGGCCGTGGTCACCACCTCGGTCGCACTCCTCGCCGGGTCCGCCGGCGCCCTCGCCTACGGTGCCCCGGACTTCTCCGCGCGCCACGGCGGCTCCGCGCCGAAGCCGACCGTCGTCCTCGTCCACGGCGTGTTCGCGGACGCCTCGGGATTCGACGAGGTGATCGGGAAGCTGCGGCGCGCGGGCTACCCGGTGATCGCGCCGGCCAATCCGCTGCGCGATCTCCCCGGTGACGCCGCGTACATCTCCAGCGTCATCGACAGCATCGGCGGTCCGGTCATCCTGGCCGGCCACTCGTACGGCGGCGCGGTCATCACGAACGCGGCTCGCGGCCACGCCAACGTCAAGGCCCTCGTCTACCTGGGCGCGTTCGCCCTCGACGAGGGCGAGACGCCGCTGGGAATCGCGCAGCAGTTCCCCGGCAGCGAACTCGGCGCGGCGCTGGAGGTCAGGCAATACCCGCTGGGCGACGGCAAGTACGGGCACGACGGCTACATCAAGGACGACAAGTTCCGTGCCGTCTTCGCCGCCGACCTGCCCGCCTCCCGGACCCGGGTCATGGCCGCGAGCCAGCGTCCGGGCAGCATCGAGGGGCTGTCCACCGGAAGCGGCGTGCCGGCCTGGAAGACCGTCCCGTCCTGGTACTTGATCCCGCGCCAGGACAAGGTCATCCCGGCGGACGCGCAGCGCTTCATGGCCGAGCGCGCGAACAGCACGGTGCGGGAGGTCGATTCCTCGCACGTGGTGATGATGTCGCACCCCGACGCGGCGTACCGGATCATCGTCGACGCGGCCCGCGCGACCGACTGACGCGTCGGCGGCTCCGCCGATTCCGCGGCGGCACCGCGGCCTTCGGCTTGTGATCCCGTCCTCCGGCCGGGCGCGCGCCCGCGGGCCCCGCCCGCCCCCCGGGGGGGGCCCCCCCCCCCCCCCCCCCGCACCGCGTAGGGGCGAGCGCGGACTTCTACGACGTGTCCGCCCCGGCCACGGCGCGGCACGCGCGCGGCGTGACGCCGTAGGCGTCCCGGAAGCGGCGGGCGAAGTGGGACGGGCTGGTGAAGCCCCACGACCGCGCGATCGCGTCGATGGTCCGATGTGCGTGCCCGGGGTCCACGAGGTCCCGGCGGGCGGCCTCCAGGCGCCGCCGGATGATCCACTGCTCGAGGCCGACGCCGCCCGCCTCGCATGCCCGGTACAGCGACCGCAGCGAGACGTTGTGCACCGCGGCGACCCTGGCCGGCGTCAGCCCGGGGTCGCCCAAGTGCGTCCGGACGTAGGCCAGGACGCGGACGAGCAGCGTCTCCTCCGCGACCGAGCGCCGGACCGGGCGTTCCGCCAGGGACGCCACCATGGCCCGGGTCAGCGCCAGCGTCGAGGCGCCGATCTCGGCGGCCGCCGCGGTGTCCACCAGGCGGTCCGCATCGAGGCGCAGCGCGCGCAGGTGCGACAGCAGCAATGGGGTGACCGGACTGTGCGCGATCAGCGGGACGGCGCTGTGGATCATCCGCTCGGGCAGCCCGACCTGGTCGGCGTCCACCATGAACGCGATGCTGGTGCCCGACCCGGACCAGCGGGTCTCCCAGTAGCCGGCGCTCTTGGAGGTCAGCACCAGGTCATCGGCCGTGACCACCTGCTGATGGTCGTTCCAGATGAAGCCGCCCCGCCCGGCTGCCTGGGTGATGACCGAGACGGTGTTCCACGAGTCCATCCGCAGGTGCCGGGCGGTCTGCCAGTACCGCATGCCCGACCCGGTGGTCGCGAACAGCACCACGGGGCCGAACGTCCACGCCTCGACCCGTTTGCGGAAGTCGCCGCGCTGGTCGAGCTCGTGTTCGGCCGAACTCGCGCCGGTCGCACCGGTCGCCACCGCGTGGAACGCCTCGACCCGGTCCGCCGGCGGCACGTGTTCAGTGTCCAGGAGCAGCACGCGGCCCCCTTGGGCGGCTCCCGGTGGGGAGCGCGGTGCCTGCGCCGACGAACGGCATGGACGTGCTCCCGCCTGCCGAGGAGAGTTCCGACCGTCCGATCCTCCTCCGGCAGTCTGCCCGCGCGAACCACGTACGGCACGTAGTGGAGGGCTCGGTCCCGGACCGCCGTTCCCGGCCGGCACCGTGCGCGATGCATGGGGCGTGCCCGGGCCGTTCCGCCGGGCGGCGGATGGCACGCAGAGTCGCGAACCTGGCAGCCAGGGGCAAGCGTGCGGACACCCCGGCTTGCGACGATCTTGGGACGGTCCGGGACGCGGCTGCGGCCGCACCTGCCGGCCGACCGGGTCACTCCGCCGCGGAAGCACCTTCCGGCCCGGCCGGAGCACCGAGGAAGTCCATGACCGCCGAGTCGAATTCGCGCTGGTGAGTAAGGGGCATCGCGTGGGGGGCATTGCCGATCACGATCGACGTCGCGCGCGGGGCCGCGGCGGCCGCCCTGGCGCCGGTGGTCGCGTAGGGCATGAACGCGTCGGCGCCCCCGTGCACGACCAGCACCGGCTGGACGACACGGGCCAGGTCGGCGAGAAGGTCCTCCGCGGACCAGCAGGCCAGCGCGTCCAGGGTGCTCTGCGCGGACGACGATGCCGCCTCGTGCACCAGGTGCCGCAGGGTCGGTTCGTCCAGGACCCGTTCCCCGTCGACCGAGAAGCACCGGCCGATCAGGTCGTCGAGCATCGCGATCCGGTGCCGGCGCGCCGCCGCGGCCAGATCCTGGATCCGGCCGCCCGCAGCGGAGGCCACCACGGCCCCGGCCAGGACCAGCCGGTCGAAGCGCTCCGGCGCCAGTACCGCGGCGCGGGCGGCCTCGGCGGCCGCCGACCCGAAGGCCACCACCGAGACACGGCCGGCGTCCAGGTGGTCCAGGAGCGCCAGCAGATCGCCGGCCATCGTCGCCGGGTCGTGCCCGGTCCACGGGTGACCGGACCTGCCGGCACCGCGCCGGTCGTAGCGGACCGCCCGGCAGCCGGCCTCGACCAGGGTGCGCATCTGCCCGTCCCAGAACCGCGACGTGAAGGGCCAGCCGTGCACCAGGACCACCGCCGGCCCGGCGCCGACCGCCTCGTAGGCAAGGGCGACTTCTTCAGGGGCGCCGGGGTGGACGCGGACGATCGGCATCGCTGTGGCTCCTTCGCAGACCCGACCAGTCTGCTGCCGGCCCTCCGCGGTGCCATCGGTCATCTGACTGCATACCGCGGCGCGCGACCGGTCACGGTGCCGCCACACTGTCCAAGGACCGGTTTCCGCACCGGACGGGGGAAGGAGCGTACGCGTGCGCATCGTCGGCCGTGAGCAGGAATTGGCGGCAATCCGGGCGACCGTGGACCGGGTGCCTTCGGCGCCGCTCAACCTGACCCTGCACGGGGACCCGGGAGTCGGGAAGTCGGTGCTGCTGCGCGAGGCGGTGGCCTACGCCCGGGAACAGGGCATACGGGTCCTGGGCGGAACCGGCTACGAGACCGAGGCCCAGATGGCCTGGGCCGGTCTGCACCAGTTGTTCGCGCCGGTGCTCGGCCACTTCGACCGGATCGAGCCGTTCCACCGAGACACGCTGCTCCGGGTGATGGGCTTCCAGGACGGGCCGACGCCCGACCGCCTGGCCGTGTCCATCGCCTCCTTGTCGGTGATGGCCGCGGTCGCCGAAGAGGGCCCGGTGCTGATCGCCGTCGAGGACGCGCACTGGGTGGACCACCCGACGCGCGAGGTCATGATGTTCCTGATCCTGCGCCTGGAGCGGTACGACATCCGCGCCGTGTTCGCCCGCCGGCCGCTGACCGCGACCGAACGCGTGTCCCCGGGCATCGGCATGCTGGAGATCCCGCCACTGCCCCGCGAGGCCGCGCGCGAACTCCTCGAAGAACTCCACCCCGACCTGCCGCCCGCGGTACGGGACCGGGTGCTCACCGACGCCGCGGGCAACCCGCTCGCGATCGCCGAACTCCCGCACGCCTTCGGCACCGAAGCCGCCGACAGCCTGGACCTGCTGCCCTCCGGCGCGCCGCTGCGCAGCCGCCTGGAGACCGGGTACGCCAGTCGCGCGCTGACGCTGCCGGCTCCGCAGCGCGCCGCCCTGCTGCGTACGGCGCTGGACGGCGACGGGCTGGAGAACGCCACCGACCTGCGCCGCCCCAGCGGTCTGACCGCGCACGACATCCTCGACATCGAGCGCCTGGGCCTGATCTCCCGCGACTCCACGCCCTCGGGCCTGCGGTTCCGCCACCCCCTCGTGCGCTCGGCGATCATCGCCACCGCCTCGCCCGACGAAGTCCGCGAGGCGCACGCGACGTTGGCCGAGCAATACCGGCGCGACCCGGAACGGAGGATGTGGCACCTCGCGGCCGCCGCCGTCGAACCGGACGAGAATGTCGCGGCGGAGATCGAAAGCGCCGCCGACGCGCTGTCCACCCGCGGCGGCGCCGGACTCGCGGTGACCGCGCTGCGCCGCGCCGCCGCCCTCACCCCGGAACCCGGTCCCACCGCGCGCCGGCTCCAACGCGCCGCCGAACTGGCCAGCGAATCCGGCCAGATGGACATCGCGCAGCGCCTCGTGGACGAAGCCCGCCGCACCGTCGACCGGCCCGACCACCTGGCCCGCGGCCTGACCACCCGCGCGCGGGTCCTGCTGCTGCGGGACGGCGATCTCGCCGCCGTCCGGCGGCTGCTCGACCGTGCCTCGGCCGCCGACGACGAGCCCGTCCAGATCCTCCAAGTCCGGCTGGTCGCCGCCTCCTACGCCCAGGACCCGGCCGAATGGGACCGCCTGCACACCATGGTGAAGCACCCGGAGGGCAGCCCCGACACGCTGACGGCCTTGCTCTACGACGTCCTCGCCGACCTGCCGCGCACCGCCCACGGCCTCGCCAACCGCATCGGCTCACGACTCGCCGACGCGACCGAGAGCACGCCACCCGGCCACATCGCCGAGCTGTGCCGGGCCGCAGCCTGGATCGACCGGCTGCACGACTGCCGCGACCACTTCGCCCGGCTGGTCGAGCACGAGACCGGCCGAGGGGCACTGACGTACGCGGCCAGCGGCTACTGGTTCCAGGCCCACGACCACACCCTCTCCGGCGAATGGGACGAGGCCGAGGCAGCCGCGAACGCCGGCCTGGACCTGTGCCTGCGGCACGACCTGGAACTGATCGCGCAGGACCTACGCTGCGCGCTCGGCTGGGTCGCGGCGGGCCGCGGCGACGTGGACAGCACCCGCGCCTACAGCCGCACCGTCGAGCAGTGGGCGGAACCGCGCGGCAGCCGGTTCCACCTGGCCCTGTCGACCCGGAACCTCGCCCTGGCCGAACTCTCCCAGGGCGACTACGAAGCCGCGTACGCGCAGTGCGTGCGCGGCGGCGTCCCGGACAGCGCGGCCGGCCCGGGCTACGGCCCCTGGATGCTGCTGGACCTCGTGGAGGCGGCGCTGCGCAGCGGACGTACCACCGAGGCCGCGGCGCAGGTCGCCGCCGCCGACGCCGCCCGGGTCGCGGACCGCACACCGCGGCTGCGGCTGCACATGGCCGCGGCACACGCACTGCTGGACGCCGGCCCCGCTCCCGAGGCTGCCGCGGCCCGGCTGCGCGCCGCGCTCGCGCTGCCGACGGCCGAGCAGTGGCCGTTCGACCACGCGCGGCTCCGGCTGCTGCTCGGCGAGCTGTACCGGCGCAATCACCGCCCCGGCGACGCCCGGCCCGAACTCCAGCGCGCCGCCGACATCTTCCGCCGCATCGGCGCGACCGCATGGTGCCGCCGGGCCGAACAGGAACTACGCGCCTCCGGGGTGGCCGTGCAACGCGAACCGGGCAGTGCACCCTCCGCCGGCGGGGAACTGCTGACCGCGCAGCAGATGGAGGTCGCCCAACTCGCCGCGACGGGGTTGAGCAACAAGGAGATCGGCGAGCGCCTCTACCTGTCGCCGCGCACCGTCAGCGCCCACCTCTACCGGGTCTTCCCGAAACTGGGCATCACCTCCCGCTCCGCGCTGCGCGACGCGCTGGAGTCGCTGGACACCCGGCCCTGACACCGGACCGCCCGCACTCACCCCGAAGACGACACCCCTTCCGCCCGTTGGTACGCGTGGCTTCAGCGGCGCAGTGCGTGCTGCTTGAATGATCCACTGCGCGCGGATGCCCGGCGCCGCGTACCACCGTTCCCTAGGGTGCCTGCATGATCCTCAAAGGGCGCGCCCGCGAGACCGAGCTCCTCGACGGATTCGTCGCCGACGTACGCAGCGGACTGAGCCGGTCCGCCCTGCTGCTCGGCGATCCGGGGATCGGCAAGACTGCCCTTCTGGACCACGCGACACGGACCGCGGCCGAGCTGCGCGTCCTGCGCGCAGCAGGAGTCGAGGCGGAGTCGGGGCTCCCGTTCGCCGGGCTGCACCGGCTCCTGCTCCCCGTCCTCGACGGCCTCAAGGCGCCCGGCGCCCTGCCCGCCTCGCAACACGAAGCGCTGCGCGTGGCCTGCGGCCTGGCCGACGGCGCCCCGCCCGACGGGTTCCTGGTCGGCCTGGCCACGCTCACGTTCCTCGCCGACACCGCACGCGAACGCCCGCTGCTGATCTGCGCGGACGACGCCCAGTGGCTGGACGACGAATCACTCGGTGTCCTGGCCTTCGTCGCCCGCCGCCTGCAGGCCGAGGGCGTCGGCCTGCTGTTCGCCGCGCGCCCCGGGTTCGACGCACCGGCCGGCGTCCCCCTGGTGGAAATCACCGGTCTCACCGCCCCGTTCGCCCTCGAACTGCTGCACTCGGCGGCGGACGGACCCCTCGACGCGCAAGTAGCCGCGCAGATCGTCGCCGCCACCGTCGGGAACCCCCTGGCCCTGGCGGATCTCGGCCGGTCGCTGTCGACCGAACAACTGTCGGGCGCCGCCGCCCTCCCCGACCCCCTCCCCGTCGGAGACCGGCTGGAGCGGCACTACCTCGAACAGGTCCGTCGGCTGCCGTCCGCGACCCGCACCTGGCTGCTCCTCGCCGCCGCCGCGCCCGGCGGCGACCTGGCCTACATCGCCGCTGCGGCACGGACGTCCGGCATCGGCATGGACGCCGCAGCCCCTGCCGAGGCGGCACGCCTCGTCGTCCTGCGCAGCACCGCCGAGTTCCGGCACCCCCTCGTACGTTCCGCCGTCTACGGCGGCGCCACCGGCACGGCCCGCAGGCAGGCGCACCAGGCCCTGGCCGAGGCCACCGACCGCCCGGCGGACACCGACCGGCGGGCCTGGCACCTGGCCGCGGCCGCCCTCGCCCCGGACACCGCGGTCGCCGACGAGGTCGAGCGCTGCGCCGACCGGGCCGGGGCCCGCGGCGGACACGCAGCCCGCGCCACGTTCCTCACCCGCGCCGCCGAGCTCACCACCGAAGAGGACGTACGCGCAAGGCGGTTGCTCGCCGCGGCCGAATCCGCGCTGACCGCGGGCGCACCGGTGCGGGCCGAGTCGCTGCTCGACGCGGTCGACGACGGAAGCCCGCTCGACGACGTGGGCCGGGGCCGTGCCCTGCTGGTGCGCGCGCAGGCCGCCGCGCTGCGGGGCGGCGCCGGATCGTTCGGCCAAGCCCCCGCCCTCTGCCTGCAGGCCGCACGCCTGCTCGCCCCCGAAGAGCCGGACCTGGCCCGGGTGGCACTGGTCCGGGCGATCGACCGGGCCATCACCGCGGAACACCTCATCCGCGACACGACTGTTGCCGACATCGCCGCTGCCGTCGACGCCCTCCTGCCGCGCTCCCTCCCAGTCACCGGCACCGACCTGATCCTGCGGGCGTTCGCCGTCCTGGCCACCGACGGATACGTAGCGGCCGTACCGCACATCCGAGCCGCCTGCGCGATGCTGCTCGACCCGTCCACCCCCGACGACGCCGTCCTTCGCACCTACGTGCCGGTCGTCACCCTGTCCATGGTGCTGTGGGACGAACCGACCCAGACCGCGGTCATGACCCGCGCCGCCGACGTCGCCCGCCGCGCGGGCGCGCTCCTGCAACTCGACACCGCCCTGTACTGCCTGGTGCTGAGCGAGACCAACCTGGGCCAACTCGCCAGCGCCGACGAACTCTCCGCCCAGGGAAACCAGCTGCGCGCGGCCATCGGCGCCACCGACGACATGTGGGCCCTGTACCGTCACCCGGAACTCCTCGCCTGGCACGCCGACGCAGACGGCCTCGAAGCCGTCCTGCGCGACTCGCGGCAGGCAAGCACCTGGCTGGGCAACGGCGCGGTCGAATCGATCGCGCGCATCGGCATGGCCGTCCTGGCCTTGAGCGCCGGAGAGTACGCCACGGCCCGGGCGATCACCGAAGAGCTGGTCGGCCACGATGTCTTCGCCTACCACTCGCGGCTGCTGCCCCACCTGATCGAGTCGGCACTGCGCAGCGGCGACCGCATCGCCGCCACCGCGGCCCTGCACACCCTCGAAACCCGGGCGACGGCGGCGGACACCCCCTGGGCCCGCGGCGTACTGCTGCGCTGCCAGGCCCTGATGGCCACCGGCAACGACGCGGACCCGCTCTACCGCGAAGCGATAGCGACCCTCACTCAAACCCGAGCACACGCCGACCTCGCGGTGGCCTACCTCCACCACGGCGAATGGCTCCGCCGCCGACGCCGCCGCAAGGACGCCCGCGATCCCCTGCGGAACGCGCTGCAGATGTTCGACACCATGCAGGCCACCGCCTTCGCCACCCGCGCCGCCCAGGAACTGGCCGCCACCGGCGAGACACCGCAGCGCGGCGGCCCCGGCCCGGCGAACGTCCTGACCGCACAGGAATCGGCGATCGCCAGGCTCGCCCAAGCCGGCGCCACCAACGCCGAAATCGCCGAGAAGATGTTCATCAGCGCCAGCACAGTCGACTACCACCTGCGCAAGGTCTTCCGAAAACTGGGCCTGACCTCCCGCCGGCAACTGCAGAAGACAACGCACCTGTAATGCCACGGCACACCCCGGCCCCCTGCCCGCCGGGACGACCGCGGCGGGGGCGCCGAACGAAGGCCGCGACGCGGTCGGCTACTTCAACTCGAAGAGCAGCGCGCGGACCTCGCTGCCACCGGTGTTCTGCGTGGAGTGGTCCACAGCCGGGAACCACATCGGCTCGCCGGCCACGAGCGGTGGCCTCGGTACTCCGGCTGCCGGCGGTCACTTCGCGTCCGCGTCCGGTTTTCCGGTGAGGGACTGCTGGTAGACGTCCGCATAGGTGGGCGAGTCCCCGATGAGGCCGTCGCAGAATGCGGCGACGTCGTCGCCGATGAGGTGCCGGACGCCCTTGCCCTGGGCGGCGCCCTCCTCGAAGAAGTCGACGATCCCGGGCAGCAGGGAGTCGCCGAGCAGGTCGACCGGTCCGACCTTGAACAGGTACTTCTGCATCTCCCGGTACACGATCCGGTAGTCCGCGGGGAGCGCGTCGACCCGGGCCATGTGCGCCCGCCACTGCTTCTTGCCCTCGATGATGTCGCGGATGCCCACGTCAGCCTCCCAGCCGGCTCAGCTTCGTTGCGACGTTGCGGTTCAACTGCTCGCGCCAGCGGTCGCGGTACGTCCGGGCACCTGCTCCGCCGGCCAGCGCGGCGCAGAAGCCCGGGATGTCGTCGCCAAGCACCTCCCCAGCGCTCTGCCCGTCCGCCGCCGTCGTCTCCAGCAGCGCCAGAGCGGCGTCGAGGATCGGCATCAGGTTGCGCCCGGTGAAACTCCCGTACAGGAACAGGTGCGCCTTTATCTGCTCCCAGGCCGCCCGGTGGTCCTCCGGCAGCGCCGCTGCCCGCACCTCGAACCCCTTGTATTCCCGGGTCAGATCGTTGCCGGTGATGGTGTCCCAGAAGTTCATCGTCCGCCCTCCTTGAGCGTGTCGATGCGTGCGGAGAGGTACTGCCACTTCGCCCAGAACTTCTCCAGTTCGCTGCGCCCGGCATCGTTGAGCGTGTAGAACTTGCGCGGCGGGCCCACCTCAGACGGCCGCTTCGCGACCTCGACAAGGCCGTTCTTCTCCAGCCTCAGCAGGATCGTGTACACGGTCCCCTCGACGACGTCGGTGAAGCCGAGGTCGTTCAGGCGGCGCGTGACGGCGTACCCGTAGGTCTCCGACTGGCCGATGATCTCGAGCACGCATCCCTCGAGCGTGCCCTTCAGCATCTCCGTCAGGCCGTCCATCACTGTCCTCCCCGAGCTCCGGTACTCCGTGCCACCGAGTACCACTACACGGTATCACTGAGTACCGGCGGCGTCGGCGTCCGCGCCACATGCCGCCTCGTCTCCGGGTCAGGCCAGGCCCACGGCTTCGGCGAGGGTGCGTCCCCAGGTGTCGAGGGGACCCAGAGAGGCGGGCACGGCCAATCCGAGTACTGCGGCCACGAGCGCGGCGGGCACCAGCAGCGAGCCGACCACGCACGATGACTCGGTGGGCTCCAGTTCGACCTCTGCCCCGGCCTCGGCGGCGTAGCGGGGGATCTGCATCGGCTTGCCGACCGACGCGGCCATGCTCAGCGACACCACCACCAGCAGGATCCCGAAGGCGATGACGAGCCCCGTCACGACGGCCCCCAGCGCGGCGTACAGGGCAAGTCCCCAGATCAGCCCGTCGCGCCACGCGTACGCGAAGCCGATGGACACCACACAGGTGGTCAGCAGCACAACGGCCACCGTGAAGACCGTCCAGATCAGGAACAGTCCGGCGAGGACCACGGCCGCAGGCCGTCGCACCCGGAGTTCGACGAGGTCCTCGTCGTCGGAGAGTCGCGGGTGGCCTTCGGTTCCGTGGTCGCTCATCGTCGCATCCCCCTGTGCCGTGTGCCGAAAGGTCCCTCGAAGCGTCGTCCAATCCCACCAAGGCAAAACGGAGTTCGTCTACGTGTACGTCTCGGAGGACCGATCGGCCTGCGGTCCCCTACGTACGGCGTACTCGATGACGAGGTTCACTCCCACGGCCAGTGCGGCGTTTCTCCACCTGCTCGCCGACCTCGGCCTCTACCCCGGCAACGGGCGGCCTCTTCGACGGCCTCGGTGGCGACGACAAGCAGCGCCTCGGGCTCCCGGCGAGCAACCGGCGCACCCGGGTTCGCGGCACCGGGTGCTGCGCCGGGGCGCGGCGAAATCGGGCGGAAACATGCGTCGGGGAGTCTTGCGTCGCAGCATGGGCGCAGTCGGGGGCCGGGCCGTCGGCGGGCGCCTGCACGAGCCGACGATCGGAGCGACATGGACAGGCTTGCACTTGCCACGGCATTCGGAGCGGAACTGCCGGCCTGGGTGGCGGACGAACTTGCGGACGTCCCGGACGTGTTGGCCACCGCCGAAGACCGCATGAAGGTCGTGCACCGGCTCGCCGACCGCAACCACCGCGAGGACACGGGCGGCCCCTTCGCCGCCCTGGTGGTCGAATCGGGGACCGGGCGGGTCGTGTCCGCAGGCGTCAACGTCGTCCTTGCCTCCGGACTGTCGTCCACGCACGCCGAAGTGGTGGCACTGTCCCTGGCCCAAGTGCGCCTCGGCACGTGGAACCTGGGCGCCGACGGCAGGCCGGACCTCGAACTGGTCGTCAACTGGCGTCCCTGCGCGATGTGTTACGGGGCCACTCTGTGGTCGGGCGTCCGCGGCCTGGTCATCGCGGGCGACGGCCCCGAGTTGGAAGCGCTGACCGGCTTCGACGAGGGGCCGGTACGCGATGACTGGCTCGACCAGCTCACGCAGCGCGGTATCGCCGTGACCTGCGACGTCCTGCGCGACGAGGCACTCGCCGTGTTCCGTTCCTACGGCGCCCGCGACGACGCTCTGGTCTACAACGCCCGCGGCGGCACCGGGCGCTGAGCGCGGGCGGTCGGCCGAGCCGGGCTGGGCCGGCTGAGCACGGGCGGTCGTCAGCCGGCCCGGGCCGGGCCGGAGTCCTCGTCCTGTCCCGTAGCCGCACAGCCGACGCCGCCGACTACTTCGGCCTGCCCCGCGAACGCACGTCGCGGTGAACCGTCCGTGCGTTTTGCCGCGGGGCTGGTCGGTGGTGACGTGCGCGGGAGTGGGTCTGCGCGACGGTGGCTAATGGCGGGGCACGTTCAGGACGTGGTCTCTGGCTTCCGCGTAGCGGGGGCGGATCGACGGGGCGGCGGTGTCGGCGTCGTAGAGGAGGGTGCCCGGGTAGGGGTGGTACGCCGGGGGTTCGGTGCCCGGGCCCGTCAGGGTCCAGGCGGCCTGGCGGGCTGCGCCGAGGGCGACGTACTCGGCGGGGCGCGGGACCGAGACGGGGAGGCCGAGGACGTCCGGGGCGATGCGGCGGACGGCTTCGGCCTGGGCTGCGCCGCCGACCAGCGAGACCTGGTCGACGGCGATGCCCTGGGCGCGCAGGGCGTCCAGGCCGTCGGCCAGTCCGCAGAGCATGCCCTCGACGGCGGCCCGGGCGAAGTGCCGCGGGGTGGCGTTGTCCAGGGTGAGGCCGTGGACGGCGCCGGTGGCGTCCGGGCGGTCGGGGGTGCGTTCGCCGGCGAGGTAGGGGACCAGGACGAGGCCGCCCGCGCCGGGCGGGGCGTCCAGGGCCAGTTCGGAGAGTGCGTCGTGGTCGATGCCGAGCATGGTGGCGGCGGCGTCCAGGACGCGTGCGGCGTTGAGGGTGCAGACGAGGGGCAGGAAGGAGCCGGTGGCGTCGGCGAAGCCGGCGACTGCTCCGGTGGGGTCGGCGGCGGGCGCCTCGGAGACGGCGAATACCGTGCCGGACGTCCCGAGGGACACGACGACATGGCCGGGTCCGATGCCGAGCCCAAGCGCGGTCGCCATGTTGTCGCCGGTGCCCGAGCCGACGGTGACCCCGCCCGGCGTGCGGCCCGCGGGCTCGGCGGCGGCGACAAGCCGCGGGACGGTCGGGGTACGGCCTGTCGCGAGGGCCAGCAGGTCGGGCCGCCAGGCCCGTTCGGCCGGTGCGTAGTAGCCGGTCCCGGAGGCGTCGCCGTGGTCGGTGGTGAGGCCGCCGAGGCCGCCGGCGCAGCCGCGGAGGCGCCAGGTGAGCCAGTCGTGCGGCAGGCAGACCGCGGCGGTGGCGGCCATGGCGTCCGGTTCGCGCTCGGCGAGCCAGCGCAGTTTGGCGACCGTGAACGAGGCGGGCGGGACGCTGCCGGTGTCGCGCGCCCACGCGGCCGGTCCGCCGTGTTCGCGGACGAGGTCGCGGGCGGCGGCGGCCGAGCGGGTGTCGTTCCACAGGAGCGCGGGCCGTACGACCGCCCCGTCATCGTCCAGGCAGACCATGCCGTGCTGCTGCGCGGCCACCGACACGGCGTCCACCCCGTCGAGCCCGCCGGCCCGGTCCAGGGCCACGAGCAGCGCCTGCCACCAGTGTTCGGGGTCGACCTCGGTGCCCTCGGGGTGGGCCGCCCGGCCGGACCGCACGACGACGCCGGTCCGCGCGTCGCACACGAGGACCTTGCAGGACTGCGTGGACGAGTCGATTCCCGCGACCAACCGGCGCCGCTGCATGTCAGCGGGTCCCGAGAAGGTGCTCGAGCGCCAGTTGGTCGAGGCGTTCGACGTTGCACTCGCGGGCTCCGGCCACGTCCGGGTCGAACGCGTCGGCGGCCAGGTCCGCGTACGTCTCGCCGGGGGCGAGCGTGGGCAGCGACAGTTCCGGGACCTGGGCGGCGGCGAGGGCCTCCTGTACCTCGGGATCGGCCCGGAAGGCGCGCACGCGCTCGCGCAGGATGAGGTACGTCCGCATGTTGGCGGCCGCCGCGTCCCAGACCCCTCGCGGCCCTTCGGTGCGCAGCGGCTTGAAGTCGAAGTGCCGGGGCCCGTCGTAGCCGCCGTGCTCCAGCAGGTCGACCAGGAAGAACGCGCCGCGCGTGTTGCCGTGGCCGAACACCAGGTCCTGGTCGAACCGGGCGCCGTTCTGCCCGTTGAGGTCGATGTGGAAGAGCTTGCCGGCCCACAGCGCCTGCCCGACCCCGTGCACGATGTTGAGCCCGGCCATCTCCTCGTGTCCGACCTCGGGGTTGACCCCGACCATCTCGGGGCGGTCCAGTTGCGCGATGAACGCAAGGGCGTGGCCGACGGTCGGCAGCAGGATGTCGCCGCGCGGCTCGTTGGGCTTCGGTTCGAGCGCGAAGCGCAGGTCGTAGCCGCGGTCGACGACGTACTGGCACATCAGGTCGACGGCTTCGCGGAAGCGGTCCAGCGCGGCCGGGATGTTCTTGGCGGCGTCCGACTCGGTGCCCTCGCGGCCGCCCCACATGACGTAGGTGCGGGCGCCGAGTTCGGCGGCGAGGTCGATGTTGCGCATCACCTTGCGGAGTGCGTAGCGGCGTACGCCCCGGTCGTTGGAGGTGAACGCGCCGTCCTTGAAGACCGGGTGCGTGAAGAGGTTCGTGGTCGCCATCGGCACGACCATGCCGGTCTCGTCGAGGGCGGTCCGGAAGCGGGCGACGGCCTTCTCGCGGGCGGCCTCGTCCGAGCCGGGCGGGATGAGGTCGTCGTCGTGGAACGTGACGCCGTACGCTCCGAGTTCGGCGAGGCGGTGCACGGTGTCGACGGGGTCGAGCGGCAGCCGGCTCGCGTCGCCGAACGCATCGCGGGCCGGCCAGCCGACCGTCCACAATCCGAAGCTGAAACGGTCTTCCGGGGTGGGGCGGTAGTCGGTCACGACGAACCTCCGCAATGATTAGTCCAGCACATGGACTAATCAAGTGGGTCCGGTCGGCGGCGTCAAGTCCTTGGCACGTTGCAAAGGCGTGTCGCCGAGAACGAGTTCCGCCTCGGGGGCGGACGGGAGGGACGGGAGGGGCGGCATGGCCCAGGCGTCGGAGCCGGTACGGCACACCGGCATGCGCGAGCACAACCTGTCGCTGGTGCTGGGGGCGATCGTGCGGCACGGGTCGGTCACGCGCGCCCGGGCGGCCGAGCTCACCGGTCTGACCAAGACCACGGTGTCGGGACTGGTCGCCGCGCTGACCGAGGCCGGTTTCGTCGCCCCGGCCGACGCCCGGGCGGACGCCGACGGTCCGGGAGCACGCGGCGAACGCAGCGGACGCGGCCCCGGACGGCCGGGCGCCCCCGTGGCCGTCTCCGGAGCCCGGCACGCCGGCCTCGGGCTCGCGGTCGACGCCGACGGGCTGTCCGCGTTCGTCCTCGACCTGCACGGCACGGCACGGGCCCACGAGGTCGTCGTCCGCGACAACCGCACCCGTGCGCCGGACGCGGTGGCCGCCGAACTGGGCGACCTGGCACGTCGCATGCTCGACCGCGCGGGCGCCCAAGGCCTCACCGCGGCCGGCCTCGCGCTGGCACTCCCGGGGCTGGTCGACCGGCGCGGGGGCGACGGCCGGACCGTGCTGCGCTTCGCCCCCAACCTCGGATGGCGCAACGTCGCGCCGGACGCCCTGCTGGCCGCCCACCTGCCGCCCCTCAGGCTGCCGCCCGAGACCGGCAACGAGGCCAACTTCGCGGCGCTGGCCGAGCGTTGGTCGGGCGTCGGGGCCGGACTCGGCGACTACATCCACGTATCCGCGGAGGTCGGCATCGGGGCCGGCCTGATCATCGGCGGCGAACTCTTCCGCGGGACGCACGGACTGGCCGGCGAACTCGGCCACTGCCTGGTCGAGCCGGACGGGGCCCTCTGCGGCTGCGGCAGCCGCGGGTGCCTGGAGCAGTACGCGAGCATCGACGCGATGCTGCGCGCCGCCGGGTCCGACGTGGCGGAGCCGACCGCGGCCGCCCTGCTGGCCGCGCTGACCGCGGGCCGGCCGACCGCGCTCGCCGCCGTCGAACGGGCCGGTCGGGCGGTCGGCGCGGCCCTGGTCTCCGCGATCAACCTGCTCGATCTGGACGCCGTCGTGCTGGGCGGCGGCTACGTCCCGCTGGCGCCCTGGCTGTCCGGTCCGGTGCGGGACGCCCTGGCCCGCGGCCCCGGGCGCCTACGCGGCACGGCGCCGCACCTCGCGGTCTCCACACTCGGCCGGTACGCCCCGGCCAGGGGCGCAGCAGGCTCGGTCGTCCGACGCCTCCTGGCCGACCCGGCCCTGGTGATCTGACCCGCCCCCGCGGAACCGTGCGGCTGCCCGGCACGACGCCGGACCTCCTGACCGCAGTCCCGCGGCGCCGCTGCCTGCCGCCGCCCGCCGCCCGCCGCCCGCCGCCCGCTAAGGGCACACGCACTGTCACCACTTTGTCCTGAGGGAAGGAAATCTCCCCCAAGAATCTGCGAACTTCTTCAACTACCGGGTGAAAGTGGTTAGGTTCGCCCCTGGTCGCCCTCGACGGAGACGATGGGACGTCGTCCGGCGCACGCCGGGCGATCGGCATCGACGGGTACGCGATGGGGGAATGGTGCACGATGCAGCAGGTACCGCGGAGTCCGACGTCATGCGCGCGGCGACGCGTCCGGAGAACGGGCATCAGTCGCGCCTGCTCGGCCTCCTGCGCGACGGGGGGCCGAGATCGCGCGCGGAGCTGGGCGACCTCGTGCACATGTCGCGTTCCAAGGTCGCCGTCGAACTGGACCGCCTCACCGAGCTGGGCCTGATCCGCAACGCCGGACTCGCCGCCTCGCGCGGCGGCCGCCGTTCGGGCATCGTCTGCCTGGACCCGTCGCTGCGCTTCGTCGGCATCGACATCGGCGCGACCTCGGTCGGCGTCGCCGTCACCGACGGTGAACTCCAGGTCCTGGGACGCCTTTTGGAGCCCTGCGACGTACGCCGGGGCCCCGAGGCGGTGCTCGGCCTCGCGCTCTCCCTGGTCGCCAAGATGCGCGACCAGGGCCTGCTGCCCGAAGTCCACGGCGTGGGGCTCGGCATACCCGGCCCGGTGAGTTTCCGCGAGGGCGTCCCCGTGGTGCCGCCGATCATGCCGGGCTGGGACCGCTACCCGGTACGGGAGACGCTCGGCCACGAGTTGGGATGCCCCGTCCAGGTCGACAACGACGTGAACATCATGGCGGTCGGCGAGCGGCACGCGGGCTCGGCGCGCTCGGTCGACGACTTCCTGTTCGTGAAGATCGGGACCGGCATCGGCTGCGGGATCGTCGTCAACGGCGGTGTGTACCGCGGCGCTTCGGGAAGTGCCGGCGACATCGGGCACATCCGGGTCGCGGCCGACGGCCCGACATGCGCCTGCGGCAACACCGGTTGCCTGGAGGCGTTCTTCGGCGGCGCGGCGCTCACCCGCGATGCCACCGCGGCCGCCGAGTCGGGCGCGTCCCCGCACCTGGCGGCACGTCTCGCGGAATCCGGGGAGGTCCGGGTCGAGGACGTCGCCCAGGCCATGATGGCCGGCGACGCCACCGCGATGCGCCTGGTCCGCGCGGGCGGCCGGCGCGTGGGCCAGGTGCTGGCGAGCCTGGTGAGCTTCTTCAACCCCGGCCTGATCGTGCTCGGCGGGAGCGTGCCGGGCCTGCTCGGACATCCGCTGCTCGCGGAGATCCGCAGCGTCGTCTACCGGCAGTCGCTGCCGTTGGCGACCGGCAACCTCCCCATCGTCCTGTCCGAACTCCGCGACACCGCAGGGATCATCGGCGCGACCCGGGTCATCAGCGACCACGTCTTCTCGGCACCCTGACTTTTCTCGGCACGACGCGAGCACCTCGACAGCCAGACGACCGCACCGCAGAGCCCGTACGGCGGGCCCGGACCAGGGAGAAGGCATCATGGCGCGACCGATCACGCTGTTCACCGGCCAGTGGGCGGACCTCCCCTTCGAGGAGGTCTGCCGCCTCGCCTCCGAATGGGGCTACGACGGACTCGAAATAGCCTGCTGGGGCGACCACTTCGAGGTCGACCGGGCGCTCGCCGAGGACGACTACGTGGCCGGCCGCAAAGCCGTCCTGGACAAGTACGGCCTCAAGGTGTGGGCGATCTCGAACCACCTCGTCGGGCAGGCCGTGTGCGATGCGGTGATCGACGCCCGGCACGAGGCCATCCTGCCCGCCCGGATCTGGGGCGACGGCTCCCCCGAGGGCGTACGCGCGCGGGCCGCCGCGGAGATCGCGGACACCGCCCGCGCGGCGGCCCGCCTCGGCGTCCGCACCGTCGTCGGGTTCACCGGTTCGTCGGTGTGGCACACGGTCGCGATGTTCCCGCCGGTGCCCGAGGCCATGGTCGAGGCCGGCTACCGCGACTTCGCGGACCGCTGGAACCCGATCCTGGACGTGTTCGACGAGGTCGGCGTGCGGTTCGCGTTCGAGGTCCATCCCAGCGAGATCGCGTACGACTACTGGACCACCGTGCGCATGCTGGAGGCGCTCGACCACCGCCCGGCGTTCGGGCTCAACTGGGATCCGTCGCACTTCGTGTGGCAGGACCTGGACCCGGCCGCGTTCATCCTGGACTTCCGCGACCGGATCTACCACGTCGACTGCAAGGACGCGCGGGTGCGCACCGGCGACGGCCGCCGCGGCCGGCTCGGCTCGCACCTGCCGTGGGGCGACCCGCGGCGCGGCTGGGACTTCGTCTCCACCGGCTTCGGCGACGTGCCGTGGCAGGACTGCTTCCGCGCACTGAACTCGATCGGCTACACCGGCCCCATCTCCGTGGAGTGGGAGGACGCCGGCATGAATCGGCTGCACGGCGCCGTCGAGGCACTGGAGTTCGTACGCCGGTTGAACGCCATCGAGCCGCCCGCGGCGTCGTTCGACAGCGCCTTCTCGTCGGGACCCGCCAAGGACTGAACGGGCAGACACCGCACCGCAGTACGCCCGTCCCGCAGCCGGATGGCCGCGCGGCCTGGGCCGCGCGCCCACCGGGGCGGGCCGAACACGCCGCTCCGCCTGGCCGGAGGCACTTCTTCACCCCGTCGCGAGCCCTCCCACGGAGCTTCCCGCAAGCCCTCCCCCAGGCCGCCCACAGCGGCCCTCGGGCCGCCCGCGACCACCCTCGGCCTTGCCGTGCCCGGACCACGGGAGACTCCTGTCCGCGACTTCGTCCCGGCTCAGGAAAAATAAAAGAGATATCCCCGCGAAGAACTTCCACTCGGAAGACAAAGTCTCTAGCGTGACGGACCACACGGCGAGCGCGAGCGTTCGGCTCCCCGCCGTCGAACCGGCTAGCACCGCAGCGTTCTTCGGCACGGCTCGCCCCCCGCACCTCCGTTCGGCACCTGCGCTCCACGGGCCCGCGCTTCCGGAATCCCCCGTTCCGGGCAGTGCACCCCCGGCACCGCGCTCCACGGCACATCCGTTCATCGGCACGCCCGTTCACCGGTACGCCCACTGCACGGAACACCTGTTCCAGGCAGGCCCGTTCATGGCACGCCCGTTCCACGCACGTTCGTCCCTCGGCACCGCGCTCTCCGGCCCGTCCTCCACGGAACCGCCCGCGAAGGAGCACCTGTATGCCATCGGCCCCGTCCGCCGACCGCGAAGCACCGCTCTTGGCGATGCGCGAGATCGTCAAGGAGTTCCCGGGCGTCCGCGCGCTCGACGGCGTCTCGCTCGAGGTCCGCGAAGCGGAGGTGCACTGCCTGCTGGGCCAGAACGGGGCCGGGAAGTCGACCCTGATCAAGGTGCTGGCCGGCGTCCACCAGCCCGACGAAGGCGTCCTGCTGTGGCGCGGCGAGCAGGTGCGGCCGGGCAACCCGACCGCCGCGATCCGGCTCGGCATCTCGACCGTCTACCAGGAACTCGACCTGGTGGAAGGCCTGTCCGTGGCGGAGAACGTCTTCCTGGGCCACGAACGCGCGCGCTTCGGCTTCACCCGGCGCGGCGAGATCAACCGCGCCACCGCGGCCCTCCTGCACCGGCTCGGCCACGGCAGCATCGCGCCGACCACGCCGGTGGGACGGCTCCCCGCATCCGGACGGCAGATCGTGTCCATGGCCCGGGCCCTGTCCCACGACGCGCGGCTGATCGTCATGGACGAGCCGTCCGCCGCCCTCGCGCACAACGAGGTCGAGAGCCTGTTCCGCACCGTGCGCGAGCTCACCGCGGCCGGCGTCGCGGTCGTGTACATCTCGCACCGGCTCGACGAGATACGGGAGATCGGCGACCGGGTCACGGTGCTCAAGGACGGCCGCACGGCCGCGGCCGGCCTGCCCGCCCGCGGCACCCCCACCCAGGAAATTGTCGCGCTGATGACGGGACGGCGCATCGAACACGCCTTCCCGCGACGCCCCTCCGACGAGCCGGCCGACAACCTGGCCGACAACCTGGCCGACGACGACGCAGCAGCGAAGACCGCCCCCGCCGCGGCACCCGAGATCCTGCGCGTCGAGCACCTGACCCTGCGCGGCCGGGTCCACGACGTGTCCTTCTCGGTGCAGGCCGGCGAAATCGTCGGCCTCGCCGGCCTGGTGGGGTCCGGACGCTCCGAGATCCTGTCCGCGGTCTTCGGCGCCGTCCGGCCCACCTCGGGACGCGTACTCCTGGACGGGGCGCCCGTCCGCCCCGGCAGCACGCACACGGCCGTCCGGCGCGGCATGGGCCTGGCACCGGAAGAACGCAAGTCGCAGGGCCTGCTGATGCTCGACAGCGTGGGGCGCAACATCACCATCGCCTCGCTGAGCCGCTACGCACGCCTGGGCTGGTTCGACCGGCGGCGCGAGACCGAGGACGCCCGGCGGCAAGCCGAGGCCCTCGACATCCGCCCGGCCGACCCGCACCGCCCGATCCGCACCCTTTCCGGCGGCAACCAGCAAAAGGCGGTGCTCGCTCGCTGGTTGCTGCACGGCTGCCGCCTGCTGCTGCTCGACGAACCCACCCGCGGCGTCGACATCGGGGCGCGCAGCGAGCTGTACGCGCAGATGCGCAAGCTCGCCGACAGCGGGATCGCGATCCTGCTCGTCTCCAGCGAGATACCCGAGGTACTGGGCCTGTCCGACCGGGTCCTGGTGATCCGCGACGGCCGCGTCATCGCCCGCGCCCCCGCCCGTGAACTGGACGAACACCGAGTACTGGACCTCGTCATGGAGGGAAGCAGCCTGTGAACCGCGACGTACGGGACGACCTTGCAAAGGCGCAGCCCTCCCCCGCCCCGCCCGCCGGGGACACGGCGCAGCTCGACGTCGGCGGCGCGCGGCGCGGTCCCCTGGGCTTCCTCTTCGCGCACGCCGGAACTTCGGGTGCGCGGCAGCACCTCGCCCTCCTGGTCGCGCTGGCCCTGCTGTTCGCGATCGGCATGGCCACCGAAGGGGACCGCTTCGCGACCAGCAGCAACATGGTCACGATCCTGTCCCTCGCGGCCGTGGTCGGCGTGATCACGGTCGGCATGACCTTCGTCATCATCGGCGGCGGCATCGACCTCTCGGTGGGCGCCCTGATGGCCCTGTCCTCGGTCTGGTGCACCACCGTCGCGACCCAGGACACGGGTCTGTTCGGGATGTTGTTCACCGCGATCGTCGTCGGGGTGGTGTGCGGCCTGCTCAACGGCGTGCTCATCGCGTTCGGCGGGCTGGTGGCGTTCATCGTCACCCTCGCGGTCGGCGTCTCGGCACGCGGCCTCGCCGAGCAGATCTCGGACCGCAAGTCGCAACTGGTCGAGGTCGACGGGTTCCTGCGCATCGCCGAGGAGAAGTACTTCGGCATCCCGATGCACGTGTACCTGTTCCTCGTCGTCGTGGTGGTCGGCTGGGTCGTCCTGAACCGCACCACCTTCGGCCGGCGCACCTTCGCGGTCGGCGGCAATCCGGAGGCCGCCCGGCTCGCGGGCATCAACGTACGCCTGCACACCTGCCTGCTGTACGTCGTCTCGGGCCTGTGCTGCGGCATCGCCGCGATCATGATCACCGCGCAGGCCAACACCGGGGCGAGCACGCACGGCCAGCTCTACGAACTCGACGCGATAGCCGCGGTGGTGATCGGCGGCACCCTGCTCACCGGCGGCTTCGGCTCGGTGGTGGGGTCGATCCTCGGCGTCCTGGTGTTCACCACGATCCAGGACCTGTTCATCCTCAACAACCTCGCGTCGCCGATCCAGCAGATCGCCAAGGGCCTGATCATCGTCGGCGTCCTGCTGATCCAGCGCTGGGGCGGCATCCGGCGGCGCGTCGCCGCCTGACGGCCGCACCGCCGGCTGCCGCCCGCCGGCAGCCCCTGCAACCCCGCACCCCCACGCACCCCAGCACCCCCTGACAACCCTCACCTCGTTCCCACGGGAGACATCCATGTCCCAGCTCCATCGCAGAGGCTTCCTCCTGGGCGGCGCCGCACTCGGCGCGGGTGCCCTCGTCGCGGGCTGCACCGGCAACTCGTCGGACAAGGACACCGCCCCGCAGGTCAAGGCGCCGCCGGCCGCCTCGGGCAGCAGCGAGGCGCCCGGCAAGCCGGTCACGATCGGCTTCTCCGCACCGGCCGCCGACCACGGCTGGATCGGCGCGATCAGCATCAACGCCACCGCCCAGGCGAAGCAGTTCTCCGACGTCACGCTCAAGGCCACCGAGGGCACCAACGACGTCAACCAGCAGATCCAGCAGGTCCAGACGCTCATCGACGCCAAGGTCGACGCCCTGGTGATCCTGCCGTACGACGGCAAGGCGCTCACCGCGGTGGCGCGGCGCGCGATGGAGGCCGGCATCCCGGTCGTGAACCTGGACCGCGTCTTCGCCAACGCCCTCTCGTACCGCACCTGGATCGGCGGCGACAACTACGGCATGGGCGTCAACGCCGGCACCTACATCGCCGCCCGCATGAAGCAGGCCGGCAAGGCGAACCCGGTCATCGTCGAGGTCGCCGGACTGGACAACCTCGAACTGACCCAGCAGCGCAGCCAGGGCTTCCGCGAGGCGCTGGAAGCGGCCGGCATGAAGGTCGCCGCCCGGCAGGCCGCCGACTTCACGGCGGCGACCGGCCAGCGCGTGGCCGCCCAGGTGCTGCAGGCCAACGGCAAGATCGACGCGCTCTGGAACCACGACGACGACCAGGGCATCGGCGTCATGGCGGCCATCAAGCAGGCCGGCCGCGACAACGAGTTCCTCATGGTCGGCGGGGCCGGGTCGAAGAAGGCGATGGACGACATCAAGGCCGACAACACCCCGCTCAAGGCCACCGTGCTCTACCCGCCGAGCATGGCCTCGTCGGGCATCATCCTGGCCCGCATGATCGCCCAGGCGAAGTCGCTGGGCGACCTCGCCGAGCTCGAGGTGCCGGCCTCGGTGACGACGTACTCGGCCGTGGTCACCAAGGAGAACGTCGACCGCTACCTCCCGACCGCGTTCTCGTAGCCCGGCCCCGCGGCGGGCGGCCGGGCGGGCGGGGGCCCCCCCCCGCGACCCCCCCCCCCCCCCCCCCAGGCCGACACCCGACCGCCGCCGCGCCGCAGTGCCGCAGCGCCACCGCACCGCCGCACCGCCGCACGCCGGCGTCCCGAACGGAAAGGCACCCTCGCCGATGTCGTCTCTTGCCCACCGCCCCCGGACCGCACGCCCGCTGCTGGGCATCGGCATGGTCGGGCACGCGTTCATGGGGCGGACCCACTCGCATGCCTGGCGTTCCGTGGACGCCTTCTTCGACCTGCCGGTACAGCCCGACATGCGCGTGGTGGCCGGGCGCGATGCGGCCCGCGTCGAGACCGCCGCGGCCCGGCTGGGCTGGGCCGAGGCGAGCACGGACTGGCGCGAACTCCTGGACCGGGACGACATCGGCCTCATCGACATCTGCACCCAGGGCGCCTCGCACGCCGAGATCGCGATCGCCGCCCTGGAGGCAGGCAAGCACGTCCTGTGCGAGAAGCCGCTCGCCAACACCCCTGCGGAAGCAGCCGCGATGGCCCGCGCCGCGGCCAAGGCCGCGGAGAACGGCATCGTCGCGATGGTCGGCTTCAACTACCGTCGGGTGCCCGCCCTTTCGCTGGCCCGGTCACTGGTCGCGGAAGGCCGCCTCGGCACCATCCGCCACGTCCGCGCCCGCTATCTGCAGGACTGGATCGTCGACCCCGAGCACCCCCTGGTCTGGCGGCTCGTCCGCGAGCAGGCGGGCTCCGGCGCACTCGGCGACATCGGCGCGCACATCGTCGACCTGGCCGAGTTCCTCACCGGTGAGCGCATCACCGGAGTCAGCGCCATCACCGAGACCTTCGTCCGCGAGCGCCCGCTGGGCGTGGCCGGCAGCGGAATCGGCGCCCAGGCCGCCGACCCGTCGACGTCCGGGCTGCCGGCCGCCGGTACCACGACCGACCTCACGGCGGGCACCGCGACCGGCACGGTGACCGTCGACGACGCCGCCGTCTTCCTGGCCCGCACCACCGGCGGCGCCCTCGCGACCTTCGAGGCGACCCGGTTCGCGACCGGCCGCAAGAACGCCCTGAGCATCGAACTCAACGGCTCCCGCGGCAGCGTCGCCTTCGACTTCGCCGCCATGAACGACCTGTGGTTCCACGACCACACCGAACCCGCCGCCACCGCCGGCTTCCGGCGCATCGACGTCACCGAGCCCAGCCATCCGTACGCCTCGGCCTGGTGGCCGCCCGGCCACGCCCTCGGCTACGAGCACAGCTTCACCCACCAGGCCCGCGACCTGATCGAGGCCATCGCCACCGGCAGCACCCCCGAGCCGTCCTTCGAAGACGGCCTGCGCGTCCAGCGCATCCTCGCCGCCGTAGAGTCCAGCGCCGCCAACCAAAGCCTCTGGACCCCGGTCGAGACCTGACCTGCGACCGCGAACGGACCACCTCGCCAAACGTCTACGCGTCGCCCTCGGACCGGTCGTCTGCGACGGTGTCGGGCGTTGCGATGGCGGCGATGACCAAGCCGCGCGGCGGTACGCTGATCGGCTGACTTGGGGGCGTGGCGGGCGGGTCGACACGCAGATGGCGCGCAGTATCGCGAGGGGGGCTCCGCGACGGGCGGGGCCATGACCCTTTGGGGAACGATGCTGCGCAAGAGCGGTCTTGTCGCCGTGGCGGTCGCCGCGGTGCTCTACCCGATGCCGACTGCCGTCGCGGATTCCGCCGCGGGGGGTGAGCTGCATGCCGTCGTGGTCGCGGGCGGGAAGCCACGCGGGGTCGTCGAGGGGCAGCAGTGGGGCGCGTACGCGAGGCTCCGCGACGCCTCCGGCAAGCGGGTGGGCGACGCGAGCCTCGCCTGCCACGTCGACAAGGCCAAGAAGGAACGGGTCATCGCCGATTGCACGCACACCGTGCGGATCGACGGCGTGGGGTCGCTGCTGTTCAGCGGCGTGCACCACTACCGCGACCAGACGGTGCTGCCTGGTACCGCGGATCCGATGCGTCTGACGATCATCGGCGGGTCCGGAGCCTTCGCCGGGGCATCGGGCCGGGTCGACGCCACCGAGGCGAACGGCGGCTACGTGTACCAGATCCCGCCGACCGGCTGACCACGTCGGCCAACCCACCACTGAGGACTCACCCGGAAGGCGGCCGAGATGACCGACACGGACACGACCGACACCACGCGGACATCAGGGCCGCAGGAAGCCGGAATGCGGCTGCGCGAGCTCGCCTTCGGCGCGGTGACCGCCGCCGCCGTACGCGCCGCGCTGCGCCTGGACGTTGCCGACCACTTGGGCGGAGAGCCGCGGTCCGCCGAGGAGTTGGCGGCCGAGCTGGGCGTCGACGCCGTGGCGCTGCGCCGCCTCATGCGGGCGTTGTCCTCGCACGGCATCTTCGTGGCGGAGGCCGACGGCCGCTTCGCGCACAACGACGCCTCGCTGCTGCTGCGCGCGGATGCGCCGCGCAGCATGCGCGATGTGTCGCTGTGGGCGACCGAGCCGTGGACCTGGCAGGTGTGGCCCAAGCTGGACGACGCGGTCCGGCACGGCGGCAGCGTGTTCCCGGCCGTGCACGGCAAGGACTTCTTCGACTACCTGCACGAGGACGCGCCGGAGTCCGCGGCCGCGTTCAACCGTGCCATGACCCAGTCCAGCCGTCAGTCGGCGAAGGACGTCGCCGCGGTACTGGACCTCTCAGGGGTGCGGACCGTCGCCGACATCGGCGGTGGACAGGGCCTGCTGGTGGCGACCTTCCTGGAACGCCACCCGGACCTGCGCGCGACCCTGCTCGACCTTCCGGCGGTGATCGCCGACGCGGACCCGCGGCTGCGCACCGGCGGCGTGTTCGCGGACCGGACGACGCTGGTCCCGGGGGACTGCCGCGAGGCTGTGCCGGTCCAGGCGGACGTCTACGTCGTCAAGAACATCCTGGAGTGGGACGCGGAGAGCACCCGCCGTGCGCTGGCCAACATCGTCGCCGCCGCCGAGCCCGGCGCCCGGGTCGTGGTGATCGAGAACCTCGTCGACGAGACGGCGTCCCTGAAGTTCACCACCGCGATGGACCTCCTCCTCCTGCTGAACGTCGGCGGCGCGAAGCACACCGCCGCGAGCCTGACCGCCGCGATGACCGCCGCGGGGCTCGTGGTGCGGGAGGAACGGGCGGTGGGACCGTCCCTGCACATGTTCGACAGCGTCGTCCCGTAAGCGCGAGCGACGCCGATACCCGCTTCGGGGGGTCGCACAAACCTGCCGATGCGGCCCGGGGGTGAACCCGTCGGCGACGTCCCCTCCATAAGCCGAACGGCGTGGCGCAGACGGACCAACTCCGTTCGCAGGAAAGGCGGCCCGATCGGATCGTGGAAGAGGCGCCCCAGCGATCCCCAGCGTCGGCACCCGTCGACTGTCCCCTGGGCGCCGGAAAGAAAAGCATCATGCATCGTGTACGCACTCTCGTCGCCGCGTCCGTCATCGGCTTTGCCGCTCTGACCGTCGCGGTCCCGGCCGCCCACGCCGACAGCCCGGCCCCGACCGACCACGGCGACAAGTCGTGGTCCGGCGGTGACGGCGGCAAGTGGGACCACAACAAGGGAGAGGGCAAGCACGAGCGTCCGCACGGAGGCCCGCACACGGGCATCGGCACGGACGACGGCGGCCTGGTGGCCGGCGGGGCCCTGATCGCGGGGGGCCTCGGGCTGGGCGTGTACGCGCTTCGCCGCCGCACGGTCTCCGGTGCGGCGCAGGCCTGATCGCAGCAGGTCCCGTGTGCCGGGGGCGCGCGCCGCGGCGGCCGGCCCCCGCCCCCCCCCCGGTGGCGGGCCCCAG
>NZ_JAKFHA010000020.1:125051-145998 GCF_021502675.1 Yinghuangia soli
CGTGCGCGCCGCTGGGCCGGTGGGCGGGGGCCGCCGCTCCCGGGGGCGCCCACGGCACACGCGCATGATCCGGGACATCGGCGCGCGCCTGAGGCCGTGGGCCGGTCGCGGCCCACAGGCGGGGTGGCGAACTCCCCACTCGGAAAGGCAGGCCCATGGGGCGCGTGAAGATGGCAGTCGTCGCCGCGGCCGCGGTGGCCCTGGGTGTGCTGATGGTCGACAACGACCTGCAGAACGACGGCGGCCCGCCGCAGCCTGCCGCAGCACAGTCCGCCGCACCGGCCCCCCGGCCCGCCACGCCGGCGGCGCCCGCGGCATCGGCGCCGCAGACGGCGGAGGCGACGCCGTCCGTGATGAAGGCTTCGCCTCCCCTGCGCATCCGCATTCCCCGGATCAAGGTCGATGCCCCGGTGACCGGGCTCGGTCTGGACGCCTCGGGGGTGCTGACGGTCCCTCCGGCCGCGAACCGCAACCTCGCCGGCTGGTACAAGGACGGCGTCGCCCCCGGCGCGCGGGGTGCCGCGATCATGCTCGGGCACGTCGACACCAAGGCCGGCCCGGCGGTCTTCTGGGGTCTCGGATCCCTCGGGAAGGGCGACAGGATCGCCGTGGACCGGGCGGACGGCAAGACCGCAGCGTTCGAGGTCGACGCGGTCGAGTCGTTCGCCAAGAGCGACTTCCCGGACGAGCGGGTCTACGGGCCCACTCCGGACGCGCAGTTGCGGCTCATCACCTGCGGCGGGGCATACGACAGGAAGAAGCGCGACTACCTCGAGAATGTCGTGGTGTTCGCCCACCTGGTGCCCGGCGGCTGAGCCTCGTTCGCGTGCGCATCATGTGACCGGTCTCCGTGGGGCACGTCGGCTCGTCCGACGTGCCCCACGGTCGTTCACGCGGTACGCAGCGCCAGGGCAGCGGCGACGCAGGGCAGCGGCGACGTCGCGCAGGACCTGCCCGCAGTCGGACGCCGCGTCCGGGCTGCGCCACGCGACGAATCCGTCGGGACGTACCAGCACGGCGCCGCCCGGGTGCACGCCATGCACGTCGGCCCAATCGGCGTCCTCGTCGGTGACAAGGTCGGCCGCGGTGGCCGCCGAGATCCCGGCACGGTCCGGCTGCAGGCCGTACACGTCGATGTCGGCGCCGAGGCCGGTCGCCGCGTGCCGCCACGCCTGCCCTGCGGTCCCGGCCCCGGTGAGCAGCACGAAACGGCTCTCGTACAGGTCCAGCAGCGAGACCCGCTCGCCCTCCCGGCGGACCCACAGGTGCGGGGCGCGCGTGCCGGGCGCGCCGTCCGGCGGCCGGAACCCCTCGGGCAGCACCGGTGCGTCGGTGTCGGCGCCGACAACGGCTCCGGCGGTGTACCGGTAGCCCAACACGACGCCCAGCACACCCGGTTGGCGCCCGGCGCCGCCCGGAGGCCCACCGGGAGGCCCGCCAGGACGGCCTGCGCCGGGAGGCCCACCGGGGCGGCCTGCGCCGGGAGGTCCGCCGGGGGCAGCCCCCGGGGCCCCCGGTGGCCGCCCCGCGTCAGGCCTGTCCCGGTGCTCGGCCGGGGACCCCTTCGGAGGCCCGTCCGGTCGCGCCGGCGCGGCGTCGCCGCCGGGCTGCCCGGGACCGCCGGGGCCGGTGGGGGCGTAGCCGGGGTGGCTGTGCTCGGCCGACCGGGTGGACGCCCGGGCAGCGGTGGCCAGCGCGACGGGCCGGCGTTCGGCTTCGTAGCTGTCCAGCAGTTCCGGGCGGGCGTGTCCGTTCAGGACGGCGGCGAGTTTCCAGGCGAGGTTGTGTGCGTCCTGGATGCCGGTGTTGGACCCGAATGCGCCGGTGGGTGACATCTCGTGCGCGGAGTCGCCGGCGAGGAACACCCGCCCGTCGCGGTAGCGGTCGGCCACCCGTTCGGCGGCGTGCCACGGGGCCGTGCCGGTGATCTGGACGTCCAGGTCCGCGACACCCGCGGCGGCCCGGATGTGCGCGATGCAGCGTTCGTCGGTGAAGGCGTCGAGCGGCTCGCCTTCCTCCGGATGCCAGGGCGCGTGGAAGACCCACCGTTCGAGGTTGTCGACGGGCAGCAGCGCGCCCTCGCCGAGGGGGGTCGTCAGGTAGCAGACGATGAAGCGGCGGTCGCCGACGAACTCGGCGAGCCGCTTCGAGGTGAAGGTGATGCTGACGTTGTGGAACAGGTCGCCGGGGCCGGAGGTGCCGATGCCGAGGTGCTCCCGCACCGGGCTGCGCGGGCCGTCGGCGGCGACGAGGTAGTCCGCCCGGACGGTGCGTCGCTGTCCGGTGGCGCGGTCTTCCAGGACGGCGGTCACACCGGTGGGGTCCTGGTCGAATGCGACCAGTTCGGTGCCGAACCGGACTGGTGAGCCCAATTCGGCCGCGTACCGGACGAGCACCGGCTCCAGGTCGTTCTGGCTGCACAGGCACCACGAGCTCGGCGAGAACTTCGCCAGCCCGCCGCCCGGGTCGATGTCCTTGACCAGCCACTCCTGTTCGGCGCCGGCGATCGTGTCGGCCTGCAGGATGCCGTGGTTGCCGGCCAGCACCGCCGAGGCGGCACGGATGCCCTGCTCGATTCCCGCGGTGCGGAACAGCTCCATGGTGCGGACGTTGTTGCCGCGCCCGCGAGGGTGTGTCGAGGTGCCGGTGTGCCGTTCCACCACGAGGTGCCGCACGCCGAGCCGGCCGAGGAACACCGACGCGGACAAGCCCACGAGGGACCCGCCTGCCACCAGAACCGGAACCCGTTCGTCGTAACCGGGACTCATCGTTCCCGCCTCTCGCTCAGCCCCCGTATCTCGCCGATCCCGGCGTGTGCCCGGTCGGGGAACAGCAGGCACCCCGCCGGGGAATGCGTCACCCGGATGCCCCGAAAAGGTGCCGTCGCCGTGACATGCGCCCACCCTCGGATCGGGGGAACAAAGCGAAGGATGGACATGGACACCACTGTCCGAATCGATTCCGAACGCGTCGCGTCCGACCGCTCGACCGACCGCGCCGCCGACCGCAGCGACAAGCAGCGACCGGATGCCGAAGGCACAAAGCTCCGGGTGCTGCTGATGCTGGAGATCCACGAGGGTTCGCAAGAGCGGTTCCTGACCGCCTACGAGAGCATCCGCGACCAAGTCGCCCAGGTACCAGGCCATTTGCGCGATCAGCTGTGCCAGTCGATCGAGGATCCGACCCAATGGCTGATCACCAGCGAGTGGGCCGGCGCGGACGAGTTCCTGACCTGGGTGAACAGCCCCGAGCACCAGGACATGGTCCTCCCGCTCCACGGCTGCGTCCGCGGTACGCGGTCGCTGCGGTACTCGGTCGCGCGCGAGACCGGATCGCACGGGCCGGGTACCGCCGCCGAACGGCCGTCGCCGGCGCCCGGCGCACGGGCCCGGAGCCGGGCGTCCCGATCGGGCGCCGAGCGGCCGGCCGAACCCGAAGTCGTCCGCTGCGCACTGAGCTTCGAGGTCAAGCCCGGCAGCGAGGCCGAAGTGGCCCGGATCCTCTCCGGATACAAGTCCCCCGACCCGCACGTCGACGAGAGGACGTCGCTGCACCGCACGTCGGTGTTCATGCGCGGCAACGTCGTCGTCCGGGCCGTGGAGATCGCCGGCGACATGCGGGCGGCCCTCCAGCATGTCGCGCGGCAGCCGCAGGTCCGCGCCGCCGAGGAAGCCTTGAACCCGCATCTGGCGGAGCCCCGCGACTTGGACGACCCGGAGGGGGCGCGGGCGTTCTTCATGCGCGCCGCGCTGGCCGAGGACTTCCACCAGGTGTCCGCGACGCCCCGTGACGGGGTGGTCCGTGCCGCGTTCCTCTACCCGGTGCGCCCCGGATGCGCCGACGCCGCCGCCCAGGTGCTGGCCCGGCACGACGAGGCCGACCTGAACGACCGCAACGGCCTGCTCGCCGCGAGTTCGATCTACGTGCGGCAGGACCTCCTGGTCCGCGTGGTCGACGTACGCTCGGTGCCGGACCCGGATCCCGCGACGCTGCTGGGCGTCGACCGCGACGCGGTCGCCCGCCTCGGCCGCCTCCTGGACGTCCAGGGCGATCTGACGGACGACGCGGGGCTGCGGCTTCTGCACGCCGCGAGCGAGATGACCCCGGTCACCGACCGGCGAGCCGCCACCGCTTCCTGAGCCGACCGCCGGTTCGCTCCGCCGCCCGGCAGGCGCCGGCGAGACCGCCGTGGCGCGGCACCGCCGCCCCGGCGTACGCCGCCCGCGCCTGCCTCACCCCTGCGCGCCCTTGAGCGCGCCACACCGCACACCACCTGGAGGTTGCCGCATGAGCGCGCCCACCACCCCCGGCACACCGCACGCGGAGTCCGCGCTCCACGAGGCCCGGCCGTGCACCGGTACCGGCGTACGTGTCGTCAGTCTGGACGAGGTGGCCCCCAACCGACGCCGCGGCGGTGACCTCCGGGTCACCCTGAGCCCCACCACGGTCGGTTCCACCAGCGGCTTCATGGGCCTGGCCATCCTCCTTCCCGGGGAGACCATCTCGGAGCACTACCACCCCTACTCCGAGGAGTTCGTGCACCTGGTGTGCGGAAGCCTCGAAGTGGACCTGGACGGCGTCACGCACGAACTCCGCGCCGAGCAGAGCCTGATGATCCCGCGGGACATGCGCCACCGGTTCCGCAACACCGGCCGGGAAGAGGCGCGCATGGTGTTCCAGCTCGCGCCGCTCGCCCCCAAGCCGGAACTCGGACATGTCGATACCGAGGCACTTGCCGACCCGCACGAGTCGCATCCGGGCATCGGCGGTGGGCCGTGAACCGCCGCGTGGCGGTCACGGGTGTCGGCGTCGTCGCGCCCGGCGGCGTGGGCGTCCCCGCCTTCTGGGATCTGCTGACCGCCGGCCGCACGGCCACCCGGGGCATCACGTTCTTCGACCCGGCCCCGTTCCGGTCGCGGATCGCCGCCGAGTGCGACTTCGACGCCGCGGCACACGGCATCACTCCCGAACGCGCCGAACGCGCGGACCGCTACGTCCAGTTCGCCCTGGTCGCCGCCGCCGAGGCGGTGGCCGACAGCGGGCTCGACCTGGCCGCGGAGGACCCCTGGCGCGTCGGCGTCTCCCTCGGCACCGCAGTGGGCGGCACCACTCGCCTCGAACACGACTACGTCAACGTCGCGGTGACCGCGGAAGGCGTGCGCTGGGACGTGGACCACCGCGCCGCGGACCCGTTCCTGCAGCGTGCCTTCACCCCCGCCGCACTGTCCTCCGAGGTCGCCGAGGAGTTCGGTGCGCAGGGCCCGGTGCAGACCGTGTCCACCGGCTGCACTTCCGGTCTGGACGCGATCGGCTACGCGGCCCACGCCATCGAGGACGGCCGCGCCGACATCTGCCTCGCGGGAGCGTCCGATTCGCCGATCTCGCCCATCACGGTCGCGTGCTTCGACGCCATCAAGGCGACCTCGACGCGCAACGACGACCCGGCGCACGCCTCGCGGCCGTTCGACGCGCACCGCGACGGCTTCGTGCTGGGCGAAGGCTCGGCGGTGCTGGTCCTGGAGGAGTTGGACCGCGCCCGGGCGCGCGGCGCGCGCATCTACGCCGAGATCGCCGGATTCGCCACCCGCGGCAACGCGTACCACATGACCGGCCTGACCCGCGAAGGCCTGGAGATGGCCGAGGCGATCGGCTGCGCCCTGGACGACGCGCGCCTGGACCCGGCGTGCGTCGACTACGTCAACGCGCACGGCTCGGGCACCCAGCAGAACGACCGGCACGAGACCGCGGCCGTCAAGCTCGCGCTCGGCGAACACGCCAAGTCGGTCCCGATGAGCTCGATCAAGTCCATGGTCGGCCACTCCCTCGGCGCCATCGGCGCCATCGAGGTCGCCGCCTGCGCCCTCGCCATGGCGCACGGCGTCGTCCCGCCCACCGCGAACTACGAAACGTCCGACCCGGAATGCGACCTCGACTACGTGCCGAGGACCGCCCGGGAAGCGACCCTCGACACCGTGTTGTCGGTCGGCAGCGGCTTCGGCGGTTTCCAGTCCGCCGTCGTCCTGGACCGCCGGTCCGTGCACAGCACCACCCGCACCGGAAGGACCCGGCGATGAGCACCCGGCCCCGGCACACCGCCGTCACGGGCATGGGTGTGGTCGCCCCCAACGGCATCGGCACCGACGTGTTCTGGAAGGCCGTACGCGAGGGCACCCCGCACTTGGCGCGGATCACCCGCGACGGCTGCACGGACCTGCCGCTCGCCGTGGCGGGCCTGGTCGACGAGTTCGATCCGGTCGGCACGGTCGAGGACAAGTTCCTCGTGCAGACCGACCGGTTCACGCACTTCGCGCTGCACGCGGCCGACCAGGCGCTGACCGACGCCGGCTTGCCGGACCTCCCGGAGTACTCCGTCGGGGTGGCCACCGCCAGCAGCTCGGGCGGCGGAGCTTTCGGCCAGCGCGAGTTGCAGAACCTCTGGAGTACCGGCCCCGGGTCCGTGGGGCCCTACCAGTCCATCGCGTGGTTCTACGCGGCCAGCACCGGGCAGATCTCCATCCGCGGCGGCTTCAAGGGGCCGTGCGCGGTGCTCGCCGACGACGAGGCCGGGGGCCTGGACGCGGTGGCGCACGCCGCCCGTTCGATCGCCCGCGGCGCGGACGCCATGGTCGTGGGTGCCGCGGAGGCGCCGATCGCGCCGTACTCGATGGTCTGCCAGCTCGGCTACCAGGAGCTGAGCCTTTCCCGCGACCCGGGCCGTGCGTACCTTCCGTTCGACTCCGCGGCCTGCGGTTTCTCGCCCGCCGAGGGCGGCGCAGTCCTGGTCCTGGAGGAGGCCGAGGCAGCCCGCCGGCGCGGCGCTCCCGTCCGGGCCACCATCGCCGGGCACGGCGCGACCTTCACCGGAACCGGCGACTGGAGCCGGTCCCGGCACGGCCTCGCCCGCGCGATCGGACTGGCGCTGGCCCAGGCCCGCATCGCCCCGTCCGAGATCGACGTGGTCTTCGCCGACGCACTCGGCGTGCCCGCCGCGGACCAGGCGGAGGTCCTCGCCCTCGCCGACGCGCTCGGCCCGCACGCCGCCGACGTGCCGGTGACCGCCCCCAAGTCCGGTTACGGCCGCGCCTATTGCGGCGGACCCGTCCTGGACTGCGCCGCCGCCGTCCTGGCCATGCAGCACGGCGTCATCCCGCCGACTCCCGGGGTCTTCGCCACCGAGCACGACATCGACCTGGTGACCGGGCACGCCCGCACCACTCCGGCGCGAACCGCGCTCGTGCTCAGCCGCGGCCTCATGGGCTGCAACGCCGCGCTGGTCCTGCGGGCCGGCGACAGCGGCGCCTGACCACCGCACCTCCCGACCGGACCGACCGAACCGAACCGACCGACCTGACCGACCGCGGTACCCCGCCCCCGCGAGGAGCCCGGTGCACACCCACGAAAGGACGCGCCCATGAACGGGCCCTTCGGCTTCGACGACCTGGCCGCCCTCATGAAGTCCGCAGCCGGCATCACCGCCGACCCTGTCGAGATGGAATCCCGCCCCGACGCCGAGTTCGCCGACTTCGGCCTGGACTCGCTCGGCCTGATGGCCGTGGTGGGCGAGGTCGAGCACGACCACAACACGCCTCTCGGCCCCGATGCCGAGCGCTGCAAGACCCCCCACGAGTTCGTCAGCCTGGTGAACTCCCAGATCACCTCCGGAGTGTGAGCCCGATGGCCGGACACACCGACAACACCATCATCGTCAACGCCCCGCTCGACCTGGTCTGGGAGATGACCAACGACATCGAGCGCTGGACCGAGCTGTTCACCGAGTACGCCTCCGTCGAGATCCTCGAACACGACGGCGACAAGATCACGTTCCGCCTCACGATGCACCCCGACAAGGACGGCAACGTCTGGAGCTGGGTCTCGGAACGCGAACCGGACCGCGACCGGCGCACCGTGTGGGCGCAGCGGGTGGAGACCGGCCCGTTCGAGTACATGCACATCCGCTGGGAGTACCGCGAGGAGCCGGACGGCGTGGCCATGCGCTGGGTGCAGGACTTCTCGATGAAGGACACCGCGCCGGTCGACAACGCCTGGATGACCGACAACATCAACCGCAACTCGCGGGTCCAGATGGAGATCATCCGCGACCGGATCCAGCAGCGCGCGAAGGAACTCGGCCTCACCGCCGCACCCGCCCCCATCGGGTGACCGGCGCCGCCCCGGCCGTATCCGCCATCCACCCGCGCCGTCCCGGCCGCCGACCGGGCGGGTACGGCCGGGCGGCAGTCTCCCCGTACCGATGCGAAGGACTCCGCCATGCCCGTGTACCGCAGCCTGATCGTCGCCCGCATGCGCCCGGACGCCGCAGCCGACGTCGCCGACATCTTCGCCGCCTCGGACCGCGGCGACCTGCCCGGGCTGGTCGGCGTCACCGGCCGCAGCCTCTTCCACTTCGGCGAGGACCTCTATATGCACCTCGTCGAGGCCGATCGGCCCCCCGCCGAGGCCGTCGCCGCACTGACCGGGCATCCGGAGTTCCGCGCCGTCAGCGACCGGCTGTCCACGCATATCAGCGCGTACGACCCGCGGACCTGGCGCGGACCGAAGGACGCCATGGCCCGCGAGTTCTACCGCTGGGAGCGGCCGTCCGACAGCTGACCGCCGACCTCCCGGCCCCGCGCCGGACCCGGAGGAACACTCATGGTCGAGATTGACCACCACCCTGACACCCTGCCCCCCGGCGCCCTCCCGACCGAAAAGCCCTCGGTCGCGGAGTGGTTGCGCTGCCCCGAGTGCACCGGCCTGGTGTACGGAAAGCGCTTCGCCCGGGCCCAGCACGTCTGCCCGGACTGCGGCGCACACGCCCGGCTGACCGCCCGCCAGCGCCTGGACCATCTGCTCGACCCGGGTTCGGAGACCGCACTGGCCGGCCTGCCGGGCGGCGAGCGGACGGCGCCCGAGGACCCCCTCGGCTTCGTCGACTCCAGGCCGTACCGCGAACGCCTCGGCGAGGCACGGGCGGCGACCGGGATGGCCGACGCGGCACTCGCCGTACGCGGCACGATCGACGGCCGTCCGGTCGTCGCCGTGGCGATGGACTTCCGGTTCCTCGGCGGAAGCCTGGGCTGCGCGGTCGGCAGGCTCGTCTGCCACGCCGCGCAGACGAGCCTGCGCACCCGGACACCCCTGCTGATCGTCGCCGCGTCCGGCGGCGCCCGGATGCAAGAGGGTGCCCTGTCGCTGATGCAGATGGCCACGACCGCCCAGGCGCTCGCCGAACTCGACGAGGCGGGGATCCTCGTGGTGTCCCTCGTGACCGACCCCACGTACGGTGGAGTCGCCGCGTCCTTCGCCACCCTGGCCGACGTGATCCTCATCGAACCCGGCGCGCGGATGGGCTTCGCCGGGCCGCGGGTCATCGAGCAGACCATCGGCCAGCGCCTTCCCGACGGCTTCCAGACCGCGGAGTTCCTCCTCGAACACGGCATGGTCGACGCCGTGGTGCCGCGCACCCAACTGCGCCGGACCCTGGGCGCCCTGCTCCGGGTCGGCGCGGCCGCCCCGTCGCACGGCGGCTCCGCGCCCGACGCCACCCAGGGGCTCGACGGGATCCGCCGGGACACGGGAACCGGAGCGGGCACGATCCCCGAGGACCGACGGCCGCCGCCCGCGACGCCGACTGTGCCGCAGGCCGGCCGCGGCGCGGCGCAGGGCATCGGCTCCGCAGCCTGGGAGACCGTCCGCCTCGCGCGGCACACCGCGCGGCCGTCCGCCCTCGACTACGCAGAGCGCCTGCTGGAGGACTTCCACGAGCTGCACGGCGACCGGATGGGCGCCGACTGCCCCGCCGTCGTCGGCGGACCCGGCCTGCTCGACGGTCGTCCCGTCATGCTGGTCGGCCACCACAAGGGCGGCGACGACCTCGCCGAACGCCGGCGCCGCAACTTCGGCATGGCGTCACCGGCAGGCTTTCGGAAGGCGGCCCGGCTCATGCGCCTGGCGGCCAAGCTCGGCCTCCCGGTGGTCACCCTCGTCGACACCCCGGGCGCCGACCCCGGCCTGGACGCCGAACGCGGCGGGCAGGCCGCGGCCATCGCGGAGAACCTGCGCCTGATGTCCCGCCTCCCCGTCCCCGTGGTCAGCGTCGTGACCGGCGAAGGCGGCAGCGGCGGGGCGCTCGCGCTGGCGGTCGCCGACCGCGTCCTGATCTGCGAGCACGGGGTGTACTCCGTCATCAGTCCCGAGGGCTGCGCCGCGATCCTGTGGAAGGACCCCGCCGCCGCACCCGCCGCCGCCGACGCCCTGCGGCTGGGACCGCGGGACCTGCTCGACCTCGGGGTCGTGGACGCGATCGTCCCCGAACCCCTGGGCGGTGCGCACACCGACCCCGCGGGCGCCGCCGAGCTGCTGCGCGCCGCCCTGTGCGCGGCGGTCGCCGAACTCCGGCACCGGGCCCCCGAGCAACTGCTCAGCGAACGGCGGGACCGCTACCGCCGGATCGGAGCCGCACCCGGCGCGGCCGACCCCCACCTCGATGCGTAGGCAGGAGCACGCACATGGCCATCCAGGACGCCGAACAAGCCGCCGCAGCATCGCCCGCGACGTATGAGGACGCGCACACCACGACGGCCGGCCAGGGAGAGCCGGCCACCGGGACGGCACCGGGCCGCCGTGCGGCGGAAGCCGCGGCCGCCGCCGAGCCGGCCGTCGGCTCCGCCCCGTCACCGCGGCATTTCCGCATGCAGACCGGCGACACCGTGATCGAGATCGAATGGGGCGCGGGTGAAGTGTCCCTGGTACGCGTGGCCGCTGCCGAGGCGCCGGCCGAGCCGCCGGCCGCCGACACCGAGACGACCGCCGCCCCAGGGGTGTTCGTCCGCTCTCCCATGGTCGGCACCTTCTACCACGCGCCCGACCCCGGAGCACGTCCCTTCGTCGGCGTCGGCGACATCGTCCAGCCCGGCCAGACGGTCGGCATCCTCGAGGCGATGAAGATGATGAGCCCGATCACGTCCGCGGTCGCGGGCCGCGTGGTCGAGATGCTGGTCGGCGACGCGCAGCCGGTCGAGTACGACGAGCCGCTGATCGCCCTCGATCCGCTCGGCCGGGGGTGACCCCGTGTTCTCCACCGTGCTCGTCGCCAACCGCGGAGAGATCGCCCTGCGGGTCGTACGCGCCTGCCGGGAGGCCGGAGTCCGCAGCGTCGTCGCGTACTCCACCGCCGACCGCGAGTCGGCCGCCGTGCGCTGCGCCGACGCGTCGGTCCACATCGGCCCGCCTACCGCGCGATCCAGCTACCTGAGCATCCCGGCGATCATCGAGGCGGCGCGGATCACCGGTGCCGAGGCCATCCACCCCGGCTACGGATTCCTCTCCGAGGACCCCGACTTCGCCGAGGTATGCGCAACCCACGGCATCACCTTCATCGGGCCGTCCCCCCAAGTGATGCAGCGGCTCGGCGACAAGGCCGAGGCGCGCGCCGCCATGGCCGAGGCCGGCCTGCCCGTGCTGCCGGGCAGCAGCGGCGCGCTGACCTCCGCGGGCGAAGCCGCGTGCCTCGCCGCGGAGATCGGCTACCCGGTGATCCTCAAGGCCGTCGCCGGAGGCGGCGGCCGCGGCATGCGCGTCGTGCGCGACCCCGCGGACCTGGCTTCGGCGTACACCGAGACGCGTGCCCACGCCCGTGCCGTGTTCGGCGACGAACGCGTGTACCTGGAGAAGTTCGTCGACGACGCGCGGCACATCGAGGTCCAGATTCTCTGCGACCTGTACGGCAGGGCGGTGCACCTCGGCGAACGCGACTGCTCCGTCCAACGCCGCCACCAGAAGCTGATCGAGGAGGCCCCCGCCCCCGCCCTCGACGAGGGCACCCGTGCCGCGATGTGCGACGCCGCGCTGCGCGGTGCCCTGGCCGTCGGGTACACCGGCGCGGGCACCTTCGAGTTCGTGGTCTCCCCGGCGCAGGACTTCCACCTCATGGAGGTGAACTGCCGCCTCCAGGTGGAACACCCGGTGACCGAGATGACCACGGGCATCGACCTGGTGCAGGAGCAACTGCGCATCGCCGCCGGAGAACCCCTGAGCCTCCGCCAGGAGGACGTCGCGGTCCGGGGCTCCGCGATCGAATGCCGCGTCAACGCCGAGGACCCCGAGCGCGATTTCCGCCCCACCCCCGGCACGCTCACCGAATTCGTGCCGCCCGGTGGCCCGTTCGTGCGCGTCGACACGCACGCCTACCCCGGCTGGCGCGTCGGCCCGGACTACGACTCGCTCGTCGCCAAGGTCGTCGTGTGGGCACCGGACCGCGAGCAGGCCCGCGCACGAGCGGACCGCGCGCTCGCCGAGTTCCGGGTCGACGGGGCCGGGGTCCGCACGACCATCCCCTTCCTGCGGCAGATGCTCGCCCACCCCGCATTCGCCGCGGCCGCCCACACGACCGGCCTGGTGGCCGCCGCAGCCCCCGCCACGCACGACACACCGACCACTCCGCACGAGAAGGCGGCCACGACGCCATGCCCCGACACCTCGCCCCCCGACCCGGCCCCGGACGCCTCCGTCGTCGCCTGACCCGGTACGCCCTGGCCGCCGCCCTGATCCCGGCAGCGGCCATCACCCTCGGACCCGGTGCCCACGCAGACCCGAAGGTGCGCGCGGGCGCGAACGTCCACCTCGTCCGCCCCGGCGAGTCGGTCCAGGCCGCGGTCGACGCCGCCGGCCCCGGGGACATCATCGAACTCGCCGCCGGCACCCACCCCGGCAGCGTGCACATCGCGACGGACCACGTGACCCTGCGCGGCCCCCGCGACGCCACGGCCGTCCTCACCCCGGCTGCCACCGCCGCGGCGACCCCCTGCGCCGCGGCCGGCCACGGCGTCTGCATCTTCGGCACCGCCGACGACCCGGTCGCCGGGGTCCGCATCGAGGACGTGACCGTCACCGGCTTCCGCAAGACCGGTGTCATCGGCCGGTACGCCCACGCCCTGTCCGTATCCGGCGTGCACGCCCGCGGCAACGGCGAACACGGCATCGGCCAGGAGTTCTCCCGGCACGGCTTGTTCACCGGGAACACCACCGAATCCAACGGCCAATCGGGGCTGTTCGTCGCCGACGAAACCACCGCCCCCGGCACCGTCGTCGCACGGAACCACTCCACCGGCAACCGCATCGGCGTCCACCTGCGCCGAACCCGCCACACCGCCGTCACCGGCAACGAGATGACCGGCAACTGCGCCGGCGTGTTCCTCGTCGGCGACGAGACCCGACCCGTCGCCGGCGACGTCGACATCGTCGGCAACACCATGGCCGACAACAACCGCTACTGCCCCGGCAACCAGTACATCGCCCACATCCAGGGCTCCGGCATCGTCCTCACGGGCACCCAGCAAGCACGCGTCACCGCGAACCGCATCACCGGCCACCGCGGCGACTCCCCGATGTCCGGCGGCATCGTCATGGTCCCGAGCTTCGCCGGCGACGGCACGTCGTTCCATCGGGTCACCGGAAACACCCTCGCCCGCAACGACCCGGCCGACCTGGCAGAACGGGACCCGAGGGCAACCGGCAACACGTACCTGGGCAACGTCTGCGGACACTCGGAGCCCGCCGGCCTGTGCCGCGGGGACGGGCTGCTCCCCCGCTGAGAATCGCAATTCGCCGATACTGACGCGGCGGGGCACGGGTGCGCGACCCACCCTTGAGGTCGCGCACCCACACCTCGTGTACCGGCTCCCGCAGTGGGTTCCGTCACCACGGGGCACCCCGCGACGCGGTCGACGTCCGGAGCGGAGGAGGAGGACGTCCGCCGCAGTCGTCGGCCGGAAGCCGGGTCGACTACCAGTTGCCGCCGTGGCCGCCGCCGTGGTGGCCGGGCGCGTGCTGCGGCATCATGCCGGGCTTGCCGTGGTGGTCGCCGTCGATGTTGGCGCAGAAGTTGCCGAACGCCGGGTTCAGGACGCCGATCACGCTGACGGTGTTGCCGCACGCGTTGACCGGGACGTGGACCGGAACCTGGATCAGGTTGCCGGACAGCACACCGGGCGAGCCGACGGCCGCGCCGTTCGCCTCGGAACCCGCGAACGCAGCACCCGAAGCGCCCAGCACCAGCGCGGCGGCGCCACCCACGACGATGACCGACTTCTTCATGCTCACAAGAGCCTCTTTTCCGTTTCACCTGGAAGCGGTCCCGGCTGGGCGCCGCTCGCCAGAGGCAACGACCATCAGATGCCCTCGTCACCGCCCGCGCCCAGGTGCCACACAAAAGGGGCAAGTTTCTTGTATTGCCATAATCAACTGGTATTCACGTACAAAACGGCAATACTCCGGTCGTCGTCCGGCTGCGGAGCGGGGCGGCGCCGCTCAGTGCGGTCCCCGGGTTTCCGTCGCCAACGTGCCGACGACCGCCTGCAGATCCTTGTCGCCGGCCACGCGGCGAAGGCGCTGGGCCGCGCCGCCGGCCGCGAGTTCGCGGGCCGCGAGGTCGGCGACCTCGGCCCAGTCGCCATTGCCTTCCAACGTCCCGCGCACATGCTGCAGCAGCGTGCGCACGACTTCAGGGGCGGGCGCCGCGGTGCGGGTCAGCGGGTCGAGGAGGTCGCCGCTCAGCCCCGAGCGTGCCGCGCGCCAGGTCGCGGCGCGCAGCCACTCGGGGCGTACGGCCTCGGCCGGGCGGTCCCGCACCGCCGCGCACGCATCGGCGACCAGGGCCCGGAACAGGCCCGCGATCATGACGACGGTGTCGACCCGCGGGCAGGCGTCGCAGATGCGCAGTTCCAGCGTGTCCTGGTGGGCCGAGGGCCGGATGTCGAAGTAGACCATTCCCGGATCCGTGATGACGCCGGACCGGACCAGCTCGTCGACGAGGCCGTCGTACTCCGCCGCCGAGGCGAACGCACCCGGCGGCCCCGAGCTGGGCCAGCGCTGCATCACCAGGGTGCGCCAGCTCGCGTACCCGGTGTCGGCGCCGAGCCAGAACGGCGAACTCGCGGACAGCGCCAGCAGCACCGGCGCCCACGGCGCGAGCCACGCCATCGCCCGGACGCCGGTGTCCCGGTCGGGGACGTCCGCGTGCACCTGCGCCGCGCAGATCTGCTGCTCGTCCGCGACGGCGGCGTACTCCTCCATGATCCGCTCGTACCGGGCCGTCGGTGTCGCGTCCAGGGTGCCGGTACGCGACAGCGGCGGAGCGCCGGCCGCAATGACGCCGAGCCCCAGCGGGGCCGCGGTCTCCGCCAGGAGCCGGCGCGTCCCGGCGAGGTCGGCGCGCAGCGCGTCGAGGGTGCCGTGCACGCGGCTGTTCGTCTCGACGACCGACTGCTGCAGTTCGCGGACGAAGGTCCGGTCCGGCAGCAGCTCCAGCAGCCCCGGGGCGGCCGATACCGGCATGCCTGTGGCGAGGTCCACGATGTGGAACTCTTCTTCGACCCCGAGGCGCACCGTCATCCGTCTCCTCCGCGCTGTCGTCCGTACCGGCCCGGGCTGCAGCCGCGGCCCGCGCAGACGGACGCTGCCCGCGGACCGGCCCGGCAACCGTCGGCGGCGCGGCGGCGGGCTCGGGGCCCGCCGCACGCAGACCGCTGCGAGCCGTTCCGGGGATGCGGCCCGCCGCGTCAGTGCGCCGGGCCGGCGGGGCGGCCGCGCCAGTCGAGGCACAGGGCGACGGCGTCGTCGTCGGCGTCGCGGTCGCCGCGGAACCGGGCGAGGTCGCGCAGCAGCGAGCGGGCGGCCTCGGGGGCCGGAAGCAGGCGGTGGTCGCGGACACTGGCGGCCAGGCGCCGGGTGCCGAACATCTCGTCCGCGGGCGAGCGGTAGTCGTGGACTCCGTCGCTGACGACGACGAGGCGGTCGCCGGGCTCGAGGGTGAAGCGCTCCGGGACGTAGCGCGTGTCCTCCAAAGTGCCAAGGGCGAACTGGGCCTCCAGGGTGACGCGCTCCACCTGGCCGTGGCGCATCCGCAGGACGAGCGGAGAACCCGCGTCGATGGCGTCGACCTCGCCGGTGGCCAAGTCGACCTCGAACAGCACGCTCGCCAGGTACGCGTCTCCGGTGTGCGCCGACCATACGGCCTGGTTGGCCAGGTCCGCCTGGGCCGCCAGGTCGGCTCCCGAGCGCCGGGCGTTGCGCAGCGCGCCGACCGCGAGCGCGGTGAGGGAGGCCGCCTGCACGCCGTGCCCCATGCCGTTGGTGACGCTGACCGCGAGGGTCCCGGTGTTCACGGCCCAGTCGAAGTTGTCGCCGCGCACGGCGTACGCGGGCTCGAGCTGCGCCCCCATGGAGAACTCGGGGCGCTCGCAGGACCGGCCGGGCAGCAGGTCCCACTGCATTTCCGCGGCCAGCGTGAGGCGGCGCAGCCGGCGGGTCTGCTGGAAGACGTCGGTGGCCGGATCGGCGGCGAGGAGTTCGTGGGCGAGCGCCTGGGCGGCCTCGGCCAGTTCTTCGGCCGGAGCCGCGTCGCCGTCGGCCGGCCGGACGACGCGCAGGACGCCGAGCCGGTCGCCGCGGACGGACACCGGCAGGTAGAGCGTCTCGTGCGGGTCGCCGTGCGCCGGGGCGGTGCGGATCTGCTCCGGGGCCATGAAGGCGCGCCCTGCCGGGGTGCCCGCGACGGGCACCGCGGAGCCGGGCGAGACCTCGCGTCCGAACGGCTGCAGGGCGCTGATGCCGTAGTCGGCGAGCAGCAGCGTGCACGAGGTGACGCCGAATTCCTCGGCGAGCACCCGGGACAGGGCGGTGACGACGTCCTGCGGGGACGCAGCCCGCAGGGCGCGCTGGAGGACGAGGAGGCGGTCGGCGGCGGTCACCGGGGTCCCTTCCGGCGGCGCGGTTCCGGCCCGCGACGCGGCATGACAGAGTGAGGAGAACCATGGACGAAAGACAAGGGCAGCGAGGCCGTCGTTCTCCGGGCGTCGGCGCCGCGGAGGCCGCCGGGGTGCTCGCCGAGACGTTGGAGTCGCTGAGCACGGTGTGGGGGCGGGCTCAGGAGGCGTTCGGCACCACGGTCTCCCCGACCCAGCTGCGGGCCCTGACCATCATCCATCGGTCCCGGGGAATCTCGCTGCACGGGCTGGCGCAGGAGATGGGCACCGTGTCGTCGGTGGCGAGCCGGCTCTGCGACCGCCTCGATTCCGCGGGCCTGGTGACCCGCGATATGGACGAGCACAACCGCCGCAAAGTGGTGGTCGCGCTGACGTTCGACGGCGAGTCGCTGATGGAGGCCATCCGGGCCCGGCGCGTCGAGGATCTCGTGGAGACGCTGAGCAAAATGCCCGCTGCGGACCGCGAGGCCCTGGTCGCGGGCATGGAGTCCTTCCGGCGCGCCGCGGGCCACGCGTCGCGCACCGGTTCGGACACCGGCGACGGCGCGCAGGACGCACCGTCCCGGCGATTCGCCTGAGGACCACACCCCGACCCTATCGTTGCCATAGGGCAACAGTTAAGCGTACGGTGCCACCCGGCGTCACAGCGGGGTGCGCCAGGTATGGCCGGACACGTGGACGCTGCCCGGAATCGGCCCGCACGTGCGTGAACTGGTCGCGTGCGTTGTTGCCATTGGGCAATGATGGCGTGCGGCGAGGGCCTCCGGGCCCCGCCGCGGGCGGGCACCTCGCGCCAACAGGCGCACGGGCTCGCATCCGGACGGAGGCAGGCATGGGTGCGAGCAGCGGCAACCGGACAAGGAAGGGCACGGTGCCGCAGGCGAGCACGGCGCGGGTGGCGGCGGCCGGGGTCGGCGAGCCGGAGCTCCGCCGCCTGCTGGCCGGACTCACCGCGGTACGGGACGGCGACTTCGGCACCCGGCTCCCGGACGGCGCGGACGGGCTGCTGGGCGAGATCTCGACCGTCTTCAACGGCATGGTCGACCAGTTGGCCCTGTTCACCTCCGAAGTCACCCGGGTGGCCCGCGAGGTCGGCAGCGAAGGCCGGCTCGGCGGCCAGGCGGAGGTCCCCGGCGTCTCCGGGACCTGGGCGGACCTGACCGACTCGGTGAACGCGATGGCGGGCAACCTCACCACCCAGGTCCGCGACATCGCCGAGGTCGCCACCGCGGTGGCCAAGGGCGACCTGTCGCAGAAGATCACCGTCGACGCGCGCGGCGAGATCCTCGAGCTGAAGAACACCGTCAACACCATGGTCGACCAGCTCTCCTCGTTCGCCGACGAGGTCACCCGGATGGCCCGCGAAGTGGGCACCGACGGCCTGCTCGGCGGCCAAGCGGACGTCAAGGGCGTGTCGGGGACCTGGCGCGACCTCACCGACTCGGTCAACTTCATGGCCGGCAACCTCACCATCCAGGTCCGCTCCATCGCCCAGGTCGCCACCGCCGTCGCGAAGGGCGACCTGTCGCAGAAGATCACCGTCGACGCGCGCGGCGAGATCCTCGAACTGAAGAACACCATCAACACGATGGTCGACCAGCTCTCCTCGTTCGCCGACGAAGTCACCCGGATGGCCCGCGAAGTCGGCACCGATGGCCAACTCGGCGGGCAAGCCGACGTCAAGGGCGTGTCCGGGACCTGGCGCGACCTCACCGACTCGGTCAACTTCATGGCGGACAACCTGACCGCGCAGGTCCGCTCCATCGCCCAGGTGACCACCGCGGTCGCCAAGGGCGACCTCTCGCAGAAGATCCGGGTGGACGCGCGCGGCGAGATCCTCGAACTCAAGGAGACCATCAACACGATGGTCGACCAGCTCTCCGCGTTCGCCGACGAGGTGACCCGGGTGGCCCGCGAGGTCGGCACCGAGGGGAACCTCGGCGGGCAGGCCACCGTCCGCGGCGTGTCCGGGACGTGGAAGGACCTGACCGACAACGTCAACGTCATGGCGTCCAACCTCACCGGCCAGGTCCGCTCCATCGCGCAGGTCGCCACCGCGGTCGCCCGCGGCGACCTGTCGCAGAAGATCACCGTCGAGGCGAAGGGCGAAGTCGCCGCACTCGCGGGCGTCATCAACACCATGGTCGACACGCTGTCCGCCTTCGCGGACGAGGTGACCCGGGTGGCCCGCGAGGTCGGCACCGAGGGCATGCTCGGCGGCCAGGCCCGCGTCCCCAACGTGGCCGGCACGTGGAAAGACCTCACGGACAACGTCAACTCCATGGCGAACAACCTCACCGGCCAGGTCCGCAACATCGCCCTCGTCACCACCGCCGTCGCCAACGGCGACCTGTCGAAGAAGATCGACGTCGACGCCCGCGGCGAGATCCTCGAGCTCAAGACCACCATCAACACGATGGTCGACCAGCTGTCCTCCTTCGCCGCCGAGGTCACCCGCGTCGCCCGCGAGGTCGGCAGTGAAGGACGCCTCGGCGGCCAGGCCGAGGTCGAAGGCGTCTCGGGCACCTGGAAACGGCTCACCGAGAACGTCAACGAACTCGCCGGCAACCTCACCCGCCAGGTCCGCGCGATCGCCGAGGTCGCCAGCGCCGTCGCCGAGGGCGACCTCACCCGCTCCATCACCGTCGACGCGTCCGGCGAGGTCGCCGAACTCAAGGACAACATCAACGCGATGGTCGGGTCGCTCCGCGAGACCACCCGGGCCAACCAGGAGCAGGACTGGCTCAAGTCGAACCTCGCCCGCATCTCCGGCCTCATGCAGGGCCACCGCGACCTGTCGATCGTCGCCGACCTCGTGATGGACGAACTGACCCCGCTGGTCGCCGCCCAGTACGGCGCCTTCTACCTCGCCGAGGATGCCCCCGGCGGCGTCTCGCTCACCCTCGTCGGCTCCTACGGCTTCCCGGTCGACAGCCCGGCCACCGCCCACATCCCGGTCGGCCGCACCCTCGTCGGCCAAGCAGCCCGCAGCCGGCGCACCATCGCCATGGAGCAGGTCCCCGACGGCTACCTGATCTCCTCCGGCATGGGCCGCGCCGCACCCGCCGAACTGCTCGTGCTGCCCATCGTCGTGGACGAGCAGGTGCTCGGCGTCATCGAACTCGCCTCGCCCGGACGCTTCACTCCCGTCCACCGCGACTTCCTGGACCAGCTGATGGAGACGGTCGGCGTCAACGTCAACACGATCGTCGCCAACGCCCGCACCGACGAACTCCTCGGGGAATCCCAGCGCCTCGCCACCGAACTCCAGGCCCGCTCCGAGGAACTCCAGGACCAGCAGGAGGAACTGCAGCGCTCCAACGCCGAACTCGGCGACAAAGCGGCGCTGCTGGCCACCCAGAACCGCGACATCGAAGCCAAGAACCTGCAGATCGAACAGGCCCGGCAGGAACTGGAGGACCGCGCCCAGCAGTTGACCTTGGCCTCCACCTACAAGTCGGAGTTCCTGGCCAACATGAGCCACGAACTCCGCACCCCGCTCAACAGCCTCCTCATCCTCGCCCAACTGCTCGCCCAGAACCCGACGCGCAACCTGACGGCCAAGCAGGTCGAGTACGCGAGCATCATCCACTCCGCCGGCTCCGACCTGCTCCAGCTCATCAACGACATCCTCGACCTGTCCAAGGTCGAGGCCGGGAAGATGGACCTCACCTGGGAACGCGTACCGCTGCGCGGCCTGTTGGAGTACGTCGAGGCCACCTTCCGCCCGATGACCACCCAGAAGCACCTCGGGTTCACCGTCACCACCGCACCGGGCGTCCCGGACGACCTCCTCACCGACGGCGCACGCCTTCGCCAGGTCCTGCGCAACCTGCTGTCCAACGCCGTCAAGTTCACCGAACACGGCAGCGTGGAGCTGCACATCGACGTCGTCGCGGACGCCGAGCGGCCGAGCGCCGTACCGAGCCAGGGACCGGTCCTGGCCTTCCGGGTCACGGACACCGGCATCGGCATCTCCGAACACCAACTGGAGACCATCTTCGGGGCGTTCCAGCAGGCCGACGGCACCACCAGCCGCAAGTACGGCGGCACCGGACTAGGCCCTGTCTTCAATGTGGTTGGAGCCAGAGGAGTGTTGCGGCGAGGGTGACGGCTGCTTCGTAGGAGGTGGCGGTCTTGTCGTAGCGGGTGGCGATGCCGCGGAAGTGCTTGAGGCGGTTGAA
>NZ_JAKFHA010000021.1 GCF_021502675.1 Yinghuangia soli
GTCCTTCAACATCATGGACACCAACTCGACCAAGGCCGAGTGGGACGAGGTCGCGCCCGAGATCGTGCGCATGTGGGAGCAGTACGACTACTCCTTCCACGGCGAGCACTTCACCGTGCCGACCCCGCACAACATCCTCCCGAAGCCGTACGGGCACTCGCACCCGCCGATCTGGATGGCGTGCGGCAACCCGGGCTCGTTCGCCAAGGCCGGTTCGCTGGGTATCGGCGCGATCGCGTTCAACTTCGAGCCGATCTACAACCTGAAGGGCCGCATCGAGGCCTACAAGGAAGCCGCCGCGAACCCCACCGAGATCCTCGGCGACTACCAGAACAACAACGTCATGATGACCAACGGCGTCATCTGCCTCTCGGACCGCAAGCGCGCCCGCGAGATCGCACTCAGCGGACACGCCGGGTATTTGGTCACCCTCGTGAACCTTTACCACGACACCATGCCCAAGTCGGCCGACGGCATCACCTGGCCCGCACCGCCCATGAATCTCGCCGATCTGGGCGGCGACGAGCTCCTGGACCAGCTCATCGCCGGCGGCTACCTGCTCTGCGGCACCCCCGACGAGGTCTGCGAACAGGTCGCGGCGTACCAGGAAGTCGGCTGCGACCAGCTCGTGTTCGGCCTGAGTGCAAACACGTCGCACGAGGAGAACCTCGAGATGATCGAGCTCTTCGGCGACAAGGTCATCCCCGAGTTCGACAAGAACCCGGAGCACTCCACTGCCGTCTACCGCCGGGGGGCGACCGGCCCGAAGCACCCGCCGTTCAACGGCCCGGTCGACCCGGACCTGAAGCACACGGTGCTGCCGGCCAACGCGATCATCGCTCTCCAAGACTGAGGCCCTCTGCTTCTCCGTCTCCCGTCGCCGCGGTGCCCGCCGACGCCGCGGCGACGGGCTCCGCAGGGACCGACCGAACCAAGGCACCCTCGGCCCAGGACGCGGCCTCCGGGCGTCAGGCGGGACCGGCTGGAGGCTTCCCTCCGATCGCATGCGTGATCCGCCTGCAGCTCCTGCGCAAGCGCTCACCTGTTCGTTCGATTTCGAGGGTGCTCAATTCACGGTGCGGTTGCAGGGAGAGGTTCATTTGCGTGCGGCCTTCCGCGTCGAACACAGGGGCGCTGAGGACGCTGACCGCATGCCGACCCCGGCCCGTGAAGTCACGCGGCAGATACTCCGCCTGCACGAGTTCGGCGAGCAACGCCGCCACCATCGGCTGCAGGTTCTCGGCGAGTGGACCATCGCTCAGTTCCGCCAGCGCGTGACTCAAGCGCACCATCGCCAGAGTCAAGCGCTCGACGCTGTATCCGCGTTGGCGGATGGCCGCGAGGGAGTCGAGCAACGCCTCATGCGAGGCCGGCCGTTCGGTGCGGTCCAGCCAGTCGGCAATGACGTCGGGGGCGTCCCAGGCGACGAAAACTCCCCCGAAAGGCGGGGCCAAGGGGATGCGCTGCCCGACACGTCCGGCCGTAGGTCCGGCATCGCCACCCGCTCGGGCCACGATCACCAAGTGCCCTTCGCTGCGGAGGGCCGCCGTTGCCTGCATCTCGAACTCCCCGGCCAGCGCCGAGACCTCGGTGTGCGCAAGGCGCACTGCCGGGTATGCGTCTTCCGCCGCGCGTCCGGCCGCCACGAGCGCAGGGCCGAGCGTGAACGTCTTGTCGGCCGGGTTGCGGATCAAGAAGTCCGCGTGCGTCAGACTGGAGGTCACTGCATGGCAGGTGGCCTTGTTCATTCCCAGCGCCCTGGCGATGTCGCTCAGGCTGAACGCCTGGGCAGGCCGGCCCACCAGGAGTTGCAGGACGCCGACGACCCTGTCCGTCGGCGGCGACGTACTCGCCGTCGGCGGGTGCGGTTCGTCGAGCCTGCTCATGTTGCTCCCGAAAGTCTGATGGCAAAGGCCTGGGTGTCGAGGAGCCGCGCAACGGCCCCGAAGCCCGAAAGAGTTTCCCGCGCCCCTGGCGCAGCGAGGTAATCTTTCGAATAATCGCACAGTCAGTTCGTATATTCGAGGAGCGAGTCATGGGTGGCCACGCACGGGCGGCAGTCTTCCTGGGAGACGGAACCTACGAGGTAAGGGAGTTCCCGATCCCGGCCCCTCCGGCTGGCGGAGCGGTGCTCAAGGTCGAGGCGGTGGGTATGTGCGGCAGCGACGTCATGCAGTTCCACGGCCAGAGCCACGTCCCCGGCGAGGCCAGCCCCGTGATCCCCGGACACGAGATCGTCGGCCGACTGATCGACGTGACCCCAGAGGCCGCGGCCAACTGGGGTGTGGCCGAGGGCGACCGCGTATGCGTCGACGAGATCGTCAAATGCGGCCGCTGCGCGTCCTGTCTCGCCGGAGGCACGGGGCTGTGCGCCAACCTCCAGCTCTACGGCTACACCATGGGCCCGGACCATGACGGCGGCCTCTGGGGCGGGTACGGGGAGTACCTGCGACTGTTGCCCAACACGCACGTGATGAAGGCGCCCGACGGCCTGACCGCGGCCGAGCTGACCGTCTTCGAACCGCTCGCGAACGCCCTGAACTGGGTGACCTCGGTGCGCGTCGGCCCCGGCGACGTCGTCGTCGTACAGGGCCCGGGCCACCAGGGCCTGCTCTGCGCCGCCGCGGCCCTGGCCTGCGGAGCGAGCCAGGTCATCGTCACGGGGACCGGCGCCGACAGCCTGCGCCTCAAGACCGCCACCGCACTGGGCGCGCACGAAGTGATCGATATCGAGGCGGAGGACGTCGTCACTCGGGTCGGTGAGCTGACCGGCGGGCGCATGGCGTCGGTGGTTATGGACCTGACACCGGTGACCGCATCCGTGCGCACGGCCCTCGATCTCACCGGCATGGCCGGCGCGCGTATTGCCCTGGCCGGCCTCAAGCACTTCACCCCTGTCGACGGCCTGCTCACCGACCTGATCACGCTGAAGAACATCAACGTGCAAGGCTGCGCCGGCTCCACTCCGGGCTCGATGGAGCAGGCCGTCCGGTTGCTCGCCGACCGGCCTGAGATCGCCCGCACGATGGCCGGGACGCACGTCAGCCTCGACACCATCGAGCACGGCATCGCGCTCCTCGAACGCCGAGCGGCCGGCGAAGACGCCGTCCACGTGAGCCTGGTCCACGCCGGATAGCACGCGGGCGGCGCCGAACAGCCGAAGGGCGTGGTCGGTATTTCGCCGACCACGCCCTTCGGGGCAACCGTCGCTTATGGACGGTGAACGACTCGTGACGAGTCGGACGCTGTTTCCGCGAACCAAAGTCGATGGGCTGTGCCGGCAAGGATGGAGTCGCGCTGCGCTTGGGTACGTCTGCGAATGGCGTGTCCGGCGAGGGAAAGCATGCCGGGATAAGTCGGTTCGCGGGTCTGCGGAAAGTCCGAACCCCACGTCAGGCGCTCATCGCCGAAGGCGCTCGCCAAGTCGTCGATCACGTCTGCAGGGTCCTCCCCCGCCGCTTGCGCGCTCGCGAGCAAGTGAGTGGTCACCTTCACATGCACGCCTGGCAGGTCCGCCAATTCACGGACAGGTGCCCGTCCGGCGGTACGGGCTCGGGCATCCGGAAATCCGCAGTGGTCGAGCGCGACGCGAAGGCTCGGGCGCGATCGAATCGACGGTCGCAGCAGCGGCAGTTGGTGCGCGAACGCGGTGAGGACGACGGTGAGGCCGACCTCCGCCGAGACATCCCAGACTGCCTCGGACGCAGGGTCGGTCAGCCATCGTGGGCCCGTAGCGTCCGGACCGCCGGAGACCGCGAACAGGCGCACTCCGGTGACACCCGGTTCCCGCGCGAGGTCGCGAAGCGCGCGGGCCGCGGCGGCCGGGGCTGCCATGTCCACGGCAACGACGGCGGCCGTACGTTCCGGATGTTCGGCCACCGCATCGAGGAGATACCTGCAGTCGTAGCCGTACGCCCCGACTCCCTGCACGAGCACGGTTCTGTGCACACCGCTGACCGCCTGGACGCGCAGTACCTCGGCTACCGAACAACTCCCGTCGCTCCAATAGTCGTTGCCGTCCCGAGTTCCGCCTGTCAGGGGATATCGCGCGGTGTCCGGCGACACGATGTGCACATGGGTGTCGACGATGTCTGCTGCGGTTTCGGGCACGACGGTTCCCGCCATTTCCATGAGTGGTCACTGCCAAGAGGTCGGGGCGCCGCCACGCGAAGCGAGTCGTGGCGGCACGGAATGCCAAGCCCTGTGTTCAGAAGGCCAGCACTCCGCGCGCAATGCGACCTTGGTGCATGTCGGTGAGCACCTCGTCGAAGCGGTCTGATGCGTAGACCTTCGACACGAGTGCGTCGAGGTCGAACCTGCCGTGGCGGTACAGCTCGATGATTGCCCGGATGTCCTCGTGCGGCCTGATCCCGCCGGCTCGCGTGCCGAGGATTCCGCGGTCGCACTGCAGAAGGTTGGCGATCCGGATGGTTGCCGTCGCCGTCTGGGACGGCTGGCCGACCGCGATGAGCGTGCCACCCCAATCCAGTGCTTCCATCGCGTTTTCGAGCACCGCCGGGACGCCGGTGCACTCGAAGATCCAGTCCACCCCGCCCGCTCCGGCAGGCCCCACCTTGGTGATGTCGCTGAAAGGCAGCAGCCCGCGAATTTCGTCGGCGACGTCGACCCCGTTGCCGGCCTGGACGAAGTCGGTCGCGCCGAACTGCCGTGCCAGATCGAACTTGCCCGGCACGGTGTCGACGCCGACGATCCGGCCCGCCCCCTTCAGTCGAAGGGCTTGTACAGCGGACAGACCGACGCCGCCCAGGCCGATGACTGCCGCCGACTGGCCCGGCAGCACGTTCGCGCGGTTGAACACAGCGCCGGCGCCGGTGGTGACACCGCAGGGGACCAGGCACGCGGAGGTGAGCGGCACGTCCTCCGGGATGGTCACGCACTGGATTTCCTTGACCAGGGTCAGCTCGGCGTACGTCGAGGCCCCGGCGAAGTTCCATACCGGCTCGCCGCCGATGGAGAACGGCGTGCTGCGGTTGCCGAGGGTCTGGCGGCAGCGGTTGGGGTGGCCGGTCTGGCAGTACCGGCACATGCCGCAGGCCGCGATGGTGGTGATCACCACGTGGTCGCCCGGCTTGACGGCGGTGACGCCCGCGCCGATCTTCTCGACGATGCCGGCGCCCTCGTGACCGAGGACCGCGGGGGCGGGCCACTCGATGACGCCCTCGAGGACGCTCACGTCGCTGTGGCACACGCCGCTCGCGGCGATCCGTACGAGGACCTCGCCGACCTCGGGGTCGCGTACCTCGACATCGTCCCGCGTCTCGACACCGTTGGCCGTGTGGAGGATCGCGCGCATGTACATCTCCTCAATAGTTGTCGGCAGCGACCGGAGCGGCGGGATCGGCCGCGAGCCAAGTCCTGTGGAGCCAGGCAGGGTTCATGGAGCGCAGCGCCCCGCTTCCGGGCATGCGGAGGGGGCGTCCGCCTTCGTCCCGACCGGACGCTTAGTGAGTCGGCCGTCGGGACGCGGCCAGGTAGCGTTCGGCGTCGAGGCCGGCGGCGCAACCGGTGCCGGCGGCAGTGATGGCCTGACGGTACGTGCGATCGACCAGGTCCCCGCAGGCGAACACACCCTCAAGGCTCGTCTGCGTGGTCGGGTGGGCGACCTGTACGTAGCCGTCGGCGTCGAGATCGACGAGCCCGCTGACCAGGTCGCTGCGCGGCGTGTGGCCGATGGCGATGAACAACCCGCTGACGGCGAGCTGCTGCTCGACGCCTGTGCGGGTATCTCGCAGCCGTACGCCGGCAAGCCTGTCGTCCCCGTGCAATTCCGCGACTTCGCTGTGCCACGCAAAGGCGATCTTCGGGTCGTCGAGAGCCCGTTGCTGCATGACCTTGCTGGCCCGCAACTCACCGCGGCGATGGATGACGGTCACGGACGCGGCAAATCGGGTGAGGAAGATGGCTTCCTCCAGCGCCGAGTCACCGCCGCCCACCACGGCAATGTGGTGCCCCCGGAAGAAGAAGCCGTCGCAGGTGGCGCACCACGACACACCGCGCCCGGACAACTCGTCTTCCCGCGGCAGTTCCAGCTTCCGGTAGGCCGAACCGGTGGCGAGGATGACGGCATGGGCACGGTGAGTTGCTCCGGAGCCATCCTTGACGGTCTTGACCGGGCCGTCGAGTTCGACTTCCACGATGTCGTCGGGTACCAGTGCGGCGCCGAAGCGTTCGGCTTGCCTGCGCAGATTGGCCATCAGGTCGGGGCCCATGATGCCGTCCGGCCAGCCAGGGAAGTTCTCGACCTCCGTGGTGTTCATGAGGGCGCCGCCCGCGGTGACCGCGCCTTCGAACACCAACGGGTTCAGGTCGGCGCGTGCCGCGTAGACGGCCGCGGTGTAGCCGGCGGGACCGGATCCGATGACGATCAGGTCGTGGATGTGGTTCACGGGCCGGTCGTCTCCGCAGCGTCGTTCGGATAGCGGATCTCCACGGTCCATGGGGCGGAGGGGTCCAGGGTTCGGAGCCGCTGCAGTGCCATGCGTTCGGTGAGGTCCTTGGGTACAAGGCAGTCCGCACAGGCTGCGGGGCCGGCAGCGACGGTCATCAGGACGTGGTGGGGGGCGGGCTGGGCGCACGTCATCAGGTAGTCGTCGGCGGCGAGTGTCTGCGCCAGCGGTGCGAGCGTCGCGGTGATATCCGCTTCGTCGATCCGGTTGTTGGTCATGGCCATTCCTCGGGTTTCGGCGCTCCATCACGGCGGAACGCGGCCTTGGCGTGCTCAGTGAGTGGTCGGTGCGGGGCGGCTTCGGGAGAGGAACGCGCCCTTGTCCGAGAGAAGGAATTGACCTGTGGTGTGCGCGGCCAGGTCCGAAGCGAGGAGAAGGACGAGGTCGGCGAGGTCTTCCGGAGCGGAGAATTCGCCGTCGAGCGGGATGGACGCCTGGAGCGCCGCCCGGTGCTCGGCGCTGAACGCCTCGGCGACCTTCTGGGTGAGCGTGGTCCCCGGTGCGGCGGCGTTGACCCGGATGCGGTGCGGGGCGAGCTCGATGGCCAACGTTTGCGTGAGGTGGTTGATGCCTGCCTTCGCGGCGCCATAGGGCGCGAGTTGGACGGCGGGGCGGGTGGTCTCACCCGAGCTGACGTTGACGATCACTCCGCCGCGGCCCGCCGGGATCATGGCCGCTGCTTCCGCCTGGCACGAGTACATCGTGGCGAGCAAGTTGCCTGCCACCACGTCCGCCATGGCCTGAGAAGACCAGTCGAGGTACGGTGCGGCACCGTGCTTGCCGAGCATGCCGACGTTGTTGACGCCGATGTTCAGCGCGCCGAAATGCCGCACCGTCTCCTCGACCATGTCGTCCACCCGTCGCGGGTCCGTCATGTCGCCGACCAAGGCGAGCCCCTCACGCCCCTCGGCGCGGACAAGCTCCGACGTCTCGTGCGCGGCGGTAGCGACGATGTCGGTGACGGCGACGTTCGCGCCTGCCTGTGCCAGCCTGACGGCAATCGCCCGTCCGATGCCGGCGCCAGCGCCGGTGACAAGCGCAGTCTGTCCCGCGAGAGAAATTGTGATGGTCACGGTTGATTACCCTTCGTGTGTGCCATTCCTCGGCGACGCCGTGCCCGGCTGACGGAGACCTGGGACGCGGTTGTGGGGTTACTACACCGGTGTGGTGGTGGCGAGAAGGAGAGCGTTCTCGAGCGCCTCGAGTGCCATCGCGTCGAGTTCTGCGTCGGTCGACCCCCCGAGGGGGCCGCGGACAGTCAGCACCCGGGCGTTCCGGAGCCCATACAGCGAGGTCACCTGGTAGGCGAGTTCGGTGAACCCTGCCGTTGCCAGAAGGAGCGTGGGGATGCCGAGCTGCTCCAGGGCGACGGTGTCATGGCAGCTCCAGGACGTGCAGGACCCGCAGTCCGCCGAACCGGTGATGACCAGGTCCGCCGAAGCCTTGATCTGTTCGATCACCTCGGGTTCGGCGGGGAGTGCGGCGCTGACCTTCGGTATCTCCAGCGACACCACCGCGCCGGTGCGCTCGGCAAGCAGGCGTGCGATACCCCCTTGTATGTAGCCGGCGTGGGGCTTGAGGTTGTCCAGAACGGCGATTCGCGCGCCGTTCAACACCTCGATTCCAGGGGCGAGTTGCTTGGTGGGTTCGCCGACGCGGCCGGCCGGGTCGAGCAGAGTGACGGCCATGAGGCTGCTGCCTTTCTCTGGGGGTTAGATGTTTCCGGGTGAGTTGTCTGCGTCAGTGCGGGCTCGCGGTGCGAGCGCCCGGCACTCGAGGAGCTGCCCGGTCAGTCGACAGGGACGGTGACACTGCGGGTCAACCCCCAGCTGGGGATGACCATGGAGTGCTTGCCGGGGCCTCCGGCGACGAGAACGCGGATGTTGTCAGGGGATTCGGTCATCGGCTGCAGGTCGTCGTCCTGGAGGGCGCGCATCCAAGGCCGCCACATCGAGCTTTGGAAACTGCGGCGGAAGTCGCCGGCGCGGCGGCGTGCCTTCTCGAAGAGATACGCCTGGACGTCCTGGCGCGCCCATCCGGCGCCGGAGATGGTCGCCGCGTGCTCGGGGCCCAGAACGATGAAGTACTCGGCGCTGGAGACCACCGCGTTGTTGGTGCCGAAGGTCGCCATGACCGTGGCAACCTTGTCCAGGATCGGTGCCGGCTCTCCGCGCGTTTCCATGTCGTGGATGTTGTGGGGGTTTTCCATGCCTGCGACCGTCACCGCGCTTCGGGCCCCCAGCCCGACCGCCCGGGGGTAGACGGGCCACGGACTGGCCTCCGCGTTCTCGGCGAAGCAGAACGTGTACTTCGAGGGCTGACCGTGGGTCGCGGCGTCGCCCATGCCGGCATCGCCCGCCCCGTGGGCGGTGCCGCCACCGATGTGGAGCAGCGCGAGGCGCACCGCCCGGCCGAGGGTGGCATTCGCTCGGTTGCCCGGGCCCAGCGTGCCTGTTCCCGAGTTGAATCCGCAGGCTCGGACGGCTTCTCCGTGCACCAGCACCATCACGGAGACCGGGTGCGTGGTCGAGTTGACGCCGCGGAGGTTGAACTCCGGGGCGCAGATGCCCCTGACCGCGGCGACCAGCAGGGGCAGCATGGGCGGCGTGCATCCCGCCATGACCGCGTTGACCGCCAGGACCCTCGGTGTCGCCTCGCCGAGCCGCGGGGGCAGCGCACCGATGATCTCGTCGGGATCGCCAGGGTAGGCGTCAAGCATCGCCGCCACCCGGTCCTCGGTGGGCGGCACCACGGGGAGGCCGTCACCCCAGCCGCGTTCCTGGAGCCAGGCGTAGACGGTGTCGGGATGGTCGTCCACCAGGACGTGGGCGTTGGCGTGGACGTCGTTGTCCGGGACGGTCGTTGCGGAGGCAGGCATAAGGGATCCCGTGGTCGAGAGGTCAGCTGGGAATAGTGGCGAGGCTAGGCGCACCGTCCTCCGACCACAAGGGCATCGTTCGAAATACCAGTTAATGCGTTCGAATATTCGACCGTGTCGGTCTCACTGGCCGAGTCGTCCGGCCTGGACGACGCCGTCGTTGCCGAGCAGCACCCCTTGGCGAGCGCCGAAGCCTCCTTCTTTTTGTGTATTGCCTATGTTAATTTCTGCGCCGCACTCGACGAAGCCACGTCGGCCGTTCGCCGACCCCATGGCCGACCTTCCCGGGAACGCACTCGTGCTCCCTCCCACAGACGCCTGACCCCGCGGCCCAGACGAGGGTGAGTCCTCGTGCGGCCACGAGAAGAGGAACCATGGCCGACAATGCGCGCATAGCTGAACCACCTGACGAACGAGGCGTCGGAGGCGGCGGATCCGCCCGTCTCGACGACGCATCGCCCGGTCGCATCATCGCCGTCGCCGCGATCATCATTCTGTTCGCCGAGGCGATGGTGCTGCAGTACGCCATGGTCCTGCCGGCCGTCCAGAAGATCGGCGGGACCTGGCCCGAAGTAGGCAGCAATCTCAGCTGGATGGTCATCATCGTCGGGGTCGTCGCCGGTGCGACCCTGCCCATCGTCAGCAAACTCGCGGACCTGCACGGCAAGCGCCGCGTCTTGCTGCTGTGCAGCAGTACGTTCCTGGCCGGGTCCTTGCTGTGCGCGGTGACGGACTCCTGGACACTGTTCCTGGTCGGCCGGGCTCTGCAGTCCACCGCCGGGGCGATGATCGCCATCGGCGTGGGTCTCGTGCGCGACCTGCTCCCCCGCCGTCACATCCCCGTCGCCATCGGGGCCCTGGCCGCGGGCTTCGGACTGTCCGGAGTGGTCAGCCCGTTCGTCGGCGGAGCCCTCACGGACCACTACAGCTGGCGGGCGCTGTTCTGGTTCCTGGTCGTGTACAGCGTTGTGATCACGATCCTCATGGTCCTGTTCGTTCCCGAAAGCAACGTTCGGGTACGCGAAAAGCTCGACTGGCAGGGCGCGCTCCTCGTTGGCGCGGGCGTCGCCCTCGCGCTTGTCTACCTCAGCAACGGGCAGGCCTGGGGCTGGGGAAGGCCGAGCGCCTGGGGCTACCTCGCGGCCGGCCTGGCACTGCTGGTGGCATTCGCCGTATGGGAGGCAAAGTCGCCGTCGCCCATGATGGACCCGCGTCTGCTCCGCTCCGCGAAGGTGTCGCTCGTCCTGGGCGCGTACTTCTTCGGCAACATGGTCATCGGCGGTGTCGGCTACGCCGTCCCGTACATGGCCCAGACCGACGCGGCCGCAATCAAGGACCAGGTGCTGCAGGGCGCGGCGGCTGCCGCCGGACAGCCCGTGGAGGTCATGCAGCAGGCCATCACGTTCGAAGGGGACCTGGGGTATGCCTTCGGGTTCGGGCTCCTGGCCTTCGCCGTGCACATCACGATCGGCATGTCCGCGACCAGCATGACCGCCGGACCCCTCGCGGGGGCGTGGGGTCGGACCAGGGGTCTGCGCAGCCCGCTGATCGCGGGTATGTCGGTCATGACGGCGGCGTGTGCGATGCTCGCATTGTGGCACGGCAGTTGGTTCACCGTGCTGCTTGTCTACGCCGTCTACGGCCTCGGTTTCGGCGCGTTCTACTCAGCGAGCAACAACCTGATCGTCGAGGCAGTCCCGGAAAGCCAGTCTTCGATCGGCGCGGGCATGCTCAATGTGGCCGGCAACTTCGGTGCGGCGGTGGGGACCGCCATGATCACCGCGATCCTGTCGGCACACCCCCTGCAGATGGTGTCCCCGAGTCCCACCGGACAGGGCACGGCGACCACGGATATCCCGCAGGTCTACACGGACACGGGCTGGACGCTGTCCCTGTGGGCCCTCGGCATCGCCGGCCTGATCGGGATCGTGGTCACGGTACTGCTGAAGTCGGGACGTGCTCCGGCAACTGGCGGTGAAGCACCCGACGCGGCGGTGGGATCGCGCGAGCTGGACGCCACGCCTGCCTGAAACGAGGACGCGCCGGTGGGCCGGGCCTGGGGAACCCGGCCCGGCCCACCGGCTGTCCCGTTCCTCGGGGCCGGTGCTCAGTGGAACAGCATGGGCGCGGTCGGCCGCGGGGAGGCGGCCGGGCCCGCGAGGAAGCCCCCGTCGACCGTGAAGTCGGCGCCTGTCGTGTAGGACGCGCCCGACGAGGCAAGGAAGGCGGCCATGTGCGCGACCTCCTCCGGCTCGCCGGCGCGGCCAAGAGGCAGTCCGTCGAACCGCTTGTCCCTCTCGGCACCGCTGCGGTCGCCGGGAAGCATCGCGGTGCGGATGGGGCCGGGCACGATGGTGTTGACGCGGATTCCGTCACGGCCCAGTTCCATCGCGGCGGTCCGGGTCAGTCCGCGTACCCCCCATTTGGACGCGGAGTACGCGGCGGCCCAGGCCTGCCCTTGCATGCCACTTGCCGAGGCGACGTTGATCACCACGCCGCCGCCGGCCGCGCGCATGGTGGGTATCACGGCGCGCAGGCCGAGGAAGGGGCCCAGCAGGTTGATGTCGAGGATGCGCCGGAAGTCGTCGGCGGTCTCGTCCTCGATCGCAACGATCCGCATCGCGGCGGCGTTGTTGACGAGAATATCGAGTCCGCCGAAACGTTCTTTGGTCGCCTCGACCGCTTGGTTCCAGGCCTCTTCGCTGGAGACGTCCAGCTCGATGTAGGCGGCGTCAGGGCCCAGCTCGTCGGCGAGAGCCGCGCCTTGCGCCTTCTGAACGTCCGCGATGGCGACGAAGGCACCGCACTGGGCGAAGAGTCGCGCCTCGGCGGCGCCCTGCCCCTGTGCCGCTCCGGTGATGAGGGCGACCTTGCCCTTGAGGTCGTACACGTACATCGTCCCTTCGGTGGTGGATGGCGGCGGCGTGGCTGTCAAGCGTTCGGAACGTGCCACTGCAGTTCGATGTGCTGGCCGAGGCTGACCAGGCCGCAGGCAATGACGTCGGTGCGGATGAACGCCTGGACCATCGTGTCGGTGGCCGCGTCCGGGTCCCCGGGCCGGAAGACCCCGGCGATGCTGATGCGGCCGGCCAACTCGGGATCGTCGCGCCCCGCCGCTTCGATGCGGCGCAGTGATTCCTCGAGTTCCGTGTCGGACGCGACCTTCAACCCGAAGTGATAGGAGTACTGGGGGTGATCCCGCATGTGATCCAGCCATGCGGACCTGGCCTCCCCCAGCGGCCCGCCTGCCGCGGCCAGGCCGAGTTGCTGCTCGAAGGCCCATTGCTCGGGCGTCACCTCGGATGCGTACAGGATGTTGCCGAGGTAGTCGGTGACCGTGGGCTCGACCATGGCGCTGAAGAAGTGGCCGCCACGGTCGACCACGCGGCAGCCCAGAAGCTCCAAGACGCTCTTGGCGAGGGCGCGTTCGCCTGGTCGATAGAGCAGTTCCGCATGGGTAATGCGGCGCAGCGGCACAGGGTCGGGGGCAGCGGTCATCACCGGCTCCAGATGATCGGCTCGATTTCCAACATAGCTATCATGGCTATGATTGAGCTACAAGGCTCAAGCGTTGCCCAGGGCCCTCTTTTCGTGTAAGCGTTACACATATCCTGCGCGGCACGCGAGAGCGGACGTGTCCACAAGGCCCCAAGGAGCAAATGTGCAGAGCTCTGCCATCGGTCGATCCGGACTGAAGGTCTCGGCCCTCGGCCTCGGCTGCAACAACTTCGGGATGAAGATCGACCAGGCCGCGGCGGAGGGCGTCGTCAACGCGGCAATCGACGCAGGCGTCACGCTGTTCGACACCGCAGACATATACGCGAAGGGGCAGTCGGAGGAGATCCTCGGCGCCGCACTCGGTTCGCGCCGCGACAGCGTGGTGATCGCCAGCAAGTTCGGGGCGCCAATGGCACCCGGTCCGTACGGCGGAGGTTCCTCGCGGCGCCATATCGTCCGCGCGTGCGAGGCGAGCCTCAGCCGCTTGGGCACCGACTACATCGACCTCTACTACCAGCACTACGCGGACCCGGACACGCCCGTAGAGGAGACGTTGCGCGCACTCGACGACCTGGTGCGCGCCGGCAAGGTCCGGTACGTGGCGACGTCGAACGTCGGTGGATGGCAGCTCGCCGACGCTGTCCACACCGCCCGGAGTCTCGGCACCGCGGGATTCACGGCCGTCCAGGTGGAGTGGAACCTGCTCGCCCGAGATGTCGAGCGCGACCTTGTGCCCGCTGCCGAGCACTTCGGAGTCGGAGTTATCCCGTACTTCCCCCTGGCCTCGGGCCTGCTGACCGGCAAGTACCGGTCCGGTGCCGAGTTCCCGGAGGGCTCGCGCCTCGCGGCGCTGCCGTACTTCGCGGGAGTCGCGACCGAGTCGAATCTCGCGGCGGTCGAACGCCTGCGCTCTCTCGCGGACAAGTCCGGACGCACCATGGCCGGGCTCGCGCTCTCCTGGCTGGCGGCCCAGCCGTCGGTGCCCTCCGTGCTGGTCGGCGCGACCTCGGCGGAACAGGTGGCGGCCAACGCCGCAGCCCTGGAAGCGCTGCCAGTCGACCTTCTCGCCGACATCACCGCGGCAGTGGACGAGGCCTGACTGCCGCCCTCCGCAAGCCCGATGGACGCACGGCGAGCCGGCGGACCCGGGATTGCGGAGGGCGGCGTCAAGCCGCTCAGATGCGTGCCGCGACGAAGTCCGCGGCCGGACCGCTGTGCTGCGGCTGGGCGTACGCACCGTGGGCATTGGCGTCCCAGCCGCCCCCGCAGATCGGGTCGCCGGCCGCGCAGTCGTCGAGGGTGCGGGACTGGTAAGTGCCGGTCACCTGGCGGTAGGTCGGGAAGCCTCGGATCGGGTTGCCGTAGAGCACCACCGCCTTCACCTTCGGTTCGATCCCCGCCGGGATGACGGCGACCGTGGGGCCGCCGACGAGCGCGCCGTCGCTGCCGACCCCGATGGCGTTGTCGACGACATTCGCGCCCTGCGAGTAGCCCACCAGCACGAACACCTGGTCCGGGCAGGCCACAGCCTGGGCCCTGAGATGCTGGACGAGGTCCCAGTTCCCCACCGACGCGGACCACGGCTCAAGGCTGGCCGGGTAGTTCACCCTGTAGTAGGACACGGACTTTCCTGCGGTCCGGGCATCGAGGGCTGCCGCGAAGTTCTCGAACACCGGGTCGGGAAGCGTGTTCGGCGCAGTGCCGTCACCCCCGAAAACGGTTCCACCCGCGTACGCGACGTCGACATCGGCGCAGGACGCAGCTACGGCCTGTTCGGCGGTCGCGAAGGTTAGTGCGCTGGCAGCAAGGGCGGTGGCGGTCGCCACCGCGATTCTTGCGGTGGTACGGCGTCGTGGCATCGGGGGCCTCTCAGTAGGGGCGCGCCGGGTGCTTTGCACGGGCGCTAATGGGAGCGCGGCCCCACCCTTGGGCAACGAAAACCACAGAGAGGCCGCGTGACGTGACTCAGATCACTAACGCGCGTAAGTGCTGGCTATTTTTACCACCAGGTAACAAGAGCTTCAAGGTGAACTGCTCAGCTGGATGCGCGGATCACGATGTCCGGTGTCCACACCGGCGGTTCGTCCGCGGTCGGGCGAGCTGCCCCGCCTGTCCCGAGGCGTTGCAGGACCCAGTGAGCGAGCATGGCCCCGAAAGGCTTGCCCGAGCTGCGGATGGTCGTCAGCGCCGGACAGGTGTAGCGGGCAGCAGGGATGTCGTCCGCGCCGATCACCGCCAGGTCGACCGGCACGACCACGTCTGAGGCCCATGCGGCCTGCAACACCGCCATGGCAACCTCATCGTTGAACGCAGCCACCGCAGTGGGGGCATCCTCGGCCAACCATCCGCGCAGCACCGGCGTGAAGTCGCCGTCGGCAGGCATGCGCCGCACGGACACCCCGGCGAGACCCAGACTTAGTGCGGTCTGGTCGACGCCCGCCAGTCGCCGCTCCGACATCGATACCAGCCTGGAATCGGCCGGATGGACGTAGCCGATGCGGACGTGGCCGCGCCCCGCCAGGTGGCCGGCCTGCGCCACGCCTACCGTGCGCCCGGCGTCGTCGCGGGGAGGCGGCGGATCAGCCGGTCCGGGCAGCACCGCCCGTGCACCGCGCGCCCGGAACGCCGCGACCTGGTCTCCGTCGAACGGCAGCAACCCCGCGACCGCCACCGGCGCCACCGCGGCCGCCAGTGCGAGGGCCGGCTGCCGGTCCGGGCCGGCCCGGTGCGTCACCAGCAACAAATCGTGGGCGGCCAACACCCGGTCCATTTCGGTAACCAGTTCATCCACGGTCGCACTCGCCGGGAAATCCGGCAGACACAACAGCACCGTGCTGCCCCGCCCGCGCGACAACGCCTGTGCCGGTCCGTTCGGGGTATAGCCGAGCCGCTCCGCAGCGGCCAGCACCTTCTCCCGGGTGGCCGGCGAAATCGTCTGGTTCGGCGCGTCGTTCAGGACGAAGCTCACCGTCGACCGGGACACCCCCGATTCCCGCGCAACGTCAGCGCTGGTCACCCGCGATCCACGACGCGCCACCAAGACCTCCCCTGCCCGGGCCGCAAGGGCACTCCGCCATCGCAACCGTCCGGGGCCACCCTACGCAGTCACACCGGAGGAGGCGGCGGGCATGCGGTCCGGGGAGGCGGCGGCCGGGTCAGGCGTGTCTGCCCTTTCGCGCTCACGCCATGTCGGGCGGGACCACCGGTCGGTCCAGGGTGAACTCGCGGCGTCGGATCCGCCATCCTGACGGGGTGCGCACCACGTGGTCGACGAACCGGCCCGAGGTGTTCACGGTGCCGCCGGCGTCCGCGCCCATGCGCAGCATGCCAAGCATGTAGTAATGCACGGCGGCTCCATCTTCGGTCGGTGCGATCCACAGGTTCGCGACGACGTGCCACGCCTGGGCGCCGGTCCACTTCTCGGTGTCGCGGGCATGTTGGATCTGGGCCTGCAGACCGACGTACTCACCGATGCCGACGAGGACGGTCACCACGTCTTCGGTGAAAAGATCAGCGAAGCGGTGGTAGGCGGCATAGTCCGAGTAGTGGCAGAAGCGCGCCGGGAGTTCAGCGATCTCCAAGCGATCCTGAAGGGACAGCCCTGGCTGCTCGACATCGTGCGCTTCATCTGCTCTTGCCGCGGTCATGATGTGTAGGACCCGCCGTTGAGGTGGAAGGTCTGCCCCGTGATCCACGACGCCTCCTGCGAAGCAAGGTAGGCGCACAGTGCACCCGCATCCTCGGGAACGCCGATGCGGCCGACCGGCAGATGCGCGGCCAACTCGCGTGTGCGCGTGGCCTCACGGCCGCTCGCAGCAGGGTCGATCAGCCCCAAAGCAATGGTGTTCGCGGTGATGCCGTCGGACGCGTTCTCGATGGCCAAGTGGCGCATGAAAGAGATCGCACCACCCTTGGCAGCTGCGTATAGGGAGACGCCTATCCCTTGCCCGATCACCCCGGAGCCCGATGCGATGGTGACGATGCGTCCATGTCGGCGGGCGGCCATGCCGTCGATGACGGCTTTGACGCAGTTCATGACGCCGAACAGGTTCACCTCGGTGAAACGCCGCCAATCGGCGGGGTCGGTGTCCCGGAACGAGGTCGGCCGGAAAGCACCCGCCCCGGCGTTGCCGACGTTGTTGACCAGGATGTCGACCGGCGCGATCCGGCGTTCGAAGGTGCGCACCGCGTCGGCCACGGCGCCGAGGTCGGTGACGTCGAACGCGACGGCGTGGGCCTGACCTCCGGCGTCGCGGACCCGTCGGACGGTCCCGTCAGCCCGGGCCGGATCGATGTCGTTGACGACCACTTGCGCGCCCTGTCCGGCCAACGTGCAGGCGATTCCGGCGCCCACCCCCTGCCCGGCTCCCGTGATCAGGGCGGTTCTGCCGTTGAGCTCGAACACGTGCGTACTCCTGGAGTTGCGTTCCACGGTCGGGGTCCTCTGCCCTGCTGGGCGCGTTCCTCATCCCGGCGGGGCGACCACGCCGAGAGCATCGCGAATCGCCGCGGTGTGCTCACCGAGAAGTGGTGGCGCGCGCCGAATCGGCGGTCGCTGCCCGTCGATCCTCAGCGGCGAGGCGACGAGCTTGACCTCGCCGTGCGGATGCTTGGCGGTCTGTACCAGTCCGGCGGCACTGACCTGGTCTTCGAGGAAGACCTCGTCGAGGCGGTTCACCGGCGCGCATGCGACCGCCGCCCTTCCCAGCTCAGCCTCCCAGACCTTCGTGGGCTCCCGCACAAAGGTCGCCGCGAGCAGGTCGTCCAGCTTCACCCGGTGCGCCAGCCGAGACGCGTTGTCCGCGAACTGGGGGTCGTCGGCCAGAGCCGGCCGCCCGACGGCGGCGCACAGCGCGGCGAACTGCCTGTTGCTGGTGGCGCCTATGACGATCTGACCGTCGGCCGTGGGCATCGGGCCATACGGCGCGACATTGGGATGCAGGTTCCCTATCAAACCGGGAACCGCCCCGCCGACGAGGTGATTCGCGGCCTGGTTGATCAGCGCGGATACCCCGCATTCGAAGAGCGGCACCTCGACGCGCGCGGCCCTGCGGCCCTGATCAGCGTGTCGACCGAGGAGGGCTCCCAGCGCTCCGATCGCCGCATACAGCCCGGTGACGACGTCCACTACGGGAAACCCGACTTTGGTCGGGCCGGTGAGCTCATGCCCGGTCACGGACATGATCCCGGAACGGGCTTGGGCCATGGCGTCGTAGCCCGGCAAATCTCCCAACGGGCCGCTCGAGGACGCACCGCGGATGGAGACCCACACAGCATGCGGACTGCTGTCACGAACTGCGTCCAACCCGAGAGACATCAACTGTCGGGGCAGGAAGTTCTCGATCACCACGTCGCACTCTGCGGCCAAGGACTTGACCACGTCCAGGTCGGCCGGCTCGCGCAAGTCGAGCACCATGGCTCGGCGATTCCGGTTGATCGCAAGGTAGTACGCCGCGTCGGCGCCGTGGAACGGAGGACCCCATCGCCGCGTTTCATCGCCTTCGGGCGCTTCGACTTTGATCACGTCGGCGCCCAGATCGGCCAGCACGGTCGCGGCCAGAGGCCCGGCGAGCACGCGCGACAAGTCGAGTACGCGCACGCCGGCCAGAGGCAGGGTCGGGTCGTGGGTTTCTGTGTCTTCGGGCCAGGTCATGCGGCAGCCTTTCGCCTTCGGCCAGTCGTCATCATGGCTATCATGACCATGTTGGATTCCGACAGATCTTGCTTGCGCCGCTCTTTAATGTAAGCGTTACGCATATAGTGCGCCCGTTCGGGTCGCGTTACGCTGCCTGCCCGGCAGCCAGTGAAGCCCCTTGATTCCAGGAGCTCTTCGGTGACCTCAGTTGCCTCCTCAACGCCCCCCGCACGTGCCCGGCGGCACGGGCTCGCCGATCTGCTGGCGCGTTCCGCGGTCCGGACCCCGGACAAGACCGCGGTGGTCTTCGGGGAGCTGCGGCAGAGCTTCGCGGAGCTGGACGCGCTGGTCACGCGGACCGCGGCGGGGTTCGCGGCGCGCGGGGTGGCCAAGGGCGACCGGATCGTGCTGCTGGCCCGGAACTCGCACGGGTTCGCGGTGGCGTACTTCGCGCTGGCCCGGATCGGCGCGGTGTCGGTGCCGGTGAACTTCATGCTCACCCCGCCCGAGGTCGCCTACGTCCTCACCCACTCCGGCGCGGTCGGGGTCGTGGCGGGCGCGGACCTGGTGGTGACCGCGGACGCGGCGCTCGCGGAGGCGGGGCTGGACGTGACGGCTCTGAAGGTCCGCGCGGTGATCGGCGAGACCGAGGGCTGGGAGCCGTTCGCCGCACTCGGCGCCTCGGACGCGGCATGCCCCGAGGTGGACCTGGACGACGACGACCCGGTGCAGATCATGTACACCTCCGGCACCGAGTCCCGCCCCAAGGGCGCGGTGATGACCAGCCGGAACCTCCTCGCCCAGTACACCACCGCGATCGTGGACGGCGGGATGAGCGCGGACGACGTGGAGATCCACGCGCTGCCGCTCTACCACTGCGCCCAGCTGCACTGCTTCCTGACCCCGGACGTCTACCTGGGCGCGACGTCGATCATCCTGCCCGCGCCCGACGCCGCGACCATCCTGGCGACGGTGGAGGCGGAGCGCGTCACGAAGCTGTTCTGCCCGCCGACGGTGTGGATCGCGCTGCTGCGGCACCCGGACTTCGACACCCGCGACCTGTCCTCGCTGCGCAAGGGCTACTACGGCGCAGCCGCGATGCCCGTCGAGGTCCTCGCCGAACTGCGCCGCCGACTCCCGCAGTTGGCGCTCTACAACTTCTACGGCCAGACCGAGATGTCCCCGGTCGCGACCATCCTCGGCCCCGCCGACCAGGAACGGAAGGCCGGTTCCGCGGGCCGGGCGGGGCTCAACGTCGAGACCCGGGTGGTGGACGACAACGACGAACCCGTCCCGGCCGGGGTGGTCGGGGAGATCGTGCACCGCGGCCCGCACACCATGCTCGGCTACTGGAACGACCCCGACCGCACCGCCGAGGCGTTCCGCAACCAGTGGTTCCACAGCGGCGACCTGGGCGTCCTGGACGACGAGGGCTACCTCACCATCGTCGACCGCAAGAAGGACATGGTGAAGACCGGCGGCGAGAACGTCGCCGGACGCGAAGTCGAAGAAGTCATCCACGCCCACCCCGCCGTCGCCGAGGCGGCAGTGTTCGGGATCACCCACCCGTACTGGATCGAAGCCGTCACCGCCGTCATCGTCCCCAAGCCCGGCGAGAAGATCGAACCCGACGAGATCACCGCGCACTGCCGCGAACACCTCGCCGGGTTCAAAGTCCCCAAATACGTCGTGATCACCGAAGCCCTGCCGAAGAACCCCAGCGGCAAAATCCTCAAGCGCGAACTACGCGACGCCTATGCGCACTTGGCCCATACGGAATAGTGCACAGGAGCAACGGCAGGACGCAGAGGACGTCGGCTTCTCCTGCACAAGCGGACGAGCCGCGCTGTGCCCGCGTCCCTCAAGGCCAGCTCGTACCCCGAGCTAGCTGCTCAGTCGTACTCCGCCATCTGCCTCAACAGCGCACTGGCGAAGGCAACGGTCAAGGCTCCAAGCCCGTACTGCTGAATATCGGTACCAGCGCCGCCTGTCGGGCCTCGGCCACGCGCGGCCGTCCCGACTTTGCCACGCCCTTTCCCGACCGGTTCGCCATCGCGGCGATTGCGTCGACGGTGCTGTCGATGACAACGTCGTAGAGGCGCTCGAAGGCCGTCGGCAGTGCATCGACGACCGGTCCGACGCGGCGCTGTTCCTCCTCGGTCGCCTGTTCCAAAGCTTGCTTCATGAGCGGGACCATGTCGACAGACGGGGTCCGCTTCGCAGCGAGCGTGGCCTGTCCCACGATGGTGGTTCCGACGAGCGCGATGGCGAGCGCCATGTCCTCGTCGTCCAACCGCAGAGGGCTCAACACCCCAGTCAGCAGGCTGAACGACGGCAACCACGCCGGCTGCCGGGTGGAGGCGATGTACGGCAGCAGCTGGGGATACGGCCGCAGGTGCTCCAGGCTCAGCAGCATCCACTCACGGAGCTTCTCCTGCCACGTCAGGCCCTCGGGCGCGGTGAAACGCATGTCCGCCAGCACCCGGTCGGCCACTGCATGAAGGAGGTCGTCGCGATCGGGGAAGTAGCGGTACAACGCCATGGGCGCGGAGTCGGCAGCGTCCGCCACCCGCTTGATCGTCAACGGCTCGGTCGGGTCGTCGTACACCAACCCGACCGCCGCCTCGACGATCTGCTCGCGGGACAGGCGCGCAGGTCGTCCCCGTCCGCGCGTAGGTCCGCCTGTCGAGCCTTGGGTCATCCCGGATCCCTCCACCACGCTGCACCCGCACCTGGCGGTGCCGTGACCCCAGATTACGCGTATGACCTACGCATTCGGAGGTCGGATAGCGGGAGGGTGGCAAGATCCCCGCCTCGTCGGCTGCAGCCTGTGCGCCCGACGAGGTGCCTGGAGCCTAGCGGCCTGCGTTCTCCTGGCCGGTTCGGTCCGCCTCCAGGGTGCCCAGCCATACCGCGGTCAGGGTGTCCAGCATCGCGGATCGTTCGCGTCCCCAGAGGCCGGCCTGCCAGGACGGCATGAATGTCTCCAGCTGGTTGATCAGCAAGAACGCGCGGCGCTTGGCTTCGGGCCGGGTGAAGTGCGTCCAGCGCTCCGGCGGCTGGAGGAGTGCATGGATGAACCGCTGCTGGTGCTCCAGGTGCTGCTCGCGCAGCGTGTGCGGAAGGTGCTCGGCGAAGACTTTGAGGGCCTTCTTGTTCCCGTCGGCGTCTACGTACCGGGTGAGCCAGCCGCGAATCGTGGCATGCGACCAGTCGGGCAGCGTGCCGAATTCCACGAACATGCTTTCGGTGTCACGCCAGATTCGAGCAGCCAGCTCGGCGACGATGTCGGCCTTGCCGGAGAAGTGCAAGTAGAAAGTGGCTCGCGCCGCCCCTGCGCGGGCGACTACATCGTCGATGGTGGCCGCCTCGTACCCCTTCTCTTCGAAGACGTCGACTGCCGCGGCCAGCAGACGCCGACGCGTGAGCTGCTTGTGCTGGGCACGCAGGTCCGAGGCCGGGACGGCGGGATCCGCGGCGCCGGCACGTCGGCGGGTAGGCGTTGGCATTCCGCAAGCGTAGTCAGTCCGCTTGTCTGAGTGCGCAACCACGGTGCGTCAGCCTTCCGCGGCGGCGCCGGCTCCCCTGCCTACTGCTCCGCGCAGACGCCGACAGGCATGGTCGAGCGCATCGGATGCGGCGGGCACGCGGGCGTAGTACGAGAGGAACCCGTGAGCGGTCCCTTTGACCTCCAGGACCTCGATGGATCCGCCGACGGCATTCACTGTCTCGGCGTACGCGTAGGCGTCATCGACGTTCAGGTCGAATTCCGGGGTGACGATCAACGCAGGGGGAAGCCCGGTGAAGTCGTCGGCGTGGAGCGGTGAGACGTACGGGTGCCGCAGGTCCGCGGAACCCGCGTACGTCCGCCACATGGACTGCGACGTCTGCCGGTTGACCATCGGCGCGTCGGCGTTCGCGACGGTGGCTGGCCGCTCGGAGACAGCATCCAGGCCCGGGTAGGCGAGCAGTTGGAAGGCGAAGCGCGGGCCTTGCCGGTCCCGGGCCATATGGCCCGCGACGGCGGCGAGGTTCCCGCCGGCGCTGTCGCCGCCGACAGCCACGCTCTCCGGGTCGATACCCACCTCTGCGGCATGCTCGACAACCCAGCAGGCCGCCGCATAGAAGTCCTCGGCGGCGGCGGGAAAGACGTGCTCGGGCGCGAGGCGGTACTCGACGGACACCACGACACAGCCACTGCGGTTGGCGATCTCACGACAGAGACCGTCGTGGGTCTCGATGCTGCAGATGGACCACCCGCCCCCATGTGCGAAGACCAGCGCAGGCAGCCCTTCGTCGGCCGTCGGGTAGTAGAAGCGGACGGGAACGTCTCCGTCCGGCCCGGGAATCGTCCGGTCGGCTACGGCATGCACGTCGGGGCGGGGTTGGAGGGCGGCGGCTGCATCGCTGCGTTCGCGGATGGCGACCACGGACTCGGGCGTGACCACAGGCAGCGGGGGTATCGCCGCCATGATCGCTGCGAACTCGGGCACGAGGGCGAATTGCCCCGCTTCAAGGTCCGTCATGAGTACGCGCCTCCACTCGTCGCACCTTCACCTGCGTGACGACAACTTAGCCCTTCAGTAGACACGATGTCCATCAAAGAGTCTCTCTGTATGGACATGCCCAAGCCGCACGTGCATGATGACTTTCGCTAGACAGTCTGTCTATTTCATGGCTACGGAGACTGGCATGACGACCCCCCGTACCTTTGTCCACCATCGGCCTGTCCCGAGCGACCTCCCCCTCAGTGGCCCAGGTGTTGACGCCGCGTCAGTGCGTGCGCAGCTCGCCGGGGCCGATCCGCGGACCCTGCTGATGGTGCTCACTCACCTGACCCGCGACTTGTCCCTCCTCGAGCGGTTCGCGAAGGTCTGCGACCCGTCGCACGCCGAGACCGGCGCGGAGCCGGACGCGGACGCAATACGCGACCTGCTGGCCGAGGTACTGACGAGCGGTCGGCCCGTCGACACGACGCCCCTGACCGATGCGTTGTTCCAGCGCCTCGCGTCGGCCTACGTTCACGAGCCGGTGGACGAGGAGTTCATCCCGCTCCTTCTCGATCAGTGCGGCTTCGCGAAGCTGGCGCCTGAGCCCTCGCACCCCCCGAAGGCCCTCTCGCGGCAGAGGGACTTCCACGTCGCGGTTATCGGTGCCGGGCTTTCCGGCATCTGCGCGGGCGTCAAACTCGGCGAAGCGGGTTACAGCTACCGCATCTACGATCGCAACGAGGACGTCGGCGGCACCTGGCTCACCAACGTGTACCCGGGCGTCGGGGTGGACACCCCCAGCCACTTCTACTCCTACTCCTTCGAAGTCAACCCGGACTGGCCCGAGTTCTACTCCAAGGGCGAGTACGTGCTCGACTACCTGCGCCGCTGTGCGGACGGGTACGGGGTGCGGGACCACGTCGAGTTCCAGACCGAAGTCCTCAGCTGCGCCTACGACGACGCCTCCAAGCGCTGGGCCGTCACGGTTCGCGATCGCCGAGGCCAGGAGCGCGTCGACTGGGCCGATGCGGTGATCACCGCCATAGGTGTATTCCAGGGCGCGGTACGCCCCGACATCCCTGGCCTCGACGAGTTCGCCGGCATCGCCGTGCACACGGCCGAGTGGGATCCCGACCTCGATCTCACTGGTCGGCGGGTGGCGATGATCGGCACCGGCGCCAGCTCGATGCAGGTCGGACCGGCTATCGTCGACGATGTCGCCCAGTTGACGGTCTTCCAGCGCAGTCCTTCGTGGATCATGCCCCGCCGCAAGGATGACCTCACCGTCTCCGAGGGGGCCAACTGGGCCATGCGGCACGTACCCTTCTACGGCGAATGGTTCCGGTTCTTCACCTACTGGTTCGCGTCCGACGGCAACTTCGTGCGCGTCGTGATCGACCCCGAGTGGCACATGCCGGAAGTCTCGGTGTCCAAGCCCAGCGAAGACCTTCGGCAGTGGCTGCTGGCGTACGCCCGCGAAGAACTCGCCGACCGGCCGGACCTCCTGGAACGCGTGATTCCGGACTACCCGCCGTTCGGCAAGCGGATCCTGCGGGACAGCAACTGGTACCGGATGCTGAGGCAGGACCACGTCGAGCTGGTCACCGATGCCATCGAACGCGCCACGACGGGCGGACTGGTCACCGCGGACGGCCGCGAGGTCCCCGCGGACGTACTGATCCTCGCCACCGGCTACCAGGTGCTGCCGATGCTCGGTCAGATCGATATCACGGGCCGGAACGGAACAGCCCTGACCGATGTCTGGGGCCACGATGAGCCGCGTGCCCATCTGGGCACGACCGTGCCGGGTTTTCCGAACCTGTTCGTGCTGGCCGGGCCCAACAGCGCGCCGAACCACGGCGCCGGCGTCAACATCCTTGCGGAGAGCCAGATCCACTACATCGTGGGATGCCTCGATCTGCTCCACGAACGCGGCGCGCGGGTTCTGGAGCCGCGGCAGGACGTACACGACGCCTACAACGAGCGGGTGGACGAAGCGCTCGAAGGACGCGTGTGGAGCCACCCGAGCGTCCGCAGCTACTACCAGAACAGCAGCGGCCGCGTGATCGTGTCGTGCCCGTGGCGCCTGGTCGACTACTGGTCGATGCTCCGCGTTCCTGACGAGGATGAGTACATCCTGAGCTGACTCCAAGGCAGCGCTCCAACGTTCGGCGGTTGCCCTCTCGACGATTCCAGCGTACGTATTACACAAATCTGTTCACCTGTCGGCGTGAGCTCCATGAGGCGTCCACGCCGACAGGGGTGCCTGAGTGGCAGGAGTGCATGTGACCCCCCACGACCACCTCGCGGCCCACCAGTTGATTCACCGCTGGTGGTTCAACTACGACGAAGGCCGCCTCGAGGTCCTCGCCGGACTTCTCTCGGACGACTGCCACCTCGCGTCCCATACCGAGACCGGGCAGCACCCGCACGAGGAGTTCATTCGCTCCGACAATCGCGGCCCCGATGCTGCGATGGCCTGGACAAGGGAGCACCGGAAGCACAGCCCCTACCCCTTGCGGCACCACGCGGCGAACATCCACGTCACGGCGGAGCGCGACGAGGAGGTCGACCTCTCCTCCTACCTGTTCGTCACCCAGATCGTCGATCGTTCGCCGAGCACCCTCTCCAGTGGCATCGTCCACTGGACACTGGTCAGGACCGGCGGCGGCTACAAGATCCGGCGCAAGGAGGTTGTGTTGGACTCGATCGAGTCCGCGGCCTTCCACGAGGTGGACTTCGTCGCGGACCGCCAGAAGTCCTGGTAGCTCCAGGCAGGACGCCCGCAAGGCTGCGGCGGCCCGGCGAAGCACGCAGGGCCGCCGCAGTTGCCGCCGAGTCGGCGGTCTCGGCGAGGCTTCCCAGGGAGGCGGGGACGGCCGTGATCCGTCAGTCCAGGAGGCTGTTCAGGAACGAGTTGGAGAACACCTTGTGGGGGTCGTACTGATTGAGTTGGGCAACCGCTGCGTCCCAGTTGTTGCCCGCAGGCAGGCCGACCCGGAACTGGTTCGGAACGGTGGCCGACAGCATCGTGCCGTCGGCCCAGGCTGCTGTGCCGCTGTAGCCCCAGCCCTTCGACCACTCCGGGCGCACCTGCGCGTATGCGCCGGAATAGTTGGCGAAGACCCATTGCTCGGTCTCACGGTAGAACTGCTGGCTGTACGGCGTTCCGGGCACCGTCAGGACGTCCAGCCACACCGCGACGTCCCACTCCGGGTGGTCCGGCCGGTTCCGCACCGCTGACAGCGTCGGAGGCACGGCCCCCGAGACTTGGGCGTCGGCGGGATTGTCCAGACCGGTGACGCGGATCTCCAGCGGGCCGTTCATCGGGTAGCGGCCCTGGCCGGCATACGTGTTCAGCGCGTTCTTGTAGTACGCGTAGAACTCGGCGACGACTTTCTGGATGTTGGCCCGCCTGGTGAGCACGGCGTATCCGTTGGCGTGCACCCGCATGGTGGTCGGCTTGACGTACAGCATCGTGTTCTTCGACCAGCCCCACAGGTCCCAGCTGCCCGTGGTGATCAGCCCCGCCGCGACCACACCGAACTGCGTCTGGCAGAACGTCGGAGTCAGATTGGCCGCTCCGGCGGTGATCTGCCCGAGGAGGTCGGCCGCGCCCTCCGACAGGAAGTCGCTGAAGGGGTAGTTGTAGGGACTCCCGACCTCTTTGGCCAGGAACGGCTTCGTCGGGGTGACCGACCACACCTTGAGCCAGGGATTGTCGGTGAAGGGGAACCAAATCGCCTCGACGCGACCTGTGCGGTCGACGAAGCCGGCGAACGAATTGCTTCCTGCCGTTGCGGGTTGGGCGAACAGATCGTCTGCCCCGATGTTGACCCAGCTCTGGCACCGCAGACGCTTGTTGGCGCCGACGCGGAGTGTCACCTCGGTGACGAAACCGCGGCCGAGGTTCACCAGCAGGGCCCCGATGGCCGGATCGTTGCGCTGGAAGGTCCGCAGCCTGTAGGCGTTTGCCGCGGGATCCCACACCACGGCGGCGAGCGAAACGATCAGATTGCTGAGCGTCCCGAAGGTATGGCCGGGGGTGGCGGATTCCCCGGTCTTGGGAACAGCGGTACCGTGCCCGTCGATGGCAAGCACACCGCCGAGGCTGAGGTCGCCGGGGGCAGGAGTCGCGGTGAGGCCGAGGCCGACGTTCTCCAGCGCCTGCAACAGGGCCATCATCGAGACCCCTGTCTGAGCCGTGACACTCGCCGGGTTGCCGGCGGAGACGGCCACGGCTTTGAGGTGCTGGGTGGTGTCGAGCAGCAGGATGTTCGTCGGCGCGCCTTGCTGGATCAGCAGGGGCGACCAGTTGTGGCTGAAGCCCTTCGCCCGAAGCTTCCACCCTTGCGCGCGCGCCCAGTTCGCGAGCGCGACTACCTGCTCCGGTGTCGCGGGGGCGCACGTCCAGACGTCGTCGACGCGAGTTTCGCCTGACCAGTTGCGGTAGCCCTGGAGGTACGCGGTGACTCCCGATGGAAGCCCGGGCGGAGCCGGTACGGCAGCATCCGCAGCCTCGACTCGGAACGCCGGGGTCCACTGGGCTGCCGTGAGCGCAGCGGCTCCGACGAGCCCCCCGAGGAGCGCGCGCCGGCCTACGCCGGCTGCCGTGCCGGCGTCGTTGGTGTCGAGCCGATCGTTCATGGTGTCCCTTTCCCTTGCGAGTGACCGGCCCGGATCGTCGACGGACGATCGAGCGGAACTGCATGATCCGGTTCCGGTTCGTGCCACGGGGATGCCTCCCCGTCGCGCTTGGGGAGGGACGTTCGGGAACGCAGGTGTGCCAGGTGGGCGTGCTGATCAAGCCCTCGCAAGTGCCGACCGGGGTCACTTGGGCTCGGCAAAGCCGCCGGGATGCATCCTTGCAATGCGCTGCCGGCGCAATCCGGGTCGTCATCCGACAGGCGAGGTAGCGCGTGCAACCTTCCGAGTAGAGTGCGCCGCCGCGCACCCCAAGTCAAGCCGTTCCCCACTGGTGACACGTGTCAATTTACGTGGGCGCAAAGCAAAACACGGGCAGTTTCTTCCCTTTGCGAGCACATAACCGATACGTCGGGCACCCGCGCAGCGGGTGCGCTACGCCGCTCCGCGAGCCTGGCGCCCGGGGAAGGCACGCGCCTCGGGCGATGTTGCGCAACACCCGACATGGAAACCCGACTTGGCGCGCGAGTCGACCCAGGACCAAAATTTCGTACTCGTTACACTAATGCTCTTCATCAATCAAGGGCATAGGCGTCGGCTAGGCTCCGGCGCCCAGCGCGGTTGATGTCGCCCACAGATCCGTTTCAGGCCTCAGGTCTGCTTCGTTGATCCGGGTGTGCGACTGGGGGACGTCGCGTGTTCGGGCACCACACCACCCATTCGTTCAGAGCGGGCCGGCTCGGCCGCCCCTCCCCAGCCATGGCAGGCGAACGTGTTTCGCTTCACCTTCGCGCCCATCCGCCGCCGCGGGAGTCGTGCTTTCGCCATAGCGGCAGCTGCGGCTCTCCTGGTCACAACCTCCTGCGCGCCCGAGGGACAGGACAAGCCCAACGCGCAGCTCACTCCCGGCCAGGGAGGCGTCCTACGCGTGGCTATCCCGGCAGACCCCGGCTCCCTGGATCCGTTCACCACACCCGCATACGCCGTGGCGTACGGGAACGTGCTGTCCGCGATCTACGACCCGCTGGTGTGGGCCGATCCAGCTACAGGCACCGTCCAGCCCAACATCGCCGAGTCACTCACCGCCGACGGTGACGCTCGCGTGTGGACCCTCACGATCCGTCCGAACGTGGCGTTCTCCGACGGACAGCCATTCGACGCAGCAGCAGTCAAGGCGAACTGGCTCGCCCATGCGGAGCCCGCAACCGGATCGGCGGGTGCCGTCGTCGCTGCAGGGCTCAAACTGACGATCACGGCACCCCTACGCCTGAGCATTGAACTACCCAGCCCCAACGCGAACTTCGACCGCGCGGTCGCGAACAACCTGGCCTACATCGCCTCCCCGCGTGCCCTGGCCGACCTCAACACCCTGCGCGCCAGCCCGGTAGGCGCCGGCCCCTTCGTGCTGGCCGAACGCAAACCTGGCGAACAGCTCACACTACGAAGGAACCCGCGCTACTGGCAGGCTGGCCGCCCCTACCTCGATCGACTCGAATTCCGCGTCGCCCCACCGGGTAAAAGCCTGCCCGAAGCTGTGGACGCGGGCGGCATCGATCTTGCGTCGTTCAGCGACCCCATGCAGGCCAAGGAGGCCACTGATCAGGAATTGGGTGTGATTCGCCTGAGTCTGAGCGGCGGGCTCATGCTCGCCTTCAACACCCGCAAGCCGCCGTTCGACAACCCGGCGACCCGCCGGGCAGTCGCCAACAGTCTCAGCACGGCGGAGATCAACCGCCGATTCTTCGCCGATGCAGGGACCCCGGCGCAGGGGATCTTCGCACTCGCGTCGCCGCTCGCGAGCCCGCAGCTCGCGGCACCGAACGACGACCGAGAAGCGGCACGTGCCGCATTCGACACCCTGACTCTCGGTGGCACTCGCCCGGTGCGGTTCTCACTATTGATCGTCGGCGGCGGTCAAGACCCCAATTCCCAGGCCGGCTACATCAGACAACAGGTCGAGCAATTCCCTGGCGTGCACTTGCAGATCGAGGATGTCGACACGCCGACGCTCATCCGGCGCACGATTGCCGGGGATTTCGACATCGCAGTTTCCGGCATGTGGATGAGCGACCCGGAGCCGGTTCTGTACGACTTCCTGCGGCCTGGGAGCCCTACCAACGTCAGCGGGTACTCGAACGCCGTGGTGACCGAGGCCATGAATAGCGGCCGCCTGTCCACCGACACCGAGAGCAGACGCGCGGCATATACACGTGTACAACTGCGGCTCAACGAGGACGTGCCCTTCTGGGTCTACCAAGAGGCCGCCAGCACCGTCGTCTTCGCTCCAACAGTCACGGGCGTCCAGCCCTACAACGACGGCCTGGTGCTGTTCGACCGCGTAGGCCTGCGCGCCTGACCTCCTGCTCTGCCAACGGACACGGGGCAGCGCCACGAACGGGGGGCGTGGCGCTGCCCCGAAGCGAAAACGCCGTGCGCGCCCCCGGCGGGCCCGGCGGCCGCGTTTGGAGGGATGGCACCGCACCGGGGGGGGGGCGGGCGCCCCCCCCCCCCCACCCCCGGGCCCCCCCCCCCCCGCCCCCCCCCGCCGCCGCAGTTTGCAGGTATGTCTCCGAAGCAGTTCGCAGCGCTCAGTGGCCGGCGGGGGTGATCTCCAGGACGAAGACAGGGATCTCGCGGTCCGTCTTCTCCTGGTATTCCGCGTAGTCCGGGTACGCAGCGAGTGCACGTGCCCACCACAGGTTCTTTTCGTCCCCGACAACCTGCCGAGCAGTCATGTCCTGACGCTGCGGCCCGTCCTGGAGTTCGACGCGCGGGTCAGCGATGAGGTTGTGGTACCACTGCGGGTGTCGGGGAGCCCCACCTTGCGACGCGACCGCCGCGTACACCCCGTCGTGCTCGATGCACATGACCGGCGTCTTGCGGAGGTTCCCGCTGGTCGCCCCCAGCGTCGTCAGCAACACCACAGGCATTCCCCGGAATGTGGTGCTCTCCAGGCCTCCAGAGCCTTCGTACGCCGCAACGTGGTCGCGCACCCATTTCTGGGCGCTCGGCTCGTACTCGCCCTTCAACGGCATGATGCCCCCTCCAGTCTCCGAAGCTCACGGTCCCGCACGCGTTTCTCCCGTAGCGGCGCCGTCGGGCCAATTTAGCGTATGGCATTCACTAATAGGTGTGCGGCTCAGAGCGAGTTGGCTCGCGCGACTCGTCCGAGCCAGCCGAGGCTCGGCTTGGGCCGGCGCTCGAAGGTGCTCCGGTCGACCGCGATGAGGCCGAACGTCGGATCCCAACGGCCCCATTCGAAGTTGTCGAGGAGACTCCAGTGCAGGTACCCACGGACGTCGATGCCGCTCTCGATGGCCTGATGCATATCGCGCAATCCTGCGCTCGTGTACGCGATTCGGCGCTCGTCGTCGGCGGTGGCGATCCCGTGTTCGCTGACCACGATCGGTACGTCTCCGACAACCTCGTGCGTGTGCCGCAAGGCAATCCCGAGCGCGTCCGGCCGGTACGCCCAGCCCATCAGGGTGTTGTCAGGGTGCTCGGGGTGCGGAACGATGCCGTCGTCGTCCACCATCTGGCTCGTGTACGACTGCACGCCGACGAAGTCGTCATCCCGAGCCGGCTCCAGGTACATGTCCTCCCACAGGTGCTGCATCTCCGCGTGCTTGGCCTCACTCCCCGGCACGGGCACGAGTGCCTGGTTCGCCACGGTCCAGCCGACGTTCGCGCCGACTGCCTCGCGGATCAACGGCGCGACCGCCCGGTGTGCTGCGATGAGAGCCTCACCGACCTCGACGTCCGGGAGCGCCCCGACGAACTGGTAATCCTTGCCCTCCGCGATACGACGCTGCTGGCCGTGGTTCACCGCGAGCACGTTCGGCTCGTTGATCGTGCAGACCCACCGGACACCGTCAAGGATGGTGCAGGCCTGCTCCACGTAGCGGGTGAAGAGGTCGGTCGCGTCGTCCGCGAGCCACGCTCCGTTGTCCCCGAACCAGATGGGGTGGGTGAAGTGGTGGAGGCTGACGACAGGGGTGATGCCGAGCCGGATCGCGGCGTCGATCATCCTCCGGTAGTGCGCCAACTCTGCGCGCGAGAACTTGCCGGGGCTCGGCTCGATACGGGACCACTCGATACTGAAGCGGTAGGCATTCAGGCCCGCTTCGGCCAGCAGCCTCATGTCCTCTTCGTAGCGGTGATAGCTGTCGAGCGCATCACCGCTGAACTGCACGCCGAAGTCCGCGGCCACGTGCTCGAGTTGCCACCAGTCGTTGTTGAGGTTGTTGCCTTCGATCTGATGCGCGGCGGTCGACGCTCCCCAGAGAAAGCCTTCGGGGAAGGTACGGTCCATGCTGACTCTCCTCGGAGTTTTCGGTGACTGCCGGTGGTTGTTCGCGGCTGGGTTTCGCTGCCCTACGCCTGGGCGAGGCGGAAGGGGGAGTCGGCTACTCCTCGGTCGGCGGCCCGGCGTCCATCTGCGCAACAGGCCTCAGGCGGGGGACAAGGAAGGTGGTCAGCAGCACCAGCAACAGCGCCACTGCAGCCCACCGGAACACGTTCACGTACCCCTGGTCGAGGTAGAACTGCGTGCCTTGGACGACGGTGCCGTCCCGGGCCAGGATCGCGTAGGACGCCGCGATGGCAACCGAGGCGATGATGCCGAGGACAAGCCCCTGCACCATGTTGGCGATTCCCTGTTCCTCGGGTTCCACGGCCTCCATGATCATCACGTACACCGTCGAGATGACCATGCCGTAGCCGACGGAGAACACCATCGAGACGACCGCCAGTTGGGCAGCCGAATAGTGATACGAGGCCAGCAGGAGGAGCCCGATCGCGGCAACGACCAAACCGGCCCTCAGCGGGAGTCGGCTGTCGATCCGGCGGACCGCGAACCCTGTCGCGGCACCCGTGGCCAGCATGAGGATGTTCGCCGGCAGCCCGATCACCGCGTTGTGCGTGACGCTGAATCCGAGGCCGTCGGACACCCCGGGAATGTCGGGGTACAACGGAAGCAGCTGCAGAATGGGCCCGACCGCGGAGAGCACGCCGAGCGCGGCAGCCGTGGTCAGGAAGACCGACCAGACCGGCCGACGCTTCAGCATCCCCAGAGGGACCATCGGGTGGGCTACGCGCGCCTGGGAGATCACGAACACCACCAGGCCCAAGGCTCCGCCGACCATGAAGGCGAGCGTGCCGGTCGAAGTCCACCCCCAGTCGGAACCCTTGCCGACGCCGTAGGTGATGGCGGTGACGCTCCCGCCCAGCAGCAGGCCGCCGATCCAGTCCATGTGGACGTCGGTCCGGGCAATCGGCGGCGTGCTCGGCATGAAGAAGATCAGCAGCAGCAAACCGATCGCCGTGGCGATCACGAAGCTCCACAGCGCCCCCCGGAAGCCGAAGTCGTCCAGCAGCCAGCCGGACAAGAACGGGCCGCCGATCGCAACCAGGCCGACCCCTGAGGCGACGATGCTGCTCGCGGTGGCGGCTTGCTTGGGTGGGAAGAGCTCGCGGATCGCTGCATACGCCAAGATGCTGATGGGTGCATAGAAGCCCGCAATCGCACGCCCGGCGATCATCACCCCGAAGGTCGGAGCCACCGCTGCGATCACGTCCCCGATCAGCCCGAGCACCGTGATGGCGATCATCACCGTACGACGGCCGAAGATGTCGGCGGCCTTCATCACGTACGGGGTGACCAGCGTTCCCACCACGCCGGTGGCCAGCGCGAACCAGGCGATCTGCGTGGTGTGGAAGTGCATGGCGATCTGCGCCTGCGCAGAGCCGCCGACCAGCGCGATGAGCGTCAAGAGCTGGGTAGGCCACAGCAAAGCAAGAACGATGAGAGCAGCCATGAGCCCGCGGCGTGGTTCGGGTCGGCGGTCCGCCACGGGAGCGGGGAAGGTTTGCATGGCTGTGGTACCTCTTTGCACAGACCGGCCGACGTGCTGCCGGCAGGTTGATCGGGTGTGACGACTACGATCTGGCGCCCGCCGCGGTGCCGTGCGGGACGCGCGCCGGCTGGCGCGCTCCGAGACGGCGGCGTCGGCCGCGATCACCGCGGTGGCGGGACTCGGCGCATGCGGTCAGCGAAGCGTCTGGGGACCAGGCATCAGGCTGCCCTGGGCGGCGCTGTGACCGCGGATGCGAGCCCGTAGTGCTGCGCTCAAATCAAATCCCTGGTCCGATTGGTCCCGAGTCCTGCGCAATGATGATGGTTGCGCGCGCTACCCGCCGAAGGTAGCCGATCGCAAGTAGCACGCGCAACCCTTTGGCGGACCAAGATCGCCGACCTGCTATGTCGTCCGTGGTCGATCCGAGGCCGCGGCACCTCGACGGAACTGCGCTGCGTGCAGGGCACGGTAAGCACCGCCCGTCCTGGCCACGAGCTCTTGGTGAGTGCCTTGTTCGACGATTCGTCCTCGCTCCATGACCACGATCGTGTCGGCGTCGCGGATCGTGGACAGACGATGGGCGATCACAAACGCGGTCCGCCCCTCACGCAGCCGGGCCATGGCCTGCTGGATCAGCACCTCGGTACGGGTGTCGACGGAACTGGTCGCCTCATCCAGGATCAGGATCGTGGGGTCGGCGAGAAAGGCTCTGGCAATGGTGAGGAGCTGCTTCTCCCCCGCGCTGAGGCCGGCCCCGCCCTCATCGTCCAGCACCGTTTCGTATCCGGCCGGCAGTGTGCGGATGAAGCGGTCGGCATGAGCGGATCTGGCGGCCGCGACCACCTGTTCCCGCGTGGCATGCCGGGCGCCGTAGGCGATGTTGTCGGCAATCGTGCCGCCGAAAAGCCACGTGTCCTGCAGCACCATGCCGATGCGGGATCGAAGGTCGGCGCGGGACATGGTCGCGATGTCGACTCCGTCGAGGGTGATGCGTCCTCCGGTGATCTCGTAGAACCGCATCAGGAGATTGACGAGCGTGGTCTTGCCCGCGCCGGTGGGCCCGACAATGGCCACGGTGTGACCGGGTTCCGCAACCAGAGACAGCGACTCGATCAGCGGCTCGGCCAGGGTGTACCTGAAAGAGACGTCCTCGAATGCGACGCGGCCGGCACCCGATGACGGCACAGGCACGGCAGGCTCGGGCTTCTCCTCGCTCGCGTCGAGCAGGTCGAACACCCGCTCGGCCGAGGCCATCCCGGACTGAACCATGCCCAGCATGCCCGCGATCATCCCGAGCGGCTGACTGAACTGCCGGGAGAACTGGACGAAGGCCTGGACTTCGCCGACGGTGAGCGCCCCGGAGGCGATCCGGAGGCCGCCGACGGCCGCAACGAGCACGTAGTTGAGGTTGCCCACGAACATCATCAGGGGCTGGGTCAGTCCTGACGTTGCCTGGGCGCGCCGAGAAGCCTCGTAAAGGCTCTCGTTCTCGGCGTCGAACGCCGCGAGCGCCTGGTCCTCGCGGCCGAAGGCCTTGACCAGGGCGTGCCCTGTGTACATCTCCTCGATGTGGCCGTTGAGGCGCCCCGTGTGGCGCCACTGTCGGGTGAACTCGGGCTGGGAGCGCTTGCCGATCCACGCCATTGCGAGCAAGGAGAGCGGCACGGTCAGCAAGGCGATCAGCGCCAGCAGCCAGGAGATCCAGAACATCACCCCGAGAACCGCGACGATGGTCAACGCCGACATGACCAGCTGACCGACGACCTGCTGCAGGCACTGCGCGAGGTTGTCGATGTCGTTGGTGACCCGGCTGATGATGTCGCCGCGCCGCTTGCGGTCGTAGTAGCTCAGCGGAATCCGGGAGAGCTTGCGCTCGACGTCGTGCCGCATCTGACGAGCGGCATGTTGCACGGCGGTGTTCGCGAGGCGGCCTTGCACGACACCGCACAGCCCCCCGGCGACGTAGACCGCTGCCGTCCAGGCGAGCACCCGGGCCACGGCCCCGAAGTCGATGCCCGCGCCGGCGTCGTCCAGGATGCCGCTGACGACGAGGTCGGTCGCATGGCCCAGCAGAACCGGGCCGGCCACGGTCAGGCCAACACTGGCCACGCCGAGTACGAGCAGCGCGGTGAACTGTCCGCGCCGCTGAGCCAACAGCCGCACGGTGCGGGCTGCGGTCCCGACGAAATCCGACGAGTGCTCAGGGTGGTCGGCGTCGGTCTTGGCGCCGCTCACGCCGCTTCCTCCTCGGTCAGCTGTGAGAGGACGATTTCCCGGTAGGTCGGGTTGCCGGCAAGGAGTTCGGGATGCGTACCCTCGCCAACGATGCGGCCTGCGTCGAGAACCACGATCCGATCCGCGTCACGGATGCTGTTCACCCTCTGGGCGACCACAATGACGGCGGCTTCCGAGGTTTCTCGGGCCAGCGCGGCGCGCAGCCGCGCATCGGTGGCATAGTCCAACGCCGAGAAGGAGTCGTCGAACAGGTACACCTGCGGACGGCCCACCAGCGCTCGGGCTATGGCGAGGCGTTGCCGCTGCCCGCCGGAGACGTTGCCGCCCCCCTGGGCGATCCGCGCGTCGAGGCCGTCAGGGAGTGCCGCGACGAAGTCGCGCGCCTGGGCGATCTCCAGAGCGCGCCAGAGGTCTTCATCGGTGGCGCCGGGTGCGCCGTAGCGCAGGTTCGAGGCGACGGTGCCGGAGAAGAGGAACGGGCGCTGCGGGACGTAGCCGACCGTGCCGGCGAGCACGGCCGGGTCGAGTTCGCGGACATCGACTCCGCCGACCAGGACCCGGCCGTCCGTGGCATCCGACAGGCGGGGGATCAGGGCCAGCAGGGTGCTCTTGCCGCTCCCGGTGCCACCGATGATCGCGGTCGTCTCTCCTGGGCCCACGCTGAGGGACACGGCCTCGAGCACGCTCTTCTCCGCTCCCGGAAACCGGAAGGTGATGTCGCACAGCTCGACGTGGCCGCGGCGGATGAGCGTGTGGACCGGCCGTAGCGGCGGAGCCACCGAGCTTTGCGTCTCGAGGACTTCGACGATGCGCCGGGCGCTGACCTCGGCCCGCGGGATCCACAGCAGCATGAATGTGGCCATCACCGCGGCCATCAGCATCATGAGCACGTAACTGATGAACGCCGTCAGGCCGCCGATGGTCATCTCGCCGTCGGCCACGCGCTGGGCGCCGAACCACAGGACGGCGACGCCCGCGACGTTGGCGATGGTCATCACGGCCGGGAACATCCAGGCCATCACGTGACCGACGCGCAGCGACACATCCGTGAGATCGCTGTTCGCGGCTCCGAAGCGGCGGCTTTCGTGTTCTTCCTTGACGAAGGCGCGGATGACCCGGAGCCCGGTTATCTGTTCGCGCAGAATGCGGTTCACCGTGTCGACGCTCGTCTGCAGGGCGGTCGACAGCGGTGCCAGGCGGCGGAGGATCGCGCCGATCGCGACGCCCAGGACAGGAATGAGCACGACGAGAGCGAGTGAAAGCCCAGGGTCCTGGTCAATGGCCAGCGCAACTCCGCCCAGGCACATGATGGGTGCGGAGACCATCAGGGTCAGCGTGAGCAGGACCAGCATCTGCACCTGCTGAACGTCGTTCGTGGTCCTCGTGATCAGCGACGGCGCACCGAAGCGGCCCAACTCGCGTGCGGAAAAGGTCTGCACGTGGGCGAAGACGGCCCGGCGGACGTCCCGTCCGAAGGCCATACCCACGCGCGCGCCGATCCGGGCCGCGCCGTAGGCGCACACCAGCTGGGTGAGTGCGATGGCCGCCATGACTGCGCCGGCGTAGACGATGTAGCGCTGGTCGTTGTGCGCCACCCCGTGGTCGAGGATCCGGGCGTTCAGGTTGGGCAGGTACAAGGTGGCCGCGGTCTGGACGAGCTGGAGGACCATGAGCAGCGCTACGGCACGGGAGTAGGGCCGGAGGTGGTCTCGCACCAGTCGGATCAGCACACTCGTCCTCCGAGCATGGGCAATGGAGCAGCATCGAATCACGTATGAGATACACAAAATAGCGGACCGCGAGGAGCCCTTTCAGGGCGTCGATCGCGGTGGCTCCGCACCGACACCGAAGCGGTATTCAGTGACCGAGGCGTATCCCTGTTCTGGGCGCAGGACCGTGGACGGGTACTCCGGGCGGTTGGGGGCGTCGGGAAAGTGCTGGGTCTCCAGGCACACTGCATGGTGCCGATCGAACGGTGCTGTAAGGAAGTTGCCGGTGTAGACCTGGATGCCCGGTTCGGTGGTCCACACCTCGAGGGCCCTGCCGGTGGGAGGGTGCGTGAGACGGGCCGCTCGGCGCGGAGTGGGTGAGACTCCCCCGCGCAGGGCGAAGCAGTGATCCAGGCCTCCGGCCGCGACGATGCCCGGGTGCGAATTGGCCAGCGTCTCCCCGAGTCGGCCGCCCAGCGCGAAAGGGGTCCCTGCAGTGGGTGCAAGAGGGCCCAGGGGTATCTGCGTCGCGTCGGTCGCCAGATACATGTCGGCTTCCACCGTCAGCGCGTGGTCGCTGACGCTGTCGCTCTCCGCCAGGTTCCAATAGGCGTGCTGGGTGAGGTTGATGACCGTCGGCCGGTCGGTGGCCGCGCGGTAGCGCACCGCGAGCGTGCCGTGTTCGTCGAGGCTGTAGATCACGTGGACGTCGAGGTTGCCGGGGAACCCCATGTCCCCGTGCGGGCTGCGCAGTCGCAGGGCGACCCCGGCGCTGTCGGGCGTGCGGATCCCGGACGCGTCCCAGACCCGCCGGTGGAAGCCGTCCGGTCCACCATGCAGGGTGTGCGGTCCGTCGTTGGCTTCCAACTTGTGCTCGCTGCCGTCCAGGACAAACCGGCCATGCGCGATGCGGTTGGCGTAGCGCCCGACGACCGCACCGAGGTAGGAGGGGTCGGCTGCGTATGCCTCGACGGAGGGCAGGCCGAGGACGGTTTCGAGGGAGCCAGCGTCCGCCGTGGGGATCCGACACGACTGGAGCGTCGCTCCGTAGGTCAGGACGGCGGCACTGTGGCCTCCCGGGGCGCGGAGCACCCAGCGGTGGACCGGCGTCCCGTCCGGCGCGTGGCCGAAAGGGTGCTCGGTGACGCTCAGACCGGACATGGGCCGGCTCCCTGCGACGGCTGGACGGACAGGAACACAGGCTCGGGAAGGCCGGCTTCCTTTGCTGCAGCAGATACCGCGTCCGCCACGGCATCGCGGCGGTCGCCGTCCACAAGGGCGAGCACCGAGCCTCCGAAGCCGCCTCCGATCATGCGCGCGCCGTAGGCGCCCGCGGCAACGGCCGCATCGGCGGCGCTGTCCAACTCGACGCTGCTGACCTGGTAGTCGTCGCGCAGGGATCGATGCGAGGCGGAGAGCAGGGCGCCGAGGCCCCGCGGGTCGGCGCCGCCTTCCAGCAGCGCCACCGTGTCGGTGACCCGAGCGTTCTCCGTGACCACATGGCGGGTGCGCCGGGCGAGCACGGGATCGATAGTCGGCAGTGCCGCCGGGAGCGCATGCGGCTCCAGGTCACGCAAGGAGGCGATGCCGAGGTGTCCGCATGCCTCGGCGCATTCGCGGCGCCTGCGGGCGTATTCACCGTCGACGAGCCGATGCGGCGCCTGGGTGTCGATGACCAGCAGATCCAGTCCCGCGGTGGCCGCGTCGAAGGGCACGTGCCTGACGGTCATGTCCCGGGTGTCGAGGAACAGCAGGTGGCCGGCCTGGGAGAGCATGGCCGCCGACTGATCCATGACGCCGCAGGGCATGCCGACGAAGTCGTTCTCGGCTTTGTGGGCGACATCGATGAGCATTCGCTGTTCCAGCCGGAGGCCAAACAGTTCGTTCAGGGCACCGGCCACGGCGCATTCCAGCGCGGCGGAGGACGAGAGGCCGGCGCCGCGCGGCACGTCCCCGTCGATGTGGATGTCGACGCCGTGCACCGCGTGGCCTCGGCGCGCCAGCTCCCAGACGACGCCGGCGGCATATGCAGCGCCCCCGGACACGGCCCCCGGAGTCAGGTCCGTCAAGTCCATGGAGTCGACCGCATCGGGGACCTGCGCGGAAGCGATGCGGACGAGCCCGTCGGATCGCGGCGCCACACGCGCGGTCACACCGTGCGGAATCGCGGCCGGAAGAACGAATCCGTCGTTGTAGTCCGTGTGTTCGCCGATGACGTTGATGCGGCCGGGGGCCCGCCAGGCGAGAGTGGGGACGCGGTCAAACACGTCGTTGAAGGTGGTCATGCAATGTCCTTTGCGGTGTGGAAGGCCCAGGCGTCGCCGACGATGGTCCGCAGCTCCGGATGTCGGGGCCGCCAACCGAGCAGCGCCTGCGCGCGCTCCGCCGAGGCGACCAGTGCCGCCGGGTCGCCAGGACGGCGCGGCCCTTCCAGCGCGGGTATGGAGCGACCGGTCACCAGCCGCGCGGTGTCGATGACTTCGCGTACGGAGAAGCCGGTGCCATTGCCGAGGTTGTATATCTCGTGCTTGCCGGCCGCGGCGTTCTCCAAGGCGAGCAGATGGGCTCGTGCCAGGTCGGCGACGTGGATGTAGTCCCGGACGCATGTGCCGTCCGTAGTGTCCCAATCAGTGCCGTGGATGACGATGTGGTCCCGCTTCCCCTGCGCCACATCCAGGATGAGTGGGATGAGGTGGCTCTCGCGGGCGTGGCGCTCGCCGAGGCCGGCGTGTGCGCCCGCAACGTTGAAGTAGCGCAGCGACACCGCAGCCAGGCCGTATGCGCGTGCGTAAGAGTCGAGCAGTTGATCAACGGCCAGCTTGGAAGCTCCGTACGGGTTGGTCGGCCGCGCCTCCGCAGTCTCGCGAACGGGTGTAGTGGTCGGGTCTCCATACACAGCTGCGGTGGAGGAGAAGACGAAGCGAGGCACGCTGTGCTGCCGGGCCGCGTCGGCCAAGGCAAGGGAGCCGACGACGTTCGCCTGCCAGTAGGCGGCAGGGTCGGCTACAGAGTCCGCAACCAGCGATCGGGCGGCCAAGTGGACGACCGCGTCATAACGTTCGCGCGACATGACATTGCCTGCGGTGCGTATGTCGGCCTGGACGAACTCGGCGGCGGCCGGGACAGCGTCGCGGTGTCCGGTCGAGAGGTCGTCCAGAACGGTCACCGCATGCCCGGCCTCCAGGAGCACGGCAGTGGTCACCGACCCGATGTAGCCGGCTCCGCCGGTCACCAACACGCGCATCACATTGCTCCGTCGTCGCCGCGGAGCATGGCGGCGGCGCGTTCGGGGGCAATGTCGTTGATGAACACGTCCATGCCGGACTCGGACCCCGCCAGAAACTTCAGCTTTCCGGGGCTTCGCCTGGTGGAGAACAACTCGAGGTGAAGCCAAGAGACTTCGCGATCACGGCGGACGGGGGCCTGGTGCCACGCGGCAATGTACGGCATCGGCATCCCGAACACCGCATCCAGGCGGCGCAGGACGTCCAGGTAGACCAGCGCCAGGTCGTCCCGCGCCGCCTTGTCGAGCGCGGGCAGATCGGGGACGCGACGCAGCGGATACAGGTGCACCTCGAACGGCCAGCGCGCCGCGGCCGGGACGAAGGCGGCCCAGTGCTCGGTACGGACGATGACCCTTACGCCTGCATCCAGTTCCGCTTGGAGTAGGTCTTCGTACAGGTCGCGTCCGGTGCGGTCGCGGTACCCGCGGACGTTCTGCAGGATGCGCTGCGTCCGAGGGGCGACGAACGGGTATCCGAAGATCTGGCCATGGGGGTGCGCCAGGGTGACTCCGATTTCCACGCCCCGGTTCTCGAAGACGAATACCTGCTCTATGTCCGGGACTTCGGCCAACGCCGCGGTGCGATCGCTCCATGCATCGATGACCGTGCGCACTCGCACCGGTGCCAAGTCACCAAACGAGGCGTTGTGGTCGCTGGTGAAGCAGACCACCTCGCACCGGCCGAGGCCGGCGCGCACGGCGTGCGCGTCGTCGGCCGCGGCCGGCACCCCCGGGACCAGGTCAGGCTCGGGGGACGTCATGGCCAGGGACGGGAATCGGTTCTCGAAGACCGCGACGTCGTAGGCCCGGGCGGGGATTTCGGTGTCGCGGGATTCTGTGGACGGGCACAGGGGGCAGGCATCGTCGCTCGGCAGGTGGGTGCGCCCCTGACGATGCGTGGCAACCACGACCCACTCCCCGCGCAAGGGGTCGAAGCGCAGCGCGGAGGCGGGTTGGTGCGCCGGCAGTTCGCGGCGGTCCGCCGGGACACCGTCGGCGGGGATCTCGGTGTCGAAGTAGTAGACGAGTTCTCGGCCGTCCGCGAGCCGGTCGGTCAGTTTGTGCATGTCTTGCTCTCTGTTGCCGGGTCGATCGCCATCGGGGCCGTCAGCCAAGTTCGAGCTGCCATGACCAGTGGTATTCGCCGGGGCCCACTCGGTGGTCCGGATGTGTGTCCGGTCCTACGGCGGCAGATCCGACGCCGCGGTGCGCAACATCAAGGTGCACGTACGTCTCTGGGCGCGCCTTGAGTTCCCATGTGTGCCGCACGCTTTCAAGGTCCGCAGGCAGGAAGTGCGAGACGTTCATCTGCACCGGGCGGTCGACCGTGACCGCGATGTCGCAAGCGCCGTCGGCGGAGAGCACGAACTGGGTGACGTCGGCCCTTCCGCCGTTCTCCTGAGGCCGCAGGTAGGGCACCGCCAGGCCGTCGACGGACGACGTGAACCTGCCCAGCAGACCGGATCGTTTGCGGTCTGGATAGGTCTCGTGCGGGCCTCGGCCCAGCCAGGAGACGGACTCGAAGCCGGGCGCGGCGGCGAAGGTGACCCCCAGGCGCGGGATGTCGTCCAGTTCATCGGGGACGAACACTCGTTCCTCGAACCGGAAGCAGGTGTCCGAGACGGCGACGATGTGCTGGCGATGCTCGATCGTCGGGCCGTACGCCGCGGTGTACCGGCTCGTCACCGTCGCTTCTCCGTCGGAGGCATCGAGATCAAGAAGGGTGCGCGTGACGCGGAACAGCCCGGTCCGTACGGCGCGGCGGTCCAAGGCAGCGGCCAAGTCGTTGTCCGTCAGCGCCCGCCACAGGGAGAGGGTGGGCGGGGCGCTGAGCAGCGGGTGGACGAACAGGCCCTCGTCGTCCAGGGGCACATGCCCGGATGCCCGTTCTGCCGCGGGCAGCAGGGCGGGGATACCGAGCGGCACTTGGACGCGGCCGATCTCGGTTCCCTCGGCGGCCCAGGGCGTGGCGGCTGCGAGGCGCACGATCAGGGTCAGCGCAACGGCGGCCGGGTCGCCCAGTGCCTTGGTCACGTCGTGCGGCAGGTCCAGCACGCCGTCGCCGCCGGGGGCGACCGCGGGGGCCGGGACGGTGACGATCCCGCCCGCTCCGGCAATGGTCTCGACCTGGAGGCCGAGTGTGAGATTCGACAGGTCCGTGAAGGTCAGCCGGTTGCGCAGCCGAACCTGTCCCCTGCGCGCCTCGTCCGCGCCGGACACGACGCGCACCGGTGCGAACAGGTGGCGTGCCTCGTGGAAGGCGGGCTGCGGGGTGCCGTCGGCGAAGACGACGCCGTTGATGCACATCGTGCCGTCGTTGGGATGGTCGTCGAAGTCGCCGCCGTAGCGGAAGCGGCCATCGCCGTCCGGGTCGAGCCCATGGTCCGCGAACTCCCAGATGAAGCCGCCCTGCAGACCGGGGGTGGATTCGAACAGGTCCCAGTACGCGGCCAGTCCCCCGGTGGAGTTGCCTTCCGAATGGGCGTACTCGCAGAGAATCACGGGCCGGTCCGCGCGAGGGTGTTCGGCGTAGGCACGCAGGGCGTCCACGGTCGGATACATCGGGCACACTACGTCGGTGGCCCGGTGGCCGGCGTGCCAGTCAGAGGCGATCGCGCCTTCGTAGTGCAGCGGCCGCGTCGGGTCGTAGGAGCGCACCCATCCGGCGGCCGCGTCGTGGTTGACGCCGTAGCCGCTTTCGTTGCCGAGGGACCACATGATCACACAGGGGTGGTTCTTGTCTCGGCGCACCATCCGCGAGACGCGGTCCACGAACGCGCCCAGGTAGCGCGGGTCGGCGCACACCGTGGCCGCGTGGCCGTGAGCCTCGATGTTCGCCTCGTCGACCACGTACAGGCCGTACTCGTCGCACAGTTGAAGGAAGACGGGGTCGTTCGGGTAGTGCGAGGTGCGGACCGCGTTGACGTTGAACCGCTTGAGTAGCGCCAGTTCGGAGACCATCTGTTCGCGGCTGATCACGCGACCGGTACGCGGATTGAAGTCGTGCCGGTTCACTCCCTGCACCCATATCCGGCGGCCGTTGACCAACAGGTCCCGGCCGCGGATCTCCACCCGCCGGAAACCGATGCGGAGCGTCGTGCTGTGGGCGACCTCGCCGTCCGGCCCGATGAGTTCGACGGCCAGGGCGTAGAGCTGCGGATCTTCGGCGGACCACGGGCGCACGTCGAGATCGTCGGCGCGGAGCCGCACGTGACCGCCGCGGGGCGGGAAAGCGCCGTCGTGGACAAGGAGCGCGATGGCCTGTTCGTCGTCCGAAAGCGCGGCACCCGCAGCGTGCAAGGGCAGCAGATCGAATACGCCATCCGGAACAAATGCGGCCGGCTGCTCGTCCGGATAGACACCGGGCGTCGGCTTCGTGGGGACGACGTCGGCGGTCGAGCGCGTGGGGGGCACGGTCGCGGTGATGGCGGGGCGGTCCGCGATACGCGCTCGGACCGTCCAGCCTTCGCCGACGGCGCCGTGCTGCGTGGCGACGTCCACGGCGAGAGCGAGGGCGGCGCGCCCCGTGTCCGGATCGAAGTCGGCGACGGCCTGGACATCGGCGAGGTAGGTCTGCGGGGTGGTGTAGATGTGCACCGAGCGGGCGATGCCGCCGTGCCACCACTGGTCCTGGTCCTCGATGTAGTTGGCGTCGGACCACTTCACCACGGTGAGTTCGAGCTCGTTGTCGCCACGGTGCACATACTCGCTGATGTCGAATTCGGCGGCGAGGTGCGAATCCTTGCTGATACCGACGTCGGCGCCGTTGACTCTGACCGCCAAAACGCTTTCGACGGCACCGACATGCAACACCACGCGTCGGCCGGTCCACTCCCCTGCCGGGAACCTGCGGCGGTACACGCCCGTGGGATTCGCCGCAGGAGGATGCGGATACGGTGCCTCGAACGGCATGGCGATGTTGGTGTAGTGGGGCTTGTCCGAGGTTCCCTGCATCGTCCAGAGGCCGGGCACCTCGATGTCCTGCCACGTGTTGCCGCGGTCCGCCCGCGGATGGGGCAGCAACTGGAAGTCCCAGACACCGTCGAGCATCGTCTCCGCCGGATGCGCAAGAGCGTGCATGGGCAACCGGTTGACGGAGGTGAGTTCCGGTGCGTCCCACGGCACGAGGCCGGGCGACGGGGGGACCGAGGCGTTCATGGGTGCTCTCAGGTGTCGGTGGGCGCCGCCGGCCCCTCCGCCAGGAGGTGGTCGGACGACGCGGGAGGACGAAGGCGGCGGGTTCCGGCGGTCGATGGGCGGCCGGCCGTACGCGCGCTGACGGCGTTCGGGGGCGAAATCCCCACGACCGGCGCTGGTAGCACGCGCTAACAATGCGTAGGCTACGACGCGCAGGTAGCGCGCGCAACCCATGGGGCTGGGCAGACAACGCGCGGACACCACGCCGCCGAACGCCGTCGGCCTGGCCGTCCGACCGAACGAAGGAACCGCATCCGCATGAGTGATCACGAGAGCTTCTCCTGGGGAATCGCCGCGACCGGTGAGATCGCCGAACGGGTCGGCGCGGTCATCGCCCGCGAGCCCGGAATGCGGGTCGCGGCCGTCGGATCCCGCGACTTGACGCGCGCACAAGGACTGTCCGCCAAGCTGGGCGCGGCGCACGCCTACGGAAGCTACGAGGAACTGGTGGCGAGCCCCGTGGTCCAGGCCATATACGTCGCCACCCCGCAGGCGCAGCACCGGGCCGTCGCGGAGGCAGCCATCGCCGCGGGCAAGGCCGTTCTGTGCGAGAAGCCGCTGACTGCATCGCTGCCGGAGACGGAGTCGCTCATCGCCCGGGCCCGCGACGCGAAGGTCTTCCTGATGGAGGGCATGTGGATGCGCTTCAACCCGCTGATCCGAGAGGTCGCGACACTGCTACGGCGCGGCGAACTGGGGCAGATCCGCACAGTCGAGGCCACGTTCGGCTTCCCGCTTCCGTACGACCCGGCGCACCGGCTCTGGGATCCCGCCCGCGGCGGTGGGGCTCTCCTGGATCTGGGAATTTACCCGGTGGCACTGGCGCACCTGCTGCTGGGGTCGCCCGATTCGACGACAGTGACCGGCACGCTCTCCGAGAACAAACTCGACGCGCACGCGGAACTGCGCATGCGGTGGGCGAACGGCGCGGAGGCTGATCTGCGAACTTCCCTGACCGAGTGGCTGCCTACGCGGGGCCGGGTGGTCTGCTCCGAGGGCGAGGTGGTCATCGCACCGCCATTCCACGCGGCAACGCGGGTCACGATACGTACCAATGACGGCCGCAAGCGGGAGCATCTGATCGACAACCCCGACGTCGCTTTTGCCGCGCAAGCCCGCGAGGTACGCGAGAGCGTTCTGGCCGGCCAAACCGAGAGCCGGGTCATGCCGCTCGACGACACCTTGGACGTGATGCGCATCCTCGAGGAGGCACGCGCGACGCTGGGGGCCTGCGCCTTCGCGTGACCCGGCCCGCCGCAGGCAGCCCAGGGCCACCCCTCAGGCTTCGGCCTGAGCCTTCCGGTCCGCCGGACCATACTGGAAATCCGAGGTCCGTAATCGGGGTCGTGAAAGCGGTCGGAACGTGGAGCAGCGACTCGTGGCTGGGCTGGGCCTTTCGCCGACGTGGGCCGAACAGCTGGCAGCCGCGGTCTTCACCCAGGACATCGTGGCGCTTGCAGTGTTCGACACAGATCTACGCGTCGTCGCCACCAACATCACCGCGAAAACGTTTCCACAGCTGCCGATCCGTGTGGGCGATGACGCGAACGCGCTCTTCCCGGCCCTGGGTCTCCACGACGTGACCCCGCTCCTCCGATGCACCCTCACTTCGGGCAACGCCTCGGTCCGTCTGCAGCCGCTGGCGGCGCAGGCGTCCGACGGCGACCTGCTACACCTGAGCATCGGCGCGTTTCGCGTCTCGTCGGAGGATGGCGCACCTCTGGGGCTGCTGGTGACATTCGACAACGTGACCGAGCAAGTGTCGGCTGAATCCAGGATGGGGTTGGTTCGCGCAGCCGCAGCGATCATCGGAACGTCTTTGGACGTCACCGAAACCGCGCAGCAGTTGGCGGCCGTCCTGGTCCCGGGGGTGGCGGACATGGTCGCGGTGGACCTTGCCGAATCGATCCTCATCGGCGACGAGCCCGAAGCGGATGCGGCGACGGGCTACACGCCCACAGTGCGCGCAGCCGTTGCCCAGATCGGTCCCTCCTGGCCCGCCTCACTGGTTCAGGTCGGAGAAGCACCGCCGATCCCGCCGGACAATCCGGAGGCTTTGGCGTTGCACAGGGGCGTGCCTGTGCTGGTGCCACACGTGCTCACCGACCTCACCACTCCTTCGGGTTTGTTGAGCCGCCTCCTGCCCGAAGGCGGCCACAGCCTCGCGGCCGCCCCTCTGTTCGCCCGTGGCCTCCTGCTCGGCGCGGTGCAGATATGGCGCACGGATCGCCCTGAGCCGTTCGACGACGAGGACGCGCGTCTTCTTCAGGAGGTCGCTTCACGGGCCGCGCTCAGCGTGGACAACGCGCGTCGCTATACCCGTGAACGCCGTGTCGCGCTGGCCTTGCAGCACAGTTTGCTGCCCGAGGAACGCACCGACGAGCCTGCCGCCACGACGTTCGGCGCGTACCTTCCGGCCTCGGCCGGTGTGGGTGGCGACTGGTACGACGTCATCCCTCTGTCGTCGCTCCGTGTGGCTTTGGTGGTGGGCGACGTGGTGGGTCACGGACTCCAGGCAAGCGCCGCGATGGGGCGCTTGCGCACCGCGGTACAAGCACTCGCCGACATGGATCTGCCGCCGGACGAGCTGCTGACCCATGTCGACGACCTGGTTGTACGTATGCCTGGCAGCCCCGACGACGCATCGACCACCGGTGCCACCTGCCTGTACGTCGAATACGACCCGGTCGGCGGACTCTGCAGGATGGCCTCCGCGGGGCATCCGCCCCCCGTTGTCGTCGAGCCAGGAAGGAGACCGCGGTACGTGGATCTGGAACCTGGCCCCCCTCTGGGGGTGGGTGGCATGCCGTTCGAGGTTGCCGACCTGACTCTGGCCCCGGAGAGCGTGCTGGTGTTGTACAGCGACGGTCTGGTTTCAGGACCGGAGCACGACCTCGAGACCGGCATGCAGGCGCTTCTGGATCAGGTCGACCGATTCGACTGCGCTCACCGTGACCTCGACAAAGCGGGTCACGACCTCCTGGAAACCGTTTCGTCGGGCACCCGGACCGACGACGCCACGCTTCTGCTCGCCCGGGTGCATCCCTTGCCGCAAGGTGACAGCATCACTTGGGAGTTCCCGGCCGATCCCGCCTGCGTCAGCAAGGCGCGCGACCTCGTCACCGCGCAGCTCACGCAGTGGCGGTTGGAGGAACTCGCTTTCCCGACCGAACTCGTCGTCAGCGAGTTGGTGACGAACGCGGTCCGCTACGGCGGAGGGCCGATCAAGCTGCGCCTGATCCGTGGCAGCGTGCTGGTGTGCGAGGTGTCCGACCCCAGCAACACGCAGCCGCGGCTGCGCCGTGCACGCAGCACGGATGAGGGAGGTAGAGGGTTGTTCCTCGTCGCCCAGCTCACCCAGCGGTGGGGCAGCCGGTACGGCCAGTCCGGCAAGACCATTTGGGCCGAGCAGGCACTGGACACGGAACCGACATTCTCGTTCTGAGTGATACCGGACCACGCTCGGCAGCACGCCGCCCCCATCGCCAAGGGTCAGCCAAGTGTGGACCTGCGTGCCACGACCCGCGTGTCCAGCGCAGTCCACGTGGAGGTGACCGGTCGACCGTCGGCCTCGTGCAGCGCGACAGCTGCCAAGTAGCGCGCGGCCTCGACCGTGTCCATACGGATACTCGACAGGGGCGGGACGAACAGCGACGCGATGGGGCTGTCGTCGTGGCCGATGACCGCCAGGTCTTGAGGCACCCGGAGCCCCGCCTCGATGGCCGCGCCTGCGACCGTGGCGGCGACGTCGTCGTTGTAGGCGACAACAGCGGTGACGCCATCGTCGTGCCAGATGCGCACGGCTTCGGCGGACGAGCCGTCGCGATGGTCGACCGAACGCAAGGCGACGGTCTCCATGCCCAGCTCTTCGGCGCGTTGCATAGCGGCATCGGCTCGGCTGCGCTGCAGTTCGATCATCTGGGGATCGTTGAGCGCAGCCACCGCGATCCGGCGGTGGCCGAGTTCGTGGAGGTGGTCCACCTGCATGCGAGCGCCTTCGGCGACGCCGGGCGCCTGGTCGTACCGCGCCGACTCCCCTGGGCGGGGCCTGATGCGGCGAACCCCGGCCGCGCGCATGGACATGACCTCTTCGGGCGTGAAGGTGGTCCATCCGATCACGACGTCCGGGCCCAGCGTTTCCCACAATGGCGGAATACCGCCCAGGGGACGCGCCTGCGGCTGCGTCACGAGTGCATAGCCGGCCTCGGCCAGGACACGCGCCCCCTCGTCCAACGACGCCTGCATGCTCGGACCGAGAAGGCGATCGGGCAGCACCAGCAGGATGATCTTGCTCCGGCCGCGCGCGAGGTCGGCAGCGGCGCGGTTGGGCTGGTAGCCGAGGCGCGCCGCCGATTCCAGGACGCGGGCACGGGTGGCCTCGGAGATCTTCTTGCCCGGCGTGCTGTTCAGCACGAAACCCACCGTGGCACGGGAGACCCCGACATCCTTGGCAATGTCCGCCGACGTGACACGGCGTGAAGCGGCCACTTCCGGCACGGCGCCCCCTTTCGGATTTATCAGCGCGTGTTGCGCGCGCTACCTGGACATCATAACCTGCGCCCTAGTTGCGCGCGCTACCTAGGGGTGGCGCCCCACGAGAGTCCACCGATGGCGCCTCCCCCGCCGGTGTCGACCCCGCCCGCAGCACAGGACCGCCGAAAGGACCCCCCTTGCCGACCATCGACCCCGCCGACCTCTCACTGGAGCAGAAGGCCAAGATCCTCACCGGCCGCGACCACACCACCAGCCACCCTCTCGACGAACTCGGCATACCCGCGATCGTCCTCATCGACGGTCCCCACGGCGTGCGGCCCCCGTACTCGGCCTCCGACCATCTGGGCATCAATGAGAGCCAGCCGGCCACGTGCTTCCCCCCGGCGGTAGCCGTGGGATCCAGCTGGGACCCCGAGGTCGCCGCGCAGGTGGGCGAGGCCGTCGCGCGCGAGGCGCGGTCGTACGGCATCGATGTCGTCCTCGGGCCGGGGATCAACATCAAGCGCTCTCCGCTGTGCGGGCGCAACTTCGAGTACTACTCCGAAGACCCTTTGCTGTCCGGCGCCTTGGCGTCGTCCCACGTGCAGGCGATGCAGGCGGCCGGCGCCGGCGCGTCGCTCAAGCACTTCGCCGTGAACAACCAGGAGACCGAGCGCATCCAGGTGAGCGCGGACGTCGATGAACGCACCTTGCGGGAGATCTACTTTCCCGCGTTCGAGCAGGTGGTGAAGGAGGCCGCACCGGCCACGGTCATGTGCTCGTACAACCGCATCAACGGCGTCCACGCCTCGCAGAACCACTGGCTGCTCACCGATGTCCTGCGCGACGAGTGGGGCTACGACGGTCTCGTCATCTCCGACTGGGGAGCGGTCCACGACCGCGTGGAGGCCCTGGCCGCGGGCATGGACTTGGCGATGCCGATGGACTGGGGAGCCGGAGAGTCGGCCCTGATCGCCGCGGTCCGATCGGGCGCGCTCGAGGAATCCGTGCTCGACACGAGTGTCCGCCGCATCCTCGACCTCGCCGGGACGGCCACCGGAGCTGCTGCCGTCGCAGCCGGAGCCACGGAGAGCTTCGACGTCGACGCCCATCACGCGCTCGCGCGGCAACTGGCCGCGGAGTGCGCGGTTCTGTTGAAGAACGAGGACTGTGTGCTTCCCCTTGCGCCAGAGGCGGCGCTTGCCGTCATCGGCGCGTTCGCCATGGCCCCCCGCTTCCAGGGGGGAGGCAGCTCGCACATCAACGCGACGCGCAGCGACAGCGCGATCGACGAACTCAGGGCGCTGGCGGCGAATCCGGACAAGGTGCAGTACGCGTCCGGCTTCACCCTCAAGGGCACCGACGAAGCGATGATCGCGGAAGCCGTCTCTGTGGCGCGTGAGGCCGACGTCGCCGTGGTGTTCGCGGGATTGGCGGAGGCGGACGAGTCCGAAGGGTACGACCGCGAGACGATCGCCCTGCCTGCGGCGCAGGTCGAGGTGATCCGGGCGGTCGCTGCGGCGGCGGCGCGCACGGTCGTGGTGCTCTCGAACGGCGGAGTGGTCTCCCTCGAAGGCTGGCACGACGAGGTCGACGCCATTCTCGAAGGCTGGCTCCTGGGCCAGGCCGGCGGAGGCGCCCTCGCCGACCTGCTGTTCGGCGTCGCGAATCCGTCCGGCCGGCTGGCCGAGACCATCCCCCTCCGGCTCGAGGACAACCCGTCCTTCCTCAACTTCCCCGGCGAACTGGGCCATGTGCGCTACGGCGAAGGCGTCATGGTCGGCTACCGCTACTACTCCAGCGTCGGCATACCGGTCCGCTATCCGTTCGGCCACGGTCTGAGCTACACGACGTTCACCACCAGCGCTCTCGAGGTCGCGGCCACCGGCGACGACACCGCGGATGTCTCGTTCACTGTCACCAACACCGGCTCGCGCCCCGGCAAGCACGTTGTGCAGGTCTACGTCGCGACCGAGGCCGGTCCGGTTCGCAGGCCTGCCCGTGAACTCCGCGCCTTCACCAAGGTGGCACTGGAGCCCGGAGGCTCCTGTCGCGTGACCCTCGCGCTCGGCCGCCGCGCGTTCGCCTTCTACAACGTCCATGAAGCGGACTGGCGGGTCTCGGCCGGCGCATACACCATCCAAATCGGCGACAGCGCCGACGACATCGTCGCCGAAGCGGTTATCGAGCTGCCAGGCGACGCCCCGAAGGCGTTGCCGCTGACCATCGAGTCCTCCCTCGGCGACTGGTTCGCCCACCCTGTCGTCGGTCCGGAACTCACCGCGAGGCTCAGCGCCGCGGCGCCGGCCCCTGAGGGCCCGGAGGAGGCCGAGGAAAGCGCTCGACTGCTGCGCATGGCCGCACCCATGCCCATGAGCCAGTTCTTTCTGTACGCCCCCCTCGGCGATGACGACCGCGAGCATCTCCTCGCCCTCGCGATCGCCACACATTCCCCCTGATCGCACCCTGCGCTCATTCGCGCTCCATCCCGCGCGACGGCCGTCAGTACGCCCGCCGCCTGATACCGACCAAAGGACGAGATGATGCCGTTCACCCCCGTTCCCGGCCGCTTCCACGGCTCCACCGCTTTGATCACCGGCGCCGCATCCGGCATCGGCCGGGCGACCGCCTTGCGGTTGGCCGCCGAGGGCGCCCGGGTTTTCGCGGTGGACATCGCCGCAGACGGCTTGGCGGACACCGCAGAGTCCGCTGCCGGGCTCGCCGGCGAGATCGTCACTCGCGTCACGGATGTCGCCGACAGGGAGGAGTGTTTCGCTGCCGTGGCCGAGGCCGTCGCGACGTACGGCCACCTCGATGTGCTCGGCAACATCGCCGGCATCGCGCGGGCCGAGCACGTGCTGGAGGTCTCCGAGGCGCATTACCGGCGCATGATGGCGGTCAACACCGACGCTTGCTTCTTCCTGGCCCAGGCTGCGATCCCCCACCTGCTGGAGACCGGCGGCAACATCGTGAACGTGGCGTCGAACGCCGGGCTCATGGGGCAGGCCTACACGGTCGCCTATTGCATGTCCAAGGGCGCGCTGGTGCAGATGACCCGTTCCCTCGCCTGGGAGTTCATCCAGACGCCGCTACGCGTGAACGCAATAGCCCCCGGCGGGGTGGAAACCGCCCTCGTCAGCGGCTTCCAAGTGCCGTCGGACGTCGACTTCTCCCTCATGGCGCGCTACGGGACCCCGCGTCCCATGGCACAGGCCGAGGACGTCGCGGCGCTGTTCTGCTTTGTGGCATCCGACGAGGCTCGCAACATCAATGGCGCCGTACTCTCGACCGACAGCGGCGTCACTGCCGGGTAGAGGCCGGGCGCAGCCATGACTGCCCACGCTCTGGCGACGGACGGGCGTGGGCAGTCGGGCATCCGGACACGGAACCCCGCGTAACACTTACGCAAAATTCCGCGACGGATGGTTCATCCGTCCTGGTCCGACCACGAGCGCCGGCCGCCCCATAACGCCGACCCAATCCCCGCATTTTCGCGTCGCGAACGCCCTGGCAACCACGGATCGGAAACGGTCGCCCCCGACCCGATCGCGCTGATAAGCGCAGGTCAGGAGGCATGCGCTCGGCGATTTCAGTCGCGCGCACAGAGAGCACCGCGCGCGCTGGATCAGAACTCGCGAAAAACCTCAAGACGACTAGTAGCGCGCGCAACCCATTGGGGTTAGGCTCCACACACCTCGCAGTTAACCTGCACGACATGTGAAGCCGACTGTCGCGTCCGTCTTCCTCTCGAAACCGCCGGTTCACGCCGTTGCGCGACCGCTGATACATCCGGCGCGCGCCCACGTTCGGCAGTCGTTCCCCGCCTGCTCCGAACCCTTCGAGAACGCCCTTTCCGGAGAGTCCCATGCTGAAGCCCACCCCCCGTCGGCCATGTCCTGACAGGCGGAACCCGTGAGCGCGCCACAGGCCGCCGGGTTCGCCTCCGACGCAGAGCAGCCGGCGTCGGCGGCAGGTCTGGCGGCCGGGCTCATCGACGCCGAGGCCGAGCGCCGCGAGCGTCAGGCAGAGTCCCAGCGCGACGTTGTGTTCGCCGATGAACTTCTGCCCGGCGTGGGCGATGCCGAGGTCACCTTGCGGCAGGGACTCGCGGCCGGGGGTTCGGCGACGTTCCTGACGCTGGTCACGCTCGCGGCGATGGACGAACTGGAATCGGCCGCCCTGGGCGTGCTGGCGCCGGACATCCGCGACTCCTTCGGGATGAGCAACGGCGCCATCGTCTTCATCTCGGCGGCCTCGGGCGCCTTCCTGGTCCTCGGCGCGCTGCCGATGGGGCTGCTGGCAGACCGGTATCGGCGCAGCCGTGTGATCGGTTGGGCCGGAGTCGCGTTCTCCGCCATGGTGTTCGCCTGCGGCCTCGCGGCCAACGCATTCCTGTTCTTCCTCGCCCGCTTCGGCGTCGGCGTGGCCAAGTCGAGCACGCTCCCCGTGCACGGCTCGATGCTGGCCGACACCTACCCGATCGGCGTCCGCGGGCGCATCGCCACGGTGAACGCCGGCGCGGCCAGAACCATCGGCGCGCTCAGCCCGCTCGCGGTCGGCGGCATTGCCGCGCTGGCCGGTGGCAGCGAAGGGTGGCGCTGGCCGTTCCTGATCCTCGGCCTGCCTGCCCTGGCCGTCGCCGTCTGGGCTTTCCGCCTGCCGGACCCGCCGCGCGGCCAGCACGAGATGAAGTCCGTACTCGGCGAGGTCGTCGAGGACACGAATCCGATGCCGATCTCCATGGAGGCCGCGTTCGCCCGGCTCATGCAGATCCGGACCATCAAGACCTGCATCATCGCGTTCTCCGCGCTGGGCTTCACGCTGTTCACCTCCGGGATCCTCGGCAATCTCTGGGCCGAGGACCGCTTCGACATGTCCACGTTCGAACGCGGCGTCTGGGGATCGGTCGGCGGCGTGTCGCTGCTGTTGGCGCTCCCCTTCGTCGGGCCGCGATACGACCGGCTGTACCGGCGTGATCCCGCCCGCGCGCTTTCGCTGCTGGGCTACCTGATCCTCCCGGGCGCAGCGCTGATCCCGATCCAGTGGTTCATGCCGACCGGCTGGGCGTTCATGGTCGCGGGCATACCGGCCGCGATCCTGTCCTCGGTCACTTTCGCCATGGTCGGCCCGGTGATGCAGTCGGTGGTCCCCTACCGCCTGCGCGGGCTGGGCTCGGCGCTCTCGGCGATCTACATCTTCTTCATCGGCGCCACGGGCGGCGCACTGCTGTCCGGCCTCATCAGCGATGCGTACGATCCGCGCGTCGCGGTGCTGCTCATCGGTGTCCCCGCCACGGGCATCGGCGGCTTCCTCATCATCCGCAGCGCGTCGTTCATCAAGAACGACCTGTCCATGGTGGTGCATGAACTTCGCGAGGAACTCGAAGAACGCGACCGGCAGTTGGAGGACCCGGAGAACATTCCGGTGCTTCAGGTCAACAACGTCGACTTCTCCTACGGCCATGTCCAGGTCCTGTTCGACGTCGCCTTCGACGTGCGCCGTGGCGAGACACTCGCGCTGCTGGGCACCAACGGCGCCGGCAAGTCGACGATCCTGAAGGTGATCTGCGGCCTGGGGACCCCGTCGCGAGGCGTGGTGCGGCTCAACGGCAGGACCATCACCTATGTCGCTCCCGAGCAGCGGGGCCGCTACGGCGTCCATCTGTTGCCCGGCGGCAAGGGCGTCTTCCCGGACATGACCGTGCGGGAGAACCTGGAGATGGCCGCGTTCCGTCTCCGCAAGGACACCGAGGACCGCGAACGCCGTTTCGCCTACGTTCTGGATCTCTTCCCGGACCTGCGAGACCGCCAGTCCCAGCAAGCGGGTTCGCTCTCAGGCGGCCAGCAGCAGATGCTCGCCCTGGCGATGGTGCTCATGCACGATCCCGAAGTGCTGCTCATCGACGAGCTCTCCCTCGGACTGGCGCCGGTGGTGGTACAGGACCTGCTCGCGATCCTGGAACGGCTCAAGGCGGACGGCCTGACCATCGTCGTTGTCGAGCAGTCCCTCAACATCGCCCTCGCCATCGCCGACCGCGCGGTGTTTCTGGAGAAGGGCCAGGTCCGCTTTGAAGGACCGGCCCGTGAACTGGCCGAACGCGACGACCTCGCCCGCGCGGTCTTCCTCGGCAAGGAAGGGGGCTGAGCCGCCATGGAAATGCCCACACTGCAACTGCTGTTCGACGGCGCGGTCACCGGTCTGGTCATCGGCCTGCTGGCCATGGGCATCGTGCTCGTGCACCGCTCCACCCGCGTCATCAACTTCGCGGTGGCCAACATGGGCCTGGTCGGATCGGTGCTGTTCGCCCTGCTGGTGGTGCGCTGGCACGTGCCGTACTGGTTCGCCCTTCCTGTCGCGTTGGCCGCCGGTGCGCTGTTCGGCGCAATCGTGGACATCGCCGTAATCCGAAGGCTGTTCACCGCCCCGCGCGTGATCGTCCTGGTCGCCACCATAGGCATCGCCCAACTGGCGCTGACCGTGGTCACCGCGTACCCGGACCTCGACGACTACACCACGGAGTACTACCCCGTGCCGTGGAGCGGCACCTGGGAGCCGGTCGACAGCTTGCAGATCACCGGTGCCCAGCTCAGCATCCTGGTGACCGTGCCGGTGGCGGCGATCCTGCTCGGCTGGTTCCTCGGTGGGACGGTACTCGGCAAGACCGTCAAAGCATCCGCCTCCAACCCGGAACTGGCCCGGTTGAAGGGCATCAGCCCGAAGGTCGTGTCCACAGCGGTCTGGGCTTTGGCGGGTCTGCTGGGCACTCTGTGCCTGATCCTGATCTCCGCGCAGAACAAGTCGCTCGCCCAGATCGCCACGCTGGGGCCGACGACGTTGCTGCGGGCCCTTGCGGCCGCCGTCATCGCGCGTATGACGTCGTTCCGGGTTGCCCTGCTCGCCGGCGTCGGCCTGGGTGTGCTGCAGGCCTTCATCCAGTTCAACTGGCTGGACCAGCCCGGCCTCAGCGACATGGCAGTGCTGGTGATCGTGTTGGTGGCCGTGTTCTTCGTCAGCCGCGGCCGCGACACCGAAGCATCGGCGTTCTCCTTCGCCCCCAAGGTCAAGCCGATTCCGGAGCGCCTCCGCGGCTTCTGGTGGGTTCGCAACCTGGAGCGGGCCGGTTTCATCCTGCTTGGGCTCCTTGCCATCGTGCTGCCTCTGCTGGTCACACAACCGTCCCGGCATCTGCTCTACACCGTGATGCTCGGGTACGCGATCTGCGCCGCCTCGGTCACGATCCTGACCGGCTGGGCGGGGCAACTCTCCCTGGGCCAGATGGCGTTCGCCGGTCTGGGCGCGCTCACCGCCGCGTCGCTCAACCGCGGGCTGCGCATCGAGTTCGGCGACACGGTGTACGCGTTCCGCGGCCTGACCTTCCCGGCCGCGGTCGTAGTCGCGTCCCTGTTCACCGCCGTGCTGGCGGCGGTCGTCGGGGCCGGCGCCCTGGGGGTCCGAGGCCTGCTGCTGGCGGTCAGCACGTTCGCGTTCGCGGTGGCCTGCGAGCAGTACCTCTACCGGCGCGACGTGTTCCATGACGAGGGCGGCCGCAGCACGGCGTCGTTCCCACGCAGTACGGTCTTCGGCATCGACGTGTCCACTCAGCGCGCGTACTACTACCTCGTGCTCGTGGTGCTGGTGATCGTGCTGGTCGTGGTCGCACGGCTGCGCAAGTCCGGTGTCGGACGGACCACGATCGGGGTGCGCGACAATCCCTCGACGGCAGCGGCCTACACCGTGTCCGCGACGCGCGTGAAGTTGCGCGCCTTCGCGCTGGCCGGCGGCATTGCGGGACTCGGCGGAGCGCTGCTGGCCGGCGCGGTGCAGACAGTCCCCTACACCGACAAGTACTTCCTCAGCCCGGACTCCCTCACCCTGGTGTCCATCGTGGTCATCGGCGGGCTCGGGTCGGTCTCGGGTTCGGTCCTCGGCGCACTGTGGGTCATCGGTCTGCCGTCCTTCATGTCGGGCAACGAACTGGTGCCGTTGCTGACTTCCAGTCTCGGCCTGCTCATTCTCCTGCTTTACTTCCCCGGCGGCCTTGTGCAGATCGGCTACTCGGCACGAGACGCGCTGCTGGGCTGGGCTGACCGGAAGCTCGGCCCCGCACCTGCGGTCAAGACCCGCACGACGGCGCCGACAGCGGTGATCCGGCCGCGTCGCGAGCCGGTGCCGGACGACAAGGCCGTCCTCGCCGTCTCGGACATCGGCGTGCGCTTCGGCGGCCGCAAGGCGGTCGACGGGGTGTCCGTCGAAGTGCGGCCGAACGAGATCATCGGCCTGATCGGCACCAACGGCGCGGGCAAGTCAACACTGATGAACGCGATCGGCGGCTTCGTTCCCGCAACGGGCACCGTGGAGTTGCTCGGCCGGGACGTCTCGGGGTCGGCACCGGCCGCCCGCGCCCGGCTAGGGCTCGGACGCACGTTCCAGGCCGCGACCTTGTTCCCTGAACTGACCGTCCGCGAAACCGTCCAGATCGCCCTGGAGGCCCGCGGCCGCACGGGACTGCTGTCCACCGCGCTGCATCTGCCGCACACGTTCACGCGGGAAAGGGCCAAGCGGTCCGACGCCGACGACCTGATCGACTTCCTGGGCCTGGGCCGGTACGCCGACGCATTCATCGGGGACCTGTCCACCGGCACGCGCCGGATCGTCGAACTCGCCGGCCTGCTCGCGCTCGACGCACGGGTGTTGTGCCTGGATGAGCCGACTGCCGGCGTCGCACAGCGCGAGACCGAGGCCTTCGGGCCGCTGATCCAGGAGATCCGCCGCGAGCTCGGTGCGTCGATGCTGGTCATCGAGCACGACATGCCGCTGATCATGGGCATCTCCGACCGGGTGTACTGCCTGGAGACCGGACGGGTCATCGCCGAAGGCGAACCGGACACGGTCCGCAACGACCCGAAGGTCATCGCGAGCTACCTCGGCACCGACGAACGCGCCATCGAGCGCAGCGGCAAGTCGCCGAGCACCTTGGCCCCCGGCCAGGCCGCTCCGGCGGACACCACCGTGCCGGCATGAGCGTGCCGCCCGCGAACCCACCGCCCTCCCCGGATGCAGCACGCACCACCACGACCAGGAACGGATCACGCCTCATGTACACCCCGCACCGCGCGAGACACCGCGCCGCAATCGTGCTCGCCGCGGCCGTGACGCTCGTCGCCACCGGCTGCACCGCCGAGAAGAAGGACGGCAACGCGGGTTCGCCGGGCAGCCAGGCCGCACCGCCCGCACCCAAGGTGGCGCCTGGGGTGACCGCGGACAGCATCAAGATCGGCATCACGTACCCCGACATGGCGAGCATTCGGCAGTTCGTCAACATCGACTATGGCGACTTCGAGCTCGCGTACAACACCCTCATCAAGAAGATCAACGATGCGGGTGGCATCAACGGCCGCAAGATCGTCCCGGTCTACGGCAAGATCAACCTCATCTCGCCGGCCGCCGCTCAGGAGACCTGCGTCAAGCTCACCCAGGACGAGAAGGTCTTCGCGGTCCTCGGCAGCTTCAACGGCGACGAGCCGCTGTGCTACGTGCAGACCAACAAGACGGCCGCCGTCGGCGGGCAACTCACCGCCAAGCGCTACGCACAAGCGCAAGCCCCGTGGTTCGCGTTCTATCGCGGCGGCGACGAGCTGTCCGAGGGCATGTCCCTGCTCGCAGCGAACAACAGTCTCGCGGGCAAGAAGGTGGCCGTGGTCTCGAACATCAACGAGCAGGCCGTCATGAAGGACACCGTCATCCCGGCGCTGCAGAAGCTCGGCGTCACCCCTGTCGAGACCGGCGTCCTGGACGCACCGCCGCAAGACCCGGCTGCCGTCGGCCAGCAGACCGGCGTCTTCATCCAGAAGTTCCAGGCCGCCGGGGCAGACACGGTCGTGGTGGTCGGCAGCATGGGCGCCTCGTTCCCGCAGGTGCTCGAACAGACCAAGTACCGGCCTCGGCTCCTCTTCACCGATGTCGGCCAGGCCAACGGCTACACCGGGGACAAGGCAAAGCACGACTTCAGCACACTGAACGACGCGGCGGCACTCGGGTTCCGCGGGGGCTGGGACGCATCGGGCAACCAAGACTGCGTGGCCGCCCTCGAGGCGGCCGCACCAGACCTCAAGGGAAAGCTCGTCGACGCGGCCACCCTCCCGCCGGGCGCCCCGAACCCGGGGGCTTCCGCCTCGCAGGCCTGCCAGAACCTGGCTCTGTTCAAGGCCATCGCCGACAAGGCCGGCAAGGACCTCAGCTACGAGACATTCCAGAACGCCGGCTTCACGCTCGGCTCGCTGCCCATTCCGACTTACAGCGATCCGGCCGTCTATGCGCGTGAGACCCCGCACGGCAACATCCCGGTGCGTCTCTGGAAGTACGACCCGGCCACGCAAAAGTTCGCCGTTTCGACCGGCTGACCTCATGCCGATGGCGGCCCGGTACCGGGGCCCGGGCCGCCATCACCCCCTTGGCGATCGTGAACACGCCTGGCGGTCGATCAAGGACATGGTCGAATCAGCCCGATCAGGCGACACGTTCCGCCCTTCGACTCATCGGCGCGCACGCCGTGCGCCCTGCGACGAACCGCTCCAAAGGACTGACGACATGGTGAGTGACGCCGTCTACCGCGACCCTTCACGCTCTGTGGAGGACCGCGTCGGCGACCTGCTGAGCAGGATGACCCTCGAGGAGAAGGCCGCGCAGACGGCGGCACCGTTCGGCTCCGCCGTCGACGTCCACACGCCGCCGGAGGCCGGGTGGGGGACGGTCGTCGCCTCGTTGTCGACGCTCGATCTGCCGCCTCGCGAAGCGGCCAAGCGGGGGAACGAGTTGCAGCGCAAGCACGTCGAGGGCACCCGACTCGGCATTCCGGTGCTCATCGCCGAGGAGGCCCTCGTCGGATTGAAGGTGCGCGACGCGACGACCTTCCCGGACGCGATCGCGCAGGCCGCCACCTGGGAGCCGGAGATCGTCGAGCAGATGGGGCGGACGATCGGGCGCCAGATGGTGGCGTTGGGCGTCCGTCAGGCCCTGTCGCCGCTCGCCGACGTCGCCCGCGACCCGCGATGGGGCCGGGTCGAGGAGACGTACGGGGAAGACCCGTACCTGGTGGGGAACATGGCAACGGCGTTCGTGCGCGGTCTCCAGAACGCCGTCGGCGGGGTCCCTGTCATCGCCACCCTCAAGCACTTCCTCGGATACAGCGCGAGCGAAGGCGGCCGCAACACCGAGCCGGCCCACCTCGGACCGCGTGAAGTCCGCGAAATCCACGCCCTGCCTTTCGAGATGGCCATCCGGGCCGGTGGAGCAAGCGCGGTCATGCCGTCGTACAACGACATCGATGGCGTGCCGGTCACCGGATCCGGCCAGTACCTCGGCAAGCTGCTGCGCGAAGACCTGGGGTTCGACGGGCACGTGATCAGCGACCTGGGGGCCGTCAACCAGCTGTACACCAAGCACGGCACCGCCGAAGGCACCCCGGCGGCGCTGGCACAGGCACTGCGCGCCGGAGTCGACGCTGATCTGGACAACCGGGTCTCCGCCGCGCAGGTGGCCGAGGCGATCCGGTCCGGCTTGCTGTCCGAGGCCGATCTGGACAGGGCGGTCGCCGCCGTCCTGCGCGCCAAGTTCCGGCTGGGCCTCTTCGACACCCCGTACGCGGATCTGGACCTCGTTCCCGAGACCCTGGACGCCCCGGGCGAGCGCGCGCTCGCCCGCACGATTGCGGAGAAGTCGGTGATCCTTCTCAAGAACGATCCCGTCGACGGCACGAATCTGCTGCCGCTGAGCCCCGACGTGGGCACCATTGCGGTGATCGGCCCCAACGCCGACCGCGCACTCGGCCAGCTTGGGAACTACAGCTACCAGGTCCTGGACAGCATGGTCAGGCGGTTCGCGCACGCGGCCGATCCTCTGGCGAAGCCGGAGGACGTGGCCGAACTGGCCGGCAAGACGGGCGCGGACGACGTCAGCCTGTTGGTCGAGTCCGTACCGGTGGTGACGTTCCTGGAGGGCATTCGCGCCCGTGTGGGCCGTGACACCGCCGTGCTGTTCGAGCAGGGGTGTGGCATCGCAACCGACGACCGCTCCGGCTTCGACGCCGCCGTGCGGGCCGCGACGGCGGCAGAAGTGGCCGTCGTCGTGGTCGGCGACCAGGCGGGTATCACCGCCTTCGGCACCGTCGGCGAGGGGCTCGACAGCGCCACGTGCGCCCTTCCCGGTGTGCAACGCGAACTGGTCGAGGCCATCGTCGCCACGGGCACGCCCACGGTGGTGGTGCTCAGCCACGGACGCGCGTTCGTGCTGGACTGGATGGCCGACTCGGTGCCCGCCATCGTCAGTTCCTTCTTCGGCGGCGAGGAAGCCGGCAGCGCGGCCGCGGCAGTGCTCTTCGGCGACGTCAACCCTGCAGGGCGCTTGCCCATCGCGCTCCTCGGCTCGGTGGGAGCCGCGCCGGTGCCCTACTGGCGCAACCAGCAGCCGTTCGCCTACGTGGACGGGTCGACCGCCGCGGTCTTCCCGTTCGGCCACGGGCTCAGCTACACCTCGTTCGCTTACCGGGACCTCGCGGTCGAGGCACTGGACGTCCCGACCGACGGCGTGGTGCGGCTGGCGTTCACTGTGGAGAACACCGGTGATCGGGACGGGGAAGAGGTCGTGCAGGTGTACGGCCGCGACGTGGTCGGCCGCACCGTACGGCCGGCCCGCGTGCTGGTGGCCTTCCGCAGGATCCCGCTGGCGGCCGGAGCTGCTGCCCGGGTGACGGTCGAGGTACCGGCGAGCATGTTCGCACTGTGGGACGAGCCGGACGGCTGGGTCGTCGAGCCCGGTGAGGTGCGTTTCGTCATCGGCAGTTCGTCGACCGACGCACGGCTGCGCCATGCCGTGACACTGGTCGGCGACGAGGTCCGACTCGGCGGAGACCGCGCGCTGTTCAGCACCACGACGGTGCAGGACGCGGCCACCGCCGTCGACGAGTTCGAAGACGCGACCCGCCCCCCTGCGCTCCACGGCACCCTCGTCCCGATCACCGCGGACAGCACCGTGCGGGAGTGTCTGGATCACCCCCTCGCGGGCCCCGCGCTTCTGGAGCTGCTCGGCGGGCTGGACGAAGATGCCCTGGCGGCCGCCTTCGGAGTCTCCCTGACCCAGATGGTGACGTACAGCGCGGGACGGTTCACGCAGCCGATGCTTGATGACCTTCTCGTCAAGGCCAACCCTCGGGCCGGCGCCGCCGAAGCCTGAACCCACGGCGCAACCGGCGGCCCGCTTGCAGGCGCCACGATCCGACTTCCCCGCCAGGATCGTGGCGCCTGCGTCTTGCCGTGTGACAGCGGAAAGCCTCGCCCCCGATGCCGGCGGGGGCGAGGCTGTCTGCGGTGGTCAGGCGGTCGGTGTGGCCCAGTCGGTGGCCGGGCTGATGGAGTATGCGGAGATCAGCGCGCGGATGAACTCCTTGTCGTGCAGCGGGTCCGAGGGCTCGGCGACGTTCATGCCGCGGGCGTGCATGTCGGCGAGCAGGCGCTCGAACACGACGTCATGCGTGAGGTCGTCGGAGTGATCCATGCTCTTCTTCACCTCGTCGAGGTCCTTGTAGACCTCGGCGTTCCAGTGGACCAACAGGCGCATCTGGTTCGGCTGGTAGGTGTGCACGGTCGCGCCGTCAGTGGTGACGGCCCACTCGTCGCGGGCAGCGTCGTAGCCGATGAGCGACCGATGTTTCATGCCGGTGACATCGCGCTCGTCGGGGCGGCCGACGGGGTCGCCGCGGTGGAACATCATCTCGTTCTGGACGACGACGCCCTTGTTCCACAGCGGGTGTTCGAGGCGCTGCGGTTCCCCGAGAGGCCCGTCGGGCCAGTACGTGAACGTCCCGTTCTCGCCGAGATACCACCACGTGATCACCTGCGCCATCTTGACGACGTGCTCGGTGAACAGGCCGGAGCGGCCCATGACGTTCTGCAGCCAGATCGGCGAGTTCTCGAAGCGGACACCGCGGAACGTGACCGCGTCGAGGTGAGACGACAGGCCGCTGTGGTGGGGGCCGCACAGGTTGAACAGCATCATGGTCGGGCGGGCATACTGCGCACCCCAGTAGTCTTTGGCCAGTTCGAGGAACCGGGCGTTGTAGAAGCAGTCGTGCAGTTCCGGGTAGTGGAGCACGGAGTTCTCGGCGAAGAATCCGCGGAAGTGCGCCGATGCGATGTCGTCGAGGGTGAAGTCGATACGCTCGGGAACGCCCCCGTTCGAGGTTGCCAACAACTCCTCGACGGAGTCGAAGTGGTGGGCGGTGATCGTGGGCCACGGCCCCCGCTCCTTGAGTACGCCCAGTATGCGTTCGTGCTGGTCGTCCGAGTAGAGGTCCTGGACCACCCGCGGTGCGGATGCGGGCCTGAGCACGTTGTTGAGGTGCTGAATGTCGATGGTCATCGCGATTTTCTCCTGGCCTGCCTCTGCAAAGGTACCGACGGCCGGCGGGCGCATGAACAGGTAAGGCTCCAAACCGAGCCTGGGCGCCCCTGCACGGCTGATCATGTACGAGAGGCTTTAGTGTATGACATCCGCTAAATATCTGGGGTGGTCTCTCCCGACTGATCCACGGATGCGCCAGGCTCTCGCGGGCCGAGCGCCTTGCGGATGTGACCGCAGCACTCGTCGAGTGCGTCCAAGCATCCTGAGACCTGGCCGTGGAACGACAGGAATCCGTGGCACATGCCGTCGAACGACGCGAACGTGACACGGACGCCGCTGTCGTGCAGCCGCTGGGCGTACGCCGCCGCGTCGTCGTGTCCGTGGTCGTGCTGCGGAGTGACGATCAGCGCAGGCGGGAGACCGGACAGGTCGGCGGCATGCAGCGGGGAAAGATGCGGATGTCGGAGGTCGACGGCGCCGGCGTACATCTTCCACATGACCCGGGCATTGGCCGCACTCACGACGGGACCGTCGGCGTACGTGCTCCAGGACGAGCGTTCCGAGGCGCCGTCGAGGCCCGGATAGGCCAGCCACTGGAACGCGAACTGGCGCTCGCCGCGATCCCGTGCGAGCAGGCAGGCCGCGCCGGCGAGATTGCCGCCCGCGCTGTCGCCGCCCACGGCGACCCGTGCGGAATCGCCACCGACCTGAGTGGCATTGCCGGCGACCCATTGCGCCGCGGCGTAGAAGTCCTCCAGCGGTCCGGGGAAGGGGCTTTCCGGGGCCAGTCGGTAGTCGACCGAGACCACGACGACGCCGGCGCGCTCGGCAACCTCGCGGCACAGCGCGTCGTGAGTCTCCAGACCGCCCATCACCCACCCGCCTCCGTGCGCGTACACCAGGACGGGAAGGCCGTTCTCGCGGCGGGGCTTGTAGGCACGGATCGGGATGGGACCGGCCGGTCCTGGGAGGTTGCGGTCGATCACTGCGTACACCGGACGCGGCGCGGCCGCGCGTACCATCTGCCTGTGGACGCGCCGCCGCGTCTCCGGGAGGGAATCCGGCGTCAGCGGCCAGCTCGGCGGCGCTGCGGCGACGAGCGCGGCCAGTTCGGGGATCAGCCATGGACTCTGCGTACCGCTGTGGGACATGAGTACTCCCGCGTGGGGCGAGCTCGGCAGGACGACTTCGGTACGGCTCACCTGGCGTGGATCTCGACGGTGACGTCGTCGCAATCCGCCGCCGAAGCAGTGACGGTGATCCGTCCGGGCGCTGTCGGACGGACGACGGCGAGTGCCCGGCCCTCATAGGTGGTGTGGCCAGGGTCGATGAACGACTCCTCGGTCACCGGGTTGGCGCTGCCGAATCCCTGGAGCACGGCCGGGCCGGACACCTGTACCTCCACCAGGCGGTCACGGTTGCGTTGGACGTTCCCATCGGCGTCGCGCAACTCGATTGCGACGTATGCAAGATCGGAATCGTCCGCACGCACCACTGTGCGGTCCGCAGCTGCCACCATTACCAGGGGCCCCGTGGCGGTGACCAGACGGTGCCTGCCCTGCTCACGTCCACCGCGGTACGCCACGGCGATGAGCTCGCCAGGGTCGAAGGTGGTGTCGAACTCGGCGCGGAAGCGGTGCTTTTCCCCGGCCGGCGCCCTGCCGACGGTCTCCCCGTTGCACACGAGTTCTACTTCGTCGGCGTCACTGTAGACATCGATCCTGACCGGGGAGCCTGCAGGATCGTCCCACGTCCAACTCGACACCGTGTCCGTCCAGGCCCACGGCGATGACATGGTCTCTCGTCCATAGCCGGACGGACGCTGCACCGCGATGTAAGGGTCTTTGCGCAGTCCGAAGACAATCTCGCGGTAGTACGAGGCGGGGCGCCGGTGGCCGGTGATGTCGATGTCTCCGGCCGACGCGGTCAGCAGCAACGGGAACTGCCCGGACTCGGCGAAGGCCGCGGCCTGGTCCGCATAGCCGACGAGGCCGATGCCGGGTTCCCCGAGATAGTCCCAGCCGGTCCAGGTGAAGTCGCCGAGCACGTGGCCGTTGTCGAGGACCAGGCGCCAGTTGGTGTCGATCGACTTCGCGAGCGTTTCGGTGCCGACAATGATCCGGCTGGGGAACAGCTCGCGATCCAGTTCGTAGCGTGCGTCCGCGTAGTTCATGCCTGCCACGTCCAGGACCGCGAAGGCCTCCTCGGTCCGCCTCGTGGCGAGTTCGGACGCGCTGATGGTGTTCACCGCGTCGTCCATCTCGGCCATCATCTCGTTGAGGTTCGCGTGGTCCGCTCCGCTGCTGTTGACCTCGGCGACGACGTCGCGCAGCAGCGGCAGCAGGCAGTTGACGCCGTTCGTGACGTAGCGGGTGCCGTCGAGGAGACGGGTCTTCTCGGCGAGTCGTCGCGCCCAGGCAGCTCCGCTGGGATTTCCCAGTTCGAGGATCTCGTTGCCGATCGAGTACATGACGACGCTGGGGCGGTTGAAGTCCTTGCGCACCAGGGCCTCGAGGTCGCGCTCCCACCACGTGGGGAAGTCCAGGGCGTAGTCGTGATCGGTCTTGTTGTGCGTCCACATGTCGAACGCTTCGTCGATCACCAGCATGCCCAAGCGGTCACACGCGTCGAGCATCGCCTTGCTCAGCGGGTTGTGGGCGCTTCGGATCGCGTTGAAGCCGGCGGCCTTGAGCAGTTGGACGCGGCGCTCTTCCGCGCGAGCGATGGTGGCGGCGCCGATGACGCCGTTGTCGTGGTGCACACAGGCGCCCCGCAGTTTGACCGGCTCGCCGTTGATGCGGAGACCGTGCTGCGGGTCCAGACGCAGTGTGCGGATGCCGAACGTGGCCTGGTCCTCGTCGACGACCCCGGCACTGTCGCGCAAGGAGACGTTCACCGCGTAGAGAGCGGGGGTGTCGACGTTCCACAGTGCCGGGTCGGTGACGTAGAGCCGCCGGCGGACGGTGGCAGGCTCTCCGGGGAAGACGGAAACGACAGTGTTGTCGGTAGCCACCACCGCGCCCTCGGCGTCGCAGATTTGTATCGCCACGTCGACCGTCGCGCGCGTGGGGCCGTGATGCTCGACCACCGTGGCAACGTCGACCACGGCGCGCTCCTCGTCGACGTCCGGCGTGGTGACCTGGATGCCGTCCAAGGGGATGTGGGTCATGCCACCGACCGCGAGGTGGACGTCACGGTAGATCCCCGCACCGCAGTACCAGCGCGAGTCATGGTGGGTACGGCACTCCACGCGGATCTCGTTGTCCTCGCCGTACCGGAGGAAGTTGTCCGCAGCGACCGCGAACGACGAGTAGCCGAAAGGCCGTTGCCCGGCGAATTCGTCGTTGATGTAGACCATCGCGCTCCGATAGACGCCCTCGAACTCGATCGCAACCCGCCGCCCGCGGTGCTCCTCGGGCACATGGAACGTCTTGCGGTACTCGTAAGCGCCTTCGGGAAAGAACCCCAGGGTGGCCGTCCCACCGGCGTGGCGCTCCCGAGCGAACATCGCGTCGTGCGGCAGCGTGACAGCCTCGAACGGTCCTGGCGGGCCCATGAACTCGGCGAACGGGCCAGACCTCGGGCGAAACTCCCAGTCCCGGTTGAAGGCACTGCGGATCATGCTATTCCTCCCTGGGGCCGTACATCGCGAGGGCTGGCTCGCGCCCGCGCGATAGGCGCTGTCGGCGTCGCTCGATTCGGGCACGGGGCCATCCACCCGGACAGCCTCGAAGAACGTCGATGTTCGATATTTCGTAAGACTTACGAAATATCGCTGACGACACTAGGCAATGCGACTCCGGACAGTCAACGCATGCCGCGCAACCCCTGCACAAAGTCGACCGACCGCGCACGGCACCCTCTGCGCTCCCTCCAGCCACGCAGGTTGCGCGCGCAACCTGACCAGTCTAGGGTCCCGGTTGGCGCGGCAGGTACCGCCTGCTTGGCTTCGTGCGTCGGGGCATGCCCCGGAAAGGACGCGTCATGAACGTGAACCCCATCCTGCCCGGCTTCTATCCGGATCCCACGATCTGCCGAGCGGGCGACGGGTACTACCTCGCTGCGTCCACGTTCGAGTACTTCCCCGGCGTCCCGGTGTTCCACAGCACCGACCTGATCCACTGGGAGCAGATCGGCAACGCACTCGACCGGCCGGAGCAACTGCGGGTCCTCGGCGGCCTCGCGGCAGCCAGCACCGGGGTCTACGCCCCGACACTCCGCCACCGGGAGGGGAAGTTCTGGCTCGTCACCACCAACGTGCTGGAGCACGCCAAGGGGCAGTTGATCGTGCACTCCACCGATCCCGCGAAGGGTTGGTCGGACCCGGTGTACGCCCCTGGCGCGATAGGCATCGATCCGGACTTGGCGTGGGACGAGGACGGAACCTGTCATCTCACCTGGGCCGGCGCGGGCGGCATCACCCAGGCCGCGGTCGATCCGGAGACCGGTGAACTGCTCTCCGAGCCCAAATCCCTGTGGAGCGGCACCGGCCTCGCATACCCGGAAGCGCCCCACCTCTACAGCAGGAACGGGTGGTGGTACCTGGTCATAGCCGAAGGCGGGACGGAGCGCGGCCACGCCGTATCTGTCGCCCGCTCCCGGTCCATCACAGGGCCGTTCGAGCCCCATCCGGACAACCCGATCCTGTCCCACCGAAGCACCGGCCATCCCGTACAAAACACCGGGCACGCAGACCTCGTCGAACTGCTCGACGGTAGCTGGGCGATGGTCCACCTCGGCGTCCGCCCGCGCGGCAGCACCCCCATGTTCCACGTCAACGGACGCGAGACCTTCCTCGCCGGCGTCGACTGGATCGACGACTGGCCGGCGGTGAACGAAGACGCCTTCTCCGTGCCCGCGACGCAGACCTCTTTCACTGACGACTTCGCCGACCCGGTTCTCCACCCTCGATGGATCTCCCCTGGTGCCGTCCCCGGCGCATTCGCCCGCCGCCATGGCCGCAACGGGGTGACCCTCGCCGCAGGCCGCGCGCCCGATGAACGCGAGGCGCGGCGCCTACTGGCCGTGCGGGCCCGAGACGCACGGTGGGAGGCTGCGGCAACCGTCTCCTCAGGGGACGTGGCACTCGTCGTGCGGATCGACGACGACCACTGGGCCGGCGTACAACGGCACGGCGACGTCGTCACCGCACGCGCGGTCGTCGGCCCCTTCGACCAGACCTTCGCGGCCGCGCACGGCATACCGGAGGACCGCCCGTTGGTCATCCGCAGCGTCGACAACGCGGACATGCCCAGCCCGCACAACGGCCCGGACCGCCTCCGACTCGGCTATCTCGCAGACGACGGGTTCCAGGCCCTTGCCGACATCGACGGCCGCTATATCTCGACCGAGGTAGCCAGCGGCTTCACCGGCCGCGTCATCGGCGTGGAAGCCCTCGCCGTCGAAGCCGTGCTCACCACGTTCACCTACACTGCCATTGCCGAACCGACCGGCTGAGGTCCGGCCGCAGCCCCGTTCACGCGCGGCGCACCCCGACCCACGCGAAAGGCCGCTCAGCTCGTGACCGAGGCATCGATCCCCGTCTGGGAACCGGTGCTGTGCTCGGCGACCCTGCGCAGTGCGGGACTGCCGGAGACCGCGCGGGCCGCGGCGGCCGCGGGCTTCAGCAGCATCTCCGTCTACGTGAGCGAATACGACCAGGCCCGCGCCGAAGGCTGGCGCGATGAGGACCTGCGCGGGCTGCTCGCCGATCTCGGCCTGCGCGTCGCCGAGATCGACGGCCCGATGGCATGGCTGCCCGAGCACACGGCCGTCACCGCGTACCGCCTGCACACCCCCGAGCGTTTCGCCGAGGTCGCCGCCGCTCTCGGCGCGCGATCGCTCACCGTCATCGACGTCGCCGGCATCGCGGTCTCCGACGCTCCCGCAGCCGCCGCCCGTGCCTTTTCCCGCGTCTGTGACATCGCCCGCGACGCCGGCGCACTGGCGCACATCGAGCCGTTCGGCTGGTCCGGCATCCGGGACCTCGGCGAAGCCTACGAAGTCGTCGAGCGGGCCGGGCACGACAACGGCGGCATCCTCCTCGACACCTGGCATGCCCAACGAGGGCCCGACCGTCACGGGCTGCCCACACACGTACCCACCGAAGCCGTGTTCGGTATCCAAGTCAGCGGCGCCGCCCAGATACCCGCGCGCGACCTCCGACGCGAAGCTGTGACAGCACGCGAGTTGCCGTCCTCGTCGGACAGCCGATTGGTGAGCTTGCTCGCCGACCTCTCCGAACGCGGCTGTACCGCCCCGTGGGGCATCGAGGTGTTCTCAACGGTTCTAGACGGCCAGGAGCCCACCACCACCGCCCACGCCGCCGCCCGCGCACTGGGGGAACTTCGTGCCGCAATCGACGGGGCGAGCCCACCCAGGAACCGGTGACACAAGGCCTGATGGACCATCAGCCACACCCGACTCGCCGACCGCTGCCAAACCGCGCGTACTGCCTGGCGATGCCTGTGGCCTGGCACATGGGCGCCTTCTTCTGCGGCAGTCCTCGGCGCCGCCTAGGCGGACACTGCCTGGGGCTCCAGTGTGAAGTCGAGGAAGTCGATGCTGTCGCTGCCCCGGAACCGGAAATACAGGGCGCTGCACGCGCCACCGCCGGCCAGTGCTGCGCCCGCCTGGCGTGGCTCCACGGCCGAGGCGGAAGCCGGAGCCGGGGCCAGCTTGATCGTGGCGATGGGCGGCCCGTCAGGGGCCGTGCTGACGATGATCGTTCCTGATCCGGGGCCGCGGACGGAGACCGAGACCCGTGCGGTCCCGCTGAGATCGAAGTACCGGAATCCGGCAGTCGCACCATCACGCATGTTGGCGATGTACTGGTCGCCGTCGCCCTCTCGGTCCGCCCCGGTCTGTGTGAGGTACGGCTGGGCACGCCAATGCCGGGATCCGACCGCCCGGAACGGGTAGGGGAATGCTCCGTCCCCGCTTTGCAGGGTGCAGGCGATCCGTGCCGAGTACGTACCGCTGCCCGCCAGCGGCCCGCCGTTCAGGCCGCAACTGGTCATCTCCGCCTGGCGGAAGCCGCCGTCGACGGTGCGCTCCAGCGGTTCGGCGCAACCTTGGCGGCTGAGTTGGCTGCGGTTGGTGTGCCGGTGGTAGAAGATGTGCCACCGGTCGCCGAGTTCGACGAGCCCGCCGTGGTTGTTCGCCGTGTAGTTGAGTGCATCGGCTTCGCTGCGGCCGTCGATACCGATGTCGCCGTTGCTGACCAGCGTGCCCTCGAACGCGAAACCGCGATCAGGGAACTCGCTGATTGCGTAGCACAGCTCGTGCCCCAATGCGGACGAGTAGACCAGGTAGTAGCGGCCGTCGATCCTCCGGGGAGAGGCGGCTTCGAAGAAGGCGTGCTGCTCGAAGCTCGTGCCTGCCGCACGGCGGACCCCAGGTAGCACCGGGAGGGATGCGGAGCGAAGCGTGCACATGTCGGGCTCCAACTCCATCGCGTACGCACCATCGTGCCGTAGGCCCTTGACGGCGATCCTCGCGCGCAGGAACGGGGTATGGGGCGCGAAGCCGCAGTAGAGATATATGCGGCCGTCGTCGTCCACCAGGACACCGGGGTCGAACGGAAAGACGTCACCGCGGCGCTCGCCCAACGCTGCGCCACCGGGGTGGCGTACATGCGCGTGGAAGCGATATGGGCCTGCCGGCGAGTCGGCAACCGCAACCGACATTCGGGGAACGAAGCTGAGTGCGTAAAAGAGGTAGTAGCGGCCGTCCGGCCCCTGGACAACATCGGGTGCCCATAGCTGCTTTCGGCCGTCGCGGTTGAGCGGATCCTCGGTCGCCCGGTACAGAACTCCTTCGTGGCGCCACGCGGACAGGTCGTCCAGCGGCGCCGACCATCCCACGTAGTCGTTGGGGCAGTATGTGCTCCCGGCGAACTGGTCATGCGAGCCGAACACGTAGAGCCGGTCGCCGAACACCCGCGGTTCCCCGTCGGGGACATACTCCCAATCGGGGAGGTACGGGTTGAAGGTCTGGGCCTGCTGCATACGGCATTCCTGGGGGGTCGGGCTCGGTCGGTGCAGACCGGGCTTTAGGCGGCGGCTCGGGAGACCGGGACGGCACGGGGCCGACGATCGACCGGCCGCAGATGGACCGGACTGGCGATTACCGAGCAGCTTCGGCCGGTACGGGGATGCGCATGCGCTCGGCCATGCGCCGGTAGCCCGCCGTATTGGGGTGGAGACCGTCGGGGAGGTCCGCGCTGTCGCCTGGTCCGAACAGGGTCAGTCCGTCGACGATCGTCAGGGCGCCATCACCTTCTGTGCGTCGGATATCGACGTGGTGGTGGAGCAGTTCGCGAATGCGGCCCAGTGACAGTGCGCCCGCAGCAAGTGCGGGTGCGCGTTCGACCGTGCCGACTTGGGAGACCGAAGCGGGAACGGTGGGCCCAGGATGGTGCTCCACGGCATGGCAGAAGATCGGCGTGATGATCGTGATCGGCGTGGTCGGGTGCTTGTCGCGGATCGTGTCGATGAAGCCGTGGAACGCAGCGACAAAGGCGCGTTCGCGCATCGTGTCGCCATTGACGATGTTGATCCCGATGCAGAGGCTGATGGTCGCCGCAGGCAGGTCCCGAATGGTGCGGGCCATGCAGGGGTCGAGGTGGCACTGTCCGCCCAGTCCGAGATTCAGCAGGGACATCCCGTCCCGGCGGGCGACGATGGCCGGCCAGGTCGCGGTGGGGCGGTCGGCCTCCGAGCACTGGCTGATCGAGCTTCCGTGATGGACCCACAGCGGGCCGGACGGCGGCGCCGGACGCAGCGATGCGCCGGTCGAAATGCGCACGTCGAGGAGTCTGACGTGCGCGGCAGCGGCGAACCAGATCTCCACGCGCCGCTCCGCGGCACCGGCGTCGCCGCCGATGTCGAACCGCAATGTCGCGACTCCTGCGGGTTCGACCGCAACGGCTCCCGTGTCGGGGTCGACCCGGACGACGGTCTGCACGGACGTCCCGGCCGGCGCGCGCAACACCCCGTCCACCACGAGATCGAAGAGAGTGTCGGCCACGGGAAGGCCCGGCGGGACGAGGGTGGTCAGGACGACGTCCAGTTCCACCTGAGCGGCCGTCGTGAGCATCTCGATGCGGACCCCGGAAGGTGTGGCACTCACGAAGTCGAAGGCGGGGTCCGCGAACCGCACGCGTGCGGAGTGCCGGGTGCGGTGGAAGGTGACACCGGTGGCCTCGACGTCGGTCTCCAAGGCGCCGACCACACAGTCGAGTGCCGGTGCGAGGACGGATTGCACGGGATGGGGTCCCTTCCGAAGGGCGCGATGGCACAACGAGTGGTAGCGCGTGCTACTGAGGTTGTCGTACGGTAATCGGCGCAAGTAGCGCGCGCAACCATCGCGGCAGGATCCATGGGCGGCAGCGCGCGACGATCTCCCGAGGAACAGGACCGAGTACCGACTGCCCGACGGTCCTGGCCTGGCGAAACGGAAGTGGCCAATGCACGCTCCTGATCACCTTCGCGTCGAGCACCTTGAGGTGCCGCTCGGTCTGCACCTGCGCCGTCCCCGCCTGTCATGGCGGCTCCCCCGCATGGCGGTGAAGCAGATCGCCTATCAACTTCGCACCGCCACCTGGGACTCCGGCCGCGTGACGTCCGAGCAGTCCGTCCTGGTCCCGTACACGGGTCCCGAGGCCCGGTCCGCGGAGCGCACCGAGTGGCAGGTCAAGGTCTGGACCGATGCCGGCGAGAGTGCCTGGTCCCAGCTGTCCTGGTGGGAGACAGGTCTCCTCGATCCGGCGGACTGGACGTCCCGGTGGATCGAACCGCACGAAGGCGAAGAGCCGCCTGCCGCCGGGTCCCGCCCTGCCTACCTGCTGCGCCGCGCGTTCACCGTCCCGGCCTCGGTCGTCCGCGCCCGGCTGTATGCGACCGCGCACGGCGTGTACGAGGCGTTCCTCAACGGCCACAGGGTCGGCGACCTCGAGCTGACGCCTGGCTTCACGGCGTACCGCGACAACCTTCATGTGCAGACATACGACGTGACCGACCTGGTCGCGGCGGGGCCGAACGCACTCGGCGCGGTCCTGTCCGACGGCTGGTTCCGCGGCCGCGCCGGCGCCATGCGCCTTGCCGACAATTTCGGGAACCGCACGGCGCTGCTCTGCCAACTGCACCTGGAGCACGGCGACGGAACAACCACCGTCATCGGGACGGACGACACCTGGACCTGCGCCACCGGAGAAATCACGGCGGCGGATCTGATGGACGGCGAGACGCATGATCTCCGGCTGGCCCGACCTGGTTGGCCCGGGCCGGGTTTCGACGACTCGGGGTGGGCCAAGGTACGCGAGGTCGGCGATGGCCTCTACGCGGACTTCGCCCGGCTGACCGCCTCGCCGGCACCGGGCATGCGGCGGGTCACGGAACTGACCCCCATCTCCTCCACCCGGTTGGCGTCCGGCGCGCAGGTGATCGACCTCGGCCAGAACATCAACGGGTGGATCCGCCTGAACGTCCCGGCGGGCGACGAACTGACCCTGCATCACGGCGAGGCGCTCGGCGAAGGCGGCAGCGTCGACATGGACCACTTCCGCGCCGTCGACTTCATGAGCGATGGCGTGCTACTCCCTGGAGGCCAGGTGGACCGAGTGATCGGCGCGGGTCGTCCGGACGAGGTGTTCGAGCCCCGGCACACGACCCACGGATTCCGCTACGTCCAAGTCGACGGTGCCAGTCGGGACCTCTCGGCAAACGACGTGACCGGCGTGGTGGTGCACACCGACCTGCGCCGCACCGGGCGCTTCGAGTGCAGCGACGAGCGCGTCAACCGGCTCCACGACATCGCCGATTGGAGCTTCCGGGGCAACGCGTGCGACATCCCGACCGACTGTCCCCAGCGGGAGCGCGCGGGGTGGACCGGCGACTGGATGCTGTACGTGCCCACCGCCGCATTCTTGTATGACGTCGCTGGCTTCTCCGTCAAATGGCTGCGGGACCTGGCGGTCGACCAGTGGGACGACGGATGCCTCACCAACTTCGCACCCGACCCCGGGGGCCGAGCGGTCCAGCACCTGCCTTCCGAACTGCTCGACCAGTTCGCGGGCTCGTCCGGCTGGGGCGACGCGTCGGTGATAGTCCCGTGGGAGCTGTACCGGGTGTACGGCGATCTGGAGATCCTGCGCGAATTCCGCCCCATGATGGTCCGCTGGGTCGACTTCGCCGCCGAGCGCGCCCGCACCCGCCGCCACCCCGACCGGGCAGCAAACCGCGCCGAACCCGAGCCGCACGAGGAGTTCCTCTGGGATGCCGGCTTCCACTGGGGTGAATGGTGCGAACCCGATGGTGGGCAGGGCGACTTCCGCACGATGGACCAAGGAGCCGTCGCGACTGCCTACCTCTACCGCTCAGCGCACTTGCTGTCCCGCATCTCCACGCTGACCGGACACATCGACGACGCCGCGCGCTTCCATCGCCTGGCCGAGAACGTGCTGCGCGCGTGGCGCACGGAGTACATCACCGAGGACGGCACGCTCACCCTTGGCACCCAGGCCACACATGTCCGGGCCCTTGCCTTCGGCCTGGTGCCCGACGAACTCCGCGGCGCGACCGCGGATCGGCTTGTCACGTTGATCCGCGCAGCCGGCACCACGGTGGGCACTGGCTTTCTCGCCACTCCGCTGCTTCTGCCGGTGCTCGCCGACACCGGCCACCTCGATGTCGCCTACGAGCTCCTCCTGCAGAGCAAGGAGCCCTCCTGGCTGACGATGCTCGACCGCGGTGCGACGACGGTCTGGGAGGAATGGGGTGGCATCGATGCCGCCGGGAAGGCGCACGCGTCCCTCAACCACTACAGCAAGGGCGCAGTGATCTCGTTCCTGCACACCCGCGTCGCCGGCATCCGTCCCCCCGAGGATCCCGATCAAGGATCGGCCGGCTATCGGAGGTTCACCATCGCCCCGACGCCCGGCGGCGGACTCACCAGTGCCCGGGCAGAGTTCGCGTCGCCGTATGGAACCATCGCCTCCGGTTGGCGGGTCGAGGGGAACGCCTTCGCCCTTGAGGTCACAGTCCCGCCAGGCACCGAAGCCGACGTACGGTTGCCGGACGGCCGCTCCTTCCGCGCGTTGCCCGGGAAGCACCGGTTCTCTTGATGCGCCCTCTGCCGCGCGTGTCCCGAGGCCCCGACCGTCAACGCGGACGAGCCTGTCAAACCCAGCGAGCGTAACGCCTACACAAAAATCGGCCCACACCGCCGAGTCCGCAGCGCCGGCCGCTACAGCGGCCCCGAGAAATTCCAGCAGCAAGTGGTAGCGCGTGCAACCTACAGGGGCTACGCTCCACCCACTCCCGCAGTAAATACGTACGACACGACTTCTGATGATTTAGACGCCTTCGTTCAGGTACGTCGATTCATCCCGTTGCGCCTCTCGACTTCGGCATCGACAGGCGGGCTGTCGCACTCAGCGTCGTCATGCCGGACTACCTCGGCGCCCTGGCCGTTCCACCGGGCATCACCGCGCCCGCTCAAGGCGGCCGCCTTCCCTTCCGCAGTCCTCCGTACCGCGCCACGACCAGAAACGGACCACGCCTCATGTCCACTCCGCACCGCGCCAGACGTCGGGCCGCAATCGCGATCGCGACGGCCGCCGCCCTCGCCGTCGCCGGCTGCACAGCCGAGAAGAAAGACGACGCGACCGGTCCGTCCGGCCCCGCCGCAGCACCGCCGGCGCCCAAGGTCTCCCCTGGCGTCAGCTACGACACCATCAGGATCGGCATCACCTACCCGGACCTGGAGAGCATTCGGCAGTTCGTCAACATCGACCGCGGCGACCAAGAAGGGGCATACAACGCACTGATCAAGCAGATCAACGACGCCGGCGGGATCAACGGGCGCAAGATCGTCCCGGTGTACGCCAAGATCAACCTGATCTCGCCCGCGGCAGCGCAGGAGACCTGCGTCAAACTCACCCAGGACGAGAAGGTCTTCGCGGTCCTCGGCAGCTTCAACGGCGACGAGCCGCTGTGCTACGTGCAGACCAACAAGACCGCGATCATCGGGGGCGCGCTCACCGCCAAACGGTATGCCCAAGCCCAGGCACCGTGGTTCGCCTTCTACCGGGGCGGCGACGAACTCGCCGAAGGCATGCCCCTTCTCGCCGCGAACAACTCTCTCGCCGGCAAGAAGGTCGCCGTCATCTCCAACGTCTACGAGCAGGCGGTGATGAAGGACAGCGTCATCCCCGCGCTCCAAAAGCTCGGCGTCACACCGGTCGAGACGGCCGTCCTGGACGCGCCTCCGCAGGACCCGGCAGCGGTCGGCCAGCAGACCGGCGTGTTCATCCAGAAGTTCCAGGCGTCGGGCGTCGACACCATCGTCGTGGTCGGCAACATGGGTGCCTCCTTCCCGCCGGTCCTCGAACAGACCAAGTACCGACCGCGCCTGTTGTTCACCGACATGGGTCAGGCCGCGGGGTACACCGGCGACAAGGGCAAGCACGACTTCACGACCCTGACCGACGCGATGGCGCTCGGCTTCCGCAGCGACTGGCTGGGCTCCGGCAACCGCGAGTGCGTCGCCACCGTGGAGGCAGCCTCCCCGGAGCTCAAGGGGAAGCTCGTCGATCCCGCGACGCTGGCCCCGGGTGCGCCTGACCTGGGCGCCGCCGTCTCTACGGCCTGCCAGAACCTGGGCCTGTTCAAGGCCATCGCCGAGAAGGCCGGGAAGGACCTCAACTACGAGACCTTCCAGAACGCGGGCTTCGCTCTCGGGTCCTTCCCCATCCCGACGTACGCGGAGCCGGCGACTTACTCGAAGGAGACACCCGCCGGCAATATCCCGGTCCGAACGTCGAAGTACGATCCCGCGACCCAGAAGTTCGTCATCAGCAGCAGCTGAACGTCGTCCCCGAAGGCGCCGGAGAAGCATCCGGCCCAGGGCGGGAGCGACCGGCAGCAGCCAGCAGGGCGCCGGTCCCGGGGGCCTGCCCCCGGGCGGCGGCCGGGGGCGCCCCCCACCCCCCGCCCGCACTGTTGCGTAGCGCATACACAAAAACGGGGCCAAGCTCCTTGTTCAATCATAGCCATGATGGCTAACATGCAAGAACTGACGCAGCGTCAGATCTTGGGTGCGTGTCGTTTCGCCACCACGGGCCGGCCCCGGGTGAGCGCCCGGCCTGCTGCCGCCCCGAAGCGCGGCCGGCGATCGTCCGGGCAGGGCAGGTTCGAGCTCGGCGCACCCCTGACCGCCTTCATCACTCGATCCGACAGGGACGTCCCATGACTGACGACGACAAGCGCGTGCTCTACATCTCCGCCGTCTACGACGAAGCCGAAATCGAGGCGGTCAACCGCGTCCTGCGCAGCGGGAAGCTGGGCATCGGCGCGAACGTCGCGGAGATGGAGCGGCGGGTGGCGGAGATGACCGGCAAGCGGCACGGCATCATGTGCAACTCCGGTTCTTCGGCTCTGTACCTCGCCGTCGAACTGCTCGGCCTCCAGCCCGGCGACGAGGTCATCACCTCGCCGCTGACCTTCTCCACCGACGTCGCACCGATCGTCCGTGCCGGGCTGGTGCCGGTGTTCGTGGACGTCGAGCCGGACACCTTCAACGTCGACGTCTCCCTGCTGGAAGCCGCGGTCTCCGACAAGACCAAGGCGATCCTGCTTCCCAACCTTGTCGGCAACGCTCCGGACTGGGACGTCGTACGCGAAGTCGCCGACCGTCACGGCCTCAAGGTCATCGAGGACGGCTGCGACTCGCTCGGCCCCAAACTGCGCGGTACCCCGACCGCCACCCGCGCCGACATCTCGGTCACCAGCTTCGCGCTGTCGCACATCATCACCGCGGGCGGCACCGGCGGCATGGTCCTGCTCGACGACGACGAACTGCGCGAGCGCTGCCTGCTGCTGCGCCGCTGGGGGCGCCGCTCCGAGGTCCAGGTCTTCGGCGGCAAGGGCGAGCGCAGCTACTGGGAGGACCTGGACGGCGTCGCGTACGACAGCGGGTTCATCTTCGACGAGCTGGGCTGGAACTTCGAGCCCAATGAGATCAGCGCGGCCTTCGGCGTCGAGCAGCTGAAGAAGGTGCCGGTGAACTTCGCCCGCAGGCGCCGCAACTTCCAGCTCTACACCGAGTTCCTCGGGCAGTACCCGGAGTACTTCATCCTCCCGCGCGAACTGGAGGGTCTCGAAACCGCCTGGCACACCTACACGTTCCAGATCCGCCCGGACGCCCCGTTCACGCGTGGCGACCTCCAGCAGTACCTGGAGCCGCGCGGCGTCGACACGCGCACGGTGTGGACCGGCAACGTGACCCGGCACCCGATGCTGAAGAACGCGGCGTACCGCATCGCCGGCGGCGGACTGCCGAACGCCGACCAGGTCATGAAGCAGGGCATCCTCGTCTCCGGCAACCATGGCCTCGACGACGACGCCATCGCCCGTGTCACCGGCCACATCTCCGACTTCCTGAAGACGCTGTGACCTTCGGCGGGGGCGCTGTGACAGGGACCGCGCCCCCGCCGAAGACTCCCGGGGCAACTCGACGACCAGGACAGGAAGAAGCATCCATGCCACGCCTCCAGAATCACGTTGCGGTGATCACGGGCTCCGGCGCGGGTATCGGAAGGGGCATCGCCCGCCGATTCGCGTCCGAAGGCTGCCGGATCGTCGTGAACGACCTTCGTGACCAGCCTGCGCACGACGTCGCACGGCAGCTCGGCGACGAGTTCGGCGTCGAGACGCTCACGCTCGTCGGGGATGTGACCGACCGCGAGTTCGCCATCGGCCTGGTCGACTCCGCCGTACAGCGATGGGGGCGCATCGACGTCCTGGTCAACAACGCGTGGGGCGGCGGTCACACCAACCGCCTGGAGAACAAGACCGACGCCATGTTCGCCCACGGGCTCGACATGGGGTTGTGGGCAGGCTGGTGGACGATGCGTGCCGCATTCGAACCCATGCGCGACGCCGGTGGCGGCTCCATCATCAACATCTGCTCCCTCAACGGGGTCAACGCCCACCTCTACACAGCCGAATACAACGTCGGCAAAGAAGCCCTCCGGGCGCTCACCCGTTCGGCGGCACGCGAGTGGGCGCACCATCAGATCCGCGCCAACGTGATCTGCCCGGGGGCCAAGACCGAAGCCTTCGCCGCATTTGCCGCAGCCAATCCCGAGCTGGCGGCTGCTGCCGAGGCGAACAATCCCATGGGCCGCATGGGCGACCCGGAGGCCGACATCGGCGGTGCCGCGCTGTTCCTCGCCTCCGACGACTCCCGCTACGTCACCGGCAACACCCTCTTCGTCGGCGGCGGCAGTCACATCAACGGCGTCGTCTGGAAGCCTGTCCCCGAAGAGGACTTGGCGGCGGACGCATGACCTCGAACACTCAGAGGGGTTCGGCAGGCTTGCAGCCTCTCGGCGTCTTGGACGGCCGCGTCGCCGTCGTGGCAGGCGTCGGCCCGGGCATCGGACGCGCCACCGCGGCTGCCCTTGCGGAGGCAGGCGCCGACCTTGTCCTCGCCGCACGCCGGCCCGAGCCGCTCCGCGCACTCGCGCACGAGATCGCAGAGACCACCGGGCGATACGTCCTCGCCGTGCCCACCGACATCGCGGCGCCGGATGCAGTGCACGCAATGATCGACGCCGGCGTGGCCGAACTCGGACGCCTGGACATCGTCGTCAACGTCGCGACGTACTGCCCGCGAGGCGTTGTAGAGCACCTGGCCCGCGAGGAGTTTCGTCGCGCGTTCGAAGTCAACGTCCTCGGAGTATTGGAGGTCAGCCGTGCCGCGCTCCCCCATCTGCGCAAGTCGGACTGCGGGTCGATCGTGCAGATCAGCAGCGAGGCACCGCGGCTGAAGGCCCCCGAGCTGGCTGCCTACTCGGCCACCAAGGCGGCCATGGAGATCGCCTCGGCCACCATGGCTCGGGAAGTCGGTCCGGACGGCGTGCGTGTCAACGTCGTCTCGGCCGGCAGCACCGACAACGAGAAGCTCGCGGCCTGGATCGAAACCCTCGCCCAGGAGCAAGGCCGATCCGCGGAAGCGGTGCGTCGGGAGATGGCCGAAGACGCCGCTCTGCGCCGCATCACCACCGCAGAGGACGTCGCCGCGACCGTCCTGTTCCTCTCCTCTCCTGCCGCCCGCGGCATCACCGGCACCGTGACCCGTGTGACCTCCGGCCTCCTCCTGGAGCCGTGAACGCGTTCGTGCGACGCAAGCCCGAGGTCCGCTGTGGCTCGCCGACCGGAGGCGGGTTCAGGCTTCCCGGCGTCCGTTCACACGGCGCGGAAGGCCCATCGGGTTGGTGTCGCGCAGTTCCGGCGGGAGCAGCGGGTCCGGCGTGTTCTGGAAGGCGACCGGACGCAGCCAACGCTCGATTGCCGTGGCCCCCACCGACGTGGATGTCGATGTGGTCGCGGGGTAGGGCCCGCCGTGGTGCTGTGCCTCGGCGACCGCGACACCGGTCGGCCAGCCGTTCACGACTACGCGACCGGCGAGTCCGGTGAGCCTGGTGAGCAGGTCCGCGGTCTGGGAGTCCCCGGCGCGGGCCTCGTCGGCGGACACGTGAAGCGTCGCCGTCAGGTTGCCCGGAAGCCGGTCGAGCACCGCGTCGACCTGGGCCGTGTGGGCGTAACGGACGACGACGGTGACGGGACCGAAGCACTCCTCAAAGAGCGCGTCATGCTCCGACCCTTCCCCCAGAGTGCCCCCGGACACGACCAAGAGACCTGCTCGGACGGCGTGTTCTCCTTCCGGCCCAGGGAGCACCGGTGCCTCCACACCCGCCAGCCCCGAGCGCTCGGCCACACCGTCGAGGAAGTTATCGCGCATGCGGTGGTCCAGCAGGGCTCCGGGGGTGACATCGGCGAGTGCCTCGGCCAGCGCGGCCACGAGGCGGTCACCCGGCTCTCCGGCAGGCACGAGCACCAGGCCGGGCTTGACGCAGAACTGACCGAGCCCGAGGGTCGCGGACGCCGCGAGGCCCGAGCCGATCTCGTCGGCGCGCTCGGCCGCTGCTGCCGCAGTGACGACGACCGGGTTGAGCGAGCCGAGTTCGCCATGGAACGGGATCGGCGTGGGACGGGCGGCCGCAGCATCGAAGAGCGCGCGGCCCCCGCGGACCGAGCCGGTGAACCCGGCCGCGGCCACGAGCGGGTGGCGGATCAGATGGAGGCCGGCGTCGAAGCCGTGCACCACGGAGACAACGGCTTCCGGCAGGCCCCCCGCGGCGGCGGCCCGCCGCAAGGCGGCGAGGACGAGTTCGGAGGTCGCCGGGTGGTCCGGGTGGGCCTTGATCACGACCGGGCAGCCGGCGGCAATGGCGCTGGCGGTGTCGCCGCCTGGGACGGAAAAGGCGAGGGGGAAGTTGGAGGCGGCGTAGACCGCGACAACGCCGAGGGGGATCTTGTAGCGGCGCAGGTCGGGCACCGGCGGGGCAATGGAGTCGTCCGGGTGGTCGATGATGACGTCCAGAAAGCCGCCCTCGTCCACGACGTCGGCGAAGGCGCGCAACTGCGTACAGGTTCGAGCGAGTTCACTCGCGAGTCGAGCCTCGCCGAGTGCGGTCTCCGAATCTCCGGTGACGACGATCGCATCACGGGCGGCCTCCAGTTCCGCGGCGCAGCCGCGAAGGAAGGCGGCGCGCGCCACACGGTCGGCGAGGGCGCCGCCGGCCAAGTGGGCGGCGCGCACGGCGGCGTCGACGTCGGCGGCGGTCGCCTCTACGGCCACCTGAACCCGGCGCGCCGCGGTGCGCGGGTCGATGCTCCAGACGGATGTACGCAACGGAACAGCCCTTCCCGGCTCGTTGACATCTTCGTTTTCGACACCCTAGCGTCATGACGGGATTTCGAACCAGTGACGAAATATCGAACAAGGTCGATCAGCGAGGGAGTCTGGCCATGCGGATCACGCGGGTCGATACGCACGTCGTCGGCACGCCGTGGCGGAATCTGACGTACGTCGTGGTGCACACCGACGAGGGCCTGACCGGCCTGGGCGAGACGCGCATGCTTGGCCACACCGATGCCCTGCTCGGCTACCTGAAGGAAGCCCAGGCCAACCACATCCTCGGGTCCGACCCATTCGCCACCGAGGACCTGGTGCGGCGGATGAAGTACGGCGACTACGGCCGGGCCGGCGAGATCGTGATGTCGGGCATCGCGTGCGTCGAGATGGCGTGCTGGGACATCAAGGGCAAGGCCCTGGGCGTACCGGTGTGGCAGCTGCTCGGCGGCCAGGTGACCGACAAGGTCAAGGCATACGCCAACGGCTGGTACACCACCGAGCGCACGCCCGAGGCGTACGCGGAGGCCGCCCGCGGGGTGATGGCGCACGGGTACCAGGCGCTGAAGATCGACCCGTTCGGGGCCGGCCAATTCGAGCTCTCGCACCGGGAGACGCTGGACGCGGTCGCCCTCATCGAGGCGGTGCGCGACGCGATCGGACCGGACGCCGAGCTGATGCTGGAGATGCACGGCCGGTTCAACCCGTCCACCGCGGTGCGGCTGGCGCGCGAGATGGCGCCGTTCCGTCCCGCATGGTTGGAGGAACCGGTGCCGCCGGAGAATCTCAAGGCGCTCGCCAAGGTCGCCGAGAAGGTCGAGATGCCGGTCGCGACCGGTGAGCGCATCCATGACCGGATCGAGTTCCGCGAGCTGTTCGAATCTCAGGCGGCCGACATCATCCAACCCGACCTGGGACACATCGGCGGCATTGCGGAGACCCGCAAACTCGCGGCGACCGCGGAGACGCACTACATGCTCATCGCACCGCACAACGTCGGCGGATCGGTGCTGACCGCAGCATCGCTCCAAGTCGGCTTCAGTACACCGAACTTCAAGGTGCTGGAGCACTTCAACGACTTCGCCGACGCCGAGATCAAGGCAGTCGTCAAGAACGCCCCGCAGGTCGTCGACGGATACTTCGAGATCAGTGACGCTCCCGGCCTGGGCGTGGAGTTCGACGCCGACGCCGCGGCGGAGTTCCCACAACAGCAGGCACACTTCGACCTGTTCGCCGACGGCTGGGAGAAGCGCGAGCCCGAGGCGCGCCGATGAGCGGCGGGCACGAGAGCGGCGTCGTGGCGCCTGGCAGCGCCACCGGAACGGCTCTCGTCATCGAGCGCCCCGGTGCCTTCCGGCTGACCGAGCACTCGCCCAGGCCCCCCGGCCCCGGAGAGGCGCTGGTCCGCGTGCGCGCGGTCGGCATCTGCGGAAGCGACCGGGAGGTCTACCAAGGCACCCGGCCGTCCGGCTACGTCCGCTACCCGCTCACACCCGGCCACGAGTGGTCCGGCGTCGTGGAAGCCGTCGGCTCCGGAGTGGCCACCTCGCTGGTCGGGCGCAAGGTGGTCGGTGAGGGCTTCCGCAACTGCCAGGTCTGCGAACGCTGCCGCGAAGGCGAGACCACACTGTGCGCGGCAGCATACGAGGAGACAGGCTTCACCCAACCGGGTGCGATGGCACCCACGCTCACTCTGCCCGCCCGCCTGCTGCACGTCCTGCCCGACCATGTGGACCTGGACTGCGCAGCCCTCCTCGAGCCCGCCGCGTGCGCCGCGGCCGCCGCACTGCGCGGCGAGGTACGGCCCGGCGATCGCGTCGCCGTGGTCGGCACGGGAACACTCGGTCTGCTGGCCCTGCAACTGCTCGCGGCATCCTCGCCGGCCGAACTGCTCGCGGTGGGACGATGGCCCGAACAGCGGGCGCGCGCGGAGGCATGCCGTGCGACCGCCTACATCGACGCCGGGCATCGGCAAGACGTCGGCGGGTTCGACGTGGTGGTGGAAGCAGCGGGCGCACCGGATTCCGCCCGTACGGCAGCCTCCCTGCTGCGCCGCGGAGGACGCCTCGTGCTCACCGGCATCCCGGCGCCCGGCGCGACCGGCCTCGACCCGACAGACCTGGTCGTCCGGCGGATCGACGTCCGGACGGTCTTCGGCGCACCGCCCGCCGCCTGGGCGCACGCCGTACGGGCCTTCTCCGCAGGGCTGATCGACCCGAGCCCGCTGATCACCCACCGCCTGCCTCTGCCGGACTTCGCGCAGGCCCTCGACCTGGTGGGCAGCGGGTCTCCCGCGGTCGGCAAAGTCCTGCTCTTCCCCTGACTCCGCACACTCGCCCACACCGTTGCCGGAATCGCCGAACACCCCCTGAGGCTCACTTCATGACTGCCCACCACGCATACCGCCGTCCTGCCGAAAGTCCGCTGGCCGCGCTCGGCCTCGCCGCTCCGGCGCCGGACCCCGCGGACGCCTCACCGCACCGGTTCCCCGACGGGGGCTCCTGGCGCACCGAGCTCCCCTCCGTGGAGGGCCCCGAGGCACTTGCCGTCGTGCTCGAGGAGTCGGAGCGGCAAGCAGTCCCCGTGCACCGGGTCAGTCAGGGCAGCGGCGTATGGATGCTCACCGACGCGGAGATAGCCGAGATGGTGGCGGCGTGCGCCGAACGCCGCGTCGAACTGTGCCTGTTCACCGGACCGCGCGGTACCTGGGATATCGGGGCCGGTACGCGTACGAACTCCGGCGGCGCCGGTTTGCGCGCCCGGGGCCACGACGCGCTCGCGGGATGCGCCGAAGACGCCGTGCGAGCGACGGAGTTGGGCGTTCGGTGCCTGCTCGTCGCCGACGAAGGCGTGCTCTGGACGCTGCACCGCGCCAGGGACGCCGGCATCCTGCCCGGCGACACCACGTTCAAGGTCTCCGCACTCATCGGCCCGGTCAACCCGGCCTCCTACGCCGTCTTCGAAGGCCTCGGCGCGGACTCGCTCAACATCCCGTCGGATCTGACGCTGGAGCACATCACGGAGATCCGCCGGGTGAGCCGCGCGCCCATGGACCTGTACCTCGAGGCCCCGGACGACTTGGGCGGCTACGTACGGATGTACGACGCCGCGGAGCTGATCCGTCGCGGTGCACCGCTCTACCTGAAGTTCGGCTTGTCGAAGGCACCTGCCCTCTACCCCTCGGGCGAACACTTGCGCAGCACAGTCGTAGCGGCCGCACGCGAACGCGTGCGACGCGGACGGCTCGCCCTCGACCTGTTGGAACGCCTGGGCGCGGCGGGCGGCATGTCGCCCCTGGGGGCTCGGCTACCGGGCGACCTCGTACGCTTCCCGGTGCCCGACCCGCAGGACACGATCACCGGAGGCAAGCACTAGTGGGACGACTCGTTCCGGCCGTGACCAGGGCGTTCGACATCCTGGAACTGTTCCTCGACGAGGACGCGGCGTTGTCGGCGCCGGACATCGTGCGACGGACCCAACTGCCCCGTACCACAGCGCACGAGTTGCTGGCGACGCTCGTGACGCGCGGGTACCTGGCCCAGGACCCGGCGGGGCACTACGCGCTGGGAGTGCGGGTGTACCAACTCGGCAGCCGGTACGCCGAGCAGTTGGACCTCGCCGCGGAGGGCCAACAGGTCGCCCGACAGGTCGCCGACGCCTGCGGCGAGACCGTGCACGTGGCGATCCTGGAAGGCACTGATGTCATCTACATCGCCAAGGTCGACTCGACCCACGCGGTGCGCATGGTCTCGGCGGCCGGGCGCCGCCTGCCCGCGCACTGCACCGCGGTCGGCAAGATGCTGCTCGCCTCACTGCCCGAGGACGAGCTGCGCGCGCTGCTGCCCACGGACGTCCCCCTCGCGGCGCTGACCCAGCAGAGCATCACCGACCCTGCAGCGCTGCACACGGCACTCGCGGAGATCCGCGCCCGCGGCACAGCGTCCGAGAACCGCGAGTCCAACCCCGACGTCTCGTGTGTGGCCGCCCCGGTGCGCGACGAAACCGGCCGCGTGGTGGCGGCCCTGTCGATCTCCGCACCCACGATCCGCTGGGACGACAACCGCCACGCCGAACTCGAACGCCTCGCCGCCACCGGCGCCGGCAACCTGTCGGCGCGGCTCGGCCACCGGCAGGCGGCGCCATGACCGGCGACCTCCACGAAGCGGTACGCGCGGACGCCGCGCTCGGCGAAGGCCCCACCTGGGACCCTGCCGCGCAACACCTCCTGTGGGTCGACATCCTCGGCTCCCGCATCCACACCTTTGATCCCGCCTCAGGGCGTACCGGGGAGCTGACCACCGATCAACACGTCGGTGCCGTCAAGCCCCGCGCCGCAGGGGGCCTGGTGGCCAACCTGCGCGACGGGGTCGGACTCTACGACGTGCACGGCGACTTCACCTGGCTCCTCCACCGACCGGTCCCAGGCCGACGCGGCAACGATGCCGCCATCGGCCCCGACGGCGCACTGTGGGCGGGGACCATGCGCTACGACGAAGCCCCGGGCGGTGGAAGCCTGTTCCGCGTCACAGCCGACGGCTCGGCCGACACCGTCCTGGACGGCGTCACAGTCAGCAACGGCATCGCGTGGAGCGGCGACCACCGCCTCATGTACTACGTCGACTCCCCCACGCGCCGCATCGACGTGTTCACCTACGCCGACGGGCACGCGTACGAACGCCGCCCGTGGGTCGAGATCGAACCCGGTGCGGGCTTTCCCGATGGCATCACGGTCGACGCCGACGGAGCCGTGTGGGTGGCCCTCTGGGATGGGGCCGCGGTACGTCGCTACACCCCCGACGGACGCCTGGACCGGACCGTCGACCTTCCCGTACTGCGCCCGACCGCGTGTGCCTTCGGCGGCGTAGGACTCAACGACCTGTACATCACGACCGCCCGCACCGGGATCGCCGATCCGCATCCCCTCTGCGGCTCGCTTTTGGTCATCGGCGACGCCGGGCACGGCCTGCCGCAGCCGCCGTTCGCGGGCTGACTCGAACGATCTGGCAACTCCTCGACGCAGAAGCTCCGCGACGGCGTCAGGCGAGCGCAGACGGGTCGGCCAAGACCGCGGCAAGGACGGTCCCGGCCGCACCGCGTACCGCACTCTCCGCCGCCAATGCGGATGCACGAATGGCAGGCCTGCCGCCCCGCAGCTTGCCGCCGCCGTGGGCCACCGCGGCCTCGATCGCGGGAGTCAGCCACGGCGCAAGGTGGGCATGCAGCCCCCCAAGGACGATGGTGTCCGGATCCAGCAGATTGACCGCTCCCACGAGCGCCGTCGCAAGTCCTTGCCCCGCCGCCTCGATCGCCCCACGTGCCGCTCGGTCGCCGTCATCGAGGCGACGCAACAGCTCGGCCAGCCCCGGCTCGGATGCGCCCACGTCATCGGCTAGGCCCGCGGCGAGCAGGACGGCGTCGATACCGGCCACCAGTTCGAGGCAGCCGGTGCCACCGCAACGGCACGTGGTTCCCCTTGGGTCGACGACGACGTGGCCGATTTCACCGGCAGAGCCGTGGGCTCCTCGGAAGAGTTCACCGTCGACCACGATGCCGGCGCCGATGCCGGTCTCGCCGGAGAGGTAGAGATAGCTGCCGGCGCCTTGCCCTGCGCCGTACCAGAGTTCTCCCAACGCCCCGAGGTTGGCCTCGTTGTCCACGATGACGCCGAAGACCTGCCCGTGCAGAGCGCCACTGATCAGCGCCGCGGCGGGCACCGACTCCCACCCCAGATTGGGTGCGTTGACGTTGCCCTCGGTGATCACCCCTGGCAGCGCGACGCCCGTCCCGACCACGTCCAGCCCGGTTTCGGCCGCTCTGGCGATCACCCATTGCGCCAACGTGCCCAGCGCTTCCAAAGTCTCGCGGGCATCACGGCCGCGGTTGTCGCACGCCACGGTCTGGCTCAGGCGCACCTCTCCGGTCGGATCCAGGACACACGCGGCCAGGTAGTGCCCGTTGATCTCCAGCCCCAGGCCGGCGACGGGCCCCGCGGCCAAGGAGACCGGAGCCCCAGGACGACCCCGGCCCCCCTCGCGTACCGGGCCCGCGGTCGTGACCAGCCGCAGTTCCTCCAGAAGCGCCACCTGGCTGGCGACCGTGGTTTTCGTCAGCCCGGTGACCTCCGCGAGCCGGGCGCGCGTGACCGGCTGCCCACGGGCGACTTCGCGCAACACGAGGGCGAGGTTCCGCTCGCGCATGGTGTCGATACGGGTCGGGCGGCTGGGTGGCACGGTCATGACGCCGATCCTTTCAGGGGCCCCGAACCGGTCCTGCGGGACGTGGTGCCTTGACATCCGGGTCGCATGCCCGGTTAGCTGACGATCACTTTAGTCCAGTCATTAGACTTAATCGACCGGGAGGCGCCGTGACTGACCTGACCCCCAACCCCGAGGACCGATTCACCTTCGGCTTGTGGACGGTCGGCTGGCAGGCGCGCGACCCCTTCGGCGACGCGACCCGAGCGCCCCTGGACCCCGTCGAGGCCGTGCACCGGCTGGCAGAGCTGGGGGCCTACGGCGTCACCTTCCACGACGACGACCTGATCCCCTTCGGCGCCGACGACGCCGACCGTGCGAAGCGCATCACCGCCTTCCGCACTGCGCTCGACGCGACCGGCATGACCGTCCCCATGGCGACCACGAATCTGTTCACCCACCCGGTCTTCAAGGACGGCGCGTTCACCGCCAACGATCGCTCCGTACGCCGGTTCGCACTGCGCAAGGTCATCCGCAACATCGATCTCGCCGCCGAACTCGGGGCCCGGACCTACGTGTTCTGGGGCGGCCGCGAGGGCGCGGAGACGGACGCAGCCAAGGACGGCCGGGTCGCTCTCGACCGCTTCAAGGAAGCGCTCGACGTGCTGTGCGGATACGTCCGCGATCAGGGCTACGACATGCGCTTCGCACTCGAACCCAAGCCCAACGAACCGCGCGGCGACATCTTCCTGCCCACGATCGGCCACGCCCTCGCCTTCATCGAGCGTCTCGAGCACCCCGAGATGGTCGGCCTCAACCCCGAGGTCGGGCACGAGCAGATGGCCGGGCTCAACATGGTGCACGGCGTCGCCCAGGCGTTGTGGGCCGGGAAGCTCTTCCACATCGACCTCAACGGCCAGCACGGTCCCAAATACGACCAAGACCTGGTCTTCGGCCACGGCGACCTGAAGAGCGCGTTCTTCCTGGTCGATCTCCTCGAGCACGCCGGGTACGACGGCCCGCGGCACTTCGACTACAAGCCGCTGCGCACCGAATCCGCGGACGGGGTCTGGGCCTCGGCGGCCGCGAACATGCGCACCTACCTGCTCCTCCGCGAACGCGCCCGCGCCTTCCGCGCCGACACCGAGGTCCAGGCGGCCATGATCGCGGCCGGCCTGGACCAGCTCGCGGTGCCGACGCTCGCCCCCGGCGAGACGTGCGCCGACCTCACCAAGGACGACTTCGACCCGGAGACGGCCGCGGCTCCCGGGCTGGGCTACGAGCGGCTGGACCAGCTGGCCATCGAGCACATCCTCGGCGCACGCTGACATGGCCGCCGCACCCCATCTGGTCGCGGGCGTCGACTCCTCGACCCAGTCCTGCAAAGTCGTGGTGTGCGACGCGCGCACAGGCGCCGTTGTACGCCACGGGCGCGCGCCGCACCCGGACGGAACCGAGGTCGCTCCCGACGCCTGGTGGCAGGCCCTCCATCGCGCGATCGACGACGCTGGCGGACTCGCCGACGTGGCGGCGGTCGCCGTCGCCGGCCAGCAGCACGGCCTGGTCTGCCTCGACGAGGACGGCCGGGTCGTCCGCGACGCCCTCCTGTGGAACGACACCCGCTCCGCCCAAGCCGCCGACGACCTGGTCGCCGAGCTCGGCGGACCGCAGGCGTGGGCAGACGCGGTCGGCAGTGTCCCCGTCGCGTCCTTCACCGTCACCAAGCTGCGCTGGCTCGCAGAACATGAGCCCGAAACCGCAGCACGAGTCGCAGCCGTCTGCCTCCCCCACGACTACCTCACCTGGCGTCTACGCGGCACCTGCGACATCTCCGACCTGACCACCGACCGGGGCGACGCATCCGGCACCGGCTACTGGTCGCCCACCGACGAGGCGTACCGCGAGGACATCCTGCGCCTTGCCTTCGGCCGTGCCCCCGCCCTCCCGAAGGTGCTGGGACCGCGCGAAGCAGCAGGCGTCACCCCAGAAGGCCTGAGCGTCGGACCGGGAACCGGCGACAACATGGCCGCCGCCCTAGGCCTGGGCATCACTGCCGGCGACGTCGTCGTTTCCCTGGGCACGTCCGGGACCGCATACGGCACGACCACCACCCCGCCTGCCGACGCCACTGGCTCCGTCGCCGGATTCGCCGACGCCACCGGTGAGTTCCTACCGCTGGCGTGCACCCTCAACGCCGCGCGCGTCCTGGACGCCGCCGCCCACATGCTCGGCGTCACCCACGACCGCCTCGCCGAACTCGCCCTGTCCGCACCCGCGGGCGCGGACGGCCTCGTCCTCGTCCCCTATCTCGACGGCGAACGCACACCCAACCTTCCCCACGCCACCGGAGCCGTACACGGCCTCACCGGCCGCAATGCCACCCCCGCCCATTTCGCCCGCGCCGCCGTCGAAGGCATGCTCTGCGGCCTCGCCGACGCCCTTACCGCACTCACCGCGACCGGCCTGACCGCCGAACGCGTACTCCTCACCGGCGGCGCGGCCCGCTCCCCCGCCGTCACCGCGATCGCCCCCAGCTTGTTCGAGCTTCCGGTCGTACGACCTGAACCAGCCGAATACGTCGCGGTCGGCGCTGCCCGCCAGGCCGCCTGGATTCTGCAGTCACCCGGCAGCCCCCCACCCACTTGGCGAACCAGCCGCAGCGGACTCCCCGGTCAATTCCCCGAAACGTCGGTCCGTGCCCGGTACGCGTCAGCGCGCACCCTCCACCTGGCAAGGCCCGGGCTCGGCAACGCTGCCTTGGTGAAGAACTAGCCGGGCCTCGCTCCGGTTCGCCCACCATGGGTCATAAGCGGGCCTGGCTGGCGGCTATCAGCCGGGCCCGCCGCCGTCGCCAGGTAGTCCATGCTCTTGCCGATCACGGCCATCGCGTCGAGCAGGTGCAGCAGTTACTGCACCTTGGCCAAGGCCGAGTCCGGGCGATTCGTTGTGTGGGTCGGGACCGTCCTCATCCGCGGGTTCTCTGTGGGCTCGGATATCGCATCACCACCCTTTTGGCCGGGGTGCCGGGCCAGTCGCCCCACGCGGAAATCGACCGGGACACGCCCGCCGGAGGGCGGTCTCGCACCTTCACCCAAGACGCTCCGAGCCAACGCGCCTGGTGAGACCCAGCACAACCAGCCCCGTGTGCCGAGTGAGCAGCCATCGATCACAGGTAGTCCAGGAGTAAGCCAGGTGGCTTGCGACTATCCGAGCGGGTCAGAAGACTTCGCCCGTGAGCGACGATCAGCGCAGAAGGCCATTCGACGAGTCGACGGCACGTTCCGCCCTCAGCACTGCGGCCGAAAAATGCGGCGTCCCATACAGACCGGCCGTGCTGATCAGTCCTGTCGCCGACAACGCCCTGTTCCGCTTGCCCGACAACGTCGTCGGTCGGGTGTCGTCCACAGACCGCACCTTGGCACGGGCTGCCCGCGACGTGCAGATCGGACGATGGCTCAACAACAAGGGCTTTCCCGCTGTGGCGCCCGTGGAAGGCGTCGTGCAGCCCGTGGTGAGCCAGGGGCGCGTGGTCACGTTCTGGCACGAAGTCCCGGACGCCGTCATGGCGTCCACGCGCGAACTCGGATCACTGCTCCACCACTTGCACAGCATGGCGGTGCCACCCGACGTGGACATCGAGCCGTTGCAGCCTTTCGTCAGGATCGACGCTCATCTCGAGGCTGCGGCCCCTCACCTCGCCGACCACGACGTCGCCTTTCTTGCCCAGCACCTGGCCGAGCTGCACATCGCATACGACGCACTCGATTTCGACCATCCGGTCGGGCTCATCCACGGCGACGCGAACCGGAAGAACGCCGTGCGGGGCTCGGACGGGCGGGCGGTGCTGCTGGACTTGGAGCGGTTCAGCGTCGGGCCGCGCCAGTGGGACCTCACAGTGTCCGAGGTGTACCGGCGGCTCGGCTGGTACACCGAGGCCGAGTACGACGACTTCGTGGACGCGTACGGGTGGGATGTCCGTGGGTGGGATGGCCTGCCGATCCTGGTGGCCATCCGAGAGTTCCGGATGACCGCGTGGCTGGCGTCCCGCGTCGGCCGGGAACCCGCGCTGCGGTCCGAGGCGGAGAAGCGGATCGCTTCGTTACGTGCCCCCGATGCGCGACGAACTTGGACACCGGGCGATTGACCAGCACTCACGCAGCGTCAAAAGCCTCCCGCGCCCGCTCGCGGAACTCGGAGACCGCAGTGAGGCACGCATACGGCTGCAGTTCGCGGTTGAACGCCGTCAGATAGGACCGCACACGCGCCGACTCGATCCGGCCGGCCATCGCCAGGCCCTCGGCAGCGGTGGCACAGGCCTGTTCGACGTCCTTGCCGTGGAGTTGGGCGGTGGCGAGCGAGACGCGGCAGAACACGCGGCTGCGCGGGTAGGCGTCCGAGAGTCCGCCGAGCGAGAGGCCTGCGTGGTACTCGGCGTCGGCCCTGGCGCGGAGCCCGGTGAAGCAGTGACCGAGTTCGTCGTGGAGTTCGGCGGCGTCGAAGTAGGCGATCCAGTCCGGGTTCTCTCCGACCACGCCGCGGTCGAAGGAGGTCTCGGCTTCGCGCATCACGCGGATGCACCCGCGCTTGTCGCCGATGCTGGCCAACGCGCGGGCCTCCATGGCGCAGTACATGGCGTGGACGGTTGGCGTCGCGTGCCCAGCGGCACCGAGCTTGGCGGCGCGAGCGAAATCGAGAGCCTGCTGGTACTCGCCGAGGAAGTTGGCCTGGTGGCTCATCAGGGCCAGAGCCTTGCCCCCGAGTGCGCGGTCACCCGAGGCGTGGGCGAAGTTGAGGGCTTGGACGAAGTACCGACGCGCGAGGCCGTGCAGGCCGATGTCGTAGGCCATCGCGCCGGTCTTGTAGGTGAACTGGGCAGCGACCGCGAACAGTCGTCGCCCGACGCCATCGGTGTAGGCACCGTGCAGCAGAGGCACGACGTGATCGGCGAGGTACTGCACCGCGGCGGTCCGGGCGTGCCCACCGCCGTACTGGTGGTCGAGGTCCTCGAACATGCGGGTAGTGGCGCGGACGGCGTCTACGTCCCGGTCGCCGACTTTGACGGTGCGGCCCGGCCTGTAAGCGGGTTCGGCCGGCGGCGCCAAGAGCCAGCGTGTCATAGGTGTTGCGAGCATCGCGGCGGAGACCACGCCGTGGCGCAGGAAGTCGGTTCGCTTCAAGTCTTCGTTCCACAGGGTGCGGGCCGTGCGTAGTACGGCGGTTCGGTCCTCCGCGAAGTCAAGCGCGAGGTTGATCGGCGGGCCACCGCGTCCGGACATGCCAACCTCCGCAAGCGTGAGCGGCCGACCGAGGCGCCGCCCCAAAGCGGCGGCGAGCAGTTCGGGCTTCTCTCCGCGGGGCCGCATGCCCGACAGCCAGCGACCCACGTCCACGTGGTCGCACCGCACGTCGGTCAGTCCGCGTGCGGCGGCCATTGCCCGCACGTCGCGGGCGAGGGCAGAGCGTGAGTACTGGGCCTCGTCCATCAACGCGGCCAAGTCGTCGTTCGGGGTGCCGGCCATGTGCTGCTCCGGTCCGTGCCATTCGGTGGGGATGCACTCACCGTAGCTACGCCGACGCAATTCAGTTAGGGCATTCGAGTCATCCGATCGGGCTGGTGTGCACGGGAAGTGCACGGGGCGATGCCAAGTGCACGGGTTGTGCACGCTGCCACGACCGCCTTACAAGCGGTTGCGTGGTGCCTATGACCTCACCGACACCGCGAACACGGAACTCGCTTCCTGTGGCGACCACTTGGACGCCCCAGCGCACCGCGGACCTGTACGCCTCGTTCGGGTGGCGTCTGGCTCGTGGGACCTACCGCACATACGACGGTTGCTCGTGTCGGAACCCGCAGTGCGCTGCCCCAGGCCTGCACGCAGCGGATGCGGACTGGACTCAGACGGCGAGCAGTGATCCGCAGTTCGTAAGAGCGTGGCTGCGACGGCACCGCCGGGCATGCATGGGAACGCCAGCCGGCGAGTGCTTCGACGTCCTCGAGCTGCCGAGGGCCACTGGTCTCCAGCTCATGAGGCGCTGGGAGTTCGCGGAGTTCCTCACCGGGCCGGTGCTCGCGTTGACTGGGCATCTGTTGGTCTTCACCGCGCTGCGTTCTTCGGGTACGGATGAAACGGGCATCGGCCGGTGGCTCCCGCAGACCGAGTTCCTCGTACTGCCGCCGGCCGGGCGCGCTTCTGCACCCGTGCGGTGGGTGGTGCCGCCGACCTCCGCCAACACGGTGCGCCTGCCGGACCCGGCGAACGTACTGGGGCTGATCGTCCGGTCGCCCCGACGCCGGCGAACGGCAAGCCCATGAGTCCCCGGCAGCCGGTTGCCTTCGAGGCACGTGTGCCCTCCGTGCCGGAGTCGGTGGCGGTTGCACGCCGCATGGTCACCGACCAGCTCAACGTCTGGGGCCTCGGCGGCAACGCCACACTCACAGATGTCGTGGTGCTCGGGGTGAGCGAACTGGTCACCAATGTCGTGCAGCACGCCGCCTCGTGTTCGCCCTTCGCAGACCTGACTCTGTACCTCGACGACCACCTTCTCGAACTGCGCGTCCATGACCGGCACCCTCAGCTGCCAAAGCTGCTTGCGCAGCCGCATCCTGAGAGCTTGGGAGGGCGCGGACTGGCGATTCTTGCTGCGCTCTGCACCGAAGCCGGTGGGGACATCCGCGTCATCCAGGACCACCACGGAGTAGGTAAGGCGGTCACCCTGCGCTTGCCGTTGGACGGATACGGCGAGGTCGGTCCGAGTCCGGTCCGTGCTGCCGAGGCACAACCAACAGACAGAGCTCGATGCGCCGCAGCTGTCGGTGTCGGAGGCCTTGATGAGCCGCTTGTTCCTACCGGGCGGAAACGTCCACGTCGTCGAGCCCCAGCTTCCGGAGGACGAGCCGTTCAAGGTCAGGCACGACACGGCAAGCCGCGAGACCATCTTGCTGGTGCGCCACAAGACCCCTGGCTCGACCCGCACCAACGTCGTGCCCACGACGTACCGCAACGCCAAGGAACTGTTCCAGGCTGCCGCGGATTTCGAGCGGTCGAGCGTCCAGCTGGGTCGGATCGCCACCATTTTCCAGAATCTGCTGGTCACCGAGTACGGCGTTCCCGAGAGCGAACTCGAGAAGAGCCTAGACGCGGTGCTGGCCGACCTGTACGCCGACGAGTCTGCGCACGCACCTTCCCAGAACGAGCAGGAGCAGGCCGCACCGCCGGCCGCCCCGCCCTTGCCTGGCACGGAGTCACGCATCGCGTTGCTCATCGAGAGCAGCACCCGCTTGGCCGACGAACTCGACCTACGGGACCGCGAGGCCCTCGCGTCGCAAGTCGCCGAGGCGCTTGGTTGCGCACCCACTCGCGAGCGATCCGGCTGATACCGGCGGACTCTGCAGGCGGGCAACGAGTCCGCCCTTGCTCGGGACGCGTGCCCTCGTCCGGCGTTGCCGCCGGTTCGGGGCTGGTTCGAGGCCGTGGACAGCGCTTCGACTCACCCGCCCGCAAGGCGGAAGCAGGCAACAGGGTGACTTCGGGGACAAGTGCCGTGCGCCTGATGGACAGTTCCGGCGCTGCACCCAGAACTCCCGGAAGCTGGCCTTCTCACCCGGGTTCCGGGGCCGCCGACGGCGGCGCTCTCTGGCTCCGAAAGGCCGGAGATTCCTGATCAGCCCACTGCGAAAGGACCTCCTTCATGCTCGACGACGAGATCACGCCCGAGGTCGACGAGTTCGACCTCGACATCCGCGTCATCGAATCCGGTGACGACGGTGCCGACCTGATCACCATCACGGACGACAACTGCGGCAGCACGTGCGCGAGCCCGTGTGCCACCAACGTCGCCTGACCGATCCGCAGTAGCGGCTGGTGCCGTGCCCGTACACCGGAATGAACCGCGTACGGGCCGGTACCGGTCGCCTGCGGAGCATCGCCATCCTGAGGAGGGAGCCACATGCCCGCCGCGCGCCGTCGCACGCTCTACCACACCGCCAACACGCTGCTCGTCCGCGCGACCGCGAACACGACGCCGCCGGTGGCCTCCTGGCCGGACCTGATGGCCGAATCGCCGGCCGACGTTCGGCGCCTATGTGCGTGGCTGCGCACGGTATGGGCTGTGGAGGCGGTCGCAGAGGCGGTCGAACACGCCAGTCCCGCACTAGCGGATGCGGTGGCAGCCGTGTGTGCTGCATCTGCCCCGGAGAACGGGAAGGTCCGTCGTGTGGCCCTGTCGTTGACCCGGTACCTGCTGCGTCTCGAACATCGGCCGACACCGTTCGGCCTCTTCGCCGGGGTCTGTCCGGCAGCGTTCGGGTCGTCGCTGACGGTGCGCTGGGGCACTGGGCACCGTGCTGTGGCCCGCGTCGGCGCTGCATGGCTCGGCGACGTCGTCGAGCAGTTGGAGGCGTGTCCGGTACTGCTGGCCAGGCTGCCGCTGATGGTCAACAACACGGCGTTCGTCCGGGGGAACCTGCTGATCGTCCCATACCCCGCACAGACTGGAAGCGCCCGCCGCACCGGGGTGTCGATGCGCCTGACTGCGCCGCTGCGGACAGCATTGGATACGGCCCAGACACCAATCCTGTGCGGTGACCTGCAGGACAAGCTTGGCGCGGAGTTCCCCGCCGCCAAACCCTCCAAAGTCGCCGGGCTGCTGTCCGACCTCGTCGGCCGCGGGGCGCTCCTGAGCAGCCTGCACGCCCCGTCCACCGTCATGTCCGCGTTCGGCCATCTCATGGCCGAGTTGCACGCCGCAAAAGCCGCAGAGATTCCGGCAGTGAAGGAGTTGGTGAACCAGCTCGCCGACGTGCAGGACCTATTGGTGGAACACGAGCGCGCGCAGGAAGCGGCCGTACGACGCACTGTCCGCGCTGGCCTTCGTCGCACGATGACGGCGGTCAGTGCCGTCGCCGAACAGCCCGTGGCCGTGGACCTGATCACGGACTGCTCGCTCACGCTGCCCCAATCGGTGGCCCGAGAGGTCGAACGGGCTGCGACGTTACTGGCGCGGCTGACGCCCTACCCATTTGGTACCGCGGCGTGGCAGGAGTGGCACAACCGGTTCTTCGAACGCTACGGGGTCGGATCGGTGGTCCCGGTCCAGGACGCCATCGACCCGGACGTCGGCCTCGGATTCCCCGCCGGCTACCTCGACACGGACTCGCCGCGGCCTCCGTCACTGTCGGACCGCGACCGACGGCTCCTCTCCATGGCCCAATCCGCGGCCTTGGACGGCGCCCGGGAAGTCGTCCTCGACGATGCGCTGCTCGGTGAACTCATCGACGACCAAGCCACCGCACGGATGCAGCTCGCGCAGCACCTCGAACTCCGGTTCCACGTCAGTGCGGCCTCCCAAGAAGCCGTAGATCGCGGGGACTTCCAAATCGAGGTCGTCAGCGCATCGCGCGGCATCGGGACGACCACCGGGCGCTTCCTGGGCCTCCTGGACCCGGCCGACCACGAGATGGCCGCTGTCCTTGACGACCTCCCCACCGCCGACCCGGGAACGCTCCCAGTCCAGCTCTGCTTTCCCCCGCTGGCACGCAAGGACGGTCACGTCATCCGTGTTCCCGAACTGCTGCGTGCTGTGATCAGCCTCGGCGAGCACCGCGCTCCTGCTGATGACGTCATCCCCATCGACGACTTGGCAGTGGGCTGCGACCGACGACGGCTCTTTCTGGCCTCGATCGCCCGCGGATGCCGTGTGGAAGCGACGACACTGCACGCTCTGGACCTGCGTGCACACACCCCGCCGCTGGCACGATTCCTGGCCGATATCGGCCGCGCCCAGACAGCGGTGGTGGCCGCGTTCGACTGGGGCGCAGCCGCCCGGTTGCCGTTCCTCCCGCGCCTGCGCCAGGGCCGCATCGTCGTGTCCGCCGCCCGCTGGCGGCTGGATGCAACCGACCTGCCGGGCCCGGAGGCTGCCTGGCGCGACTGGCATCAGGCGATCCACGCGTGGCGGGAACGCCGCCGCCTGCCCAGGTGTGTGCTCCTGGCCGAAGGCGACCAACAGTTGCGGCTCGACCTGGACATCGACGCCCACCTGGTGCTTCTGCGCACGGCGCTGGACCGTACTGGGCATGCCTTCCTGGTTGAGGCCGGTACCTCGGACGCACGCGGCTGGTTCGCTGGGCACGCGCACGAGATCGTCGCACCTCTGACCGTCGCGGAGCCGGCAACCTGGCCTGCCGCGCCTCCGGTGACAGCAACTCGAGTGCTGAGCCGCGACCACGGCCACATCCCCGGGGATTCGCCGTGGCTACTGGCCAAGCTCTACGGTCACCCGGGCCGCCAGGCGGAGATCGTCGCCGACCACCTACCCGGTCTCTGGACGCTCTGGGACGAGCCTCCGGTGTGGTGGTTCATGCGCTACAAGGATCCACGACCGCACCTGCGGCTGCGGATCGCGCTGCCCGATCCCACCGCGTTCGGGGAAGCAGCCGCACACGTCGGCGCCTGGGCAACGCGGCTGCGCAACAACGGGCTGCTGAACGACCTCCAGTTCGCCACCTCCTATCCGGAAACCGGGCGGTGGGGCTCCGGAGTGCTGATGCGCGCGGCCGACGACGTCTTCGCCGCGGACTCTCGGGTACTCGCCGTCCAATTCGCCCAGCGCTCCCGTTCGCATTGGCAGGCGTTGACCGCGGCGAACTTCGTGGCCATCGCGTGCGCCTTCACGGGCAGCCCCGAGGCGGGGATGCAGTGGCTGGTCCGCTTCGCAGCCGCCGACGCACCGGGGCCCATCGACCGTGCCGTTCATCGTGAGGCGATCCGGCTGGCCGACCCGAGCGACGACTGGGCGGCGCTGCGCACGACACCGACGGGACCGGCGATCGTGCAGGCCTGGGGGCCTCGGGAACGAGCGTTGCGACGCTATCGCGGACTCCTGAGGGACGAAGACGGCCTCGGCCCCGACCTCATCCTGGATTCCCTGCTGCACGCTCACCACATCCGGGCCGCAGGCATCGCCAAGGACGATGAGCGCGTGTGCGTGCGCCTGGCCCGCGCTGCCGCGCTGGCGTGGACCCACCGCGCGGAACAGGGGTGACCACGATGACGGCCGCCCGGAACGCGGCCGACCTGATCGCCGAACGGCTAGCTTCGCCGGACGATGCCCGCCGCTTGGTCCTGAAGAACGGCTGGGTGCCGCAGTCCCTCGCCTACGGAGCCGTCGGCGTCGCCCTGCTGCACATCGAACGCGCCCTCACCGGTGACGGCCCCTGGCAGCGCGCCCACGACTGGCTGTCCTGCGCCACCCACCAGCCACTCGTCGGCATCGACGCGAGCCACCTGTTCTTCGGGGTACCCGCACTGGCCTTCGCCCTCGACGCCGCAGGCCCTGGCCGCTACACCCGAGCCTTGGACGCCCTCGACCACCGGATCGGCGGCATCGTCCGTGAGCGCGTCCAGCGCGCTCACGCTCGTATGGATCGCAGCGAACTGCCCGCGCTCGCGGAGTTCGACGCGATCCGCGGACTGACCGGCCTGGGCAGCTTGCTTCTGCGCCGTGACGTACACGCAGTATCGGCCCGCGCGGTCTTGGACTGCCTGGTACGGCTTACCGAACCGGTCACGGTCCACGGCGAGGCCCTGCCCGGCTGGTGGAGCCTGCTCGCTCCGTCCGGCAAGTCGTCACCGGACTTCCCTGGAGGGCATGCGAACTCCGGGATCGCCCACGGCATCGGCGCCGTTCTCGCCCTGCTGGGCTCTGCGGCCCGGCGCGGCATCACCGTAGACGGGCAAGACGCGGCTATCGCTCGGATCTTCGCCTGGCTCGACGAGTGGCGCCAGGACGGACCCACCGGACCATGGTGGCCCTACTGGGTCACCCGTGGGCAACTGCGCACCGGCAAGATCGGCAACGGGCCATCCCGACCATCGTGGTGTTACGGCACCGCGGGGCTGGCCCGTGCCCAGCAGATCGCCGCACTCGCCGCCGGAGACACGGCGCGCCAGCTCGCCGCCGAAGCCGCCCTTGCGCAAGCGATGACCGACCCCGGACAACTCCAGCAGACCGCCGACCTGTCGCTGTGCCACGGCTACGCCGGACTGGCCCACATCACCCGCCTCGCCGCCAACGACGCCGGGACCTCTAACCTCGCCGGCTGCCTGCCCCGCCTCCTCGCGCCGATGACCGACATCAGCCCCGAAGCACTGTTCAGGCAGTTGCTGCACCCGTCGGACCGGCCCGGGGACATCGGGTTCCTCGACGGCGCTGCAGGCGTCGCCTTGGCCATGCACTCCGTCGCCGCAGCTACGCCGCCGATATCCGGTTGGGACGCCTGTCTCCTGATCACCTGAACGCACCGCGACGAGAAGAGGTAGCCCGTGGGACCGGACGAATGGCCGCAGTACCTCGTTGAGTTCACCGACTGGAACGGTGCCGAAGCCACAACCGCGGCACGTCTCCTGCCCGTTCTGAACGCGGCGACGGCGGCCGGTGACATCACGCGGTGGTCCTTCCTGCGCAAGCACCCGCACTGGCGACTGCGCTACCACTCGCCTCATCAGACCGCGTCTGCTGGGTCCGCGCTCCTGCGGCAGGCCCTCGACTCCCTGGTCACCGAAGGCCTGGCCACCCGCTGCACGCCCAGCATCCACGAACCCGAGACCACCGCGTTCGGCGGCCCCGAGGGCATCGAGGTGGCGCACGACCTGTTCCACCACGACAGCGGAGCCGTCCTGGCCCACGGCGCCCGGCAGCGCGCAGGAGGCGCAAACTCCCCGAGCCTGGGGCGCCGCGAACTCGCCGTCCTACTGCCCAGTGTGCTCATGCGCGCCGCCCGCCTGGACTGGTACGAGCAAGGCGACGTCTGGGCCAAGGTCGCCCACCAACGTCCTGGTCCTGACGGCCCGCGCACCTCGGCGCGGCAACGCAGTTCCGTCCAGCGGCTCATGACCATCGACGCCGGCCCCAGCAGCGCCTTGGTCACCTCCGGTGCGCTCACCCACCTGGCCGCCTGGGTCGCCGCATTCGATCACGCCGGGAGCCGTCTGGCAGAACTGGCCGGGCGGGGGCGGCTGGGGCGGGGCCTGCGGGCGGTGATCGCCCACCACGTGATCTTCCACTGGAACCGGCTTGGACTGCCCCGCGCGGACCAGCACATCCTGTCCACCCTCACGAAAGAAGCCGTCATGGGAACGAGTGAATCTCACGCATCACCGAGCACGTCAGCCCCTGTCCAGACGGATGCCGACCATAGCCTCGGGAAGGTGAACACCGACCTGATCGACAACGCCGCACCCCACGCCGAGAACCTGCGGAACACGCTGGTCGACCAACTCCTCGCTGACGGGCACGTGCGCTCGTCCCGCGTCGAGCACGCGCTGAGGAACGTACCTCGTCACCTGTTCGTACCCCAGGCCCCGTTGGAAGCCGCCTACGCGAACAGCACTGTGGACACCAAGTTCGACGATGCCGGAGCTCCGATCAGCTGCGCGTCCCAGCCCGGCATCGTCGCCATGATGCTCGAGCAGCTCGATGTCCAACCGGGCCACCGGGTGTTGGAGCTCGGTGCCGGCACCGGCTACAACGCGGGACTGCTCGCCCACCTGGTCGGTCCCGAAGGCCACGTCACCACCGTCGACGTCGACGCTGACATCGTGGACGATGCCCGCGCTGGCCTGGCCGCCGCAGGCTTCGACAACGTGACCGTAGTCCTCGCCGACGGAGCCATCGGCCACGCCGTGAACGCACCATACGACCGCATCATCGCCACCGTCGGCGCGCACGGCGTCCCCCAAGCATGGCTGGACCAACTCGTCCCCGACGGACGCCTCCTGGCGCCGTTGCGACTGCGTGGCAGCGTTTCGCGGTCGATCGCGTTCGAGCAGCACAACGGAGTCTGGCGAAGCGTCGGCAGCGAGATGAACACCTTCATGCCCCTCCGGCGCGGAATCGCCGACGACCCGCGCACCACCATCCCGCTCACCGCCGACCGCACGGTGACCCTGGTGACCAACAGCGACCAGGTCGTGGACGCGGCCGCGCTCGCCGACGTCCTGGACCACCCCCGAGCACAGACCTGGACCGGAGTCACCTTCCGCGGACCGGAGTCGGCCGAGTGGCTGGAGCTGTGGCTGACGTGCCTGCTGCCCAACGGCCTGAGCCGCATGCCCGCCAACAAGCGGGCCCTGGAAAGCGGCGTGCTCACCAACCCCTACCCCAGCGCCACCGCGTCGTTCGACAAGGGCGCGCTGACCTACCTCACCCGGCGTAAGGCCGACCAGGTCGCGCAGGACGGCGCTGCACTGCACGAGTTCGGCGTCGTCGGACACGGCCCGGGCAGCGACGAACTCGCGGAACGCGTCACGGAGGCGATCCGTGCCTGGGACCACGAGCACCGCGGCCAGGAAGTCCGCTTCGAGATCCAGGCGCTCGACGCGGTACCCCCATCACCGCGTCCTGGACGGTTCGCCTTCGCCAATGCGATCAACCGGATCGTCATCGAGTGGCTGTGACATGGACGCCGGCCAAGTAGCCCGCTGGTTCCCGCTCGTCGCCCGCCCGCGGCCGACCTGCCCGCCACTGACCACGCGAATCGACGAAGTCTGCGAGCTCGCGCGCTCCGCGGCAACCGCTGGTGGCGACGCCCTGGCGCGTGCCGCGGCCACTCACAACAAGGCAGCGTTAATCGCGAGCGACTGCGGGATGCCCGAACTGGCCCGCTCGCTGTGCTGGCGCCAAGCCGAAATCTTCCTGCGCGCCCAGCCTCTGGGCGCGCAGCAGGCCCGCTGCGCCCTCGAGCCCCTGGTCAACCTCGCCCGCCTGCGGATCCGCAATGGCGACGGCGATGATGCTTACCAACTGCTCGACGCGCTTGCCCGCGCCGTCCGAGCCCGAACCGCGGCAACGATCGACAGCCGACGGCTGTCCTTCCACGACCTCACCGCCACAGACCAAGACCACCAGACCCTCTGCCGGTGGCTTTGGACGGTCCTGTTGGCAGACGGCACCCGCGCCCTCGCGGCAGCCGGCCGCTGGCACGATGCGGCCACACACGCAGCAATCTTCAAGGGAGTCGGTGCACGGCTCCTCGACGGCCGACAAGTCACCATCTTGGCGCTGGCCTACGACAAGCAACTCGACTTGGCCGCCGCCTTGTTGGAACAGAGCGCCATCACCGAGCCCTGGGAACACGCCGTCCAGGGCCTGCTCCACATCTTCTGTCAGAGGATGGCCGGAGGCACAACCCAGCCCAACGCACAGCGGATGCTCTACGCCGCGCACACGCTGCTTCAGGAGCACGCACCCGCGACGGCCGTCTTCCGCACTCGGGTCGCCCTTACCGCACTTGCCCTCAGCGACGCCATCGATGGCCCGCTGACAAACCAAGTGCGCGACGCACTGATCACCGCTGCCTCGAACGACGCCTACACCGCGCGCGATGTACTCGGGCATCCGCACCTGCACACAGCACTGACGGCCGACCAAAGGCTCAACCTGGCCACGGTCTGCCAAGCTGCCGGATTCGACACCAGGGCAATCGCCGTCCCGTTCCACAACAGGCTGATCGCTGCAGTGGAATTGGCCGAATGCCACCTGCGGGGGCTACTTGGCCGTGGCGTTGAGGAGGACCGCCAACCGAACGTCGCCACGAACTCGGACACTCTGGCAGGCAACAGCACCGCTGGTCGAAGAAGCACGCAACCGCAAAGTTGTGAGCTCCGTTTGCTATGCGGCCGGAATCAGCATCACCGCTGCCAGCGCGCCTGCGAGCAAGAACGGCCCCAGAGCGATGGTTCGAGGCCTGGGCCGTCTTCGCAGGAAGGAGCTGACGGCCAGCAGTGCTACCCCGGAAGCGGCAAATACGAAGCCGAGCAACAGAGCCCCCAAAGCTGAACGCCATCCGAGTGGTCCAAGGCACAGCGCGATGAGACCTGCCAACTTTGCGTCTCCGCCTCCGAGGTCGCCGAAGACTGCGATCAATGCGAACACCAGCAGGACGAACATCCCGATGATGGACGAAGTCACCATGCGCGTCGCCGAACCAGAGCACACGGCTGCCGAAGCGAGCAGCATGAGACTCGCGCCTCCTGCAGGAGCCAGGATCCGATTCGGGAGCCTGCGCGCCGTGACGTCCGTGTAGGTGAGAGCCGGTGCGACGGCCACGATCACCAACTGCGGTCCCAGCCAAGGGTTCCAGCCGCGGCAGAGAACGACGCCACCGCTGAGCGCAGCACCGACAGCCACTAGCGCAGCTATGGCCAGCGATCGACGGCCTTCGTCTGTCCCCCGGATCGTGAGTGCACCTCCTGTTGCGTCGGCACCGCGCCTGGCTCAACTCAGGGCGCGCGGCGGGAATCCGATCAAGAATTGCTTGCCGTTGGTGAACTCGGCGATGGCCCAGGTGAGTTCTTCGACAGCTCCCTCAGCGGTCCGGACGTGTGTCGTGAACACGGTGTGGTTCACGGTGGCCCGCTCGGTCTTCCAGTGGAGGGCCGCTTCGGGCAGGGCAAGTACTCGTTGGATCACGTCCACCGCGGTAGGACCGGCGCCGTGGCGCAGGAACATCGCTTTCAGGTGGGCGATTCTCAGCGCACGGAGTTCTCCCAGATTCAGGATCCGCTCGGCGGCTTCGGGTTCGAAGAGGCACAACGTGATGTTCGGGGTGTCGTGGGAGTTCTCCAGGTCGGGGAAATAGGCGACCGCGGCCGTGTTGCGGGCGAGCACATTGCCGACGTGGTCCGTAACGATCGCCGGCAATGGATGAGCTCTCAGGACCAGTTCGTGGTCCTGAGGTTCGGCCTGTACGGGCGCCGTTGAGATAGCCGTCGTCGTGTGGCCGACCGCGAGGAAGTACAAGTCGGCGCGCTGGTCTGTACTCATGCGCAGCGCGGTCGCGACGGCGTCGAGCATCTCCGGATGCGGCGTCTGCAAGCCGTTCTCGAGATCCGACCACCATCGAACGGACACTCCGGCCAGATGCGCGGCATCCTCCTGGCTGAGGCCTTCGGAGCGTCGGTGCTGCTTGGGCGGAAGGCCCATTCTTTGGGGCTCAAGCCCTTTCCGGCAGGACCTGAGCAGGGTTTTGAGGCTCTCTTTTCGAATTTCCTCGTACATCTCCACCCCCGTGAAGTTGCGGTGAGGCGACGTACGAAGCCGGGACCTGCGGTACGCCGCGCCGACCGAGGCGGGACAGTGGCAGGCTCGCGTGAGGTGTCCGCAAGCCTTGCCGCACCCGGCGGTCGATGCTCGACGGAGGGTCGCCGCGGCATCGTGTCGGGCTCTTCGGGCTCCCGAGTGTCGGGGTGCCGCACCGGGCGGCGAAGTCGCCGGAGGCCCGAGTTCAGGACAGCAGCATGCATGAACTCGGGATGCATGAACAGATGTCGCCTTACTAATGGTTGGGATTCACACCAGCATGGGCGACGTGGCCGTGCCGCACACGGCCGGCAATCGACGGACGCCAGCATGCCCTCACGGGATGGGGTGAAGCCGAGTGAGTCGTCAGCTACGGCGACCGCCCGCCGTTCTGCTGGCCGTGTGCTTGCTCGCGGTTCCGGCGTGCAATGGCTCTGGCTCAGAGAAGCAACAGGCAAGCCCGACAGTCACCTCGCCGTTGATCGGCAGCACCGCTCCACCGTCCGGACCTTCCGAGACACGGAGCACCCCGGCCAGTCCGCCCGTCAGTCCACCGTCTACTCCGAGCGCACCCGAGGACGCGCCGTTGGCTGCCTACCGCCAGATGTGGGCTGCGATGCTCACTGCGGCACTCACGTCGGACCCGACATTCGCCGACCTGGAGCGCTTCGCTGCTGGTGAGGCTCTCGCCAAACTTCGTTACTCACTCACCGTCGACCAACAGAACGGGCTCACGACCAAGGGGCCCCTGCACATCTCGGCACAAGCGACGCTGACCTCGGGGACGACCGCAACTATCAATGACTGCTTGGACGACACTCAGTGGCTCAAGTACAAGGCCGACGGCTCCTTGAAGGACAACATTCCCGGGTCCAAGCACCATGCCGAAGCAGTAGCAACGCTCGCAGACGGGCTCTGGAAGATCACGCAGCTTCGGGTGGACGGAGCCGGCACATGCTGACGCTCTTTCGGTCGCCGTTGCATCGGTTTGCCAACGGGGTAGGACTCGCCGCCCTACTCACCCTCGGATCCCTCTCCGTAGCCCGCGGTGCCGGCGACCCCGGCGGCGACAAACCGGAACCGGTCGTCTGTTCTGGCCAGTTCTGCACAATTACGGCAACCAGCCCGGGGCGGAACCCGAGCACCGCCGGCCCGAGCCGCCCCGCTGGTTCAGCCGGCACAGCGACGCGTCCCGTAGCGCCTGGGAGCGGTGGCGTGTCCGAGGTCTCATTCCTGGAGCTCCTGCTCGCTTCGGGCCCGGGGCCGATCTACCGCCTCACCGAGAACGGTCCCAACTGGTACCTCCCAGGGTTTCCGAACTTTGGCCGCGACCAAGCCCCCCTTCCTGCCGGCGTTGCTCCTGTGGTGACCCCCGCCGAGCTGGCGCTCCAGGCCGTGTCGAGGCTGAGCCTGCCCGCGCCTCGCATCGGCACGAACCCAGCCGGCGAGCAGACGGTGAACTTCCCGACATGGCTCTGGATCCAGGCTGCTTTGTGGCAACCGGTGTCCGGCACTGCGTCAGTCCCAGGCGTGTCGGTGACGGCGACCGCAGTGCCGCAGAAGGTCGACTGGTCAATGGGAGACGGGACGACCGTGACCTGTCGCGGTGCCGGTACTCCCTACTCGGCCGCGGCGGACCCGGCCGGCTCATCCCCTGACTGCGGGCACACCTACGTCCGGTCGTCGGCTTCGCGGCCAGGTCACGTCTACTCAGTCGTCGCGACGGTGACTTGGACCGTCTCCTGGGCAGGTGCCGGACAGTCCGGCGCGTTCCCAGGTCTGCAGACCGCAGCGCAAATCCAGGTGCGGGTCGGCGAGGTCCAGGGAGTCGTCGTTCCGGGCAACGGAGGTTAGGTGAGCCCCCGATGACATCCCCCAGCGCGCGGCTGACCGGTGGCCCTGCCACCTCGCGCTCTGGGCGCCCGCTGGCCACAAGTCGCGGCAGCAACGCCGCCAGTCGTCCGAATCCACCTGGCAGCCGACGTCGCCGCACCGGCCTGGTCTGGGCCGGGCTCGCGCTCGCGGTGCTGTCCGCACTCGCCTTCGTCCTGTTCGCTCGGCAGCTCGACGATCGTCGCGACGTCCTCGTACTCACGCGTGACGTACCGCGCGGCGAAGCCCTGCAGTCGGGCGACCTTCGTGTTGCCCGAGTCGGTGTCGGCTCCGACGTAAGCGTGGTCCTGGGCTCGGAACGGTCGTCCGTGACGGGTCAGGCCACTACGCGCAATCTCGTCTCGGGACAGTTGCTGCAACCTGGCGACACCGAAGCCGCTGCCCAGTACCCGCCCGCCGGGAAGGCCGAGATCGCGATCGTGCTCAAGCCGGGAGCGGCACCGCCTGCCGTACGGGAGGGCCAGCGTGCGGCCGTACTCGAAGGACCTGCGGTCAGCACTCCGGCAAGTCCTGGCCCACCTCCTGCCGTGGTCGTGGGCGAGGTCGTCCGTGTCGACGCGGTTCCCGATTCCAGCGGCAGCACCATCGTGACTCTGCTCGTCGACACCGCGGCCACGCGCACCCTCGCCGTACTTCGCGAGCCGCATCTGGCCGTTCTGTCTCCGTCCGGCGGCGAGGCGCCATGACCAGGAACGTCGTGGTGATCGCGTCAGCGAAGGGGTCTCCTGGCGTGACGACGATTGCGCTGGCGCTATCCGCTCGATGGTCCGAACGGCAAGAGGACGTAGTGCTGGTGGAGGCAGATCCGGCCGGAGGTGATCTATCAGCATGGCTGGGCGCTTCGGACACTCCAGGGTTACTCGAGGTCGCTGCATCGTCCCGGCTTGGGTCCACTCGCGACCACCTCGTGCTGGGTGGCCAGCCTCTGCCGAACGGCGTCATCCTTGTGCCAGCTCCTGCGGCCGCTGCGCAGTGCCGAGCAGCGCTTGACATGCTGAACCAGTACGACAGCCGACTCATGCTGCGCGGCCCCGCGACAAGCACGGGAGTGACTTTCGTCGATGTGGGACGCCTGGACCCGAGCACGCAGCAACTGGTGGAGATCGCGGATGTAGTCCTCATTGTCTGCCGCGGCGGCGTCGACTCCCTGTCCCATGCTGCGGCCGAAGTCGAGTTGCTACGGCCGAAGCACCACTGGCTGGGGTTGATCACGGTTGGACCGTGTCCCTTTCCGGTCGGCGAGATAGCCCGGACACTCGGGCTGGGCTGGGTGCACCGCCTGCCCTCGGAGCCATCGAGTACCCCGAAGGCGTTGTCGCTGGCCCTCCGCACAGGCAGGCGACAACGGCGCTCGGGTTGGTTGACGTCGATTGATGCCCTGGTGGGGGATCTCGAACGTCGACTCGACCTGAGGAGATCGGAGGTTGTTGCCCCCGGGCTGTCTGCTGACCCCGCGCCGGTGACAGCGAGCCGTGAGGGAGGTGCTGCATGGGATCCGTAGACCCTGCAGGCCTGCCTTGGCCCCAGGGCATTGATCCGGATCGTTCTGGTGAGCAGGAACTCGCTGCGCGCGTGCGTCTTCGTGTGAGCGAACGGGCGGCAAACCACGCGGAGAGCCTCACCGCCGCAGGCTTGCCGCCGCAGACGTCCACCCGGTTCCGGGAGATGGTCGAGGCCCTGGTCGAAGAAGAACTCGCTATGGAGACGGCCAGTCGACTCGGCAGCACGGCAAAGCCTCTTGACATCATGGCGAGCCGACGAATAGCCCGCACCGTGTTCGATGGCCTACTCGGCCTCGGGGGCCTGCAGCGGCTACTCGACGACCAGCGCGTCGAGAACATCAACGTCAATGGCCATGACCAGGTTTTCGTCCGCTACGCCGACGGCACCAAGCACCAAGTGGCGCCCGTGGCCGATTCTGATGCCGACCTGATCGAACTGGTCAGGACAGTTGCCGCGCGTTCCGGGCTGGAAGAGCGGCGCTTTGATCGAGCTGTACCTCGACTGAACGTCCAACTCCCCGATGGGAGTCGACTCTTCGCCGTGATGTCGGTGACCGGGCGGGTATCGATCTCCATTCGGCGGCATCGACATCCGCGAGTGACGCTCGGCGAGCTGCAGCGGCTGGGGGTGTGTGATCCGGGCCTCACCGCTTTCCTCGCGGCACTCGTACGGGCGCGCAAGAACGTGATCGTGGCCGGCGGGCCGAACGTCGGCAAGACCACCATGCTCCGCGCACTTGCCTCCGAAATCCCCGCGAAGGAACGGCTGATCACCATCGAGGACACTTTCGAACTCGGCCTCGACAGGGATCCCGAGGCGCACCCCGACGTAGTGGCGATGCAGGCCCGCGAAGCGAACATCGAAGGTGTCGGCGCCATCGACCAGGACGTGCTGGTCCGATGGGGGCTTCGCATGGCGCCCGATCGTGTGATCGTCGGGGAGATCAGGGGCTCTGAGGTCGTTCCCATGTGCAACGCGATGAGCCAGGGCAGCGATGGCTCCTTGTCCACGATCCATGCGTCGACAAGCAGCGGCACCTTCGCCAAGTTGGCCGCCTACGCTGCGCAATCCCCGGAACGGCTCTCGCTGGAGGCAACAAACCTCCTGGTCGCTGCCGCGCTGGACGTCGTGGTGCACCTCGCCTGGTCCGCGGACCGAGTGCGCGTGGTCGATTCCGTACGCGAGGTCGTCGGAGCCGACGGAACCCAGGTCATCTCCAACGAGGTCTATCGCCCTGGACCCGATGGCCGAGCTGTTCCCGCCACACCGCCCAGGGCCGAGCTCATGGGTGAACTGGTCACGGCAGGCCTCGACGAGCAACTCATCCGCCAAGCCTGGTGGGGGCGGTCCCCGTGACCTCCACGACGATGCTCGCCGCATTGCTCGGGTCGGGCGCCGGACTGGGCATGGCCTTGGTCATGGTCGGCTGGCGGGGGCTCCCTGAACCAGGTGACAGCCGTAGGACCGAACGGTGGGCAAGGCGCCTTCGCTTGTTGTTCGACCAGCAGTATTTGGTCCTCGGCGCTGTCGCTGCGGCAATCACGACCGGCATCGTGACCCACTGGCCGGTCGGAGCCCTGTTGGCCGGGTTCGCCGTCTTGCTCTTGCCCCAAGTACTTCGCCCCGAGAGGTCTACCCGCACACGAACTGAACGGCTCGAAGCAATCGCTGCCTGGACGGAAGCTCTGCGGGACACGCTGGCAGCTGCCGCGGGGATCGAGCAGGCGCTACGCGCCTCTGCGATCAGCCCTCCGCCGGCAGTGGCCTCAGAGGTTGCCCACCTGGTCGCTCGTTTGGAGCACGGCGATCGGCTGGCCGATGCGCTTCGCGACTTCGCCGACGAACTCGACGATGCCACCGGAGACCTGGTGGCTGCGGCACTCGTCATGGCTGCCGAACGTCAGGCCGGACAACTCCGTCAACTCCTCGGGGCCCTGGCTGAGGCCGCGCGCGCCCAGGTCGCGGCGCGCTTGAAGATCGATGCCGAACGTGCCCGCGTCCGCACATCAGTACGTGTGGTCATCGCCGTCACGCTGTCCATGGCAGTCGGTCTCGTCCTGCTCAACCGGCCGTACCTGGAGCCGTTCGACAGCGCGGGCGGTCAGGTCGCCCTGGCGCTTGTGGGCAGCTTGTTCGCTGCTGCCTTCGCCTGGATGGCGCGCATTGCCCGGCTGCGCGGCAACGTGCGCGTTCTCGCCGCGGATCGAGCCGAGGCGGAGGTCGGCCGACCATGGTCCTGATTGCGCTGACGGGAGCGGGCTTCGGCCTCGGAATCGTCGTGATCGTCCGCGGACTCTTCCCTCCCAGAATGTCGCTTGCCGATGCGCTGGCGGCGCTTCACCGTCCGCCCGTTCCAGCGCCGATCGCCGAACAGGGCGAGGCTCGTTGGCTGTCCCGGGTCGGCAGGTTCGCAGTACCGCTCCTTCGCAGCACAGGCCTGCCCGGCGGGCGCCTGCGCCGAGATCTGCAGACTCTGGGACGGGACGTCGATCGTCATCTCGCCGAGAAGGTAGCTGCGGGCGCAGCCGGGCTGCTGATCCCCTCCATGCTGCTCTTCTCGTTGCAAGGCATGGGTGCTGCAGACCTCGGAATGGCTGCACCGCTTGCGGTGGTCTTGCTGTGTGGACTCGCGATGTTCGTTCTGCCCGACGCTGCTGTCCGTCGCGAGGCAGCAGAGCGCCGCCGGGAAATGCGGCACACGCTGTCAGCGCTTCTCGACCTTGCCGTCGTTGCCCTCGCCGGCGGAGCCGGCGTCGAGCAGTCGCTTGCTGACGCTTCCGCCGTGACCAAGGGCTGGGCGGCTACGCAGATCCGGCGGGCCCTGGACACCGCCAGCCTGAGCCGCACCCCTCCGTGGGGAGCCCTGGCGCGACTTGGTGACGAATTGGACGTCACGGAGTTGCAGGAGTTCGCCGCCACAATCGCACTGGCCGGTTCCGAAGGCGCGAGGGTCCGGGAGTCCCTCTCGGCCAAGGCGGCAGGACTCAGGGAACGTCTGCAGTCGGAGGCCCAGGCAGAGGCCGTCGCAGCCACGGAACGTATGGCGCTGCCGTTGGCGATGTTGTTCCTGGCGTTCCTGATCTTCATCGGCTATCCCGCGCTGTCCCACGTCATGACCGGGCTCTAAGAAGGTGTCGCAGTGTCTACCACCGATACACGGCAAAGACGTCGCTGGTTGTCGCTCAAACAACGGCTAACGGCCGTTGCTCGGGACGATTCGGGCTACACGACGGAGACCATCGTCGTGACCGCGATTCTGGTGGCGATCGCCATCGCCGTCCTCGCTATCTTCCGGACGAAGCTCGTCGCGAAGGTGAACGGCCTCAACCTCGGAATGGGTCACCCCGTCCTCGAGGGCGTGCAGGCAGCAGCGTCGGCACTCGTCGCGATGCTCTAGACGGTTGCCATGCGACGCTTGCTTCGCGATGAATCCGGGGCCGTCTCGGCTGCGCTCGTCGTTGTGATGCCGCTGCTGATTCTGACTGCGATGTTCGTCGTGCAGTTCGCTCTGGCCGCCCATGCCCAGCACATCGCGCAGTCGGCCGCTTCGCGGGCGTTGGCAGCTGCCCGAGCGGATCGCAGCAGCGGCGATGACGGTCAGGCTCGGGCCGAGGCCATCTTGCAGGCGCTCGGCAGTGGAGTCCTGAAGAACACCAAGGTCTCGGTCGTACGCGACGCCGACCAGGTCCGCGTCGAGATCACGGGTACCGCAATCGAGGTCGTACCCGGCGTCCGCCTGTCCGTGAAGGCGATCGCTGTGGGACCCGTCGAGAAGTTCAGGCCGGACTCCCGCACGTTCACCGCCGCATCCCGGACGCGCATCCCCGGATCAGAGGCAGGGTGGTGATGACGTGTGCTCAACCGCGCCGGAACGGGTCCTCCCGAGAGTGCACACGCGCTTCGCTCAGCTGCGCGAGCGATCCGAAGTTGGGTCAGCTGCAGCCGAGTTCGTAATAGTCGCACCACTGATGGTGCTCGTTCTCCTCCTTGTCGTCGCTTCCAGTCGGCTTGCCGGGAATCGGCAGGAGTTGCACGACGCCGCGCATCAGGCAGCGCGCGCGGCCTCCACTACCCGCGATCCGGCATCTGCCCAGCGGCGTGCCGGTGACATCGCCCGGGCTGCCCTGTCATCCGCGGGGGTGTCGTGCCAGCGAGTGACAGTCGTGACGGACGTCAGCCGCTTCCGCCCCGGCGGGACCGTGCACGTCCAGGTCTCGTGCGAGGTGGCGCTCCACGGATTGGTCCCAGGCATGCCTGGCTCGCGGAGGCTTAGCGCCAGTGCTACTTCACCCGTTGACGCCTATCGAGGCGCCGTGGGGATTGCTTCAGGACAACCTGGAGACAGCAGATGATCCGTAGGTGGCGCTGGGCTGGACTGGAGACCCCGCAGCGGATCCGCTCAGCCCTTGGGAACGAAGTGGGCCAGGTCACCGCGTTCGTCGTCGCCCTCGTCAGCACGCTGATCCTGTGTGCGGGCCTGGTGCTGGACGGAGGGCTGGCTCTCGCCGCCAAGGTGGACGCGATGGACGCGGCGCAGGAGGCCGCGCGCGCGGGCACCCAGCCGGTCGATCCGCGGGGGCTGCGCGGATCGGCACCCTTCGCGCTGGAGCCTGCGAAGGCGCGCCAGGCAGCGATCGCCTCGCTGACAGCCGCGGGTTACCAAGGCACGGTCAACGTAGTCGGCCTGCGCGTCACAGTGCGAGTGACGCACGAACAGCGGACACAGCTGCTGTCGCTGGCCGGCATACGAACCATTCAGGTGACTGCTGTCGCCACTGCCGAGGCCCAGCGTGGAGTGACCACGAGCACACAAGGCGGGGGTTAATCGTGTTCACAAGACTCGTTCGAGCTTCGGTTCGCTGCCTACTGGCCGCCGGCGGCCTCCTGCTGCGAGCTGTCGCGCTGGCGTTGGTCGTGCTGGGCATCCCGTGGGCGCTGGTGTACTTCGTCGGGAATCCGATCGCTGCCTTCGACCGATCGCACTCAGCTGGAGACGCATGGGCGCAGCTCTCCCAACCACTTGGCGATGCAACTCTTATCTATCTGCTCGCCGCTGTCGCCTGGGTCTGCTGGATCGGCATTGTCGTCAACGTTCTCCGCGAACTCGCTTGGTACGCCGTGCACATGCCGAACTTGGCGCGTCGAGTCGGTACTCGCTCTGCGCATGAGGCGCATGTCGAGGGCCTGTCCGCAGTGCGGAGCATGGTCGCGATGCTTGTCGGGGGCATGGTCCTCACCCTGCTGCGGTCCAGCAGTGCATCGGCAATGCCGGTGGACGGACCGATGCGCGCGCCGGGAGTGGTGCGCACCGCCGTCTCCACGGCGTACGCAGGAACTCCGGAGTTGTCATTCGAGGGGCGCGGCACAGCTCCGACCTCGGCAACAACCCCATACGTCGTCCAGCGAGGAGACACACTCTGGGACATCGCCAAGCAAGAACTTGGGGATCCGTGGCGCTGGCCGGAGATCTACCAAGCCAGCAAGGAAGTCACGCAACCCGACGGCAGCCGACTGCGTAATCCGGACCTGATCTATCCGGGGTGGACACTCCATTTGCCGACGCCCCAGGCAGATCCAGCCACTGACCCACCACCATCGGTCGATTCTCCCGTCGAACCACCGGAAGCAACGACGCCGCCCGTGCCACCGCCGAACGTCCCACAACCCTTCGTCCCGCCCAGTTCAGCCCCGTCTGCCGCTCCCTCGGCACCGTCGGCGCCGGCCGCACCACCTTCCGCGGCCGACCACGGGTTCGAACTTCCCGGCGGCGCCTACGTCGGTCTTGGACTTGTTGCAGCCGTTGCGGCAGCAGCGGCAACGGTACGACTCAGACGCCGCCGCAGGTACAAGCCGGGCAGCGGCAAACGAGACGACCTCGCGATGGAACCCATCGTCCGCGCCATGATTGGCACTCACAGTCTGGCCAGTTCACCGACAGGCCCTGTCGGAGCGGGGGATGCCGCCAAGGCGCGCTCCCAGGACCCTCAGGTCGCGAGTGGTGCGCGCGCCACGGCAACCCTTGCTCAGACCGAGTCGCAGGTTGGCCTGGCACTAGGCATCCTCGACGGCCGCTCAGAAGCCCTCACCATCGCCCGTAGGAGCGGCCTGAGCGTCCTGGGGCCCGGCGCTCATGACGCGATCCGTGCGCTGCTTGCCAACGCCGTCGCGCTCGCAAGTAGCAGCACTCACAGCCCCGTTCAGGTAGGGCTGACTACAAGCACAGCTGAAGAGCTATTCGGCGGCACAGCGTTAGGACCGCCCCCACCTGGCCTCGTGATCGCCGAATCTCTGAGGACAGTTCTGGATGCTCTCGATGAAGCCGGCGGCCCGCCGGCACAGAGCGCGGCTGGAACGCTGCAGGCTCCCCCGACGACATATCTGGTCGCAATGCCCGGTGAGGACGACGAGGATTTGCTCACCGAAACGCTGTCCAGCCCGTCTCGGCCCACCGTGCTGCTCTTGGTCCGCTGGCCGGCGGTGCCCGAGATCACGGTTGATGCAGGCGGATACGTTCAAGCCGCCAGCGCGTCTATCACCAGGAGCGTGTCCGGCCTCCGATTGTTCGCCCTGGGAGTCACCGACACGACCGACGTTCTGCACCTCCTCCGCGAAGCGAGCCCACAGATCGGACCCGAGCCGGCATTGCCTGCAAGGCGCATCGCGGCACGCGGGTCTGGTACCGGTACAGCACCACCCTCCGGACGCCGTGCTGATGAGGCGCCTCCTCAGCCCCCAGGTCCGCCCAATTCAGGCCGCGGCCTTGGAGGTAGTCGGCCGGACGCCACAGCACCGCAGCCACGAGAGCCCACCCAGGATGGCGTCTCACTGGAACTGAGACTGTTGGGACCAAGGCGCCTGCTACTACGCGACGCCGGGGACGTCCAAGACATCACCGCAGCGCTTGCTCCCAAGCAGCACGAGATCCTTGCTTATCTGGCTGTCCACCAGGACGGCGCCACCCGGGCTGCTCTGGGTGCCGACTTGTGGCCATCGGCACCAACCACCAGGCCGTACAACAGCCTTCATGCCACGCTCAGCCAGATGCGCCAGGCGTTCCGCGCAACCACTGGGGAGCGCATTGACGACGTCATCATGCATCGTGCCGGACGGTACGCACTTGATGCCGAGAGACTCGCCGTGGACCTGTGGCAGGTCCAGGCGGACATCGAGTTGTGCCGAGATACCCGCGCAACGGAGGATCGCCACGACATCGTCGAGCGGGTGATTCAGTCCTATCGCGGTCATCTGGCCGTCGACGTGACCAGCGAATGGGCCGAGGCGCCTCGGGAAGCCTTGCGCCGCGACGTCCTGGATACCTTGAGCACCCACGCCCACGCGCTGCAATCAGCCGCTCCTGGTGACGCCTTGGCTCTGTTGGAGCAGGCACGTCAGCTCGACCCGTACAACGAAGCCCTGTACACGGGCATCATGCGCTTGCAACGGCGGCTTGGGCTACTTGACCACATTCCGCGCACGCTGGCCCTGCTCACGACAGCCCTCGCCGAGATCGAAGAGACGCCCAGCCCTGAAGTCCAGCACCTCAGCCGGCAGTTGCGTCGTCCACATGATGGCGAAGCCGCAGCGAGCTGAAGTACCGAATTGGCCCGTCCCACATCCCATCCACCAGCCCCGGAGCAGGCTATCCGCAGGGGCATCCGACCAAGCGGATACCCCTGCGCACGGCAAACCTGCAGGTCGCGGCCGCCCTGAGCACATCCCGAGCCAGGTGCAACTCGCTACCAGGTACCGGACTGGTCAATCGGCTCGGCGACCGGCACTGGCTCCGCGAGGCGGGACTTCACCAGTTCACCTGCCCATTCAATTGCCTAACTCCTTCGCTGGTCCGCGATACATTCAGCACCCACTGAATCCCGAATCACGATCATCAAGAATACCCACTTGCGATGCATCAATTAGTTCCAATCCTGCAATCCGCCAAATACGCCAACTGATTACATCGGGGCCAATGGCTGACATTTGCAGCAACGTCAGCACATTCCCATCATGCCCTGAATTAACACACAAATAGATGACGCCGACGTCTTGCTTTCCCTGCCATTCGCGAGACAATGGAATTGCAAGGCATTGCGCAATAGGGCGCGTGCCGCGCATGATCGGGGAATCTCGATGCTGAACAAGTCGCCCGGAATTCGTGGACGATGCACCGACTCTGTGACGCCGGCAGACATGGCACGAGTCACGGAAGATGATTTCTATGAATTGGCACGGATCGCGCGCGCGTACTGCCGCACCGTCGACGCATCGCGCGGGCGGAAGCGGATGGACGGAAGTGCGACCATGGCGCCGAACGGCGCGCCGCGCTACGGCACCGACGATGTGAGCGACGACGTCACCCAGGATGCGGTACTGATCTTCGCTCGCCGGCTTCGTCAGATCATCGACTCGTGCGACCCGTCGGCCGTCTCCGTCGCGACGCGTGAGGCAGAGTCGTGGCAATACGTCCGCAAGGACGGTCGTACGATCATCGTCGGACGCACCAAGATCATGTACTGGTCGGTCCGCGACGCTGCAGCGCAGAACGGATACCGCCTCGATGTTCCGGCAGAGCCCATCGACACCGTGCCCGGCGCGCAGATGATGCGCGGCGCGCCGCATGCTGACGTGCTGCCGACTCTTGCCATGGGTCCCGCGTTCGCGGCCAACAGTGCAACTATCTTCCGCTCCGCGTGGGGGGACGGGTCTGATTTCCGCACCCTGGGTGCGGTCATGCGCATCGCCGGCCGCGCGGACAACCTGAAGCGGGCCGGCATCATCGGGCAAGCTGCGCAAGAGCTTCACGGTGGGCCGCGCAACTCGTCGTGCAAGGTCCAGCGGACCGGCGACGATGCGCGCCGGGAGTGGCGGGAGCTGACGTCAAGGCTTGACGAAGTCCGGGAATCTCTCGTCTATCAGGGCGCGCAGCGGCCTGTTTCCGAATGATCAACCGAACAACGTTTGTGGCGCACCCAACCGGGTGCGCCACACATTTTTTCGGCATTGAAGACTGACAGATTTTCGCATTGATCGGTATTCAAGCACACGGGCCAACCGTATTTATGCAGAAGACCGGAAGCGCGCCGCTGGAATCAACCGTCCGTAGATTCTCGCACCGTGATCGGGATTTTAGGGCCACCGCACAACGTATTTAAGTGAAGGCGGAAACTGCGGCCACGGCATGCGGTTCCGACCTTTGCGCAACTCCTCTTTCTGAACCGCCTGTCCGAGACGACAGAAATCGATGCTTGGCGCACAGAAGCGCAGCACATTTCCGACTCTCGACACCCTGCAGTGTCTGCGGTTCGCCGGTGCCCGCCTACCTATTCAAGGACATCCGAGGTGGGCCGGCGCCGGGGCACCGCAGGAAGGGAGATAACTCGTGACCGTGGTTCAGACCGAGGATGAGCGCGCCGTTTTCACGGAATGCCGCGCTGCCCGCAAGTACGGATCGGTCATCAGCGATGCGTGTGCACGCACCATCGCAAGTTGGTACGTCGACGACAGCGATGCCGAGTCGCATGGGATCGCGTTCATGGCGACCGGCGAAGTGCCGGATTCCGGCGCGCTGTTCCGCGAGTTGACCGGGGACGGCGATCGCTACGTCGGCGCGTCCGCGCGACACCGTCGCGCAATCGAACAGTTCGCGGTCTACCTCTTGGCGCGCACGGCCGCCGGTCCCGTACCGGAGTGGTCGGCGCTCTGGGCTTCCGCCCGGCAGAGGTGACCCCTCGCGCCGGCTCTGCCGGCGGCAGAGCCGGCGGAAGGGAGAGAAGCATGCACTTGCACGTAGGGCAGAACATCCCCGGCTATCTCCCGGGGGCCGAACCGATGTGCTTCAGCGTTCTGGCGAGCGCAATCGAAGCCTATCGACACGAACTCCGCGACCTGCAGGGCGACTACGCCGAACTGTGCGCCGCAACCACCGATGAGCTGCAGAACGGTTGCTGCGAATGCGCGTGGTGCGACGTCGCCACTGACGTCGAAGCGGTGCTCTCTGCGATCGCCGACGGCGACGTCGCCTACGCACTTACCCACGCGTCCGACGGCGAACAGCGCTCGTGGAACACGACGTTCCGGCCGCCCGAGGGCGCCGACGTGTGCGTCTGGATCACCGCAATGACCGACGCGCTCGAGCGGTGCGAGCTCGCTGAGGTCGACATCTGCTGACTGCCGCCGCCCGCTGTGCGGTTCGGCGCCTCCTCACCCGTCATCCCCCGTCCGCGGGTGAGGAGGTCCCGAACCGCACAGGAGGGAACTCAGGATGCATGTTCAGGTGTGCCGACTCGAGCACGGTCCCGCGGGGATCTTCACCTCGAGCTCGGCTGGGCTTGATCCGTTTTGACGGACACCCTGGCTGGGGGGCTGCGGCCTCTTGGGGAGGATGTCCATCATGGAGAGCATGGGGAAGAAGAAGCCTCGGGCTCGCCGCTCGTTCACGCCGGAGTTCAAGGCCGAGATCGTCGGCTTGTGCCGGCAGGGCGACCGGTCGGTCGGCCAGGTCGCGAAGGACTTCGACCTGACCGAGACCGCGGTGCGCGACTGGGTCAGGCAGGCCGAGGTCGACGCGGGCGAACGCGACGGCCTGACCAGCTCGGAGCGGGAGGAACTGGCCGCGCTGCGGCGGGAGAACACGCGGCTGCGCCAGGACGTGGAGATCCTCAAGCGGGCCACGGCTTTCTTCGCGAAGGAGACCCGGTGACGGTCCACCCGTTCATCGAGGCGGAGAACAGCGCAGGTCACAGCGTCAAACGCGCCTGTGAACTCCTCAAGGTCTCCCGAGCCGCCTACTACCACCGCCGCACCGCCGCCCCCGGCCCGCGCGCCGTCCGCGACGCCGAACTCACCGAGCAGATCACCGCGGCCCACCGGGCTTCGCGCGGCAGCTACGGCGCACCGCGGGTTCATGCGGTCCTGGTCCGCGACGGCGCCCGTGTCGGGCGCCGCCGCGTCGCCCGATTGATGCGCCAGGCCGGCCTTCAAGGCCGGCACCGCAGACGCGGGCACCGCACCACCGTCCCCGACCCGCACGCCGCAACCCGCCCGGACCTGATCGGCCGCGATTTCGCCCCCGGTCCGGCGACCGGATCGGCGCGGTGGTGCGGCGACATCACCTACCTCGCGACCGGCGAAGGCTGGTTGTTCCTCGCCACCGTCATCGACTTCGCCACCCGCAAGGTCGTCGGCTGGGCCACCGCCGACCATCTGCGCACGTCCCTGGTCGCCGATGCCCTGCGCGACGCCGTCCGGCGGCAGCGACCCCAACCGGGGACGATCTTCCACGCCGACCGCGGCTGCCAATACACCAGCTACGAACTCGCGCTCCTGGCCGCTGGGTTCGGCATCCGGCTGTCCGTCGGGCGGACCGGAATCTGCTGGGACAACGCGGTCGCCGAATCGTTCTTCGCCACCCTCAAGAGCGATCTCGACACCAGCCGGCCCTGGCCCAGTCGGGCCGCCGCCCACCGCGACGTCTTCGAATACATCGAAGGCTGGTACAACAACCGCAGGCTGCACAGCAGCCTCGGCTACCGCACACCCGTCGAATACGAAGCCGCACTTGCGGCCTGACCACCACAACGACGGTGTCCGTCAAAGCGAAACAAGCTCAGGCTTTCGGTGACATCCCTTCGGGTGTGGGCGCCTTGCGGGACGCCCTCGCAGAGGTCCTGCGCCGCTACCGCGCGTTCGGCCGGTGCGAAGGGTCGATGATCGGCGGTGTCCACGGGGTGTGCCAATGCCCGTGGTGCCTGGCACGGGCGCAAGTCGAAGCATGGCTGCGCCACATCACGAGCGGCGACCTATCGGCGGAGTTGGAGAACGTCCGCCGAGACGGCGGGGGCGCCCTGTCAGTGGTGTTCGAACCCCCCGAGGGGCCGACGACCGTTCACTGCATCGCAGTGCTGGCCGACGCGCTCGATCCCCCATCCAACGACTGATCTCTGCGTCGGTCGGCGCCGCGAGCCACCGCGGCGCCGACCGACGCGGTCCGGAGCTGACCATGAACGAGATCGACTGGCAGCCGATCACCCACGTGTGGTCGCAGTTCGGCCACCGGTTCTACTCGGCTGGCTGTGCTCACGACGACGGATCGTCGTGCGAACAGTGCATGACGTGCGGAGCGCGGTACGAACTCCGCCCGCGCGCCGACGACCCCGGCGGCGGCGACTACCAGACTGCGAACGGCGACGACCCGACGGACTGCACCGGCGACACGGCCATGTGCCACGGCGACCAGCCCTGCCAGGCCGACAACGGGCGCCCCTGCAACGACAGCACGGAGCCGTGCCCGCACGAATCGCATGAGTGCAACTGCCTGCTCTGCACCGGCTGAACACTCGTGCACTCTGCCGTCTGACGCCTGCCTTCAAGACCGCATACACACCGCGGCCCCAGCGTTCTGAACTCCATACACCGGTGGGGCCGCGCCGCGCACCGAGGAGATGAGAATGGCCATACCCAGATTTGCCACGCACAGTTGGGCCGTGCGGCGTGCTCTGGCGAACCGCGAGTCCTTCCGGACGTACGGTGCGTTCCGAGCGGCGTTGGGCGAGCCCGCGAGCCGTGGCCGGCTGCCGGCGGAGTGGTGGGACGTGATCCGCGACCACCGCGGACGCATCCGCTACACCGTGTACAGCTACGTGACCCCGATTGCGTGGGTTCTCGACGACGACACCGTCGTCGTCCCGCAAGTGCGCTATTCGATCACCACGAGTGGCCACCAGGGACTGCTCTACGCCCTTAACGCTGAGGCGGATTCGTTCCCGTTGGACATGCCGCGACGCGCCTGGGCACCCATGCGGGCCCCGGAGTCGTGGGGCTGGCCGCTCGCCACCGAGTGCCCGGCGGACCCCACAGCGCTGCCGCAGGAACCGATGTTCCCTGCCGCACCTATGCGCGCGCACGGCGACGACCCGGTTCCCCCCGCGGCCGTGGTCCTGGCACGCATTCAGGCTGCTCTGGAAGCGGTCGCAAGCGAACCGCCCCCGTCGCTGTTCTTCGACGGCCCGGACAGCCTCCTGGACGCGCCCGACCTGGCCTACAGCGCCGAGTGGTGCGGCACGGCATCCACCGGCTGACCGCGCTGGTCGCCCGGCTGCCGGTGGCCGGGCTCCAAACCCAACCCGACTACAAGGAGGTGATCACCGTGCGACCTGGAACTCCTGGTGGACACCGCGATCGGTACTCCGATCCGGAGCGCTGGGCTCGGCAGGTCACGGACAAGGTGATCGCCGCATGGTGGCGCGCGCGAGTCGGTGGCGATATCGCCGTGCCGATCGGAACGGTCGCCGCACTGGCTTTGACCCGCCGTCAACCGCAGCTGGATCGCGACGGCGGCGGCCTCGAGCTTGGACTCGAAATCCAAGCCATGAGTCCCGCAAGGTTCGGCGCGTGGCTGAAGCTGGCCTGGGGCCTGCAGTGGTTCGAACGGCCCGACCTCGTTGAGCGAGCCCGCATCCTGCACGAATGGCTCCACCTCGATGACCGCTCAGCCGAACGGCGTCTTCGGGGAGCCCACGACGTGGCGCTCGCTGCAATCGACGCCGGCTTGTTGGAGTTGGTCGCCGACACCGACTACCGGCATGCGGTGGACTTGTTCGGACCGCTCATCGAGCAACTGCGTGCAGCGGACGACAAGCGTGCCCGCGGGGACTTCTACACCCCGGCTTCAGTGTCGCGAGCTGGAGTAGGAATCACCTTCGGTGGCGCGGCGTCCGACCTTGTTCCGGGCTCGGCCTTCATCGACCCAACCGCCGGTTCTGGCGGTCTACTGCGTGCTGCCGCGGAGGAATTGCGCGACCGAGGGCTCGATCCCGCGGACTTCGCCTGGCAGGCCAACGACATCGATCCGGTCGCTGCAGGGGCGTGCGCCGTCAACTGCATCCTTTGGGATCTGGGTCCGAACAGCGTCGTCGCTTGCTCCGACGTCCTGATGCGCGCCGACAGCATCCAGAAAGCACGAGCGGAGGCCAACGTGTGGCTCCGACGCCGTGACGCCGAGCTCGCACGGCTCCAGTCGCTGGCGGCGTTCCGCCATGCCAAAACCCTCCTTGCCGCGGTCATGCGACCCGACCAAGACGACCCCACAGACCGCGCCCAACAGCCCAAAGCCTGAACTCACAGCCGCCGGGCCGGGCCACTCCCGGCCCGGCGTCCCGCAACCAACCACCGTCCCGACTGGGAGGTTCACCATGTCCAAAGAGACCCTCGCCTGGCTCAACGCCAACGTGCTCATCGGCTTCACCGACCAGCGCGAGCACGCCTGGCACTACCGCGCCGCGCTCCAGGGGAACGAGCCCAACCACTACCCGGGCGCCATCCCCATCGACGACGTCAAGCGCCGGCTCTTCAGCTGGGTCCCCATCTCCAGCCCCCTGTTCGTGAGCGGCAGCGCGCCCGGCACCTTCGACGAGATCCCCGGGCGTCAGGCCATCCGGCGCAGCGACACCGGCCACGTCATGGGGATCTTCACCGACTCGTACGAACCCCACCAGTACGACGTCTGGCTCCTCGACACCATCGGGCGACTCCTCGACGCCGACCTGTCGATCGGCTCCGCCGGACTGCTCCGCGACGGCGCCGTCGCCTGGGTCTCGGTCGAGGTCCCCGAGACGATCAAGACCCCAGAGGGCGTCAGCTTCCGCCCGCACCTGTTCGGCGCCACGTCCTTCGACGGCTCGTTGGCCACCACGTTCAAGCGCGCGGTGACCAACATCGTCTGCGACAACACCATGGCCGCTGGCCTGGCCGAGCACGGCCAGCAGATCAAGATCAAGCACTCGCGGCACTCCATGCTGCGCCTGGACGAAGCCCGCGACGCGCTGAACATCGTGTACGAGATCGCCGACGACTTCGCCGCGGAGGTCAGGCGGCTGTGCGAGATCACGGTGACCGACAAGCAGTGGGCCGGCTTCCTCGACGCGCACGCAGAGCTGCCCGAACAGCCGGGCCGGTCGCGCTCGATGGCCGAGCGCAAGCGCGAGACGCTCGCCCAACTGTGGAACCACGACATGCGCGTCGCCCCGTGGCGTGGCACCGCGTACGGCGTGGTCCAGGCGGTGAACACCTACGTGCACCACGAGCAGACCGTCCGCGGAGCCGAGCGCGCGGAACGGAACATGCTCCGCGCCGTCACCGGCGGTGTCGAGGAACTCGACCTCGCCACCCTGACCACCCTCGACAAGGTGCTGGGCGGCCTTGCTCTGGCGGCCTGACGGCACGGCGAGGCCGGCGGTGCGGAACACAGCGTCATACCGCACCGCCGGCCCAAGGCTTCGGCTTCGGCTTCGGCTTCGGTCAACCTTGGTCTCACCACCCACGATGCGGAAGACTCAGCAGCGGCCAGGAGGTGAGCCATGAAGATCGACCTTCGCGAAGCAGTCGAAACCGCCGAGACGCTACTCGCCGAGCTGCGCAAGTGGGACGGCCACGAGACCAACGACACCAAGTCCCGTGCAGCCACACGCGAACGCACGGAGCTCACACGCACGTTGCTCTACCTCTCCCATTTGGCAAACAAGGTGGGTGTCGAGGTCATGGATGAGTACCACGCCTACAAAGCTCGTGGCGACAGCCCATTGAACGAGGCCGACGGCGCCTAAGCGGGCTCAGCGTTGTCGAGGGAAACGCTTCTTGACCGCGGCCTCGGCACCGCGCACGACGGCGTTGGCCCAAGGATGTAGAACAGCCTCGGCGCGCCAAGGCCACAAGCTTCACTTCACTACCCTCTAAGCCGCGACAACCCCGAGGACAGACGCGCATGGCCTCTTCGATCCCTGCCGATGTCGCGGCTGCCGACATGCGCCGACTGGGCAAGGCCGAACCTTTGGAGCCCTACCCTGGACGCGCTCGCGAACCGTGGATGTGCCGCCACATTCCATGCGGGCAGATCATCTACCCGAATCGCAACAACGTCATGAGCGGTCAGGGTTCCTGCGTCTGGTGTGCACCAAACGCCCCAAAGAACCCGGAAGCAGCCCGGTCGGCGATGTTGGAGCACGGCTTCATCGTGCTTATGGACTTCCCCGGTACAGGCAAGCCCTGGTTAGCGCAGTGCGTCACCGCTGAGCACGTCGTCGCCCCTCGGTACGACAACGTCATCGGCCGCAACGGCGGCTGCCGCTTCTGCAAGCGCCACGGACCTGGAGACCCGCTCGAGGCCGTCGCCGATATGCGCGCTGCCGACTTTCGTCCGCTGGAACCGTTCAAGAACATCGCGTCGCCCTGGCTGTCGGTGTGCGAGCGATGCGCGAAAACCTCCACGCCCCGACTCAACAACATCCGTACCAGAGGAGCGTGTTGCAGGCACCGTGCCCGCTACGGGCTGGATCCCGGTGCCCCGGCCCGCTTGTACATTCTCTCCCACTCCGGGCACGGAGCCGTGAAGATCGGCATCACAGGAGTGCGCACCCGCGAGAATCGCATCGCACGGTTCCAAGGCCAAGGCTGGGAGCTGTTCGCTCAACTTCCCTTCGCCACAGGCGCTGACGCATACCGCGTGGAACAGCACGTTATCCGGCACCTTCGAGCGAAGGGGCATCCCGCCTTCCTCAGCGACACAGAGATGCCAATCGGTGGCTACAAGGAGACCTTCGACAGCGCGTCCGTATCGGTTGAGCATTTGTTAGAGCTCGCGCGGGTAGAACAGCAAGCACGCAGCGAGAATCCGGTTGTCTTAGCCAACTTGACCCTGGTACATCAGGCGGCCGGGCGCGTGGCGCCGTAGTAATCGTCGCCGACGCGGCGGTAGGGCTCGGTGCGGACGAGGGCGCCGGTGTACGGGGCGTCCACCATGAGGCCGTTGCCGATGTAGAGACCGACGTGGTGGATGTTGGTTGTCGTGCCGTAAAAGACGAGGTCGCCCGGGAACAGGGGTGCGCCCGGCGGGACCTTGGGGCCAGCGGCGTACTGGTCTTGGGCAACGCGCGGGATGGTGATGCCGGCGGCGGCGTAAGCGGCTTTGGTGAGGCCGGAGCAGTCGAAGCCTCCCTCGCTGGGTCCGTCTCCGCCCCAGACGTAGGGGGTGCCGATTTGCGCCTGCGCGAACGCGATAGCGATCGCTGCGGCTGCGCCGGGTTGCTGTGGAGCTGTGCCGGCGGGAGCGGCGTACGTCGCGGCCTGGTCGAGGACCTTCGTCACGTACCACTCAGCATGGTTGTAAGCGAAAAGCGCCCCGCGGATGTCGCGACCGCCGCGGGCACCGTCCTGGCAGAGCTTGTCGGCGGCGGCCTGGATGGCATCGGGCGGGTTCCAGGGTGAGCCGGCGGCGCCTTGTCCGGTCCACGTGGCGGGGAGGAACTGCATGGGGCCGACGGCACCCGCAGAGGAGACTTGGATCGGGTCGCGGCCGTGGTCTGTCTCGACTTTGCCAACGGCGGCGAGAACGGTCCAAGGCAGTCCGGGGCACGTGGCCGCGGAGCGCTGGTAAAGCACGAGGTAGGTCGCCGGTATGTCCTTCAGCGCGTCAGCGCTGGCGGCCACGGGCGAGGTGACTGTCGACGTGAGCAGCTTCCCGATCGCGCCGACGATGGCTGTCGCAGCCACGGCAACGAGGATGATCAGCGACACGACGACGGCGACGGATGCAGCGGCAATCCTTGCGAACATGATCTGCTCACCGCCGACTGGCCGAAGAGTCTGGAGACGGTGGCATCGGCGACGGGGGCGCAAGCTGGATCGACCCGCGGGCTGCAGCGTTGGGCGTCGCCACAGGGGCTTGCGGTGCCGTGACGTCTGAGGGTGGCGGCGTTACGTTCGGCCATGCGGCGGTGAGGTCGATGAGCGGCATGCGCGTCGTGGCCTGACGGCTCAGTGGAAGCCAGCCTGCTTGCGACGGGTCGATCGCCTCGTCGAGGACCGCTTGTTCGATGCTGGCTGTCGCGATGGGCACGACGGCTGGGTCAGCCAGATACGGCACGGATTCGGCGAGTGCTCGGCGAATCGCTGCTTCGCGGGTGACAGTGCTGGTCCAGAAGAGAACCGGCGTGACGATGCCCGTAGTGACCGCGAGCCGCGCGTAGCCGGCGATCTTCGTTGCGAGGCGGGTGGCCGGGCGCTCGCTGCCGGTGTCGTACTCGAGGAACCATTCGAGCTCGTTGTCTTGGGTGTCCCAGCGGCCGTAGGCGTCGGGTCTGACGGCGTCGCCGAAGAGCTCGGCGCAGCGTGCTTCGGACCACCACGCGGTGAGCCGTCCGGGACTCCCGCTCTGACGGCCATGGTTGATGAGAGCGCTGAAGAAGTCGTTGACACCAAGAGTGTGTGCGAGACGCAGTGAATGGGCGATGCCCAGCGCGCGGTCGACGTTGAAGCCGAGTTGCTTGGGTTCGAGGTCATGTTCGTACGCCAGGACGGCGGCGCCGCCGACGTCGAGGACGTAGTGCATCTGTGCCGTGCCTATAGCCAGGCGCGGCTGGAACCTGTCCAGGACTCGCCATCGGTACAGGTTGAGCAGACGGAGGTTGGCCACGCGCTGGCGGGACCAGGCCAGTTCGGTGATCTGGCGAGTGGTGAGGACGCGGTGCTCGTAGAGCATGTGTGCAAGCCATCGGTCGCGTGGCGTCAGCCGGTTGGCGAGAAATCCGAGATGGCCGGCGCTCATGGCCATCGTGGTGGTCGGTCGGGGAACGACCGCGCCGCGGAGGGCTTGTTGTGGAGTGGGTCGGTTGATCATGGCGTGCCTTCTCAGGATTTCGTCGGGGTCGCCGGCTCAGCTGGGCCGGCGAGGATCGCGTTGCGCCGAATGGTGCTGCGCCTGGCGTGGCGTCGGCGACTGCGCGTTGGCTCGGGCAGCGAGGCGTATGTGCCGCGCCCGTCCGGGCACCGCAGGTGGGAGCTGAAGGGTGGTGCCTGTGAAGGCCGGGGACTCGGCAGCATGGACCACGGGACGTATGGCGACCTGGAACTTGCCGAGGTGGGAGAGGTCGTGCTCAGTCAGCTGCGGCATCGTGTGCCGGGACAGCTGGCGGGCATCCTCAGGCGAGGCGTTGAAGAAGATCTTGGTCCGGGCGTTGGCGCTGATGCCTTCCGCCAGTTCGCTGGGGAGTTGCCCCAGGTACTGGTGCGCGAGCGCGATGGCCAGCCGGTAGCCGCGGGCTTCAGCGAGCATGTCTTGGAGCGGGTACGGCAGGGTCAGAAAGTTGTGGGCCTCGTCGACGTATAGAGACGCGTCGCGTCGTTGTGACTGCGGGACGCGGGCGCGGCAAGTGGCGGCCTGCCAGGTTCGTGCGACGACGATGGATCCGACCAGACGGGCGGTCTCGGTGCCGAGTGCATCGCGAGCGATCCGGACAAGGCAGATGCCACCGTTGTCGAGCACGGACTCCATGTCGACCGTGGACGCCCCGCCGGCGATCGCCGACCGGACGAAGGGCCGTAGCAGGAAGCTACGGAGCTTGTTCATCAGCGGCGCGGTGATCTGCGCGCGGGCGGCATCGGAGAGTGCGTCATAGCCAGCCCAGAATCCGAGCAGGACGTCGTCGTGCAGTTGGCTCAGAGCCTGCGCGCGGAACGCCGGCACCGCAAGCAACCTGGGCAGATCTGCCAGCGTGGCCGGACCGGACAGCAATGGCGGTCCGGTCAGCGCGCACAGTGTGAGCAGCCCCGCGCGCAGGATGTCTTCGGTTCGGGCGCCCCAGGAGGCCGCGTAGATACGGGAGAAGATCCCGACGAGGTTGTCGACCGCGCGAGCGGGGTCGCCCTCGAGGGGGTTGAGTATCGGCGGACGTGAACGGCTGTCGGCGTCGAAGAGAACGACTCGCGCACCCGCGTCCTCGGGCAGGCGCATCATGATGTCGGTGACAAGGTCGCCCTTGGGGTCGACGACCACGACACCGCGTCCCTCCGCGACGTCGTGCAGGACCAGCCTGGCCATCAGCTCGGACTTGCCGGATCCGGTTGCACCGATGATGTGCAGGTGGTGCCGGGCGTCCGAGACCCACAGACCGATAGGACGTTGGCGTCCAGCGTCGCTGACCGCCAGCGGCTTGACGTCCGGCCCGGCGGTGGCGACTCCGGGAGGCGGTGCAACAGCACTGGCGCCGGCACGTTCGAGGCCCGGGACAGCCGGGTCCCAGGGCAGGTGAGCGATGACGGCGAGCTCCGGTACGGAGAGGAGATCCCCGCGGTCGAGCCGACGTCCGCTGAGCGTCGAGATCGGATTCTTCAGGCGCCTGCGCCGGTAGTAGTTGTGCTCGGTGAACGCAGCAGCTGTAGCCGCGGTGGCGTGGGCCCTACTGCGGAGTCGGCCGTGGAGACCCGCCCGGAGACCGTGGTTCTGCAACGCGTCTGCGCCAAGGACATTGACCACGGCGTACCGCACGCGGGTCTCAAACACTCCGCCTCGCAGCTTCGCCACGATGGCGCGGTCCTGCGCATTCGCTTCGATCTCGCCTTGGCGCTGCGCCGACGGAGTAGTCGGCCGGCCTTTGGTCGCGCCCTTCGATGGCCCCGGAGGCAGAAGGTCGAGAAGAAGCGAGGCCATACGAGCGGCCGGGCGGACTCCAGGTTGGTGGGCTGCGCGGCGTACCCGCGCGACGCGCCGTCCGGCAATCGGGCGGGCGAGCACCTGGAGCACGGTGACCTCGCCCCCGCCGAGTCCGGTCTGAGCACCGACTACGGCACGGAGCGGGTCTGCTTTGAACTGGGTCCGGATCGGTAACGCTTCGCCGCGGTGAAGACGCAGCTCTCCGCCCTCGGCGTCGAGCTGTCCACCTGACGGAGCGGCGGGGAACGGTGAAGACGCTTTGGTCGTGTGGGTCCGGGCACCCGGCCACGCCGCCTCGATGGCGTGCTCCACGATCCCGTGCGGGACTGACCCGGGCACCCAGACTTGGATCCGGACGCCGGCCCGGCTGAACACGAACTCCCACACCAAGTGGGGCTGGCCGGTCAGGAAACGACGCCAAGCGGGCCTGAGCAGGCCGACCAGATGCCCCCACAACGCCTCAGCGCTCTCCTGTGCGACCGAAGGCGGGGCAGAAACACGAATGAGACGCGCGTTCTTGGAGAACCGCTCGTGGCAGCGCCGACGCCAGGCCGCACGGCCGAGCCCGGCGAGTACGACCAGCAGCGAGACGCACACCAGCGCAAACGGCCAGGCCCAGGCCAGCCACCCCAGCACACGATCCAGTGCACCCCCGGGATTGCGCAGGTAGTCCTGAAGCGGAGCGTCCGATACTGGGGCAGGCTGAGCCTGCCACCACCTGAACGCGCGTTCGTTCATCGTCGGCATCCCTCTTCCCGGCGCGCACGCCGGCTCTGTCATGCGGCTTTTGGGTGTGTGGCCTGGCGGCGGCCCGCTCGACGGGCGCGCTGTCGTCTGGCGCGGTCGGCGTCCACCTCGGCCTGCCAACTCCGAAACGTGCGTCCTCGAAGACGCTTGAGGTAGTGGGGAATTCGATTCGCCGGGATGCCGACCAGGCGCGGTCCCAGAACCGCTAGGAGATCGCTCGCGGCCTGTGAGTTCCAACCGGCTTCAGTGATGGCGGGCTCATCAGGGAAGACGTCGGCGACGCGGTCGACTCCTGAGTCAAGAGCCGCGTCCTGCGTTCCGCCGTAGCTGTAGACCCACAGGAAGTTCTCGGGGGGATCCGGTTCGACCATGGCCCGGAACCGTGCGACTTCCTTGGTGTACGCGTAGAAGTTCACTTCCGGCCGGGACCGGATGATTCGCAGCCACGCGGCGAGGTAGCTGTCCGAGAAGAAGTCGCCGCTGTCATGAACCCGAATCCAGGCCCCGCGGAAGCGGCCCGCGCTGAGCTCTCCGGCCATCTCGGCTTCCCAGCGCACCGGTTCGTCCAGGACGAACTTGAGGTTGGCCTGGTGTCGGGCGCGGACCACGGGCCAGGTGTACGTGCCATGGCGCGCGTAGCAGACGTGGCGGCAGACGCCCGCCGACGGGCAGGTGTTGTAAGTGCGTCCATCGGGTTCGGGGAAGCGGCCTGCCCAGGCGGGGAGCGACCAGTTCCACACGCCGATGGCGCGTAGTTCGCGGTTCTGGCGAAGCAACGTCTTTGAGCTGCGGGCGGTCATGGTCCTCCTCGTGGGAGGGGTGTCGAGTTCCGGGTCAGAGGGCTCTACTTTTGAGCCGGGTTGATCGGGCCATTCGTAGGGTTGGGTCGCCCAGGGGTGCTGGGTGTGGCTATCAGAGGGCAGCCGTCTGGTGGTTTCCAACGCTTCGCCTCCCTGCGCCCCACGACGACTCGGCCGCCGATTAGGAAGTGCGAATCCGTCGCTGTGTAGAGCAATGCCGGCGTGGTCGTCCGTGGCACAAGTCCATGCGAGCACGCACGTCAGGAGCGCGATGAGCCGGATATGGGCGGGGATCGACAGCGGCAAGGGCCATCACCACTGCCTTGCGGTGGACGCCGACGGCAAGACGTTGCTGTCGCGGCGGGTCGTCAACGACGAACCCGACCTGCTGCAGCTGATCGCCGACGTCCTGGCTCTGGCCGACGGCGGCGAGGTGACCTGGGCGATCGACATGGCCGGCGGCGAGCCCGCACTGCTGCTGGCCTTGCTGATCGGCCACGGCCAGGACGTCCTCTACATGCCCGGCCGCCTGGTCAACCGCGCTTCCGACGGCTACCGCGGCGAGGGCAAGACGGACGCCCGCGATGCCTACGTGATCGCAGACCAGGCCAGGATGCGCCGCGACCTGCGGCCGGTTCGCGCGGGCGACGAGGCCACGGTCGACCTGAAGTTGCTCACCCGCCGCCGGGCCGATCTGGTCGAGGACCGGACCCGCACGGTCAACCGCCTGCGCGGCACGCTCCTGGGCATGTTCCCGGGGCTGGAACGGGCCTTGGACGTGACGAACACCGGGCCGCTCGTGCTGCTGACCGGTTACCAGACTCCGACCGCGAGCCGCCGGGCCGGCACCGCACGGCTGGCGAAGTGGCTGGCCAACCGCAAGGTCCGAGGGGCACGTTCTCTTGCCGAGGCCGCCGTCGAGGCCGCGGCGCGGCAGCACACCGCCGTCCCCGGGGAGAAGACCATCGCCCAGCTGGTCCACACCCTGGCTCGGGAGGTGATGGCCCTCAATGAGCGGATCGCCGAGATGGACAAGCTCATCGAGGGCCGGTTTCGCGAACACGAACTCGCCGACATAGTCCAGAGCGTCCCCGGCATCGGCGCGATCCTCGGCGCCGAGTTCCTTGCTGCCGTCGGCGGCAGCCTGGGCGACTTCGACTCCCCGGACGCCCTGGCCGCCTTCGCCGGCGTCGCCCCCGCTCCGCACGACTCGGGCCGGGTCCACGGCAACCTCCACCGGCCCGTCGGCTATCACCGCAGGCTTCAACGCGTCTTCTACACATCGGCGTTGGTGAGCATCCGCTGCGACCCGAACTCGCGGAAGTTCTACGACAGGAAACGCAGCGAGGGCAAGAAGCACGTCCAAGCCGTGCTGGCTCTCGCCCGCCGACGCACCAACGTCCTTTGGGCATTGATCCGTGACCGACGGTGCTACCAAGTCACACCTCCGGTGACTACGGCTGCTTGACAACGACATTAGGAAGCGTCGAGGTCCACGCGTTCGGCAGGGTCATCGCCGAGGTCGTCTTCGTTCAAGAGCGGGTCCCCGAGATCGAGGTAGCGTTCGTCGTCCTGGTCCGAACCCGCACTCGCACGCAGCGCGAGCTCAGCGGGGTCACTGGTGATGAGGTCGTGCTCGAACGCGGACGCGATCCCTTCGAACGCGACGCGGTGGGTACCGGTGGAGAGAAGCCCCTGCCCTTGTTGGGCAGACAGCAGGAACTGTCGCTCGCCATCGGAAAGGTCGAAGGCCTGCGTCACTTCGTCGATGGCCGACGGTGCTTGGCGCAGCAGTACATGTGTGGCGGAGTTCGCCACCACGGCGCGCCCAAGGTCGGTGCCCAGCACATCGGCCGTGTCCTGGGTGGCAACCGTGAGACCTGCCCAGCGCTTGCGGCTGGACTTGACCATCCGAAAGAGAAACTCCGCGCCCGCGGGTTGCCGCATGAGCAGCCATGCTTCGTCCACGACAACCAGGCGCGGGCGCCGTTCCGACGTCTCGGCAACCTGGCGCCAGACCTGGTCGAGGACCATCAGCGTGCCGACCGACTTGAGCTCGTCCGGGAGGTCCCGCAGGGAGAAGACCACGAGGTTCCCCTCGGGGCGGCAGCTGGTGGGGCCGGCGAACATGTCGGCGAAGGCGCCGTGCACGTACGGATGCAGGCGGGCTGCGAGGTCGCCCGACAGCGGGGCCTTGCTCCGAGCGAGTGTGGCTTCGAGGTCCGCCAGGAGTGGCGCCGGACGGTTCCAGGAACGTGGGTCGTTGGTGATGCCGACGGCTCGGTAGGTCTCGGCGATCGCTCGGTCCAGCGCAGCACGGTGTGTCGGCGTGGGTTGCTCGTTGCACAACACGGCGAGGAAGGTGTGGAGGAAGAGCGAGCGTCGGACGAACGCATCACGGCTCGCGCTGCGGCGCCCGTCCGGCGTCGTCCGGATCGGCAGTTCGAAGGGATTGAGACGGACATCCGCACTGCCGAGCCTGACGTGTGTTCCTCCGACGGCTCCTGCCAGCCGCGCGTACTCGTCTTCCGGATCGACGACGTGGACCTCGACCCCGCGGTACAGGGACCTGAGGAGTTCCAGCTTCACCAGGTACGACTTGCCGGAGCCGGAACGCCCCAGGACAACGCTGTTGTGGTTGTCCTGGGCGAACCGGTCCCAATGAACGAGTCCCTGCGAAGCCAGGTTGTACCCGTATAGCACGCCAGTCGGTGCGGCGGCCGATGAAGGGTCCGGCGCGGGCAGGTCTGGACTGGTGAAGGGGAAGGCCGCCGAGAGCGCCGCGGTGTCGAACGTACGCCGCATGCGGATGAGATCCAGCCCCATGGGCAGACACGTGAGCCAGCCCTGGAGCGCCCGATAGGTCGTCGGTTTGCAGTCCATGAGCAAGCTCGCCGCAAGGGACTTCACTGTGGCGACCTCATCGGCGAGGGCGTCCTTGTCGGCCGCGTGGACGGCTACGTAGAGACCCGCGCGGAACAGCTTGCCTTCGCCGCGGGCAACCCGCGCCGACAGGTCGTACGCATCCTCGGTGGCTGCCTCCACATTGGGGTCGAGGAGATGCCCGTGTTCGTAGCTGTGGCGACGGCCGGCCTCGAGGCGAGCCAGCTGCTTCTTGAGGTGGTTGGCGGCAGTGACAGGATCGATCGGCTCGATATGCAGCGAGACGTCGACACGACCGGGGTACGTCAGGAGCGGCTGCAGCCAGCCGAGATGTACCTCGCGCGGATAGCCCGTTACCGCGAAGGTCGCGACAACACCACTGCCCACCTCAAGGTGCCGGGCACCTACGACCAGCGCGTCAGGAACGAACGCCCCGGTGGTCCCGAACGGTTGGCTATTGGCCCTGAGGTGCTTCAGGGCTCCTTTTGCACGACGCCGGATCAAGCGCGAGGCCATGGCTATGAGCGCCTTCCTCAGTAGTCGGTCCAGTCCACGGACTCCCCGTCCCAGGTGGTTCCCCAGTCGAGTTCGCCCTGGATGTCGGCGCCTCCGGAAGCCCTGATGACGTCGCCTGCAGGTGCAACCGCCCCGGACGAATGCACGAGGCCGGCGGGGTTGCATGCGGCGGCCAGCACAGCCGTGGCTTGGGCTGCGTCGAGGGCACGCACACTGATCCCGGATGGGGCCAACAGGTCACGGGCCTCGTTGAGTCGCTGCCGGAGCCGCGCCTCGGCTGCGCGGCCCGCGCCGCTGCCTCGTCGACGTTCAGCGCCCTGCCGCCGTCGGCTCCCGAACAGCCCAGCGCCCTTGGCTTCACGATCGGCGTCTGATCGCGATGTCACCTCCCGGAGCACCAAAAGGACCTGCCGACAGAGCAGTTCCTGGCTTCGAGACAGTTCGCCGAGATAGTCCGCGTGGGCTCGGGCGGCGTCGCTCAGTGCCTGATCAGGGAGCACCTCCGCCTGGTCGTACAACTCGGAAACCTGTCGGGACAGGTCGAGCCGCTCGACACGGACGAGCACCTGCACCGGGGAGCTCAGCGACTGCAGGAAGCCACCGAACCCCGCAACCAATGACTCCTGCTCGGTAGGCGTACGGAGACCGAAGTCGACGGTCCCGCAGACCGCAACAAGGGCCAGGCCATCTGCACCCAAGTCAACGACTCCGGGCTCCGCTACGTCCTGAGCCGGAAGCGCGAGCGGCGCGGCCGTCGTGCGCAGCTTCTTCGCATCGCCGTCTGCAGGAATCGCACGTCGGGCCAGCCAATCCGGAGCCTGATGCACCCCTTCGGGCGCGAGAACAAAAGCGCGTGCCCCGACCCGCCAACGCACCCCGGCCGCCACGAAGCGGTCGAGAGACACACCGTCGCGGCTGCCGAGCGCAACAACGACGCCGCTGACGGCCACAGGCGTCGCCCCGGCGAGCCAGATAGCCGGCTCAAGGGCGCCCACGAGTCGCCAACTCACGTACAGCAGCAGGGCAGTGATGATGAGAATAAGGAGCTGACGAGGGGTGAGGTTGAGCAACAGCCTGTCTTCCCGGTCGATGTCGGCCGGAATTCGGACCGTGAGCAACCGCTCGTCGTTCGCGCGGGTCATTCCTCACCTCGCGGTTGTTCATCTCGCGGTTGCCGAGGCGTACGGCGCCGCGCTACCGGTGGACCCGGTCGAGAGACCGGCCTCTGGGGTACCGCAGGTGGAGTCGCCCCCTGAGCGGAATCGGTGCTGCCGGTCGTGCCTGGTCGCGGTGGGCGCTGCGGCGGGCCGGAGCGGCGCGGAGTCGCGGGTGGTCGCTGGGCTTGCTCTGGCGGTGGCGTCGACGAGCCGTCGCGTGTTCGTGGTGTGCGGCCCGGCGGCGTTACGGGCGGCCTTGCGGAGGCTGTAGCCGGACTCCCCCGACCCGCGGGGCCGGGTGTGACCGCTTGGTTGCTTCTTGGCGCCGCTGCCTTTCTGGCCCTACGGTCGCCGGCGCCAGGCGAGGCGGTGCGTCGACGCCGTGCCGATGCCTCTGCCGGTCCGGATCCGGAGCTCTGGGTCGAATCCTGCCGAGCGCTCGTCTCACGTGGTGCAGACGGCGGAGTCGCATCGTCCGGACGAGCTTGCGGAACGGCGGCTCGCCCCCTCCCCGGTGGAGCGGCTGCGCGAGGACCGTTAGCCGCTGCCTGCCGAGGACCCGACGGCGACGCCGGGGCCCCGGGGCGCTCGGGTCGACGCTCACTCGCTTGTCGCGCCGAGGGCGGCCCGCCCGGGCGTCCGGACAACAGGGACTCGGCAATGGCCTGCGAGTTGCTCCGCGGCGCGCGAGGCCCCGGTGGGGACGGGCTCGTCGAGTCCGAGGTCCCCGGCGGCAGCGCCAAGCGCCGCGAACTCGTCCCCGGCGGCAGCGCCAGGCGCGGGGAGGGCGTATCGGGGGGCTGCGGCCGAGAGCCCGAGGACCCAGCCGCCTTACCTGCCGAACCGGTCGTACCCGGTGCGGACGCGGGTGCGTTCGAACTGCCGCTGTGGCCAGAAGCGGATCGTGAACCGCCCGGACCGGACGAGCTTCCCGAGCGCGGCTGTCCCGGAACGGCTGCCGGCAACGCGTGGACTGGCCTGGCCGGTCCACGCAGTGCGCCGGCCCGTCGTCCACCGGGCGGTCGTGCACCGCCAGGAGCACCTCGGGCAGGACCACCAGGGGGACCACCGCGCGGACCCCCGGGGGGCCTGCCGCCACGACGACCCCAACCTCCGCCCGGTCGACCACCTCGTCCGCCGGCAGGTCGGCGACGCAGGAAATCGCGTGCCATGTGGAAGACCTGCCGGTAGATGGCGTAGCGCACCAGGCTGCCGAGCAACGAGTGGGTACGCGGAACGGATTGGAAGATGATCCGGGTCGCCCATCCTGGGATCTTGAGCAGGATGTAGAAGAGGCAGATTCCGGCGAGGACGGACCCCAGTCCGCTCGTGGTCGCGAACCCGAACACGTTGTCGGTGCTGCCATAGAAGGTGCGCAACCCGATGATCAGCGTCGTGGACTGGGCCACCTGGATGACCAGGCAACCACCGAATGCCCGCCACCACAGCCGCGCCAGGCCGTCTGTAGCCGGAAGCGCGTGGCAGGCCAACGCGAGGGGCGCGCAAGCCGCCAGCGTCAGGATCAGCGCAGTACGGACCATGAAGCCCAGGAGCACCGCGACCAGTACCACCAACGCCACGACGATCATGATGAGGAAGAAGACGCCCGCACCTCTGGCCCCCGAAAGCAGCGCAACCGCCAACTGCTGCACGATGCCTTTGCCGTCGATGCCCTGACCGAGGATCCGCTGAGAGATGGCGTTGGTGAGCTCGATGCCCACATGCATCACCTGCAGCGACATGGCTGCAACGAGGAACGCGACCACCAACCGCGGGACGATCTGCTGGGCGGCGTGCTGGGTCTGCACCGTTTGGTAGCCCATGACCAACGCGCCGCCCGCCACAATGAACAGCACGTACACGCCGCCCACGATCGACAACGACACCGCCCAGGCGCCGCGAACCGAGTCATTGGCGGCGACATCAGGCGTGGCCAGCAGGCTTTGGCCCAACAGATCCAGAAGTGGCTGGGCCGCCTCCTCGACAAGCTTGCCGAGCAACCCGGTGATCGCATTGATGATCATGCCGGGCACGTCGAGGAGCCCGCCCGCCCCGAACAGACCCCCCAGCCAGTCCAGCGGGTTGAGGGAGACCGCGGGTGTCACAGGGGCGTTGGGGCTCCCGGGCGGCACCGTTGGGTACGGCAGAACCGGACCCGAAGTTGTGCCCGGAATCGGCGCCGGGGTGGGAGTCGGCGACGGGGTCGGCTCCGGAGCCGGCTGCGGAGCCATGGGCGACGCAAGCGCGGCCATGGCCGGACGCACTGGCGAGGACGCCTCGACCGACGTCCCTCCGGCCACCGCGATCGCTGCAGCTATGCCGACGACGCACGAACGAACCGCCCAACGACGAACTCGCTTCTGCTTGGACGTCGGACGTGAACGCCGGGGATGCGGATTCACACCGGCCCACCTGGCGGAGCTGGCGTCGTCGGTGCGGTTGGGGCGCCGCTGTCCCCGACAATCCCGTTCAGGACATCGAGGATGATGGGCGCGAGGATCGCGAGCATGTAGCCGATGGCCGCAGCCTTCAGCGCCGTCTTCGCCTTCTCGACCTCGCCGGGGTCGCCGCCGGCCATGAGGTAGCGCAGGCCGCCGACGGTGAGAAACAGGGTGGCCAGGCCCGCAAGGATCCCGACGATCCAGTTGCGGGTGTTGTTGATGACGGTCGGGATGTCGTTCACCGCGAAGCAGTTCGTCGCCCCAGCAACAATCAGCACCGTGGCCATGGTCGTGACGGTCAACGTCCTCATTGCCGCACGGCGAATCCGCTTGATGCGCATTGACAGGCCTCCGTTGGAGGAGCAGGACGCGTGGGTGGAGTCCCACCGCGAACGTGAAGACCTCAGGAATCGCGGGAGTTCGACATTCATGTCTCGTGCGATTCCTCGAGCGGCACCGCCCGAGGGTCGACGGCGACGCGTGCGCGCCGTCCGCGGGTGCCGGTCCGGTCTGCACCGCACGACGTTGTCGGCGCCAGCTCGGCCTGGACTTGTGCGGCCACCGGATCGTCCGGATTCGTGTCCTGTGACTCATCGCGCAGGAACAGGACCAGGCGCTGCTCGGCCCGGTTGCGGGCCTTGTACGCGGCGGCCAAAGTGGTCCGATTCCTGTCCGCCCAGTCGGCGATCGAGTCCTTGTCCAGTCTCGTCGTCCCGATCAGGTCCGCCTCGGTCCTCGAAATGACTTCCCGTCGAACGGCGCGGGCGAGGACCAGGTCCGGATGCCCCCAAGGCACGGGTGGCGGCAGTGACCTGAAGCCTGACATCACCGGCATCGGTGCAGCCAGCGCTTCCAGCAGTGCGGCATGCCCGGCTCTGAACGCCGTCCAGCGCAGGCGCGCAACGATCCCCGGTCGGTCCAGGTCCGTCGAGGCCAGGCCTCGGAGGAAGCCGGCAAGCACTTCGGCATGGACGTCGTCGGGGGCGCCGGGGAAACGCGCACCCATCCAGCGGCACACCGGCGCCAATCCGGGCAGTGCCATGCCGATACACGCGGTCGTCCAGTCGCCGCCGTACGTTCGAGCCTGCGTCACCAGGTGCGCCCAGACCAGGTCGCGGACCTCCATCGGGCATCGACGTCGCAGCAAGAGATCGCGCAGTTCGTCGAGCGGCACCGGGCGGTCAGGCAGCTCCGGGAAAGCACTCCCCTGGACGGTCAGCGGGTGCAGGCCGGTGACCAGCCGTGCGAATCCGTCGCGAGCGAGGTCGAGCGTCGGCCGGGAAGGGCCGCACGCTGCCGAGGGACTTCGCGGTAGTGAGCTCATCAGCGACGCTCCCAACGATGAGGAAGTCGGACGTCGCCATGTCCGCACACCGCCGACAAGGATTCGCCGCCGAACTGATAAGGACGGCATGAGCTTTCGGCCCTTGGTGCGCCTTGACGATTCCTTGCGGGCCGGAGGTCCCCTGTGAACACACCACAGGAGCACCGCTGGGTGCCGCTGGCGAGTCGCGCAGCAGGGGTTCGCCAGGCAAGGGCCTGACCTGCGTCTTAGTAGCCCCTTAGGCCTTTCGTGTCGCCCGCTGGCTCCTTGTCGATCGAGCCATCGACACCAGGTGTGTCCAACTCGTCCTGTGATTGGCGCTTCTAGTTGTGTCCGGCTTCTTCATCCGCGACCGCAAGGAACGGGAATGACGTCTGACTCGAACGGCAGCGCACATCGCGATGGACATGCATCTCGCGATCCGGAAGTCCCCGCCGACGGGCGGCCGGACCCAGGCGGTAGTGCCCGGCCGCGACCGTCTCGCTCAAAGGGCAACCCTTGTCGTCATCGGGCTGCCTCGGTGTGGCTGAGCACGCCGCAGGCCGCAGCTGGGCATGGCGAAGCCCCGTCACAGCGCTGGTTGGCCGACGTTTTGGCACGCCTGGTGAAGACCTACGCGCTGCGCAACGACAGGATGCTCGTGACCAACACCATGCCCGCAGCGCCCGAGCTCGAGATGCTCCATGCCGTGGCGTGCTCGATCCCCGGGCTGGCCAAGGCCGTCCAGACCTGGCTCTTCCTACCTGATGAGCATGGACACGTATCCGGGGGCAACAGCGGCGGCTCGGCTGGTCCCGGCTCGGCTGCCGGACCGCCGTCACGCCCATCATGGCCTCCGGTGAGTGAAGCGTTCACGCAGCCGAGACCAATCGCATCAGGCCTGGACGTCGACTTCGCCGTCGTCGGATTCGCCGCCCAGCAGACCTCCTTGGTCGCCGCCTTCCCGTGGTCCGCCTTGTTGAGTGCACACGCCGCCTTGGCGGTCATCACGCCGACTCACCACCACGATGCACTCAGCGGGCTGGTCGATGCGCTGCGCGCGACAAGTCTCAACTACCACGACCGAATCGCAGTCGTCTCCATGGCACCTGCTCACTGCGCGGGCTCGCGATTGGGCTTCCAACTGATCGCCGAGATTGCCGTGTTCGTCATGCCGGGCATTGGCATGCCGCAAAGCGGCGAAGGGCAGGTCCACCGATGATCAGCCGGATCCCGGTCTCGGTCTGGGGCACCGGCGACATGGCCATGCACAGCTTGCCTGCCGAGCATGGGTACGGCGTAGAGACCGCCTCCGACCCTGCCCGGATTCCACCTGGCATCGCTGCAGAGGCGCTAAGCCGATACACGCCACCGCAAGGCCGCCTGCTCGACCCGGACTGCGGGAGTGGGGTGGCTTTGGTCGAGGCACTGCGCTTGGGCCGCCACGCGGTGGGCGCCACTCGCAGTCCACGGTGGTGGCGCGTTGCTCGCAACAACGTCAACGCCGCCAAGTTCCTCGGCGCCGGCGGAGACGGGATGGTGCTGGAGCCCACTGACAGCGCTCCCGCCCTTCTAGGCGAGAGCATCGACCTCGTACTGACCGCGGTTCGCACCTTTGCCACGGAACCTGGCGCCACCGCGCACCTGATTCGAACATTGCGCTGGTGCCGTCCCGTGCTGCGCCCTGGCGGCGTGGTCGTCCTCGTTGCGCCGCCCCGCCGGCGCTCCGACGTTCTCCTCGACCTGCCGAACTGCATGTACGTGGCGGGCCAAAGCGTCGGCCTGCGCCCTGTGGAGCGAGCTATCGCCGTCACCGCCGAACTCCGCGGCGATCAGCTCGTGGCCCACGCTTCCCTGCCACAGCGCCGCTTCGCGGAACGCCAGGCGCGACGGCTCGGACGGAAGTCCAGCGTCCCCGCTCATTGGGACGTCGCCGTGTTCGTCGCTCCGAAGCAACAGCACCGCGCCGCTGCTCCGTCGCTCGACGGCGTCGCTCCAGGTCGTCTCATCGAGACGTTCTCCGGCAGCCACGCGGCCAGACGGCAGGCCGCCTAGCAGACACCGTCACCGTCCGCCGCCACACCGGCTGATCATCCCGGTGTCTGCCCGCTCGACAGCCCCGTGGAGCGAATCACGGCCCGCAGGCACCGCAACCGGTTTCACACCTGATCAGCAGTCTGGAGGTTCGCCGCATGCCCCGCCCCGTCTCCCCTGGTCCGACACGACTCGATCGCGACGACGCACGGCTCTACCTGGCCGTCGCCGCGGCAGCCGTCACCGTGGTCCTCACAGGTACGGCCTTCTGGCTGAGCTACCAGCATCTCGCGGAAGTCGCGGCGTCTCACAGTCTGCAGCGTGCCGAGGTACGAGCGTGGGCGTGGCCCGCCACCATCGACCTGTTCATCATCGTCGGCGAACTGCTGATCCTCCGGGCCTCCTTGATGGGCCGTCTCGACGGCTGGGCGATCGGTCTCACCATCGTGGGCTCCGTGGCGTCCGTCATGCTGAACGTCGCCGGCGTCGGGGCCGACGCCAGCGTACTGGACTACGTCGTGGCCGCGACGCCGCCGACGGCGGCGTTGCTCGCCTTCGGCGCGTTGATGCGTCAGTTGCACGAACACCTGACGTCGACCGACGTCAGGGCGACGCAAGCGGACCTCGCGCCGCACGTCGCCCCCACGTCGGGCGACGTCGAGGACGACGTCGAGCCCGCCAATCCGATCGAGGCCGTGATCCGCCCCTTGTACGGACGGCTCGGTCGTCGCCCCTCGACAGCGCAGATGACCGCGGCGATGTCCGCCGCAGGGCTGCGGCCTGTCGCATCGACGGCCCGGGACGCGCGACGCCGCCTTGAGAAGCGCGAGCCACAACTGCTGCGCCGTTATGGGAACGGCATCGGCCATGCCCCGTCCGCGACACCAACTGCCATCAGCCCGAGCGCGGTTGCCTCTCTGGATCGACCATGAAAGACCCACTGAGCCGCACAACGAGCGGCATCGCGACCACGTGGTCAGGTTTCCTGCGGGATTGGGATCGGTGTCTGCGGTCGGCCGGCCACCCGGAGACGACCCGCTACAACTACCTCCTCGCCGCGGCCCAGCTGGCCCGCTACCTCGCCGAGGAATCACCCGACCCGGACGCCGACG
>NZ_JAKFHA010000022.1 GCF_021502675.1 Yinghuangia soli
GGCGCCGGAGCGGCCGGAGCGGCAGCCGGGGCCGCCGGAGCAGGCGCGGCAGCGGCGGCCGGAGCAGCCGGGGCAGCGGCCGGCGCGGCCGCCCCCGGAGCACCGATCACCGCGAGCTGGGCGCCGACCTCGACGGTCTCGTCCTCGGCCACGCTGATGGCCAGCAGCACGCCGCCGACCGGGGCCGGGATCTCGGTGTCGACCTTGTCGGTGGACACCTCCAGGAGCGGCTCGTCGGCCGCGACGGTGTCGCCGACCTGCTTGAGCCAGCGCGTGATGGTGCCTTCCTGCACGCTCTCGCCGAGTGCGGGCAGCACCACCGGGGTGCCCTGCGCCTCGCCCGCGGGTGCGGCGGGAGCAGCGGCCAGAGCCGCGGGCGCGGCCTCGGCCGGGGCGGCCGGAGCGGCCGGGGCCTCGGCGGCGGGCGCCGGAGCGGCCGCGGCCGGAGCCTCGGCGGCAGGGGCGGCGGCGGGCACCGGTGCGCCGGAGCCGTCGTCGATGATCGCCAGTTCGGCGCCCACCTCGACGGTGTCGTCCTCGGCCGCCTTGATGGAGACGAGGATGCCGGAGGCCGGCGCGGGGATCTCGGTGTCGACCTTGTCGGTCGAGACCTCGAGGAGCGGCTCGTCCATCTCGACGCGGTCACCCTCGGCCTTGAGCCAACGGGTGATGATGCCCTCCTGCACGCTCTCGCCGAGCGCGGGCAGTGTTACAGAGACCGGCATGGGGTCAGTGACTCCTTCGTACGCTTCCGGGCAAAAGTGTCAGCAGGGGCGCGTCAGTCGTGCACATGCAACGGCTTGCCGGCGAGCGCCAGGTGGGCCTCGCCGATCGCCTCGGACTGGGACGGGTGGGGGTGGATCAACTGGGCCACCTCGGAGGGCAGCGCCTCCCAGTTGTAGATCAGCTGGGCCTCGGCGACGAGTTCGCCCATACGGGCGCCGACCATGTGGATGCCCACGACCGGGCCGTCCTTGACCGAGACGACCTTGACGGAGCCCGCGGTCTTGAGGATCTGGCTCTTGCCGTTGCCGCCGAGGTTGTAGTCGATCACCGCGATCTTGTCGGCGCCGTAGCGCTCGACCGCCTGCGCCTGGGTGATGCCGACGGACGCGACCTCGGGGTCGCAGTAGGTGACGCGGGGGACGCCCGCGTAGTCGATCGGCGCGGCGGGCAGGCCGGCGATGTGCTCGGCGACGAGGATGCCCTCGCCGAAGCCCACATGGGCCAGCTGCAGCGTCGGGATCAGGTCGCCGACCGCGTAGACGTTCGGCACGTTGGTGCGGCAGTACTCGTCGGCGAGGACGTAGCCGCGGTCCATCGCGACCCCGGCCTCCTCGTACCCGAGGCCGGCCGAGACCGGGCCGCGGCCGACCGCGACGAGCATGAGCTCGGCCTCGATCTGCTTGCCGTTCTCCAGCGAGACCCGGATGCCGTTGTCGGTGTACTCCACGCCGCTGAAGCGCGAGCCGAGTTCGAACTTGATGCCGCGCTTGCGGAACGCGCGCTCGAGCAGCTTGCTGCTCGCCTCGTCCTCGACCGGCACCAGGTGCGGCAGGGCCTCGACGATGGTCACGTCGACGCCGAAGGACTTCCAGGCGCTCGCGAACTCGACGCCGATGACGCCGCCGCCCAGGATCACCGCGGACGCCGGGACCCGGTCCAGGACGAGCGCGTGGTCGCTGTTGATGACGCGGTTGCCGTCGATCTCCAGGCCGGGCAGCGACTTCGGCACCGAGCCGGTCGCCAGCACGATGTTGCGGCCCTCGTAGCGCACCCCGTCGACCTCGACGGCGTTCGGCGCGACCAGGCGGCCGGCGCCCTCCACCACGGTGATCTTGCGGCTCGCGATCAGTCCGCTCAGGCCCTTGTAGAGCCGGGAGATGACCCCGTCCTTGTACTTGTGCACGGCCGCGATATCGATGCCCTCAAACGTCGACTTGACGCCGAACTGCTCGCTCTCGCGGGTCTGGTCCGCCACCTCGCCGGCATGCAGGAGCGCCTTGGTCGGAATGCAGCCCTGGTGGAGGCAGGTGCCGCCGAGCTTGCCCTTCTCGATGAGCGCGACTTGCATCCCCAGTTCAGCGGCTCGGAGCGCGCAGGCGTAGCCGCCGCTCCCGCCTCCGAGGATGACTACATCGAAAACGGCTCCGGCGTCGTTCGCCACGTCACGTCCTCCTGCTGGATTGCGATGTGCTCACCCGGGCTATGACCCCGGGTAGCACCCCCTTCTTGTGGAAGGCTCTAAGTGCCGGTACAACATCCTCCCACTTGTTGTCGGGGGCCGGGCACCTCGGGTCTGTGCGGCACGTTCCCAGGGTGTGTTGCCTGGGCCACAACTGCGGCGGCAAGCTGTCCGCCACGGCACGCCGACTGCTCCTCGGGCGGCCGACCGAACGATCGGCCGAAGAAGGGATCGGACGTGGGACTGTTCCGACGCGGTTCGCGGGCCGGACGCGGGCGCGTCGAGCGCGACGCAGCGGCCGCAGCCGTCGAGCACCTGAAGGAATTCGCCCGCAGCCGGCGCGGTGTCGAGGCCTATCTGGAGCCGACCACGCAGGTGAGCGGCACGACGATGGTGCTGGTGGCGGACACCGGCGAGTGGACGCGCCGCCGGGTCGCCGACCCGGGCGCCGGGAAGGCGCTGGCCCGCAAACTGGGCGTGCCGCTCTACGAGGCAGGCATCGTGGGCTACCCGCAGCGCATGCGCGAGTGGACCCAGAAGAACAAGAGCGGCAGCTGATCACGCTTCGCGGCAACAAAACGTCCGGGACGCGGATTCCCGCGCCCCGGACGTCTGCGTCGCCGGACCTTTTCCGGACGTTCCCGGGCCCTGCCCGGGCCCTGCCCGGGCCTGAGCCGGACGGTCAGATGGTGCCGTCGGCCATGTCCGCCACGACCTGCACCAGCGTGCGGACCGCGACGCCGGTGCCGCCCTTCGCGGTGTAGCCGGACACCTCGCCCTCGTTGTACGCCGGGCCGGCGATGTCCAGGTGCGCCCAGGAGATGCCCTCGGCCACGAACTCGCGCAGGAACACGCCGGCCGAGAGGCCGCCGCCCATCCGGTCGCCGATGTTCTTGATGTCGGCGATCGTCGAGTCCATCGTGCGGCGCAGCTCGGCGGGCGTCGGCATCGGCCAGGACGGCTCGCCGACCCGCTCCGCGGCGTCGTGCACGGCGCTGCGGAAGTCGTCGTCGTTGGCGACGATGCCGTACGTCTTGTGGCCGAGCGCGACCATCATGGCGCCGGTCAGGGTCGCCACGTCGATGATCTTCTCGGGCTTCTCCTCGGCGGCCCGGGTGATCGCGTCGGCCAGCACCAGGCGGCCCTCGGCGTCGGTGTTGAGGACCTCGACCGTGCGGCCGCCGTACATGCGCAGTACGTCGCCGGGGCGGGTCGAGGTGCCGGACGGCATGTTCTCCGCCAGCGCCAGCCAGCCGGTGACGTTGACCGGCAGGCCGAGCCGGGCGATCGCGGCGACCGCGCCGAGCACCGCGCCCGCGCCGGCCATGTCCATCTTCATCGTCTCGTTGGCGCCCGCCGGCTTGAGCGAGATGCCGCCCGAGTCGTAGGTGATGCCCTTGCCGATGAGCGCGATCGAGCGCTTGGCCTTGGGGTGCGTGTAGCCGAGGCGGACCAGGCGCGGCGGGTTCGCGGAGCCCTGGCCGACGCCCAGGATGCCGCCGTAGCCGCCCTTGGTGAGCGCCTTCTCGTCCATGACCTCGACCTTGAAGCCGAAGTTCTTGCCCTGGTCCACGGCGATGGCCGCGAACGACTTCGGGTTCAGGTCGTTCGGCGGCGTGTTGACCAGGTCGCGCGTCTTGTTGACGCTCTCCGCGGTCACCTGCGCGCGCTCGAACGCCGCCTTGACGGCCTTGTCGCGGGCCTTCGCGCCGACCAGCGCGAGGTCCTTGACGGGCGCCTTGCGGCCTTCCGTGGACTTCTCGCGGTACGCCTCGAAGGTGTACGCGCCCAGCAGCGCGCCGAGCGCGACCGCCTCGACCGCGGCGGCGTCCGCCAGCGGCAGCGCGAGGCCGGCCTTCTTCGTGCCGGCCAGCGCACGGGCCGCGTTGCCGCCCGCCTTGCGCAGCGCCTCGGCCGCGAAGCCGCCCTCGGGCTCGGCACCCAGACCCACCGCGAGAACCAGGGGCGCCTTGAGCGAACCCGCGCCCGCGGCGGCCGGAATGCGGGTGATCTCACCCTCCGCGCCGGTGGCGCCCAGGGCGGTCAGGACCGCGCCCAGCGTGCCGCCGAACGCCTTCTCGACGGCCTCGCCGCCGGCGGCGACGACCGGCCCGCCGTCGCCCTTCGCAAGACCGATGACGATGGCGTCGGCGCGCAGCGTCGCCGCCGAGCTGGTGCTCAGGCTCAGTGTGGTCACGGGTGTCCTGTTCTCTTCTCGTTCGAATACGCGGTCCGAATCAGCGGTTCGCATCCGCGGAGGGGCCCCGCGTGTGGCGGGGATCCGTCAGGGACTTGGTGGGTCCCTTGGTATGCCCAAAGCATTACATGCTCATGTGCGGCGTGTCTCAACCCGTGGACATGACGACCAGCGCGGTCGCGGTCGCCGTCTCGCTCAACGCGCCCAGCACGTCTCCGGTGATGCCGCCGAACCGGCGAATCGTGTGGCGCAGCAGGGCGGTTGCCGCGAGCAGCCCGGCCGCGGCGGCCACCGCCGGGCGTACCGGCCCGAGTTCGGCCGCGGCACCGAGACCCGCTGCGGCCCCGGCGAGCAGGACGGCAAGTACCGCCACGACTCCCGGCCGCAGCGTCCCGGCGACCATCGCGCCCAGCCCGCCGGGGCGTGCACTCGGCACCCGGCGCAGGCAGCCGAGCCCGATCGCGACGCGGCCGCACACCACCGCGACGGCCAGCGCGGCCGCGGCCGCGGCAGTGCCGTGCCCGGCACCGATCCGGGCCAGCGCCGCGGTCTGCACGAGCAGCGCGAAGACCAGCGTGAGCACGCCGAACGGCCCGATGTCGGACGCCTTCATGATGCGCAGCGCGTCGTCCGCGGGCTTGCCGGAGCCGAGTCCGTCGGCGACGTCGGCCAAGCCGTCCAGATGCAGGCCGCGGGTGGCCACGGCCAGCGTGCCGAGCGCGAGCACGGCGGCCAGGAGCGGACCGGTGCCCGCGTACGCGGCCAGGGCCTGGACCCCGGCAGCGAGGCCGGCCAGCACCAGGCCCACCAGGGGGGCGAGCGCCATCGCCCGGGCGGCCACCGCCCGGTCCACGTGCGGGACGCGGACCGGCAGCACCGACAACGTGCCGAACGCCAGCCGGAGCCCGTTGCGCAGCGGAGCGGGGGCGGCAGCGGGCGGGGCGGTCATGGAGCAGGCTTGAAGGCGGGCTGTCCGGTGTCCGGGTCGATGTAGCCGATGCCGACGCCCGGTTCGGGGGCGCCGGGCTGCGGCTGCTTGCTCAGGGACGGAGCCTCGGCGGGCTCGGCGGCCTCGACCTCTTCGGCAGCGGTCTCGTCCGCGGCTTCCTCGGCCGGTGCCTCTTCCTTTGCCGCCACCGGGAGTTCGGCGGCCAGCAGCGCGGCGGCCTGCACCACCGGCAGGGCCAGCAGCGCGCCGGTGCCCTCGCCGTACCGGAGCTTGTAGTCGAGCAGCGGGTCCAGCGCCATGCGGTCGAGCGCCTTGGCGTGGCTCGGCTCGGGGGTCACGTGGCCGGCGAGGTACCAGTCCGGGGTGCGGTAGGCGATGCGCTGCACCACCAGGGCCGCGGCCGCCGACGCGATGCCGTCCAGGATCACCGGGGTACGCCGGATCGCGGCCTGCAGCAGGAATCCGCTCAGCCCCGCGAAGTCCGCGCCGCCGGACACCGCGAGGAGCCGCAGCGGGTCGCCGAGCACCGGGCGGGCCCGGCGCAGCGCGTCGCGGATGGCCGCGCACTTGCGGATCCACGTCGCGTCGTCGATGCCCGAGCCGCGGCCGATCGCGGCCGCCGCGTCGGTGCCGGTCAGCGCGCCGATCAGGACCGCCGCGGCGGTGGTGTTGCCGACCCCGATGTCGCCGACCAGCAGCAGGTCCGCACCGCCGTCGATCTCCGCGTCGGCGATCTCCATGCCGGTCCGGAAGGCCTGTTCGGCCTGCGCGGTGGTCAGCGCGTCGTGCCGGTCGATGCTGCCCGAGGAGTGCCGCACCCGGTGCCGGGCGACCGCGTCGGGGAGCAGCGCGGGGTCGGTGTCGACGGCCATGTCGACCACCCGCACGCCCGCCCCGTACAGCCCGGCGAGCAGCCCCACGGCGCCGCCGCCCGCGGCCGCCTCGCGCACCGCGTGCGCGGTGTGCCCGGGGGCCAGCGCGGAGACGTCCTTGGCCGCGATGCCGTGGTCGCCCGCGAAGACGACCATGCGGGGCTGCCGGACCGCGTGCACGGTCTCGCCGCCCTGCACGCCGGCGAGCCAGACGGCGATGTCCTCCAGGCGCCCCAGGGCGCCCGCGGAGCCGGTCTGCCGGGGCAGCCGCGCGCGCAGCCGGTCCCGGGCCTCGTCGTCCGGGCGTTCGACGAGGGCGCTGAGGGAGTCGAGGTCGATAGTCATCGCGGGTCAGCGTAGTCCGTGCCGCAACACCCCTGCGGAAGGGCGGTCCGGCCCGGCGGCGCGGGTGCCGGAACCGGGACCCGGCACCCGCGTCCGGTCCGGTCAAGCGCGGGCGTGGCGCGGCTTCCTGGGCAGGCCGCGGAGGGTCAGGACCTGGCCGGCGACGACCAGCAGCACCTCGTCGGACTCCTCCGCGACCGCGGCGTTCAGGCGTCCGAGCTCGTCGCGGTAGCGGCGGCCCGACGCGGTCGCCGGGACGACGCCGCTGCCGACCTCGTTGCTCACCGCGACCAGCGGCACCCGGCAGGAGCGCAGCGCCGCGGCCAGTTCGTCGACCCGGGCCCGGACCGCCTCGCGGCCGCCGGCCGCCCACGTCGCGTCGTCCCACGCGCCGCACTCGTCCATGACCGCGGTCAGCCACAGCGACAGGCAGTCGATCAGCAGCGGCGCCGCGGCCCCCGCGATCAGCCCGGCCAGGTCGGTGGACTCCGCGGTCGACCAGCCCGCAGGCCGCCGCTCGCGGTGCGTCTCGATGCGCTCCGCCCACTCGGGGTCGCCTTCGCGGGTCCCGCCGGTGGCCACGTAGACCACGTCCGGGACGGCGGCCAGGCGGCGTTCGGCCTCGGCCGACTTGCCGGACCGGGCACCGCCCAGGATCAGCGTGCGGTGCGGCCGCGCCGGGCGGCCGCCCGGATCCGAGCCGAGGTGCACGACGCCGCCGTCCGCGACCGCGCGGGCGCCCCAGGCGGCCAGCCGCCGGGTCAACTCCTCGCCGGGCGGCGCCTCGTGCGACAGGTGCACGGCCAACACGTCGGTGCTCTCCGTCACCGCGCCCTCGCGGCGCAGCGCGGCCAGCCGCTCCGGCCAGGCCACCACGTCGAGCAGCACCGCGTCGTACGGGCGGCCGTCGGCCCAGGCCCGTGCGGTGTCCGCCTCGGGGGCGAGCAGCGACGAGGGTATGTAGAGCAGCCGGGCGCCCTCCGCCCCGGTCACCGCGTACGCGACGCGTCCGGGGGAGCCGCCGGGCAGCACCCGGATGCGGTGCGCGCCCAGTTCGAACTCGTCGCCGGGCGCCACGGTCTGCCACGGCGGGCCGCCCGCGGTCGGGGCCGGCAGGCCGGCCGGCGGACCGGACGGCGCAGCGACCGCGTCGAGGCCCGCGGCCGGCAGCCAGCCCAGCGGCGCGGCCTCGGCCGGCCCGGTGAGGAGCAGGTGGCGGACGCCGGTCAGCGGCCGCGCGGCCCGGGCCGCGGCGTGCGCCGGCTCGGGCCCGCAGTCGATCAGCAGCGTGCCGTCGACGAGGACGCAACTGGGCTCGCGCACCGCGGAACCGGTGCAGCCCAGACACGAGGCGCAGGTGCAGAACGGCTGGGGCCAGCCGCGCGGGCCGGCCGTGCCGAGGAACGTCAACTCCATGGTGTGCTGCGCTACTCCCGAGCGATGCGGCGACGATGACTGCGTTGATGGGGCGTCACGGAATCCGTGGACGGAATGTCTGGTGGGTCCGGGTCGGCTACTGTGCGGACCGTTCACGGCCTGAGTCCGAAACGGTCCGGTCCGACGCAAGCCCCGAGCGAAGGAGCCCACGATGATGTGGCAGTGGCGGTACGAGAATGCGGCCGGTGCAGTGGTCCCCGGGCCGAAGTCCGAGGAGTTCTCGAACCAGTCGGACGCGGAGAGCTGGCTCGGCGAGAACTGGCGCGGCCTGCTCGACGCGGGGGTCGAACAAGTCAGCCTGCTCGAAGGCGAAGAGGTCGTCTACGCCGCGATGAGCCTGCGCGCCGCGGCCGAATAGCCGTACCGCGCACGGGTTCTCCGTGCCCGCACGGTGCCCGGCCCGGCCCGTGCCGGGTCCGCTTCTCCAACGCCCGGCGGTACGCGGGGGTCACGCCGGCGGGGGCGGTCCGGTCGGCCGGACCGCCCCCGGGGGGACCGGGGGGGCCCCGCCGGGGGGGGGGGGGGGGGCGCCCCCCCCCCCCCCGCCGCACGTGTCACGGACGGCTTGCCGGGCTCTGCGTCAGCGCCGGGTCGCGCTGCACGAAGGGCTCCAGGATCACGTCGATCTTGGTGAGCAGTTCGTCGTCGAGCTTCACGCCCGCGGCCTTCACGTTCTCGGCGACCTGCTCGGGACGCGAGGCGCCGATGATGGCCGCCGACACGTTGGAGTTCTGCAGCACCCAGGCGACCGCCAGCTGGGCCATGGTGAGCCCGGCCTGGTCGGCCAGCGGGCGCAGGCCCTGCACCGCGGTGAGCAGGTCGTCGCCCATCATCCGGGAGATGAAGTCCTGGCCGCCCTTGTCGTCGGTGGCGCGCGAGCCGGCCGGCGGCGGCTGACCGGGCAGGTACTTGCCGGTGAGCACGCCCTGCGCGATCGGCGACCAGACGATCTGGCCCAGGCCCAGCTCCTCGCTGGTCGGCACGACCTCGGGCTCGATCACGCGCCACAGCATCGAGTACTGCGGCTGGTTCGAGATGAACGGCACGCGCAGCTCGCGGGCCAGTTCGGCGCCCGCGCGGATCTGCTCGGCGTTCCACTCCGAGACGCCGATGTACAGCGCCTTGCCGGCCCGCACCACGTCGGCGAACGCCAGCATGGTCTCTTCCAGCGGGGTGGCGTGGTCGTACCGGTGGGCCTGGTAGAGGTCCACGTAGTCGGTGCCGAGCCGCGTCAGGGACGCGTCGATCGACTCCATGATGTGCTTGCGCGACAGGCCGCGGTCGTTGTGGCCGGGGCCGGTGGGCCAGTAGACCTTGGTGAAGATCTCCAGGCCTTCGCGGCGCTCGCCCTTCAGGGCGCGGCCCATGACCGACTCGGCACGCGTCTCCGCGTACACGTCGGCGGTGTCGAAAGTCGTGATCCCGGCGTCGAGGGCGGCGCGCACGCAGGCGAGCGCGGCCTCCTCCTCGACCTGGGAGCCGTGCGTCAGCCAGTTGCCGTACGCGATCTCGCTGATGACCAGACCGCTGCGGCCGAGGTGTCGGAACTCCATAGGCGACACCCTATGCCGCTATTACCTGATGGTCTTCTCGCCCACCAGGTGCAGCGTCGCGGCGATGCCGCGGTACGGGTCGGTACGCCCGGCTTCCTCCTCGACCGCGATGAGGTTCTGCCAGGTCTTGGTGCCGCGGCCGGGGGCCGGCTGCTCGCCGCGCAGCGAGCTGAAGACGCCCACGCCGTACCAGGACAGCACCGGCGCGCCGAGGTCGGCGAGCACCACCGACAGGCCCTCCGCGGACCCGGTGTCGGTGCCGTCCGCGCTGCCCACCGCACGGGCGCCGAGCGCCTTGCGGGTGGCGGACCACTCGCCTGCGGCGCCGGCGCGCATCGCGGCCGCGGCGCTGTTGGCCGCGGTGACCGAGAGCAGGCCGCCGGGATTGAGGATGCGGGCCAGCGCGGCCAGCATGCCGTCCGGCTCGGCCAGGTCGTCCAGCACGCCGTGGCACAGTGCCAGGTCGAAGCTGCCGGGCGGGAAGTGCCGGCCCGCCTCGCTGCCGTCGCCCTCGACCAGCCGCAGCCGGGCCCGGACGTCCTCGGGCTCGGCCGCCATCTCGTCGTGCAGCGCGGTCAGCTGCAGGGTGTCCGTGCTGACCGCGGTGACCAGGTGCCCGGCCCGGGCCAGCAGGAGCGACGGGGTGGCCGGGCCGCAGCCCACGTCGAGCACCTTGAGCGGGCCGCGCGAGCGCAGCCGGACCAGGTGCTCGGCGAGCTGCCGCGAGGCGATCTCGCGGAGCACGCAGGTGTGCAGGTCCGTGGGCCAGGTGGTCGCCTCGTGCAGGGCGGTCGTCATGGTGCTCCGTCGTCGGTGACTTGGTGCGCGCAGAACGGTGGTGCAGAAGGGCCTGGGGCCGCTGCGCTCAGAACTTCTCGCCGCGCTTGACCTGCGGCTTCGGCAGGCGCAGGCGGCGCATCTGGAGCGAGCGCATCAGGGCGTACGGGGTGCAGCCCTTCAGGTTCGCGTCCGGGAAGCGCTCGCGCAGCCGCTTCTTGAGCGTGTAGTTGAGCCGGATCGAGTCCAGGACGATGAGCACGATGATCGCGGCCCACATCAGCAGCGACGCGTTCTTCAGGGCCGCGCTCGGCATGATGCTCATGATGAGGATGAGCACGGCCGAGGGCAGGAAGAACTCGGCGGCCGAGAAGCGCGCGTCCACGAAGTCGCGGCAGTACCTGCGCACCGGGCCCTTGTCGCGCAGCGGCAGCGCGCGCTCTTCGCCGGTGAGCAGCGCATTGCGCTGCGCCTCGCGGTCCTCGCGGGCCCGCTGGCGCGCCACCCGGGCGGCCTCCTTGCGGTCCTTCGGCGGGGTCACGCGCGTCTTGCGATTGGCCTGGGCCTCGCTGCGCTTGGGCGTGGGGCGGCCCTTGGGCGCCTCGGGGTCGCGGACATCAGCCTCGACGGGGTCCGTCTCGGGGGCCGCGGTCTCTGCCTGGGAACGACGTCTGAACACGCCACAAGCCTACGTGTTCGAGCAAGCCCCCCGGACCGCCGGTCGGCCGGGCAGCTGATGGAGTGCCCTCCTGCCGGAAGGTCCATTCGCCATTTAGGCTGGTACAGCGCACAAGCTTGCCTACGAAGGGGGCGCGCGAGGCTCATGAGCAAGCGAATCGACCGGATGGACGCGCTTCGCGGATGCGGCGCCGAGCGCATCGAGGTGTCGGCATGACCGGTGTCATGAAGCGGATGGCCATGATCTTCCGCGCAAAGACCAACAAAGCACTCGACAAGTACGAGGATCCGCGCGAAATGCTGGATTACTCGTACCAGAAGCAGCTGGAACTGCTGCAAAAGGTGCGGCGCGGAGTGGCCGACGTCGCCACCTCCCGCAAGCGCCTGGAGCTCCAGCTGCGCCAGCTCGAGCAGCAGGCCGCCAAGCACGAGGACCAGGGCCGCAAGGCGCTGTCGCTGGGCCGCGAGGACCTTGCCCGTGAGGCGCTGACCCGGCGCAGCGGCATCATGCAGCAGATCGCCGACCTGCAGCTCCAGTACCAGCAGCTGCAGTCCGAGGAAGAGAAGCTGACGCTCGCCTCGCAGCGCCTCCAGGCGCGCGTGGACGCCTTCCGGATCCGCAAGGAGACCATCAAGGCGACCTACACCGCGTCCGAGGCGCAGGCCAACATCGGCGGCGCGATCGCCGGCATCTCGGAGGAGATGGCGGACGTCGGCCTGGCGATGCAGCGGGCCGAGGACAAGACCGCGCAGATGCAGGCGCGGGCCGGGGCGATCGACGAGCTGCTGGCCTCCGGCGCGCTCGACGACCCGACCGGGATGACCAAGGACGACATCACCGCGGAGCTGGAGCGCCTGTCCAGCGGCTCGGACGTCGAGCTGGAGCTCATGCGCATGAAGCAGGAGCTCGGCCAGGGCCCGGCCCCGCAGGCGCTCGGTCCCGGCCAGGCCGGGGGCCCCGGTGCCGCGCAGCAGGCCGATCCGCAGTACCAGCCCCGGTTCGAGAAGCAAGGGGAGTGACCATGATCGTCCGCATCATGGGGGAGGGGCAGCTGGAAGTCGCGGAGGCCCAGCTCGGCGCGCTCGACCTGCTGGACGACCGGATCGAGGCCGCGGTCGAGGCCGACGACGAGGCGGAGTTCCGCGCCGCGCTCGGCGCGCTGCTCGACAAGGTCCGCGAGGTCGGTACCCCCGTACCGGACGACGTGCTGGAACCGTCCGACCTGGTCCTGCCGGGTCCGGACGCCCATGTGGACGAGGTGCGCGAGCTGTTCCAGGAGGGCGGGCTGATCCCGGGCTGACCCGGGACGGACCGCGGATGTCCGGGCGGGGCCCGCAAGGGCCCGGTGCGCGCGCCCGGACGGGGAGCACGCCGCGCCCCTTCCGCAAATCCCTTGACTCTGACAAGCTTCTCGGGTCGAGGCCGTCCGCGGAAGGGTCATGTGCTGTGAAGGTCTACACCGGCATGGACCCGCGCCTGCCGCTGCGCGAGGTCGCCGCCCACGCCCGCCGGGCGGAGGCGGCCGGCTACGACGGCCTGCAGGTCGCCGAGACGGTCCACGACGCCTTCGGGGTGGCGCTGCTGGCCCTGGAGCACACCGAGCGGATCACCGTGCGCACGTCCGTCGCGCTGGCCTTCGTCCGGGCGCCGCTGCTCACCGCGTACGCGTCCTGGGACCTCGCCAAGTTCTCCGGCGGGCGCTTCCAACTGGGCCTGGGCACCCAGATCCGGCAGAACATCGAGGACCGCTACGGCATGCCGTGGTCCGAACCGGCCGCCCGGATGCGCGAGTACGTCACCGCCGTGCGCACCGCGTTCGCGACCTTCCGCACCGGCGAGCGCCCCGCGTACGAGGGCGAGCACTACCGGATGACCCGCATGCAGCCGTACTTCAACCCGGGCCCCGACGCGGAGACCCCCGAGCCCCGGATCTACCTCGGCGGCGTCAACCGGGCCATGTGCGCACTGGCCGGCGAGCTCGCCGACGGGTTCGTCACGCACCCCACCAACTCGAACCCCCGCTACCTCGACGAGATCTGCCGCCCCGGCCTCACCGCCGGCGCCGACGCGGCCGGCCGCACCCTGGCGGACCTCGAACTCGTCGCCGGCACCCAGATCGTCGCGGGCGCCACCGCCGCCGAGGTCGCCGCCGAACGCGAGCGCCAGCGCCGCCTCTTCGCTTTCCTCTACTCCACCCCGGCCTACCGCCGCACTTTGGAGCTGTGCGGCATGGCCGGCCTCCAGGAGAAGCTCGCCGCCCTGATCCGCGCCGACGACTGGGCCGCACTCCCCGCCCTCGTCACCGACGAAGTCCTCGACGCCCTCGTCCCGATCGGCACCTACGCCGAACTCCCGGACCTGATCCGCACTCGCTGGTCCACCAGAGCCGACGCCGTCACCGTCCCCCTCCCGGCCGACCCCGCCCACGACGCCCTGGTCGCCGAGGTCGTCGCCGCCCTGCAGACGCCCTGACGCAGCCGGCCGCGGCGGAGGCTCAACTGACCGGGTGCGTATCCGCGATCCGGATCACGGTCACCCACACGGCCACCAGCCCGAGAATCCAGCCGAGCGGGGCCAGGTAGCGCACGAGCCGCTTGCGGGAGGCGATCCCGAGGCCGCCCAGCGCACCCAGCACCGGACCGGACACCCAGGGGATCCACACCACCAGGCTCTGCCCGCGGGAAGTGCAGATCAGCGCTTCGTCCGCCGCCTCGCAGCCGGCGCTGTTGATCACCCCCAGCGGCGCAAACAGCATTGTCCCGAGCGTGGCCAGGACGAGTGCCAGCAGCACCGGGACGCGGATCCAGACGCGCCCCTTCGGCGATGCGGTGTCCCGCGACCAGCTCCAGCCGAACGGGTCGTGCTGCCTCTGCGTCGTCATACACCGACGATGGCGGATCCGAGCGGTCCCGGTTCAGTGTCGGGCTACTCGGATCCGCACCGCGCGGATACTCGGCCGGGCGGTCACCCGTCACTGCTCCGCAGCCGCCGGGCGGTGCCGGAGCATGGTCACCGTGCCGTCGAAGGTGCGCGTCTCGACCAGGTCCAGCTTGTGGCGCAGGGCGGACTTCTCGAACACCGGGCGGCCGCCGCCCAGCAGGACCGGGTGCACGAAGATCCGGAACTCGTCGACCGCGCCGTGCTCGGTCAGGTACGACGCCAGCGAGGAGCCGCCGAACAGCACCAGGTCCTTGCCGGACGCCTTGATCTCGGCGAGCTGCGCGACCACGTCGTCGTTGATCACGCGGGTGTTCCAGTCGGCCTTCTCCTTGGTGCGGGAGACGACGACCTTCTCCGCCGCCCGCCACACCGGCGCGAACGCCAGGTCGTGCTCGTGGTCGGAGATCTCCTCGGCCTTGGGCCAGTACGACGCCATGAAGTCGTAGACCACCCGGCCGTACAGGAAGACCTTGTCGCCGCCGGTCAGTTCGTGCGAGTACGCGGAGAGCTCGGGGCCCATCGACGGCCAGTCGAACTCGCCGTTCGGGCCCTCGATGTAGCCGTCCAGCGACTGGTGCACGAAGTGGACGAGCTTGCCGGCGGTGTTGCCCATGATGATCAGCCTGCCTCGGTGTCGATCCCTGCGGCGCGCCGCTCCGGCGCGCTCTCACCGGATACGTCGGAGGCCTCCGGCGCTTCTCGACATCCCCGCGGACCTTCTTCGAAAGAATTTTTCGGCGGGGTCCTCAGGAGGCGGGCCCGATGACGTCGTCGCCCGGTTCGGCGGCCGCCGCGCGGATGATCCAGTTCTGCAGCTCGCGGCGGTCCCGGCTGCCGTGCACGTGCGCGTACTGGGCGGGGGACAGGCTCAGTTCGCGCACCGTCATCATGGTGAGGAGCGCGTCGCGCATCCCGTACACGGCCCCGTCGATGAACAGCTCCTCGACGCCCGGCGCGGCCAGCTCCGGAACCCCGGCGGGCGCTTCGATGCGGACCACCTCCACCCGGACATTGGCGGTGTCGCCGATGTCGACGCCCGCCTCGCGCAGCAGCGTCCCGAGGAACTCGGGCTGCCGGACGCAGAGTTCGACTATCCCCTGACGCACCGCCTCGGCCTGCTCGTCGGTCCAGCCGCCGTCTTCGGCTTCGTCGTGGGGCTCAGGAATGTCACCGGTCGATGTCATGGCGGCAGACTAGCCGCGGGAACTCCGCTGTGCAGTCGAATGACTACACAACGTGCTCATCCGACAATGCTGAACACCGGCTGTCGGCAAAAGTACCTGCCGCCCGCGGGGGGAATGCGGGCGGCAGGAGTGGTGGGGCGGTGCAGTGGGGCCACAGCAGGGCTACGGCAGGGCCAGCATCTGGTCGAGGGCCTGCTTGGCGTACTTCTCGGTGTCGGCGTCGACCTGGATGCGGTTGACGACCTTGCCGTCCACCAGGGATTCCAGCGCCCACACGAGGTGCGGCAGGTCGATGCGGTTCATGGTCGAGCAGAAGCAGACGGTCTTGTCGAGGAAGACGACCTGCTTGTCCGGGTGCGCGGCGGCCAGGCGGCGGACCAGGTTGAGCTCGGTGCCGATGGCCCAGGCGCTGCCGGGCTCGGCGGCGTCGAGGGCCTTGATGATGTATTCGGTCGAGCCGACGTAGTCCGCGGCCGTGACGACCTCGTGCTTGCACTCCGGGTGCACGAGGACGTTGACGCCGGGGATGCGGGCGCGGACGTCGTCCACCGAGTCGACGCTGAAGCGGCCGTGCACCGAGCAGTGGCCGCGCCACAGGATCATCTTCGCGGCGCGCAGCTGGTCGGCGGTGACGCCGCCGTTCGGCTTGTGCGGGTTGTAGACGACGCAGTCGTCGAGCGAGAAGCCCATCTCCAGGACCGCGGTGTTGCGGCCGAGGTGCTGGTCCGGCATGAACAGGACCTTCTCGCCCTGCTCGAAGGCCCACTCCAGGGCGCGCTTGGCGTTGGAGGAGGTGCAGATCGTGCCGTTGTGGCGGCCGGTGAAGGCCTTGATGTCGGCCGAGGAGTTCATGTACGAGACGGGGACCGTCACGTCGGCTATGCCGGCGTCGGCCAGGACGTCCCAGCACTCCTCGACCTGGTCGTAGGTCGCCATGTCGGCCATCGAGCAGCCCGCCGCGAGGTCCGGCAGGATCACCTGCTGGGCGTCGTTGGTCAGGATGTCGGCGCTCTCCGCCATGAAGTGCACGCCGCAGAAGACGATGTACGGCGCGTCCGGGCGGGCCGCGGCCTCGCGGGCCAGCTTGAACGAGTCGCCCGTCACGTCGGCGAACTGGATGACCTCGTCGCGCTGGTAGTGGTGGCCCAGGATGAAGACCGAGTCGCCGAGCTTCTCCTTGGCGGCGCGGGCGCGCGCGACCAGCGTGGGGTCGGCCGGGTTCGGCAGGTCGCCGGGGCACTCGACGCCGCGCTCGCTGTACGGGTCGGCGCCGCGGCCCAGCATGAGCAGGGCGAGCGGGGTCGCCTCGACGCCCGGGGGCAGGTCCAGATCGTTCGTGGCCGTCACGTCGCACATCCTTTTCGTCTATCTGACACTATGTATCTTACCTTGATGTCGTCGGATTGACGAGAGCGGGGGGCGGCACGCGACGCGGGTCACAATGCCGGGGCCGTCCCGGCACGTGGCGCGGTATGCGACCATGAACGGATCGGGCCTGGAATAGAAACCAGGGCACCGTTCGTTGCGGACGGTGATAGCCGTATCCAGCACCGAACCATCACGTGGGAGCATCCAGATGACGGTCAAGGACGAGACCACGACCAGTGGCGTCATCCTCACCGATGAGGCCGCGGCCAAGGTCAAGGCCCTGCTCGAGCAGGAGGGGCGCGACGACCTCGCGCTGCGTGTCCAGGTGCAGCCGGGCGGCTGTTCCGGTATGCGTTACCAGCTCTACTTCGACGAGCGCTCGCTCGACGGCGACTCCGTGCAGGAGTTCGGCGGCGTCCGCGTCGTCACCGACCGCATGAGCGTCCCGTACCTCGGCGGCGCGACGATCGACTTCGTCGACACCATCGAGAAGCAGGGCTTCACGATCGACAACCCGAACGCGGCCGGCTCTTGCGCGTGCGGCGACTCGTTCAGCTGAGCGGTCCGGGCCGCGCGGCCCGGTGCAAAACGTCTGCGGCGGCAGTGCCCGGAGGGGGGCTGGCGGCGCGGGTTTTGGGGCGGGGGGTGTCGCCGGTCAGTCGCCGAACTCGGCGAGGCCGGCCACCAGCGCGGCGCCGCGGGCCGGCACCTCGACCGCGGGGGCGGTGAGCGAGAACGGCTCGGCGGGCAGCGGGCGGGTGGTGTGCGGGGTCGTCCACGAGACGTCGATGCGGGCGCAGTCGCCGCGCAGCTCGGCCATCGACTCGGCCTCGGCCTTGGGCGGGAGGTACGAGCGGACGGGGTCGACGTGGGCGGACCTGGCGGACATATAGGGCTCCTTGGGTGGTTACTCCCCCGAAAGCCTCAAAGTCGGGGGCGCGCCCTCAGCCTAGATCGCACGCAGGGTGACCGCACCGTCTACTCACGGGTAGTTTCATCCGCTTTGCGGACCGGCTGGGGACCGGCTGCCGGCCGGCGGCGGAACCGCCACCGGCCTGCCGCTTACCGCACCGACCAGTGCGGCGGGTACCGTGGGCGGGTTCCGGTGCGTCCCGGATCCCGTCCGGACCGGCAGGGCCCGGATGCGTCGGGGGCGGCCGCCCGCCCCTCATCCCAGGAGCCACCCGTGCGCATCGCCGTGACGGGGTCGATCGCCACCGACCACCTGATGACCTTTCCCGGCCGCTTCGCCGACCAGCTCCTCCCCGAGGAGCTGCACCGGGTCTCGCTGTCGTTCCTCGTCGACACCCTCGACGTCCGCCGGGGCGGCTGCGCCCCCAACATCGCGTTCGGCATGGGCTGCCTCGGCCTGGAGCCGATCCTCGTCGGCGCCGCGGGTGCGGACTTCACCGACTACCGGTCGTGGCTCGACCGGCACCGGGTGGACACCCAGTCGGTGCACATCTCGGAGACGCACCACACCGCGCGCTTCCTGTGCACCACCGACGAGGACCACAACCAGATCGCGTCCTTCTACACCGGCGCGATGAGCGAGGCCCGGGAGATCGAGCTGCGCCCGATCGCGGAGCGCGTCGGCGGCCTGGACCTGGTCGTCATCGCCGCGAACGACCCGCAGGCGATGATCCGGCACAGCGAGGAGTGCCGGGAGCGCGGCTACACCTTCGCCGCGGACCCCTCGCAGCAGCTGGCCCGGATGGGCAAGCACGACATCCGCAGCCTGGTCGACGGCGCCGCGTACCTGTTCACCAACGAGTACGAGGCCGCCCTCATCGAGGAGAAGACCGGCTGGTCCGCGGAGGAGATCCTGGACCGGGTCGGCATCCGGATCACCACGCTCGGCCCCAAGGGCGTGCGCATCGAGCAGCGCGGCGAGCCGACCATCACGGTCGGCTGCGCGCAGGAGAAGAAGAAGGCCGACCCGACCGGCGTCGGGGACGCGTTCCGGGCCGGATTCCTGGCCGGCCTGTCGTGGGGCCTGGGCCTGGAGCGCTCCGCGCAGGTCGGCTGCATGCTGGCCACGCTCGTGATCGAGACGGTCGGCACCCAGGAGTACACGCTGCGCCGCGTGCCGTTCCTGGAGCGCTTCGCCGAGACGTACGGCCAGGAGGCCGCGAACGAGGTCGACGCGAACCTCAAGGTGTGACGCCGGACCCGTTCGGGTGATCCTGCCGGGCGGGGCCGGGCCGCGTACGTGCGGACCGGCCCCGCTCTGCTGCGTCCGGACCGGGGTCAGGAGGTGCGGCGGACCAGGTAGGCGACCCCGCCCTCCGGGGACGGGCGTTCACCCGCGTATGCGTGGCCGGTCATCTCGCACCAGGCCGGCACGTCGAGCCGGGCCGCCTCGTCGTCGGAGAGCACCGCGACCAGCGCGCCGGGCGGCACCTCTCCGATGTGCTTGGCGAGTTCGATCACCGGGATCGGGCAGCGGCGGCCCAGGGTGTCCAGGACGAGTGCGGGGGAGCCGGGTTCGCCGGAGCCCTGCTCGCCGGTGCCCGGCTCAGCGGATTCCGGCATGGGGGAGTCTGCGATGGCGGAGTCCGCGATGGCGGAGTCCGCCGCAGTGCCGGCCGCGGATGGCAGCACGCCGGGCGTCACCCCGGTGACCGCCCGCAGGTCCGCCACGATCCCGGGCAGCACCGCGAGGAACCGGTCCACCTCCGCGGCCGGCGTCCCGTGCGGCAGCGACACCCGCACGTTGCCCTGCGACAACACCCCCATCGCCGCCAGCACATGACTGGGCGTCAGGGTCGAGGACGTGCACGACGAGCCGGACGAGACCGCGAACCCGGCCCGGTCCAGCGCGGTCAGCAGCGCCTCGCCGTCCACGTACAGGCAGGAGAACGTCACCAGGTGGGGGAGGCGCGCGACCGGGTCGCCGACCACTTCGACGTCCGGCACGGTCTGCGGCACCCGGGTGCGGATCTTGTCGACCAGTCCGGCCAGCCTGCGGTTCTCGTCGTCGCCGCCGGTGGCCACCGCGCCGAGTGCGACCGCGGCCGCGACGATCGCGGGCACGTTGACGAAGCCCGGCACGCGGCGCGCCTCGCGTTCGTCGTAAGGCAGCGGCGAGGCATATCGTGTGCCCTTTTTCACGACGAGGACCCCGACGCCCGCGGGACCGCCCCATTTATGTGCGCTGGCGGCGAGCACCGACCAGCCGTCCGGAACGGCGACACGCCCGACCGATTGTGCGGCGTCGACAATCAGCGGAATACCCCGGGCAGCACACAAATCGGCGGCTTCGGCGACCGGCTGAAGTGTGCCGACTTCGTGGTTCGCGCTCTGCAGCGCGACTGCCGCGGTGTCGGCCCGTAGATCATTTTCCAGTGCCGCGAGGTCGACGCGCCCCGTACGGTCCACCACCGTCCGGGTGATTTCCCCGCCGCGCGCCTCGTGCTGCTCCGCGGCGTGCAGGACCGAGGAGTGTTCCACCGCGCTCACCACCGCATGCGCGCCGACCCGGCGCCGGCCGGCGAGCGTGCCGAGGAGCGCCAACTGGACTGCCTGGGTGCCCGATCCGGTGAACGCCACCTCGTCCGGGCGCGCGCCGAGCACCGTCGCGACCGTCTCACGTGCGGCATCGAGCAGCAGGCGGGCGCGGCGGCCGTCGTGGTACTGCCGGGCGGGATCCGCCCAGCCCTCCTCCAGCGCACTGAGGAACGCCGCCCGTGCGGCGGGGTGGAGGGGTTCCGCGGAGGCCGCGTCGAAGTACGCCATAAGGGGACGGTAGTCCGCCTCTGACGGATCGCGTGAACCGGCTTGTTCACTCGATCGGACGGCGCGTCACATTCCTCTTTTCCGCCACACCGGACCTCGGCGCGCGACCCGAATACCGCTCCAGTAGGGTTGCCCCGCAGAAACATCCAAACCTGCCCGTGCGACGGACGACCGGGGGACGAAGTTCCCGGGGAGACCGGCCTCATGGGCGAGACATTCGGGAAGGCGCTACGTGAGTCCCTACGGCTCCGACCGCTCGCCGCGGCGCTGGATGCGGCGCAGGGTGCCGCAGCTGCTGGCTCTGGGCCTCGTCACTGTGACCGCCACCGGCTGCTCCGTCGACTCCAAGGATCTGCCCAGACTCGGACTGCCGAACCCGGCGACCGAGCAGGGCCACAGGGTTCTCTCACTCTGGCAGGGCTCTTGGATCGCAGCCCTCATCGTCGGCGTAGTGGTGTGGGGGCTCATCCTGTGGAGCATCGTGTTCCACCGGCGCAGCCGCACGAAGCAGGAGATCCCGCCGCAGACCCGGTACAACCTCCCCCTGGAGGTCCTGTACACGGTGATCCCCGGCATCATCATCGCGGTCTTCTTCTACTTCACCGCTCGTGACGAGACCGAGCTGCAGAAGACGACCAAGCCGGGCACCGAGGCGTACGCCTCGGTGAACGTCATCGAGGTCGTCGGCTTCCAGTGGAGCTGGGCGTTCAACTACAAGGAAGGTCCGGCGAACAAGACCGGTGCGGTCTACGACGTCGGAACTCCGGGCGAACGTCCCACGCTCTACCTGCCCCAGGGGCAGAAGGTGCAGTTCGAACTGAACTCGCCGGACGTGATCCACTCGTTCTACGTGCCGTCGTTCCTCTACAAGTTGGACGTCATCCCCGGCAAGACGAACAAGTTCGAGATCACGCCCGAGGTCCTGGGCACCTACGACGGCAAGTGCGCGGAACTGTGCGGTGCCGACCACTCCCGCATGCTCTTCTACGTGAAGATCGTCACCCCCGAGGAGTACCAGGCGCGCCTCGCCGCGCTGAAGGCCAAGGGGAACGACGGCGCTATCCGCAGCCAGATCAACATGCCGGCCACTCCTGAGAACGCCGAGCACGCGGGAAGTGAAAAGTGACCATCCTCAACGAGCCACAGAGCGTGGCGGTGGGCGCGGCGGGGGTGCGTCGCAAGTCCCCCGGCAACGCGGTGGTCAAGTGGATGACGACCACTGACCACAAGACCATCGGCAGCCTGTACCTCATCACCTCGTTCGTCTTCTTCTGCATCGGCGGCGTCCTGGCGCTCGTCATGCGCGCCGAGCTGGCCCGCCCGGGCACGCAGGTGATGTCGAACGAGCAGTTCAACCAGGCGTTCACGATGCACGGCACGATCATGCTGCTGATGTTCGCGACGCCGCTGTTCGCCGGTTTCACGAACTGGATCATGCCGCTGCAGATCGGCGCGCCCGACGTGGCGTTCCCGCGGCTGAACATGTTCGCGTACTGGCTCTACCTGTTCGGCTCGATCATCGCGGTGGCCGGCTTCCTCACCCCGCAGGGTGCGGCGGACTTCGGCTGGTTCGCGTACGCCCCGCTGTCGGACTCGGTCCGCTCGCCGGGCATCGGCGCCGACATGTGGATCATGGGCCTGGCGATGTCCGGCTTCGGCACCATCCTCGGTGCGGTCAACTTCATCACGACGATCATCGCGATGCGGGCGCCCGGTCTGACGATGTTCCGGATGTCGATCTTCTGCTGGAACGTCCTGCTGACCTCGATCCTGGTCCTCATGGCGTTCCCGGTCCTGGCCGCCGCGCTCTTCGCGCTGGAGGCGGACCGCAAGTTCGGTACCCACATCTTCGATCCGGCCAACGGCGGACCGATCCTGTGGCAGCACCTCTTCTGGTTCTTCGGACACCCAGAGGTGTACATCATCGCGCTGCCGTTCTTCGGCATCGTCTCCGAGGTCATCCCGGTCTTCGCCCGCAAGCCGATGTTCGGCTACAAGGGCCTGATCGGCGCGACCATCGCGATCGCGGGTCTGTCCGTCACGGTGTGGGCGCACCACATGTTCGTGACCGGCTCGGTCCTGCTGCCGTTCTTCTCCTTCATGACGTTCCTCATCGCGGTGCCCACCGGGGTGAAGTTCTTCAACTGGATCGGCACGATGTGGCGCGGCTCGCTGTCCTTCGAGACACCGATGCTGTGGACCATCGGCTTCCTGGTGACCTTCGTCTTCGGTGGTCTCACCGGCGTCATCCTGGCCTCGCCGCCGCTGGACTTCGCGGTGTCCGACACGTACTTCGTCGTCGCGCACTTCCACTACGTGGTCTTCGGCACCGTCGTGTTCGCGATGTTCGCCGGCTTCCACTTCTGGTGGCCGAAGTTCACCGGCAAGATGCTGGACGAGCGGCTCGGCAAGATCACCTTCTGGACGCTGTTCATCGGCTTCCACACCACGTTCCTGGTGCAGCACTGGCTGGGCGCGGAGGGCATGCCGCGGCGCTACGCGGACTACATGGAATCGGACGGCTACACGTCCCTGAACATGGTGTCGACCATCGGGTCGTTCCTGCTCGGCCTGTCGATCCTGCCGTTCCTCTACAACGTGTGGAAGACGCACAAGTACGGCAAGAAGATCACCGTGGACGACCCGTGGGGCTACGGCCGTTCGCTCGAATGGGCGACGTCCTGCCCGCCGCCGCGGCACAACTTCACGTCGATGCCGCGCATCCGTTCGGAATCGCCGGCCTTCGACCTCCACCACCCGGAGATCGCCGCCCTGGACTACCTGGGCGACGACAGGCAGGCCGTCTCGGCGAGCAAGGACGGTGAGCGGTGAAGTTCACCGGTGCGCTGATGACGCTGGTGGCGATCTTCCTGCTGCCCGTCACGATCATCTACTGGGTGCTCTCCGAGGACCCGACCGGAACGACGGCCCTGGCCCTGGCCTTCGGCCTGTCGATCATGATCGGCTACTACCTCTGGTTCACCGCGCGGCGCAGCGATCTGCTCCCGCAGGACAACGAGGTCGGCGACGTCGCGGACGACGCGGGCGACCTGGGCTTCTTCAGCCCGCACAGCTGGGCTCCGCTCATGCTGGCGTCGGGTACGTCGCTCATGTTCCTCGGTGTCATCTTCGGGTGGTGGCTCTGCTACTTCGCCGCCCCGATCGTCGGTATCGGCGTGTTCGCGTGGGTCTTCGAGTACTACCGCGGAGAGAACGCCAACCAGTGATCGCTTGAACAAGCGGTACAGCGAGGCCGGTCACCCGTCTGGGTGGCCGGCTTCGTGCATTCGGGTCATTGTTGGACCAATCGGGTCGAGACCCGCTCCGGAGCCGGGAGTTGTCACTGTTGTGTGACTGTCTCCAGGACCGGGAACCCCGCGCGCTGAGGGGGCGTCACACACAGCGCATACGGTTCGCAGCAGGACTGCGCAAGCATGAGGGAGGGATCGCGTGCCCCGTATATCTGGGACATCGCGCATGGGGGCCGCCAGGCTGGCCGCAGGACTGCTCGTCGTACCTTTGGTACTTCTGACGGGATGTTCTTCGTCGGGCGGCAAGGAGACCCCGAAGGGGACCGGCGGCGCGTCCGCCGACCAGGCGGGCGGCGGGGGCGGCAAGAACAAGGTGCCGGCGGCGCCCGCGGGCCTCGTCATCAGCCCGGCCGACGGTGCCAAGTCGGTCGAGACCGACGGCGCGCTCACCGTCACCGCGACCGGCGGCAAGGTCCTGTCGGTGCAGGTCGCGGACCCCAAGGGCAAGGCCGTCGAGGGCAACACGTCGACGGACGGCGCCAAGTGGACGCCCAAGGCGCCGCTGGCCAACAACACCAAGTACACGGTCGCCGCGAAGGCGGCCAACGCGGACGGCGCCGAGGTCACCGCGAACAGCAGCTTCACCACCATTGCGGCCGGGAAGACCTTCGAGTACTCCTACAAGCCGGACTCCGACGACGGCGACAAGCTGGGCGTCGGCGCGATCATCTCGCTGAAGTTCAACAAGTCGGTCAAGGACAAGGCCGCGGTCGAGCGCAACCTCAGCGTGGTCGCCGAGCCGGCCGTCGAGGGCTCCTGGAGCTGGCTCACCGACCTGGACGGCAGCGACCGCATCGACTACCGGCCCAAGGAGTACTGGAAGCCGGGCACCAAGGTGACCTGGGCGGCCAACCTGGCCGGCGCCAAGGCGGCGGACGGCACGTACGGCACGCAGAACCGCGGCGGCACCTTCACGATCGACGACTCGATCGTGGCGACCGCGGACCTCAAGTCCAAGCAGATGACGGTCAAGAAGAACGGCGAGGTCGTCCACACGCTGCCGATCTCCGCGGGCGGGCCGCAGTTCCCGACCTGGACCGGCACGATGGTCGTGATGGACAAGGTCGACGGCATCGACATGAACTCCGAGACCGTGGGCCTGGGCAACGCGTACGCGGTGGACAACGTCCGGTTCGCCGTGCACCTCTCCGCCTCCGGCACCTACGCGCACGCCGCGCCGTGGAACGAGGGCAAGTTCGGCCGGCAGAACGACAGCCACGGCTGCATCGGCATGAGCACCGCGAACGCCAAGATCTTCTACGACATGGTCGGCGCCGGCGACGTCGTCGAGGTGATCAACGGCACCGAGAAGAAGATCAAGGCCGGCAACGGCTTCGGCGGCTGGAGCCTGGACTGGGACACCTGGGTGAAGGGCAGCGCCCTGACCGCCCCTGCAGGGGGTACTCCCGGCGTGTCCGCCACTCCTGCCGCTCAATAGTGTGATATTTCGTCCCTAATGGGTGCATAGCCGATCGTTTCTGACCGCATCAGGTGACACTTGATCAGACAGTGCTCACCTGATGCGGGAGGTTCCGGGTGCGCGTCATCACGGATTCCATCGGCCGCCCCCGGCGACTGCTCCGCCCGGCTGCCGCGACCGCCCTGGTCCTGGCGCTGGGCGGTTGCCAGTTCTTCGGCAGCGAGGCCGCCAAGCCGGCCCCCAAGCCGACGGTCAGCACCGCCCGCTTCACCATGACCCCGCTCGACGGCAGCGCCACCGTGGCGCCGGAGAGCGTGGTCACGGTGGGCTCCGGCGGCGGCGTGCTCTCCGCGGTCACCCTGGCCGCCGCGGACGGCACGGCGGTCCCCGGCAAGCTCAGCCCCGGCGGCGCCTCCTGGCACAGCTCGGGGCCGCTCAAGTACGGCACCAAGTACACCGTGCAGGCCACCGCGGTCGACGGCCACGGGCTCACCGCCACCGGCACCTCGTCCTTCACCACGGCCACCCCGGAGACGCTCGTCAGCGTCGCCAAGGTGATCCCCGAGAAGGGCGCCACGGTCGGCGTCGGGATGCCGGTCAGCGTCGAGTTCGACCAGAAGATCGAGGACCCCGCGGTCCGCGCCGCGGTCGAGAAGCGCCTCGTCGTCGCCACCTCCACCCCCGTCGAGGGCGCGTGGTCCTGGATCGATGCCAAGACCGTCCGCTTCCGCCCCAAGACGTTCTGGCCCGCCGACACCAAGGTGTCCGTCTCCGGCGACCTCTACGCGCTGCCCATGGGCAAGGGCGTGTACGGCGGTTCCGGCACCGCCACGGACTTCACGGTCGGCTCCGCGGTCGTGGCCACCGTCGACTCCGCGGCCCACCAGATGACCGTCACCCGCAACGGCGAGGTCCTCAAGACCGTGCCGGTCACCACCGGCAAGCCCGGCTTCACCACGCGGGCCGGCACCAAGGTAATCCTCGGCAAAGAGGAGCACGTCCTGATGGACGGCACCACCGTGGGCATCTCGGAAGGCAGTTCCGAGTCGTACCGGCTCGACGTCTACTGGGCCGCCCGGGTCACCTGGAGCGGCGAGTACCTGCACGCCGCACCCTGGTCGGTCGGCTCCCAGGGCCGCGCCAACGTCAGCCACGGCTGCGTGGGCATGAGCACCGACAACGCCCGCTGGTTCTTCGGCGTGGTCGGCGTCGGCGACGTGGTCAACGTCGTCAACACCGGCAGCAGCAAGAGCATGGAGCGCATCGGCAACGGCTACGGCGAGTGGAACGTGCCGTGGGAGGAATGGCTCCAGGGCAGCGCGTCCGGAGCGGTCACCACCGGGGCACCCGCGGCCGGCTGAGCGGCGGTCCGGCACGCGGCAAGCCCCTGCGCGGGTGCGCAGGGGCTTGCCGCGGGCCGGCGGCGCCGAGGAGGCGGGATCAGCCGGCCGCTCGGGAGATCGCGGTCGCCAGCACCTCAGGGGTCACCGCTGCGTCGCCCGGGGAGTTGCCGATGACGTGCAGAAGCACCACGGTGCGCCCGCTGCGGCCGAATCCCTGGTAGCCCCGGTAGCTGTCGTCGCCGTGGTTCCACTGCCACAGCTGGGCGTCTTCCGTCGCGGAGATGCGGGTGCTCACCGAGCCCGGCTGCGCCGTGGCGCAGTTGGCCAGGCCGGCCGCGAACTCTGCGACCACGCGGGCGGCTTCCGCCTCGCTGGGGGCCTGGAACGTCGTCTCGATCAGGGCGGGCATGAAGTCCCCCGGCCCGGCTTTCGACTCGTAGCGCGTGACCTCGGTGACGGTGTCGGGGGCAAGGCCGAGGTTGGCGATCGGATCCGCCAGCGGCGGCTGGGTGAGTGCGGGGGTGCAGTAGCCGCCGGGCTGCGCGTCCTTGACGGGACCGGTCCAGGTGCCCCGGTCGCCGTCCGGCAGGTGCCAGCTGCGGCCCGGCAGTCCGGGCAGGTCCGTGAGGGCCAGTGCCTTGGCGGACAGCGGTCCGTCCGTGCCGCCCCGCTGATAGCTGCAGGGGAACCTGCTGCCCGCCGCGGGCTGCCCCTTGGTGGACAGCGGCGGGATCGAACCGCCGGGGCCGGGCTGGGCCGTGCCGGGCCCTCCGGTCATCCGGGCGAATCCCGGCGGGCACGAGGCGGGCGAATCCGCCGCCGCCCGGTCGGCTTTGCCGTCGTCCGCGCCGAACACCGCGGTGCTCGCGACGACGGCGCCGAGCACGGCCAGCGCCGCGGCCCCGGCGGCGGCCCGCTGCCGCATCCGGTGCCGGGTGCCGCGCGTGCGGGTCTTCTCCGCGGGGGCGAGCACCACCAGCGGCTGCACGTCCTCGACCAGCGCGCGCAGGCGCCGGTCCAGATCCTCGGTCATGTTCGTGTCTCCTGCCATGGTCGGACGACGGTCGTCAGCGGGCGGCACGGCGACCGCCCGGCTCGGGCTCGGGCTCCGGCGCCTCGCCCAGGTCCCGGGCGAGCGCCTGGCGGGCCCGGTACAGCCGGGTCCGCACCGCTCCCTCCGAGCAGCCGACTTCGCGGGCCACGGCCTCGGCGGGCAGGTCGTAGAGGTGGAAGAGCACCACCACGCGCCGCTGGTCCTTCGGCAGCTTCTGCAGTGCCGCCACCATCGCCACGTGGTCCGGTCCCAGCTCCGCGGCCGCCGCGGGGGAGCCGTGCCGCGCGTGCGCCCGGAGGCGGTTGCGGGCCTTGCGCCACGAACTGACCGCCAGGCGCTGCGCCACGACCCGCACCCAGGCCGCCGGGTCGCCGCCGGCCTGGATCCGCGCCCAGCGCGCCCAGGCCCGGGCGTACGCCTCCTGGACGGCGTCCTCGGCGTCCGCCAGGTTCCCGGTGAGCGCGTACACCGCACCGGTCATCCGGCGCGCCGTGGCGGCGTAGAAGGCGTCGAACTCGGCCCGCGCCGCCCCTCCGCCCGGCTGCAACGCCCCGGCCCCGCCGCCGGCCGCGGACTCCTCCGGTGGACCGCCGGGGTCGTCGGCGACGGCCACGTCCCCGCCTCTCGTGTGCTCGCGCTGCATCGCTTCCCCGTCTCCGTCGGCGTCTGCTGTCGTCATGAGCACGCGGGGCCGCCCGGGCATGTCACGCCCCCTTGGGCAGTGTCCGGAAAACGCGGAGGGCCCCGCCGGAAATCCGGCGGGGCCCTCTGTTGCTGATGTGGCGTCAGCGAGGTGGTTCAGCGGCGATCAGTGGTGGCCGTGGCCGCTCGTGATCTCCTTGTATTCCTCTGCGGTCGGCTTCTCGACCTTCTCGTCGAAGTACCAGCGCGACAGGCGCACGCGGAGCTTCTCGCCCGGCTTGAGCTTGCGGGCGACGCCGTTCTCGTCGACGGCGGGCGGCAGAGCGGCCGGGGTGGGCTGCTCGTGCGAGGTCAGGAAGTGCAGGCGCTCGGCGTCGAGGGGCTCGTGCACCTCGATGAACTCGCCGTGCGGCAGCTTCTTGATGATGCCGGTCTCGCGGCCGTGCAGGACCTTGTCCTTGTCGCGGCGCTGCAGGGCCATCGCGATCCGGCGGGCGACCACGAAGGCCAGTACCGGAGCCACGAAGAACAGGACCCGCATCGTCCACGTGATCGAGTTGATCGACAAGTGGAAGTGGGTGGCGATGATGTCGTTGCCACCGCCGATCCACAGGACCAGGTACATCGCGATCCACGCGGCACCGAGGCCGGTACGCACCGGCACGTTGCGCGGCCGGTCCAGCAGGTGGTGCTCACGCTTGTCGCCGGTGACCCAGGCCTCGAGCCAGGGGTAGGCGGCGATGAAGGTGAACATCACGCCGGGCACCACGAGGGACGGGATCAGCACGTTCCAGCTGATCGTGTGGCCCCACAGGTTGGTCTCCCAGTTCGGCATGATGCGCAGGGAGCCTTCGAGGAAGCCGATGTACCAGTCGGGCTGCGAGCCCGCGGTGATCTGCCCCGGGTGGTAGGGGCCGTACGACCAGATCGGGTTGATCTGGACCAGGCCGCCCAGCGCCGCGGTGATGCCGAAGACGATGAAGAAGAAGCCGCCCGCCTTCGCGGTGTAGACCGGCAGCAGGGGCAGGCCGACCACGTTCTTCTCGGTGCGTCCGGCACCCGGGAACTGCGTGTGCTTGTGGTAGAAGACCAGGATCAGGTGGACGGTCAGCAGGCCGACCATGATCGCGGGCACCAGCAGCACGTGGATGGTGAACAGGCGCGGCACGATGTCCGTACCCGGGAACTCCCCGCCGAACAGGAAGAACTGCAGGTAGGTGCCGACCAGCGGAATCGCGAGGACCACGCCTTCCGCGATGCGCAGACCCGTACCGGAGAGCAGGTCGTCCGGGAGCGAGTAGCCGGTGAAGCCGTTCACCATCGCCAGCACCAGCAGGAGGAACCCGAACAGCCAGTTCATCTCGCGGGGCTTGCGGAATGCACCGGTGAAGAAGATCCGGAACATGTGCACGAACAGCGACGACACGAAGATCAGCGCCGCCCAGTGGTGGATCTGACGGATCGCCAGACCACCGCGGATGTCGAAGCTGATGTCCAGCGTCGACGCGTACGCCTCGGACATGTGGATGCCCTGCAGCGGCACGTACGAGCCGTCGTAGACGACCTCGGTCATGCTCGGCTTGAAGAACAGCGTCAGCCAGACGCCGGTCAGCAGGATGATGATGAAGCTGTACAGCGCCACTTCACCGAGCATGAAGGACCAGTGGTCCGGGAAGACCTTGCGGAGGTTCTTCTTCGCGGCGCCGTAGATGCCCAGGCGCTCGTCGAAGTAGTCCGCGGTCTTGGTGGCGGCGTTGTCCGGGATCGGACCCGTCGCCTTGTTGGAGTGCGCGTTCGACATCAGCCACGCTCCCAGAAGCTCGGGCCGACGGGTTCGGCGAAGTCGCCGACGGCCTCGAGGAAGCCGGTCGACTCGTTCACGGTGATCTTCAGCTGCGGCAGCGAGCGCGCCGCCGGGCCGAAGACGACCGCGCCGTCGTCCGCGAGGTCGAAGGTCGACTGGTGGCACGGGCACAGCAGGTGGTGCGTCTGCTGCTCGTACAGGCCGATCGGGCAGCCCACGTGGGTGCAGATCTTCGAGTACGCCACGATGCCCTGGTAGGACCACTCGAGCTGCTTCTTGGACTTGATCTCGTCCGGCTCGAGGCGGACCAGCAGGATCACCGCCTTGCCCATCTCGGCAAGGTAGTGCTCGTTGGGCTGGTGGTCCTCGGTCTCCTGGTTCAGACCCTCGGGCTTCGCCATGGTGAGCGAGCCCTTGATGATGTGGTCCGGCTTGAGCGGCTTGCCGGTGTTCTCGTTGATGATCACCGTGCGGCCCTCGGGACCCTTGCGGCCCCAGAAGGTGTGCCGCAGCTTGTTGCCCGGCAGCGGTCCGAGGTCGCGCAGCAGCACCACACCGGACAGCGGGACCAGCGCCATGGCGCCGATCATCGTGCGGCGGATGAGCGGCCGGCGGCCGATGCCCGAGTCGGCAGCGCCCTGCTGGAACTCCCGGATGCCCGCCTCGCGGTCCTCCGGGGAGGACTTGAGCTCGTGGCGCTCCTGGACGATCTCCTCGTCGGTCATCAGCGTGCGGGCCCAGTGGACCGCGCCGGCGCCGATGCAGAACAGCGCGATGCCCAGCGTGACGCCGAGCGCGAGGTTCAGCGCGCCGATCTTCCCGAAGAAGAAGAGGTCGACGATCCGGTACTTGTCGATCGTGACGTACGACGCGATGAAGCCGACGGTGGCCAGCATCGAGATCACGAACAGCAGGGACACCTGGCGCTCGGCGCGCTTGGCGGCCTTCTCGTCGATGTCCGTGCGACGCGGCTCGTGCTCCGGCAGACCCGGGTCGGCGAACGGGTCGAGAGTACCGGCCGGGGCGTGCGCCGCCGGCAGCTTCTCTTCTGACATGTCGTGGTTGCTACTCACTTGGTCCTGGCCTTGGGGGTGCGGGCAGCGATCCAGATGGCGGCGGCGATCAGGAAGCCGAGCCCGAAGATCCACACGAACAGACCCTCGGAGACCGGGCCGAGGCGGCCGAGTCCGAGACCACCCGGGTTCGGCTCGTCCTTCGTCACACCGGTGATGTAGGTGACGATGGCCTTCTTCTGCTCCGGCGGCATGATCGTGTCGGGGAACGACGGCATGTTCTGCGGGCCGGTGAGCATGGCCTCGTAGATGTGCTTCGGGTCCACGTCCACCAGCGACGGCGCGAACTTGCCGTCCGGGAGGGCACCGCCTTCACCGGCGAAGTTGTGGCACTGCGAGCAGTTGGTGCGGAAGAGCTCGCCGCCCTCCGCGATCATCGCGTTGTTGCCCTCTTCGAGCGCGTAGTCCTCCTCGCGGGGCACGGCCGGGCCGGCACCGAGGGAGGCGATGAACGCACCGAGCTGGTCCGACTGCTCCTGCGTGAACACCACGGGCTTGCGCGGGGCCTGCGGGCCCTGCTGCTGCATCGGCATGCGGCCGGTCATGACCTGGAAGTCGACCGCCGCGGCACCGACGCCCACGAGGGACGGGCCGTCGCTGCTGCCCTGGCCGTTGAGGCCGTGGCAGCTGGAACAACCGCTCAGGTACAGCTTCTTGCCCTCTTCGATGTCGGAGAGGGCGGTCGCAGCGCCTTCGGCCTGTGCGGGCTTGGCGGGCGCGAACGCGGCGTACAGCCCCCCGGTCGCCGCGAGCGCGAAGAGTAGGACGACGAGCGCCGCCAGGGGATGGCGCCGTCGTGCGGAGAGCTTCTTCACCAAAAACCTCGGTTGGTTTCGTCGGTTGTCGAGTGGGACGAGATGCCGCGTCTACTTGATGAGGTAGATCGTGGCGAAAAGCCCGATCCACACCACATCGACGAAGTGCCAGTAGTACGAGACGACGATCGCGCTCGTGGCCTGCTCGTGGGTGAACCGCTTGGCCGCATACGTCCGCCCGAGAACCAGGAGGAACGCAATGAGGCCGCCGGTCACGTGCATGCCGTGGAAGCCGGTCGTCAGGTAGAAGACCGAGCCGTAGGCCGACGAGGAAAGCGTCAGGCCTTCCTTGACCAGCTCGGTGTACTCCATCACCTGCCCGCCGATGAAGATCGCGCCCATCACGAAGGTGATCACGAACCACATGCGCAGCTTCTTGACGTCCCCGCGCTCCGCGGCGAAGACGCCCAGCTGGCAGGTCAGGGAGGAGAGCACCAGGATCGTGGTGTTCACCGACGAGAACGGGATGTTGAGCATCTCCGTGCCCTGTTCCCAGATCTCGGGTCCCTGGACCGACCGGATCGTGAAGTACATCGCGAAGAGGGCCGCGAAGAACATCAGCTCCGACGCCAACCAGACGATCGTGCCGATGCTGACCAAGTTGGGACGGTCGACCGTCCCGTGTGCATGCCCGGTTTCTACTGCAGTTGCTGTCGCCACGGCCGCCATTATTGCGGTCGCCGGATCAGCCCGCGCTCCGGGGGGCATCCTTCGGTGAACGTGTCTAACTCGGGGCGGTGTTCCCGGCGCTCGGGATTCGGCCAAACGGGCCCGGCAAGACGCTCGGCGGAGACTGTCCCTGACGCTCTTTCAGGCGAAGAAGCACAGGTCCGAACGGGTGCCGCGGCAATTCCGCGATCTTCCCTGCGCAATTCGCGCGGGGCGACCGACGGTGCTTCCGCAGAGCGTACGGAAAGGACTCGGTAGGGGGACCGACCCGAACGGGTGATTCTGCGACACGGCTCCCGGCGGTTGGGCCGAACGAGGTGCACAAGGAGTCGCAGAGACAGAGGGGTAGCGTCCCCTGCATGGCTCTGGCAGGCATCGGCAAGATCTTCCGCCGCAAGCGCGGCACCCCCGAACCCCCGCTCGTCGACGACGGCACCCTGGTCGTGGTCGGCGAGTGCTTCGACCCGGCCCGCGCGGACTCCGCGGTGCTCGGCGAGCTGGCCGAGGCCGGCGTGGTGGTCGAGGGCCGGCCCCTGATCCTGCGTCATGTCCTGCGCCTGCCGGATGCCGACGCGGTCGCCGAGGCGGCCCGGCTGCTCGCCCCCGACGGCTGGACGCTCGCTGCCGGACCCGGCGGCGCGACCCACGCGGACCGGCAGCAGAAGGTGACAGCCCTCGAATTGGCCCGCGAGCGCAGCCGCATGGCCGGCCTCGCGCAGCGCCTCGGCGGCGACGCCGAGGGCTGGCGGCTGCTCGGGCGGCCCTGACGCGGAGCGGTGCGGACCGGCCGCGGGCCGATCGCGGCCCGGTTCCGGCGCGGTTCCGGGTCTGCTGCGTCGATCAAGAGCTTGGAGGCCGTCGATCAAAGGGAGTAGCATCCGCGATGTTGTAACGCGGATCACATCCGGCTTGACGACCAGGGCAGGTGGCAATGGCGCACAGCGGCGACACCATGACCGTCCTCGTGTACAGCGATGACCGCAACACCCGCGAGAAGGTCACGCTCGCGCTCGGACGGCGGCCCGCCGCCGACGCCCCGCGCGTGGAGTACTTCGAGTGCGCCACCGAGCCCGCCGTCATCGGGAAGATGGACAAGGGCGGCATCGACCTCGTCATCCTCGACGGCGAGGCGGCCCCGGCCGGCGGCATGGGCATCTGCCGCCAGCTCAAGGACGAGATCTACCGCTGCCCTCCGGTGCTGGTCCTGGTCGGCCGCCCGCAGGACGCATGGCTGGCCACCTGGTGCCGCGCGGATGCGGTCGTGTCGCACCCGCTCGACCCGGTGACGCTTGCCGCCGCGGCCGCGGACCTGCTGCGCAAGCGCGCCGCGGCCCGCGTGCCGGTCTCCTGACCGGTCGGCCTGCGCACGCCTCTCACGCCTCGGACATGCCGGAACCGGCTTGCCGCGCGCGGCTACGCTGAGTCCGACCTGACGGACTCGACATGCGGGAGCGGACCATGGGCGCCTCGGCCTCGGCAGCGGTGAGCAGCACCACCTCCGGGCAGGGCCGTTCCTGGCCGGACGTCCTGACCTCCTTGATGCGCGGCGAGGACCTCGACGCGGGCACCACCGCCTGGGCGATGGACCAGATCATGAGCGGCGATGCGACGCCGGTGCAGATCGCCGCGTTCGTCGTCGCGCTGCGCGCCAAGGGCGAGACCGTCGACGAGGTCGCCGGCCTGGTCGAGGCCATGTACGCGCATGCCGTGACCATCGAGGTGCCGGGTCCGATCGTGGACATCGTCGGCACCGGCGGCGACCGCGCGCGGACCGTGAACATCTCCACGATGTCCGCGATCGTCGTCGCGGGCACCGGGGCCACCGTGGTCAAGCACGGCAACCGCGCGGCGTCGTCCGCGAGCGGGGCCGCCGACGTGCTGGAGGCGCTCGGCGTCTCGCTCGACCTGACCCCCGATCAGGTGGCCCGCACCGCGGTGGAGGCCGGCGTCACGCTGTGCTTCGCGCAGCGCTTCCACCCCGCGCTGCGGCACGCCGCGCAGGCCCGCCGCGAACTCGGCGTGCAGACCACGTTCAACATCCTCGGCCCGCTGACCAACCCGGCCCGGGCCCCGCACACCGCGATCGGCGTCGCGGATGCCCGGATGGCCCCGCTGATGGCCGGCGTGCTGGCCCGGCGCGGCACCTCGGCGCTGGTGTTCCGCGGCGACGACGGGCTCGACGAGCTCACCATCACCACCACCTCGAAGGTGTGGGTCGTGCGCGACGGCGAGGTCCGCGAAGACCAGGTCGACCCCCGGGACTTCGGGATCGCGCTGGTGCCCATCGAGGCGCTGCGCGGCGGGGACGCGGCGTACAACGCGGACGTGGCCCGGAAGCTGCTGGCCGGCGAGCGCGGGCCGGTGCGCGACGCGGTGCTGCTCAACTCGGCGGCCGCCCTCGTGGCGCTCGGCCCCGGCGAGGGCCCGCTGAGCGAACAGCTGGCCGCGGGCATCGAGCGGGCCGCGGACGCGGTCGACTCGGGCAAGGCGCAGGCCGCGCTGGAGCGCTGGGTCGAGACGACGCGCGCCTTCGGCTGACGCCGACAGGCCCGGCACGTGCGGCGTCCGGCCGGGCGCCGCACGGGATTTGGCGGTGGCCCGCGGCCGGGCGCCGGGCGGAAGCCGGTGCCCGGCCGCGGGCTTTTGCCTGCCGTCTCACATGCTGATACGTCGAATATCCATGTTGAGAGACCGTCGATCGTGCGGTAATAATTCCTTCCAGGTCACGAGTGACAGCGTTTTGGCCCCGGCTTGCTGTCCGGCAACCCTCCTCCGCGGTGGGGTGCCCCGGGTGATGACCAGGCCGGACGCCATGAGGCGCTCCGGCAAGCGCGGACCTCCTTCCGGTCATCGGTACCCGGGGTCCCTGTCCCTGGAGAGCTGCCATGACCGCTGTCGCCTTCGCCCCCGCTGCCGCCGAGACCGCCCCGACCGCGGCTGCGGCCCCCGCCGGAACCTCCCGCCCGGACGCCCCGCTCGCCGTCGTCGGCCGCGACGTCCGCGTCCCGCTGGTCACCGGCGGCGAGGTCGAATACGCCGCCCTCGACTACGCGGCCAGCGCGCCCTGTCTGCAGCGGGTCTGGGACGACGTCTCCGCCTACCTGCCGTACTACGGCAGCGTGCACCGCGGCGCCGGCTACCTCTCGCAGCTGTCCACCGACCTGTACGAGTCGAGCCGCAAGACCGTCGCGTCCTACCTCGGCGCCCGTGCCGACGACGTCGTCCTGTTCACCCGCGGCACCACCGACTCGCTCAATCTGCTGGCCGCCGCACTCCCGGCCGGCACCCGGGTGTTCGTCTTCGAGACCGAGCACCACGCCGCACTGCTGCCCTGGCGCCGCACCGCCGAGGTGACCCACCTGCCCGCCCCCGGCAGCCACGCCGAGGCCGTCGCCACCCTGGACGCCGCGCTCGCCGCCGCACCCGCCGACGGCCCGCGCCTGGTGTGCGTGACCGGCGCGTCCAACGTCACCGGCGAGCTGTTCCCGGTCCGCGAACTGGCCGCGACCGCGCACCGGCACGGCGCCCGCATCGTGCTGGACGCCGCGCAGCTCGCCCCGCACCACCCGGTCTCGCTCACCGGTCTGGACGTCGACTGGGTGGCCTTCTCCGGCCACAAGCTCTACGCGCCGTTCGGGGCCGGCGTGCTGGCCGGCCGCGGCGACTGGCTCGCGGACGCCGAGCCGTACCTCGCGGGCGGCGGCGCCAGCAAGTCGGTCACCGCCGACGCGGTGGAGTGGAACACCGGTTCGGCCCGGCACGAGGCCGGCTCGCCCAACGTCATCGGGGCGTACGCGATCGCCTCGGCCTGCCGCGCGCTCACCGAGGCCGGACTCGACGCCCTCGCGGCGCGCGAGGACGCCCTCCTGGCCCGGCTGCGCGCCGGCCTCGCGGACATCCCCGAGGTGCGCACGCTGGACCTGTTCGGCCCCGGCGCGGCGCGCGTGTCGGTGGTGTCGTTCGTGGTGGAGGGCTGGAACAGCTCGCGGTTCGCCGCCGCGCTGTCCGCGGAGTACGGCATCGGGGTCCGCGACGGGCTGTTCTGCGCGCACCCGCTGGTGCGCCGGCTGCTCGGCGGCCGGGACGACGCGCCGACCGAGTGCGGCGCGCCGGACGCCCCGGCCGGCGAGCAGAACCTCAACGCGATCCGGGTCAGCTTCGGTGCGGGCACGCCCGAGGAGCACCTCGACCGGTTCGTCGGCGCGGTGCGCGAACTGGTGCGCCGCGGTGCGAAGTGGACGTACCGCACCGACGGCGGCCGCTGCGTGCCCGAGTCGGACCCCCGCGGACCCGCCTCGGTCGCGGGCCTGATCTGACGGGTGCTCTAGAAGCCGTCGTCCAGGCCGATCGCGAACGCGGCCTCGAGGTCGTGCTTGGAGTATGTGCGGAACGCGATGTGGGTCGCGGTGTGCAGCACGCCGGGGACCTTGTTCAGCTGCCCCGGGATCGCGTCGGCGAGCTGGTCGTGCTCGCGGACCCGGACCATCGCCACGAGGTCGAACTCGCCACCGGTGACCGAATAGACCTCGGTGACCGCGTCGATGGCCGTGATCGCTTCGGCGATCTCGGGGATGCGGTCGACGGCGGCCTTGACGTGCACGATCGCGGTGATCACAGCGGAGGCCTCTCCTCGGCGGGGCGGTGCGGTCCGGGATCCAGAGCCTATCCCGGCGGGGTCGGCGGGATGACCGGGGCGGGCGGCAGCGTGTGCGGGTACGGCTGCGGATCCGCGGGGCCGGCCGGCCCCGCCGGGCCGCGGCCGCTCTTGCGGCGGCCGTACAGCGCCCAGGTGTAGGCGAACCCGGAGGCGAAGCCGACCAAGTGCGCGGAGTAGGCCACATTGGCGTCGCCGCTCACCCCGAGGCCCTGGAAGTACAGCCACTGCAGCACGAAGTAGAAGCCCAGGACCGCCCAGGCCGGGAAGCGCAGCGGGAGGAAGAGGAGCAGCGGGACCAGGCTGGTGACCCGGGCCTTGGGATAGAGGTAGAGATACGCGCCGAGCACCGCGGCGATCGCCCCGGACGCGCCGACCAGCGGCTGCACCGAACCCGGATTGAGCAAGGCGAACCCGTACGTGGCCAGATAACCGGCGGCCAGATAGAAGAGCGCGAAATGCCCGCGGCCCATGCGGTCCTCGACGTTGTTGCCGAAGACGTACAGATAGAGCATGTTCCCGATCAGATGCACCCAGCCGCCGTGCATGAACATCGCGAACAGCACGGAAAGCGCCGGGATCTTGTCGGGATCGGGCACGACCTTGCAGCGCACCGGGCCGCGGTCGGTGGCCACCACCTCGGGCGGGTCGACGCGCGGGCCGCCGCCGACCAGTTCGCGCGGGATCGCGCCGTACTCGTAGTAGTAGCCGTTCTCCGCGCAGACCCGGGATTCCGGGCTGTCGTACCGGCTGCCGAAGCCGGACAGCGGACTGAGCAGGAAGATCACCACGTTGAGTGCGATCAACGCATAAGTGACCACCGGGGTGCGGCGGACCGGGTTGGCGTCGTGCACGGGGATCAACATGGCATCAATAGTCAGCCGACGCCCGGTTCGTACCCCGGTGATTGCCCCCTTCAGACTGCCTGTGGTTCACCCGGATGGCCGGTGCACCGGAGCAGACCGGACAGGTCGTGCACGCCCGCGCGCTGCAGGCGCGCGATGAGGGAGCGCAGGATGTGCGCGGTCGCGCGGGCATCCGCCGCGGCGCGGTGCACCGCGGGCTGCGGCGCGTCGAACAACCTGGCCAGGGTGCCCAGTTTGTAGTTCGCCACCTCGCCCCGCGAGACCAGCGCCCGGGCCAGCTCCAGCGTGTCCACCACGACCAGGTGCGGCCACGGCTCGCCGCACGCCGCGCACGCGGCCCGCAGGAAGCCGATGTCGAACGGCGCGTTGTGCGCCACCAGGACCGCGTCCCGGGCGAATTCGTGGAATGCGGGCAGCACGTGGTGCAGCGGCGGGGCGTCCGCCAGCATCGCGTCCGAGATGCCGGTCAGCGCGGTGATGAACGCCGGCACCGGCACACCCGGGGCGACCAGCGTGGCGAACTCGCCCAGCACGTCGCTGCCGCGCAGCCGCACCGCGGCTATCTCGGTGATGCGGTCCGCCTCCGCGGACAGCCCGGTCGTCTCCAGGTCGACGACCACGAACACCTGCCGGTCCAGCGGCGTGCCGTGGTCCCACCGGCCGGACGCGTTTCGCGCCGCGTGCGCCGGAACGGTACTGTCCGCCGCGGGTACGCCGGACCCCGGCGCAGCCGCATCACCCGCCCCCGCTCCGGGCACGGGGTGTGCCTCAGGGACGTGCACCGGTGGTCCGGACCCGTGGATGCTCATGGCAGGGACGGTACGGATCCGCCCTGACACCGGTGCGGGCACCCCTCCCGGACGGCCGCCCTCGCGCGGCGCGGGATGATGGTGTGCGACCCCTGACCGGGGTCCCGAGGAATTCCCCCCCGCAGCATCCAGAAGAAGAGGAACGTGCATGTCGATTCCGGCCCCCACCGAGGCGACCCGGTGGCGCTGCTCGCTGTGCGGCAACCTGACGCGGTTCGACGTGACCCGGACGACCCGGGCGGTGGAGTTCGTCCACCTCGACCTCGCGGGTGAGCCCCGGGTGGACGAGCGCGAGGTGCTGGAGGACACCATCGAGTCGGTCCGCTGCCGCTGGTGCCAGGCCACCGACTCGGTGCAGCTGGTGCCGCGCCCGGACGCCGACGAGAAGGACGACACGCCCGCCGAGTAGCACCGCGGCGCCGCCCGGCCGCAGGCTGTCCGCACGATGTGGCACTTTTGGGGTGGCGGACGCCGTACGCGACGCGGCACGCTTGCGGGCCGGGTTGTGCATCTTTTCGGCATCGGCCCGGGGAGGCGTGTCCGCCCCTCCGGGCGGGCAGGCCATGATCAGGAGCAGTGGCGAGCCGGGCGGGGAGACCGGGCGGCGACGGAACCGGAGGAGCAGTGGGCGAGTCGGACACACGTGCCGAGCCGGGCTACCTGGCCCGCGGCTCCGCCGCGTCCGCGCCCGAGCCCGCCGGCTCCTGGACGACCGGGCCGAGCTGGACCCCGCCGACCGCAGGTTCCTACACCCCGCCCCGCAGCGGCACTGCGGCCGACAGCGCACCCGGAACCGGTGCAGCGGGTGCGGACGGCAGTTCCGCCCCCGGTGCCCCGGGCGACCAGGAGGCCGAAGCCCAAGGCGACGGCGCGGAGTCGTCCGGCAGCGCGGCCCGCAGCGCGTCGAACGGCGCGGCGGCGGATCCCGCGGCCGACGGTGCGCGCGCCGCAGATGCGGCCGGCGACACCGCATCGGCCGGCCCCGACTCGACTGATGCCGATGCGGACGGTGCTGCTTCGGACGGCGGCGGGCACGGGGATGAGCACGACGACACCGCCGAAGGCCTGCAAGGGCCGCTGCCGGACGGTGTGCGCCAGCGGGTGATCGCCCTGGCCGCGGACGGGCTCGGGGCCATGACGGCCGACGAGATCCCCGTCCCGCTGCGCCAGTTCGCCCGCTTCACGCCGTCCCGCCGGGCCAAGCTGGCGGCCACCCCGCTGGCCGGCGTCCTGGAGAACGACCCGGTGTTCCGGCAGCGCATAGCGGAGCGTCTGCGGCGCGGACTCCCCGACCTCGCGGCCGCGTTGGACGCGGGCCGCCCGCCCGCCGCCGCGGATCCGCTGGATGTCGCCGCCGCCGCGTACCTGCTGCGGCCGCGCGGCTGGACCGCACTGCTGGACACCGCGGGCCAGGCCGCCGAGAAGGCCGCCCAGGACCGGGCGGGTGCCGAGGCCGCCGCGGTCGTCGACCGCCTCGAATCCGAGCTGGGCACGCTGCGCGCCACCGCGCGCGCCGAGCAGGAGCGGCTGCGCACCGAACTCGACGAGGCCCGCAAGGAGACCGAGCAGCTGCGCCGCCAGGTGCGCGGCCTGCAGGGCGGTGCCAAGCACGCCGAGAAGGAAGCCAAGAACGCGCTGTCCGAACTCGCCGCGGTACGAGCCGAGGCGCAGGCGGCCATCGCCGCCGCGGACAAGGAGACGCGGCGGCTGCGCACGCGCGTCACCGAGGCGGAGTCGGCACTCGAGGCCAGCCGCCGGGCCGCGCGCGAGGGCCGCAGCATGGAGGACACCCGGGTACGCCTGCTCCTGGACACCGTCCTGGAGGCCGCGCAGGGGCTGCGCCGCGAACTGGCGCTGCCACCGGTCGACATCCGCCCCGCGGACACCGTGGACGCGGTCGCGCCCGAGGGCGCCAGCCCGAAGGACATCGCCAAGCGCGCCCTGGAGGGCGACGACCCGGCGGTCCTCGACCAGTTGCTGAGCCTGCCGCAGGCGCACCTGGTGATCGACGGCTACAACGTCACCAAGACCGGTTACCCCTCGCTCGCGTTGTCGGAGCAGCGGGTGCGGCTCCTCGGCGGACTGGCGGTCATCGCCGCGCAGACCGGCGCGGAGATCACCTGCGTCTTCGACGGCGCGCAGCTCGACGCACCGGTGCTGCTCGCGCCGCCGCGCGGCGTGCGGGTGCGGTTCAGCAAGGCGGGGGAGACCGCCGACGAGCTGATCCGCCGCCTGGTGCGGGCCGAACCCCCGGGCCGGGTGGTCATCGTGGTGTCGTCGGACCGCGAAGTGGCCGACGGCGTACGCCGGGCCGGGGCGCGCCCGGTGCCGTCGACCATGCTGCTGCGCCGCCTCGCCCGCGGCTGACCGCCGCGTCGTCCGCGCCCCTTTCTGCGAGCTGTTCCGCGAGCTCTTCCCGCGAGCTCTTTCGCGGGCCCGCTCGCAATCCCCCGCAAGCGCTCCCGCGCCCCTTTGCACTACGTCCCATCTCGACTGCCGTGGTTGACATGTGACGTTGTGTCAGTGCCCGTCCCTACCGTGGATGCCACGAGTACTTCGCTCCAACGGAAGCTCAACGGATACGCAGCGGAAGGGGTGGACGACCATGTGGGTCTGCTGCCGTACGTGCCGTGCCCGAGGACCGGCGTGTGGCGATTGCGCGGTGCCCGAAATTCTGTCCGATAAATCGGACTTTTCGGATCAAAGTCATGACTCTCGGACGGCGGCGCCTGCCTGCCGACACGCTCTGACTCGGGTGGGAAATCCCACAAAACGGCGTTCCGGCACCGATACGGGTGATTCGCCCGTAGGGCGGAATTCCGGAATTGCCGGATGCCTCGAACTGGGTCCGGAAACCCTGGAGGCCATCGCGGCACTCGCCGCCGAAGGGCTCGGAAAACCCCTGCGCTACGAGCCTGACCTGCGCGAAGACCCGCCTCCGCGCAGCGTTCCGGAGGCCCGGACGCCGCCCGCGCCGGCCCCGGCGGCACGCCGGAAGCCGCCGCGAAAATATGAACAGATGGTCGCCCTCTGACCACGTTCCGTGCCTCCGGAAGCCTTAATCCGAGGCTTTCTCGTAAAACTTTGCGGATTGATTTGAACGGATCAAGGCCGGGTCACTAATGTCTCTGGCTGAGTGCCCGCGCGGACGACCGCCCAGCCAGGGTGGCGGCGGGGGCTCCCGCCGAATCCGGCGCGGCCCACGGGGGGCCGGTCCGGAACCGGGGACCCGGTTCCCTGGGGTGAATCGGTGCGGCATGCCGCACTGTAGGGCTTGCTTCCAGCCCGAACCCGTCAGCTCACCCGGTAGGCGGCCGGAGGAAGAACGGAGTTCGCCTGCGTGGCGTCCCATCGACGGCCCAAGAAGCCGAGCAAGGCGCGCGTCGGCGTCCTGACCGCCGCCGCGGCCACCGCGGTCGCGCTGTCGCCCGGCATGAGCCAGGCCGACCCCGCACCGTCCAAGGACCAGGTCAAGGCTCAGATCAACGAGCTGACCCACCAGGCCGAGGTGGCCACCGAGGAGATGAACGGCTTCCAGGAGAAGTCGGAGCAACTCCAGGGCCAGGTCGCCCAGATCCAGGAGCGGATCGCCAAGGAGCAGTCCGACCTCCTCGCGCTGCAGGGCACCATGGGCGCGATGGCCAGCGCCCAGTACCGCAGCGCCGGCATCGACCCGACGCTGCAGCTGCTGCTCTCCGAGCAGCCGGACGAGTACCTGCGCAAGGCGTCCGCCCTCGACCAGGTCACCTCGCACCAGGCCGAGTCCCTGGTCCAGATCCAGGCGAAGAAGCGCATCCTCGACCAGGAGCGCGCCGAGGCCTCGCAGAAGCTCGGCCAGCTCGAGGAGACGCGCAAGAACCTCTCGGCCAAGAAGGCCGAGGTCGAGGCGAAGCTGCAGAAGGCGCAGACCCTTCTCAACACCCTCACCAAGGCCGAGCGCGACGCGATCCTCGCGGACGACGGCCACGGCGAGTCGGCCACCGACCGCGCCTCGCGCGACGACACCCGCACGCCCACCTCGCCGAAGCCGTCGGCCAAGCCCGAGGTCGAGGCCCCGAAGGTCGACGTCCCGGTCTCCGGCCGGGCCGGTGCCGCGGTCGCGGCCGCCGCGGCCCAGATCGGCAAGCCGTACGTGTACGGCGCCACCGGTCCCAGCTCGTTCGACTGCTCGGGCCTCACCGGGTACGCCTGGAAGCAGGCCGGCGTCACGCTGCCGCGCACCTCGCAGTCCCAGGGCGGCGCCGGACGCAGCGTCCCGGTCTCCCAGATCCAGCCGGGCGACATCGTCATCTACTACAGCAGCGCCTCGCACGTCGGGATCTACGCCGGTGGCGGTCAGATAATCCACGCGCCGAAGCCCGGCACCAACGTGCGCTACGCCCCGCTGAACTCGATGCCGGTCAAGGACGTCCGCCGCATCTCCTAGGCAGCGCACCGCGCACGCCCCGGCCCTGCGCCACGCACACGGCCGGCCCGCCCCGGGCCGGCCTGCGCTCGGCGGGTGCCTCCGCGTGCGGTCTCGTACGATCAGTCCGTGGACGACCGGAGCCTGACGGCGCGACGGATCCCGCGGTGGTTCCTGGCACTCGTGGCGTTCTGCCTCGTGGTCGCCGCCGGAATCGCCCTGGGAAACCTCAGCCTGGGCGGCAGCGGATCGAGCCCCCCGCGCGCCGCTGCGAGCGGCACCCCGGAACCCGGGCAGGCCGCCGACCGGCCCGCGGGCACCGGCCGCCTGGACGTCACCCGCCACGACGAGATCGTCCGGCTGCTCGAACGCCGGGCCGCCGCGGTGCGGGACCGCGACCAGGCCGCCTACCTGGCCACCGTCGACCCGCAGGCCACCGCCTTCCGGGCGGTGCAGGCGGCCTCGTTCGGCAATGCCGCGCAGATCCCCTTCGCGTCCTGGGACTACGAGCTCGTCACCCCCGATGCATTCACTCTTCCGGCGGTACGCCGCGCCGAACTCGGCGGCACCGCCGTCTTCACCGCGCACGTGGACCTCGCGTACCGGATCGCCGGCCTCGACGCCGCCCCGCTGCGCAGCCCGCAGTTCCTCACCTTCGTGCAGCGCGACGGCGCCTGGTACATCGCCGCGGACGGCGACGGCGCGGCGGCCGGGCAGCCGAGTGCGGCCCAGGTCTGGGACCTCGGCCCGGTGACCGTGCTGCAGACCAGGTCCGGCATCATCCTCGGGGTCGGCGCGAACGCCGACCTGAGCGCGTACCAGAAGGACGTCGAGACCGCGGTCCCCGACGTCACCGCGGTCTGGGGCCCGGACTGGGCCGGCAAGACCGTCCTGGTGGTGCCCGCCGACCAGGAGCAGATGGCCGAGCTGCTCGGCGCCGAACCGCAGAAGTACGCGCGCATCGCCGCGGTCACCACCGGCGAGCGCGGCGCGGGCCCCGACGAGGCGGCCGCCGACCGGATCATCGTGAACCCCGAGGCGTTCCGCGAACTGGGCACGGTGGAGCGCCGGGTCGTGATGACCCACGAGATCGCCCACGTGGCCAGCCGGGCGGCCACCCGCAACTGGACGCCGACCTGGCTCTCCGAGGGCTTCGCCGACTACATCGGGTACCTGAACTCCGGGCAGACCATCCGCAGCGCGGCCCCCGAACTGCGCCGCGACGTGCGGGACGGCAAGGTGCCCGCGCAACTGCCGTCCGACGAGCAGTTCGAGACCACCCAGGACTCCCTCCCGCAGGCCTACGAGATGGGCTGGCTGGCCTGCCGCATGATCGCCGAGCAATGGGGCGGGACCAAGCTCGTCGACTTCTACCGCGCGGTCGGCGCCCCGCCGGCCGGCGGTGCCGGGCCGCCCGACCAGACGGCGCGGCTGGCCGAGGCGTTCACGTCGGTGCTCGGCACCACGCCCGCGGAATTCACCGCCAAGTGGGTCGCGTACGTGAAGGCCCAGGTGAAGTAGGCCGCCGCGGTCGGCCCCCGCACCCGGTGCGCCGTACGATCGCGGAGCCGGGCGATGGCCCGGCGTCGCCTGCCGCGGAGGGGGAGAAGGACCGATGAGCGGCCAGAAGGTGCTGGTGCTCTGCCTCGCGGTCACCGCGGTCGTGCTGCTGGCCGCGGTCGCCTTCACCACGCCGTGGCGGCCGCTGCCGGACGTGCCCGGCGGGGCGACCGCCCCGGACGCGGCCCGCGACTTCTCCGCGGCCGAGATCGCCCGCGGCCGGGCCCTCGCCGAACAGGCCCGCCCGCCGGTCTACCTCGCCATGGCGCTGTCCTTGGCGGTCACGCTGCTGCTCGGGCTCACCCCGCTCGGCGCGCGCCTGGTCACCGCGGTGGCCCGGCCGTTCGGCGGCGGCTGGGTGTGGCAGGTGCTGCTCGGCGGACTCGCGCTGCTGGTCGTCGGCCGGCTCGTCGCGCTGCCCTTCGACGCCCGGCTGGAGGTGGTCCGGCGCCGGCACGGCCTGTCCGTGCAGACCTGGCCGGGCTGGTGGCTGGACCTGGCCAAGGGCTTCGCGATGTCGTCGGGGCTGCTGCTCGCCGTCCTCGTCGCGTTCTTCGCCCTGCTGCGGCACTGGCCCCGGGCCGCCTGGCCGATCGCGGCCGGGGCCGGCGCGCTGCTCGTGGTGGCGATCTCGTTCCTCTACCCGCTGCTGGTCGAGCCGGCGTTCAACAAGTTCCACCCGATGCCGGACGGGCCGCTCCGCACCTCGCTCATGCAGCTGGCCGAGAAGGACGGCGTGCCGGTCGAGGACGTGCTGGTCGCCGACGCGTCGCGGCGCACGACCGCCTTGAACGCCTATGTCTCCGGCTTCGGTTCGACGCGCCGCATCGTCGTGTACGACACGACCGTGCAGACCGCGACCGCGCGCGAGATCGAGCTGATCACCGCGCACGAACTCGGCCACGCCAAGCGCAACGACGTCCTGCACGGCACCTTGATCGGCGCCGCCGGACTGGCCGCGGGCGTCTGCGCGGCCGGGCTGCTGGTGACCTGGCAGCCGCTGCTGCGCCGCGCGGGGGCGGACAGCGCGGCCGATCCGCGGGCGCTGGCACTGCTGATGGCCGTGGTCGCGGTGGTCGCCACGCTGTCCGGGCCGGCCCAGATGCTGATCAGCCGCCGCCTGGAGACCCGGGCGGACGTGCACGCTCTGGACCTGACCCGGGACCCCGAGGGGATGATCGCGATGCAGCGCCGGCTGGCGCTGGCCAACCGGTCCAACCTCACACCGAACCCGGTGCTGCACGTCCTGTTCGGGTCGCATCCGGCGACGGTGGACCGGATCGCGCTGGCGCGGGACTGGGCGCGGCTGCACGGGGAACCGGTGCCGGCCAGTCCGCGGCCGTGAACTCCGGTTCGCGCGAACCGTTCCACAGCCGCCGCGCGGACCAGACCGCCGCGGCGACCAGCAGGACGTTCCGGGCCGCGAGCACCGCGACCGCCTGCGGTTCGCTCGCCGCCAGCCAGCCGAACCACACCGGGAACTCCCAGGTGGTCAGCGGCACGGCGAGCAGGATCAGCACGGCGGCGGGCCGCTGCGTGGTCTCGCGCCGGGTCAGGCACACCGCGGCCAGGCCGATCAGCCACACCATGTACTGCGGGCTGAGCACCCGGCTGGTCACCACGAAGAGCAGCACCGCGGTGAGCGCCGCATCGGGCATCGTCGCGTGCGTCCAGCGCTGCGCCTGCCGCCGCCACAGCAGCAGCCACACCAGGTCGAGTGCGCTGGCCGCCAGGCAGATCCGGCCGGCCGCCGCGATGTGCGGGCCGAGGAACTCCATCGAGCCGTAGGTGAACCGGGCCTCGCCCGACCAGCCGTACGCGCGGGCGATGTGGAACGGCGTGGCCGCCACCGCCTCGATCTCGATGCCGCGGTCGCGCTGCGCGGTCACGAAGTCGAAGGCCCCCGGCAGCGCCGCGGCGAAGCCGAGCACCACGGCACCCGCACCGACCAGCGTCCACAGCGCCGCCTCGTACAGCCGGCGCCCGCGCGGCGCGCCGATCAGCAGCAGCACCGGCCACACCTTTATGGCCGCCGCGACGCCGGTCAGCACGCCGCTCACCCGGGGGCGGGCGGCGCACGACAGCGCGGCGACCGCGAGTGCGGTGACCAGCAGGTCGTACCGGGACAGGATCATCGGGCCGAGCACCGGCACCGCGGCCACCCACAGCATCGCGCCCAGCCGCGAGGGGCCGCGCAGCAGGAAGACCAGGGCGGCCAGGTCGGCCGCCAGCATCAGCGTGAAGAACGCGGTCGGGTAGGACAGCGGCAGCAGACCCGGGAGGAGCAACGCGCCCGCGGCGCCCGGCGGGTACTGCCACGTGACGTCGCCGATCGGGAAGGACCCGGCGCGCAGGATCTCGTACCAGCCGAAGTACGTGTACCGGACGTCGTCGGTGACGATCGGGTACGGGTTGTACAGCACGCCGAGCGTCACCAGGAACAGCCAAGCGCGCGAGACCGCCCACGCGGCGGCGATGCTCCAGCGGGATTCGCGGCTCATGCTCTCCTCGTCGCTGCCCGGTCGCACCTGCCGCCCTTCGGCCGTCGTGCGCGCCACCATAACGTCTGAAATCATCGGGACCCGATGAACAGCGAACAGACCGGCCGCGCGCCGACGACCAGGACCCTGATCGTCACCAACGACTTCCCGCCGCGTCCCGGGGGCATCCAGTCGTTCGTCCATTCGATGGCACTGCGGCTGCCGTCGGACAGCGTGGTCGTGTACACGTCCTCGTGGAAGGACAACGCGGAAGTCCGCGTGTTCGACCGCGAACAGCCGTTCCCCGTGGTGCGCGACGCGACCAAGATGATGGTCCCCAACCCCTGGGTGTTCCGCCGGGCGAAGGAGATCGCGCAGGCCGAGAAATGCGATGCGGTGTGGTTCGGCGCCGCCGCGCCGCTCGGCCTGATGGGCGTCGGGCTCCGCGAGGCCGGCGTCACCCGATTGGTGGCCACCACCCACGGGCACGAGGCGGGCTGGGCCCAACTCCCGGTCTCGCGCGGCCTGATGCGCCGGATCGGCGACAGCGTCGACACCGTCACCTATCTGGGCGAGTACACCCGCTCGAAGATCGCTCCGGTGCTGAGTCCGCAAGCGGCCGCGCGCATGGTGCAGTTGCCGCCCGGCGTCGACGAGTCCGTCTTCCGGCCCGGCGTCGGCGGCGACGAAGTGCGGGCCCGGCACGGGCTCTCCGACCGGCCGGTCGCGGTGTGCGTATCGCGCCTGGTGAAGCGCAAGGGCCAGGACACGCTGATCCGCGCGATGCCGGAGATCCTGCGCCGCGTCCCGGACGCCGCGCTGCTCGTCGTGGGCGGCGGCCCGTACCGCGGCGACCTGGAGAAGCTGGTGGACCAGGTCGGGGTACGCCGGTCGGTGGTCTTCACCGGCCCCGTCCCGTGGGCCGAACTCCCCGCGCACCACGAGGCCGGCGACGTCTTCGCGATGCCCTGCCGCACCCGGCGCAAGGGCCTGGACGTGGAGGGCCTGGGCATCGTCTACCTGGAGGCGTCCGCAGTCGGCCGCCCGGTGGTGGCCGGGAACTCCGGCGGTGCCCCCGACGCGGTGCTCGACGGCGAGACCGGCTACGTGGTGGACGGCCGCTCGCCCGCGCAGACCGCGGACCGGGTCGCCGAGCTCCTGCTCGACCCGGTCAAGGCCAAGGCGATGGGCGAGCGCGGCCGCCGCTGGGTCGAGGAGTCCTGGCGCTGGGACCTGCTGGCGGAACGGCTGAGGGGACTGCTCGGCTACCGCGCCGAAGGCGCGTGAACCGGTCAGCCCCCTCGGGAGCGTTCCGAGCCGCCGGCCGGCTCCGCGGGCACCCGCGGAGCCGGCCGGTCCGGCGTCACTTCGTGTAGATGGTCTCCACGTCCGCCGCGAAGTCCTTGAGCACCAGGTTGCGCTTGAGCTTCATGGACGGCGTGAGGTGGCCGCTCTCCTCGGTGAAGTTGATGGTGAGGATGCGGAACTTCTTGACGCCCTCGGCCTTCGAGACCGCCTTGTTGCCCTCGTCCACCGCCTCCTGGACCGCGGCCAGCAGGTCCGCGTCGTCCAGCAGGTCGGCGACCTCGGCGTCGGCCGGCTTGCCGTTCAGCTCCTTCCAGCGCGGGAAGGTCTCCGGGTCGATGGTGACCAGCGCGGCCACGAACGGCCGGGCGTCGCCCACCACCATGCACTCGCTGATCAGCGAGTGCGCGCGGATGCGGTCCTCGATCACCGCGGGGGCGACGTTCTTGCCGCCCGCGGTCACCAGGATCTCCTTCTTGCGGCCGGTCACCGACAGGTAGCCCTCGTCGCTGAGCTCGCCCAGGTCGCCGGTGCGGAACCAGCCGTCCTCGAACGCCTCTTCGGTGGCCACGTCGTTGTGCCAGTAGCCGGAGAAGATGTTGACGCCCTTGAGCAGGATCTCGCCGTCGTCCGCGATACGCACCGCGGAGGACGGGATCGGGCGGCCGACGCTGCCGATGCGCACCGCGTTCGGCGGGTTCAGCGTGGTGGCCGCGGTCGACTCGGTCAGGCCGTAGCCCTCCAGGATGGTCAGCCCGATGCCGCGGTAGAAGTGCCCGAGCCGGGTGCCCAGCGGGGCGCCGCCGGAGACCGAGTACTTGCAGCGGCCGCCGAGCGCGGCGCGCAGCTTGCCGTACACCAGCTTGTCGAACATCGCGTGCTTGACGCGCAGACCGAAGCCCGGGCCGCCGGCGTCCAGCGCCTCGCTGTACGCGATCGCGGTGTCCGCGGCCTTCTTGAAGATCTTGCCCTTGCCGTCCGCCTCGGCCTTGGCCGTCGCGGAGTTGTAGACCTTCTCGAACACGCGCGGCACGGCCAGCACGAAGGTCGGCTTGAACTCGGCCAGTTCGCCGGTCAGCTGCTTGATGTCCGGACAGTGGCCGGTGCGCACCCGGGCCTGCATGCAGATCACGTGCAGCTCGCGGCCGAGCACGTGGGCCAGCGGCAGGAACAGCAGGCAGGACGGGTTCTCGACGCTGAAGAGGTCCTCGAGCTGCTCGATGAGGTTGGTGGACGCGCCGTAGAAGTTGCGATGCGTCAGCACGCAGCCCTTGGGGCGGCCGGTGGTGCCGGAGGTGTAGATGAGCGTCGCGGTCGACTCCCCGGTGAGCTCCGCGCAGCGGGCGTCGACCGCGTCGTCGCCGAGCCCGGCACCGGCCTCGGCCAGCGCAGCCTCGACCCCGGGGGTGTCGCCCTCGTCCATACGCCACACGTGCGCGAGCTCGGGGAGGTTGCCGCGGATGCCGGCCACCATCGCCTCGTGCCCGGCGGACTCCACGATGCACGCCTTCGCACCGGAGTCGGCCAGGATCCAGGACACCTGCTCGGCCGAGGAGGTCTCGTAGATCGGCACGGTGACCGCGCCCGCCGACCAGATCGCGAAGTCCAGCAGGCACCACTCGTAGCGGGTCCGGGACATGAGGCCGACCCGGTCGCCCGGGCCGATGCCGGACGCGATCAGGCCCTTGGCCGCCGCGTACACCTCGGCCTTGAACTGCACGGAGGACACGTCGGTCCAGCGGCCCCCCACCTTGCGGGAGAGAACGGGGGTGTCCGGGGCCTCGGTGGCGTTGGTCCTGATGATGTCGGTCAGGTTGCCTGCCGCAGGTACCTCGGCCACGGCCGGGACGCTGAACTCGCGCACGGACTGCTCCTTGATGGCGTTGCCAGTGGTCGGGCGAACGTTACTAGCCGGTAAGGTCCGAGTGACAGGGGTTGTGACAATCCTGTGCCCTGGCTCACCTCGGGCTCTGCCGCATCGTTTCGCCGCACCCGTACCTTCGAGAGTATGCGAACCGGCGCCGGACACGGCGGCGGCGGGCGCCGGTACGCTGCGGACATGCGGGTCCATGTGGTGAGCGATGTACACGGCGAGGCGGGGGCGCTGGCCCGGGCGGGGGACGGTGCCGATGCACTCGTGTGCCTCGGCGATCTCATCCTTTTCATCGACTACCACGACCTGACGCAGGGGATCTTCCCCGAGCTCTTCGGCCTCGACAACGCCGTGCACCTGGTCGGCCTGCGCAATGCCAAGCGCTTCGCCGAGGCCCGCGACTTCTCCCGCTCGCTGTGGGCCTCGCTCGGCACCGATCCGCAGGCCGCCATAGAGAAGGCGGTGCGGCGGCAGTACGCCGAGCTGTTCGCGGCCTTCCCGGACCCCACCTATCTGACGTACGGCAACGTCGACCTGCCCGCGCTCTGGAAGGACTACGCGCGCGACGGCGTCACCGTGCTCGACGGCGCCACCACCGAGATCGGCGGCCGCACCTTCGGCTTCGTCGGCGGCGGCCTCAAGACCCCCATGCACACCCCGTACGAGATCTCCGACGAGGAGTACGCCGCCAAGGTGGCCGCCCTGGGCAAGGTCGACGTGCTGTGCTCGCACATCCCGCCGGCCGTCCCCGAGCTCACCTACGACGTGGTGGCGCGCCGCTTCGAGCGCGGCAGCGAAGCCGTCCTCGATGCGATCCGCACCATGCAGCCGGACTACGCCCTGTTCGGGCACGTGCACCAGCCGCTCGCCCGGCGGATGCGCATCGGGCGGACCGAGTGCATCAACGTCGGGCACTTCCAGGCCACCGGACGCCCCTTCGCGCTGTCCTGGTGACCCTCGGGCGGCGCGGCGCGATAGCCTTCGCAAGGAACCGCAGCGTCCCCGCCCGGGGCGGCGCGCAGGGCTGAAGGCTTCCCGGAGGGCTGCTGACGATGGCGGAACGGACCAGATCGAGCATCACGATCGACGCCACGCCGGCCGAGGTCATGGCGGTCATCGCGGGGTTCTCCGAATACCCGGACTGGACCGGCGAGGTCAAAGAGGCCGAGGTCCTGGAGAAGGACGAGCAGCTCGGCCGCGGCACGCGCGTCCGCCTGGTGCTGGACGCCGGCGCGATCAAGGACGAGCACGTGCTCGCCTACACCTGGGACGGCGACCGCGAGGTGCGCTGGACGCTGGTGAGCAGCCAGATGCTCAAGTCGCTGGACGGTTCCTACAGCCTCCGGCCGCTGGGCACCGGCACCGAGGTCACCTACGAACTGCGCGTCGACGTCAAGATCCCGATGCTCGGGATGATCAAGCGCAAGGCCGAGAAGGTCATCATCGACCGCGCGCTGTCCGGCCTCAAGAAGCGGGTCGAGCAGCGCCCCGGCGCCGCGAAGAACGGCTGAGGGTTTGGCGTCCCGGCAGCCCCTGATCCGCCCGCGCCCGTGCGGGGCCCGCGCATGACCAGGGTCCTGCTGGTCACTGGCACGGGCGGCGCGGGGCGCACCACCGTCGCCGCGGCGACCGCGGCCGCCGCGGCCCGGGCCGGTACGCGCACCCTGCTGCTGGCCGCCGACGGCACCGCCGACGCGGAGACCGTGCTCGGCGTCGCGCTCGGCTCGGAACCGGTCGAGGTCGAGCCGCGGTTCTTCGCCGCCCGCGTCGCGGTGCGGGAGGAGTTCGAACGCGAGTTCCTGCTGGTCCAGGACCAGCTGCGCGGCGTGCTGGCGCTGATCGGGGTCGACCCGCTGGACCCCGAGGAGATCACCGCGGTCCCGGGCGCGGCCGACGCGCTCGCACTGCGCGTGCTGGCCCGGCACGCCGGCGCCGCCGAGGACCCGTCCGGCCCGGCCCCGCGACCGCTGTGGGACCTGATCGTGGTCGACCTCCCGCCCGTCGACCGCACCGCCCTGGCCCTCGCCCTCCCCGAGTCGCTGGCCCGCTACCTCGACCGGCTGCTGCCCGTCGAACGCCAGGCCGCCCGCGCGCTGCGCCCGGTGCTGGCCGCGGTGGCCGGCGTGCCGATGCCGGACGAATGGCTGTACGAGACGGCCCGGCGCGTGATCGGCGAACTCGACGCGGTGCGGGCCGTCCTCGACGCCCCCGGCACCAGCGTCCGGCTGGTCACCCGGTCCGGCGCGGTCGCGGCCGCCACCGACCGGCGGGCCGCCGCCGCCCTCGCGCTCTACGGGCGCCGGGTCGACGACGTGATCGTCAACGCCGTGCCGCACGGCGCCACGCTGCCGCGCGAGCGCGGGACTTCGCTGCGTGCGCTGTTCCCCGGCGCCGGGGTGGCCGCGGTGGGCGCGGCCGACGACGAACCGCTGGGCAGCGACGCGCTGGCCGAATTCGCGGAGAGCCTGCCGCCGGTGCCGGGCGTCGCGCTGCCCGGCGAGGCGTCCGACGCGCTCGGCGGGACCGAGTCGTACGGCCCGTTCGGCGTCGAGGCGGACGGCGAGCGCCTGGTCCTCGTCGTCCCGCTGCCCGGTGCCGAGCGCGGCGACCTGGACCTGCTGCGCCGCGGCGACGAACTCGTGGTGACCGTGGGGGCGCACCGCCGCCTCATCCCGCTGCCGTCCGCGCTGCGGCGCTGCACGATCGAAGGCGCCGGGCTGCGCGGCGGAATGCTGCGCGTCCGGTTCGTCCCGGATCCGGCCGTGTGGATGCGGACATGACGCGGCGCCCGCACCGCGGTCGGCCTGCAGAGTTCGCCCGAACACCCGCTCACCCGGGAGAATGCTGCAGGTGGAGCCTCCGATGAAGACGACCGACGGACCCGACGACCCCTGGACGGGCGTCGCGGACCCGATCCCGGGCGCGCGCACCGAGCCGGGCCCGGACGAATCCGGCGCCCGGGAGCATCCGCAGGACGGCGACCGGCGCGAGCCCGGCGAGCGGCTGGCCGAAGAGGCCCGCAAGCTGGCCGAGGCGGTCGTCGGGCAGTTGGGCGAGGTCCGCCAGCGCGTCGTGGAGCCGCTCCTCAGGAAGCACCCCGAAGCGGCCGCGCACCTGGGTGCGGCGGGCTTCGAACTGATGGCCGCGTACCGGTCGTTCGTGGCCGACAAGGAGCGCCGCTGGGCCTCGCGCGCGGCACCCGCGCAGCGCGTGGACCTGGACGCCCCGGACGACGAGCCCCGCGGCACCTGAGCCCCCGCGGCACCTGAGCCCCTGAGCCCCTGAGCATCTGAGCATCTGAGCAGCATCTCGGCACCTGAGCACCGGCCACCGAATCACCGAGGACGACACACCACATGGGACTGACGATCGGCGTCGACATCGGCGGCACCAAGATCCTGGCCGGCGTCGTGGACGCCGCGGGCGTGGTCCTCGACCGCGTGAAGGTGCCCACTCCCGGCGAGCCCGACGCGGTCGCCGAGGCGATCGGCGACGCCGTCCGGCACCTGTGCCAGGACCGCGAGGTCGAGGCCGTCGGCCTGGGCGCGGCCGGCTTCATCGCCGCGGACCGCGCCACCGTGATGTTCTCCGCGAACGTCTCGGCCTGGGTGGACGAGCCGCTGCGCGACCGCATCCAGGCGCTGACCGGGCTGCCGGTCGTGGTCGAGAACGACGCGAACGCGGCCGCCTGGGCCGAGGTCCGCTTCGGTGCGGGCGTCGGGCACGACGACGTGGTGTGCCTGACCGTCGGCACCGGCATCGGCGGCGCGATCGTGCAGGACGGCCGGCTGGTCCGCGGCCGGCACGGCATCGCGGGGGAGCCCGGCCACATGCGCGTCGTCCCGGACGGCCTGCCCTGCGGCTGCGGCAACTACGGCTGCTGGGAGCAGTACGCGAGCGGCAACGCGCTCACCCGGTTCGCCCGCGAGCGGGCGGCCGGCGAACCGCACGCCGCCGAGAAGCTCCTCGCGTTCGGCGACGGCACCCCCGAGGGCATCCGCGGCCCGCACGTCACACAGGCCGCGCGGCTGGGCGACCCGGTCGCGCTGGCCGCGTTCACCGACATCGGCGAATGGCTCGGCCAGGGCATGGCCGACCTCGCCGCGCTGCTGGACCCGAGCGCATTCGTGCTGGGCGGCGGCGTCTCCGAGGCCGGCGACCTGCTGCTGCAGCCCACGCTGGCCGCGTACCAGCGCGTCCTCACCCGCGGCCACCGCCCGGGCGCGGAGGTGCTGGTCGCGAAGCTGGGCCCGGAGGCGGGACTCGTGGGGGCGGCCGACCTGGCCCGCTGCTGAGCCGCGGGCGTCCGGTCGGACCGCGCTGCCGCGACGTTGGTCCGCGTCCCGCCAAGGCCTTTGGTCCTTCCGGGCGTTCGCCATGCCCGGAGAGCCTGTTTCGAGTCGTCCATGTCGACTTTGGGTGCGTAGGGTCGGAGATGTCCGACCGGTACGCACGGAAGCGGTGACGCAGCGCATGGAGATCCTGGCCTACGGAGTCGAGAGCTACGAGCGGCCGCTGCTCGTCAAGGCCTTCGACGGGCACCACGCGCTGCGCTGCCTGGACGTGAACCTCGACGAGGACACCGCGGTCCTGGCGGCCGGCCACGAACTGGTGTCCACCAACGTCAACTCCAAGGCGGACGCCGAGGTGCTGCGCCGCCTCGCCGCGGGCGGGACGCGCCTGGTCACGCAGCGCTCCACCGGTTTCAACAACATCGACCTGGACGCCGCCGCGCGGTACGGCATCACGGTCATGCGGGTGTCGCACTATTCGCCGCACTCCGTCGCGGAGTTCGCCTGGGCGCTCGCCCAGGCCGCGAACCGGCACCTGCCGCGGGCGATCATCCGCACGCGCGACTTCGACTTCCGGCTGGACGGGCTGCTGGGCCGCGACATGCACGGCAAGACCGTCGGCGTGGTGGGCACCGGCAAGATCGGCGAGGTGTTCACCCGGATCGCCCACGGGCACGGCTGCGAGCTGCTGGGCTGGGACATCGCGGAGAACCCCGCCTGCCGCGAGCTGGGCATGGAGTACGTCGAACTCCCGGAGCTGCTCTCGCGCTCCGACGTGGTCAGCCTGCATGTGCCGCTGACCCCGGAGACCCACCACCTCATCGACGCCGCCGCACTGGACGCGATGCGCGAGGACGCCCTGCTGGTGAACACCAGCCGCGGCGGCCTGGTCGACACCTTCGCGCTGGTGGCAGCGCTGCGCCGCGGGCTGCTCGGCGGCGTCGCGCTGGACGTCTACGAGGAAGAGGAGCACTTCTTCTACCGCGACCTGTCCGACCGGGTGGTCACCGACGACGTCCTGGCCCGGCTCATGACGTACCCGAATGTGCTGGTCACCTCGCACCAGGCGTTCTTCACGCAGGAAGCGGTCGACCAGATCCTCGGCACCACGGTCCGCAACGTCGCGGACTTCCTGGCCGGCCGGACGACCGAGAACACGCTGACCGCGTAGCGGGGCGGGCCTGGTCGGGCAGCAAGATCGATTGGTCAATGGTCTGCCCGATGACCATTGTAAAGATCGTATTACGTTGCCGCCGACGTCTTGTGGGGCACGTGGGGCGCGCCGTACAACTGCGCCACACATCACCACAGGCGAAGGGGGCGGCCGATGCGGGCTCGACGATGGGCGGGAGCGGTCACGGGTCTGGGGCTGGCGGCATCGGTGCTGCTGCCGGTGTCCGGCGCGGACGCGGCGGAGCGGCACGGCGGAGGCGGCGCGCGGCCTTGCCCGACGCTCGACGCGAGCCTTCCGTGGTACGGCGAAAACCGGGCGGCGCTCCAGGAGTTCATCGACGAGGCGGGCCGCTGCGGCCGGAACGCCGGACGCCACGGACCGCGCCCGCTGGCGCTGTTCGACTGGGACAACACCGTGGTGAAGAACGACGTCGGCGACGCCACGACGTTCTGGTCCCTGCGCAACGGCAAGATCCGGCAGCCGCCCGGCAAGGACTGGTCGCGGACCAGCCCGTACCTGACCCCGGCCGCCTCCGCGGCGCTGTCCGCGGCCTGCGGCACCGCCACCCCGGCCGGGCGTCCGCTGCCCACCGGGACCGACGCGGACTGCGCCGACGAGATCCTGTCGGTGTACAGCAGCGGCACCTCCACGGCAGGTGCGGCCGCCTTCGCCGGGTACGACCACCGCCGCATGGAGCCCGCGTACGCATGGGCGAACCAGCTGCTCGCCGGCTACACCGAGCGCGAGGTGGCCGGCTTCGCGGCCGCCGCCCGCGCCGAGAACCTCGCCGCCCCGGTCGGCACCCTCCAGCAGGTCGGCACCAAGCAGGTCACCGGCTGGGTCCGCTACTACGACCAGCAGCGGGACCTGATCGCGGTGCTGAAGCGCGCAGGCTTCGACGTGCGGATCATCACCGCGTCGCCGCAGACCGTCGTCCAGGTCTGGGGCCGCTCGCTCGGCATCGCGCCGGACGAGGTCGTGGGCATCGACAGCCGCACCCGGAACGGCAAGCGCACGTACGACATCCGCGGCTGCGGCGGCGCCGCGGACAACACCGTGATCACCTACCTGGACGGGAAGCGCTGCTTCGTCAACCAGGACATCCTGGGGGTCCGCGGGGCCAAGGCCTACGAGCTGCAGCCCGCCGAACGGCGGCAGAAGTTCGGCGCGGGGGACTCGGACACCGACGCCACCTTCGTGCGCGACGCGACCGGCCTGCGGCTGGCGGTCAACCGGCAGAAGACCGAACTGATGTGCCGCGCCTACGCGAACGCCGACGGGCGCTGGCTCGTGCAGCCGATGTTCATCGAGCCGCGCGGGCAGAAGGCGACGCCGTACCCCTGCTCGACGGCCGGCTACGTCAACCCGGACGGCAGCAAGGCGCCGCTGCTGGACGACGCGGGGAACGTGGTGCCGGACCAGGTCGACCGGGTCCACGGCTGACCGGCCGACGCACTGCGGGGCCGGCCCCGGGATTCTCCCGGGCCGGCCCCGCAGCGGCATCCGCAGGTGCTAGACGACCGCGCCGTCGTCCGGGTCGTCCTCGTCGTGGTCGTGCCGCAGGCGCGACACCAGCGCGATGAAGCCGCCGCCGCACACCGCGATCGCCATGAACGTCGTCCACTCGCCGATCGGCCGGCCCAGCAGGACCACGCCGAGCAGGAACAGCGGCCCGCCGAGCAGGGCGATCCAGGCCATCTTGGTGGCCAGATCGGTCTTGGGCAGCGGGGGCGGGGGCGGCGGTACGAAGTGGTCGTCGGGGTCCTCGTCCAGCTCGTCCGGCTCGCCGTCCTCGGGGCGTCCGTCGGCGGGCGACCAGTCGCGCGGGCCGGGCGTGGTGGGCACGCCCACCCGGAACGATCCGTCGCCGGACCGCGTGACGTTGCTCTTGCGGTCGCCCGATCCGGAGGCGTCGACGTCCTCGGCCACCGGCCAGCGCGGCACCGGGTCGGTCACCTCGGTGTCGAACCCGGCGACGATCTGCGCCCAGAGCTCGTCCTCGTCGGGCACCTGGGCGGCGTCCGCGGACTTCGTGCCCGGCTTGGCGTCGGGCTTGGCCTCCGCCTTGGCCTCGGCCTTCGCCTCCGCGGTGGCCTCGGACATCGGCTCGGACATTGCCTCGGAGACCGGCTCGGAGACCGGCTCGGACACAGGGTCCGCCGGTGCGGACTCGGCGCGTGCGCTCTCGGCCGACCCGGCATCGGCGCCGGCTTCGGTGCCCGCCTCCTCGGCGAGCTCCCACTCCTCCCACTCCTCGCGGCGCTCGCGCAGCAGCGCGCGGGCACGCGAGGTCGCCGCCGCGTCCACCCACAGCCGCAGGAGGTCGGGCTCCTGGTCGAGGGGCGTCACGTAGGCGGCCACGCCCTCGGTCCGGAGCGTATCGAGCATGTCGTCGGCGTACTCGGGATCGAGGTCGGTGAGGGGCTTGTACGCCTCCGCGTCGAGCCCGTTGCCGCGTCCTGGCACTCTCAGTCCTTCGCGTCGTCCTTGCCGTCGCCCTCGGCGCCGTCCCCGGCGTCGGCCTGGCTGCCGGCCGCTTCGCCCGCCGCGGCCGGGAGGGCCTCGTCGGGCTTGTCGGTGCTGTCCGTGTCGAACGCAGTCAGGCGGCGGACGAATTCCAGGGTGCCCGAGAAGATCCGCTCCGCGTCGTTGTCCAACGTGGCCACGTGGTAGCTGTCGGGCAGCAGTTCCGCGGTCACATCCGTCGACGATATCCGGGCCAGGACGGTCTCGGAGTTCGCCGGCGCCACCACGTGGTCCTGCGGCGAGCGGAACAGCAGCACCGGCTGCGTGACCTGCGGCAGGTCCGCCTGCACCAGCGGCCACGCCTTCGCCAGCGAGTGCAGGGGCTTGAGCGGCATGCGGGAGTACGCCAGCTCGGCGACCCCCTCCTTGCGGATGTCCGAGCCGATGCCGGGCAGCGAGCGCACCAGGTGCTTGAGCACCGGCAGCGCCTTCAGCCGCGCGTCGTCGGCGTGCACCGCGGGATTGACCAGCACCAGCCCGGCGACCTGGTCGCCGCGCAGCTCGGCCAGCCGCAGCGCCAGCGTGCCGCCCATCGACAGGCCGCCGACGAAGACGAAGTCGCAGCGCGAGCGCAGCGCGTCGAATGCGCGCTCCAGTTCGGCGTACCAGTCCTGCCAAGTGGTCATCTGCATGTCCTGCCACCGCGTACCGTGACCGGGAAGCAGGGGCAGCGAGACCGTCAGACCGCCCGCGGCGAGGTGCTCGGCCCACGGGCGCATCGACTGCGGGGAGCCGGTGAAGCCGTGGCTCAGCAGGAAGCCGACCCGGCCTCCGTCATGGTGGTACGGCTCGGCACCAGGCAGGATCGACACCGGGCGGCTCCTCTCACTTCCTCGCGGGCTGGCGGTCCGTGCGGGCCCTGCGGGTCCCGTCGACGGTGCACCGGGCACTCTGCGGAGGCTCGGCGGAGGTGCTCCGGGCCTGGCCCACGGGAATGCTCCCACGGGTCCGCACACCCCGTACAGCCGCGTACGCCCGCCCAGGCGACGCACCACCGCGGCCTGCCGGCCAACCGTCGGTCCTGACCGACCCGCACGTAGCCATGCCTTAAGGTTCGAGTCGGTTCACGAGGAGGTCAGGGTTGTTCTACCGGCTGATGAAGGCCATCATCGCCCCGCTTCTGCGGCTGTTCTTCCGCCCCGAGGTCGAGGGGCGCGAGAACATCCCGGAGCGCGGTCCGGCGATCCTGGCGAGCAACCACCTCTCCTTCTCCGACTCGTTCTTCCTGCCCGCGATGGTGCCGCGGCGCGTGACGTTCCTGGCGAAGAGCGACTACTTCACCGGACGCGGCATCAAGGGCCGGCTCACCGCGGCGTTCTTCCGCGGCGCGGGCCAGGTGCCGGTGGACCGCACCGGCGGCACCGCGAGCGAGGCCGCGCTCAACGCCGGCCTCAAGGTGCTCGGCCACCAGGCGCTGCTCGGCATCTACCCCGAGGGCACCCGCTCGCCGGACGGCCGCCTGTACCGCGGCAAGACCGGCATCGCGCGCATGGCCCTGGAGTCCGGCGCCCCGGTCATCCCGGTCGTCATGATCGACACCGAGAAGATCCAGCCGCCCGGCAAGGTCATCCCCAAGGTCATGCGGGTCGGCATCAAGATCGGCGAGCCGCTCGACTTCTCCCGGTACGAGGGCATGGAGGACGACCGCTTCATCCTCCGCTCGATCACCGACGAGATCATGTACGCGCTGATGGAGCTGTCCGGCCAGGAGTACGTCGACGTGTACGCGGCGGACGCCAAGAAGGCCATCACCGAGGCGCGCAAGCTGGCCGCCGCGGCCGACAAGGCCGCCAAGGCGGAGGCCGCCGCCAAGGCCAAGGTCGAGGCGGAATCCGCTGCCAAGCCCGCCGCCAAGCCCGCCGAGGACACCACCGGCGGGACCCCGGAGAGCGGCACCAAGTCCGGCTGATCCGCTGATCCGCGCCCGCTGATCCGCGCCCGCGCGGACCCGCACACCCGTACCGGGGGAGGAAACGGATGTCGGTCGAACAACCGCTGTGGCGCGCACTTGCGGTCTTCCGGCTGCTGGCGCTCGGCTACGCGCTCGGGCAATACGTCACGGTGGCCGACGAGTACCGCTACCCGCTCGGCGGCTGGGCCGTCATGGGCGTCCTCACCGTATGGACCGCGTACACCATGTACGCCTTCGAGAAGCCCGAGCTGCGCCGCTGGCCGGCGCTCGGCATCGACCTCGCGCTCGCGATGGGCAGCGTGCTGGCCACCCGCTGGCTGGACGACCCGGCCCGGGTCGCCGAAGGCTCCATGACCCTGCCCACGGTGTGGTCGTCCTCGCCCGTGCTGGCCTGGGCGATCATGGGCGGCTGGCAGACCGGCGCGGTCGCCGCGCTGCTCACCGGTGCGGCCAACGTCGCCGAGCGCGGCGAGGTCGCGCAGAGCAACGTGCACAACATAGTGCTGATGATGCTGGCCGCGACCGCCATCGGCTACGTCGTCGAACTCGCCCGGGCCAGCGAGCGCGCCCTCGCCCGGGCCATCCAGCTGGAGGCCGCGACCCGCGAACGCGAGCGCCTGGCCCGGGACATCCACGACAGCGTCCTGCAAGTCCTGGCCCTCGTGCAGCGCCGCGGCGCGGAGATCGGCGGCGACGCGGCCGAACTCGGCCGGCTGGCCGGCGAGCAGGAAGCCGCGCTGCGCCAACTCGTCTCGGACGCCCCGGCCGAACTGGAGGCCGACGACCTGCCCGGCTCCGGCGTCGGCACCGACCCGGCCCGCCAGGACGTCCGCACCCTGCTCGGCCGCCTCGCGGGCGCCCGGGTCAGCATCGCCTCGCCCGGCACGCCCGTCCTGCTGCCCACCCCCGTCGCCCGCGAACTCGTCGCCGCCACCTCGGCGGCCCTCGACAACGTCTGGCGGCACGCGGGCGACGGCGCCCGCGCGTGGATCCTCCTCGAGGACGAACCCGACGAGATCATCGTCAGCGTCCGCGACGACGGCCCCGGCATCCCGCCCGGCCGCCTCGAAGAAGCCCGCGCGGCCGGGCGCCTCGGCGTCTCGCAGTCCATCGAAGGCCGCCTGCGCGACGTCGGCGGCACCGCACTGCTCACCTCGATCCCCGGCCAGGGCACCGAGGTCGAACTCCGCCTGCCGCGCCCGTCCGTCGCGGAGAGCTGACGCGCTTAGCCCTTAGGGGGTGCGGGGGCCAGGACCTCCGCGGCTTTGCGCTGGCACGCGTCGATGTCCGCCCGCACCTTCGCGAGCAACTCGGCGTTCTCCCGGACGACCTTCTCTTGGTTCTCGTACGTGACCGAATGCCAGATGGTGGTCAGGTCGGTCTTCGTGCGGCAGGCGACGTCGGCACTGGCGACGGCGATCTCCTCCGCGCCCGCCGTGTCGCCCTGCTGCAACCGCTCGTCATTGTTCGCCGCCCAGGGATCGGCGTAGGAGTAGCCGGCCTTCTTCATGCAGGCCGACCATGCCTTGTTGGCGGCGATCACCCGCGGGTCCGTCGGCTCCTCGGTCGCGCTCGACAGGCCGGCCAAATCGTCCAACGGGCTGTCGAGGGAGAACGGCTGCACTTCGGCACGGCCTGTCAGGGCGGTGTTCGCCTCCGCGGAGCACCCGCCGGGCGGCACGGCCTGCCCCTGGTACGTCTGCACGCTGCCGGTGAACACCTGCTGGGCGCCCGGCAGCGTGAAGGAAGGGGCACGAACCGCGAGCGTGCTCAAGGGCGGCGCCGGAGGCCGGTAGCCGATCCTGGCGACTTGCGCCGCGTCGATGACGCCGTACAACCTGCCGTTCCGCGGTATCCCCGACGGCCTCGGACCGCGCGGCCAGCCGGATTCCGCCCGCGACGGCCACGGCACGCCATACCTGGTCATGCAGCGCTGGACGAGAACGGACAGCGCGTCGCCGGCGAACTCCAGCTCCGCGTCCGTCTGCCGGTACGCGTCCAGCGGCAGCACGATGCCGGCCGCCGAGGTGACCGGGCGCCGCACATAGTCCGGCTCGTTCGACGCTCCGCCTGTGCACCCTGCCACCAGCGCCATGGCAACTACCGGCAATGCCAGGCGCGTACGTGCAACCCCCACCATGTGACCCCCGTCGTAAATGTGCCGGGACCCTACCCCGGACCGGCGGGACCCGCGGCGGCGGCCCCCTCGACGAGCGGCCGCGGAAGGCCCGCGCACCGGAGCCGAACGTCTCCGGTAGGTTTTGACGATGGCTCAGACGAGGTGGCCCCGATGACCGAGACCGCTCCGGCGAGCGCCCCGATCCGGGTGCTCGTCGTCGACGACCACCCCATGTGGCGCGACGGTGTCGCCCGCGACCTCGCGGAGGCCGGCTACGACGTCGTCGCCACCGCCGGCGACGGCCCCGAGGCCATCCGCCGAGCCCGCGCCACCGCACCCCAGGTCGTCATCCTCGACCTCAACCTGCCCAAGCTGAGCGGCGACGAAGTCGCCCGCGAACTGGTCAAGAACGACCCGGGCGTGCGCATCCTCGTCCTCTCCGCGAGCGGCGAGCAGGAAGACGTCCTGGAGGCCGTCAAGGCCGGCGCCACCGGCTACCTGGTCAAGTCCGCCAGCCAGGCCGAACTCCTGGACGCCGTGGCCCGCACCGCCAAGGGCGACGCGGTCTTCACCCCCGGCCTCGCCGGCCTCGTCCTCGGCGAGTTCCGCCGCATCGCCACCAACCCGGCCCCCTCCGGCTCCCGCGAACCGGCCGCCCCGCGCCTGACCGACCGCGAGACCGAGGTCCTGCGCCTGGTCGCCAAGGGCCTGTCGTACAAGCAGATCGCCGAACGCCTCGTGCTCTCGCACCGCACGGTCCAGAACCACGTGCAGAACACCCTCAACAAGCTCCAGCTCCACAACCGCGTCGAACTCGTCCGCTACGCCATCGAACGCGGCCTGGACGACTGACCCGGCCTCGGCGTCAGAGCGCCCAGCCCTTGGATTTCTCGACGGCCAGGCGCCAGCGGTCGTAGGCGGCGTCGTCGCGGGGGCCGGGGGTGAAGCGGGCGTCGAGTTGCCAGGTGGCGGCGATCTCGGCGGTGTCGGACCAGATGCCGGTGCCCAGGCCGGCGAGGAAGGCCGCGCCGAGGGCGGTGGTCTCGCTGACCTTGGGGCGTTCGACCGCGACGCCGAGCTGGTCGGCCTGCATGCGGCACAGGAGGTTGTTCTCCGAGGCGCCGCCGTCGACCTTGAGGGTGAGCAGGTCGAGGCCCGCGTCCGAGGTCATGACGTCGACGACGTCCCGCACTTCGTACGCGATCGCCTCGAGCGTGGCGCGGACCAGGTGGGCGCGGGTGGTGCCGCGGGTGATGCCGAGGATCGTGCCGCGGGCGGTCGGGTCCCAGTCGGGTGCGCCGAGTCCGGTGAGCGCGGGGACGAACACCACGCCGCCGGAGTCCGCGACGGTCCGGGCGATGGGCTCGGTCTCCGCGGCCGCGCCGATGATGCCGAGGCCGTCGCGCAGCCACTGCACCGCGGCGCCGGTGACGAAGATGGAGCCTTCCAGGGCGTAGGCGAGCGATCCGTCCGGTGCGCCCCAGGCCACTGTGGTGAGCAGGCCGGCCGAGGACCGGACCGGCTCGGCACCGGTGTTGATGAGGACGAACGACCCCGTGCCATAGGTGCACTTCACGTCGCCGGGGGAGTGGCAGGCCTGCCCGAACAGCGCCGCCTGCTGGTCGCCGGCGATGCCGGCGATCGGCAGGTCGAGTCCGAGGAACGCCTCCGGATCGGTCCGGGCGACCGGCCCGTACGACGGAACCACCCGCGGCAGCGCGTCCATCGGGACCCCGAACAGCTCGCACAGTTCGGCCGACCACTGCCCGGCGGTGATGTCGAACAGCAGCGTGCGCGAAGCGTTCGAGGCGTCGGTGACATGGCTGCCGCCCGAGGTCAGCCGCGCGATCAGGTACGAGTCGACGGTGCCCAGCGCCACCCGCCCCGCCTCGACCTCGCGCCACACGCGCTTGTCGTGCTCGGCCAGCCAGGCCAGCTTGGTGGCGGTGAAGTAGGGGTCGAGGCGCAGCCCGGTCAGCTCCGCGACCCGCGGCTCGTGCCCGGCCTCGGCCAGCCGCGCGCAGATCGCCGCGGAACGCCGGTCCTGCCACACGATCGCGCGCCGCGGCGAGGCGAGCGTCCGCCGGTCCCACAGCACGGCGGTCTCACGCTGGTTGGTGATCCCCACCGCGGTCGGCCGCTCGGCAGCCCCGTCCAGCGCCTCGCGGCACGCCTGCAGGGCGGCCTGCCAGATCTCCTCCGGCTGGTGCTCCACGAGCCCGGGCTCCGGGAAGTGCTGCTGGAACTCCTGGTACCCGCGCGCCAGCACACTGCCGTCCACGGCCACCACCAGCGCGGTGACCCCCGTCGTCCCGGCATCGATCGCAAGCACACTCATGCGAGGCAGATTAAGGCTTGGGGTCGCCCGCCGGTCCCCCTGTGTGCCATACCGGCACGATTCGGCCGTTCGCCGCGTCCGGACCGGCCGCCGCCGCAGCGTGCGGAGTTCGCGGATCACTCGTTCGTGGTCCTCCGAACGGGTTGGGTGAGCAGGTCGGGCAATGGCCGGAAAGAGATAGCGTGGAGAGCGGGCGTACCGGACAAAGATCCCTACGTCCGAACCGTCTCGGCAGGCGAAGGGGAAGCTCGATGCGCGTCGGAGTCCTGACCGGTGGGGGCGACTGCCCCGGTCTCAACGCGGTGATCCGAGCCGTGGTCCGCAAGGGTGTCGCGGACTACGGGTACGACTTCGTCGGGTTCCGGGACGGGTGGAGAGGGCCGCTGGAGGCCGACACCCAGACCCTCGACATCCCGTCGGTGCGCGGGATCCTGCCGCGCGGCGGCACCATCCTCGGGTCGTCGCGCACCAACCCGATGAAGATCGACGGCGGCGTCGAGCGGATCCGCGAGAACCTCGCCAAGCTCGAAGTCGATGCGCTGGTCGCGATCGGCGGCGAGGACACCCTCGGCGTGGCCACCCGGCTGTACGAGCACGGCGTGCAGGTCGTGGGCGTCCCCAAGACCATCGACAACGACCTCAACGCCACCGACTACACCTTCGGCTTCGACACCGCGGTCAACATCGCCACCGAGGCGATCGACCGGCTGCACACCACCGCCGAGTCGCACCGCCGGGTGCTGATCGTCGAGGTCATGGGCCGGCACGCGGGCTGGATCGCGATCCACTCCGGCATGGCCGGCGGGGCCAACGTGATCCTCATCCCCGAGCAGCAGTTCGACATCGAAGAGGTCTGCGGCTGGGTGGAGAGCAGGTTCCGGACCAACTACGCGCCGATCATCGTGGTCGCCGAGGGCGCGATCCCGAAGGAAGGGCAGATGGTCACCAAGGACCAGACGCTCGACGCCTTCGGGCACGTGAAGCTGTCCGGGATCGGCGACTGGCTGTCCGCCGAAATCGAGCGCCGCACCGGCCACGAGGCGCGGACGACGGTGCTCGGCCACGTGCAGCGCGGCGGTACGCCGACCGCGTTCGACCGCTGGCTGGCCACCCGCTTCGGCTTCCACGCGATCGACGCGGTGCACGGCGGCGACTGGGGCAAGATGGTCGCGCTGCGCGGCACGGACGTGATCACCGTCCCGCTCGAGGACGCCACCCGCGAGCTCAAGACCGTCCCGCCGGCGCTGTACGACGAGGCGAAGACGCTCTTCGGCTGAGTCGCCGACCCGACCTGCGCACGGCGAGCCCGTCCCGGCAATTCCGGGGCGGGCTCGCCGCATTCGTGCCGGGGCCGGACGCCGCGCTCAGGCCGCCGCGGTGCGCGCCTCGGCAGCCGGGCGGCGGCGCAGGAGGGCGCGCAGGAACCGGACGTAGTGGCTCCAGGACGTGTACGGCACCGGCCGGCCGAGCACCGCGTGCGCCGCGCAGTCGAAGCCGTCCTCCACGCACGCGTCGTGCAGCGGGCGGAACACCAGCGGCCAGCTCAGCCGGGCCGGTCCGCGGGTGCGCATGGCCACCGTGTGGCGCAGCACGGTGGTTTCGTCGCTGATCGGGTGCACGGTGAACTCGTGGAAGCCCTCGAAGCCGCGCGGTCCGGTGAATGCGAAGCGGACCCACTGCCCGGGGACGTACGCGCTGACCAGGTAGCGGATCGGGCCGTGGCCGCCGGACGCGCCCACCTCGAGCGGGCCGTCGAGGACCATGCGCGGCCACGCGTCCCGCGGCCAGAGCCGGTCGTCCGGGCCGGACAGCGTGTCGAGGAGGGCGCCGACCTCGTCCGCTTTGCCCGGCAGGAGGCGTTCGTGGATGTTGAGCACGGCCATGGCGGAGCTCCGATCACGTTGTAGAGGCATCTCTCTAATTAATATGGAGAGTACTCTCCAGAACATGGCGCGACCACCCCTCTTCGACACGACCCAATTGCTCGACGCCGCGGTGCGCCTCGCCGCCGCGTCCGGACCGGGCGGCGTCACGATGTCCGCGGTCGCGAAGGAGGTCGGCGCGCCCAGCGGGTCGGTCTACCACCGCTTCCCGGGCCGCAACGCGCTGCTCGCCGAGGTGTGGCTGCGCACCGTCGAGAGCTTCCAGGAGGCCTACTTGGCCGCCCTGGGGTCGTCGCCGGACCCGGTCCGCCGGGCCGCGGCCGCGGTACGCGAAGTCGTCGTGTGGTCCCGGGCGAATCCGGGCGAAGCGGCGCTGCTCCTGCACGGCCCGGGCGCCTTCAACCAGGCGGAATGGCCGGCCCAGTACGGAATCCGGGCGGACCGGGGCGAACGCGTCGTCCGCCGCGCCCTCGGCGAACTGATGCAGGAACTGGACGTGCGCGGCCCCGATGCGGTCGACCGCATCACCCTGATCATGGTCGAACTGCCGCTGTCCGTCATGCGCCCGTACCTGAGGGCCGGCAAGCCCCTGCCTCCGCACACCGAGGCCCTCGCCGAACAAAGCGCAGTAGCGCTGCTCACGGCCGGCAAAGCCGGCTGACGGACCGCATCGAGAGCCCGGGGGCAGGTGGTGCCTCCTGCCCCCGGGCGCGGGTCTTCAGAGGGCGGTCAGGATCTCGCGTACGAGAGCCAGGCCGTTGGTGGTCAGCACCGACTCCGGGTGGAACTGGACGCCGGCCAGGCGCAATTGGGAGCTGCGCATGGCGTGGATCTGGCCCGTGCCGCGGTCCTCGCTGAACTCCAGCCCGAACGGCGCGCGTTCGGCGGCCAGGGCGGCGAAGGTGTTGTAGAAGCCGACCTTTTCCGCACGGCCGAACAAGTCGATGTCGAGCTGCTTGCCCTGGTACGGGACGTCCTTGCGGACCAGGCCGAGCCCCAGTTCGGCGGCGATCAGCTGGTGTCCCAGGCATACGCCCAGCATCGGACCGCCCGCATCCAGCCGCCGCCGCACCGCCGCACCCATGGTGCGGATCTTGCGGTCCAGCACCTGCCGCGGGTCGCCGGGCCCGGGGCCCATGAGGAGCAGTTCGGCCTCGGTGACCTGGCGCGCCGAGACCTCGTCGTACGGGGTCACCGCCACGCGCAGACCGAGCGTGCGCAGCAGGTGCGCGAGCATCGCGGTGAAGGTGTCCTCGCCGTCCACGACCAGGACCCGGCGTCCGGCCAACTCGGGGGAGCGCAGCGCATGCTCGTCGCGCGCGGTCATCCAGAACGGCGCGAGGTTCGCATTGCGCGAGGCGAGCAGCGCGGCGACCTCGGGGTCGTCGGCGAGCCGGACCGGGGCGGCGTCCCCGGTGCGGCGGGCCGCGGGGACGACGCCGAGAGCGGCCAGCACCCCCGCCGCCTTGGCGTGCGTCTCGGCGACCTCGCTCGCCGGGTCCGAGTGCCGGACGAGGGTGGCCCCGGCGGGCACCCGCAGCGTGCCGTCCGGCGAGATGTACGCGGTACGGATCAGGATCGGCGCGTCGAGGGTGCGGCGGCCCGCCTCGTCCCGGCCCATGAGCGCGACGACACCGGAGTAGTAGCCGCGGCCGGTCGGTTCGTGGCGGCTGATGACCCGGCACGCGTTCTCCAGCGGGGAACCGGTCACGGTCGGCGCGAACATCGTGCCGCGCAGAATCGCCCGCACATCGAGCGACGACTGCCCGTGCAGGAGGTACTCGGTGTGCGCGAGGTGCCCCATCTCCTTCAGGTACGGGCCCAGCACCCGCCCGCCCAGGTCGCACACCTCGCTCATCATCTTGAGCTCCTCGTCGACGACCATGAACAGCTCGTCGACCTCCTTGCCGTCCCGCAGGAAGTCCAGCAGCCCGGCCCGGTCGGGGCCGCCCGCCGGATAGCGGTACGTGCCGCTGATCGGGTTCATCGCCACCTCGCCGCCCACCGCGCTGACGTGCCGCTCGGGGCTCGCGCCCACGAGGGTCAGGTCGCCGGTGTGCACGAGGTACGTCCAGTACGCCCCCGACTCGCGGGTCAGCAGCCGCCGCAGCAGCGTCCCCGCGGTGGCGGGGGAGTAGCCCTCCAACCGGTCGCGGTAGTCGCGGCGGATCACGAAGTTCGCGCCCTCGCCGTGCCCGATCTCGTCCACGATCACGCGCTTCACGATCGCCGCGTACGACTCGTCGTCGACGTCGAACCCGCCCCCGGCGAGCGTGACGGGCGTGTCCGGCAGCGCGGCGAGCACGTCGGCGTACGCGAGTTCGTGCTGCTCGGCGACCTGCAGGCAGAGCAGCGGCGTGCCGTCGTCGTACGCCTCGAACCCGCGCTCGCGGATCTGCCGGTACGGGATGAGCGCGAGGACGTCGTGCCGCGGAGCGCCCGGCGCGGCATCGGCGAGCTCGGGCAGCGGGATCGCGTCCAGCGTCGCCGCCTCGGTGATCTCGCCGAAGAGCAGGTCGAGCGTGCCGCTGCCCTCCCGCCGGATCAGCGCGAAGGGCGGCGGATCGGCGGCGAAGAGCGGCGCGAGCAGCGCGGCGGTCGCGGCGGCGTCGGCGACCGGGGCACGGTCAGGGGCAGGGGCGGAGGCAAAGCCGGGTGCAGTCGCGGGGGCGGAGTCGGCGGGCGGCGTGGCTGCGGCGGTCACGGGGGTAATTCCCATCGTCGGGACGTCGCGCCCGCCGGGCCCCGCCGCGGTCCCCGGCCCCGGGAACACGAAACGGCCGCCCACCGGGCGGCCGTCGGATTCCAGGTCCTGGAGAGGTCTAGAGATCGCGAAGTAGCGGGGCCGCCGCGGAGCGGGGCCACCACCAGGAGTACGCAGTGCAGGAACGCGCGATCATGCGGGCCACTGTAGCCGCCCGCACGCCGCCGCCGAAAGCAGCGACGCCCGCGCAGCAGCCGCGCGGACCGCCGCAATGCCCCCTCCGCGGACGGCGAGGCGTCCGCACGACGCCGCCCCGGCGCCTCTCCGCCCTGCTCGAGCGGACGCCCCGGCCCGCTGACCGGATCAAGCATCCGCCCCCGCAAAGGACCAAAGTCCCGGACCGAGGGCCCGGCGCGTCGCGCCCCGAACGGGCCCGGTCCGCCGACCTCACGGAATGCCTCGCCCGCCCTCTGACCTGCCCCGACGCCCGTCGGACCGGAACGGTGTCTCGTTCTTCGGTCATCTCCCTAAATGCGTTGCCCGATTGTTTAACCTTGGGGGGTGACAGCGAACGACATCGACACCTGGCGATCCCTCCCGGCGGCGCAGCAGCCCGAGTGGCCGGACTCGGAGGCCCTGCGCAACGCGCTCGCGGACCTCGCGTCCTATCCTCCGCTCGTCTTCGCCGGCGAGTGCGACCAGCTCCGCGGCCGGCTGGCCTCGGTGGCCCGGGGCGAGGCGTTCCTGCTGCAGGGCGGCGACTGCGCGGAGACCTTCGTCGGCAACACCGCCGACGCCATCAAGAACAAGCTCAAGACCCTGCTCCAGATGGCCGTGGTCCTGACCTACGCGGCCTCCGTCCCGGTGGTCAAGGTCGGCCGCATGGCCGGGCAGTACTCGAAGCCGCGCTCGTCCGGCATCGAGACCCGCGACGGCGTGACGCTGCCGACGTACCGCGGCGACGCGGTCAACGACCTGGCGTTCACCCCCGAGGCCCGCACCCCGGACCCGGAGCGCCTCAAGCGGATGTACCACTCGTCCTCCGCGACGCTGAACCTGGTGCGCGCCTTCACCACCGGCGGCTACGCCGACCTGCGCCAGGTGCACGCCTGGAACCAGGACTTCGTGGCGCTGTCGCCGTCCGGCGAGCGGTACGAGCGCCTCGCCGCCGAGATCGACGGCGCGCTGCGCTTCATGCACGCGTGCGGCGTCGACCCCGAGGAGTTCCGCACCGTCGAGTTCTTCGCCTCGCACGAGGCCCTGATCCTCGACTACGAAGCGGCCCTCACCCGGGTCGACTCGCGCACCGGCGACCTGTACGACGTCTCCGGCCACATGGTGTGGATCGGCGAGCGCACCCGCCAACTGGACGGCGCGCACGTCGAGTTCGCCTCGCGCATCCGCAACCCGATCGGCGTCAAGCTGGGCCCGACCACGACGCCCGAGGACGCCCTCGCGCTGATCGAGAAGCTCGACCCGAACCGCGAGGCGGGCCGGCTGACGTTCATCATCCGCATGGGCGCGGGCAAGGTGCGCGACGCACTGCCCACCCTGGTGGAGAAGGTCACCGCGTCCGGCGCGCAGGTCGCGTGGGTCTGCGACCCGATGCACGGCAACACGTTCGAGGCGTCCAGCGGGCACAAGACCCGCCGCTTCGACGACGTGCTCGACGAGGTCAAGGGCTTCTTCGAGGTGCACCGCGCACTGGGCACCCACCCGGGCGGCATCCACGTGGAGCTGACCGGCGACGACGTCACCGAGTGCGTCGGCGGCGGCGACGAGATCTTCGTCGACGACCTGCACCAGCGCTACGAGACGGCGTGCGACCCGCGGCTCAACCGCAGCCAGTCGCTCGACCTCGCCTTCCTCGTCGCGGAGATGTACCGGGGCCACTGAGCCCAGGGGAGTCCCCAGGAGCACCGAAGGGGCGCGTGCCGCAGGGCGCGCGCCCCTTCGCCGTTCCCGGATGGCAGGCTGGCCCCGTGATTGATCTCCGCAGCGACACCGTCACCCGTCCCACCCCCGCGATGCGCGCCGCGATGGCCGATGCCGAGGTCGGCGACGACGTCTACGCCGAGGACCCCACGGTCCGCGCCCTCGAAGAGCGCGTGGCGGGCATGTTCGGCGGCCGGCACACCGGCCTGTTCACCCCCACCGGCGTGATGGCCAACCAGATCGCGGTCCGGCTCTCGGTGCCGCCCGGCGAGGAACTCGTCCTGGACGCCGACGCGCACATCGTCGCGCACGAGGACGGCGCGGCCGCCTGGCACGGCGGCATCCAGACCCGCACCACACTCAGCCCGCGCGGCCTGCTCCGGCCCGAGGACGTCGCGAGCCTGCTGCGCGTGGGCGACACGTACACCGTCGGCACCCGCGCGGTGGCCGTCGAGCAGACCCACAACCGCGGCGGCGGCGCCGTCTACCCGCTGGCGCAGCTCCAGGCGATCCGCGACCTGACCACCGCGGCCGGGGTCGCGCTGCACTGCGACGGCGCCCGCATCTGGCACGCGCACGTCGCCACCGGCACCGCCTTCGCCGAGTACGGTGCGCTCTTCGACACCCTCTCGGTCTGCCTCTCCAAGGGCCTTGGCGCGCCCGCCGGTTCGGTGGTCCTGCTGCCCGAGGACCGGATGCCCGAGGCGCGCCGCATGCGGCACCGCATGGGCGGCGCGATGCGCCAGGCCGGCATCCTCGCGGCGGGCGGCCTGTACGCACTCGACCACCACGTCGAGCGCCTCGCCGAGGACCACGGGCACGCCCGGATGATCGCCGACCGGCTCGGCGAGGAGGGGCTCGACGTCGTCGCCCCGGAGACCAACCTGGTCCTGGTCCGGCTGCCCGAACCGCGGCCCGACGCCGCGACCGTCGTGGCCCGCTGCCGCGAGGCGGGCGTCCTGGTGTCGGGATTCGGCCCGCGCCTGGTCCGCATGGTCACGCATCTGGACGCGGACGCTTCGTCGTGCGCGAAGGCGGCCGAGGTCGTCGCGGGGGCCTGCGCGTGACCCAGGCACGGGGGACGGGCCTGGCGGGGGAGACGGCGGACAGGAAGAACGGCGGCAACAAGGCCGACAGCAACGGCAAGCGGTCCGGCGAGCAGGACGGCGAGCAGGACGGCAAGCCGGGCGCGGACCGGCCGGCTCGCCGCCGTGCCGCGCCCGCGGCTGCCGCGGGCGCGGCCTTGGCCCTGCTGCTCGGTGCCTGCGCGGACGGCGGCCGGACGACCCCGGACGCCGCCCCCGGCACCTCCGGCGCCTCGGCCGCCTCGGCTCCTGCCGCGAGCGCTGCCCCTCGGACGACCGAGGCGACCGGATCGACCGGGCCGACCGGGACGACCGGTCCGACCGCCGGATCGATCGCCACGCTCCCGGCCCGCCCGATCCCGGCCCGCACCCTGCCCGCCGGCCCGGACGGCCTGCCGCAGGTCTTCACGAACGGTCCGCGCGACCGGCCCCGGGTCGCGCTCACCTTCGACGGCGACATGACGGTCGGCATGCGCGGCCGACTGGCCGACGGGCGGACCGCGTCGTACGACAACGCCGAGTTGCTCGCCAAGCTGCGGCGGTTGCATGCGCCCGCGACGTTCTTCCTGACTGGGCTCTGGATCGACACCTATCCGCAGCAGGCCCGCGGTATCGCCACCGATCCGCTGTTCGAGGTGGCCAGCCATTCGCTGACGCACCGCGGCTTCGCGGGGCAGTGCTATGGGCTGGGCAAGGTGCCGGACGCCGAGATGGCCGGGGAGGCGCAGGCGCCCTTCGACCGGCTCCGCGACGTGGCGGGGGCGCGGACCGTGCCGTACTTCCGCTTCCCGGGCGGCTGCCTGGACGCCGCGGCGCTGCGCGGCATCGCCCCGGCCGGCCTGACGCCGGTGCAGTGGGACGTGGTGAGCGGCGACGCCGACGGCGCGAGCGGCGCGGCGATCGCGCAGCGGGTGCTGGCCCAGGTCCGCAACGGGTCGGTGGTGGTCATGCACAACTCGCTCGGCCCCGCGGCGCACACCGCGGACGCCATCGAGGCGATCGTCGAGGGGCTGCGGGCCAAGGGGTACGAACTGGTCCGGGTCTCGGACCTGGTCGCCGCATCGCTCCCGGGCTGACCGGGGCGGCAGGCGGAACGGCAGGAACGGCAGGAAACGGCAGGAAGCAGTCAGGCGGCGGGCGCGGTGGTCTCCGCGTCCGCCTGGACCACGGACAGGGTCACGGCGATGACGGGGGCGCTCGGGGCGGCGGCGGGCTCGGCCGGGGCCACCCGGTCGGCGCGGCATATACGGCCGCAGCGCTTGGTGCATCCGTCGCAGGCGCGCGTGTCGTCGCGGGGGATCATCGCGGTGATCGTCTTGACGCAGCGGCCGCAGTCGGTTCCGGCACGGCAGGAAGCGGCGATTTCGCGCATGCTGCGCGCGCCGTTCTCTATCTGGGCACTGACCTGGGTGTCGGTCACGCCGAAGCACATGCACACGTACACGGAACGTCCCCCAAGGGTGAAGTCACTAAGGTAAGGGTAACCTCACCCTTGGCGGGAAGTGAAGAGAGGCCTGCGTCACGCGGGCCGGAAATCGCCCCCGGCCGGGCCCTGCCTCCGGAGTACCGGGAGTATGCGGCGCAGATCCGCATAAAGGAAGGGCCCGCGAGGGGCGGAATCCGGCCGCCGCGGGCCGGTCTCGTCCGGCTGTCGCCGGCAATGTGCGGGCTTCGTCAGCTCTCCGGCTGCTCGATCAGCTGCGCGACGTAGAGCGGCTCGCCGAGCTTCTTGAGCAGGTCGAGCTGCGTCTCCAGGTAGTCCACGTGGGACTCCTCGTCGGCCAGGATGTCCTCGAAGATGTTCGCGGACGTCGCGTCGCCCTTCTCGCGCATGACCAGGATGCCGCCGCGGAGGCGCTCGATGGCCTCCATCTCGACGGCCAGGTCGGCCCGGAACATCTCCTCGAGCGTCTGGCCGATGCGCAGCGCGTTCAGGCGCTGGTAGTTGGGCAGGCCCTCCAGGAAGAGGATGCGGTCGGTGAGCGTCTCGGCGTGCTTCATCTCGTCGATGGACTCGTGCCGGGTCCAGGACGCGAGCTTCGCGTAGCCCCAGTGCTCCTGCAGCTTGGCGTGCAGGAAGTACTGGTTGATGGCGGTCAGCTCGGCGGTGAGCTGCTCGTTCAGGAGCTCGAGGATCTGGGGGTCGCCGTGCATCGGGATGCACCTTCCGAAAAGGGGTGGGCAGCAGGATCCGTGAGGTACTTGTGGCGTACGTGATCACGGTTATGTGAATGCTGTCACCTCATGTGCCGTAAGTTCCACGAAGGGAAGGCTTGCCTTTCATGAGAAACAACAGATCATTTGTCCCGAATGTCAATGGATTTCGGGAGTCCGGCGCGGGGACTTCCGTCCCGCAGGCCGGGGGCAGGGGCCGGTCGTGACCTGCCCCGGGGGTCTGGGACCATAGAGAACATGGGTCATACCGGAACGGGGCAAGGGGGAAGCGATTCGGCGGGCGGCACGGCCGTCACCGCCGCGACCGCCGCCGGCGCCGACCCCCGACTTCCCCCGGGCCAGCGCCTGCAGCGCGGCTGGCCGGTCCTGCATTACGGCCCGGTGCCGCGCTTCAAGCCGGACACCTGGGACTTCCGCGTGTTCGGCGCGACCGCGTTGGGCGACAAGCATGCGTGGAACCACGAGGAGTTCTCCGCGCTGCCGCGCACCACGGTGGTCGCCGACTTCCACTGCGTCACCAAGTTCAGCATGCTGAACAACGAGTGGGGCGGCGTGTCGGCCGAGACCATCCTGGAACTGGCGCCGCCCGCACCCGAGGTCACGCACGTGATGGTGTGGGCCGAGTACGGCTTCAGCTCCAACCTGCGGATCATGGACTTCGCCACCGAGCGGACCATCTTCGCCACCCACCACGACGGCGAGCCGCTCACCGCCGAACACGGCTTCCCGGTACGGCTGATCGTGCCGCAGCTGTATGCGTGGAAGGGCCCCAAGTGGGTCCGCGGCATCGAGTACATGGTCGCCGACAAGCGCGGGTTCTGGGAGGAGCGCGGCTACCACAACATCGGCGACCCGTGGCAGGAGCAGCGCTACTCGTACCAGGAGCGCGAGGGCGAAGGCCCGGACCTGTAAGGCGCCGCGACACGAACACGGCCAAGCGATACGCGAACTGCCCCCGGCTGAGGCCGGGGGCAGTTCGCGTATCGGTGCATATGCGGTCGTGCAGCTCGCGCTCAGAAGACCTTGATGGTCACCTTCGACCCGCGCGGCGCCAGGTTGTTGCCGCCCGGGCTCATGCTGGTCACGTTCTTCGGGCCGAGCGGGAACACGGTGTCCACGCTCACCTGGAAGCCCGCGGCGGTGAGGACGCGCTTGGCCTCCTCCTCGCTCATGCCGTCCACCTTGGGCACCAGCACCAGGTCGGGTCCCTTCGACATCGAGACCGTGACCTTGCCGCCCGGGTAGAGCGTGCCGAACGCCGGGTTCTGGGTGGCGACCCGGCCCGCCGGGGCGACGTCGGAGAAGACCTGTTCCGTCGCCACGTCGAGCAGCAGCTTGCGCTCCGCCAGCGCGGCGCGCGCCTCTTCCTCGGTGAGCCCGGTCAGGCTCGGCACCGGAGTCGGCATGCCGCGGCTGATCACCAGGTTGACCGGCGTGTTGCGGGGCTGCTGCGTGCCGGTCGCCGGAGTGCTCCGGACCACCTTGCCGGGGTCCTGGCTGTTGTCCTGCTGCTCGACCTTGCCGACGGCGAGCCCCGCGGACTGCAGCAGCTGCTTGGCCTCGTCGAGCGTCTTGCCGTCCAGGGCGGGTACCGCGAGGAGTTCGGGGCCCAGCGACATGGTGAGCGTGACGGTCTTGCCCTTGTCGATGCTGCGGCCCGGGACCGGGTCGGAGGCGACCACCGCGTCGCGCGGGACCGTCAGGTCGAACACGTCGACGAAGCGCACCTTCAGGCCCGCGTCCTTGAGCTGCTCGACGGCCTCGGCGCGCGGCTTGGACAGCACCGGCGGCACCTTGGTCGTCTCGCCCGCGCCCATCCGCCAGGCGACCAGGCCGATTCCGGCCGCGACCACCAGGACCACCAGGAACGCGATCATCCCGCGCGACGGGCCGCGCCGCGGCCGCCCCTTGCCGGGCGGCAGGCCGTCCGGTCCGGCGGGCCCGTCCGGGCCGTCGAAGCCGTTTGCGGCGTACGGCTGCTCGTCGAGCACCGACTCGGTGGTCAGCCCCAGCGGGCCGATCTCCAACGGGATCTCGACCTCGCGCGTGAGGTTCGCCCCGTCGTACGGACCGGGGTAGGGCGGAGGCGGGTAGGCCGCGGCGCCCGCGTACTCAGGCTGCTCGTCGTACGCCGGAGCCGGCGGCGGCAGCACGCGCTCGGCGGCGCCGAAGTCCAGTTCGGTGTCCGACAGCAGGTGCTGGCGCGTGTGCCGCACCACGGCGAGGAGCTGCTCGGCATCCGAAGGGCGCCGGTCCGCGTCGCGCGCGGTGGCCTGCGAGACCAGCGCGTCGAGCGCCGGGGACAGGCCGGGCACCGCGGCCGACGGCGGCGGCACGTCCTCGTGCACGTGCTTGTAGATGATCTCGACGGCCGAGCGTCCCTGGTAGGGCTGACGGCCGGTCAGCATTTCGTAGAGCAGTATTCCGGCGGCATATACGTCCGATACCGGGGAGGCCGCACCGCGCTCGATCTGTTCCGGCGACAGGTAGGCCACCGTCCCCACCAGGACCTTGCCGGTGGCCGCAGAAGCAGCGGCGGCGGTCGCCCGGGCCAGCCCGAAGTCCGCGACCTTGATGCCGCCGTCGTCCGAGATCAGGACGTTCTCCGGCTTCACGTCGCGGTGCACAAACCCCGCGCGGTGCGCGGCGCCCAATGCGGCGAGCGTCGGCTCCAGCACACCGAACGCCTCACGGGGCGTCAGCGTGCCGAGGTCCTGCAGCAGTTCGCGCAGCGTGCGGCCCTCGACGTACTCCATCGCCAGGAACACGACGTCGCCGTCGTGGCCCTGGTCGAACACCCCCACCACATTCGGGTGGGAAAGCCGCGCCGCGGCCTTGGCCTCCCGGATGAAGCGGTCGGTGAACGAAGCGTCGGCAGCCATCGCCGGGTGCATCACCTTCACCGCGACCGTGCGGTCCAACCGGGTGTCGAGGGCCCGGTAGACGGTGGCCATGCCGCCCGCCGCGATCCGGGACTCGACCCGGTACCGGCCGTCGAGCAGCCGCCCGACGAGGGGGTCGTCCATTGTCATGTCCACGCCTGGGATTTTACGGTCACCCTGTCATGGACGGGTCACGCGACCGGTCGGTTCCGGTCACTGATGAGCCGTCAGACGGTCCTTTTCCCGCTGGTGGGGCGTGGTACGCGCGGGCGCGCGAGATATGCCGTGCCGCTCCGCGCGCCCGCGTGCACCGGTCAGAACGCCGGGATCTCGGCCAGCCCGTCGACCGGCGACGAGGCGTGCGCGTAGTGCCGCTGCGGGATGCGGCCCGCCCGGTACGCCAGGCGCCCGCCGTCCACCGCATGGCGCATCGCGGCGGCCATCAGCGCCGGATCCTGGGCCCGGGTGACCGCACTGGCGAGCATGACCGCGGCGCAGCCCAGCTCCATCGCGAGCGCGGCGTCCGAGGCGGTGCCGATGCCGGCGTCCAGGATCACCGGGACGGTCGCCTGCTCGGTGATCAGCCGGATGTTGTGCGGGTTGCGGATGCCCAGGCCCGAGCCGATCGGCGAGCCGAGCGGCATGACCGCGGCGCAGCCGACCTGTTCGAGCCGGCGCGCCACGATCGGGTCGTCGTTGGTGTACGCCAGCACCGTGAAGCCGTCGTCGACCAGGCGCTCGGCCGCGTCGAGGAGTTCCACGGTGTCCGGGAGCAGGGTGCGCTCGTCGGCGACCACCTCGACCTTGACCCAGTTCGTCTCCAGCGCCTCGCGGGCCAGCCGCGCGGTGAGCACCGCCTCGCCGGACGTGTAGCAGCCCGCGGTGTTCGGCAGCGGCCGGATGCCCAGCTTGCGCAGCAGGTCGAGCACCGAGCCGGTGGTCGACGGGTTGAGCCGGCGCATCGCCACGGTGGTCATCTCGGTGCCGGACGCGATGAGCGCGGCCTCCAGGATGTCCAGGCTCGGGGCGCCGCCGGTCCCGGTGATCAGGCGCGAGGAGAAGACCTCGCCGCCCAGCTCGAACGGGTCGGCTGACCCTGCGCCGGTACCTGCGGCGGGGCCGCCCGGGACGGAGACGCCGGACGTGTCGGGTGCGGACTGCTGAGTGGTCACCGGGTCATCCTCCCTGCACGGCGGTGAGCACCTCGACCCGGTCGCCCGCGCCGAGCACGGTGTCCGGCCACAGGCTGCGCGGCACCACGTCCTCGTTGACCGCGACCGCGACGCCCTTGCTGGCGCTGGTCATGGTCGCCACGAGCGCGGCGACGGTGGTTCCGGGGGCGAGCGGGCGCGGCTCGCCGTTCACCGAGATCGTCTCGGTCGGCCCGTTCGGTTCGTTCGGTTCGGTCGGTTCGGTGGGCAGCGCGGTCATGCGTACGAGGCCTCCTTGGACCGGGGCTTGGACCGGGGCGAACCGGCGGCCTGGCCGGCCGCGGCAGGGATGTCGGCGGCGTGCGGGCCGGCCGCGAAGCGCTGCGGGCCCCACGGGCGGACCACCTCGGGCACGGTGCCCGCGGCGAGGAGTTCGGCGACCGCGTCGGCGGTGACCGGGGTGAGCAGGATGCCGTGCCGGTAGTGGCCGGTGGCGGCGATCAGGCCGTCCAGTGCGGTGGCGCCGATCACCGGGGCGTTGTCGGGACTCCCCGGGCGCAGCCCGGCGAACGCCTCGACCAGCGGGAGTTCGGTGATGCCGGGGACCAGCTCGCGGGCGTCGCGCAGCAGTTCGTACACACCGCCGGCCGTCACCTCGGTGTCGGACAGCTCGTGCTCGGTGGCGCCGACCACCAACTCGCCGTCCGCGCGCGGCACCAGGTACATGCTGCCGCCCTTGACCACGCCGCGGACGTTGCGGGAGAGGAACGGAGCGTACGGTTCCGGTACGCGCAGCCGCAGGATTTCGCCCTTCACCGGCCGGATCGCGGGCAGCACCCCGGGCGGCAGCCCTTCGAGGCCGTTCACTTGGTGCCCGGCGGCGAGCACGACCTGCCCGGCCGAGACCGCCGTGCCGTCGTCCAGGCGTACGCCGGTGGCCCGGTCGCCGGTCGTCACCAGTGCGGCCACCCGGCGGCGGGCCAGCGTGACGCCGGCCCGGGCGCAGGCCGCGAGCAGCCCGGCGACCAGGCGGCGGTTGTCGATCTGGTGGTCGTCCTCGACGTGCAGGCCGCCGGCCACCGCGGGCGACAGCATCGGTTCGAGGCGGCGGCACTCGCGGCTGGTCAGCCACGCCGAGGCCAGCCCGAGGCGCTCCTGGAAGGCGTGCAGATCTTTGAGCACCGCGCGGTCGTCGGCGTCCAGCGCCACCGCGAGGGTGCCGCAGGTGCGGTAGCCCGACGGCAGCCCGGAAGCCTCCTCCAGTTCGGCGGCGAAGGACGCGTAGCGCTCCGCGGAGGCCATGTTGAGCCGCAGCAGCGACTCCTCGCCGTACTGGAGTTCGGAGACCGGGGTCAGCATGCCGGCCGCGGCATGCGAGGCGCCCTGCCCCGGTTCGGGGTCGAAGACGGTGACGGACAGTCCGCGCAGCGCGGCGCGCCAGGCGACGGACAGGCCGATCACGCCGCCGCCGACGACCACGGCGTCGGCGGAAGCGGCAGTGGAAGAAGCAGAGGATGAAGAGGCGGCCGCGACGGCCGCAGAAGCCGTGCCGGCTCCGGATGAGGACATGGGTGTCGAACGCTCCCTTGCGCCGGTATGACCCGGATCAGGTTCGGACGGTCGAGGGCTGACAGCCCTCCTCTCAGCCCGGTCACACCGGGCTCCCGTGAGGCCTCCAACCCTACCTCTGCGCTTCCGGGGCACCAGGGGACCATCGTCCCGGCCGGCCCGCTCCGCGTGATCCTTGCCTCAATCAAACTCTTTGATGCGGGAGTCGCACGTGTCGACCCCTAGTGTTCGGGCCTATGGACAACGTGCTTGTCGTGGGTGCCGGCATGGCCGGCCTGCAGACCGTCGTGGGGCTGCGCGACCAGGGGTACATCGGACGGATCACCCTGCTCGGCGCCGAGCCGCACAAGCCGTACGACCGCCCGCCGCTGTCGAAGGAGGTGCTCGGCGGCAAGACCGACGACACCTCGTTCGAGGCGGACTGGGACGCCCTCGGCGTCGAGCTCCTGCTCGGCCGCACCGCCACCGCCCTGCGGCTGCGCGACGGTGCGGAAGGCGGCGAGGTCGACACCGACGCCGGGACGCTGGCGTTCGACCGGCTGGTCGTGGCCACCGGGTCGCGCGTGGTGAACCTTCCCGGCGCCGCCGAGGTGCCCGGGGTCCACGTGCTGCGCACCATCGACGACGCCCGCACGCTGCGCGCCGCGCTGGTGCCCGGTGCGCACGTCGTCGTGGTGGGGGCCGGCTGGATCGGCGCCGAGGTGGCCACCGCGGCCGCCGCCGCGGGCTGCCGCACCACCGTGGTCGAGGCGCTGCCCGCGCCGCTGGCCGGCGCGTTCCCCGAGGACATCGGCTCGCGCTTCGTGCCCTGGTACGCCGAGGCGGGCGTCGAACTCCTGCTCGGCGCCCGGGTGGACCGCCTGGAGCCGGGCGCCGTGCACCTCGCCGACGGGACCCGGCTGCCCGCCGACGCCGTGGTGGTCGGCATCGGCGTCCGCCCCGACACCGCATGGCTGCAGGGCTCCGGCATCGAGCTCGACGAGCGCGGCGCCATCGTGGTCGACGACCGCCTGCGCACCTCCGCGCCCGGCGTCTACGCGGTCGGCGACTGCACGGTCTTCACCTCCGCGCGCTACGGCGCCCGGCTGCACGTCGAGCACTGGGACAACGCCCTGCAGGCCCCGCGCACCGCGGCGGCCAACGTGGCCGGCGGCGACGCCGTGTACGACCCGGTCCCGTACTTCTGGTCCGACCAGTTCGGCCGCATGATCCAGTACGTCGGCCACCACCCGGCCGGCGACGAGCTGGTGGTCCGCGGCCCGGGCGAGGACGGCAAGTGGACGGCCGGCTGGTTCAAGGGCGACGCGCTGGTGGCGCTGCTGACCGTGGCGCGCCCGCGCGACCTCGCGCAGGGCCGCAAGCTGGTGCAGGCCGGCAGCCCGGTGGACAAGGCCAAGTTCGCCGACATCGGCACGCCCCTCAAGGACGCCGCTCTCTGAGCCGGCGCGCGGTCGGCGGGCAGCCGACGCGCAGGAGCACGGGCCGACCCTGAGGCGTCGGCCCGTTCTCCTATCCTGGTCGGGTGAGCGAGAGCCAGAGCACCCCTGAAAGCACCATCGAAAAGCTCGTCGACGAGTGGCTGACCCTGCCGGAGATCGCCGAGATGTTCGGCGTCGAGGTGACCCGGGTCCGGCAGCTCCTCAAGGAGCGCCAGTTCCTCGCGGTCCGCCGGGGCGAGAACCGCAGCCTCCAGGTGCCCGCCGCGTTCATCCAGGACAACGCCACCGTCAAGGGCCTGGCCGGCACCATCACCGTGCTGAGCGACTCCGGGTTCTCGGACACCGAGATGCTCGAGTGGCTCTTCACCGACGACGAGTCGCTGCCCGGCACGCCCATCGCGGCGCTGCGCGGCAACCGCAAGACCGAGGTCCGGCGCCGCGCGCAGGCGATGGCCGTATGACCGCCGCGGACGCTGCGGGGGCGGCCTCGCGCCGCGAGCGGCTGGCCGCCGCGCGCCTGTACCTGTGCACCGACGCCCGCGAGAAGCAGGGCGACCTCCCCGAGTTCCTGGACGCCGTGCTGGCCGCGGGCGTGCACATCGTGCAGCTGCGCCAGAAGGGCCTGGAGGCCCGCCAGGAGCTGGAGTACCTGGAGGTCTTCGCCGACGCGGCCCGCCGGCACGGCCGGCTGCTCGCCGTCAACGACCGCGCGGACGTCGCGCACGCAGCCGGCTCCGACGTCCTGCACCTGGGCCAGGACGACCTGCCGGTGCCGCACGCCCGCCGGATCATCGGCGGCGACGTGCTGATCGGGCGGTCCACGCACGCCGAGTCCGAGGTGGACGCGGCGATCGCCGAGCCCGGCGTCGACTACTTCTGCACCGGACCGGTGTGGCCGACCCCGACCAAGCCGGGCCGCCACGCACCGGGCCTGGACCTGGTCCGCTACACCGCGGAGCGCCGCCCCGAGCGGCCCTGGTTCGCCATCGGCGGCATCGACCTCGGCAACCTCGACCAGGTGGTCGAGGCCGGCGCCACCCGGGTGGTCGTGGTGCGCGCGGTCACCGAGGCGGACGACCCGGCCGCCGCGGCCGCGGAGTTCGTCCGCCGCCTGGGCGGCTAGCACTCCGGACCGTCCTACGGAGAGAGTTCTCCGGACGGGGACCGCGGCGCAGCAGCGCCGCGGCCCCGTTTTCGTCCCGTCCCGCTCCGGGGCGGACCACCCCGGTCAATCCCGGCTCCGCGCGGCCCGGCGTGCCACCATCCGGAATATGTCGGAAATGTCGCAGCGCACGCGCCTGATGGTCGTCCTCGGACTGATCGCGGCGGTCGCCGTCGCGGCCCTGGCCTTCGGCCTCTCCCGGGACGGCGGCGACCCCGCCCCCGGCCAGGCGGCCACCCGCAGCGCGACCGCGGCGGCCTCGGGCGGCAGCGCCCCGCTCGCCTCGACGCCGACGGCCACCCGGCCCGCGCAGGGCGTACCGTCCGCCCCGGACGTCACCGTGCCGTCCGGCATGGCGACCGTGCGGGTCGACCAACTGCCGCCCGAGGCCCGGCGGACGCTGCTGCTGATCGACACCGGCGGGCCGTTCCCGTACGCCAAGGACGGCACCGTCTTCAGCAACCGCGAAGGGCGGCTGCCGAAGCAGAAGAACGGGTACTACCGCGAATACACCGTCGACACCCCGGGGTCCGACGATCGGGGCGCCCGGCGCATCATCACCGGCGTACCGGGGGAGCGCTACTACACCTCCGACCACTACGCGACGTTTCGGGTGATCGTCCCGTGAAACGCTGGCACGAAGTACGCAACGCGACGCCGTGGACGTCGGGCCTGCTGCCCGGCGACCTCGCCGACGTGCCGCACGCGGCCCCGGCCGCCCGGATGGCCGAGTCCGCCGCCGTGCACGGCTGGTGGTCGGCGCGCCTCGACCTCGCCGGCGCGGCCGACAAGGCCGGGTTCCTCGCCGCCTGCGGCCGCGACCTGGCCCTGCCCGACTACTACGGGGCCAACTGGGACGCCCTGTGGGACTGCCTGACCGACGAGACGCTGCTGCCGCCGCAGCGCCGCCGGCTCATCGTCGTGGACCGCTGGCGCCGCTTCGCGGAACGCGACCCGGGCGACTGGAGTGCGGGCCGCAACCTGCTGCGCGAGGCCGCCGGCCACTGGAGCGGCACCACCGCGGCGCTGGTCGTCCTGATCCGGATCTGACGGGGTTCGACCGCTCTCCGCGACTCGCGCTTCAGGACGGGCTGCCGGATGACCGGGAACGTCGGAAAATGTCCGCCATCCGAGTGGTCGCCAGTGTGATTGGTTCGCGCCACGCGCCGAGCGGCCGGTCCGCCGCGGGCAACTGGCCAGACTGCCGGACATGGACAGCTCCGTCGAGCGCCGCCCGGCCGGCGCCGTTTACGACAACGTGCTCCTGGGCGCGCCCCTGGACCACGACGACCTCGTCGTCCCGGGGCAGCGGCCCCAGACGGCGACCGCCGACCCCGACGCCGAGGCGTCCGGTCCGGCGGACCCGGCACCGGGCGTACCGCGCCCGGTCGATCCCCCGGCCTGGACCTCGGTGGAGTACCGGCCCTGGGGCCCGGCGTCCCTGGGCGCAGGCTGACCGCAGCGTGCCGACCGGGGAGCACCGGCAGCAGAGGCGGCAGGCGCAGCAGGCGCGGCAGACGCAACAGGCGCAGCGGACACGACGGCAGGCAGCGATGCGGACGGAAGGCGGCGGGCGCGATGCGGCCGCCGCCGACCCGTTCGACCGGGTGCGGGTGGGGGTCTTCGAGTTGGTACGTCCGACAGCAGCGGATACGGCCGGTGCCGCAGGCGCGGCCGGGGGAGAGGTACGCGTGCCCGCGCAGGTCGGCCGCGAGCCGGCCCCGAGCCCGGCCGCGCCCGCGCCGTATGCCGCATCCGCGGGCGCGGGACCCGCGCCCGACAACGGCGCGGGAACCGGCAAAAGCGAGGAGACCGGGGGCCTCTACGGCCCGCTGGTGGTGCTCGGCCTGTTCCTCACCGCGCTGCTGCTCATCGGCCGCTACCCGCCGGACATCATGCGCCCCCTGCCCGAGGGAGCGCCGCAGGCCCCCGGACCGGGCGACCGGGAACGCGAGCGCGGCATGCCGGGGGCGATCGAACTCGCGGTCGGGCCGCGGCGTCCCGTCCTGCCCGGCGTCCCGGGCGGCGCCGCCGGACCGGCCGGTCCGCGCTCCGCGCCGCAGCCGCCCCAGGCGCCCGTCGCCGTCCGGGACGAGCCAGGGTCCGGCGGCGGGCCCGACCGCGCGGCGGACCGCCCGTACGGCGCCGCGCTGCCCGGCGGTCCGCGGGGCGCCGGTTCAGACCTTGCGGACCGTCGCGGCCTCGACCAGGTTCCGCAGCACGCTGCGCGCGTCGTCGGCGACCGGCGCGGCGTCCAGCGCGGCGAGGGCCTGCCCGGTCAGCGTGTCGATCATGGACTCGACCTCGGCCAGGGCACCGGTGCCCTCGATGACCGCGCGCAGCTCCTTGACGCCCGCGTCGTCGAGCCCGGGGTCGCCGACCAGCTCGTCGAGGATCCGGGTCTGCGCGGCGGAGCACCGCTCGGCGGCCAGCGCGAGCAGGACCGTCCGCTTGCCCTCGCGCAGGTCGTCCCCGGCCGGTTTGCCGGTCTCGGCGGGGTCGCCGAAGACGCCGAGCACGTCGTCCCGCAGCTGGAACGCCTCGCCGAGCGGCAGCCCGTACGCCGAGTAGGCGGCCAGCAGGTCCTCGCCCGCCCCGGCGAGCGCGGCACCGACGTGCAGGGGGCGTTCGATCGTGTACTTGGCGGACTTGAAGCGGATCACGCGCCGTGAGCGGGCCACCGAGCCGCCGCCCATCGCCTGCTCCAGCACGTCGAGGTATTGGCCGGCCATGACCTCGGTGCGCATGACGTCGAACAGCGGCTTGGCCGCGGCCAGCGCGGCCGGCTCCACGCCGCTGCCCGAGAACATCTCGTCGGACCAGGTCAGGCACAGGTCGCCGAGCAGCAGCGCGGCGGCCGAGCCGAACGACTCGCCGCTGCCCCGCCAGCCCGACTCGGCATGCAGGCCCTCGAAGCGCTTGTGCACCGCGGGCTTGCCGCGGCGGGTGTCGCTGCGGTCCATCAGGTCGTCGTGGATCAGCGCGCTGGCCTGCAGCAGCTCCAGCGACGTCGCAGCGCGCACCGCGGCGTCCCCGGCCGCGCCCTCGTCCACGCCGCCCGCGCCGCGCCAGCCCCAGTAGCAGAAACCGGGGCGCAGCCGCTTGCCGCCGTCCAGCATGAAGTCGCGCAGCGCGGCGGTGACGGGGACCATGCCCTCGCCGACGTCGCCGAGCACGTCGCCCTGGTGGTCCATGAACGCGGTGAGCGCCGCGTTGACCCGGTCGCGCAGGCCGTCCCGGTCGAGCGGGTGCACGGCGCGCCGGGCGGGAGTCTGCGAGGAGGTCACGGGTCGTCTTCCGTCGAGAACAGGCCTTGCGGCCGGAACCGGACAGGGTGCCCCGGCGGCCTCCAGCAGGGTAACCGGGCGAAGCGGCTGCCACTGACTCCGGGCCGGGCGGGCACCGGGTGAGCACTGGGCGGGCACCGGGCGAGCGCAGGCGGGAGGGCCGGGCAGGCACCCGGCGAGGCCCGGGCGGGAACCGGTCCGCACACCGTCTCGGTGGTCGGACAGGCCCTCCTCAGCGCCGGACGATCCGGATAATCTGCACTGCATGTCTGTCGGAGTCGCCCAGCCTCATAGCGGTCGCGCGGTTGCCATTCGCGATCTGCTCGCGAGCGGCCGCAAGACCTTTTCGTTCGAGTTCTTTCCGCCGAAGACCGATGTCGGCGAGCGCCACCTGTGGGACGCGCTGCGCCGCGTCGAGGCACTCGGCCCGTCCTTCGTGTCGGTGACCTACGGCGCGGGCGGCTCCAGCCGCGACCGCACCGTGAACATCACCGAGCGGATCGCCACCGAGACCACCCTGACCCCGGTGGGCCACTTCACCGCGGTCGGCCACTCGGTCGCCGAGCTGCGCAACATCGTCGGCCAGTACGCGGACGCGGGCGTGCGCAACGTCCTCGCGCTGCGCGGCGACCCGCCCGGCAACCCGCAGGGCGAGTGGGTACCGCACCCGCAGGGCTTCACGTACGCCGAGGAACTGGTCCGGCTGCTGAAGGAGTCCGGCGACTTCTGCGTCGGCGTCGCGGCCTTCCCCGAGATGCACCCGCGGTCGCTGGACTGGGACGACGACATCAAGCACTTCGTCCGCAAGTGCCGGGCCGGTGCCGACTACGCGATCACCCAGATGTTCTTCCACGTCGAGGACTGGCTGCGGCTGCGCGACCGGGTCGCCGCGGCGGGCTGCGACGTGCCGATCATCCCGGAGATCATGCCGGTCACCAACGTCGGCCAGATCGAGCGCTTCGCGCAGCTGAGCAACGCCGACTTCCCGGCCGAGCTGGCCGACCGGGTCCGCGCGGTCGGCGACGACCCGGAGGCGGTGCAGGAGATCGGCATCGAGTACGGCACCCGCATGAGCGAGCGCCTGCTCGCCGAGGGCGCCCCCGGCCTGCACTTCATCACCTTGAACCGGTCGCTGGCCACGCTGCGCATCTACGACAACCTCGGACTGCGCGACAGCGACCGCTGAATCGGGACACTATTCGGACACTGCAGAACGGCCCCCCACCCGGTTAGGGTGAGGGGCCGTCATCCGTTCGAATGAAGGGCGCGCCGGTGCAGTTGGGCCTGATCGTGCTGTACGTGCTGTTCGTCCCGGTCGGTGTGTGGCTCCTCACCGAGGCGATGTGGCAGCACGGCGCCCCGTTCCGCTACCGGGTGCTGGCGGTCTTCGGGTTCGCCGGAGTGGTCGCGGGTGCCGCACTGGGCAACCCGATCGTCACCGGCGCGGGGGCATTCTGCTTCCTGGTCGGGCAGTTCCTCGTCACCCGCTACGTGCGCAGCGGCTACTACCACGGCTGGACGGTGCGCTTCGGGCGCAAGCGGGCCCGGCGGTCGCGCCACGCGCGCCCGGTCGAGCCGGCCGCAGCAGGGGCCGGGGCGGGGGTCGATGCCGGCTACGAGAATGCCCAGGCCTACGACGACTTCGGTGGTTCCGAGCATGCCGGGGCCTACGGGAACACGGCCGCGCACCCGGAGTTCGCGCCCGCCCAGCAGGCACCCGGCGCCCCTGACGCCTTCGCCTACCCGGAACACGGCTATCAGCAGGGCGAGTTCGCCCCGGCCGCCTACGAGATGTCCGATTCTGACCGGTACCTCTACGGGGACACGTCGTCCTTCACGGCCGGGCAGTTCGCGTCGGCCGACGCGCAGTCCGGCGTCTCGGTCTCGGGGGAGTACGCCGTCCCGGGCGCCTACGCCACCGGCAACTTCCCGGTGCAGGGAGACTCTGCCGTGTCCGGCTCGGGCGAGTACGCCCTGCCTGGCACCGGCGAGTTCGCCGCACCGGGTGGTCCGGGGGAGTACGCCGCACCTGGCTCGGGGGAGTTCGCCGCGTACGGCTCGGGGGAGTTCGCCGCCCCTGGCTCGGGGGAGTACGTCGCGCACGGCTCGGGGGAGTTCGCCGTGCCGCCGCGTCCTCAGGGCTTGCCGATGAGCTCGGCCACCGAAGCCGCGCCCATCCCCACGCCGATGAGCCCGCCGCCCGGATGGGCCGAGGCGCCCACCGCGTACAACCCGGGCACCGGCGAGCGGTTGGGCTGACCGCCCGCGACCGGGGACGCCGCGACCGCACCGCCGGGCGCGCCGACGGCCTGTTCGAGGTCGGCAGGGGTGCGCAGTTCGTGGCGGACCAGCCGGTCGGCGACCGGCAGGCCGCGCCGGGCCATCAGGTCGAGCACGGTCTGCACGGCCGATTCACGCAGGTCCGGCCGCGTCCAGTCCAAGCGCCGGCCGGGCGCACCTGCCGTGCCGTGGGCGGGGACGCGTACCTGCACGGTCCACGCCTCGTGGCCCTCGGGTGCGCGGTCCGGCGGGGCCAGCACGCACAGCGTCGGGTCGGCAGGCAGCCCGTCCGCGTCGGTGCCGAACAGCGCCGCGGCCTCCGCCGCCGGGTCGTCCGGGAAGAGATAGGTGCGGTACGGCTGCCCCGCGGTGCGGCCGCGCAGCGCCAGGTGCAGCTCCAGGTAGCCGGGGACCGCGGCCGGGTCGGCCGCCGAGCGCTCCCAGACCACGGCGTCCGCATCGAGGCGGCCGCCGTCCGCGAGCACGACGCCGTCCACGCGGCCGCCCGCCTCGGACACCTCCGCGACCTCGGTGCCCATCCGGAACTTGACCCCCAGGTCGAGGCAACGCGCATGCAGCGCCTCGGCCATCGTGTGCAGGCCGCCGCGTACCGTCCACAGGCCGAAGGTCTGCTCCAGGTACGGCAGCACCGCCACGGTCGCGGGCGCCCGGCGCGGATCGAGTCCGGCGTCCAGCGCGAACCGCTCGGCGTGCGCACGCTGCCGCGGGTCGCGCAGCGTGCCGCGGACGAACGGGCGCAGCTTGCGCCACGGCATCGTGGTCCGGAAGTCCTTGAGGCCGCCGGCCGGGCTGCGCGGCTTGTCCGGCTCGGCGGGCACCTCGAAGAAGCCGGTGCGCATGACGCCCCACATCGCCGCACCGCGGTCCATCAGGCGGTTCCAGTCGGCTCCCGCACCCGCGCCGAAGGCCGCCTCGAAGGCGGCCGCGGCACCGGCCCGCGTGGCGTTCGGGATGTCCACGACGGTCGCGCCCCGGTCGAACGAGCAGCGCGTGGTCGGGTCGACGCCGACCAGGTCCACGCAGTCCTCCAGCGCCGCGCCCGTCTTGAGGAACAGGTCGCGGAAGACCGCGGGGAGGGTGAGCACGGCAGGCCCGGAGGTGAAGGAGAACCCGTCGGCCGCGTCCGTACCGGCGACCGCCCGGAGCATCCCGCCCGCGGCGTCCGACCGCTCGCACAGTGTCACGTCGTGACGCTTGACCGCGAGGCGGGCCGCGACCGCGAGACCACCCATACCTGCACCGACGACAACGATTCGAGCCACGTCGTAGGAGGGTACGCCACCGGCCGGGGTGCCCTGTCCGGTCCGTCCGGCCCGGCAGGTCAGGCCTTCGGGGGCTTGCCGTCCTCGAAGAGCCACGGGCCGAAGACCGCGGACAGGTCCTTGCCGCCCAGCCGCTCGCACAGTGCCACGAAGTCGGCCGTCGCCGCGGTGCCGTGCCGGTGGTCGCGCAGCCAGGTGCGCAGGATCTCGGCGAACACCGCATCGCCGACCGCCTCGCGGACCTTGTGCAGCACCATCGCTCCGCGGCCGTACACCGGTGCCCCAGAGACGTCCGCCGCGGTTCTCGGCGATGCGGGCGGGAAGGCCCAGATGCCCTCCCCGGCCGGGCCGGACGTGTCGTACATCTCGGTGAAGCTCTCCTGCGCGGACGGCCCGCCGTGGTCCTCGCGCCACAGCCATTCGGCGTAGGTCGCGAAGCCCTCGTTGAGCCACATGTCCTGCCAGGTGCGCGGCCCGACCGAGTTGCCGAACCACTGGTGCGCGAGCTCGTGGACCACGGTCTCCTCGGGCGGCGCGGCCTCGAAGAACGGGCGCGTCTGGGTCTCCAGCGCGTAGCCGAGGCTCGGCAGGTCGCCCACGATCGCCCCCGCCGCATCGAACGGGTACGGCTCGAACTTCGCGCCCGCCCAGGACAGCACCCGGTCCACCAGCTCCGGCAGGGCACGCGTCGCCTCCGACTCCTGGCCCGGCGCGAACGCGTAATACGCCGGCAGCCCGCCCGCCGCGGTGGACTCCTCGACCCGGAACCGGCCGATCGCGGCGACCGCCAGATAGGTCGCCATCGGGGCGTTGCCCTGCCAGCGGAACGTGTCCCGGCCGTCGGTCGAAGTGCGGGACATGAAGCGCCCGTTGGACACCGCGGTCAGCCCTTGCGGCACGGTCAGCGTGATCGAGAACAGCGCCTTGTCGGCCGGCGTGTGGTTGCCGGGGAACCAGCCCTGGCTGCCCGCGGGTTCGCCGAGCGCGACGGCGCCGTCGCCGCCCATGGGCATCCAGCCCTCGCTCGAGCCGTCCGGGTCGACGATGGTCTGCGGGGTGCCCCGGTAGGTGATCGCCACCGCGAACTGCTGCCCGGCGGCGAGCGGTTGCGCGGGGGTGAGGGTCAACTCGTCGCCTTTGCGCTCGATACGCGCGGCGGGCACTCCGTCGACCGTCGCGACGCGCACCTCGAGGCCGTGGAAGTCCAGGTTGAACGCGGTCAGTTGCTGCGTCGCGGTGGCGATGATCTCCGCGGTGCCGGCGAGCCTGTTGCCGGCCGGGTCCCAGGCCAGGGACAAGTCGTACGAGCCGACGTCGTAACCGCCGTTGCCGAGCAGCGGGAAGAGCGGGTCCCCGGCACCGGCGGCTCCGGCACCCGGCGCGGTCGACGCGGGGTCGCCGCCGCCCGTGGCCTTGCCACCCCCGCTGCCGTCGCCGGAGGACGTGCATGCGGACAGTGCCAACGCCGCGGCCAGCGCCGCCCCGAGCCATCTCGGACGAGGGTTCATGCCCGGATGATCTCGCGTCGCCCGGCGCTCGGTGCGGGCGGCTCGCAGATGCTGTCGGCGCGTCCCGGGGTCGGCGTTGATCCGCAGCATCTGAGTACCTGAACGCTGTTGCGGCAGGGTGTGGCTGAACTAGCGTCAGGCGACTGTTCGAGGGTGGGAGAGGCCATGTCCGGGGACGCACGGGAACGCGTGGAGGGGGCGGCGGGCACAGGGGATGCCGCCGGCGGGTCGGGAGGGGTGCCGCCGGAGCCGTCCGGACGGTCCGATGCGCCGGGGCTGTCCGGGCCGCCGCAGCCTCCGCCCGGGCCCGGGGTGGTCCACGACCCCACGGCGTACACCGAGTACGACGCCGGGCTCTACCCGCGCGTGCCGCCCCAGGGCGCCGTCCGGGCGGGAGCCGGGAGCGGCCGCACCGGCGGCGGCAGCCGCGGAACCGCGCCGCGCAAGGGGCCGGTGGCGACCGGCGGGCGCTGGCTGGCCCAGGGCATCGCGGTGGTGTTCCTGGTGCCGTTCCGGCTGCTGTGGGAGCTGCTCAAGCTGATCGGCCGCGTCATGGTCGCGGTCCTGGTGTTCTTCTTCACCAGGATGCTGCGCCCGCTCGCGACGGCCGTGCACCGCTGGATCCTGGTGCCGGCCTGGCGGCTGCTGCGCGATTTCCTGTGGGGCTGGGTGCTGCGGTACGTGCTGTGGGGGCTTGTCCTCACGCCGGTGCTCGCGTTCCTGCTCGACTGGGTGCTGAAGCCGATCCAGCGGGCGATCGAACGCTGGCTGTGGAACAAGCTCCTCAAGCCGCTCTGCCGCCTGACGCTGCGCTACGTGCTGAGGCCGGTCTGGGCCGGACTGTGCTGGGCGGGCTTCCACTTCATGAAGTGGTGCGTCGTGGCGCCGCTGCTGGCCTTGTGGCGCTGGGTGCTGCGGCCGCTGTGGCGGGCCCTGCGTGCGGTGCTGGTCTTCGGCTGGAAGTGGGCGACGATCATCGTCGGGGTGCTCGTGGTCGTCCCGTGCCGGGCGCTTTGGCGCTGGGTGCTGCATCCGGTCTGGCGGGCAGTCGCGGCGGCCTGGCGGGCGGTCGTGGTGCCGCCGGCGCGGTGGACGTACCAGCGGGTGCTGCGGCCGATGAACCGTGCGGTGGCGGACGTCGTCGGGGCGGTCTTCGGGCGGTGATGCGGCCCGGCCGCGCGGATGCGCCGCGCGGCCGGGCCGGCTGCGTCACCAGGAGACCGGGAGGGCCACCACTCCGCCGGTCAACTGGTCTTCGTGGTAGCGGACTTGGTCGACGGGTACGGCCAGTTCCAGATTCGGGAAGCGTGCCACCAGCGCGGCCAGCGCGGCCTGGATCTCGATCCGGGCGAGCGGCGCGCCGATGCAGTAGTGCCCGCCGTAGGCAAAGGTCAGGTGCGGTGCGCCGGTGCGGTCCGGGGCGAACTGCTCCGGGTCCGCGAAGACCGAGGGGTCGGCGTTCGCCGCGAAGGTGTCGAGCATGACCAGCTCGCCGGCCTTGACCGGAGTGCCCGCGATCTCCAGGTCGGTGCGCGCCCAGCGCGGGATGCCGCCGTTGCCGCCCACCCGCGCGCGCATCGTCTCCTCGACGGTGGCGGGGATGCGGGACGGGTCGGCCACCAGGGCCGCCCACTGGCCCGGCATGGCCAGCAGCATCAGGACCGAGAGGCTGATCTGCACGACCGTGGTCTCGTGCCCGGCGAACAGCAGCAGCATCGACAACACGGCGATGTCTTCGTCGCGCAGGCCCGAGGTGGCGCACAGCCCCGAGATCACCGCGTCGTCCGGTTCCAGGCGCTTTCTGGCCACCAACTCGGCCCCGTAGGCGTAGAGTTCCGCGAGTCCGCGGGCGGACCGGTCGCCGTCGACGACATCGGCCGCGGCGACCGACCAGGCCCGGAATTGCGCACGGTCTTCGTACGGCACCCCGAGGAGTTCGCAGATCACCAGGATGGGCAGCGGCATCGAGAGCGCTTCCACCAGGTCCCCCGGGCCGCCGTCGAGCTTGCCGAAGTCGTCCAGCAGGTCGGCGGTCAGCCCCTCGACGCGGGCCCGCAGCGCGCGCATACGGCGCGGCGAGAAGTACGGCTGCAAGAGCTCGCGCATGCGCGCGTGGTCGGCCTTCTCGGTGGCGAAGTCGCCGATGGGCGTGCCGAACAGGACGGATTCGCCGGCCCGTGGGGCCTTGTCGGGCTCGGGATGGGAGCGTCCGAGGCGCTCGTCGTCGAACAGGGCCCGGACCTCGGCGTACCCGGTGACCAGCCATGCGTCGTCGCCGGTCCGGGTGCGGATGCGATGGACGGCGCCGCGGCCGCGGAGCTCGCGCTGCAGCGGGGGCGCGAGCAGCGGCCCCTCCATGGCGAACGGCAGTTGCACGGTCATGATTTCTCCCCCGTCGGAGATGTATACAGTGACGTAAACAACCGTACTTGTACACTCTGAAGTCAACAAGAGGGAGTCGGTGCCATGACGGCAGGACCGGCGGTACGCCTGCCCCGGGCGGCCCGGCGCGCGCAGATCCTGGACGCTGCGACCCGGGCCTTCGCGCGCTCCGGCTACAGCGCGACCAGCCTGGACGATGTCGCCGCCGAGGCCGGGATCACGCGCGTCCTGCTCTACCGGCACTTCGAGTCCAAGGCCGACATGTACCGCTCGGTGCTCGAACGCGCCGGGCAGCGCATCACCGCGATGGTCGGGATCGGCGAAGACCTGCGGCCCGAGGCGGTCGCCGCGCTGCTGCAGGCCGCGGCCGCCGACCCCGACGCGTTCCGGCTGCTGTTCCGCCATGCCGCGCGGGAGCCGGAGTTCCGCGAGTACATCGACACCCTGACCGCCGAGTCCACCGAGATCGCGCAGAGCAACCTGGCCCGGCTGATCCCGCCCGGGCCGTGGCTCGACTGGGCGGCGAAGGTGGTGCCGGCACTCACCACCGAGGCCGTCATCGCGTGGCTGGACGCGGGGCGGCCGGCCCCGGAGCAGGCGGCGCTCCGCATCGGACTGGCCATCGACGGGGTCGTCACGGCGGCGCGTACGGCACTGCCACCGGGGGCTGTGTGCCCCGCCGTACCGCCCGTCCCGGACTGACGCTCAAGCCCGGGCAGCGGGGTCTGCCGCCCTCTCCCTTTCCGGTCCCGCAGGCGGATCCGACACCGGCCCCGCGAGCGGGTCCAGTTCCAACGCGAAGCCATGCGAAGCCAGTTCGCCGAGGAAGTCCGCGGGGTCGACGAGCTCCTCGATATGCCGTACCCCTGCCGGGAGTCCGGGCAGCCTGCGGATCATGAGCGCGGCCGCGAGCCCGGTCGCCCGGCCCTGCCGGCGGCCGCTGAACCGTACGCTCACCGTGCCTTCCGCCCCGCCTGGCCCGTCCGCGTCGACCTGCACCACGAACCGGTCCGAGCCGACGTGCACCTTCCCGAGCAGCGACTCGACCGGGCGGCTGCGCATGATGCGCGCCGGCCACGGGCGCCGGGCGGCGGCCAGTAGAGCCGTCAACAGCCGGGAATCCAGGGCGAATCCGGTCCGGACCCGGGGCACGCCGAGGGTGTGCGGCAAGGTGAACTGGTCGGAGAACGGGAAGCGGTGCACGGTACGGCGCCCACTTCGGCGCCCACTGCGGCGCCCGCCGGGGAACTGCACATGCCACGAACCGTCCAAGGCACCAAGGCCGTCCAGCGTCCAGCGCACCGCCGCCGGACCATGCGCCTCGCCCGAGCCGAGCAGGACGCCGATGCGTACCTCGTCGGCCCTGCCGCCCAGGCGCCGGACCGCATGGGCGGCCAGCAAGTTCGTCACACCGGGCGCCAGGCCCAGGCTCAGCACGCCGACGGCACCGTTCCGCTCCGCGGCCGCCCCCGCTTCGGCGACCGCCGCGAGGATGTCCTGAGACGCCGTCACATCCAGGTAGTGGACGCCGCGTTCGAAGCACGCCCGGGCCAGGGACGCATTGCCGGCTTCGGCGCACATGAGGACGGCGTACGCGCCCTCCAGCACCGCGGCGACCCGGCCCTCGTCGGCGAGGTCGGCGCGCACCAGGCGGGTCCCGGGTACTTCCCGCGCCTTCTGCGGATTGCGGCCGGCCAGCACGATCTCGCGTCCGTCGGAAGCGAGTTCGCGGGCGGCTTCGCGGCCCACCGCGCCATACCCGCCAAAGATGACGATCTTGCCCGCATCGCCCCCGGCCATCGCACGCCCCTTCGCAGCGCCCCGAAATCTCACTAGAGCATCACTCTAGTGAAACCCTCTGTCAAGGCGCCCGCATCCCGCACTCTCGCCTCTCCTAAATGAAATTATTCATTCAAAACCTTGATGTCTGTTCATCTGCATGTCAGATTCGGCGGACGACAGACAAGGGTCCACGGCGATCGGTCGCCGCTTCGCCTCGCGGGGAGAGTCACTTTCATGGCCGTAGAGCAAGATTCCGGCGGGCGGATCGCAATGGAGCGCCGCACCATCGAGGTCATCCCCGACGCCGAGCGGCACGGCACGCCGCGCAGCCAGTTCACCCTCTGGTTCGGCGCCAACATGCAGATCACCGCAATCGTGGACGGCGCCCTCGCGGTCGTCTTCGGCGCCGACGCGCTGTGGGCGATACCCGCCCTCCTCATCGGCAACATCCTCGGCGGCATCGTCATGGCCCTGCACTCCGCGCAGGGCCCGCGCCTCGGCGTCCCGCAGATGATCTCCAGCCGCGCGCAGTTCGGCGTCTACGGCGCGGTCCTGCCACTGCTCCTGGTGATCCTCATGTACCTGGGCTTCGCCGCCACCGGCAGCGTGCTGGCCGGCCAGGCCGTCGCCGAGATGCTGCACATCGACAACACCAACGTCGGCATCCTCATCTTCGGCGCGCTCACCGCGATCGTCGCGGTCACCGGCTACCGGCTCATCCACATCGCCGGGCGCATAGCCACCGTGGTCGGCATCCTCGGCCTCGGCTACCTCTTCATCCGCCTCTTCACCCAGTACGACGTCGGCGCACACGTCGGCAACAAGGGCTTCGAGGCCGCGACCTTCCTCCTCGCCGTCGGCCTCGGGGCCGGCTGGCAGTTGACCTTCGGCCCGTACGTCGCCGACTACTCGCGCTACCTGCCGCGCGAGACCAGCGACCGCGCCACCTTCTGGTCCACCTTCGGCGGCTCCGTCATCGGCTCGCAGATCGCCATGACCCTCGGCGCGCTCACCGCCGCGGTGGCCGGCAAGGCGTTCCTGCCCGACCAGGTCGGCTTCCTCGGCGACCTGGCCGGCCCGGCGTTCCTCGCGTTCCTGATCTACCTGGTCATCGTGGTCGGCAAGCTCACCGTCAACTGCCTGAACGCGTACGGCGGTTTCATGTCCGTCCTGACCATCGTGACCGCCTTCGACGGCCGCTCCCGGATCTCCTCCGCCGCCCGCGCCGCGTACATCGTCGGCTTCACCGCGGTCTCGGTCGTCATCGCCATGGCAGCCAGCGACGACTTCCTGAACAACTTCAAGAACTTCGTCCTGATGCTCCTGATGGTCTTCACCCCGTGGAGCGCCATCAACCTGGTCGACTACTACCTGATCTCGCGCGAACGCGTCGACATCCCGGCCCTGTACGACCCGCGCGGCCGCTACGGCCGCTGGAACGTCACCGCGCTGACCTGCTACGTCGTCGGCGTCGCCGTCCAGATCCCGTTCCTGGCCACCAAGATGTACACCGGCGCACTCACCAAGAAGCTCGACGGCGCCGACATCTCCTGGCTGGTCGGCCTCGCGGTCACCGCGGTCATCTACTACGCCTGGGCCCGCCGCACCGCGAACCCGCCCGCCGAGACCATCCGCCCCACCGACCCCACCACCCCGGCCCCCGCTCCGCCGCCCTCACCGGCTGACGGCCGCCCCCCAATCACTCGCCAAGCACCACAGCACGGTCCCCGCCCCGCCCCCACGGCCGGCCGGGGACCGCGCCATACCCCCACCGCCGACCCAGGGACCGCGCCGTACCCCCACGGCTGGCCGGGGCGGCGCCATACCCCCACCCCACCCCCACACCCCACCCCGCACCCCACCGCCTAAGGGCAAGCAAGCCCCCATCTCCTCCGCCTTAGACGCCTTAGGCGCCTCTCCCCAGGTGCCTTAGATGCCTTAGCCCCGCACCCCACCCACTCCCCGTCCCCAACATCAGGCATCCGTCCGATGCCCGACCCCCACCTGGGACGCGAATCTTGAATCACACCGAGCGGAACAGTCCGCAAGGAACTTCAAGGAGTGGTTTCAAGTGATCGAGTACCAGCTCTTCCAGACCCGCCAGCAGGAGCTCCACCGCGACGCCGCCCACGAGCGCGCCGTAGTGTCCGCCCTCCGCACCCGCCGCGCCACCCGCCGCGCAGCCCGCGCCGCCCCCGCCGGGGCGGCCCCCCCCCCCCCCCCCCACCCCCCCAACCCGGCCCGCCCCCCCCCCGGGGGCGGGGCCCTTCCCATTCCCCACCAACCCCGCCCACCGCCCCGCCCAACACCTGCCCAACCAACATCCGGCAAGGAGGCGACAATCCCCAGCAAGCAGGGCTCCAGGGCAAGACCGCCCGGATACACCCAAGAACGCGCCCAGCCCGGCAAAGAAGCAGATGAGACGACGCTTCGCCCGCGCCCATCCCCAGAAAAAAGGATGGGGCCCGAGAGCGCCCCCCGCTCTCGGGCCCCGCCTTCCCGTGCCCGCTCCCCACGGCTGCACGGGCCCACCCCCCAGTGGGTCGTCGCAGTGTTTGACTCATGGACCCCCTGGAGGGTTGTGCGGTTCGGGATTTTTTCTGGAATTTCTGCGGCGGCGGAGGAAGCGGCGGATCCGGGAGGCGAGGAAGAGCACTAGAGCCGCGCCCAGGATCAGGAGGAACAGGGCGATTCCGGCGGCCAGCCAGGGGTGGTCGACGGCCAGGGCCAGGATCACGACGACGGCGCCGTCCTCGGCGAGGGACGTGATGGTGTTGGAGGCCGGCTCGGGGGAGGTGTTGACGGCCATGCGGAAGCCGGCCTTGACGCTGTGGCTGCCGAAGGCCATGCCGCCGCCGCCGAGTGCGGCGGCGAGTTGCTGGGCGGTTTCGGCGTCGCCGACGCCGGCGTAGAGGGCGCCGATCCACATGCCGACGAGCGGGCGGACGATGGTGTGCACGGCGTCCCAGGCCGAGTCGAGGTACGGGATCTTGTCGACCACGAACTCGACGAGGAAGAGGATGCCCGCGACGATCAGGACGTCGGTGCGTTCGAGAGGCGCCGGGACGCTGCTGTCGATGCCGAGGCGGCCCATGCCGCCCAGGACGAGGATCGTCGCGTACGCGTTGGTGCCGCTGGCCCACCCGCTGGTGAGCACCATGGGCGCAACGTCCATGCACGCCCCTCTCGCCGAGCCGGAGGAAACCGGCATTTGCCGCGGTCTTGACGTTAACCCGCAGGTCGAGAGGTCGCATACTCAGCGCGCGGAGCAGCGGAGGGCCCGGGTACTCGGGTCGTTTTCTGAGTAGCAGTACGGATACTGCGGCGGCTCCGGGTCGGCAGAGTTGTCTGCAACGGGGCCGCGGCTCGGGTGCCAGGGGGGAGAACCGGCAGCCGGGATGCGGAAACGGGGGAACGGGGGGCAACGGGGAACGGGGGCCGCATCTTCTTATGGGGGAGAGGGCGCGGTGCAGTACGGGGGGAGCGGGGGGCAACGGGGACCAGGTGTCCTGGCCGGCGTTCACGGGGGAGCGGCGGCCGGGGCACCTAGCAGGAAGCGCTCGGGTACGCGGGGCGCGGGGACTGCATCGGCACCGCCGACACGGGGCGGCGGTTCAGGTGCCGTCGGATGCCGCCGTTACGGGGGCGGTGGTGACGACGAAGCGGGCTGTGCTCCACGGGGGAGCACAGCCCGCTTGTCGTCGTGCGGGACGGCGGAGGTCAGAGGAGGGACTGCAGCGCCTCGTCGCTGCGGGCGACGACTGCGGGGCCCTCGTCGGGCACCACGATCGGGCGCTGGAGCAGGGACGGCTGCTCGGCGAGGGCGGTGATCCACTGCTCGCGGTCGGCGGCGGTCCGGCCCCAGGCGGCCAGCCCCAGTTCCTTGGCGGCCGGCTCGGCGGTGCGGGTGATGTCCCACGGCTCCAGGCCCAGGCGTTCGAGTACGGCGCGGATCTCGTCGGCGCTCGGCGGGTTCTCGAGGTAGCGGCGTTCGGTGTACGCGATGCCCGCCTCGTCGAGGAAGGCCTCGGCCGCGCGGCTCTTCGAACAGCGGGGGTTATGCCAGATCTCCATGGGGGCAGCTTAGGGAGTCCGGCCGGCCGCAAAGCCGTGCCGGGCCGCGTGTCAGTGGCCCCTGCGACGGTGGTTCCAGGCACACTCGCTCATTCGAACAGAGATCGAATACGGCGGGAACGCGGCTTGAGTGGCGACTCGCTCCTTATGACGTTGACGCCACCGATGCCGCGGGGTTTACTGACATCATCGTTCGAACTTGAGTTCGATCAACGAGGGGATCACCAAGAGCTCGGGTTCGACCGGCGGAAACCGACCCCGGCCGGGGGTGCGAGGGGAAGCGCATCTCCGGCCGGGGCACCGCACCGAAGGAGAAGGCCATGGCACGTCGTCACATCGACCCGGTGGAGGTAGTGCGCAGCGGAGGGGAACCCGCGCGGTTCCTGTGGCACAACAAGCTGTACGTGGTCCGGGACGTCCTCGGCCACTGGGTGGAGAACGAAGAGTGGTGGCAGGCCGGCGCCGCGGGTGCTGGTGCGGGACGTGGCGAGAGCGCCGTGGGCGCTGGGCGTACGGCCACCGCGACCGCCTCTGTGACCGCCACGGCGGCCGCCCCCGCAGGGACCGCTCTGCTCGCCGCCGAGCGCGAGGTCTGGCGGGTCGAGGCCGCCGCCGGCCGCAGTTTCCCGCTCGGGGTGTTCGACCTGCGCCTCGATGCCCAAGGTGCCTGGACACTCGCCCGGACGCTGGACTGAGGGCGGCGATGACGACCATGGCCGCCGAGTCCGCAGCCCGGGACGGCCGCGACGTCCCCCGGGAGCCGATACCCCGACCACCGATACCCCGACCCCCTATACCGCGCGCCCCGGTGCGCTGGACCTCCGCGCCGCCCGGCGCTCTCGACCTCCTCGCCCACGCCCGCCGCGCCCTTGCGGAGGCAGCCGAGGCAACCGCGCCCAACGAGCGCTACGCCGCCGCGCACCTTGCGGCGCTGCGTACGACCGCCGCAGTACTGGCCGCGCGGGCCCGCCCCGAGGAGGAGAAGCCGGGACGCCGCCGCCCGCCCCGCAGCGCATGGCAGCTGCTGCCCCAGGTGGCTCCCGAACTGACCGAATGGGCCGGCTACTTCGCCGGCGGAGCACGCAAGCGCGCGGCCGCCGAGGCCGGGCTGCCCAACGCCGTCACCGGCCGCGAGGCCGACGACCTGGTGCGCGATGTGGAGGTCTTCATCCGCCTGGTGGTCCGGCTGCTCGGACTGCCGCCACTGACCGTCGTCCCGCCGCAGCAGGCGGGCTGACCGACCGGCCCGACCGTTCGATCGAACAGATCGAACAGATCGACCAGATCGACCAGATCGAACAGATCGAACAGATCAAGCACATCGAATCGATCGGACCGGCCGACCGACGACCACGGGTTCGGGGCCCGGGGAAACGAACCAGACCCGGAACGGCGACCGCGTTCCGGCGAACCGGCTGACGGAGCAGCCGCCGTACGTCCCACTCACGACCCCACCGAGCGCCCCCATGACCCCTCCGTTCACCCACCTGCACGTCGCCTCGGGGTATTCGATGAGGTACGGCGTGTCCCACCCGCACACCCTCGTCGCGCGCGCCGCCGACGAGGGCATGGACGCGCTCGCCCTCACCGACCGGGACGGCGTCTACGGCGCCGTCGCCTTCGTGAAGGCCTGCACCAAGGCCGGCATCCGCCCGATCCTCGGCGCGGACCTGGCCGTGGCGGACCCGGACCCGCACCGGACCCCGGTCCCGACCTCGACCGGGACGGGCCCCGCCCGATCCGCGACGCGCGCTGCCAGGCCCGGGCTCGGGGCCGGGCCTGGCAGCGCCGCCGCCCCCGGTAGCACCCCCGCACGCGCCCGCGCCGCACCAGCCGCGAAATCCCGCAAGACCCCCGCCCGCGGCGGCGCGTACGTGGACCCCCGGCACCCCCGCGCGACCGTGCTGGCCCGCGGCCGCACCGGCTGGGCCGCACTGTGCCGCCTGGTCAGCGACGCGCACCGGCGCGGCCGGGCCGTGCAGGAGCAGACCGCGGGCCCGCGCCCGGTACCCGCCTGCACGCGCGACGCACTTGCCGAACACGCGTCCCGCGGCGACCTGGTGGTCCTCCTCGGCCCCGACTCGGAGGTCGGCCGCGCACTGGCCGCCCGCCGCCCGGAGCTCGCCGCCCGGCTGCTCGCGGCTTACCGGGACGCCCTGCCGCCCGGTGCGCTGTACGTCGAACTGGTGAGCCACCGCGGCCCGTCCGAGGACCTCTCCCATACGCCGGGAGCCTCGCTGTCCACCTCCCTCGCCGCCCGCATGCTGGTGCTCGCCGACGACCACGGCGTGCCCGCCGTGCTGACCAACGCGGTCCGGTACGCCGACCGCGCCGACGCCCCCGTCGCCGACGTCCTGGACGCCGCCCGCCGCCTGGTCCCGCTCGGCCACCGGCACCTGGACCGGGTAGGCAACGAGGGCTACCTCAAGTCGCACCTCGAAATGGTGCAGCTGGCCGCCGAGATCGTCCTGGCCGCGGACCGCGGCACCGCCCGCGGACTGCTCGCCCGCACCCGCGACCTGGCCGAGTCGCTGGTCCTCGACCCGCGCGAAGACCTCGGCATCGGAAAGGTGTTCTACCCCGAGCCGGAGGTGATCGGCGTCCCGTCCTCCGCGGCCGCCGCCGAACTGCGCCGCCGCTGCGAGGCCGGGCTCGGGCTGCGCGGCATCGCCCCGACCGGCAGGGCCCGCAAGCGCCTCGACGACGAACTCGCCCTGATCGGCCGCCTCGGGCTGCCCTCGTACTTCCTGACCGTGGCCGGCGTGGTCGACCTGATTCGCGAGATGGGCATCCGCTGCGCGGCCCGCGGTTCGGGTGCGGGCAGCCTGGTCAACCACCTGCTCGGGATCTCCGGGGTCGACCCGCTGCGGTACGGGCTGATCATGGAGCGCTTCGTCTCGGACCGCCGCTCGGCGCTGCCGGACATCGACGTCGACGTCGAATCGGCCCGCCGCACCGACGTCTACGAGCGGATCATGGAGAAGTTCGGCGCCGAGCGCTGCGCGATGGTCTCGATGACCGAGACGTACCGCGCCCGGCATGCGATACGCGACGTCGGCGCCGCGCTCGGCCTGCCGCCCGGCGAGATCGACGCGGTGGCCAAGGCGTTCCCGCACATCCGGGCCCGCGACGTCCGCGCCGCACTGCGCGACCTGCCCGAACTCCGGGCGTCCGGGATCACCGAGGCCGGCTTCGGCACCCTCCTCACCCTCGCCGAACGCCTGGACGGGCTGCCCCGCCACCTGGCCCTGCACCCGTGCGGGGTACTGCTGTCGGACACCACGCTGCTGGACCGCACCCCGGTGGAGACCAGCGCGCAGGAGTTCCCGATGAGCCAGTTCGGCAAGGACGACGTGGAGGACCTGGGGCTGCTCAAACTCGACGTGCTGGGCGTCCGCATGCAGTCCGCGATGGCCCACGCGCTCGACGAGGTGGCGCGCACCGGCGGCGGCCGGATCGACCTGGACGCGGTGCCGTTCGACGACCCCGCCACCTTCGAACTGATCCGCTCCACCCGCACGCTCGGCTGCTTCCAGATCGAGTCGCCCGGACAGCGGGAACTGGTCGGCAAGTTCGCCCCCGAGACGTTCGAGGACCTGATCGTGGACATCTCGCTCTTCCGGCCCGGGCCGGTCAAGAGCGACATGGTCACGCCGTTCCTCAACGCCCGCCAGGGCTGGGCGGAACCCGACGTCATCCACCGCGACCTGTGGCCCGCGCTGGCCGAGACCGAGGGCGTGGTGGTCTTCCACGAGCAGGTCATCCGCATGATCGCGACCATGACCGGCTGCGACTTCGCGCGCGCCGACGTGGCCCGGCGGGCACTCGGCACGGTCGACGGGCAGACCGCGATCCGGGACTGGTTCGTCGCCGAGGCGGACCGGCGCGGGTACGCCCGCCCCGTCGTCGAACGCGTGTGGGAGGTGCTCAAGGCCTTCGCGTCCTTCGGGTTCTGCAAGGCGCACGCCGCGGCCTTCGCGGTGCCGACGTACCAGTCCGCGTGGCTCAAGGCGCACCACACCGCGGCGTTCGCGGCCGGGGTGCTGACCCACGACCCGGGCATGTACCCCAAGCGGCTGATCCTGGACGACGCACGCCAGTTCGGGATCCCGGTGCTCGGCGTGGACGTCAACGTCTCCGACCCGGTCTACCGCGTCGAACGCACCGCCGACGGGCGCGACGGCATCCGCATCGCGCTCGCCGAGGTCAAGGGCATCAGCGAGACCGAGGTCGAACGCATCGTCGAAGCCCGCCCGTACACCTCGCTGGCCGACTTCTGGCACCGCGCCGGGGTCTCCCGGCCGGTGGTCGAACGCCTGATCCTCGTCGGCGCGTTCGACACCGTCCACGCCATCCCGCCGCTCCCGGACGCCCCGCGTCCCGACACCCTGCCCCAGGACGCCCCACCCGAGGACGCCGGCCTCACCCGCCGCGACCTCCTCCTCCAGCTCACCGACCTGGACCGCTACGGCCGCGAAGCCGCCCCCGCCAAGGGCCGCCGCGCCGCCGGGCTGTCCACCCAGCTCGCCTTCGGCCTCGCCGGCAGCGAGATCCCCGAGCCGGCCGGCCTGCCGGAGATGACCGCCGCCGAACGCGTGCGCGCCGAACTGGAGATCCTCGGCATGGACGCCGACCGGCACGTCGTCGGCTTCTACGAGGACTTCCTCGCCGCGGTCGGCGTCACCCGGTCGCGCGACCTGCTCACCCGCCGGGCCCGCAGCGAACTCCTCGTCGCGGGCGTCAAGGTCGCCACCCAGACCCCGCCGGTACGCTCCGGCCGCCGCGTCGTCTTCCTCACCCTGGACGACGCCACCGGCCCGATCGACGCCACCTTCTTCGAGGACGCGCAAGGCCCGTACGCCGCCACCCTGTTCCACTCGTGGCTCCTGGTCGTCCGCGGCGTGCTGCGCCGGACCGGCCCGCGCGGCGTCTCGCTGCGCGCCACCGGCTGCTGGGAGATGGGCACCCTGTACGAGGCCTGGCGCGAAGGCGGCACCGACGCGGTGCACGCCCTCATGGCGGGCGCCGCCCCCGGGCACACCGAACAAGCGGTCGAAGGCGCCGCGGCCAGCCGTTCGACCCGGCCGGTCATGCACCGCGTCCTCGTCCACCCGAGCGGATTCCGCGTATCGCCGTACGCCGACCTGCGCCCGCCCGGCACACCCGCCAAGGACGCGCCGCGCAAGCTGTGGCACACGAGCCCCGGGAGCGCAGGATGAGACCGCCGCCGAGTGCCCCGATATGCGGGCAGCGCGTCCCGCAAAACGTTCTAGGGTGGAGCTCCGGGTACACGACAGGAGGCTCCCCTTGTCCGACCAGATGCGCCGCCGCAGCTCGATGCGTACCGCCGTGGTGTGGCAGGTGCTGCGCGCCGCGCTGGACCGCCGTGCGGCGGCTGCCGGGCGGGACGTCCTGGACGTGCTGGACACCGGCGGCGGCACCGGCAACTTCGCCGTCCCGCTGGCCCGGCTCGGGCACCGCGTCACGGTCGTCGACCCCAGCCCGGACGCGCTCGCCGCACTCGTGCGCCGGGCCGACGAGGCCGGCGTCACCGACCTGGTCAAGGCGTACCAGGGCGACACCCAGAACCTGTTCGACGTGGTGGACCGCGAATCCGCGGACATCGTGGTGTGCCACGGCGTCCTGGAGGTCGTGGACGCCCCCGGCGAGGCCCTGGACACCGTCGCCGCCGCCCTGCGCGGCGGCGGCACCCTCAGCCTGCTCGCCGCCAACCGCACCGGCGCGGTCCTCGCGCGGGCGCTGGCCGGGCACTTCGCCCAGGCGGCCGCGGCCCTGTCCGACCCGGCCGCACTGCCGCGCCGCTTCAGCGTCGACGAACTCACCGCACTGCTCGTCAAGGTCGGCCTGCAGCCCGGACCGGTCCACGCTGTCCGGGTCTTCTCCGACCTGGTGCCCGGCGTGCTGGTGGACGACCCGGCGTCGTTCGACGCGCTGCTCGACCTGGAGAAGGCGGCCGCGGAACTCCCCGAGTACCGCTCCCTCGCGACCCAGATCCACCTCCTCGCCGAGAAGTGACGCCCGAGGGGCGGTGCGCGCATGAACGCCCACGCGCCCGCCCCCGGTTCCGCCGTCCCCACCGTCATGCACGTCGACATGGACGCCTTCTACGCGTCCGTGGAGATCCGCCGCCGCCCCGAGCTCCGCGGCCGCCCCGTCGTGGTCGGCGCGCTCGGGGCGCGCGGTGTCGTGCTCTCCGCGACCTACGACGTCCGCGCGCACGGCGTGCACGCCGGGCAGCCGGTCGGCCGGGCCCGCCGCCTCTGCCCGCAGGCCGTCTTCCTGCCGCCCGACCACGCCGAGTACGCCCGCGTCTCGGCCGGCGTCATGGAGATCCTGCGCTCGACCACTCCCGTGGTCGAACCCCTCGCGCTCGACGAGGCCTTCCTCGACCTCGGCGGCTCGCTGCGCCGCCTCGGCGGCGACCCCGAGCAGGTCGCCGCGGCGATCCGCGCCCGGGTGGCCGACGAGCAGGGCATCACCTGTTCGGTCGGCATCGCGGGCACCAAATTCGTCGCCAAACTGGCCGGTGCCACCGTCAAGCCGGACGGCCAGCGCCTGGTCCGCGACGAGGACGCGGTCGCCTTCCTGCACCCCCTCCCCGTCGACCGCCTGTGGGGCGTCGGGGAGCGCACCGAGGCCGTTCTCACCCGCCTCGGCCTGCACACCGTGGGTGACATCGCCCACACCCCGCCCGCCACACTGTGCCGCGCGCTCGGCCAAGCCGCCGGCCGCAACCTGCACGCGTTGGCCTGGGGTCGCGACGAGCGCCCGGTCGTCCCGTCCGAACCCGAACGCAGCATGGGCGCCGAGGAGACCTTCCCCGCCGACGTCGACGACCCCGAGGCGGTACGCCGCACCCTGCTGCGCCTCGCGACCCGCACCGGCAGCCGGCTGCGCGCCGCCGGACTGGCCGGCCGGACCGTCTCGATCAAGGTCCGCTTCTCCGACTTCACCACGCTGACCAGGTCGAAGACCCTCCGCGAAGCCACCGACGTGGGCCAGGAGATCTACGCCACGGCCTGCGCGCTGCACGCCGGCCTGGGCCTGGAACGCGCCCGCCTGCGCCTGGTCGGGGTCCGGATGGAACAACTCGTCGACGGCGACCGCCCCCGCCAACTGGTCCTCGGCGAACGGGCCCGCGGCTGGGCGGACGTGGAACGCGCCGCGGACGCCGTACGCCACCGCTTCGGCGGCCACGCGCTGGCCCCGGCCAGCCTGCTCGGCGGCACCCCGCCGCCGGCCCCCCGCCCCCGCCGCTGACACCCGCTCCGGCCACCCGCCCCGGCCACCGGCCGGCGCGCACCGCCCGACGGGTCTTGCCCGCATCGGGAACCCGCCGCCGATCCCAAGCGTCAGCCCATGTGGGAATGGGCGGAGACGCATATCATCCTGGGAGCGGCCGGCGTCCGTACGCCGGTCGCGGCAGTCCTGTCTTTCGCGGTCGTGAACCGGTCGTGGCGGGGCCTGTTTCAGGCCCGTCGCCCGACCTGACATGACCGCGCACCGGACAGGGAATGCATGGGGAAGGTGGGGAAGCCGTCGCCGACGGAATCGTCACCCGCGCAGGTGAAGTCGACATGGCGGCGCAGAAGGCCTTGTCGTCTTTCGCGGGTGGCTTTCACGATGGCGGTTCCCTGCCTATCCTGAAAGGGCCGCACCGGTCGCCTCGCGGCCGACGAAGGAGGACGCCGTGCCGCTCTCAGAGCACGAGCAGCGTTTGCTCGAGCAGATGGAGCGAGCGCTGTACGCCGAAGATCCCAAGTTCGCGACAGCGCTCGAGGGTGCCGGCATGCGCACGCATACCCGGCGTCGGACGGGCTGGGCGATCGCCGGTTTCGTCGCCGGCCTCGTCCTGCTCATGACCGGCGTCATGGTGCCGGGAGCCATCTGGGTCAGTGTCGTCGGCTTCCTGCTGATGCTCACGGGTGCATTGCTGGCCGTCACCGGCTGGCGCCGCTCCCCGGGGCAGGCGCAGGCGGACGCCGGCAGCTCGCAGGCCGGCCGGGCACCGCGCCCGCGCCGCGCCAAGATGATGAACCGCATCGAGGACCGCTGGCGCCGCCGCCGCGAAGAAGAACAAGGCTGACGGCCCTACCGCATACGCCATGAGGCCTGGCTTCCGCTGATGCGGGAGCCAGGCCTTGCCGTGCCTGCGGACCCGACGGTCAGTTGGTGCGGGTGTTGTCGAGATGGTGGCCCAGGTAGCCGACGTGGATGCGGCCGGTGGCGCCCGCGGCGTCGTCGTGGAAGTGCATGCGCGGCGCCGGGTTGCCGATCCCGCGCAGCTTGACGTGCGCTTCCATGAACACGACCTGCTCGGGAGCGACCTCGGGCGGCACCGGGAACGTCCGCGCCTTGCGGAACTTCGCCCGCCCCGCGACCGCGTCCGACTCCTTCATGGCGAATTTCTTCGGGGACAGGGCGTAGGCCCCATGCGGCGGATTGCGGCACCAGTCGCGGAACCCGCCCCGGAAGGTGTTGGCGGACCGGGCCTGCGCGTACGCGTTGAGGGCCCGCAGCGCGTCCCAGGCGGCGGCCGCCCAGACCCGGGTCAGCCCCGGTTCGGCCTTGTCCAGCGTGGCCGCCCCGCTGTCGAGGCTGTCCGGCAGGCTCACGTGCGGGAGTTCGGTGCGGGCCCGGCGCAGTACGTCGGCCAGGCACTCGGGTATCCAGACGTCGTACGCGGGCACCGCGTCGGCGCCCGCGGACAGCTCGGCGAGCAGCCCGTCCAGCCGCCGGATGCGGTCCTCGGAGCGCCGGGACTCCTCGGCGAGCTCCTCGTACTGCAGGACCAGCAGGTCGTAGTCGTCGCGCAGCCGGGCGAGCTGGGCGGCGAGGTGCTCGGCCTCGGACTCCTCGCCGGCGCTGCGCGACTCGCGGTCCAGTTTGTCGACCAGCCCGCGCAGCTGCCCGACCAGATCACCGGCTTCGCGCGGGACCGCGACGAGGCGCCCCGGTCCCGCGCCCTGTAACGCGGCGACGACCATCGCGGCGATCTCCCCGGACAGTTCGGCAGGCGTGGCGGGTTGCGGCGGGGCCGCCGGCGCCCCGGCGGCGCGCCCCGGCGGCCGGGGCGGCACGGACAGCGGCGACGGAAGCCCGCCGCGGCCGGCACCGGGGGCCGCGGACGGGGATCCGCCGGGCGTCCCGGGGGCGTTGCCCTGCGGCGAGCCTTGCGGCGATGCCGGCGAGGGGACCGAGGAGTGCCCCGCGGATCCGGCCGCCACCTTCGGGTCCGCGCCTGTGCCCGATCCCGATCCCGCACCCGATCCCGTGCCCGGGTCTGCGCCCGTGCCCGGGTTCGCGCTCGGAGCCGGTCCCGGGGCGGGGCTGCTGCCCGAGGCCGATGGCGAGGCGGGGGCCGCATCGGAGCGCGGGACCTGGGGCGGGTCCGCTGCGCTGTCCGTCTCCTCATGCCTTGTGCCTGCGGTGGCCGGGCTCTGTTCGGTGCGCACCCCGGCCGCCGGGCCTGCGGCGCACCCGGTGCCCGGTTCGGCCCCGGGTGTCGCCGCCCGGCTGCCCGGCACGTCGGCCGTGGCGGGAGCGCCGGGGGATTGTTCGCGGCGGGGGGCCGGCAGGGGGTTGCGTACTCCGGTGGCGGACGCGGTTCCGGAGTCGGTGCTCTCGCCCGGTCGCGGGCCGGTCCCGCCTGCCGGAGGCGACGCAGCCGCGGCCGGCGTCGGCATCTGGATCGGGTGTCCGGCCGGGCGGCCCCCGCTTCGCCCGGTCGTCCCGCTGCTGCTCCGCGCCGTTCCCGCGCCCGCTCCCGGTGCGCAGGGCCGCGGTGCCGCGCCCACCGGGAGCACCGCGGCCTGCTCCCAGGGGATCCCGCGTTCCAGGACCTGCGGGACGAGCCGCAGTCCGCGCCGCACGTCCAGCGGGAGCGCCCGCCGCACGCCGTCCCCGGTCACCCCCGCCACGACCACGTCCAGCGCCCGGCGGCCCAGGTCGCGCAGCGCCGCACCGCTGCGCACCGGGTGGCGCAGCGGGTAGTCCTCGGTGGCCGGGTCGAACTCCGCGAGGTAGGTGCGCAAGGCGCCGCCGTAGACCTTGAAGCCTTCCCCCAGCGCCCCGTTCAGGCGTTCCTCGGCCTCCGGGTCGCCCAGCACGGCGACGACCGCGGTGCCCGCGGTGCGGCGGGCGAGGTGGGCGGCGTGCCGGGCGGGCAGTTCGGGGCGGCGGTCGTCGACGCTCAGCACCACGACCGGGACGCGGCGGCGCGGGTCGAGCAGGCGCCGCAGCAGTTCGCCCACGTGGTCGGCGTCGTCCACCGCGAAAGGGCCGGTCTCCAGGGGGATCGTTCCGTCGAACGCCCGCTCGGCCTCCAGGAACCCGGAGACGATCTCGGCCGCGAAGGCCGCATGCGGGGCGTCCGGAGTGGGGGCGTCGACGGCGATCAGGGCCCACGCCGACTCGCTGATCGAGGCCGGGCCCCATATGGCGGTGACGCGGACCCGGCCGGAGTCGCATATGTAGCGGCCGCACGTGTCGGCGTCGCGCAGCACGATGTGGCGTTCTGCGGAGGTGTGTTCGAGTTCCGCGGTGCCGTCGTCCGGTAACTGGTACGCCGCGGCGAAGCTGCGCCGCAGTGCGCGGCCCAGGTGCTCGGCGGACCCGTGGAGTACGGCCTGATAGACGCGGGCCACGACGATCCCCCTGGTGTGAGGCTGATGTTCCACCTTTTGGTCACCGTACGGGGATGAGGCGCCTGCGGTCCGTTACTTCGGCAATCGGGAACGCCCCGTCCGGTTCGGACGGGGCGTTCGCGAACATGCCTTATCGGGGGCAAGCGGGGCTTTTCGCCTGAGGCGTAGCAGTGCGCCCTATGCGCTGCCCGGCTCCGGCTCGGGTTCCCGGCCGCTGCGCAGCCGTTCCAGGGGACCGCCCTGCGGCCGGCGGAACGCCGACGCGGGCAGGAACTCCGCCCGCAGCCGGGTGCCCCGGGTGGCCGCGGCCAGCAGTGCCCCGCGGACCGCCCGGACGTCCTCGGCCAGGCCGATCGTCCGCTGCGGCGCCTCCGGTGCGTACATGACCTGCTCGGCGGCCAGCGCGATGCGCGGCAGCGCCTCGCGCGCGGCCTCGGCGTCCTCCGGGAGTTCGGCGAGCAGCCGCACGGTCAGCTGCCGCGGCGTCTCCGAATTCCCGGTCCTGATGCCCAGGTCGCGTGCCGTGTCGAGGACTTCCTGCCAAGCGCCCAGGACGGCCTCGCCGGGGTCGGCCCGGCCGGCGTCCACCACCGGGTCCCGGCTCAGCGCGGTGAGCCTTCGCCTTCGTACTCTGCGGCGCAGCAGCATGGGCAGGGCCAGGAGGAGGACCACCAGGACCGCGGCGCCCACCCCGATCAGGAGGTTGCGCAGGTTGCCGCCGTCCCCGCCGCCGCCGGCCGCGACCGCAGCCGCGGTGGGCGTGTCCTCGGGGCAATCGTCCATCCGGCACTGCCGCGACTGCTCGGGCAGCGGGGTGGGGTTGGTCTCGGTCGGCGTGGCGGTGAGGCTGCTGCTCGGCTCGGGCAGCGGCCGGTTGTCGTCGAACTGCGGTGCGGTGCCGCGCGACGGGGTCGGCTCGAAGCGCACCCACCCGACGTTGGCGAAGTACAGCTCGGGCCAGGCGTGCGCGTCGTGGCTGCCGATCTTGTACGTGCCGTCGCCGGTCGGGCTGCCCGGCACGAAGCCGACCGCGACCCGGGACGGGATGCCCAGGATGCGCGCCATCACGGCCATCGTGGAGGCGAACTGCTCGCAGTAGCCGATCTTCTGTTCCATGAAGTTGTCGATGGCGTTCTTGCCGTTCCCCTTGTTGGGGACTTTCGTGTCGTACTTGAAGTCGCCCGACTCGGCGAACCACTTCTCCAGGCGCAGCGCCTTGTCGAAGGACGAACCGCTGCCCGCGACCCGGTTGGTCACATCGGTGAGCGAGCGGACCAGGTTGAGCGGGACCGGGCGGTAGCGGCTCATCGAGCTCGGCACCGCGCCCGCGGCGCGCAGCTGGTCGGCGGTCGGCCGGACGTCCAGGCTGACGACCGTGTAGCGCTGGTTGGAGATGGTCTGGCCCTTGTCGCCGAGCAGCAGGCGGCCTTCGTTCTCGTAGCGCCAGTCGCCCTTGACCTTGACCTCGGACGCCGGGTACGGCATCGGCACCGAGCCCTGCTTGTAGCCCTTCACCACCTTGATCTCGGTGGTCACCTTGGTGGCCTTGACGCTCGGGTCGAGGCCCTGCGGCGGCGGCATCACCTTGGGCGGGTCGACCAGGCCCTGCTCGGACGGCTGCCACGAGTTGCCGTCGAACAGGTCGAGCGCGGCGATGCGCAGGTACATCGAACGCGGGTCCGCGGTGGTCGTGTACGTGAGCAGGTCGGTGTTCTCCGGCCGGTTCAGCTCGTCCTTGAGGTCGACCACCGGGTTGATCGTGGTGATCTGGTCCGAGCCGGTGCCGCTGCGGTCCGCCAGCCGGTTCGCGGTCATCGGGATGACGGCCGGGACGGCGACCGCGACGGCGAGCGTGGCCAGGCCTATCCGGCCGCCGCCGCGCGCCCAGGGGCGGGCCGAGGTGCCGGAGCTGCGGGCGCCGGGCGGGACGAGCGGACGGCCCCAGCGCAGCAGGCGCTCCCGGCCTTCGGCGAGCAGCAGCACCACGTACGCCAGCCCGGACAGCAGGAACACGCCCCAGCCCAGGCCGGATTCGGCGAGCGCCGCGGGCACGCTGTACAGCGCGAGCAGCGGCAGGCCGGCCGGCGCCGCCTGGCCGTAGGTGACCGCGATGGTGTCCACCATGACCGCGACCACCGCGACCACGGTGACCAGGATCGCCCCGATGCCGTCGGCCGCCGGGACCGGCGGCGAGTAGTTCTTGATGTCGGTGCCGCCGGCGCTCATCAGGTCGCCGTACGCCCGGACCGCGTCCGGCGTCGGGATCGGCCCGGACACCTCCGGCACCAGCACGAGCATCAGGTACGGGATCAGCACCACGAGCTGCACGACGCCGATCAGCGGGCGCGGCACCGACATGCGCCGCACCGCCTCGCCGACCGCCGCGACCAGCAGCACCGCGCCGAGCGCCTGCCAGATCCAGGCCCCGGAGCGCACCAGCGGCAGCAGCGAGGAGGCGGTGAGCGTGGTCGCCACGGCGGCGGCGACGGCCATCCGCAGGCGTCCGGTCATGCGCGGTACTCCGATCCGGACAGTGCGCCGCCGAACGAGGCGGAGCGCGACGGGGAGTCGGCCGACCGGCCGGCACCGCGCCACAGGTCGGGCAGGCGGGTCGCGGCCGAGGCGGACAGCACGCGCCAGCCGGCCTGGCGCAGCAGCCCCACCGCCACGTCGTGCGGCAGCGCACCGGGCAGGGGAGTGCTCTCCCAGGCGGAGGTGTCCAGCACGATCGCCAGGCCGCGGGCCGCGGTGGTGCGCGCCCGGGCCAGCCGCCGGGTGTCGTCCTCGGTCAGGTTGGCCAGCACCGCGACGGCCATGCCCTCGCCGCCCGGTTGGCGCAGCGCCATTTCGGCGCCCTCGAGATTGTCCGCGGACCCCGCGGCGACCACGGCCAGCGCGTCCAGCAGGAAGGATTCGGTCTCGGCGGGTGCGGTGCGCACGCCTTCGGGGGTGCCGGCGAGCTGCGTGCCCTCGGCCGAGACGAGGTGCGTGGTGTAGCCGCGGCGGCACAGGTGCACGCCGATCGACGCGGCCGTGGACACCGCCCATTCGAAGGACGAGGACGGTCCTTCGCCGCGATGCGACTGCAAGCGCGTGTCGAGGAGCAGTGTGGCCTGGTTCTGCCAGGACTGCTCCTCGCGGCGCACCATCAGCTCGCCGCGCCGGGCGGTGGACCGCCAGTGCACGCGGCGCACGTCGTCGCCGTGCCGGTACTCGCGCGGCACGACGTCCTCCTCGCCGGCCGACGAGATGCTGCGCGCATTGCCGTCGCCGTACCCGGTCCACTCGCCGCCCAGGTCGACCGCGGGCAGCTGCTGCACCACGGGGGTGACCACCAGCGCGTCGCGGGCCGCGAACGAGCGGGTCAGCTCGCACATCCCGAACGGGTCGGCGAGGCGCAGCCGCAGCGGCCCGACGGTGAACTTGCCGCGCAGGTCGGAGCGCACCCGGTAGGCGACCTGCCGGTAGCCGTGCGGCTCGATGCGGTCCAGCACGAAGCGCGGGCGCGAGCCCAGCACGTACGGCACGTGGTCCTCGAGCATGAGCAGGCCGGTCGGGATGCGCGAGACGTTGTCCACCCGCAGCCGGACCTGCGCCTCGTGCCCGGCCGCCACCCGGCCGGGCTGCAGCCCGCGCGTGCTGGTCACCAGATGCCGGGTGCGGGCCACCACGAGCACCGCGACCAGCGGCAGCGCGGCCAGCAGGAAGCCCACCCGGAGCAGGTCGCGCTGGCCCAGCACCACCGCGCAGACCGCCGCGGCCAGGCCGGCCGCCAGGAAGGAGCGTCCCCGGGTGGTCAGCCCGGACAGTGCGGTGCGCATGTCAGCGCGCCGGGTTGTGGCCGTTGCCGTGGAACTGGCCGCCGGGCGCGGCTCCGTAGGGGCCGGCCTGGCCCTGGCCGGGGTACGGCTGCGGCTGCTGCGCGGCCGGGTATCCCGCCGGGCGGCCGTAGCCGGGACCGGACTGCGGGGCCGGCTGGGCGTGCCGGACCTGCGCCGGCTGCGGCGCCGGGTAGCCCTGCGCCCCGGGCGGGGTGCCCGGCGCGCCCGGCACCGGGACCGTGCGCACGATGTCCTGCACGACCTGCTCGACCGAGCGCCGCGACATCTGCGCCTCGGCGGTCGGCAGCAGCCGGTGCGCGAGCACCGGGACGGCCAGCGCCTGCAGGTCGTCGGGCAGCACGTAGCCGCGGTTGTCCAGCGCGGCGGCCGCCTTCGCGGCGCGCACCAGGTGCAGGGTGGCGCGCGGCGACGCGCCGAGCCGCAGCTCGGGCGAGTTGCGGGTGGCGCTGACCAGCTCGACCGCGTACCGCGCCACGCCCGGCGAGACGTGCACCTCGCGCACCGCCTCGATCAGCTTGACGATGTCGCGGGCGTCCGCGGCCGGGTCGAGCGAGTCGAGCGGCGAGCCGGCGCCGTGCACGCCCAGCATCTCCAGCTCCGCGTCCAGCGACGGGTAGCCCATCGAGACGCGGGCCATGAAGCGGTCCCGCTGTGCCTCGGGCAGCGGATAGGTGCCCTCCATCTCCACCGGGTTCTGGGTGGCGATGACCATGAAGGGGGCCTGCAGCTCGTACGTCGTGCCGTCCACCGTGACCTGCCGCTCGGCCATGCACTCGAGCAGCGCCGACTGGGTCTTGGGCGACGCCCGGTTGATCTCGTCGCCGATCACGATGTTCGCGAAGATCGCGCCCGGCTTGAATTCGAACTCGCGCCGCTGCTGGTCGTACACGCTGACCCCGGTGACGTCGGACGGCAGCAGGTCCGGCGTGAACTGCACACGCCGCACCGAGCAGTCCACCGAACGGGCCAGCGACTTGGCCAGCATGGTCTTGCCCACACCCGGAACGTCCTCGACCAGCAGGTGGCCCTCGGCGAGCAGCACGGTCAGTGCCAGCCTCACTACCTCGGGCTTGCCTTCGATCACGCTCTCCATGGCCCCCCGGATGCGCGCGGCGGTAGCCGCCAGCTCCTTGAGACCGGCCTGATCGTTGAACGTCGACACCCGTGCCCTCCCTGCCCCATGACGCCCCGTCGAAAAGCGGGGCCACAAGGCCGATTGTCACAGGTGACCGGCCATCCGTGTCACCCGGAAGAGTGATCGTTTTCGGACGGCCGTCCGAACGGCGGACTCGGCCTCGACGCTTAGGAGTCGGAACGCGCGCGGTTCGGTTGCAGCTTTGCCGCCGCAGATGTCCCGGACACCCCCGTCCGGCTCCCGGGCAACCGTGCATTTCGGACAAGTGGCCACTCGGAGGGCGGTGCGCGCCCCGGGGGCGCACTTCGCGCGCCGCGCACCCCCTCCACTTCACACCACCCCCTCCGACCTGCGGTTTTGTAACGCCTGGGGGGCGTGTGGCGGGGCCGAAGAGGGTTGACCGTGGGGTTTGGTGGAGTAGAGTGGCGGGAAATGGGGCTGTGAAGCTCCGGACGGGGCTGACAAGCTCCAGACGGTGCGGAGGTGCCCGTGTTCCTGGGCACCTACGAGCCCCGGTTGGACGAGAAGGGTCGGCTGATCCTTCCGGCGAAGTTCCGTGACGAATTGGCGGAGGGCCTAGTGATCACCAAGGGGCAGGAGCGCTGCCTCTACGTGTGGCCGCCCGCCGAGTTCGCCCGGATCACCGAGCACCTGCGCGAAGCCCCGCTGGCCTCCAAGGCCCACCGGGACTACATGCGGGTGTTCTTCGCAGGCGCCTCCGACGAGGTGCCGGACAAGCAGGGCCGCGTCCTGGTCCCGCCGGCGCTGCGCGCCTACGCGGGTCTGGAGCGCGAGTGCGTCGTGATCGGAGCGGGCGCCCGGGTCGAGATCTGGGATGCCGAGGCGTGGCGGGTCTACCTCGAAGAGCAGGAAGACTCGTTCGCCGCGCTGTCCGAGGAGGTGCTGTCCTGACGGACGTGCCGTGAGGTCTCCACCCGCTCCGAGCTTTCTGGCACTCCTTCCCCGGTGCCAGACGGTCACTTCCCCAGACGAGCGGGCGGGGACCTGGCGGCACGTACGTCCCGGACCTCCGGCATCGCCGGGCGGACGCCGCGGACATGGCAGTCTTGCCCCGCGGCACCTCCGACCGCGCACCTCCGACCGCGCCGTCGGCCCGGCCGGCGGCCCGAAGCCCGCCGTCCCCGGCGGCAGCACCACCGAAAGGGTCGAGATGAACGCGACCGCGGCCCAGCCTCCCGCAGCGCCCGGCGACACCCCGGCCCACGCGCACGTCCCGGTCCTCCTCGACCGCTGCATGAACCTCCTCGCCCCGGCGCTGACCCGGAAGCCCGGCGCGGTCGTGGTCGACGCCACGCTCGGCATGGGCGGGCACAGCGAGGCGATGCTCACCCGCTTCCCCGAGGCCCGGCTGGTCGGCCTGGACCGCGACCCCGAGGCACTGGCCCGCTCCGGCCGCCGGCTCGCCCCGTTCGGCGACCGCGCCACCCTCGTGCACGCGGTCTACGACGAACTGCCCGACGTGCTGCGCCGGCTCGGCATCGCGCGCATCGACGGCATCCTCTTCGACCTCGGCGTCTCCTCGCTGCAGCTCGACGAGGCCGACCGCGGCTTCGCGTACGCCCAGGACGCCCCGCTCGACATGCGGATGGACCCGACCCGCGGCATCACCGCCGCCGAGGTCCTCAACACCTACCCGGCCGGCGACCTCGCCCGGATCCTCAAGGTCTACGGCGAGGAGCGGTTCGCCTCGAAGATCGCCAACACCATCGTGCGCGAGCGCGAGCGCGAACCCTTCACGGACAGCGCCCGCCTCGTCGACCTGGTCCGCAACGCGATCCCGGCGGCCACCCGTCGCACCGGCGGCAACCCCGCCAAGCGCACCTTCCAGGCGCTGCGCATCGAGGTGAACCAGGAACTCGCGGTCCTCGAACGCGCGCTGCCCGCCGCGGTCGCGGCGCTCGCGGTCGGCGGCCGCATCGTCGTCATGTCGTACCACTCGCTCGAGGACCGCATGACCAAGCGGGCGCTCGCGGTCGGCGCGACCAGCAAGGCGCCGCCGGACCTGCCGGTCGTCCCCGAGGAACTGCAGCCCACCCTCAAGCTCCTGACCCGCGCGTCCGAGGGCGCGACCGAGACGGAGATCACCGAGAACCCCCGGGCCGCGTCGGCGCGCCTGCGGGCGGCCGAGCGCGTGCGGGAGGATTCTTGACCAGCGCCCAGGAGGGCCGCACCCCGGTGCGCGCGCGCCGACCCGCCGGAGCACCCACCTCGCGGACCCCGTTCGTGCTGCTGATGGTGCTGCTCCTCGGGGGCGGACTGCTCGGGCTGCTGCTGCTCAACACCGCGTTGAACCAGGGCTCGTTCGAGCAGTCCCGGCTCAAGAAGCAGAACAGCAGGCTCAGCGACGAGGAGCAGGCCCTGCGGCGCGAGCTGGACGCCGTCTCGGCACCCGGGGAGCTGGCCCGCCAGGCCGAGCAGCTCGGCATGGTGCCGGGCACCAACCCGGTCTTCATCGACCCGGTGACCGGCCAGGTCCTCGGGACGCCGAAGCCCGCGTCGCCGAGACCGACGCCCACGCAGCCCGCGGCCACGGTGCCGGTGGCACCCACCCCGGTGCCGGGCACCACACCGGCGCCCACCACGCCGCCGGCCGCAGCGGGCGCGACCACGGCTCCGGCCGGCCGGTAGGCCGCCAGGAGCAAACGCCGACCAGTTCGTAGTTGTGAGGGGAGCGCCGGCTTGACCACATCAGGTTCCGGACGAGACGGCGAACCGCCCGCACGACGTCCGTCCCGGCCCCGCCGGGACGACGAGGGAGCAAACCGGCCCCGGGCCCGGGGCGGGGCCGGTGACCTCCCCCCTCCGGGACGGGACGCCGAGGACCGGACCCGCAGGCCGGCCGACGCATCCCGAGCGGACCGCGGCGAGCCCGCGGGCGAACGCCGCGGCGACGCCCCGCGCAGCCCCTTCATCCGCAGCCGAGCCGAGAACGAAGCCCGCACCCGCCGCCGCGTCCGCGGCGAGAGCCGCAGCCCGCGCCCCCGCGAAGCGGCAGCCACCGACGCCCGCGACCGCCAAGACCGCGACGATGCCCGGGGGCACCGGGACGACCCCTCGGCACGAGGCGGCGACGCCGACCGGCGCTCCGCACGCGACGGCGAACGCCGAGCGACAGGAGGACCTGGCGGCCGCAGCGGCGCCGAGGGTTCCGCGCCGCGCCACCCTGCCGACCGCCCGCGCGCTCATGATGGGGCAGCCGCCGACGCCCGCGACCGCCGCGCCCGCGCGGACGCGCGGCGAGACCGGGACGACCGCTCTGCACCGACGGCACGTGGCGAGGACCGCTCAGCGCGCGACGCCCGCGGTTCCGTCCGCGGCGACGCGCAGGGGTCGCCGCCGCGTGGCTCAGCCGACCGCTCGCGCGCCCACGACGCGGCAGCCTCCGAGGCGCGCGAACGCCGGGACCGAGAGGACGCCCGGCGGTACCGGGACGACCCCTCAGCACGCGACGGCGAACGCCGAACGCCGGGCAGCCCAAGCGGCCGGGGCGCTGCCCAGGGGTTCTCTGCGAGTGGCTCTGCCGGGCGTTCGCGTGCGCACGATGCGGCGTCCGCCGACGCCCGCGAGCGCCGTGCCCGCGAGGGCGACCGGCGAGACCGGGACGGTCGTTCTGCCCCCAGCGCTGATGCCGACCGCCGCTCGGCTCGCGACGGTCGCGCCCCTGACAGCGGACGCCCGGAGGGCGAGCGCCGCGCCGCGCGTGGTTCATGGCTGCGCGGCTCAGCCGACCGTTCGCGTGAGCAGGATGCGGCGTCGGCCGACGCCCGCGACCGCCGTGCCCGCGAGGGCGACCGCCGCGATCGGGACGACCGCGCAGCATCGCCGGGCGACGCCGAGCGCCGCACCGGCGGTCGTGGTGCCGCCCAGAGTTCGCCGCCGCGTGGCTCAGGCGACCGCTCGCGCGCCCACGACGCGGCGTCGGCCGACGCCCGCGACCGCGGCGACCGCGCAGCGCCGCCCGGCGACGCCGGGCGCCGCGCCACGCGCGATGGCCGCGGCCCCGGCCGCGGTGTGCCACGCGACGGCGACCGCCTCGCTGACGGTCGCGGTGCCGCCCGTGGTTTCTCGGCGGGTGGCTCTGCCGGCCGTTCGCGCGCGCAGGACGCGGCGTCGGCCGACGCCCGCGACCGCCGCGACCGCTACGACGACCGCTGGGACCGGGACGACCGCGCCGCACGGGCGGGCGACGGCGACCGCCGCGCCGATGGTCGTGGTGCCGCCCGGGGTTTCTCGGCGGGTGGCGCTGCCGACCGTTCGCGCGCGCAGGACGCGGCGTCGGCCGATGCCCGCGACCGCCGCGACCGGGACGACCGCGCCACACCCGCCGGCGACGCCGGGGGCCGCGCTGCTCGTGACGGTCGCAGGCCCGACCGCGGGCGCCCGGAGGGCGAGCGCGGTGCTGCGCGTGGTGCATGGCTGCGTGGCTCCTCGGATCGTTCGCGCGCGCATGACGCGGCGTCAGCCGACGCCGAGCGGCGCCGGACCCGCGATGCCGGCAGTGACCCTCGCGACCGTTCGCGCCCGTCCGCCTTCGACCCGCGCGACCGGCGTCCCGAGAGCTCTGGTCCGCGGGCGGCTGCCCGCTCTCGGTTTGCGGTGGGGCCCGAGCGTGATGCCCGTGGGCGCGATGCCGCAGGCGAGCCCCGTGCGCGCCGCGTGGTGCGCGCGCCCGACGGGGCGCGGCCCCACGAGCCCCGTCAGCCGGCGGATGCCGGAGCGCGGCGGTTTGTGCGGGGGGCTGCCGATGCCCGCCCGCGGATTGCCGCGCCGCCCGCTCGCCGGGAAGTGCGCCGCGGTCCCGTGCGGGTCCGCACCCTGCGGCTCGGCGACCCCAAGCGCAGGCTCCGCTTCGGCCTCATCGGGCTCGGCGTCGTGCTCACCCTCTTCGTCGGCCGCATCGTCCAGCTCCAGGCCCTCGACGCGTCCGCCTACGCCGCCGATGCCAACAGCCTCCGCCTGCAGACCGTCCGCCTCCCCGCGGACCGCGGCGCGATAGTGGATGCCAACGGCGTCACCCTCGCGGCCTCCGTCGACGCCTACGACATCACCGCCGACCCCACCCAGGTGCAGGAGTACAACCCGACGGCCACCGCCGCCGCCCTCGCACCGATCGTCGGGGGCGACCCCGTCAAGATCGAGGAGCTGCTGCGCACCCCCAAGTCGCGCTACGTGGTGCTCGCCAAGCAGGTCGACCCGGCGGTCTGGACCAAGATCAAGCAGACCCAGAAGGCGTTCTCCGACGAGAAGCGCGACGACCTGGTCGGCATCTACGCGAGCCCGCACAGCAAGCGCGTCTACCCCGCGGGCCCGGTCGCCGCCAACCTGCTCGGCTTCGTCAATTCTGAGGACCGCGGCGCGGGCGGGCTGGAACTCGCGTTCGAGAAGATGCTCGCCGGCCGGGACGGCAAGGTGACGTACGAGAATTCGCTCGGCCGCCAGGTCCCCACCGCCGGCAAGAAGGGCACCGACGCGGTGCCCGGGGAGACCGTCCAGCTCACCATCGACCGCAACATCCAGTGGTACGCCGAGCAGTTGATCACCCGGAAGGTCGCCGAGGCGGCCGCCGAGAGCGGCACCGTCGTCGTGCAGGACGTCAAGACCGGCGAGGTGCTCGCGATGGCCACCACGCCCGGCTTCGACCCCAACAGGATCGGCGCGGCCAACCCGGCCGACATGGGCAACCGCGCGATGCAGGAGGCCTACGAGCCGGGCAGTACCGCCAAGGTCATGACCATGGCCGCGGTGATCCAGGAAGGCGTCGCCACGCCCGACACGCAGGTCGTGGTGCCCGGAGTACTGCCGCGCGCGGACCGCGTGTTCCACGACGACGTCGACCACGGCACGTGGTACCTCACGCTGAACGGCGTGCTCGCCAAGTCGAGCAACATCGGCACGATCCTCGCCGCCGAGAAGCTCGGCCCGAACCAGTCCGCGGCGAACGCCAAGTTGGAGGAGTACCTGCGCAAGTTCGGCGTGGGCTCCAAGAGCGGCATCGGGTTCCCGGGCGAGACCGCCGGCCTGCTGCCCGCCTCGCAGAAGTGGGACGGCGCGCAGCAGTACACGATCCCGTTCGGCCAGGGCCTGTCCCTCAACGCGCTGCAGACCACCTCGGTCTTCCAGACCATCGCCAACGGCGGCGTCCGCATCGCCCCGACGCTCGTGAAGAGCACCACCGGTCCGGACGGCAAGGTCAAGGCCGGCGCCCCGGGGCAGCGCACCGAGGTGGTCAGCCCGCAGGCGGCCCGTACCGTCGCGGACATGATGGAGTCGGTGGTCGCCGCCGACGAGGGCACCGGCAACAAGGCGCAGATCCCCGGCTACCGCGTCGCGGGCAAGACCGGCACGGCCAACCGGGTGGACCCCAAGGTCGGCGGCTACAACGGCTACACCTCCTCTTTCATCGGATTCGCACCCGCCGACAACCCGCAGATCGTGGTGTCGGTGACCATCCAGGCACCGCAGATCGGCAAGTGGGGCGGCACCCTGTGCGCGCCGGTGTTCAAGGACGTCATGTCCTTCGCCCTGCAGACCCGCAAGATCGCGCCGGACGGCACCGCGTCGCCGCAGATCCCGGTGGAGTGGAAGCCGTGACGGGGCGCGACGCGCCGCCGTCCGGGCTGCCGAGCGTTCTTCGGCAGACCGCAAAAGCGGGTAGCCTCACGGCCGTGCCCGATCGTCTGCTGCGCCGTCCCACCCGTGTACGCCCTCGGCCGCTGTCCGGCCTGTACGCCCTGCTGGGGCTGCCCGCAGCGGCGGCGCCGGCGGCCGGACCGCCCGGTGTGCCGTCCGGCGAGCTGTCCGGTGTGACGCATGATTCGCGTGCGGTCAGGCCGGGCGACCTGTACGCCGCGCTGCCCGGCTCGCGCGCGCACGGTGCGGACTTCGCTGCGCAAGCCGCCGAGCTCGGCGCGGCCGCGGTGCTGACCGATCCGGATGGCGCCGGGCGCGCCGCCGCGACCGGGCTGCCGGTGCTCGTGGTCGACGACCCGCGCGGCCGGCTGGGCGAGGTGGCGGCCTGGGTCTACGGCCGTCCGGGCGATGCGCTGCTCCTCTTCGGTGTGACCGGCACCAACGGCAAGACCACCACCGCCTATCTGCTCGACGGCGGGCTGCGCGCGACCGGCCACGTGACGGGTCTGGTCGGCACCGTCGAGACGCGCGTCGGGGACCGGGTCGAGCCCAGTGCCATGACCACGCCGGAAGCCACCGATCTGCAGGCGCTGTTCGCGGTGATGGCCGAACACGGCGTCACCGCCGCGTCGATGGAGGTGTCCAGCCACGCGCTCGCGCTGGGCCGCGTGGACGGCACGGTGTTCGACGTCGCGCTGTTCACCAACCTGACGCAGGACCACCTGGACTTCCACGGCACGATGGAGGAGTACTACCGGGCCAAGGCCGACCTGTTCACCGCGCGGCGCGCCCGCGCGGGCGTGGTCGACGTGGACGACCCGTACGGCCGCCGCCTCGCCGGCGAGGCGGGCATCCCGGTCGCGACCGTCTCCCCGTCCGGTGCCGCGGACGCCGACTGGCGCGTCGAGGACGTCGAACTGGGGCCGGACGGCAGCCGGTTCCGCCTGGTCGGGCCGGACGGCGCGAAGGCCGACGCCGCGGTGCGGCTGCCCGGCCCGTACAACGTCGCCAACGCCGCGCTCGCCATCGTCGCGCAGGTCACCGCGGGACTCCCGCTGGACGGCGCGGCGGCCGGCGTCGCCGCGGTGCCCGGCGTACCGGGCCGTATGGAACGCATCGACGAGGGCGCCCCGTTCACCACCGTCGTCGACTTCGCGCACACCCCGGACGCCGTCGAGACGGCGCTGCACGCGCTGCGCGAGGTCACCGCCAACCGCCTGTTCGTGGTGCTCGGCTGCGGCGGCGACCGGGACCGCACCAAACGCCCGCTGATGGGCGCGGCCGCCGTGCGCCTGGCCGATGTGGTGGTGCTGACCAGCGACAACCCGCGTTCCGAGGACCCGGCCGCGATCCTCGACGAGATGCTCGCCGGAGCCCGCGAGGTGCCCGCGCCGCACGGCGAACTGGTCGTCGAACCGGACCGTGCTGCGGCCATCGCGTGGGCCGTGGACCACGCCGGTCCAGGCGATGTCGTGGTGGTCGCGGGCAAGGGCCACGAGCAGGGCCAGAAGATCGGCGCCGAGGTCCGGCCGTTCGACGACCGCGTCGAGGTCCGCGCCGCGTTGCGGCGGCGTCTCGGTATCGCGACGACCGGGCACCCGACCCCCGGGGCGCCCGACTCCGGCGCCGGGGACGGTGGGAGGATCGACCCCGCCGCCCCGACCACCGACCCTGCGGCGCACGCCGCCGCGGGCGGCCGGTCATGACCGCCCTCTCCGGGGCCCTTGCCGCCCGCTTCCGCGCCGTGCCGCCGTCCGAGGAGACCTGACAGTGATTCCCACGACACTCGCCGATGCCGCCCAGGCCGTCGGCGGGCGGCTTTCCGGGGGCGCAGACCCCGCGGCGCAGATCACCTCCGAGGTGGTCGTCGACTCCCGCAAGGTCACGCCGGGCGCGCTGTTCGTGGCGGTCGTCGGCGAGCGCGTCGACGGGCACGACTACGCCGAGGGCGCGATGCGCGACGGCGCGGTCGCGGTGCTGGCCACGCGCGAGACCGGCACGCCCGCGATCATCGTCGACGACGTGGTCGCGGCACTCGGCCGGCTGGCCCGCGCGGTCACCGACCGGCTCACCGGCACCACCGTGGTGGGCGTCACCGGCTCGTCCGGCAAGACCAGCACCAAGGACCTGATCGCGCAGGTCGTCGCGCACGCCGGCGCGACCATCGCGACGCCCGGCTCGCTCAACAACGAGATCGGGATGCCGCTCACCGCCCTGTCCGCCGATCTGACGACCCGTCACCTCGTGCTGGAGATGGGTGCACGCGGCATCGGGCACATCACCTACCTGTGCGGCATCGTCCCGCCGCGCATCGGCGTGGTCCTCAACGTCGGCACCGCGCACGTGGGCGAGTTCGGCGGCCGCGAGGCCATCGCCAAGGCGAAGGGCGAGCTGGTCGAGGCGCTCCCCGAGGACGGCGTCGCGGTACTCAACGCCGACGACCCCCTCGTCCGGGCGATGGCCGAACGCACCCGCGCCCGCGTGGTGTTCTTCGGTGAAGGGGCGAGTGCGGACATCCATGCCGAAGACGTACGTCTCGACGACGCCGGACGCGCCTCCTTCACCCTTCGCACACCGGACGGCGATGCACCGGTGATCTTGCGCCTGTACGGTGAGCACCACGTGTCCAACGCACTCGCCTGCGCGGCGGTGGCGCGCGAGCTGGGGATGGGTGCCGACGCGATCGCGGCCGCGCTGGGGGAGGCCGGCACGCTGTCGCGCTGGCGCATGGAAGTGACCGAGCGCGCCGACGGCGTGACCGTGGTCAACGATGCGTACAACGCCAATCCCGAGTCCATGCGCGCCGCACTCAAGGCGCTGGCCGCGATGGCACACGGCCGCCGTACCTGGGCGGTGCTGGGCGAGATGCGGGAACTGGGGGACGCCGCGCTGACCGAGCACGACGCGGTCGGCAGGCTCGCCGTGCGGCTGAACATCGGCCGCCTGGTGGCGGTAGGGGGCAGGGAGGCCGCGTGGATGGACATTGCGGCGAAGAACGAGGGTTCTTGGGGTGAGGAGTCGGTGTTGGTACCCGACACGCAGGCGGCCGTCGACCTGCTGCGGTCCGAACTTCGCGCGGGCGACATCGTCCTGGTGAAGGCTTCGCGCGGGGCGGCCCTGGAGCGGGTCGCTCTGGCGCTCCTCGAGGACGAGGGCCAGAGTGAGACTTCCGGTGCCGCCGCGGCCGCCGGGGAGGTGCGCCGGTGAGGGCGGTTCTGCTCTCCGGTGGAATCGCCCTGGTGCTGTCGCTCATCGGCACACCGCTCGCGATCCGCATCCTGGTCAAGCGCGGCTACGGCCAGCTGATCCGGGACGACGGCCCGCAGGGCCACCACAGCAAGCGCGGCACCCCCACGATGGGCGGTGCGGTCATCATCCTGGCCGCGCTGCTCGGGTACGCGGGTGCCAAGGCGCTCACGCTGGAGAAGCCGAGCGCATCGGCGATCCTCGTGCTGTACCTGATGGCCGGCCTCGGACTCGTCGGCTTCGTCGACGACTTCATCAAGATCGTCAAGCAGCGCAGCCTCGGCCTGCGCGCCAAGGCGAAGCTGGCCGGCCAGTCGTTCGTGGGCATCTCGTTCGCGATCCTGGCGCTGCAGTTCCCGAACAGCCGGGACATCACGCCCGCGTCGACGCATCTGTCGTTCGTGACCGACACCGCGCTCAATCTGACCCCGGTGTTCTTCGTGATCTGGGCGTACATCCTGATCGCGGGCCACTCCAACGGCGTCAACCTCACCGACGGCCTCGACGGCCTGGCCACCGGCGCCTCGGTGATCGTCTTCGGTGCCTACACGTTCATCGGCGTGTGGCAGCACGGCCAGAGCTGCGCGTACGTGGGCTCGGCGAGTTCCGCGTGCTACGACGTGCGCGACCCGCTCGACCTCGCGATCGTGGCCGCCGCGATGATGGGCTCCTGCTTCGGCTTCCTGTGGTGGAACACCTCGCCCGCGAAGATCTTCATGGGCGACACCGGCTCGCTCGCGCTCGGCGGCGCGCTGGCCGGTCTGGCGATCTGCACCCAGACCGAGCTGCTCTCCGCCCTGCTCGGCGGCCTGTTCCTGATCATCTCGCTGTCCGTCATCATCCAGGTCGGCTTCTTCAAGATGACCGGCAAACGGGTGTTCCGGATGGCCCCGCTGCAACACCACTTCGAGCTCAAGGGCTGGCCCGAAGTCCTCATCGTGGTGCGCTTCTGGATCATCGCCGGGCTCTGCGTGATCCTCGGCATCGGCATCTTCTACGCAGGCTGGGTGACCGGCAAGTGACGCACGACCTCGACGGGTTCACCCACCTCGACGCGCCCTGGGACAAGCTGTACGCGTGCGTCGCGGGCACCGGGATCACCGGTGCCTCGCTGGTACGCGGCCTGCGCGGCCTCGGCACCCGCGTCGTGGCGGTGGACGGGGCGGACGACGACAAGGCACGCGAGCGTGCCGCCGCCCTCGAAGCCCTCGGCGCCGAGGTCCGCCTCGGCGACGCCGACACCCTGCCCGAGGGCGTCGACGTCGTGGTCACCTCACCCGGATGGCGGCCCACCGCGCCGCTGTTCGAAGCCGCGGAGAAAGCCGGCGTCCCCGTCTGGGGCGACGTCGAACTCGCCTGGCGGCTGCGCCCGCGCGAAGGCGCGGCCCCCTGGCTGGGGCTCACCGGCACCAACGGCAAGACCACCACGGTCCGGATGCTGGCGAGCATCCTGGCCGCGGCCGGGCTGCGCGCCGAGGCCGTCGGCAACGTCGGCACGCCCGTCCTGGACGCGGTCCTGGCCCGCGACGAGGACGGCAAGCCGGCCTTCGACGTGCTCGCCCTCGAACTGTCCAGCTTCCAGCTGCACTGGCTCACCCCCTGGACGGAAGGCTCGGCGGCCCCGCGCATGCAAGCCGCCGCGCTCCTCAACATCGCCCCCGACCACCTCGACTGGCACGGCTCGCCCGAGGCGTACGCGGGCGACAAGGGCCGCATCTTCGCGGGCGCCGAGGTCGCCTGCGTCTACAACACCGCCGACCCCGCGACCGAGCAGCTCGTCCGGGACGCGGACGTCACCGAAGGCTGCCGGGCGGTCGGCTTCGGCCTCGGCGTCCCCGGCCTGGGCGGCGTCGGCGTCATCGAAGACCTGCTCATCGACCGCGCCTTCGTCGCCGACATGCGCAACGAGGCCGCCGAACTGGCCCAGGTCGCCGACGTGGTGCCCGCGGCACCGCACAACATCGCCAACGCGCTGGCCGCCGCCGCCCTCGCGCGCGCCCACGGGGTGAGCGCCGAGGCGGTACGCCAGGGCCTGCGCGACTTCCGGCCCGACCCGCACCGCATCGCGCACGTCGCGACGGTCGCCGAGGTCGCGTACATCGACGACTCCAAGGCCACCAACGGCCATGCCGCGGCCGCCTCGCTGGCCGCGTACCCCTCGGTGGTGTGGGTGGCCGGCGGCCTCGCCAAGGGCGCCTCCTTCGACGAACTGGTCGCGGGCGCCCGGGAGAACCTGCGCGCGGTGGTCCTGCTCGGCGCCGACCGCGCTGTGATCCGCGACGCACTGGAGCGACACGCCCCGGATGTCCCGGTCTCCGAGGTCGACGCGACCGACACTGGGGCCATGGATCTCGTGGTGCGCAAGGCGGCGGAACTGGCCCGTCCGGGGGACACCGTGCTCCTCGCCCCGGCGTGTGCCTCGATGGACATGTTCAGCAACTACGGCGCGCGCGGCGACGCGTTCGCCGCGGCGGTGCACAGGCTCTCCGGCGACGCTTCCTGACGGGCCGGCCACGCATGCCCGGGGCGACCACGGAAGCAGCGGAGCCGGCCGCCAGGCCGGGCGGAGGGCGCAGGCAGGGCACGGCCCCGGCCGTACCGCCGGCCCGCGCGGCGGCCCGCACGCCGGGCCGCGGCAGCACCCGCATGCGCGACCTCAAGCGGCGCTTCGACCGGCCGCTCACGTCGTACTACCTGCTGCTCGGCGCGGGCCTGCTGCTGTCCGTGCTGGGCCTGGTCATGGTGCTGTCCGCATCCCAGATCTTCTCGCGCGTGACGTACGGCGACTTCAGCGCGGTCTTCACCAAGCAGGCCATCGCGATCGGCATCGGCCTGCCGCTGATGTTCATCGGCGCCCGGCTGCCGGTCCGGGCGTACCGCATGCTGGCGTACCCGCTGCTGCTCGGCTCGATCGGGCTGCTGTGCCTGGTGCTGGTGCCGGGCATCGGCATGGAGGTCAACGGCAACCGCAACTGGATCGCGCTGGGCGGCCCGTTCCAGCTGCAGCCCTCCGAGTTCGCCAAGCTCGGGCTCGTGCTGTGGGGCGCCGACCTGCTCACCCGCAAGCAGCGCATGCTCGGCCAGTGGCGGCACTTGTTCATCCCGCTCTTCCCCGGCGCCCTGCTGGTCCTCGGCCTGGTGATGATGGGCGGCGACATGGGTACCGCCATGATCCTCACGGTGGTCGTCCTGGCCCTCCTGTGGGTCGCGGGGGCACCCGGACGCCTGTTCGTGCTGGCGCTGTCCACCGCGGCCGCACTGGCCACGGTCTTCATCCTCATGAAGCCGCACCGGGCATCCCGCTTCGCCTCGGTCTACGACCCGTTCTCCGACCCCACCGGCGAGACGCTCCAGGCCGCGCACGGCATCTATGCGCTGTCCACGGGCGGCCTGTTCGGCAGCGGAATCGGAACCAGTTATGAGAAATGGGGCACCCTGCCGGAGGCCCACACGGACTTCATCTTCGCCGTGATCGGGGAGGAATTGGGCCTGGTGGGGACGCTGTCGGTCCTCACCCTCTTCGCGGCCCTAGGCTATGCGGGTATCCGCGTCGCCGGCCGTACGAAGGACCCCTTCGTACGGTTGGCCGCGGGGGGCGCAACCGCGTGGATCACGGCCCAGGCCACGATCAACATCGGTGCGGTGCTCGGTCTGCTGCCGATCGCCGGGGTGCCCTTGCCGTTGGTGTCCTACGGAGGCTCCGCCTTGCTTCCGACCATGTTCGCCGTGGGCATGCTGCTCTCGTTCGCCCGTACCGAACCGGGAGCACAAAAGCAGCTCGCGGCCCAGGGTCCAGGGGCGGTCCGCCGTGCGTTCGCGCGGATCCTGCCGCGCAGGGAGCGGTGACTTAGGTGCATGTCGTCCTCGCCGGCGGTGGAACCGCCGGGCACATCGAGCCGGCTCTCGCCCTCGCGGATGCGTTGCGGCGGGAGAACCCCGATGTGGGCATCACCGCGCTGGGCACGTCCAAGGGCCTGGAGACGAAACTCGTCCCGGCCCGCGGCTACGAGCTGGCGCTGATCCCGGCGGTCCCGTTGCCGCGCAAGCCCACCCCCGAGCTGATGACCGTGCCCGGACGCCTGCGCGGCACCATCCGCGAGGCGGCCGCGGTCCTGGAGCGCGTGCAGGCCTCGGTGCTGGTCGGCTTCGGCGGGTACGTCGCCCTGCCCGGCTACCTGGCCGCCAAGCGCCAGAGCGTGCCGATCGTCGTCCACGAGGCCAACGCCCGTCCCGGCCTGGCCAACAAGATCGGCGCGCGCTACACCCACTTCGTCGCGGTCAGCACGCCGGACAGCAAGCTGCGCAACGCGCGCTACATCGGCATCCCGCTGCGCCGCGCGATCGCGACGCTGGACCGGGAGGCCGAGCGCGAGAAGGCCCGGGTCGCCTTCGGGCTCGACCCGCTGCGGCCCACGCTGCTGGTCTTCGGCGGCTCGCAGGGCGCCCGGCGGCTCAACGAGACGCTGGCCGGCACCGCCGAGCGGCTGCTGGCGGCCGGCGTGCAGGTGCTGCACGCGGCCGGGCCCAACAACGAGCTGACCATCACACCGCCGCCCGGCGCGCCGCCGTACGTCGTGGTGCCGTACCTGGAGAGGATGGACCTCGCGTACGCCGCGGCCGACATGGTGCTCTGCCGCGCGGGCGCGATGACCTGCGCCGAACTGTCCGCGGTCGGACTGCCGGCCGCGTACGTACCGCTGCCCATCGGCAACGGCGAACAGCGGCTCAACGCCCAGCCGGTGGTCAAGGCGGGCGGCGGACTGCTGGTCGACGACGCCGACCTGACCCCCGACTGGATCGCCGAGAACGTCCTCCCGGTGCTCACCGACCCGCAGCGGCTGCACGGCATGGGCCGGGCGGCCGCCGAGTTCGGCCGCCGCGACGCGGACGAGACGCTGGTGCGCATGGTGCACGAGGCCATCGCGGCGGCGCGTACCTGAAGCACCCGATTCCGGAGGAGGCAGACGCCAGGTGAGGGACCGTCAGCCGACCGCGGAGCGCCCGGCCAGGCCGAACCCGGGCCGCGACGCCCGGTCGGGCCGGGCCGCCGGGCCGGGCGGTTCCGGCCGGGCCGCGGCCTCCGGGAGCGCGGGGAAGAACGGCGCGTCCGGCCGGCCGGGCAAGTCCGGGAAACCCGGCGGGGCAGGGAAGGCCGGCCGGGCCGGAAAGCCTGCCCGCCTGGGCCGGTTCGGCATGTACGGCCGGCCCGGAGCGCGGGCCGGGAAGTCCGGGCCGGGCGGCAAGCCGCAGGCCGGGCGCCGCTGGACGAACCTCAGGCCGCTGATCGTGATTCTGGCCGTGGTCGTCCTGGCCGCGGGCACGTGGGGCGTCGTCATGTACTCGTCGCTCCTGGATGCCCGCACCGTCAAGGTGCGCGGCACCGGCGTGCTGACTCCCGATCAGATCACCGAGGCGGCCCGGGTCCCGGTCGGCACCCCGCTGGCGCGCGTCGACGTCGGCGCGATCGAACGGCGCGTGGCGGCGATCCCGCGCGTGGCGTCGGTGACCGTCGAACGGGACTGGCCGCACACCGTCGCGATCCGCGTGACGGAACGTCAAGTCGCAGCAGTGATGCCGGAATCCGGGCGTTTCGCGGAGATCGACAAAACCGGCGTACGGTTCGGTACGGTGGACGCGGCGCCCCAAGGGGTGCCGGTGGTCGCCGCCGACCCCGCCACAGCGGACGAGAAGTTGCTGCGCGGAGTCGTCGACGTCATCGGCACGCTGCCGGCCGCCGTCGCCCCGAAGGTCCGCGCCATCACCGCACGGACCCGGGACGACATCGTCTTGACCCTGGACGACGGGGTCGTGGTGATGTGGGGCGGAGCAGAGGATTCCCCGCGCAAGGCCCAGGTGTTGGCCGTGCTGATGAAGCACAAGGCGAAGGTGTACGACGTCAGCGTCCCCGAGGCGCCGGCGACCAGGAACGCCCCGCTTTAGGTCGAGTCGTGTTCGGTGCGATAAAAACACCACGGCAAAAAGTAGGGGGGATCGCTCGGCGTGTTCGTTGAACCGGACCCTTCGGGCACCTAGTGTCCTGCGTAGCCCCAGGTTGACGCGGTTTACCGACAAGCGCAGGCCTAACTCTATACCTGAGGGTGAGGTTTCGGGCTCAGGCGGCTCACCACGGGCCAGGGCCCCGGGACTTCCCCTGTCGGCAATGTCGGCACGACCAGCTCACGGCGTGGCGACCGGAACTCGAGGCGAGAGGCCTTCGGCGTGGCAGCACCCCAGAACTACCTCGCAGTCATCAAAGTCGTAGGCATCGGCGGTGGCGGTGTCAACGCCATCAACCGCATGATCGAGGTCGGTCTCAAGGGCGTCGAGTTCATCGCGATCAACACCGATGCGCAGGCGCTGCTGATGAGCGACGCGGACGTCAAGCTCGACGTCGGCCGCGAACTGACCCGCGGGCTCGGCGCCGGCGCCAACCCCGAGGTGGGCCGCAAGGCCGCCGAGGACCACCGCGAGGAGATCGAGGAGGTCCTCAAGGGGGCCGACATGGTCTTCGTGACCGCGGGCGAGGGCGGCGGCACCGGCACCGGCGGTGCCCCGGTCGTCGCGAACATCGCGCGCAACCTCGGTGCGCTGACCATCGGCGTGGTCACCCGGCCCTTCACCTTCGAGGGCCGCCGCCGCGCGAACCAGGCCGAGGACGGCATCGCGCAGCTGCGCGAAGAGGTCGACACCCTCATCGTCATCCCGAACGACCGCCTGCTGTCGATCTCCGACCGCCAGGTGAGCGTGCTGGACGCGTTCCGCTCCGCCGACCAGGTGCTGCTCTCCGGTGTGCAGGGCATCACCGACCTGATCACCACCCCGGGTCTCATCAACCTCGACTTCGCGGACGTCAAGTCCGTGATGTCCGAGGCCGGTTCGGCGCTCATGGGGATCGGCTCGGCGCGCGGCGACGACCGCGCGGTCGCGGCCGCCGAGATGGCGATCTCCAGCCCGCTGCTGGAGGCGTCCATCGACGGCGCCCGCGGCGTCCTGCTGTCCATCTCGGGCGGTTCGGACCTCGGCCTGTTCGAGATCAACGAGGCCGCCCAGCTGGTCAGCGAGGCCGCCCACCCCGAGGCGAACATCATCTTCGGTGCGGTGATCGACGACGCGCTCGGCGACGAGGTCCGCGTCACCGTCATCGCGGCCGGCTTCGACGGCGGACAGCCGCCGTCCAAGAGCGAGTTGGGCAAGCTCAACCGCCCGGCCGAGCCGCAGCGCCCCGCGGAGCCGCAGCGCACCGCCGCCCCGGGCGGGCAGAGCGTGCTGGGCCCGGTGGACTCCCCGTCGAGCCAGTACCCGCCGGCGCCGCGCACCCCGCTGGTGCCCGAGCCGGTCCGCGAGGACATCGACCTGGACGTCCCGCCGTTCATGAAGTAGACGTGCATCTGCAGTGACCCAGCCTGACGGTCCGGGCTCCTGCTCCTTCGGGAGGCAGGAGCCCGGACCGTTTCCGGCGGAGGTCCCCGACCAAACTCTGTGAGGAGCCACCGTGTTCAGCCTCCGGACCGCGGCGAGCGGCGTGCACTTCGCGTTCACCGACCGCTGGGGCGGCGAGAGCGCCGCACCGTACGGCGAGCTGAACCTCGGCGGGCACGTCGGCGACGACCCCCGCGCGGTCCGCGGCAACCGGGCCCGCACCGCGGAGGCCCTCGGCCTCGACGCGGACCGGGTGGTCTGGATGAACCAGGTGCACGGCCGCGAGGTCGCCGTCGTCGACGGGCCGTGGGCCGGGCCGGTCCCCGAGGCCGACGCCGTGGTGACCCGCACGCCGGGCCTCGCCCTCGCGGTCCTGGTCGCCGACTGCACGCCCGCACTCCTCGCCGACCCGGTCGCCGGGGTGGCCGCCGCGGCGCACGCCGGGCGCCCCGGACTGTTCGCGGGTGTGATCCCCGACACCGTCGAGGCCATGGTCCGGCTCGGTGCGCGGCCCGAGCGGATCGTCGCGGCCACCGGCCCGGCGGTCTGCGGTCCCTGCTACGAAGTGCCGGACGCGATGTGCGACGAGGTCGCGGCCCGCATCCCGCAGGCCAGGTCGCGGACCCCCGAGGGGACTTCGGCCCTGGACATCGTCGCCGGGGTCTGGTCCCAGCTGGCGGACGCCGGCGTCCCGGCCGGTGAGAAATCGCACATCTGCACCCGCGAGTCCGCGGACCACTTCTCCTACCGCCGCGACGGCAAGACCGGGCGCATCGCCGGATACGTCTGGCTTGCCCCCGACGCGGCCGACCGGCCCCGCTGAGCCGGGCCGGGACCTGCTCGGAGACGATGGACCCATGAGTCCGGAACCCGCCGACGCCCACTCCGCCGCCCAGTCCGGTGCCCAGTCCGGTGCCTTGTCGGATGCCGACCGCATCCGCCGCGACGACCTGGCCGCGAACCTGCGCGACGTCCGCGCCCGCATCGACGCCGCATGCGATGCGGCGGGCCGTCCGTACGGCGATGTGCGCCTGATCGTGGTGACCAAGACGTACCCCGCGTCCGACGTCCGGCTGCTCGCCGGCCTCGGGGTCCGCGAGGTGGGGGAGAACCGCGACCAGGAGGCCGCTCCCAAGGCCGCGGCCACGGTCGATCTCGATCTCACCTGGCACTACATCGGTCAGCTCCAGACCAACAAGGCACGCTCGGTCGCGGCCTACGCGGACGTCGTGCACTCGGTCGACCGGGCCCGGCTCGTCGATGCGCTGGCCTCCGGCGCGGCCCGCCGCGAGCGTGCCATCACGTGCCTGATCCAGGTGAGCCTGGACGGCGACGCGAGCCGCGGCGGCGCGCTCGCGGCCGACGTCCCGGCCCTCGCCGACGCCATCGCCGAGGCCCCCCACCTGCGGCTGGGCGGATTGATGGCAGTCGCCCCCCTGGGTGCGGAACCCGCGGCCGCCTTCGAGACGTTGGCGGAAATGTCAACCCGCCTGCGCGAAGCGCATCCGGCTGCAACCATGGTTTCGGCGGGGATGAGCAACGACCTCGAGCAGGCCGTCGAGGCCGGGGCGACACATGTACGCATCGGTACTGCGGTGCTCGGCGTCAGGCGCTTGCTCCGGTAGCGTCGCCATGAAGTGGATCGCACGACCCACGGTGACCCACAGCCGATCCACCATGGAGGACCCTGACTATGGCCGGCGCAATGCGCAAGATGGCGGTCTACCTCGGCCTCGTGGAGGACGATGTCTACGAGTACGACGATTACGATGAGGACGACATCGGTCCGGACGGCCGTGCCGAACGAGCTGCCGAGCAGCCCCGTGCGGAGCGGCGCGAAGAGCGCCGGGAGGAACCGCCGCGGCGGGAGGAACCGCGCGAGCGCCGCGAAGAGATCCCCAGGTCCGTGCCCGCCCTGCACGTCGAGCGCAGCGAACGCAGCCTCGACGAGCACCGGGCCACCGTGTCGACCATTCCCGACCGCCGCCCCGAGAGCAGTGCACCGGTGACCGTACACAAAGTCGTCAGCGAGCGTGAGCCGTACCGCATCACGACGCTGCATCCCCGCACCTACAACGAAGCACGTACGATCGGTGAGCACTTCCGTGAAGGCACCCCGGTCATCATGAACCTGACCGAGATGGAGGACACCGACGCGAAGCGACTTGTCGACTTCGCTGCCGGCCTGGTCTTCGGTCTGCACGGCAGTATCGAGCGGGTGACGCAGAAAGTGTTCCTCTTGTCGCCTGCTAACGTCGATGTGACAGCAGAGGACAAGGCCCGCATCGCCGAGGGCGGGTTCTTCAACCAGAGCTGAGCCTGGTTGATGTCAGAGGGGTGCGAGAGCGCTGAAGAGAGGAACCGGGTCTCCCGGGAACGCGTATGAGGGGGCAGAGGCATGAGCGTCGCGGGCGAGGTGTTGACCATCGTCCTGTACTGCTTCCTGTTCCTGCTGATCTTCCGCTTGGTGATGGACTATGTGTTCCAGTTCGCGCGGTCCTACGAACCCCGTGGGGTCATGGTCGTGCTGCTGGAGGCGACGTACTCCGTCACGGATCCACCGCTCAAGCTGCTGCGCAGGTTCATTCCTCCCCTGCGCCTCGGGGGCGTAGCGCTCGACCTGTCCTTCTTCGTACTGATCATCATCGTCTACATCCTGATCGCCGTCGTCGGCAGGTTGTAAGCGGTACGGTCTGTCCGGATGCCGACGATCACGCTGAGGTGAAGAAATGCCGTTGACCCCCGAGGACGTGCGTAACAAGCAGTTCACGACCGTCCGTCTCCGCGAGGGCTATGACGAGGACGAGGTCGATGCGTTCCTCGACGAGGTCGAGGCGGAGCTGACCCGCCTGCTTCGCGAGAACGAAGACCTGCGGGCCAAGCTGGCTGCCGCGACGCGGGCTGCTGCCCAAAGTCAGCAGCAAGCCCAGCAGCGGAAGGAGCGTGAACGCCCCGACGCTCCGGTCCCGGCTGCCATATCCGGGCCGACCCCGGTTCCGCCGCCCCCGCAGCAGCAGATGGGCGGCCCACAGCAGATGCACGGCGGCCCCCAGCACCCGATGCAGCAGGGCCAGCCGCAGCTGGGCCAGCCGCAGCTCGGCCCCGGCGGCATGCCGGGTCAGCTGCAGGGCGGCCAGATGCAGGGCCAGCTGCAGGGCGGGCAGTTCCCCGGCCAGCAGATGCAGACCCAGCAGATGCAGGGCCAGCACATGGGCGGCCAGCTCCAGCAGCAGCACCCGATGCAGCAGCAGGGCCAGCTCGGCGGTCCGCCGCAGCTCGGCGGTGCCCCGCAGCTCGGTGGTGCCCCGCAGCTCGGCGCTCCGCAGCAGATGAGCCCGGGCGGCGACAGTGCGGCCCGCGTCCTCGCGCTCGCGCAGCAGACCGCGGACCAGGCGATCGCCGAGGCCCGCTCCGAGGCCAACAAGATCGTCGGCGAGGCCCGTACCCGCGCCGAGGGCATGGAGCGCGACGCGCGCTCGAAGGCCGACGCGCTGGAGCGGGACGCGCAGGAGAAGCACCGCGTCGCCATGGGCTCGCTGGAGAGCGCCCGCGCCACGCTGGAGCGCAAGGTCGACGACCTGCGCGCCTTCGAGCGCGAGTACCGCACCCGGCTCAAGTCCTACCTGGACAGCCAGCTGCGCCAGCTCGAGTCCCAGGCGGACGACTCGCTCGCCCCGCCGCGGACCCCGGCCACCGCGTCGCTCCCGCCGGCCATGTCCTCGGCCCCCGTGCCGTCGGCCATGACCCCGGCCATGACGCCGTCCATCGGCCAGCAGATGGCACCCGCCATGAGCCAGCCCATGACGCAGCAGATGGCCCCCGTCCGCCCGCAGGCCCCCCAGCCGCAGCCGATGCAGCAGGCCACCCCGATGCGCGGCTTCCTCATCGACGAGGACGGCGACAACTGACCTGACGGACCCCGACCTCAGGTCGCATCCGCAGCCACCGAGGCCCGACCCCCCCAGGGGGTCGGGCCTCGGTGTTTTCCCATGCCACCCGCCCCGTCAACGCCCGCGTCCGTTGCAGCGTCCATCGCGCCACAAGGGCAGCAGCGCACGAAGAGTTGCGCGCGCCCGCAGTGCGGGCGCGCGCTAACGAAAGAGCGCTGTACCAAGCAGGGGGGCCTGCGTTGATGAGAGAAGACCAGGACCGCAGTTGCGCCCTGGAGGCGCGTCCGTTGGCTGATGTGAATCCCGAACACGAGTCTGCCGCGTGCCGCGAGCAATGCTTCGGAATGGCAGGGATTCCGCACGATGCGGGCGTGCTGAACGGGAAGCGAGCCGAGGGTCGGATGGTGCGGCGCTGCCGATGGCAGCACCGCACCATCGCGACCACGTAGCCGTGCACATGAAGTCTCAAGAATGAGTGGATAGTTGCGCGCACTCGCGATGCGGGCGCGCGCAACCGAAAGGGTGCAGTAGCAAGCAGGGGATGCTTTGAATCCGAGAAGAGAAGGATTGCGGCCGCGCCGGATGGCGCGGCCGCTGCGTGACGGCAGATGGCTCCGCCACTTGCCGACGCCGGCGCTACGAAGCGAATGAGATCCCTGACGCTTGCTCGATTTTGGTGCGCGGATGGGGAAATGGTTGTGGGTTGCTTGGCGCGG
>NZ_JAKFHA010000023.1 GCF_021502675.1 Yinghuangia soli
TGGCTCCACGGCTTCCGCCGCCTACGGATCCGCTGGGAACGCCGCGACGACATCCACGAAGCCTTCCTCGCCCTCGCCACCTGCCTCATCACGCTCAGGCACGTACAACGCCTTTGTTAGGACCACTTACGCCACGGCGGGGTCTCGCTCGGGCTCAACGGCACGGCCGACCCGACGGACGTCGCCGAACGAGCCGGCCACAGTGTGGAGACGCTGCTGCGGGTCTACGCCAAGTGCATCGACGGGCGCCGCGACGCGAACAACAAGCTGATCGAGGAGCGCTTGAACGAGGGCCTGGCGAAGCCGGACAAGGCGGCGAAGGGCGGCAAGCGCAAGAAGAAGGGCAAGGGGAAGAAGCACAAGTGAATGAGGTCAGGCCCACTGACCTGCGCGAACACAGCGGCCCGCGGTCCTCACGGACTGGCGGGCCGTTTCGCACCTGTTTCGCAGATGGCGACAAACAGCCGCTCAGAGCGGCATGCGGCTGCACATGGTCTGGACCCTACAAACAGTAATGGCCCCTGGTGAGGGGCCATATCCGCTGGTCTTGCGAGGTGCCCCCGGCAGGATTCGAACCTGCGCACACGGCTCCGGAGGCACCTACAATCCCAAGCATATGTGCAGGTCAGAAGCTCGGAGGCCCTTCGTTATCAGGGTGCTCGCCACGAGTACGCCACGACCGGGTTGCGGCCCCTGCACCCCGCCCCGAGGGGCACTGACGTCATATGAGGCATAGCGTGGAGGCATGAAGTGGCTGGTCTTGGTGCCCGCAGCCATCGCCGTGGCTGCCTTGCTGAGCGGATTTCTCAACCATCAGTACAGGCAGCCGCGTGGTCGTCACAAGGTGAAGATGGACCTGGAGATTCTTGGGCTTCTGCCGAAGGACAGCGGAATCAGAACGAAACTTCTTGGCCACATCGACGCCACCATTAAGGGCATTATCGAGGTTGAGGATTCGCGGCGACGCGACTGGCAGGGTATTTGGCTAGCTGTTGTCTTCCTCGTGACTTCGGGTTCCTTGTTCTACGGCGCATCTGAGAACGACGGTGACTGGTGGTGGCTTGCGTCTGGGGCGATCGTCGCGTTCGTCGGAACGATGGGACTACTGGTCAGCGGCCCTAAAAGGCAGCGAGACATCGGGGGGTCGCCGATCGATCAGGTGGATGGCGATCAGGGCCGTGATCATGTGAAGCGTTGAAGCCGCTGGGGGTGGCGATCCCGCGCAATTCGATAGGTGGAGCGACGGTTTGCCGAACCTTGATCGCCGGGGCGGGAGCATGAACGGGGGCCCGTAAACTTGATCGGTGAATGTGGGGGGCTTGCCACCCCACCCGAATTCCCACATTGGGCCCCCGTTCTTGCTCCCGGTGGGCCCCCGGCTATCGAGGTTCGGCAAAGCTTCGTGGAGCCGGTCCCACGGATCGAGTCGCGCGCCTGCACTTCGTGGGCGCGCGGTGGCCGCCGCCGGCCGGGACCGGCGGAACGCCGCACGCCCGGCCGAGCGGCGAGCCGGCCGCGCGCCCGGCGCGCGTGGCGCGCCGGGCTTCTTGAACACGTAGGGAAACTTTTGACGCACCCCGCGTCGCGCGTTCCGGCTAGGGCCCGTCTCCGCGGAGCACCTACTGTGGCTGTCATGGGAACGGACCTCGCGACCCCCTCGGCTGCGGCAGCGCTGGCAGAGAAGATGCTGCCCCCACTCGGTGACCGTTGGGCACATGTCCAAGCCGTCGCCGCCAAGGCGGAAGCCATCGCTGTTGTCGTGCCCGAAGCAGACCGGAACCTGTTGGTGGCCAGCGCCTGGCTGCACGACATCGGATACGCGCCTGAGATTCGCCACACCGGCTTTCACCCGCTGGACGGCGCGAGATTCGGAGCGACTCAAGGTGCCAGCCGTCGCCTGTGCTGCCTGATCGCACATCACTCAGGCGCCGTGTATGAGGCTGAGCAGCGCAACCTGGCCACCGACCTTGCGGACTACGAGCGTGAGGACGGCCCGGTTCTGGACGCCCTGATCTACTCCGACATGACGACCGGTCCGCAGGGCCAGTCGTTGCCGTTCGAGGCGCGCATCGACGAGATTCTCGTCCGCTACTCGGCCGGTGACCCGGTGCACACGGCGATCACGAACGCACGCCCGTACCTGCGCGCTGCGGTACAGCGGACAGAATCTCGGCTAACCGATGTAGGGCTCAGTCCGGCCTTCTAGGTAGTGGTCGATTCGCATCCGCATCGACGGATGGATGCTCAGTGTGTCCAGCCGATCGACCGCAACGAACTCGACCTCCTTCGTCTCGCTGCTGGTCCGGAGTTCCCCGCCGAGCACACGGGTGGTGAAGCACACGCTGAACTGCTGGCGGACCTCGCCGTCGTCGTACGCCATGACGTGCCCCGGGTTGGTGTAGATCCCGATGATCCCGGTGACCTCGACGTCGATTCCCGTCTCTTCCTTCACCTCGCGGACCGCCGCGTGAGCGATCGATTCGCCGAGGTCCATGCCGCCACCGGGCAGCGCCCAAAGGTCGTTGTCGGTCTTGTGCACCAAGAGGATTCGCCCGGCTTCGTCTGTCGCAACTGCGGTGACGGACGGAACGAGGCTGTTCGCCGGCGGGGCTTCTGGGTCGTCCAGATAGTCGATACGAGCCATGCCATCAGCTTGTCACGACACCTCGGCGACCGGCCTTGCGCTCTCCCAGACACGATCAAAGCTGGCCATGTAGTGGGTGTACACGCGTCCCCCGGAGACTTGTCGCAGGTGGAGAACCGGGTTTTGCGCCGCTGGCGCCCCGTAGACATGCGTGTTGACCAAGGCATCCCGGTCGAAGCGGTAGATGGAGTTGTACAGCACCACACCGTGCAGACGAACATCGACACCCGGCTGTGCCAATGCCGGACGCAGGTAATTGAGCGCCAGCCGTACACGCGCCGCGAGGCCGTCGCCGATGCCCTCTTCATCCCCGCGCGCACGTACCGCAGGGCTATCAGGATCGCCGAGAAGGATGCGTACCCGCGTCCCTGAACGTCCCTTCTCCGCAAGAACATCGGCTAGATCGGCGCGTGTGTCGGCGAGGAACAACCCTGCGAACGCCAGTAGATCGATGGACTCACGGGAGCGGCCCAGCAGCGTTGACCACAGCTTGGCTGGCACGGCGCTGCGGTTCGGGTACATCGTGACTAGTTCGGCCTGACTGGCCCGCTTGGTGTGCGGGTCATCTTCGACACTTGGCCACAGGTAGATCTCATCCGCACCGAGGTAGCGTGCAGCACCTTCGCGGTGTGCACGGTGCGGAACGCGTTCTTTGGTGATCCACCGCTCCACGGTCTTGGGGTCAACACCGAGGTGTCCAGCGAGATCGCTGATCTTGATTCCCTTGTCAGCAACGGCATTTCGCAGCCGCTCGTTCGCCATGTCCACGCACCCCCGCGCGTAGTAGGGACGTTTCGAGAGTACTGAAGACGTCCCTGTACGTCCATGCCGGAGGTCCCGACGTCCCCGCATGCCGCGGTTTCTTTGTGAGGCAAGGAAGTTGCGACTCTCAAGGAGATGGACATGGTTGCGATTCCGGTGGACGTGACGGCAGCGATGGTGATGGTGGCCATGCCGCCGGTGCCGAAGGTCAAGGACAAGCGCACGGGTGAGATCGCGGTGGACCACGAGACCGGCGTTCCGCTGGTGAACGTGACGGTGAACTTCGTCTTCGACGGCGCGGTGGAGTTGCTGACGGTGGCGGTCCCGGAGACCGGCATCGCCGATGACCTGCTGCCCGGTGCGATGGTCGCGATGACCGGGATGGTCGCGCGGTCCTGGGAGATGGAGTTCAACGGGCGCAAGACCCACGGCGTCTCGTTCCGCGCTGTCGCGGTGACCGCGCTCGCGCCGGCCGGGAAGCAGGGCTGAGCGATGGCCTCGGATCTGGTCGTGGGCCTTGAGCTGCTGGGCCTGTCCTCGCCGTTCGTGGCGATCGGCGTGATGCGGATGAAGTACCTGGCCGGCCTTTCGCCTGAGGGGCGGGCCGGTATCCGGCTGGCGCGGCGCGCTCAGCGCGACTGGGTGCAGCTCGCGCTCAACCTCGGCCTGAAGTGGGAGGAGCCCACGGCGGGGCGTCGCGAGTTCGCGTGGCTGAACAACCCGCAGTTGCCGCGGGGCCGCACGCCCCGGGTCGAGGTGCCGCGGTTCCGGGCCGAGCCGATCGAGGGCGGGTTCGTGGCCACGGTCGGCACGATGCACGGTGTGGGCCTGGCGGAGGTGCAGAAGCAGGCCGAGCACCTGCGCAACGCCTGGCGCTGTGAGCGGGTCACGGTCGAGCAGGACGTCCCGGGCAAATTGAAGATCCGGGCGCTGATCACCGACCCGCTGACCGTCCCGTACAGCCCGAGGAAGGGCGCGACATGGGCCTGACCAGCGTCCTGCTCGGGCGTGACGAGGTTCGGGAGGAGATCCGACTGCGGCTGTCCGGCGTGCCGGGCATGACCGTGGTCGGCCTGCCGGGCTACGGAAAGACGCAGCTCATCATGCACCTGGTCGGCGAGTTGGCGGACTGCCCGTACGTGCAGTTCGCGTTCCTGGACGGCAAGGGCGGCCCGGACTACGACGACGTCGCACCGCGGGCGTTCGTGCACCTGGGCGACGACATCAAGGAAGCCCTGGAGCTGGTCCGGTACCTGTACGAGCTGATGCAGCAACGCCAGGGCGCCCTGCGCGAGCACCTGGGCGTGAAGAACCTGTGGCACGTGGGCCCGTCCGCGCTGTGGCCGCTGATCGTGCTGGTCGTGGACGAGGCGCACACGTTCTTCTACACCGGCAAGGGCACCACCCGCGAGGAGGCCGCCGCCGCACACGAACTGGTACGGCTGATCGAGCAGTTGGTCAAGAAGGGCCGCAACGTCGGCTTCTTCACCGTCCTGCTCACCCAGAAGGGCACCGGGGACGCGATCCCGACGCAGATCCGGGACGTGTGCACCCTGAAGGTCGCGTTCGCGGTCGCCACGATGGAAGCCGCGGACGCCGGCCTGGGGCAGGCGATCCGGATGTACCCGGACGCACACCCGATGTTCCTGCAAGACCCGAAGTACATCGGGGTCGCGACCATCGCCCGCGAGGGCGCCAAGGGCTTCACCCGGGTCCGCATCCCCACGGTTGACGAAGACGCCGTGGCCGAACGGGCCCACAAGTACAGGTTCCTGGCGTCCGACCCGGCTGGCCTGTTCGACGTGGCCTGCCGCACGCTCGGCAGCCCCGGGCCGGTCCCGCTGCCGGTGCCCGACGTGGACGCCGACGACGGCGCCGATCTGGTCGCCTAGCCCGACCGCATTCACCGTACCTCCGGCGGCGTGACCGCATCACGCCAGGTCCCTACCCGACCCATGCCCGAATCGAAAGGAGAACCGGCATGACCGACCGCCCCACGCTCTCCGAGGTCACCGCGCTCATCCGCGAGTTGAAGGAACTCATCGTGGACGGCGTCGGCGACCCGGCCGAGGTCATGGACCACAAGGCCGACCTGTTCGAACGCACCGCGCTCCACGACCCCGGCATGCCCGGCATCGCCGACGTCGCCCGGGACGCCCGCACCTACGCCGACCGGCTCAACGGCCGGCTGCCGTGACCGACTCCCCGGAACCGTGCACCGCGTGCGAGGGCGGCCAGACCGTGACCGTCCCGGTCCGCGTCGGTCGCGCCCGCCGCCGTGTCGGCAGCCAGGACGGCTGGTGCCTGCGGTGCTTCGGCACCGGCACCGAACCCGCTTCCTGCGACGAGACCCGAGAGGAGGACAACCCGTGATCTTCGGAACCGACTTCGAGGACGCACCGCGCGTGCCGACCCTGGGCGGCTGGCTCGCCGACAGTGCCCGCGAACTCTGGCACGGCGACGGCTTCACCACCCAGTGCCGCGACTGGCTCGCCGGCCGCCCGGTCCGCCGGACCTCGGTGCCCGTGCAGTCGCTCGGCGGCTGGCTCGCCACCGGCAGCGCGTACGCCGCACGCCGGTCCGTGCCCTGCTGCACCGACCCCGACTGCCCGCACCTGACCTGAAAGGAGGGCCCGTGATGTACCCCTGCCCCGACTGCGACGGCTTCCCCGTCGTTGCCACCGGCCATGGCACCGAACGCTGCCCGGCCTGCCACGGCACGGGCAACGACACCGCGACCGCACCTGCGCAGTAGCTCCGCCCCGGCCGGACGCCTCCAACCACCAAGTCATCGGCGTCCGGCCGGGTCACCCACCACCCACAAGGAGTGAGGAGAACTCCAGTGAACACCAGCGACATCACCGGCGCACCGCGCTACTCGGCCATGTGCAGCGTCTGCTCGGGCGCCGGAACCGTCCAGCGCGGCTGGGTCTTCCTGCGTCTGCGCCCGTGCCGCCACTGCCGCGGCACCCGCTACGCCACCGCGGCCGGCGCCCGATGAACGACTACTTCGGCTACGACCCGGACGAGTACCGGGCCCGCGTCCTGGACGATGCCGACCGCTCCGCCGACCTGGCGAACGGCTTCAACGCCTACGACGCGCTTCCCGGTCGCGACCGCGCATTCTCCGACGTCCTCTACGACGCGCTGACGCCGCCGCTCACCGCCACCGGCGAACTCGACTACGGCCAGTACCCGCCGCCCGGTCACAGCTTCCCGCGCGTGGGATGACATGGGCGTCGCCCTCGACTGGACAAGCGGATCGCACTGGGGCGGATCGCACGAACCCTGTGTGATCTGCGGCGAGTTGACGTTCCTCGTCTCCGACCGCGGCCGCCCCTGCCACAAGGAATGCGCCGAACGCTGGTACGACGCCCACCCCCACGTGGAGCCCTTCGGCCCGCACTGGCGCACCTGAAATCCCCGATTCCCCGGTACGGCACCGGCCGGCCACCCGCGCCCCGGTGCCGTACCGCACCACGCCTCCATCCGAAAGGAGTGCCTCGTGCTCGCCTCGACACCTGCACCCGGCTTGCGGATCGGGTCGCTGTGCTCCGGATACGGCGGCCTGGACCTGGCCGTGACCGACGTCGTCGGCGGCTCGGTCCTCTGGCACGCGGACAACGCCCCGGCCGCCGCCGCGGTGCTCGCCCGCCACTGGCCCGGCGTCCCGAACCTCGGCGACATCAAGACCGTCGACTGGCAGTCCGTTCCGCCCGTCGACCTGGTCACCGCCGGCTACCCGTGCCAACCGTTCTCGTCCGCCGGCCAGAAGAAGGGAGTCAACGATGCCCGGCACCTTTGGCCCCATGTCGCTCGTGCCCTGGGCCTCCTTCGACCTCGTTGGGTCGTGTTGGAGAACGTGGGGCATCACCTCCGGCTCGGCTTCGACGTCGTGCTCGGTGACCTTGCCCGCCTCGGGTTCGATGCGCGGTGGTGCTGTGTACGAGCGTCCGATGTGGGAGCGGCCCACGAGCGTCGCCGGCTGTTCGTCCTCGCGTGGGACGCGGCTGTTGCCGACCCCGCGGGCCTCGGACCACACCGGTCCCGGACTGCGCGGGAACGGCGGGCTGAACCTGCGCACCGCGGTCCGGCTGTTGCCGACCCCGGCGGCGCGGGACTGGAGGTCCGGCCGGTCGAACCTGCTGGGCACCAACGCCAGACCGCTGAACGAGGTGGCGCAGATGACGTTGGCACCTGGGGCCACTACGCCGCAGCCGTCGCCACGCAGGAAGCGGCGACCCGCCCCGCCCCTCGGCCAGTTGACGATCTGGGACGACTGAATCCCGGGTTCTCCGAGTGGCTGATGGGCCTGCCTGCCGGCTGGGTCGCCGACACCCCGGGGCTGTCCCGCACCGCGCAACTGACCGTGCTCGGCAACGGCGTGGTCCCGGCCCAGGCAGCTGCGGCACTGAATGCGCTGATCGGAGAGTCCTGGTGACCAAGACCCTTGCCCGCCTGCGCCTTGACCCGCTGCTCGTTCAGGCGGCCATCGCCGGTGCGCTGTCGTTCTCGCACCTGCACGACATCGCCCAGGCGGCCGGCCAGTCCGGCTGGCAGGCCTGGGCCTACCCCGTGTCCGTCGACCTGCTATTGGTCGCGGCGTGGCGCCGCCTGGTCGCCGCCCGCGACATCGGGGCCGGCCAGTTCATGCCGTGGCTGTGGTTCCTCGTCGCGCTCGCCGCGTCGCTCGGCGCGAACGTCGCCACCGCCGGACTCCTCGACCTGGAGAACCCGCCCGCGTGGCTGCGGCTGACGGTCGCCGGATGGCCGGCTCTGGCGTTCCTCGGCGGCACGCTCCTCGTCCACCGACCCGCCGCGGTTCGGCAGCCCGCACCCACGCCTGAACCAGCGCCGGCCGTCGAGGTCCTTCCCGACCTGGACGTCGAACCCGAACCGGTGGCTCTGCCTGCGCCTCCCAAGCCACCTGCGGTGGTTGCCCCCGCGCTGCTGGACCACGCGCGCCGCATCGCCGACACACACCGCCGAACGACCGGCCACCCGATGACCCCGGACGCTCTCCGAGCCCGACTGGGCGTCCCCGCCCCGCTCGCGGCACAGATCGCCGCGCACCTCGAACTCACCTGACCACCCTGGAGGAACCTTGCCCCAGCTGCTCGCGGGGGACGTGGCGCCGGCGGCGCTCGCCGATCTGGCCCGCGCCGCCCGCCACGGACGCAGTGCCGGACTTTTCGCGCAGCTCGAACGCCTCGGCGGCTGCGCCGACCCGATCCGCCTCGACGGCCACCGCACCGACATCGACACCACCAGCGGCGAAATCGTCCACACGGTGACCGCACACGACCTGCCCGCCGGCGCGCTGCTGGTCCGCTGCAACAACCGCCGCACCACCCGCTGCCCGGCCTGCGCCGAGACCTACCGCCGCGACACCTACCACCTCATCAGCGCCGGACTGGCCGGCGGCAAAGGCGTCCCGGACGACGTCGCCGCGCACCCGCGCGTGTTCGTCACGCTGACCGCCCCGTCGTTCGGGCCCGTGCACAACCGCCCGGACTCCGGACGCTGCCGCTGCGGCACCCGCCACCGCCCCGATGCCGCCGAACTCGGCACCCCGCTCGACCTGGACACCTACGACTACACCGCCGCGGTCCTGTGGAACGCGCACGCCGGAGCGCTGTGGGCGCGCTTCAGCATCGAACTTCGCCGCGCTCTGGCCGCCGCGGTCGGGCTGACGCAACGCGTCTGCGCCGAGTTGCTGCGCCCATCGTTCGCAAAGGTCGCTGAGTACCAGCGGCGCGGCGCCGTGCACTTCCACGCGGTCATCCGCCTCGACGCCGGACGCCGCGCCGGAGACGACATCACCCCACCACCCGACGGATACGGCGACTGGCACCACGTACTCGAGTCCGCCGTGCGCGTTGCCGCCGGCCGAGCCCGCGTCCCCGGACCCGACGCAGAAGGCACCGACCTGCCGAGCCACTTCGTGTTCGGGCGACAGGTCGACGTCCGGCCGATCCGCAGCAACGCACTCGCGGACGGGCCGCTCACCGATCGGTCGGTCGCCGGCTACATCGCCAAGTACGCCACCAAGGGCGCCGAGACCGCGACCGGGACGCTCGACCGCCGCATTGCCAGCCTGGCGGACCTGGACCGGCACGACCTGACCGACCACGCCCGCCGCCTGGTCGCCGCCTGCTGGACCCTCGGCACCCGTCCCGGCCTCGAACACCTGCTCCTGCGCAAGTGGGCCCACATGCTCGGCTTCCGCGGCCACTTCACCACCAAGTCTCGCTGCTACTCCACCACCCTGGGCGCCTTACGTGCAGTCCGCATGCTGTGGAACGAGACCCGCCGCCGCGCCGCCGCAGAAGCCGCCGGACACCCGCTGCCCGACCCGGACACCACACTCGTCCTCGCGCACTGGGAGTACGCCGGCCACGGACACACCGCCGGCGAATCCCTCATCGCCGCAGGACTCGACCGCACCCGACAACTCGGCCATGAAGCCGCACGAGAAGCACGCGCCGAACGGGACGAGGAAGGAGCGGACGATGCCCGGTAGGACCGATGAACTCATGACCGTGCCGCAGATCCTTGCCGAGCTCGGCGACGTGTCTCGGCGCACCTTCTACCGGTGGCGTGAACTTGGCACGGCACCCGCGGCCATGAAGCTCCCGAACGGTGAGCTGCGCGTCTGGCGCTCGGACTTCACGGCATGGCTCAACGGGCTTGAGGAGACCGCGGCATGAAGTCGCTGGACGTGCGCATCTGGGGTATCCGCCTGGACAAGCGCGCCAAGAACCCCATGTATGAACTGCGCTGGCGCGTGGCGGGTGAGGTGTTCCACGAGCGGTTCCGCACCAAGGGCCTGGTCGACACCTTCCGCGCGAAGCTCGTCACGGCGACGAAGGACGGGGAGCCCTTCGACACCGAATCGGGGCTGCCAGCGTCGATGGAGAAGAAGACGTCACCGCTGACCTGGTACGAGTTCGCTTGCGCCTACGCTGCGGCGAAGTGGCCCTTTGCGTCGGCCAATCACCGCGACAGCATCAGCGAGACGCTGACCGGCGCCACACTGGCGATGCTCGCGGACCGCCCCGGGCGACCTGATGCGGCCGTGTTGCGCGCGGCACTGCGGGGCTGGGCCTTCATCCCCGCGGAACGCTGGCCGGATCAGCCGACCGAGGTTGCGAACGCCCTTCACTGGGTGGGCCGCTCATCGCGACCGGTGGCCGATCTCGCGGAACCTGCCGCGATGCGCGCCCTCTTGGACGCGTTGGCGCTGCGCCAGGATGGCCGGCGTGCTGCGGCTGAGACGGTACGGCGCAAGAGGTCAGTCCTCTACGGGGCACTCACGCGCGCAGTCGAGCTGCGGGCGCTCACGGAACACCCGATCGACGCCATCAAAGTGGCTGGCGCCAAGGTGAACAAGCAGGTTGACCGCCGCGTCGTCGTCAACCCGAAGCAGGCACGCGAACTCCTCATCGCCGTTTCGTACGTGGGCGGCTACTCGCGTGCCCGCGGCCGCCGCCTGGTGGCCATGTTCGCGTGCATGTACTACGCCGGACTCCGGCCTGCGGAAGCGGTGGGGCTCCTGCGCACGGACTGCACTCTGCCCAAGAAGGGATGGGGCGTCATCGTCCTGCACAAGACCCGCCCGACGGCTGGCAAGAGGTGGACCGACTCCGGGGACACCCACGATGCCCGCGGGCTCAAGAACCGGGCCGAGGAAGAGACTCGTCGTATCCCGATCCCGCCCGTGTTGGTCAAGCATCTTCGGCGTCACCTCCGGGACTTCCCAGGTGCCAAGGACGGCCGCGTCTTCGGGAACGAACGCGGGGACCTGGTCGGCTCGTCCACCTACTCCCGAGCCTGGCAAGAGGCACGGGAACTTGCACTCACACCGGAGCAAGCAGCATCGCCGCTCGCCGGCACGCCGTACGACCTGCGGCACGCGGCTCTGTCGACATGGCTCAACGCGGGCATGGACCCGCCCGAAGTCGCGCAGCGCGCCGGCAACAGCGTGGACGTGCTGATGAGCCGGTACGCGAAGTGCCTGGACGGCCGAGACGAGATCAACAACCAGAAGATCGAGAAGTTGCTACGCGGCAAGCACTGAACGGCGGCGGTACGGTAGGCCCCTGGGGATTCCCGGGGGCCTCTTCGCTTTCCCGGCGTGACCTGCGAAAACGCAGCAAGATCCCCGCCACGAATACGCCACAGCGCAGGTCACACGCCTGCACATTGCCGCTTCCGGCTGCACATGGTCTGGACCCTACAAACAGTAATGGCCCCTGGTGAGGGGCCATATCCGCTGGTGAAACTGGGTGCCCCCGGCAGGATTCGAACCTGCGCACACGGCTCCGGAGGCCGTTGCTCTATCCCCTGAGCTACGGGGGCTCGAGGTGGGTGAAACATTACCAGTCCGTGGGTGGTGGTTGCGCCAGGGTTTCCCGTGGGGTGGGGGCGCGGGGGTGTGCGGGGGCGGCGGGTTGGGGGTGTGGGGGTGGTTGCGGGGTGGGAAGTGGCGGTTCGGGCACCGGAGGGTGCGGCGGGCGCTTAGGGTCTGGGTGTGGGCGGTAGGCCGGGGGCGAAGGCCGGGCGGGTCCTTGTCGTGGATGACGACGAGGTGATCCGGCGGCTCATCATGGTCAATCTGCAGATGGAGGGGTTCGAAGTGACCTCTGCTGCGGACGGTGAAGAGTGCCTGGGGAAGGTGCACGAAGTGCGGCCTGACCTGGTGACGCTGGATGTGATGATGCCGAGGTTGGACGGGATACGGACCGCGGCGCGGTTGCGTGCGGATCCGCGGACCAGCCATCTGAAGATCGTGATCATCAGTGCGTGTGCGCAGAGCGCGGATCTGGCGCGGGCCCGGGAGGCCGGCGTCGATGCGTATCTGACGAAGCCGTTCGACCCGGATCAGTTGATACGGGTGGTTCGGGGCCTGGCGATCCGGTGAAGGCCGGGCCCGAGGTCTGGGCCTGAAGGTCTGGGCTTGTGCGTTCGTTTCGTCGAAGGCCGTTGTCCGGTCGGGTGTCGGGCTGTCGTCCCCCACGGGGGTGGGGATGCGGGGTGCCCGGTCGCGGGATTGGATGGAATGACGGACGGATGGAGACGGGCGGGGAGCCCTGGTCGGGTGCGCGTCGCTGATGCGGATAGCGGTTATGGGATGCGGATGCGACGCGCGCCCGGGGGTTTTCGGAGTGGAGCCGGGCTGCGGTGGCGGGGGCGGAGCCGGCGAGGAGGCGGTCCGGTGGAGCGGCAGCCGGTGGTCTCGGGGCACATCGCGTCGGTGGGGTACGACGGCGAGTTGAGCGTGCTCGAAGTGGCGTTCCGGGACGGCGCGGTCTACCGGTATTTCGCGGTGCCTCGGTCGGTGCACCGGGCTTTCATGCGCGCGGCGAGCAAGGGGCGGTTTCTTACGGCGGTGGTGAAGCCGACGTATAGCTATGAGCGGGTAGCCGACTAATAGCCGACTTGTAGCTGCTTACAGCTGTGGACGGGGAGTGGGGCCGTCAGCGGGGGGTGATGGGGGAGTGGGGACCTCGTGCGGGTGGGGGAGTAGAGCGTCGGGGCTCGGGCTCGGGGGCTCGTCGTGTGGGGTGGTTGTGCGGCCGGCCGCAGGCTTGTGGTGGGCCTTTGGTCTGGGGCGGGGAGGGCCTTCGGCTCGATTGGGGTAGTCGGGGCGATACCGAGGGGCGTCGGGGGTGGGTGGTCGCTTAGGCTTGTGTGCCGTGACCCCCGAAGAACTTTCCCAGGCTGTTTTGTCCGCTGTCGGCGCGTCGGTCGAGGCCGGCGAGCTTGCTGTTGCCGTGCCCGAGCAGGTGACGGTGGAGCGATCCAAGAACCGGGACCACGGGGATTACGCGACGAATGTGGCGTTGCAGCTCGCGAAGCCGGCCGGGAAGCCGCCGCGGGAGGTTGCGGCGCTGCTGGCCGCCCGGCTGACGCAGGTCGCCGGTGTCGCGAAGGTGGACGTGGCCGGGCCCGGCTTCCTGAACATCACGCTGGACGCGGCGAGCGCCGGTGTCCTGGCGCGGAGCATCGTCGAGACGGGCGACGCGTACGGCAAGGGCGACAGCCTGCAGGGCCTCAAGATCAATCTTGAGTTCGTTTCCGCGAACCCGACCGGCCCGATTCATATCGGCGGCGTGCGCTGGGCCGCGGTGGGCGACTCGCTCGGCCGGATCCTGAAGGCGGCCGGCGCCGATGTGAGCACCGAGTACTACATCAACGACGCCGGCGTGCAGATCGACAAGTTCGGTTCGTCGCTGCAGGCGGCGGCGAACGGTCGGCCGGTGCCGGAGGACGGGTACGTCGGCGAGTACATCAACGACATCGCGCGGGACATCGTGGCCGAGGTGCCGGACGTCCTGGAGAAGAGCGACGAGGAGCAGAAGAAGGTCTTCACGGAGACCGGGCTCAAGCTGATGGTCGCCGAGATCCAGCGCTCGATGACCGAGTTCGGTGCGCACTTCGACGTGTGGTTCTCGGAGAAGTCGCTGCACGACTCGGGCGCGGTCGAGAAGGCCATCGAGCGGCTGCGCGAGCAGGGCCACGTGTACGACGACGGCGGCGCGATCTGGCTGCGCACGACGGACTTCGGCGACGACAAGGACCGGGTGCTCGTCAAGGGCGACGGCGAGAAGACGTACTTCGCCTCGGACGCCGCGTACTACCTGGACAAGCGCGACCGCGGCAACGAGGTCTGCGTCTACATGCTCGGCGCCGACCACCACGGCTATGTGGGCCGGCTCAAGGCGATCGTGGCGTGTGCGGGCGACGACCCGGAGCACAACATCGAGGTGCTCATCGGGCAGTTCGTGAAGATGCTGCGGGGCGGTGAAGAGGTCCGCATGAGCAAGCGTGCGGGCAACATCATCACGATCGACGACGTGGTCGAGTGGATCGGCGTGGACGCGGCGCGTTACTCGCTGGCGCGTTCCTCGACGGACTCGACGATCACGCTCGACATCGACGTGCTGACGAGCGCGACGAACGAGAACCCGGTCTACTACGTGCAGTACGCGCACACCCGGATGTGCGGTGTCGAGCGCAAGGCCAAGGAACTGGGCATCGTACGCGGCGAGTTCAAGCCCGAGCTGCTCACCACTGAGTGGGAGTCGAACCTGCTGAGCATGCTCGGCGAGTTCCCCCGCATCGTGGCCAAGGCCGCCGAGCTGCGCGAGCCGCACCACGTGGCCCGGTACCTCGAGGAACTGGCTGGCGTCTACCACCGGTTCTACGACAACTGCCGCATCATGCCGATGGGCGACGAGCCGGCGACCGACCTGACGTACGCGCGGATGTGGCTGGCGGACGCCGCCCGCATCGTGGTGGCGAACGGTCTGGATCTGCTCGGGGTCTCCGCACCGGAGCGGATGTGACGGAGTGAACGAGCGCGGCGGTCCGGTCCAACCGGCCGCCGCGATCGTTTATGAGGACCGAGGACCGAGGACCGAGGACCGAGGGCTGAGAGCTGAGGGCTGCGGATCTCGGCCTGCGGCCTCCAAGCGCCACCGCGCGATAGCCAGCCCGTGAGACACCCGGACCAGGATCCGAGACACGTAGGTACGGTCATCTCGTGCACCGGCCCCCGCGCCGGCACGCCCGACACTCGCAGCCGCAGCCAACACCCGCAGCCGCAGCCACACCCAGCCCCAGACCCACACCACCACCGCCGCGCAGCAGTACGCAGCACACAGCAGCAGGGGAGCGTTCGCACCATGAGCAGGTCTGCACACCCCGCCGGCCCCCGGCACGCCGACGTCCTGCCTGAGGGCCATGCCCTTCCGGCGCCCGAGGACCTCAACTTCCTCGACCCCAAGGTGTGGAGCAAGACCACCGAGCGCCGCGCCGCCGACGGTGTCGTGACGGTCGCGGGCCTGGACGTGCGCGAGCTCGCCCAGGAGTTCGGCACCCCGGCGTACATCCTCGACGAGGACGACATCCGGGAGCGCTGCCGCGCCTGGAAGGACGCGTTCGCCGGCTCCGACGTCTTCTACGCCGGCAAGGCCTTCCTGTGCCGCGCGCTGGTGAAGTGGATCGCCGAGGAGGGCCTCAACCTCGACGTGTGCTCCTCCGGCGAGCTGGCCGTCGCGCTCAGCGCCGGCATGGACCCGGCGCGCATCGCGTTCCACGGCAACAACAAGTCGGCCGCCGACATCACCCGCGCCATCGAGGCGGGTGTCGGCCGCATCATCGTCGACTCGTACGAGGAGATCGCGCGCGTCGCGTTCGCCGCCGAGCGCCACGGCGTGGTCCAGAAGGTCCTGGTCCGCGTCACCGTCGGCGTCGAGGCGCACACCCACGAGTTCATCGCCACCGCGCACGAGGACCAGAAGTTCGGCCTGTCCGTCGCGGACGGCAAGGCGGCCGAGGCGGTACGCCGCATCCTCAAGCTCGGCTCGCTCGAACTCCTGGGCCTGCACTCGCACATCGGCAGCCAGATCTTCGACACCGCGGGCTTCGAGGTGTCCGCCCGCCGCGTCGTCGCGCTGCTCGCCGCGATCCGCGACGAGCACGGTGTGCAGCTCCCCGAGATCGACCTCGGCGGCGGCCTCGGCATCGCGTACACGAGTGCCGACGACCCCAAGCAGCCCTCCGACATCGCCCGGGAGCTGGTCGACATCGTCAAGCGCGAGTGCGCCGCGGCCGACCTCGACGTGCCGCGCCTGTCCGTCGAGCCGGGCCGCGCGATCGCCGGGCCGAGCACCTTCACGCTGTACGAGGTCGGCACCGTCAAGCAGCTCGAAGGCCTGCGCACCTACGTGAGCGTCGACGGCGGCATGTCGGACAACATCCGCACCGCGCTGTACGACGCCGAGTACGCGGTGTCCCTCGTGTCCCGCGCCAGCGACGCCGAGCCCATGCTCTCGCGCGTGGTCGGCAAGCACTGCGAGTCCGGCGACATCGTGGTCCGCGATGCGTACCTGCCCGCCGACCTGGGCCCCGGCGACCTGGTGGCGGTCCCCGCGACCGGTGCCTACTGCCGCTCGATGGCCAGCAACTACAACCACATCACGCGTCCGCCGGTCGTCGCGGTCAAGGACGGCCAGGCGCGCGTGGTGGTCCGCCGCGAGACCGAGGACGACCTCCTCCGGTTGGACGTCGGCTGAGCAAGGGAACCCTGGAGGGCACCCCGAATAAGCCCGGCGCGACCGCAGACGCAGGGCCGCAAGGCCCTGCGTCCCGGAAAATCTCGCGCCGCGACCCGGTCTATTCCGCAAGAATTCCCGTCTCGGATCCTGGACGGGCGTGGGATTGCCGGATGATCCCGGCGACACTGGCCGGGACCGGCACCGCCGCATCGTGCGGGCGCCGGCGAGGCAGAGGCACAGCACAGGCAAACGAAGAAGTCCTGATGAAGCGAGGTCGGATGATGCGTACGCAGCCGCTCAAGGTGGCGCTGCTCGGTTGTGGTGTGGTGGGTTCCGAAGTGGCCCGCATCATGACGACGCACGCCACGGACCTCGCCGCCCGCATCGGCGCCCCTGTCGAGCTTGCCGGTGTCGCGGTACGCCGCGCCGGCCGCGACCGCGCGGGCATCGACCCCGCCCTGGTCACCACGGATGCCGAGGGGCTGCTGAAACGCGGCGACATCGACGTCGTCGTCGAGGTCATCGGCGGCATCGAGCCGGCCCGCGCGCACATCCTGACGGCGATGGAGCACGGCGCCTCCGTCGTGTCCGCCAACAAGGCGCTGCTCGCCGAGGACGGCGCGACCCTGCACGCCGCGGCCGCCAAGCACGGCGTCGACCTCTACTACGAGGCCGCGGTGGCCGGCGCGATCCCGCTGCTGCGCCCGCTGCGCGAGTCCCTCGCAGGCGACAAGGTCAACCGGGTCCTGGGCATCGTCAACGGCACCACGAACTTCATCCTGGACCGGATGGACTCGACCGGCGCCGGCTTCGCCGAGGCGCTCGACGAGGCCACCCAGCTCGGGTACGCCGAGGCCGACCCGACTGCCGACATCGAGGGCTTCGACGCGGCCGCCAAGGCCGCGATCCTGGCCGGCCTGGCCTTCCACACGCGCGTGACCGCCGCGGACGTCTACCGCGAGGGCATCACCGAGGTCACCGCCGCCGACGTGGCCAGCGCGAAGAGCATGGACAGCGTGGTCAAGCTGCTGGCGATCTGCGAGCGCAGCGCGGACGGCACCTCGGTCAGCGCCCGCGTGCACCCGGCGATGATCCCGCGGTCGCACCCGCTGGCGTCGGTGCGCGAGGCGTACAACGCGGTCTTCGTGGAGTCCGAGGCGGCCGGCAGCCTGATGTTCTACGGCCCCGGCGCGGGCGGCGCCCCGACCGCGAGCGCGGTGCTGGGCGACCTGGTCGCGGTATGCCGCAACAAGCTGTCCGGGACGACCGGCCCGGGGGAGTCCGCGTACGCGAACCTCGACGTGCGCCCGGTGGGCCAGGCGGTCACCCGCTACCACCTCAACCTCGACGTGGCCGACAAGCCCGGCGTGCTGGCCCAGGTGGCGGCCGTCTTCGCCAAGCACGATGTGTCGATCGACACCGTGCGGCAGCAGGGCCGCGACGGTGATGCGACACTCGTGATCGTCACGCACAGCGCCACCGACGCCGCCCTGTCGGCCACCGTGGACGAACTGCGCGGGCTGGAAATCGTCCGCGACATCGCCGGCATCATGCGGGTGGAAGGGGAATGACCATCGTGAGCGCGGAGAACAGCGCGGCGAGCGACGCCGCACGCGCCGGACAGACCCGCCAGTGGCGCGGGGTCATCGAGGAGTACCGGGACCGGCTGCCGGTCACCGCGTCGACTCCCGTGGTCACGCTCCGTGAAGGCGGCACGCCGCTCGTCCCGGCCCAGGTGCTCTCCGAGCGCACCGGCTGCGAGGTGCACCTCAAGGTCGAGGGCGCCAACCCCACCGGGTCCTTCAAGGACCGCGGCATGACGATGGCGATCTCGCACGCCAAGCAGGAAGGCGCGCAGGCGGTCATCTGCGCGTCGACCGGCAACACCAGTGCCTCGGCCGCGGCGTACGCGGTGCGCGCGGGCATGGTGTGCGCGGTGCTCGTGCCGTCCGGCAAGATCGCGCTGGGCAAGATGGGCCAGGCCCTCGTGCACGGCGCGCGCATCCTGCAGGTCGACGGCAACTTCGACGACTGCCTCACGCTGGCCCGCGACCTGGCCGACAAGTACCCGGTGGCGCTGGTCAATTCGGTCAACCCGGTGCGCATCGAGGGCCAGAAGACCGCGGCGTTCGAGATCGTCGACATGCTCGGCGACGCGCCCGACATCCACGTGCTGCCGGTCGGCAACGCGGGCAACATCACCGCCTACTGGCGCGGCTACAACGAGTACGCCGCGGACGGCCTCGCGCAGCGCCGCCCGCGCATGTGGGGCTACCAGGCGGCCGGTTCGGCCCCGATCGTGAACGGCGCCCCCGTCACGTCGCCGCAGACGATCGCCACCGCGATCCGCATCGGCAACCCCGCGTCGTGGGACTTCGCACTCGCCGCGCGCGACGAGTCCGGCGGCCACATCGACTCCGTGACTGACCGTCAGATCCTTTCTGCGTACCGCCTGTTGGCCTCGCAGGAGGGTGTGTTCGTGGAGCCGTCGTCGGCGGCCAGCGTCGCCGGTCTGCTCAAGGCCGCCGAGCTCGGCCTGGTCGACCCGGGGCAGCGCATCGTGTGCACCGTCACCGGCAACGGCCTGAAGGACCCGGACTGGGCGGTGGCCGGTGCGCCCAAGCCCGTCGTGGTCCCGGTCGACGCCGGCGCGGCCGCCGCGCAGCTCGGCCTCGACGGCTGACCGACCGCTGGTTTCCGGCCACTGCGCCGGAGCGAGTACGACGGGCGAGGGGTACGCAGAGCCATCCGCGTACCCCTCGCCCGCACCCGGGCCCGCCCGGCGGCCCCACGAGGGCCGGCGGCCCGGTGGCCCGGCCCCGCAAATGGTCGATACGGCGACTCGGCGCGAAATCGAGAATCTCTCGGGCGCGGCGTCCCGGTCCACCAGGTCCTTTCGCTACGCTGAAGCCCTGACGCGGCCATGCGACCTGCCCACAGGTCCGCGCCCGTCTCATCTGCCGTTCCCCAGTGCCCGGCATGGCCGACCGTTCGCCATGCCGCTCGAAGGTGCCCCAAGCCCTCGAAGGCGCGAGCGGGGGACTCCACGAGGAGGAGTGTCCGCAGCCGATGGCCGGTCCTGCTTTCCGCGCCGCCCCCGTCCGGGTGCGCGTTCCCGCGACAAGTGCCAACCTGGGTCCCGGATTCGACGCCTTCGGGCTCGCGCTCGGGCTGTACGACGACGTCGTCGTACGCGTCGCCGACCAGGGGCTCTCGATCGACATCGCGGGCGAGGGCGCCGACAATCTGGCGCGCGACGAGAACCACCTCGTCGTCCGCGCCCTGCACGCCACTTTCGAGGCGCTGGGCGGCCGTCCGCCCGGGCTCGAGATCGTGTGCGCCAACCGCATCCCGCACGGCCGCGGCCTGGGTTCGTCGGCGGCCGCGATCTGCGCGGGCGTGGTGGCGGCCCGCGCGCTGACGATAGGTGGCGCCGAGCGCCTCGACGACGCCGCGGCCCTGCGCGTCGCGACCGCGCTCGAAGGCCACCCGGACAACGTCGCGGCTTGCCTGTACGGCGGGTTCACCACCGCGTGGACCGACGAGGACGGCCCGCACGCGGTCCGCTCGATGCCGCACTCCGACGTGGCGCCGGTGGTCTTCGTGCCGGCCACCCCGCTCTCCACCGAGGTCGCCCGCGGCCTGCTGCCCTCCCACGTGCCGCACGCCGAGGCCGCGATCAACGCCGGCCGCGCCGCACTCCTGGTGACCGCGCTGACCGCGCGCCCGGACCTGCTGCTGCCCGCCACCGAGGACCGGCTGCACCAGGACTACCGCGCCAAGGCGATGGCGCCGAGCGCCGAGCTGGTCGGCAAACTCCGAGGTCAGGGCCATGCCGCGGTGATCTCCGGGGCGGGCCCCACGGTGCTCGCGCTGGTCACCGCCGAACGGGTGGACGACGTGATCGGGGCGGCGGGCGCCGAATGGGCGGCCACCCGGCTCGATGTCGACGCGGATGGGGCAGGCGTCCTCCCGCTCGGGTAACCCACGGGATGGTTGCTCGTTGGCAGGGGGCCGTACCACGCGACGTCCCTCGCGACGGACTCACCCGCGTGAGCCTGCACACCAGCCGATATCAGCCGACACAGGCCGACACACCGACTCGGAGGCGTCACGGGGTGGGGGAATGTCGTGCGGGTCCGGTAGTGTTAATGTCACCACCGCACCAGGAGTCCAGCCCTCATCGGGCCGGGCCGGTTCGGTGCCCCCGATCGGTGCATCGGTGTCGTTCTCCGTGGCCATGGTCCTACGGGAGCTCCCCCTCCTGCCTGTCCCTCGTGACGAAACATGGCTCCCCGAAGACGTGCGACGCCCTCCCGGCGCCGTACCGCATGTATTTCCCGGGGCCCCGAGGACGAGCCACTCCCGCATCATCGTGAGCCCGATCCCGACCGTGCCGGACGCAGTTTCGTTCGTTTCCCGCCGTCAGGCGGACCACCGCACCGGATCCGTACCCGGACCACCAGGGCCCGGGACCCGGGCCGGACAGCACAACCGGTCGCCGAGCCGTATCAAGGCCGACGCCCGCTCCAGGGAAGGACCCTTCGTGAGCGACACCACCGATCTCATGGACCAGGCCGCCGACCAGGCCGGGTCCGCCGCCAGTGACGCCACCGCCGCGCCGCGGCGCCGCCGCGCCGCGGGCAGCGGGCTCAACGGCATGGTGCTGGCGGAATTGCAGCAGGTTGCCGCCGGTCTCGGGATCAGCGGGACGGGCCGCATGCGCAAGAGCCAGCTCATCGAGGCCATCCAGGCCAAGCAGGGCGGCGGCGACGCGCCGGCCGCCGAGGCCGCCCCCGCCGCGCCGCGTGCCGCCAAGGCGAAGACGGCCGCCGAGGCCCCCGTGCAGGAGGCGCCCAAGGCCGCCGCCGAGCCCGCCCCGGCCGCCGACGCGGAGGCCGAGGCGCCCACCCGCACCCGCCGGGCCGCCCGCCGCGGCGTCACCGACGTCGCGCAGCAGTCGATCGACATCCCCGAGCAGACGGCGAACGAGGGCACTCCGGCCCGCGGCCGCCGTGCCGAGCGCGCCGAGGCCGCCGAGGGCGAGCAGCCCGCGAAGAGCCGCCGCGCGGCCCGCGAGCAGGACGCCGAGAGCGCGCCGGCCGAGGACGGCCAGGGCGGCCGCGCCGAGGGCGGCGAGCGCGAGTCCCGCCGGGACCGCCGGGAGCGCGGCCAGGGCCGCCGCGAGCGCGGTGAGGGCGACGCCCAGCGCGGCGAGCGCGGCGAGCGGGCCGGCCGTGCCGACCGCAACAACCGCGGCGACCGGGCCGAGCGCGCCGAGCGTGCCGACCGCGGCAACGACCGCGCCGCGGCCGCCGACCGCAACGACCGCAACGACAACGTCGGTCCGCAGGACGACGACGACTTCGAAGGCGGCGGCCGCCGGCGCCGCGGGCGCTACCGCGACCGCAACCGCCGCCGCGGGCGCGACGGCTTCGAGGCCAACGAGCCCGTGGTCGCCGACGACGACGTCCTGATCCCGGTCGCCGGCATCCTGGACATCCTCGACAACTACGCGTTCGTCCGGACCTCGGGCTACCTGCCCGGCCCGAACGACGTGTACGTCTCGCTCGCCCAGGTCCGCAAGAACGGCCTGCGCAAGGGCGACGCGATCGTCGGCGCGGTGCGCCAGCCGCGCGACGGCGAGCGCCGCGAGAAGTTCAACGCGCTGGTCCGCCTCGACACCGTCAACGGTGCCGAGCCCGAGCACTCGCGCGGCCGCCCGGACTTCACCAAGCTGACCCCGCTGTACCCCCAGGAGCGCCTGCGCCTGGAGACCGAGCCGAACATCCTGACGACCCGGATCATCGACCTGGTCGCCCCGATCGGCAAGGGCCAGCGCGGCCTCATCGTCTCGCCGCCGAAGGCCGGCAAGACGATGGTGCTGCAGTCGATCGCCAACGCGATCACGCACAACAACCCCGAGTGCCACCTCATGGTCGTCCTCGTCGACGAGCGGCCCGAAGAGGTCACCGACATGCAGCGCTCGGTCAAGGGCGAGGTCATCTCCTCGACCTTCGACCGGCCGGCCGAGGACCACACCATCGTCGCCGAGCTGGCCATCGAGCGCGCCAAGCGCCTGGTCGAGCTGGGCCACGACGTGGTCGTGCTGCTGGACTCGATCACCCGCCTGGGCCGCGCGTACAACCTGGCCGCGCCGGCCTCCGGCCGCATCCTGTCCGGTGGTGTCGACTCGACCGCGCTGTACCCGCCGAAGCGCTTCTTCGGTGCCGCGCGCAACATCGAGAACGGCGGCTCGCTGACCATCCTGGCCACCGCGCTGGTCGAGACCGGCTCGCGCATGGACGAGGTGATCTTCGAGGAGTTCAAGGGCACCGGCAACATGGAGCTCAAGCTCGACCGCAAGCTCGCCGACAAGCGCATCTTCCCCGCGGTGGACGTCGACGCGTCCGGTACCCGCAAGGAAGAGATCCTCATGGCGCCCGAGGAGCTGGCGATCGTGTGGAAGCTGCGCCGGGTGCTGCACGCGCTGGAGCAGCAGCAGGCGATCGAGCTTCTTCAGGACAAGATGAAGAAGACCAAGTCGAACGCCGAGTTCCTCATGCAGATCCAGAAGTCGACCCCGATGCCGAACGACTGACGGGTGTGACTCCGGCGAGGGCCCTGCCGACCGCTTCGCGCGGCGGCGGGGCCCTCCCGCATGTGCGGGCGGCTGCACCGCACCGGTCCCGTACCGCACCGGTACCGGACCCGATTTTGGCCGGACCGCCCCGGCCTGGCAGACTGGTACGTCGGCCCCGGTTCACGTCCGCCCCTCACTCGTACGGTGGCGACCCGGTGCCCTCCCGATTCGTCAAGGAGACTCCTGTGAAGCCCGAGATCCACCCGGAGTACGTGGAGACCGTCGTCTCTTGCACCTGCGGTGCCACGTTCACCACCCGCAGCACCGCCACGAGCGGCAAGATCAGCGCCGACGTGTGCTCGCAGTGCCACCCGTTCTACACGGGCAAGCAGAAGATCCTCGACACCGGCGGCCGCGTCGCCCGCTTCGAGAAGCGCTTCGGCAAGACGCCGGTCGGCGGCAACAAGTAGCGACCTTCGGCGCCGGAGGGGAGCGCAGGGCTCTTGCGAGCCCTGCCCGTCCCCTCCGGCGTCGTTCGTTTGTCCGCGCTTCCCCGGGCGGACTCCGCACACTGTCCTGCTTGTTCCACCTTGTCCGGCTTGCCCCGCATGCGCTGTTGCGCCGCGCGATCCACTGACAGGAGCCCCTCGTGTTCGAGGCGATGGACGAACTGCTCGCCGAGCACGCCGATCTGGAACGCCAGCTCGCCGACCCGCAGGTCCACGCCGACCAGGCGCGGGCCCGGAGCCTGGGTCGCCGGTATGCCGAGCTGAGCCCCATCGTCGAGACGCACCGGGCCTGGCTGCAGGCCGGCGACGACATCGCCGCGGCCCGCGAACTCGCCGCCGAGGACCCCGACTTCGCCGCCGAGGCGGTCGAGCAGGAGGCCCGCCGCGAGGAACTCGCCGAGAAGCTCCGGCACCTGCTCGTACCGCGCGACCCCGCGGACGACAAGGACGTCATCCTGGAGATCAAGGCCGGCGAGGGCGGCGACGAGTCCGCGCTGTTCGCCGGCGACCTGCTGCGCATGTACCTGCGGTACGCCGAACGGGCCGGCTGGAAGACCGAGATCATCGACGCCAACGAGTCCGACCTCGGCGGCTACAAGGACGTCTCGGTGGCGGTCAAGGCCAAGGGCACCCCGGCGCCCGGCGAGGGCGTCTTCGCCCGCCTCAAGTTCGAGGGCGGCGTGCACCGCGTGCAGCGCGTCCCGGCCACCGAGTCGCAGGGCCGCATCCACACCTCCGCGGCCGGCGTCCTGGTGCTGCCCGAGGCCGAGGACGTCGACGTCGAGATCAACCCGAACGATCTGCGCATCGACGTCTACCGCTCGTCCGGCCCCGGCGGCCAGTCGGTCAACACCACCGACTCCGCGGTCCGCATCACGCACCTGCCCACCGGCGTGGTCGCCTCGTGCCAGAACGAGAAGAGCCAGCTGCAGAACAAGGAGCAGGCGATGCGCATCCTGCGCTCCCGGCTGCTCGCCGCGGCGCAGGAGGAGGCCGAGAAGGAGGCCGCCGACCAGCGCCGCAGCCAGGTGCGCACGGTCGACCGCTCGGAGCGGATCCGCACGTACAACTTCCCGGAGAACCGGATTTCCGACCACCGGGTGGGCTACAAGGCCTACAACCTGGACCAGGTGCTCGACGGGGACATCGACGCGGTCGTCCAGGCCTGCGTGGACGCCGACATGGCCGCCAGACTGGCCCACAGCAACGGCTGACCGCGGCCGGCCCCAGGGCCCCGCGGCACTGCCACACAGCACGCCCACACAGCACGCCCCACACGGCGCCCCGCATCCGGGGACCGGGACCGCAGCACCGGCCCCGGACCCGGCCCGGGAGGCCAGGGACGCACGGGACCTGCGGACGGAGAAAGATGAACCTGCTGCTCGCCGAGGTGGCGCAGGCCACCCTGCGGCTGGCCGATGCGGGCGTGCCCTCGCCGCGCTTCGACGCCGAGGAGCTCGCCGCTTATGTGCACGGCGTGAAGCGGGGCGAGCTGCATTCGGTCGCGGACGGCGACTTCGACGCGCGCTTCTGGGAGGCGGTGGCCCGCCGCGAGGCCCGCGAACCGCTCCAGCACATCACCGGCCGCGCGTTCTTCCGCTACCTCGAACTCGAGGTCGGCCCGGGCGTGTTCGTACCCCGCCCGGAGACCGAGGTGGTGGTCGGCTGGGCCATAGAGGCGCTGCGCGCCATGGACGTCGCCGAGCCGCTGGTCGTCGACCTGTGCACCGGCTCCGGCGCGATCGCGCTCGCGGTCGCCCAGGAGGTGCCGCGCTCCGTGGTGCACGCCGTCGAGCTGGACGAGCGGGCCTTCGGGTACGCCGAGCGCAACGCCGCCGGGTCCCGCGTCAACCTGCACCAGGGCGACGCCCTGGCCGCGCTGCCGCACCTCAACGGCACCGTCGACCTGGTGATCAGCAACCCGCCGTACATCCCGCTCGAGGAGTGGGAGAACGTCGCCCCCGAGGCCCGCGACCACGACCCCGAGATGGCGCTGTTCTCCGGCCAGGACGGCCTGGACGTGATCCGCGGCCTGTCCCGGACCGCGTACCGGCTGCTGCGCCCGGGCGGCCTCGTGGTGGTCGAGCACGCCGACACCCAGGGCGGCACCGTGCCGTGGATCTTCAACGAGGAATCCGGCTGGGTCGACGCCGCCGACCACCGGGACCTCAACAACCGCCCCCGGTTCACCACGGCTCGGAAAGAGGGAGCCTGATGCGCGGCGGGTGCCCGGGGGCGCGCCCCGGGGTCGCACGGACCGTACCGACCGCACAGCCTGCCCGGCTTGCGGGGATGGCAGGGATCGCACCGGCACCGACCGCAGACCGTCTGGAAGGACAGCCCCGATGAGCCGACGCTACGACTGCTCCGACACGCTGGACCGCGGCCTCGGGCTGCGCGAGGCGACCAGCGCCGTCAAGCGTGGCGACCTGGTCGTGCTGCCCACCGACACGCTCTACGGCATCGGCGGCGACGCTTTCTCGCCGCACGCCGTCAAGGCGCTCCTGGAGGCCAAGGGCCGCGGCCGCAACATGCCCACGCCGGTCCTCGTCGGCTCGCCGACCACGCTGCACGGCCTGGTCACCGGGTTCCCCGAGGTCGGCTGGGAGCTCGTGGACGCCTTCTGGCCGGGCGCGCTGACCATCGTGGCGTTCCACCAGCCGTCCCTGCAGTGGGACCTGGGCGAGACGCGCGGCACCGTCGCGGTGCGCATGCCGCTGCACCCGGTGGCCATCGAGCTGCTCAACGAGACCGGCCCGATGGCGGTCAGCAGCGCCAACCGCAGCGGCAACCCGCCGGCCACCACCGTGGACCAGGCCGTCGACCAGCTCGGCGAGTCGGTGTCCGTGTACCTGGACGGCGGCAGCTGCCCGGCCACCACGCCCTCGTCGATCATCGACCTCACCGCCGGCCGGCCCCGGCTGCTGCGCGAGGGCGCCCTGTCCCTGGACGCCTTGCGCGAAGTCGTGCCCGACTTGGAGGGCGTCAATTGACGCCCCCTCCACCCGGGACCGGCACGAGCGGTGCGGTCCCGTTCCGCATCCTGTTCGTGTGCACGGGCAGCATCTGCCGCTCGCCGATCGCCGAGCGGCTGGCCCGGCTCGGCCTGGCCCGGCGGCTGCCCGCGTACGAGGTGGACCGCATCGAGGTGACGAGCGCCGGCACGTGGGGCCACGAGGGCGCCTCCATGGAGCCGTTCGCGGCCGAGGTGGTGCGCGAGTTCGGCGGCGACCCGGGCGACTTCAAGGGCCGCGAGCTGCAGGACGAGCACGTCGCCGAGGCCGACCTGGTGCTGACCGCGACGCTCGACCACCGCGCGCACGTGGTCTCGATGGGCCATGCCTCGGGTCTGCGCACCTTCACGCTCAAGGAGTTCACCCGTCTGGTGGGCGTCCTCGAACATTCCGCGGTGCCGGACGGCGACCTGGTCGAGCGGGGGCGCTTCCTGGTGCGCGCGGCCGCCGCGCTGCGCGGCCGGATGGCCGCTCCCGGGCCGGAATGGGACGAAGTGGCCGACCCGTACGGCTCGCCGCTGAACGTGTTCCGGGCCTGCGCCTCGGAGATCAACACCGCGATCGACCCGATGTTGACCGCGCTTACCGCGCGGACAGGGATGTGATGTAGGTCTCGCCGACCTACAGTAGAGGTTGCTCCCGCCCAAACCCGGGCAGCACCCCCCATTTCCCTGTCGCGCGGCCACGGCCAGGGACCGCCCCCCAGCGGGGACCCGACAGGCCGGCACGGTTAAGGAGTTGTGCCATGGGCACGACCGACGCCCCCTTCTGGGGTCCGGACTTCTCCCTGCTCCAGCGGACCGACCCCGATATCGCCGACGTGGTCCTCGGCGAGCTGGCCCGGCAGCGCGGCGGCCTCCAGCTGATCGCCAGCGAGAACTTCACCTCGCCCGCGGTGCTGGCGGTGCTCGGCAGCACGCTGTCCAACAAGTACGCCGAGGGCTACCCGGGCAAGCGCTACTACGGCGGCTGCGCGCAGGTGGACCAGGCCGAGGAGATCGGCATCCGCCGGGCCCGCGACCTGTTCGGCGCCGAGCACGCGAACCTGCAGCCGCACTCCGGCGCCTCCGCGAACCTGGCGGCGTACGCGGCCCTGCTGGTCCCGGGCGACACGGTGCTTGCGATGTCCCTGCCGCACGGCGGCCACCTCACCCACGGGTCGCGGGTGAACTTCTCCGGACGGTGGTTCTCCACGGTCGCCTACGGAGTCCGCGAGAGCACCGAGACCATCGACTACGACCAGGTCAGAGACCTGGCGCTGCGCCACCGCCCGAAGATGGTGATCTGCGGGGCCACCGCCTATCCGCGACTTGTCGATTTCGCTCTCTTTCGAGAAATCGCCGACGAGGTGGGCGCCTATCTGGTGGTCGACGCGGCGCACTTCATCGGCTTGGTGGCCGGCGGCGCGGTGCCCTCGCCGGTGCCGTACGCGGACGTCGTCACCTGCACCACGCACAAGGTCCTGCGCGGTCCGCGCGGCGGCATGATCCTGTGCCGCGAGGAGCTGGCCGAGCGCATCGACAAGGCGGTCTTCCCGTTCTGCCAGGGCGGCCCGCTGATGCATGCGGTGGCCGCCAAGGCGGTGGCGCTGCGCGAGGCCGCGCAGCCCGCCTTCGCGCAGTACGCCCGGCAGGTGGTGGTCAACGCGCAGGCGCTGGCCACCGGCCTGGAGGCGGAGGGCATGCGCGCGGTCTCCGGCGGCACCGATACCCACCTGGCCCTGCTCGACCTGCGCGGCCTCGGGGTCAGCGGGCGCGATGCGGAGACCCGGTGCGAGCGGGCCGGCATCACGCTCAACAAGAACGCCATCCCGTTCGACCCGGCGAAGCCGATGATCGCGTCCGGGATCCGGGTGGGCACCCCTGCGGTGACCACGCAGGGCATGACCGAGGGCGACATGAAGGAGATCGCCACGCTGGTGGGCCGCGCGGTCCGGGACACCGACGGAAGTGCGGCGCGGGAGGTCGCCGCGGCGGTCGCCGAGCTGGTCGCGACGCATCCGGCTTACCCGTACGCGTGATTCGGCCGGCCGTGCGCCTGAAAGGAGCAATGCGTCCCCTGAAGAGCGGGCGCCGGAGCGGTGGTTCTATCGTGACTACGCAGTGCACACGGCGGTTCATGGATGAGCACGGGTGAGTGCGCAGAGGTCCATGTGCCGTACGGGACGCGGGGTGCCGGTGGCCCGCAAGGTGTCCACTGTGCGATCGTTTCCCGCCGGGAAGACGATGACCTCTAGTGTGCTGCGTGTGGTGCGGCGATATGCAGAGTCCGGGGACGGTGGCTGAGTCTTGCGCGAGTACCTGCTGACGCTGTTCGTCACGGCAGCAGTCACGTACCTGCTCACCGGCGCCGTCCGACGGTTCGCGATCGCGGCGGGGGCGATGCCCGAGATCCGCGCGCGCGACGTGCACAAGGAGCCGACGCCGCGCCTCGGCGGTCTGGCGATGTTCGGCGGCCTGTGCGCGGGCCTGCTGATCTCCCGTCACCTGCCCGGCATGGAACGGGTCTTCACCGATTCGTCGGACGTGCAGGCGCTCATGTCCGGGTGCGCGCTGATCTGCCTGCTGGGCGTGATCGACGACAAGTGGGGCGTCGACGCCATCATCAAGCTGCTGGGCCAGGCGCTGGCCGCGGGGATCATGGTGTGGCAGGGCATCGTGATCCTGTGGCTGCCGATCCCCGGGCACGGCACGTACAGCCTCAGCCCGACGCAGGGCGCGATCCTGACCATCGCCGTGGTGGTGATCACCATCAACGCGGTGAACTTCGTGGACGGCCTCGACGGGCTCGCGGCCGGCATGGTCTGCATCGGCGCGCTGGCCTTCTTCGTGTACGCGTACCGGCTCTGGTTCGGCTACGGCATCGCCGAGGCGGCCGCCCCGACCATGTTCACCGCGCTGCTGATCGGCATGTGCGCCGGCTTCCTGCCGCACAACCTGCACCCCGCGCGCATCTTCATGGGCGACTCCGGGTCGATGCTCATCGGCTTGATGCTGTCCGCCGCCGCGATCACGCTGACCGGCCGCATCGACCCCGAGACGATCGCCGACCTGAGCGGTTCGCAGACATTCGCGACGCACAAGTTGGTGCCGGTCTACATCCCGCTGATCCTGCCGTTCGCGGTCCTGATCGTGCCGCTCCTGGACCTGGTGATGGCCGTCACCCGGCGCGGCTGGGCGGGCCGCTCGCCGTTCGCCGCGGACAAGGGCCACCTGCACCACCGGCTCCTGGAGATCGGCCACTCGCACAGCCGCGCGGTGCTGATCATGTACTTCTGGTCCGGGCTGATCGCCTCGTTCACGGTGCTCATCTCGGTGCGGCCGGCCCGGCGCCCGATCGTGTACGCGGGGCTCGGTTTCATCGCGCTCGGCCTGATCGTCCTGCTGCTGCCCTGGTTCCGTCCGAACGTCCCCAAATGGCTCTATGCCGCGGTCCCGCCGAGGTATCGCGGACAGGGCCGCCGACGGGCCTCCACGGAGGCCGAGAAGGACTCGGACATAGCTCCCGAATCGCTCGAACAGCCTTGGCCGGCACCGGAATCCGATCCGCGGCCGGTGGCCGGGAGCGGCTCGCGGGGCCGCCGCGGACCGCTGTGAGGTTGGGCACAGGATCGGGTAAAGCTCTGCTCAAATAGTTTGTGATACCGTTCACGAACCAGGAGATAAGAGCCGAAGGACCCTAGGGATACGGGCTTTCAGGCATCTGAACCCGCCGCCCGAACCGACGCAGTCCGGGGAAGTCGGCCAGGCCGTCCTGGTAGACCCTCGCACCACCCCCGACTCTTGCCGGAGACACCGACATGCAGGCCAATGACGCACGGCTTCTGCGCGGTTCGGCCATTCCCACGGCCGCCGTCGCAATCGTCGCGATGATCGTGGGCACGGTGATCGCCGGAACCAAGGGCTTGATCGGCGCTGCGTTCGCATCCGTCGTCGTCCTTGCGTTCTTCTCACTGGGCCAGATCGCGATCGGAAAGATCACCAACGGCAACCCGTTCATGATCATGAACATGGCGATGCTGACGTATCTGCTCCAGGTCGGCGGGGTCGCCATCCTGCTCTTCGCCTTCGCCGACGCCACCTGGTTCGACACCAAGGTGTTCGCCCTCACGATCCTCGCCGCGACCCTCGTGTGGATCGCTGCGCAGGTCCGGGTGTTCAGTCAGCTGAAGATCGCGTACGTCGAACCGGACGGGAAGCGATGACGAATGACACGTCATCCGCGCCCCGCGTTCACCGGCTCACCAGTGATCGACGGGCCGGGTGCAGTAACTGCTCGGGCCTCCTGCTATCGTCCGGTGCGTCATGAGCGAGAGTGGACGCCGCAGCGGCCCGGAAAGTTCCCGAGAAGGGGACCCGAAGGACCGCAGTCTGGCCGACGCCACGTGGTCGAGCATCAGCTACATCCTGGGCGGCATGGCCGTCTACGGAGGACTTGGCTGGCTGATCGACGACTGGACGGGACATTCCGCGCTCTTCCTGCCGATCGGTGTGATCGTCGGAGTCGCTCTGGCCCTGGTTCTTGTGTATTTCCGCCACGGCAGGTCCTGACCAGGAACTGCTGCGTGCCGCCCCGCGGTCCCGTACCGCGCCGACACACTGAGGTTGCCGCAAAGATGCTTCACGACGAAGGAGTCGATGGTGGCTGCTGACGTCCAGCTCGCCAGCAGCTGTCATCTGTTTGACCCCGGCTGCGGCTTCCCGTCACCGGGGCTGAACATCTACGAGTTCAAGCCGATCTTCTCGATCGGCAGCTTCGACTTCACGAAGCCGATGCTGCTCTGTCTGATCTCGGTGCTCATCGTGGTCGGCTTCTTCTGGAGCGCGTTCGCGAAGCCGAAGATGGTGCCCCGCGGCATGCAGAACGTCGGCGAGCTGGGCTACCTGTTCGTCCGCGACCAGATCTCGCGCGAGACGATCGGCAAGAAGGGCGACAAGTTCGTCCCGTTCTTGGTCTCGATCTTCTTCTTCGTGTGGATCATGAACCTGATGTCGATCATCCCGCTGGCGCAGTTCCCTGTGACCTCGCGGATCGCCTACCCGGCATCGATCGTCGGCATGGTCTGGCTGACCTACATGTACCTGGGCATCAAGCACCAGGGCTTCGTCGGCTACTTCAAGAACATGATGTTCCCGCCCGGCCTGCCGAAGTGGCTGTACTTCCTTCTGGCGCCGATCGAGTTCCTGTCGAACGTCATCGTCCGGCCGTTCACCCTGGCCGTGCGTCTGTTCGCGAACATGTTCGCCGGCCACATGCTGATCGTGACCTTCAGCGTCGCTACCTGGTACCTGCTCGGCCCGACCATCGGCGCCCTGTACTCGGCGACCTCGTTCATCGTGGTCGTGGCGCTGGTCGCCTTCGAGCTGCTGATCCAGGGGCTGCAGGCGTACATCATCACGCTGCTGACGGCCTCCTACATCTCCAGCTCGCTCGAAGCCGAGCACTGAGAGAGAAACCAGACCACCTCTCCTCAACCGTCGTCCGGTGGAAAGTCCACCGGCCTCGAAAAAAGGAAAAGCCCCCATGCTTCTCGCTGAAGTTTCCGGCAGCCTCGGCTCCATCGGTTACGGCCTCGCGGCGATCGGCCCCGGCGTCGGCATCGGCATCATCTTCGGTAACGGTGTCCAGGCCATGGCCCGCCAGCCCGAGGCCACCGGCCTGATCCGCCAGAACATGCTGCTCGGCTTCGCGCTCGCCGAGGCGCTCGCCCTCATCGGCGTCGTCATGCCGTTCGTCTTCGGTAAGTGACGCTTCACTTCCCAACGGAGGTTCCCACCGTGATTTACCTCGCCAGCGGCGAAGAGGAGATGAACCCTCTCCTTCCGCCGCTCGACGAAATCATCATCGGTGGCGTGGCGTTCCTCATCGTCTTCTTCTTCCTCGGCAAGGTCCTCCTGCCGAAGATCCAGAAGACGCTGGCGGACCGTACGGACGCCATCGAGGGCGGCCTCGCTCGTGCATCGGAGGCCCAGGCGGAAGCCCAGGCCGAGCTCGAGCGCTACCGCGCCCAGCTGATCGACGCCCGTCGCGAAGCCGGCCGCCTCACCGAGGACGCCCGTGAGCAGGGTGCCGCGGCACTCGCCGAGATGCGCGCCGAAGGCGCCCGCATCAAGGACGAGATCGTCGCGTCCGGCCACGCCCAGATCGACGCCGACCGCAAGCAGGCCTCGGCCGTGCTGCGGCAGGACATCGGCAAGCTCGCGACCGAGCTGGCCGGCCGCATCGTCGGCGAATCGCTCGAGGACGAGGCGCGCCAGCGCCGCGTGGTCGACCGCTTCCTGGACGAGCTCGAGGCCAAGGCCGCTGCTCAGACCGCCGAGCAGGTGCGCTGATGCAGGGCGCCAGCCGGGAGTCGATCGCTGCGGCGCGTGAGCGCCTGGACGCGCTCGCGCAGTCCACGGGCACCGACATGCAGGCACTCGCCGAGGACCTGCACTCCGTCGTGCTGTTGCTCGACCGCACGGTGGTCCTGCGTCGGGTCCTGACGGACCCGGCGCGGTCCGGGGAGTCGCGGGCCGCGTTCCTGGCCCAGCTCCTCGACGGCCAGATCAGCGGCGAAGCCGCGGATCTGCTCGGCGGCCTGGTGCGGGCTCGCTGGTCGAGCCCGCGCGACCTGGTCGACGCGGTCGACGCCCTGTCGACCGAAGCCGAACTGATCGGCGCGGACCGGGACAACGCCCTCGACGACCTCGAGGACGAGCTGTTCCGCTTCGGCCGCATCGTGGCCGGAGAACGCGAGCTGCGGTCCACGCTCGCCGACCCGTCCGTCACGGACACCCGCAAGGCCGAGCTGGTCTCGGGTCTGCTGGCCGGCCGGGTCCGCCCGGTCACCCAGCGCCTGGTGGCCCGCCTGGTCGCGCACCCGCGCAGCCGTAGCCTGGAAGCGGGACTCGAGGCGTACGCCCGGCTCGCCGCCGAGCGCCGGCGCCGCATGGTCGCCCTGGTCACGGTGGCTCTGCCCCTCACCGAGGAGCAGAACACCCGCCTGGCGGCCGCCCTGGGCCGGATGTACGGCCGCCAGGTGCACCTCAACGTCGAGATCGACGCCGAGGTCATCGGAGGGGTCCGCGTGCAGATCGGTGACGATGTCATCGACGGCACCGTGGCCACCCGCCTCGACGAGGCAGGGCGCAAGCTGGTGCGTTGACCTCCCGCGGGGTCAGCGAGCAACGAAACACGACAGACAGCAGCATCGCGGTTCCGAGATCGCCGTCACCGACGGCGGACCGTAACCCCACCACCTAGGAGAGCAGGGACACCAGATGGCGGAGCTCACGATCCGGCCGGAGGAGATCCGGGACGCGCTGGAGCGCTTCGTCGACTCGTACGAGCCGGACACGGCGTCGCGCGAGGAAGTCGGCACGGTCAGCGAGTGCATGGACGGCATCGCCAAGGTCGAGGGCCTGCCCTCGGTCATGGCCAACGAACTCCTGAAGTTCGAGGACGGCACCCTCGGCCTCGCGCTGAACCTCGACGTCCGCGAGATCGGTGTCGTCATCCTCGGTGACTTCAGCGCGATCGAAGAGGGCCAGACGGTCCGCCGGACCGGCGAGGTTCTGTCCGTGCCGGTCGGCGACGGCTACCTCGGCCGCGTGGTCGACCCCCTCGGCAACCCGATCGACGGCAAGGGCGACATCGAGAGCGAGGGCCGCCGCGCCCTCGAGCTCCAGGCGCCCGGCGTCATGATGCGCAAGTCGGTCCACGAGCCGATGCAGACCGGCATCAAGGCGATCGACTCGATGACCCCGATCGGCCGCGGTCAGCGCCAGCTGATCATCGGCGACCGCCAGACCGGCAAGACCGCGGTCTGCGTCGACACGATCATCAACCAGAAGAAGAACTGGGAGTCGGGCGACCCGACGAAGCAGGTCCGCTGCATCTACGTCGCGGTCGGCCAGAAGGGCTCGACGATCGCGGGCGTCCGCCGCTCGCTCGAAGAGGCCGGCGCGATGGACTACACGACCATCGTCGCGGCCCCCGCGTCCGACCCGGCCGGCTTCAAGTACCTGTCGCCGTACACCGGCTCGGCCATCGGCCAGCACTGGATGTACCAGGGCAAGCACGTCCTCATCGTCTTCGACGACCTGACCAAGCAGGCCGAGGCGTACCGCGCCGTGTCCCTGCTGCTCCGCCGCCCGCCGGGCCGCGAGGCCTACCCGGGTGACGTCTTCTACCTGCACTCCCGCCTGCTGGAGCGTTGCGCGAAGCTGTCCGACGAGCTCGGCGCCGGCTCGATGACGGGTCTCCCGATCATCGAGACCAAGGCGAACGACGTCTCGGCGTACATCCCGACCAACGTCATCTCCATCACCGACGGCCAGTGCTTCCTGGAGTCGGACCTGTTCAACCAGGGCGTCCGCCCGGCGGTCAACGTCGGTATCTCGGTCTCCCGCGTCGGCGGTTCGGCGCAGACGAAGGCGATGAAGTCGGTCTCCGGCCAGCTGCGTCTGTCGCTCGCCCAGTACCGCGAGCTCGAGGCGTTCGCCGCCTTCGGCTCCGACCTGGACGCCGCGTCGAAGTCCTCCCTCGAGCGCGGCGCGCGCATGGTCGAGCTGCTCAAGCAGGGCCAGTACTCGCCGTTCCCGATGGAGGAGCAGGTCGTCTCCATCTGGGCCGGCACCACCGGCCGCCTGGACGACGTCCCGGTCGAGGACATCCGCCGCTTCGAGACGGAGTTCCTCTCCTACCTGCGCAACTCGCGCAAGGAGATCCTCACCACGATCGCCGAGACCGGCAAGCTCGAGGACTCGACCATCGAGTCCATGGGCGACTCGCTCGCGGCGTTCAAGCAGATGTTCGCCAAGGCCGACGGCTCGCCGCTGGTCACCGAGGTGGCCGTCGACGCGCTGGGCAAGGACGAGGTCGGCCAGGAGACCATCAAGCGCCACGTCAAGTCCGGCAACTGAGAACGGAGAGACCTGACCCATGGGAGCCCAACTTCGGGTCTACCGGCGTCGGATCCGTTCCGTGTCGGCGACCAAGAAGATCACGCGCGCCCAGGAGCTGATCGCGGCGTCGCGGATCGTCAAGGCGCAGCAGCGCGTCGCGGCGGCCAAGCCGTACGCCGACGAGCTGACCCGCGCCGTCTCCGCGGTCGCCACCTTCTCCAACGCGAAGCACCCGCTGACCGAGGCGAACCCGGGCGCGACCCGCGCCGCGGTGCTGCTGGTCACCTCCGACCGCGGTTTCGCGGGTGCCTACAACTCCTCGGCCATCAAGGCGGCGGAGCAGCTCGTCGAGCTGCTCCGCGCCGAGGGCAAGGAAGTTGAGCGCTTCGTCATCGGAAACAAGGGCATCGGATACAACCGGTTCCGCGGCCGCGAGCTCGCGGGCGAGTGGAACGGTTTCTCCGACAACCCGCAGTACTCCGACGCGAAGAAGGTGGCCGGCGCGCTGATCGACGCGTTCGTCCTGCCGACCGCGGACGGCGGTGTGGACGAGATCCACATCGTCAGCACCGAGTTCGAGTCCATGCTCACGCAGAACGCGGTCGCGAAGCGGGTCCTCCCGCTCGTGGTCGAGGACACGGACGAGGAGCCGACCGGCGGCGCCTTCCCGCTCTACGAGTTCGAGCCTTCGGCTGCCGGGGTGCTCGACGCACTGCTCCCGCGGTACGTCGAGAGCCGCATCTACAACGCCCTGCTGCAGTCCGCTGCCTCCGAGCACGCGGCCCGCCGCAAGGCGATGAAGTCGGCCACCGAGAACGCCGAAGACCTCATCCGTACTCTGACTCGACTTGCGAACAACGCGCGCCAGGCCGAGATCACCAACGAAATCAGCGAGATCGTCGGCGGCGCGGACGCCCTGGCCGACGCGACCGCGGGGAGTGAATGAGAATGACTGCCACTGCAACGACGGCCCCGGCCACGGGCCGCGTCGCCCGGGTCATCGGCCCGGTCGTCGACGTGGAGTTCCCCGTCGACGCGATGCCGGAAATGTTCAACGCGCTGCACGTCACCGTGGACCTGAGCGACCAGGGTGAGGGCGAGGGCAAGAAGACCCTCACCCTCGAGGTCGCCCAGCACCTCGCCGACGGCATGGTCCGCGCGATCTCGATGCAGCCGACCGACGGCCTGACCCGCGGTTCGGTCGTCACCGACACCGGCGAGGCCATCTCGGTGCCGGTCGGCGAGGGCACCAAGGGCGTCGTGTTCAACGCCCTGGGCGAGCCGCTGAACGTGCCGAAGTCGGAGTTCAAGGTCACCGAGCGCTGGCCGATCCACCGCAAGGCCCCGGCCTTCGACCAGCTCGACTCGAAGACCGAGATGTTCGAGACCGGCGTCAAGGTCATCGACCTGCTGACCCCGTACGTCAAGGGCGGCAAGATCGGCCTCTTCGGTGGTGCGGGCGTCGGCAAGACGGTCCTCATCCAGGAGATGATCGTCCGTGTCGCGCGCAACCACGACGGTGTGTCGGTGTTCGCGGGCGTCGGCGAGCGCACTCGTGAGGGCAACGACCTCATCGAGGAGATGAAGGAATCCGACGTTCTGGACAAGACCGCTCTGGTCTTCGGCCAGATGGACGAGCCGCCGGGCACCCGCCTGCGCGTCGCCCTGTCGGGTCTGACGATGGCGGAGTACTTCCGCGACGTCCAGAAGCAGGACGTGCTTCTGTTCATCGACAACATCTTCCGCTTCACCCAGGCCGGTTCCGAGGTCTCCACGCTGCTCGGCCGCATGCCCTCCGCGGTGGGTTACCAGCCGACGCTGGCGGACGAGATGGGTGTGCTCCAGGAGCGCATCACCTCGACCCGCGGTCACTCGATCACCTCGATGCAGGCGATCTACGTCCCCGCGGACGACCTGACCGACCCCGCGCCGGCGACGACGTTCGCGCACCTCGACGCCACGACGGTGCTCTCGCGTCCGATCTCCGAGCTGGGCATCTACCCGGCCGTGGACCCGCTGGACTCCTCGTCCCGGATCCTCGACCCGCGGTACATCTCGCAGGAGCACTACGACTGCGCGACCCGCGTCAAGGGGATCCTGCAGAAGTACAAGGACCTGCAGGACATCATCGCGATCCTCGGTATCGACGAGCTCTCCGAAGAGGACAAGCTCGTCGTGCACCGCGCGCGTCGTATCCAGCGGTTCCTGTCGCAGAACACCCACGTCGCCAAGCAGTTCACCGGTCTTGACGGATCGGACGTGCCGCTGTCGGAGACGATCGAGGCGTTCAACGCGATCGCGGACGGCAAGTACGACCACGCCCCGGAGCAGGCCTTCTTCATGCTCGGTGGTCTCGACGACCTCGAGAAGAAGATCGCCGAGCTCGCCAAGGGCTGAACGCGAACGCAAGGGTGACGAGCGAGGGGCGGTCCGCTACGGGCCGTCCCTCGCCCGCCACCTGCCGCTTTGCGGTCTGCGGAACCCGGCAGGCGCTCCGGCGCGGCCGGGCCTCGCGGTCCCGGTTGGAACCGGGGTCCGCGGGACCGATATTCTGACAGCATCCCGCGCCGGTGATCCGGCCGCGCGGGACACGGCCGGGCCCAGCGCGCCCGCCCGTACGACCTGAGGAGCCACGTTGGCTGAGCTGCACGTCGAGCTGGTCGCGGCCGACCGCAAGGTGTGGTCCGGCGAGGCCACCATCGTGGTCGCCCGGACCACCGATGGCGACACCGGTATCCAGCCCGGGCACACCCCGGTCCTCGGGGTGCTCGAGTCCGGTCCGGTCACCATCCGCCAGGCGGACGGCACCACCATCGTCGCCGCCGTGCACGGCGGCTTCATCTCCTTCGCGAACAACGAGCTGTCGCTGCTCGCGGAGATCGTCGAGCTGGCCGACGAGATCGACGTCGCCCGGGCCGAGCGTGCGCTCGAGCGGGCCGGCGCCGAGAAGGACGCTGCCGCGGAGCGCCGTGCGGACACCCGCCTGCGCGCGGCCGGCGTCGGCCACTGACGCCGGGCGCACAGGCGTCGGCCGGGACCGGGACGCAAGGGTACGAGGAGGTCTGACGAGATGGTCCTCGTTCTTGTGGCGGTGGTCTTGGCCGTCGTCGTGGTTGCTGCCGCGGCGATCGGCGTATTCGCGCTGCGGCGGCGGCTGATCCAGCGGCCGGGCGGCACGTTCGACTGCTCGCTGCGCCGCCTGCCCGATGTACCTCCCGCCTCCCCGGCCGACTCGGCCGAGGGGGCGGACCCTTTGGCGGCCCCGGGCGGCGCCGGGCCCCGGAGCGCCGACGCCCCGGCGGACCCGCCGGCCGCCGGCGAGGCCGCGGCCGGCGACGAGGACCCCGCCCCGCCCGCCGCGGAGTCCGGCGACCACGGCAAGGGCTGGGTCTTCGGCATCGCCCGCTACAGCGGGGACCGCATCGAGTGGTTCCGGGTCTTCAGCTACGCCCCCCGCCCGCGCCGCACGCTGGAGCGCCACGACATCGTCGTGGTGCAGCGCCGGCTGCCGGTGGGCCAGGAGGAGCTCGCGCTGCTGGCCGGTTCCGTGGTGCTGGTGTGCAGTTACGAAGGCCAGTTCCTGGAACTGGCGATGAGCGAGGACGCACTGACCGGGTTCCTGGCCTGGCTGGAGGCCGCCCCTCCCGGTCAGCGCGTAAACGTCGCGTGATTTAGCGGTTGGCGCCGGGGACCCACAGGACGTCGCCGTGTTCGCGGTTGGCGTGCCGGGCCAGGATGAACAGCAGGTCCGAGAGCCGGTTCAGGTACTTCGCGGTGAGGGCGTTCATGCTGTCGCCATGCACCTCCAGCGCCGCCCAGGTGCTGCGCTCGGCGCGGCGGGCGACCGTGCGGGCCTGGTGCAGGAGCGCGGCGCCCGGGGTGCCGCCGTTGAGGATGAAGCTGCGCAGCTTGGGCAGGTCCTCGTTGTACTTGTCGCAGGCCGCCTCAAGGGCGTCGACGTACGACTCCTCGACGCGCAGCGGCGGGTACTTCGGGTCCTCGACGACCGGGGTGCACAGGTCCGCGCCCACGTCGAACAGGTCGTTCTGAATACGCGTCAGCAGAACGGCCACGTCCTCCTCCAGGCCGCCCATGGCCAGCGCGACCCCGATGACCGAGTTGGCCTCGTCGACGTCCGCGTAAGCGGTCAGCCGGGGGTCGTTCTTCGAGGTGCGGCTCATGTCGCCCAGCGCGGTGGTGCCGTCGTCGCCGGTGCGTGTGTAGATGCGTGTCAGGTTGACCATGTCTCCAAACCTACGCGGGTGTGTCACCACGCTGCGACACGTGTTCGGAACGGCCGTGCGGAGCCCATACGATGCCGTGATGGACAGGTTCCGGGTGACCGGCGGGGCACGGCTCGCCGGCGAGGTGCGTATCACGGGCGCGAAGAACAGCGCGCTGAAGCTCATGGCGGCAGCCCTCCTGGCGGAGGGGGTGACGGTCCTCGAAGAGGTGCCGAAGATCCTCGACGTGCAGATCATGAGCGAACTGCTGCGTCGGCTGGGCTGCGTGGTGGAGGGGGAGACCACCGGCACGCTGAGCATCGACGTCCCCGCGTCGCCCGGCCACGTGACGGATTACGACCTGGTGCGCAGCATGCGGGCCTCGATCTGCGTGCTGGGCCCGCTGCTGGCCCGCTGCGGCGAGGTGCAGGTGGCGTTCCCGGGCGGCGACGCGATCGGCTCGCGCGGTCTCGACATGCACATAGACGGGCTGGTCAAGCTCGGTGCGACGGTCGAGAACGAGCACGGCTACCTGATCGCGAAGGCGCCCAAGGGGCTGGTCGGCACGCCGGTGTGGCTGGACTTCCCGAGCGTGGGGGCGACCGAGAACATCCTCATGGCGGCGGTGCTCGCCAAGGGCACCACGGTGATCGACAACGCGGCGCGCGAGCCGGAGATCGTCGACATCTGCACGATGCTCAGCGGCATGGGCGCCAAGATCGAGGGGGCCGGCACCTCGACCATCGAGATCCACGGTGTCGACGGGCTGAGCCCGGTGCGGCACCGGACCGTCCCGGACCGCATCGTGGCGGGCACGTTCGCGGTGGCCGCGGCGGTGACGCACGGGGACGTGACGGTCCGCAACGCGCGGCCCGAGCACCTGGAGATCGCCCTCGACAAGCTGACCGTGTCGGGGGCCGCGGTGACCACGGTCGAGGACGGCTTCCGGGTGGTCATGGACCGCCGCCCGGGCGCGGTGGACGTGGTGACGCTGCCGTACCCCGGCTTCGCGACCGACATGCAGCCGCAGTTCGCGGTGCTCAACGCGGTCTCGGACGGGCACGCGATGATCACCGAGAACATCTTCGAGGCGCGCTTCGTCTTCCTGCAGGAGCTGCTGCGCCTGGGGGCGTCGATCCGGACCGACGGGCACCACGCGATCGTGCGCGGGGTGGACCGGCTCTCCGGTGCCCCGGTGCTGGCCACCGACGTGCGGGCGGGGGCCGGGCTGGTGCTGGCGGGACTGGTCGCGGACGGCGAGACGCTGGTGAGCGGGGTGCACCACATCGACCGGGGGTACGACGACCTGGTGAACCAGCTGCAGGTGCTGGGCGGGTCGATCGAGCGCGAGCCGGAGCCCGAGCCGCGCTTCTGAGTGCGGCGTACGAGGCCCGCGAAGGCATTTCTGACGGCCCGTCAGCTCTCCCTGGGGGAGCAGGCGGGCCGTCGGCGTTCCGGGGCTCGCAGGGGACCTCAGGCGGCGTCGGGATAGCGGGTGAGGGCGAGCCGCGCGGCCTCTTCGTCGGGCGGCCACACCATGACCCGCAGTCCGTCGGTGGTCTCCACCAGGGTGCTGCGGATCCCGTCCGCGGCCAGCGAGCGGCACAGCCGCCGGCCGTGCACCGCGTCGGCCGGCGCGGCGACCGCGATCAGCAGGCCGTAGTCCTCCGGCGCGCCTTGCTGCGGCGACCGGGGCACCAATGACGTACCGCGTCCGAACGCCCAGCGCAGCAAGAGCGCCAGCACGCCGACCACGGCGAACCCGACCAACGGCGTGAGCAGGTACGAACGGTCCATTTGACCTCCCCTCCAAGACTGCCGCACGGGGTGTACAAGGGACCAGCGGCGGCGCCCGATCGAGTGGCCGTTACCCTCGGCCAAGGACCGCCGCACGACCGCATGTACGAGAGAGGTTTTCGACGTGACGAAGAAGATCGCCGTCATCGGTGCCGGGCTCATGGGAGCCGGCATCGCCCAGGTGTCCGCCCAGGCCGGGTACGAGGTCACCCTGCGCGACGTGACCGACGCCGCGCTGGAGCGCGCCCAGGGCGGCATCCGCGCGTCGTACGAGAAGTTCGTGGCCAAGGGCAAGATGTCCGCGGAGGACGCCGAGGCCGCGCTCGCGCGCCTGACGGTGACCACCGACCTGGACGCGGTGGCCGACGCCGACCTGATCGTCGAGGCGGTCTTCGAGAAGATCGAGATCAAGCAGGAGGTGTTCCGCCAGTTGGACGCCGTCGCCAAGGACGGCGCGGTCCTGGCGAGCAACACCTCGGCGCTGCCGATCACCCAGATCGCCGCGGTCACGAACCGTCCCGAGTTCGTGGTCGGCACGCACTTCTTCTCGCCGGTCCCGCTCATGCAGCTGTGCGAACTGGTCCGCGGCTACAAGACCTCCGACGAGACGCTGGCGGTGGCCCGCGCGTTCGCCGAGGGCGTCGGCAAGACCTGCATCGTGGTCAACCGCGACGTCGCGGGCTTCGTGACCACGCGCCTGATCACCGCACTCACCACCGAGGCCGTGCGCCTGTACGAGGCGGGCGTCGCGACCGCCGAGGACATCGACGTCGCCTGCAAGCTCGGCTTCGGCCACGCGATGGGCCCGCTGGCGACCATCGACCTGACCGGCGTCGACATCATGCGCAACGCCACGAGCAACATTTACGAAGAGACCAAGGACGAGAAGTTCGCGCCGCCGGAGCTGCTCAACCGCATGGTCACCGCGGGCGACCTGGGCCGCAAGAGCGGCAAGGGCTTCTACGACTACAAGTAGGCCGTGCGGGGGCGGATGCCCCCGGATGCGCGCCCGACATGCGTAACCGCCGTCCGACAAGGACAATTCGCGCGGAAATGGCGTGGAACGCATGAGATATGCACGACAGGCGGAAATAGGCCGGACCGGGAATGATCCCGGTCCGGCCTTTGTCGCTGAAAGGGGTGAAATTCCTCAAGGAATCGGAGTAATCGCCTACTCCGGTGGTCTGATGAGGACGCAAACGCGCACCAGGACCGGATCTGTCCCCGACCGGAGGAGGCGACACATGCATGTCTGGGGCGACGACCGTGAACTGCACCTGAGCGGAACGCTGGACGTGCACTCCGCCGCCGACGTGCGGGCCCGGGTGCACACCGCGGTCGACCGCGGCACCGGCGACTTCGTGCTCGACGTCTCGCGCGTGGACACCTTGGACGCCACCGGCCTCGGCCTGCTGGTGGCCATACACCGCCGCGCGGGCCGCCGCGAACGCCGGTTCGTGCTGCGCGGAGCCACCCCGGCGGTGCACCGGATCCTGGTCATCACCCGGCTGCACCGGATCCTGGTCCTGCAGGGCGCAGTCGCGGCGTGACCCGCGCTGCTGCCCGTCCTGCGCCCCGCTGCCCGCCGAGCGCGCAGCAGCGGCTCGGCGGGCAGTTGCCGGCCGCCCGACGCGGCCGGCAGTCCGACTACGGCCGGCAGTCCGGCTTCAGCGAGGAGGGCGTGCGCGTCGCGTCCTCGCCGACCGTGAACGGCGCCGCCCCGCCGTCGAACGTCACCGTCCACCCGTTGACCGTCGTTCCGGACGCCGGGCTGTCCAGCACCCAGCGCTTCGGCTGCGTGCTCTGGCAGGTCAGCCCGGCCAAAGTGGCGGGGGCCTCGGGGCCCGCCTCGGTGATGATGCGGGTGATCTCGGCCTGCGTCGCGGGCCGCGACGCGGACACGATGCCGCCGTAGGCCATGGTGAAGGCCAGGCCTTCCGCTACCACCTTCGGGTTGACCGGTCGCGGGGTGCATGTGATCGAGGTGATCAGTCCGGCCGCGTCGACGGTCACGCGCGCTTCCTTGTCCTGGAGCGCCCGGCCCTTGTAGAGCCGCACGATCGCGATGAACCGCCCGTCGCCGGAGGAGTCCAGTACGCCGATCTGCGGGATCAGGGCACCGTTGACGCCTGCGGTCCCGCAGTGCGCCCGGGGCAGCTCGGTCGCCTCCTTGCCGGGCGCGAAGAGCGACTGGGCGGGCGCGGGCTGGTAGGTCGTCCGTCCCGACGCGTCGGTTTCCGCGGTCGTGTAGAGCCGGCGCAGGGTTGCGAGGAACTGCCCATGGCCGCTGCTGTCGGGGTTCCCGGCGTTCTGGCCGGTCTGAGCACCGGTGCGAGTGCCGTTCGGCGTACCGGTGCCGGTCCGCGGGCCGGTCGGCTCAGCAGTCGGTGCGGATGCCTGCGGAGCCGGGGAGTCGGACGCCGATGCGGTCGGCTGGACGGTCACGCCCGCCTTTTCGCCCGCATCGCCCGGTGCCAGCGCCACGACGGTGCCACCGGCAAGTACCGCGACAGCGGCTGCGGCCGCGACGGCGGTGTACCGGCGGTTGCGCCGTCCGCGCACGGTCGCCCGGATGGCCTCGGGGTCGAAGGCGCGCGGCGTCCGCCGGTCGGCGAAGTCGCGCATGCTGCCCGCCAGTTCCGCTTCGAAGCCGTCGCGGGCCGACGGGGTGGTCCGGTCGGTGTTCATACGGCCTCTCCGAACGGCAGGTGGATGACGTCCGCGCCCGGCCCGTCCGAGCGCGCCGCGTCGTGCATGTGCGCGCGCAGCTTCGCGAGTCCCCGTGCGGCCTGGGAGCGCACTGCTCCGGCCGTGATGTCGAGCGCGTCGGCGATCTCCGCATCGCTCTGCTCGTCGAAGTAGCGCAGGACCAGGACGGTCCGCATCCCCATCGGCAGCCGGAGCAGCGCACGCATGAGCTCGTCGCGGTGCTCGATGCGTCCGTAACCGGGCTCCGGCCGGGTGCGGTCGTCCGCGAGCGGGACGGACGGCGCCTGGTTCAGCTGCCGCCAGCGGTCGTTGGCGAGATTGGCCACGATGCGCCGCACGTACGCTTCCGGCGAGTCCGCGATGCCGATCCGGGCCCAGTTGCGGCAGGCCTTCTCCAGGGCGTGCTGCACCAGGTCCTCGGCGGTGTGCAGGTCGCCGACCAGCAGCGTGGCGGTACGCACGAGTGCGCCCGAGCGGGCGCGTACGAAGTCCGCGAAGTCGACCGGCGCGGCCTCCGCCGCATTATCCGGTCGTGGCGGCTTCCTGAGTATTCCGCGTAGACGCATGGCCCCCGTCCTGGTTCGCCGCGACGTGCCTGTCGCCGATATGACCGGCCGGGGGAGTGGCCTGCTGCACGCCGCCTGCGAGTGTGACCCAAGTCACATTCGCGTGGCATTCGTCAGTCTTTGCAGTCGATGCGGGAGAGCTTGCCGTCCTGGGCTTCCACGGTGATCTTGGTGAAATGGAACACCAGGAGGGACCACGACGTCACCGGACCGGACGTGGTCGCGGAGTCGGCCATCCAGTAGCTGGGCATCCGGCCGCAGGCCAGGTCCTGGGGCTTGATGGACGGCACGGCGTGACGCGAGGTGAGTGCTGCTGCGGTGGCCTCGGCCGGTTCCGCGCCGTCCCGCCCGAACAGCCCGGCCATGCCGCCGTACAGGGAGGTGAGGGGAACCGCGGGCACCTGCGCCGGGACGGGCGCGGCGGAGCAGGTGCCGTCGGTGACCATGGAGAGCTTGTCGTCCTGCTTGACCACGGCACGCTGGGCCAGCATCCGGTCGCCGCGGAAGAACAGGACCTCGGTGCCTGCTGCGGACGGTGTGCCGATGAGGACGCCGTTGATCCCGGTCATCCCGCAGGAGATGGTGCCCGGTGCGGATGCGGTGCCCCAGGCGGTGTCGAACGCCTTGTCCGAGGCGAAGTTGAAGCGCCGGATCAGCTCGTCGGGTTCGAGGAGCATGTCGGTCGACATGGGAGGCAGTCCGGCGAGTGGAGTGGGCTCGGAGCCCGGCAGCGCGTAGCGGAGCAGTACTTGCTGGTAGAGCGAGCGCAGGATCACGGGGCGGTAGTCGTCGTCCGGGGCCGACGACGGTGTGCCCGATCCCGAGGGTGCGGTCGCGGGCGGGGCGGCCGGGGTCGTGCCGGCCGGGGCGGGCGTCGGCGGGGATGATGGCGGGCTCCGACCGTGCAGCGCATTCGCGTGAATTCGATCGCTTCTTTCCGCAGGCGAGATATCTCTGTCTGCTTCTGTCATCCCTTGAACGGGTTCGTCGGCGGCCCGCGGATCCGACACAGTGTCAGATCCGGCGCCCAAGATGTGGCGGGGCACACCCTGCCGAGGCCGATTACCCGTCAGTACACTCCGAGGTAAGCAGGGCCGCGTCTCGGTGCGGCGTGCGCCGGACCCCGGGCAGCATGGGGCCGGTAGCCGTCGTCCGTACGGGGCCCGGAACCCTCCCGGAGGTCCCCCGTGGCGAGCCAGACGCCCTCAGCTCAGCCCTCTCCCGACCGGCCGACGCGCGACCGCCCCTGGGTCATGCGTACGTACGCGGGCCACTCCTCGGCCAAGGAGTCCAACGCGCTGTACCGCCGGAACCTGGCCAAGGGCCAGACCGGCCTCTCGGTCGCGTTCGACCTGCCCACGCAGACCGGCTACGACCCGGACCACGAGCTCGCCCGCGGCGAGGTCGGCAAGGTCGGCGTGCCGATCTCGCACATCGGCGACATGCGGCAGCTCTTCGACGGCATCCCCCTGGAGGGGATGAACACGTCGATGACCATCAACGCGGTCGCGCTGTGGATGCTGGCGCTCTACCAGGTCGCCGCCGAGGAGCAGGGCGCGGACATCGCCAAGCTCAACGGGACCACGCAGAACGACATCATCAAGGAGTACCTGTCGCGCGGGACGTACGTCTTCCCGCCCGGGCCCTCCCTGAAGCTCATCACCGACACGGTCGCGTACACCGTCTCGAACATCCCCAAGTGGAACCCGATCAACATCTGCAGCTACCACCTGCAGGAGGCCGGGGCCACGCCGGTGCAGGAGATCGCGTACGCGATGTGCACCGCGATCGCCGTGCTGGACGCGGTGCGCGACAGCGGCCAGGTGCCGGCCGAGCGCATGGGCGAGGTCGTGCAGCGCATCTCCTTCTTCGTGAACGCCGGCGTGCGGTTCGTCGAGGAGATGTGCAAGATGCGCGCCTTCGTCGAGCTGTGGGACGAACTCACCCGGGAGCGCTACGGCGTCACCGACGCGAAGGCCCGCCGCTTCCGCTACGGCGTGCAGGTCAACTCGCTCGGCCTGACCGAGGCGCAGCCCGAGAACAACGTGCAGCGCATCGTGCTGGAGATGCTCGCCGTCACGCTGTCCAAGGACGCCCGGGCCCGCGCGGTGCAACTGCCCGCCTGGAACGAGGCGCTGGGCCTGCCGCGCCCGTGGGACCAGCAGTGGTCGCTGCGGATCCAGCAGGTCCTGGCGTACGAGTCGGACCTGCTCGAGTACGACGACATCTTCACCGGCTCCGTGGTGGTCGAGCGCAAGGTCGCCGACCTGATCGCGGGCGCCAAGGAGGAGATCGACCGGGTCCAGGCGATGGGCGGCGCGGTCGCCGCGATCGAGTCCGGCTACATGAAGTCGCAGCTGGTCGCCTCGCACGCGGCCCGCCGGGCGCGCATCGAGGGCGGCGACGAGATCGTCGTCGGCGTCAACAAGTTCGAGACCACCGAGCCGAACCCGCTCACCGCGGACCTGGATGCGGCGATCTTCGTGCCGGACGCCGCGGTCGAGACCGCGGCCGCCGCTGCGGTGCAGGCCTGGCGCGCGGACCGCGACCAGGCGGCCGCCGACGCGGCCCTGGACCGGCTCCGGGTCGACGCCCGGGCCTGGAAGGCCACCGGCACCAATGCCGCGGTCAACCTGATGCCCGCCACTTTGGACTGCGTGCGGGCCGGGGTGACCACCGGGGAGTGGGCGCACGCGCTGCGCGACGAGTTCGGCGAGTACCGCGCCCCGACTGGCGTCTCCGGCGTGGTCGGCGTGCAGGAGGGCGGCGCCGAGCTGACCGCGGTCCGCGAGTCGGTGCGCGCCACGGGTGAGGAACTCGGCGGCCGGCTGCGGCTGCTGGTCGGCAAGCCGGGCCTGGACGGGCACTCCAACGGCGCCGAGCAGATCGCCGTGCGGGCCCGCGACGTCGGCTTCGAGGTGGTCTACCAGGGCATCCGCCTGACCCCCGCGCAGATCGTGGCCGCCGCGGTCGAGGAGGACGTGCACTGCGTCGGCCTGTCGATCCTGTCCGGCTCGCACCTGGAGCTCATCCCGGACGTGCTGGCGCGGATGCGCGAAGCCGGCCTGGACGACGTCCCGGTCGTGGTCGGCGGCATCATCCCGGCCGCCGACGAACAGGCCCTGCTTGCCCAGGGCGTCGCCGCGGTGTTCACCCCGAAGGACTTCGGCATCACCGAGATCATGGGCCGCATCGTGGCGGAAATCCGCAAGGCCAACGAGCTGGCCTGAAGGGCCGACGAACAGGGCTGAAAGGCCGACGTCTTGGCTTGAGCCGGTCGGAACGGAGACGGCAAGAAGGGCCCGCGCGACCGCGCGGGCCCTTCCGCTGCTTTCCGACGCTGCTGCTAGATCGCCGTGTTCATGTCCGTGGTGATCTCGGCTGCGCTCAACGCCCTGTTATACAGGCGTACTTCATCGATCTGGCCGGTGAAGTACTCGCCCCACACGCTGTTGCCGCCGATGCGCAGGTCACCCGTTCCATTGGTGAGTGCGCCCGTCTGCGCGCGCGAGGCCACCTGGGCGCCGTTCACGTAGAAGCGCATGGTCGCGCCGTCGTACGTGAACGCGATGTGCGTCCAGGTGTTCAGGGCCAGGTTGGCCGGCGAGCCGAGGGACTGGTCGACCGTGCCGATGCGGCAGTAGCCGGCCGCCCGGTCGTCGCCGCCCGCATACAGGCCGTACGACAGGGCGTTCGTCCCGCGCTCCTTGAGCAGCACGGTCCGCCAGCCCGTCACCGACGCGGGCTTGACCCACGCTTCCATGGTCACCTTGTCGGTCATCGACAGCGACGCGCTGTTCGCCACCGTGACCCACGCGTTGGTGCCGTTGAAGGTGAGGGCCTGGCCGTACCGGCCCGCGGTCCACGCCGTGTTGGCCGCGGTGCCGTTGTTGCCGTTGCCGGACGTGTCGGCGACCGCCGTCCCGGTCCCTGCGTTGAACCCGTACGCCGCCACCAGGCCGCTGGGTGCCGCGACTTCCTGGTAGACCGCGGTCAGGGTCTGCGCGGTGGCCAGTGCGACGATGTTGTGCGACTGGGTGCCCCCGTCCGACCACGAAACGAACTGGTACGTCTTGCCGTTGAGCGTCTGCGGCGACGGCGCCGCGATCGAGTTGGTGCCGCCGACGATGACCGTTCTGGTCACCGGCGCCGCGCTCTGCGTGGAGTTGAAGCCGAGGTTCAGGCCGGCCGGCGAACTGGCCAGCGTGATGTTCACCGTCTTCGGATCCAGCCGGACCCCCGAGGTGCCGGTCAGCCCGCCGGAGTCCGTTGCGGTGAGCCGCACTTCGAGCCACGACGGGTACTCGTGGTCGACCGCGGTGAACGTGCCGCTCGCGACGCCGTCGAGCGAGGTCACGGTGTGCTCGTGGCAGGTGCTCGGCGTCGTGCAGTGGTTCATGATCAGCGTCCAGCGCAGTGCGGACGCCGGCAGATTGCCGTCCTGCGGATCGGTGGCCCGCCCGCTGAACGGGATCGGATCGCCGACCTTCCAGGTCAGCGCGCTGGTCGGGGTGTCGATGATCGCGGTCGGCGGCGCATTGCCCGCGGTGATGGTGGTCTGCGCGGTGCCGCGCAGGCCGGTGGGGTCGGTGACGGTGAGCTGCGGCTGATAGGTACCGGGCGTGGTGTACGTCCACGACGGGGTCGCGGACGTCGAGTCGACCGTGCCGTTGCGGTCGAAGTCCCAGGCGTAGGTGAGGGTCTGGCCCGGATCCGGGTCACTGGACGTGGTCCCGCTGAAGGCCACGGCCAGCGGCACCGCGCCGCTGGTCGGGGTGGCGGTGATGCGGGCGATCGGCCGGCTGCCGGTGTAGTGGATGCGCCCGATGCGGCCGCCCTCGAAGTCGACGTAGTAGATGTCGCCGTCCGGGCCGGTCTTGAGCGCGACCGGGTTCACGGCGGTGGCCACGACGATGCGCTTCGCCGGGTCGGGCACGCCGTTCGCGTCCGGTCCCATCGCCCAGATGCAGCGGCGGCTGTGGTCGGCGAAGAACAGCGCGTTCTGGTACGCCGTGGGGTAGTTGTTGGCCGACGAGAAGGCGATACCGCTGATCGCCGAGCCGTTGGCGGTCGGGCAGCCGTCGCCCGCGACCACGGCGGCCGCGTGGTCGTAGGCGTAGTGCGGGGCCTTCACCGCGCCGGTGCCGGCCGCGTACAGGTTGTTGCACAGGTTGAGGTTGATCGACTCGTAGCCGCCCTGGCGGCCGTTGCCTTCGTAGCAGGGCCAGCCGAAGTTGGTCGCCGCGGACGTGGTGCTGATCCGGTCGACCTCCTCCCACTTGCCCCAGCCGACATCGCCCAGCCACAGCTCGCCGGTCCCGGGGCGGAAGCCCATCCGGAACGGGTTGCGCATCCCGTACGCGAGGATCCGGCGCGCATTGGCGTCCGAGCTGCTCGCGAACGGGTTGCCGGGCGCGCCCTGGCCGGTGTTCGGGTCGATGCGGATGACGGTGCCGTCCAGGCCGGCCGCGTCGCCGGTGGTCCGCATGTCCTGCGAACGCAGCGCGCCGCCTTCGGCAGTGGGCGCGGTGAGCGCGGTGCCGACCGGGGAGGGCGCGTCGGCGCACGGGTTGGCGGGGATCGGGTCCTTGCCCGGGATCGCTCCGCTGGTGCCGGTCTGGCCGTAGTCCGCCCAGTCGAAGCTGGCGCCGTCGCCGGCCGAGGCGTACAGATAGCCGTCGGGGCCGAAGGCGAGCGAGCCGGTCGAGTGCGACGGGAACTGCTGGCACCAGTCGGTGATCAGCACCTGCTCGGGGCCTGCGGTGTTGCCGCCGCCGACCGCGGTGAGCTTGGAGAGGCGGCCGGTGATGACGCAGCCGTACGTCTGGGCGCCGGGCGGCGTCGCGCAGTTGTCCGCGCTGGTCCCGGCGGTGCCCCAGTAAGGGGCGGTCTTGCCGGGGGCGGCGTCGTGCGCGTACAGCACGAACACGGACGGGTCGGCCGGGAAGTTGGGTGAGACCTCGATGCCGAGCATGCCGCGGTCCCAGAAGTTGAACACCTGGGTGCGCAGGTCCGCGAAGACCGTCGCGGTGGGGTCGGAGAGCGAGTCGAAGACCTTGACGATCCCGGACTTCTCGGCGACGAACACCCGTCCGTCCGGCGCGAATTCGATGTCCGCGGGATCGGTGAGGCCGGAGAAGGCGGTCTGGTCCTCGAAACCGGCCGGGACGGCCGCGGCTGCTTGCGCGGCCTGCGCGGTGGTCTTGGACCGGCTTCCGCCGTCGGACGTGCTGCCGGACGCGCTTCCGGAGGTGAAGATCTCCGGGCCGGTCCGGGTACCGGACGGTGCCGGTGAGGTGTCCGCGGGCGCTGCGGCGAGCGCGCCGGTCGCGGACGGTGCGGTGGCGAGCATCACCGCGGCGAGCAGGGCCGCGGTCGCGGCGGCGGTGCGCCGCCGGTGCCGCGTACGCGTACGCGTGGGTGTAAGGGATTTGCGGGATATGGGCGAGATTCGGGGTAGGCGAGAGAGCGCGCTTTTGCGCGTGCGGGTACTGCCGGTCATGAAGCCCCCCTGGACACGAACCGACGAACCGACGGGAAGAGGTGCGCCCGCACCCGGGTCGGCCGGGCACAGGGTGGCGCTGTTCCTCGCGCGAGCAGGCGGAGTGCAGGTGTGCCTGTGTGTCTGTATGGCTGTGTGCCTGCTGTACCTGTGTGTCCGTGTGCCGGCGGGACTGAGCCGATCGCCGTCGGCACACATGGGCAGAACCTTAGGGCGGTGCGGATTGCGGTGTTGTGCCTTTGCCGTAAAGAAGACTGATGGTCTGTTAGGGAAGCCGGTGCTTTGCGTGGTTTCCTGTGGGTATCCGACGGTCGGGTGACCTCGCGTCGGTTACGCGCGTTGTGGAGAGTGGGCGAAGGTTTGGCATCGAAGGGCGCGGCAGGGCCTGGTCCGGTGGCACGCTGGTGCAGGTGTGGCGGTCGCCGAGGCGGCGCGGCACACTGATGATCCACATCCGGGCGGCAGCGCTCTCGGGACGGCCGCCCGGCGGCGTCCGAGCGGCCCGCGTGGCCCGCGGGGCCGGATGGGGGCCACACACCGGGGCGGGGCGCGGCAGGGGGCGGACGGGGATCGAAGGAGAGCGATGGACGCAACCCCGCGGGGTGTCGGGGAGGAACACCCGACCCCGCAGGGCCGGGGCGGAGCTGCGACCGGAACCCGCCAGGACTCCTCGGCGGCGGTCCGGGACACGGCATCCGGCACCTCGGCCGGGCGACCGCCCGGCGACGAGGCGCGCGACGGACGAGGCACGGCCGACCCGGCCGGCACCCTCGCCGCGGACGCACCGGCTGTACCTACGGAGTCAGGCCCGGTCGATGCGCCTGACGCGCTGGACACATGGGATGAGTGGGACGCACCGGAGCGGGCCGGTGGCGGGGAACGGGCCTGGGAGCAGGGCGGGGAACAGGGCACGGAACGGGGCAGGGCGGCGGAACAGCACGGGCAGGCCGAACGGGGCGAGAGCGTGATGCGTGGGGGGACCGGACCGGGGGGTCTGGAGGACCGGGAGAGCCGTGCGGACCGCGGCTACCGGGAAGAGCGCAGAGGGGAGCGCATGGGGCGGGCGGAACGCGTCCGCTTGGCCATGCGTACGGGCGATGCAGCGGACTCGGTGACGGCGGGCTCGGTCGCGGGCTCGGATTGGGGCTCGGATCTGGGCTTGAGCCTGGGGTCGGACGCGGGTTTGGACGCAGGTAATGGGAACGGCGCCGCTGCGGCGTCGGGCGCGGGGATGGAGACGGAGGCGTCGACGGCGCCCGAATCGGTGTCCGATTCGGTGTCCGAATCGACGTCCGCGGCTGCTTCTGGACCGTCCGACGAGCCGGTGCGTCCGCGCCGTCCGTCACGTGTGGAATACCCGTGGCGCCGCACGCGGTTCGAGGACGACACCGACGATGCCGACGACCACGCGAGCGGCTTCGAGGACACGGCGTCACCGCTGCGCAACGGGAAGGCCAACGGCGCCGCGTCGCGTCCGGCGGACGGCACGCAGAATGGATCCGGCGCCGAGCACGACGCCCGGGCCGGAGCCGCGATCGAGGCCGCGGCCGATGCCCGGACGCAGGGCCGGGGCAAGGCTCCGGGAGCCGACCCCAGGACCGGATCCGCGTACGACGGCGTTAAGGGGCGGACGCCGGGCCAGCCGCAGAACCAAGCGCACGGACAAGGCCATTCCGCGGACCAGGGCCAGCGGCACACCCAGGCTCAAGACCGGAGCCAAGGCCAAGGCCAAGGCCAAGGCCAAGGCCAAGGCCAGGTTCGAAGCCAGGCCCAGAACCAAGCGCAGTCGCAGCCCCAGGCTCAGCCGCAGGCTCAGGGGTCGGCCCAAGGCCAGGCGTTCGGCGGCCGCACGTCGTATCCGAACGGCCTCGCCGGCCCGGGATCGCTCGTCCAACTCGCGGTGGGCAACCACCTGTTGACCATCGGCGGCCCGGACGGCAGCGAGATCGTCCCGCTGCCCGCGACCTCGCGTCCGCTGCCGGTCCGCAAGTCCGCGCCGCCTCGTTCGATCGGATACCCGCCGATAGGGCGGCAGGCCGAGATCGCCGAACTCCGCGGACTCCTCGCCCGCGGCACGTCCGTCCGCGTCGGCGGACCCGCCGGGATCGGCCGCAGCACGCTGCTGCGCTACCTGGCCTCAGGTGACGCCGCGGGAGCACCGGACGGCGTCGTCTTCCTGACCGGGCACAAGCGCGGACTGGACGACCTGCTCCAGCAGTTCCACGACGCGTGCTTCGCAGGAGAGGCGTACCGGCCGACGCGCGAGACGCTCGCCGACCTGCTGGCCGAAGTGGCGGCCCTGGTCGTCGTGGACGACCTCGACCTGCCCGCGGACGAGGTCGAGGAACTGCTGCGCATCGCACCGGAATGCGTCTTCCTGGTGGCCTCGTCGTCCAGCGGTGCCTCGGGTGCGTCCGGTGCTGCGGGAACCCACGGCAGCTCCGGCCTCGCCGCCCTGGCGGGTCTGCCGGGCGGGTCGAGCGCGTCCGGCGGGTCCGGCTTTCCCGGGCTCCCTGCGCTGCCCGGCGACAGCTCCGGATCGCCGAGCCGGGCGGATTCGCCGTTCTACGAGATCACCCTCGGCGGCCTGCCGCAGGAGGCGGCGTTCGCGCTGCTGGCGCGCTGCGCCGGACGCGAACTCGACGACGAGGAACTGGCCTGGTCCGCGGCGCTGTGGTTCGAGGTCGACGGGCACCCGGGCCGCTTCGCGCAGGCCGGTGCGCTGCTCGCCCGGCTGGGTACCGGCGTCCAACCCGACGATCACGACGAATTCGGCGGTCTGTCAGGGGACTTCGACCCGTTCGAGTCTTTCGACGCATTCGGCTCCGAGTTCGGGTTCGCCGCTCCGGAACTGCCGTCCCCCGGAGAGCCGCAGCTGTTCGTGCCGCGGCTCATCCCGCTGCTGTCGCGTCCGGCCCAGCAGGTGCTGCGCCTTGGCGCGGCGCTCGACGGCGTCCTGCCCGATCCTGCCCACTTGCCTGCTCTGACCGGCGCGGTCGACGCGCACGGCGCCGCCGCCGAACTCGTCGCGGCCGGCCTGGTCGTCGTCGAATCGGGCCGCTACCGGCTGGCCGGCGGCGTCGCGGACGAAGCGGCCGGGCTCATGCGCGGCCCCTCGTCATGGGCGGTCGCCGCGATGCAGCACTTCACCTGGTGGGTCTCGCACCCGACGGTGACCGCGGCGCAGGTGGCCGAGGAAGCGGACGTCATCCTCGCCTGCCTGCGCGAGGTACAGCGGCTCGGGAAGCCGAGTTCGGTACGTGTACTGGCCCGCGCGGCGGCCCCGGCGTTCGCGTCCGCCCTCCGCTTCGAGGCGTGGCACGACTGCCTGGAGATCGGCGGTGCAGCCGCGGGGGCGTCCTCCGCGGCTGCCGAACAGGCTTGGTTCCACCACGAGTTGGCCGTACTCGCACTGTGCTCGGCGGACGTCGGGCAGGCCCGCGAGCAGGCCACCGCGGCCTCGCGTCTGCGCGACGCGGGGGACAAGCGGGGGATAGCGGCCGACCGGCGGATCCTCGTCCTGGCGGGCGAACGCCCGGGCGCCTTCGGCATCGACACGAGCGCTGCGGCGGCCGCGGGGCGGCGCCGGGCGATGTCGGCCTCTGTGTCCGGCAAGCGCGGCGTTATGACGTTGGGCGCCGCGGGCGTGCTGGTGGCGACCCTTGCGGTCATCATCGCGATGGGCAGCGACGCACCCGGCAGCGGCGGCGGCAACACGCCGTCGACCGGCGTCACGGTCACGGGCGGGACGGCCGACCCGGGAAGTGCCCCGGCGGGCGCGGGAATGCCGGGAGTGCCGTCCTCGGCGGGCGACCGTACGCCGGGGGGAACTCCGTCCACGGGACGTTCCGGCAGCCGTACCCCCAGTGGCATATCCGGCACCCCGGGAACGAAGACGCCGACGTCGACCCGGGGTGCCACCACGAGACCGGCGACCCAGACCACCCCGCCGGCCAACCCGAACCCCAACCCGGGCGGGAATCAGCCGGGCAACCCGCCCCCACCCGTCCAACCGCCGCCGCAGCCCACCCCGAGCCCGACCACCGAGTCCCCGACCGCGACGGCGACCGAAACGCCGTGAACTGCCTTACTGAGGGGGCGTTTCTGCGGAATGGTTGGCTAGACTCGCCCTGACCGCGGCATGGCCGCGGGAAATTGATGCTTCCACGGGGGAGGCGAGCACAATGATCAACGAGATGGACGGCGTTTCGCTCGAGCGCATGATGGTGGACCTCGACTCGCTCAAGGAGTTCGAGGCGAGCATCCTCTCCGTCCTCGACGACCTGACCAGTGGTTCGGTTTCGGCCGTGAACCCGGTCGACGGCGTCGTCAAGGCGGATGACTACGGCACAGGCTTCAACGAGGCGTACTTCATCGCCTGGGGCACGATCGGTGTCGTCGAGCACGTCAAGCGACTGGCCACGATGCTGCACCAGCAGATCGAAGCAATGGCGATGACGATCCAGATGGCCGGTGACAAGACGGTCGCGGCGGACGACGGTGCCAAGCAGAAGCTCTCGAAACTGCTTTACGGCGACGGGAAGAGCGCCGACACCCGGCCCTACTCCGACAAACCGACCCAGGTGGCGCCGTCCCAGACTTCGGCCGGGACCGGAGCGTCCACCACGGAAGTCGCCGGCACCGGCTGACGCTGCCGGATCTCAACGGGGGAATCGCATGTCTTTCGCCAGCACGAACTTCGACGGGTTCAGCCACCAGCAACTGGTCGACATGATCGCCGCTGCAAAGAGCGGGAACGTCATGGACGCCGGTCAGCGTCTGCAGACCGCCGGGCTCAAGATTCAGATAGCTGCGAACGTCCTGAAACTGAAGACCGGCACCGTGGCGTGGGAAGGCCCGGCCGCCGCCAGCTTCCGCACCTGGACAGACGATCTCGTAGCCTCGACTCTTGCGCTGTCGGACTATACGTACAACTCGGGTCTCCAACTGGACATCGTCGGCAACAAGCTCGCCTCGACGCACTTGCCGCCGGTTCCCGTCCAGGACCAGGCCACGGCCGTCGCCATGGCGCAGAACCCGGCCGCTGCGTCGGCGGTGGACCCTGTGACGGGACAGAGCGAGATCGCCAAACTCGAGGCGTCCATTGAACGCCAACGGCAAGAAGCTGTCGCCCAGATGCAGGCGCTGGCGGCAACGTATGTCACGTCATCGGAGCGGATGCGAGACATGCCGCTGCCTGCCTTCAAAGAGCCGGTGGACGTGCATGCGGTCGGACGCAGCGATCCGGACTCGGAGGACTATGGCGGTTCTACCGGCGTGGCGGCCGCCACAATGGTCGGGCTCGGCGGGCAGACATCGCTCGCAGGCGGGGCATCGGGGCGCGGCTCGGCGAACCTGGGGTCGGCGCCCGGAGCGCCTGCCGGCTGGCCACCGGCTCAGGGCCCAGCGGTTCCGTCTGTGGTCGGCACCGGGCCGATGACGGGGCCGCCGCAGGGCGTGAATCTACTCGGCCAGACGAACACACCGCCGGCCCCTCAGCCGAACCAGACGACACCTGGCGGCACTGGTCAACTTCCCGGTGGCACAAACGGCAATCCCCCCATTCCTTCGCGCGGTCCTACCACGGGTCCGGTGCCTGGAACTGTCGGGCTGAACAAGCCCGCACCCTCCAACGGGCTGCCAGGGAGCCGCCCTCCGGGCACGCCCGGTATGCCAGGAGGTTCGACCGGGCCGACACAAGGTGGGGGTGGCCAGTATCGCAGTGGCCAACCGACTGGAATCAGTGGTGGGGCGCCCAGCCGCACTCCGCCTGGAAGCAGCCGCAACATCGGTGCCACCGGACTTCGGAACGGGCCGATCGAGGGCGGAACACAGCGCCCCGGGCAGATGACCGGCGAAGCACGCGCAACAGGCGGTGGGCGGACCGGCATGCCCATGGGCGGCGGAACGGGCGGTGCCCCTGGGGGGACGCCGGCGTCCACTGGTGGACGGTCCGGATCGGGTCGGCTGCCACTCGGGACCCCAGGGGGCATGGTCGGCGGCCCCCCGGCCCGAATTGGGCAAGGGGCCTTCTCGGCGGGCGGATCCGGACTGCGTTCTGGGCCAGGCCAACCAGGCGGGGGCGCTTCGGGAACCGGTCACGGAGCCGGACGTCCTATGGGCGGCATGGGCGGCGGCGGGACTCCGGACGACCGTGAGCGTCGACGTCGCGAGCGTGCCGATTACCTTGAAGAGGACGAGGAGACCTGGGGCGGCGGGCAATCGGGGAGCGTCCCGCCGGTGATCGGCTGAACGAAAGCCGAAGTTTGTCCGTCGGAAGAGAGGTCGATCACGCGTGCGCACTAGGCAGCGCTGCCTGCAGCGGAGCATTGCAGGACTGGCGTCAGCGATTGCGGTGCTTGTCGGTCCGATTGCGTCGGCTCCACCCGCCCACGCCGTCGATCCGATTCGACCGGCGCAGTGGTACCTCGACAGTTGGAAGATCGAGGAGGCTTGGAAGACCTCCCAAGGCGATGGTGTGACAGTGGCATTGGTGGATGGCGGGGTGGATCTTGCGCACCCCGACCTGGTCGGTCAGGTGACGTTGGCCCAGTTCAACGGTGGCGTGAACATCCCGACCAGGCACGGAACATCCATGGCCAGCCTGATTGCCGGGAGCGGCAAAGGCGTGGGAGGCCAAGGAGCCTTTGGAGTCGCCCCCAAGGCCCGGGTCCTGGCGTTCAGCGTCCCCGAGTCGGGGAGCAAGGACCTGGACTCCGACAAAACGACCGAGGCGATTCGAGCCGCGGCCGACTCACCCGCCAAGATCATCAGTTTGTCGTTGGGCAGCGGTCGGAACCCGATCCGATCCGAGGCGATTGCCTATGCTCTCAAGAAGGGCAAACTCGTAATTGCCGCAAGCGGCAACGTTGAAGAGGCCTATCCTCGGCCGGCGTACCCGGCTGCCGACCCTGGGGTTCTCGGCGTCGGAGGATATGACCAGTCCGGTCGTTTGTCTCCAGGAAGCGTGACTGGAAACTGGGTTTCATTGGCCGGCCCAGGCGTCGACATCGTCAGTGCGTGCACCGGTCCGACGGGATACTGCAAGGGGACCGGTACATCTGATGCGACCGCACTCACCGCGGGCGTCGCAGCGCTCCTGTGGGCCCAGCGCCCCGAATACACCGCGAATCAGATCATCAAGGTCCTCATCGACTCGGCGAACAAGCCGGAAGGCCCGCTGCCCAACGACTCGCTCGGCTACGGCAACGTCAGTCCGCGCAAGGCACTCGGCTGGACCGGGGACCCTGGCCCGCCAGACGTCAATCCCCTCGTGGGCAAGCGTGGCAACCTGCCCTCGCCCAGTGCCGCGTCGCCGGTCGACCAGACAACGCCATCGCAAAGCGCCGCTGCGCCGGGTGGAGCCCAGTCTGCGCCCGAGTCGTCGGCCGCGGCTGCAGGTTCCGCAGCGGAGAAGTCCGACGGCGGCGGCTCGAACACCCTTGTCGTGGTGGCCATCGTCGGCGGCGGAGTGATCGCCATCGCGGTGTCTGTCGGCCTGCTCCTCCGGTCGAGGCGTAACCGAGGGGGACCGGGCGGACCGCCGCCGTCCATGCCCAACTCGGCTCCTCCATACGGCGCTTCGTATCCACCGGGCCCACCGCCTCCGGGTTCGTATCGCTGACGGTCAGGGCAGCGGGAGGCGTACCACCCGTCCGACCCTGGCCACGCCTCCTAGGCGGACCGCGGGGCTGCCCGTGTCCTCCGTCGCGTCTGCCGTGGCGGTGATCGTCGCGGGGCTGCCCAGCGAGTCGCCCATGTCGACGGCGATCCGGTTGATCCCGCGTCCGGCCATGTACGCCGCCAGGCACGCCGTGCTGTTGGCGTTGGCGATGTCCTCCGGGACGCCGATCGACGGTGCGAACATCCGTGCCGCGGTGCGGCCGTCCGGCCCCGGCGTGACGTACACGTAGCACCCCAGGAAGCCGAACCGGTCGCAGGCCTCGCGCAGGCGGGCGAAGTCCGGTGCCAGGGAATCCAGTACGGACCGGTCCTTCACCTGTACCAGCAGGCGGGGCCGTCCGATCGATGCGACGACAGCGTCGTCGAGGTCGCCATCGCCGTCGAGCCCAAGCGCGGCTCGGACGGCCGTCAGTTCCGGCTCTGTCGCCGCCCGCAGGTCGACCGCGCCCGGGTCGAAGGCGGCCTCGACCGTGTCGGTCTCGCGGCCCCCGCGTACCCATCCGTCGAAGGCTCGACCGGACGCTTCCAGATGCACGTTGTCGGACCTGGATTCCGCCAGGAACGCCAAGGCGGCGACCGTCCCATGCCCGCATGCCGGCAGTTCGCCGTCCCGGGTGAAGAACCGCAGGGTGGCGACCGTCGAACCGTCCTGCGGCCGGGATACGAAGACCGCGTGCGACGTACCCGCCAGCACCGGTACGCGGCGCCGCTGTTCGTCGCTGAGCGCACGCTCGTCCAGCACAGCGGTGGGGCTTCCGCCGGTGCCGTCCCGCAGGCAGGCGTCCACGATCGTGACCTGCAGGTCTTCCACACTCATCGACGTCTTCACGCCGGTCAACGCTACCCGTCACCTCGGCCCACTAGCGTGCGCGGCATGGCGATCCCCGGACTCGGTCCCCTGATCGTCGACACCGTGTACGCCAACGCCGGTGCTGCCGGTGCGGGCGAATACGTGGGCTACCGGAGCATGCCGCTGCACGTTCCCGTACTCGGCGACGGCCTCCGCGAGTTCATGCTCTTCGGCTATGCCGAAGCCGACGCGCAGGACGACTGTTCCGCGGCGGCCGTACGGTCACGAAGGTGGGCCCGTACGACGGACACATCAGCAACGCTGCCGCGTACGCGGATCCGGCCCTGGCGTATGTCGTGTACAACCGGTCCCGCCGGGGCAGCGCGCACTGACCTGCCCGCGATCACTCGCGGTCAGCAGGCCTCGACGAGCGTCGGTACTTCGGCCTCGGTGAGCACCCACACATCCGGCACGTACCCGGTGTTGCCGCCCGGCGTGGTGACCTTGTCCCACAGCGTCGACGACTTCGCGTTGCGGCCGTACACGGCCGGGCCGGTTGTGTGGCAGACCAGCGTGACCTGCGTCTCGTAGCCGAGGCGGGCGATGACCTCGCTTGTGTTGTTCGGTTCGGACCGCACGATCAGCGACGTGCGGTGCTGCGTGAACGCGGTTTTCCCCTTCGGTATCCGCGTCCCCGTGGCAGTCGCCGCAGGCTGGTTCGGATCGCCGCTCGCGGCTCCGGTGCCGTCTCCGCCCGGTGCGCCGGCCCCGGATGCCGTCGCGGACGAACTCACCGTGGGTGAGCCGGAATCCGAGGCATTCTCCGTCGGTGTCCCGTTGTCGTTGCCGCCGAGGAGAACGACGACGATCACCACCACGGAGAGGCCGAGCGCGATCCACATGCCGCGCGAGAGCCGCAGCCCGCCGCCGCTTCCTGTCGCCTCTTCACCGCCGCCGGACGGCTTCCGCTGCACCTGGGTCTTGAGCCAGGAGCCCAGCGACGACGGCTCGTCCGCCACGGATGGTCCCCTTCGATCGTGTTTGCCGGTTCGAAGCCCAGGCTAGCGACCAGGTCCCCCATACGTACCGTCAAATACGCCGAACACCCGGTCACTTGGCGTCGAGCAGCCGTTGAACGAGCGGTGTGCGGCAGCCCTGTGCACAGCCGCCCGTGTGCATGGCAGCCGCGTCGCAGGGCAGCGCCAGTTACAGGCCCGCCGTTCCCGGCGGGCCGCGACCGAAGGGTGAACCATGACCATCCGCAGCCGAATTCGCAGCCTCGAACGCGCCCTCGCGCTGCACCGCGGCCGACGGACCGGCACGCGCACCCGCAGGGGTACCGGCACCGGTCGCCGCACCCGCGGCGTCGGCCTCCGCGCCCGCCTGGGCCGCTTCCGCATCGGTGCGGGCGCCGGCCGCCGCTGAAGTACGCCGGGTCCTGCCGGTCCTGCCAGTCTTATCGGACCTATCGGTCTTATCGGTCTTGTCGGCCCCGGCGCACCGCCGGGCCGCGCCTGCTAGAAGAGCCGGCTAGAAGAGCTTGAGCTTGTCGTCCTCGACACCCCGGAGGGCGTCGTAGTCCAGGACGACGCAGCCGATGCCGCGGTCGGTGGCCAGGACCTTCGCCTGGGGCTTGATCTCCTGCGCCGCGAAGATGCCCTTGACGGGGGCGAGCAGGGGGTCGCGGTTCAGCAGTTCCAGGTAGCGGGTGAGCTGCTCGACGCCGTCGATCTCGCCGCGGCGCTTGATCTCGACCGCGACCGTCGCGCCGTCGGCGTCCTTGCACAGGATGTCGACGGGGCCGATGGCGGTCGGGTACTCGCGGCGGACCAGGGTCCAGCCGTCGCCGAGCGTGGTGATGCGGTCCGCGAGCAGTTCCTGCAGGTGGGCCTCGACGCCGTCCTTGACCAGGCCCGGGTCGACGCCGAGCTCGTGCGAGGAGTCGTGCAGCTTCTCCTCGATGGTGATGATCAGTTTCTCGCCGGCCTTGTTGACCACGGTCCAGGTGTCGCCGTCCTCCTTGAGGGAGCACGGCGGGCTCATCCAGTTCAACGGCTTGTACGCGCGGTCGTCCGCGTGGATCGAGACGCTGCCGTCCGCCTTGACCATGATCAGGCGCTGGGCGGAGGGCAGGTGGGCCGAGAGCCGTCCCGCGTAGTCGACGGTGCAGCGGGCGATGACGAGACGCATGGGGACCAGCCTAACCGCCGTCGGAGCCGCTCCCGTGCGGTGTGCCGGAAGGCGGGGGCGCGAACGGCGGCGACGGGGGCGCGAAAGGCGGAGGGGCGGGTGGGGCAGGCGGTGCGTAGGGCGGGGACGCGTACGCAGGCGGCAGCGGTGCCACCGGAGGCACCGGGGGAGGCGTCGGGGGAGGTGCGTGCAGCGGCCGAGGCGGTGCGTCCGCCCGCGGCACGCTGCCCGCGACAACGAAGGCCATGAAGTCGAAGCCCCCGTGCTGGTAGCTGCCCGCGTACTCGTAGCCGAGGCTGCGTGCGATGCGGAGTAGTTCCAGCGTGTCGACCGGATAGAAGGCGTACAGGAAGAAGACGGGTGCGGTACCGCTGAAGCGTGCCCGGATGTCGGCGTCCAGGCGGGCCCGGGACCAGCGGAACGGGCGGGTCATGCGCACGACGATCCACACGAGGATGACCGCGGTCACCAGGATCGCGAAGGACTCGCTCACGGCATCCACCACCGCTTGGGCAGCACCAGCTGCGGCCTGGCCGGGAACCCGGGGTGGCGGGCGAAGTGGTACTCGATGCCGTCCGTACCGCGGCCGGACGTGGCCCGTGCGGCGAGCCGGGCGCCGATGCCCGCACCCCTGCCCGCACCCCTGCCCGCGCCGATACCCGTACCGGGGCCGGGGCCGGTACGTGCCGCCCCCGTGAGCGGGCGATGCCCCGTGCAGTCGTACCCGTACTGCACGGCGATCGCCCCGACCTCCGCCGGCGACACGTCGCGGGCCCGCAGGACGCAGGTGGCTGCGGCCCGCCCCGTCCAGGGCCCGGGTGATCAGCCGCAGCACGAGCGCGCGGCGCCGCTCCGCGGGTGACTGGAGACGGCGGAAATACCAGACCATCCAGGCGACTGCCGCCACCAGGATGAGGATGGCCGCGAGCCTGAACACCAGCACATCGACTCCCCCGTAGTCGTCGAAGTCCCGCACGCTACCAGCGAGGACGCGCGGCCGGGCTCGGAAGCCGGAACCGGCCAACTGCCCAGGCGGCTCTGGTGCGATCCGTCAGCACCGGCATACGGTGAGTCAAACCGCTTGCTGTTTCAGTCAGTTGGTGGAGGGAGCGCACCATGTCGCTAGATGTGCCGCCGGAGCTGCTCGCACAGGCCGAATCCGGAGACGTCGACGAGGCCGAGTTCGTCGAATGCATCCGCACTTCCTTGCCGTACGCCTGGGACCTGATCGCCGAGCTGGTGGTCCGACTCGAGGTGGACGGCGGGGAGTTCGCCGACAATCAGGTTCCGCCGCCGGACGAACAGGCGCGCGGGCAACTGCTGCGCGCGTTGGCCAGTGACGCCATCAAGGGGGCGCTGGAGCGCCACCACGGGGTGAAGCTGGCGTTCCAGAACTGCCACCGGGTGGGGGTGTTCCCGGCCGGTGCCGAAGCGTCCGACCGTTATGCCAAGTTCACTTCGGTGCGCGGCCAGTTGCTGAACCAGTCGCCGCTGCTGCGGGACTGCTGAACGAAGTTCAACAAGATTCGACTACCCCGGCCGGGCCTGTTGCCAGCAGGTCCGGCCTGCGGTTTGCTGTGCTGAGCGAGCGCTAGTACCGCAACAGGCAACGTTCACCCCGTCACGGCGCCCGGCACCGCACCTCGCGGCGTTGCAGGGCCTTGCGAGTACGACCGAGTACGAGCTTCGGCCCTGCGCCTTGCGATGCACGGCACCGGACACCGCGACGGGGCAAACGTTGCCTGCCGCGGTACTGGAGAACTGGTACTTCCGGCCGTCGGCTGCCGTCCGCCCTGCCCATGCTGCCTGCCCGCACGCCGCAGCGTCCCTGATGTCCCGATCCGCTTCTCCCCGGGCCGTACGTCCCAGGCCCTGCTCCCCGGACCGCGCCGAGAGCCCTGCGCACCACGTACGGATCCCGCATCCCCACCCCAGGGAGACTTCGCCCATGGGCATCACTCAGCCTCTGCACCGCATGGCCCAGCAGAACCCCGGCAAGACCGCGCTGGTCGAGGGCGACACGGTCGTCACGTTCGGCGAGTTCCGCGACCGGACCGCGCACTCCGCGGGCGCCCTGCAGAACCTCGGCGTGGCGGCCGGCGACCGGGTGGCCGTCCTGTCGCTCAACTCGGTCCGCTACCTGGAGGTGCTGGCCGGGACGATCTGGGCCGGCGCCGTGGTGAATCCGGTCAACATCCGCTGGAGCCCGGTCGAGATCGCCTACTCCCTCGACGACTCCGATACGCGCGTCCTGTTCGTCGACGACGTCTTCGCCGCCATGGTCGGCAAGCTGCGCGACCTGAGCAGCAGCCTGCAGACGGTCGTCCACTTCGGCGTCGGACCGACCCCCGAGGGGATGCTGTCGTACGCCGAACTCCTCGACGGCGCCGTGCAGGTGCCCGATGCGAGCGGGCAGGGCAGCGACCTCGTCGGCATCTTCTACACCGGCGGCACGACGGGTTTCCCCAAGGGCGTCATGCTCAGCCACACCAACCTGCACACCTCGGCGCTGGGCGGCCTGGTGGCGACCGCGAAGCTGCGGGAGGGCGACGACGCGTGCGCGCTGTACGCCGCACCCATGTTCCACATCGCCGGCTTCGGCACCTGGGTCATGACCTCGATGCTCGGCGTCACCGGGATCATCCTGCCGTTCTTCGAGCCCAAGGCCGTCCTGGAGGCCGTCGAACGGCACTCCGTCACCGAGGTCTTCCTCGTCCCCACGATGATCCAAATGGTGCTGGACCACCCGGATTTCGAGAAGCACGACATGTCGTCCGTGCGCTTCCTGAGCTACGGCGCGTCGCCGATCAGCGAGACGCTCCTGGACCGCACCCTCGCCGCGCTCCCGGCCGCGCGCCTCACGCAGGCGTACGGGCAGACCGAGGTCTCGCCGCTGCTCACCTTCCTGATGCCGGAGGACCACGACGAGCGCGACCCCAAGCGGCTGCGCTCGGCCGGGCGTCCGCTCGTGCACACCGAGGTGCGGATCGTCGACCCCGACGACAACGAGGTCGAACGCGGCGTGGTCGGGGAGATCGTGGGCCGCGGCGACCACATCATGCTCGGCTACTGGAACCGGCCGGAGGAAACCGCGGCGGCGCTGCGCGGCGGCTGGATGCACACCGGCGACCTCGGGTTCATGGACGAGGACGGCTACGTGACCGTGGTCGACCGCCTCAAGGACATGATCGTGACCGGCGCCGAGAACGTGTACTCGGCCGAGGTCGAGAACGCCCTCGCGGCCCACCCGGCGGTCGCGGCCTGCGCGGTCATCGGCGTACCGGACCCGCAGTGGGGCGAGCGCGTGCACGCGGTCGTCGTCCTGCACCCGGGGGCGACGGCGACCGAGAAGGAACTGCGCGACCATGCGCACACGCTCATCGCGAACTACAAGTGCCCGCGGTCGGTCGAGTTCGTCGACGAACTCCCTTTGACCGCAGCCAACAAGGTCTCCAAGCCGGTGCTGCGCGAGCGGGTCCGCGCGGCGAGCCTGATCGAGGTCGAGCAAGCGTCGGGCACCGCGTCCGAGACCGTGTCGGAGACCGCCCCCGAGACCCCCTCCGAGGAGGGAACGCCATGACCGCATCGTCCATCGACAGCCCGGCCGCACAGCCGCTGCGCGAGACGTTCGCGTCGCTGAATCCGGCGACGGGCGAGGAAGTCGCCCGCTATCCGGTCGACGGCGAGCACGAGGTCGCCGAGGCGGTGGCCCAGGCGCGCATCGGCGCCGCGTGGTGGGCCGCCCTCAAGCCGTCCGAGCGCAAGCGGCGCCTGGGGGCGTGGGCCGCGACCATCGTGCGTGAGCGCGCCGCGCTGTGCGAGCTGGTCCACGAGGAGAACGGCAAGCCCCGGGACGACGCGTTCCTGGAGGTCCTGCTCGGCCTCGAACAGCTCAACTGGGCGGCCCGGCACGCCGGACGCGTGCTGCGCCGCCGCCGGGTCCCGAGCGGGCTGGCGATGGCCAACCAAAGCGCGACCATCGAATACCGGCCGCTGGGCGTGGTCGGCGTGATCGGGCCGTGGAACTACCCGATCTTCACGCCGATGGGCTCCATCGCGTATGCCCTCGCGGCCGGCAATGCGGTCGTCTTCAAGCCCAGCGAGTTCACGACGGGCACCGGCGTGTGGCTGTCCGAGTCCTTTGCCCGCGCGAACCCGGACGCACCGACCGGCGTCTTCCAGACCGTCACCGGTCTCGGCGCCACCGGCGCGGCACTGTGCGCGGCCGGGGTGGACAAGATCGCGTTCACCGGGTCGGCACGTACCGGCCGCAAGGTGATGGCTGCGTGCGCCGAGCGCCTCACCCCCGTGCTGATGGAATGCGGCGGCAAGGACGCCCTGATCGTCGCCGAGGGCGCGGACGTCAAGGCCGCCGCACAGGGCACGCTGTGGGGCGCGCTGGCCAATGCCGGCCAGACCTGCGTCGGGATCGAGCGCGTGTACGTCGTCAAGGGGCTCGAAGGCGCGTTCCTCGACGAACTGCGCGCCGGGCTCGCGGAGATCAAGACGGGCGCCGATGCCGAGGACCGGGCGTACGGGCCGATGACGATGCCCGGCCAGGTCGAGGTCGTGCGCCGGCACATCGAGGAGGCCATCGCGAAGGGCGCGACGCCGCTCTTCGGCGGTGTGGACTCGGTGAAGCCGCCGTTCATCGACCCGGTGGTGCTGGTCGACGCCCCCGAGGACAGCTCGGCCGTCTGCGAGGAGACCTTCGGCCCGACCATCACGGTGCGGACGGTCGCGGACGTCGACGAGGCTGTCGAACTCGCCAATGCGAGCATCTACGGGCTCTCGGCATCGGTGTACGCCGGGAGCGCACGCCGGGGCGCGGAGATCGCCCAGCGCCTGCGGACCGGCATGGCGTCCGTCAACGCGGTCATCGCCTTCGCGGGCATCCCTGCCCTGCCCTTCGGCGGGGTCGGCGAGAGCGGCTTCGGGCGCACGCACGGCGAGGACGGACTCAAGGAGTTCGCCCGCGTGCAAGCCGTCACCCGCAAGCGCTTCAGTACGCCGCTCGACCCCACTACGTTCAAGCGCACACCGGCGACCATGAAGGCGCTGGACCGCTATGTCACGATGCGGTTCGGGCGCAAGTAGGACGACAACTGCAGGAGGGTGCGTGGGCGGGGGCTCCGGGCGACGGCGCGGCATAAGAGCGTCGCTATTTCGCGGGGTCCCCGCCCTCGCTTCGTCCGGAGCCCGCGCCTTCTCCCGAGCCCTGGTTTCCTCCGGAGCCCGTGCCTTCTCCGAAGCCCTCGTTTCCTCCCGAGCGCTGGCCTCCGCCCGTGCTGCCGTTTCCTCCCGAGAGCAAGCCTCCTCCCGAGCTGCCGGTTCCTCCCGAGAGCAAGCCTCCCGAGCGCCAGCCTCCTCCCGAGCGCCCGCCTCCGCCCGTGCTGCCGTTTCCTCCCACGCCCGCGCTGTTGCTTGCTCCCGAGCCCCCGCACTCGCCGCAACCCTCGCTGTTGGCCTCGCCATCACGGCCATCTCCGGCTGCGCGCTCTCCGGTGAGACCCCCGGCCGCCCGGACTCCTACTGCTGGGACACCGTCACCGCCGCCGAGTTCGAGGCCCTCGTTCCGGCCGGCCCGGACTACCAGGATCGCTCTGGCCGCCCGGCCTACCCGTCGGCCGGAGGCGCGGCCCACTGCCTGGTCATGGACGAGGCCGGCAGCGTGCTGCCGGTGTTCGAGTACGCGGTGCACCAGTCGTACCAGGGCCTGGACTGGCCCGGCGGCCTCTACGCCGGCGCGAAGGTCTCCGTCCCCCTCGGCCCCGGCCTGCTCGGCGCAGTCGCGGAGACCGAGGCATGGGTCGAAGTCCCGCGCTGCGGCCAGACCGACGCCAGCCGCTACGCCCAGCTGACCGTCCGCAGCCCGCGCTACGACACCGAGCCCTGGACGCTCAGGCAGCGCCTGGCCACCACCCTCGTGGCGATGACCAACCGCCTGCGCGCGGCATCCGACTGCGCAGGAGGCGGCGTGCTTCCGCAGCCCCAACTCGCGGCACCCCCGGCCCCCGCACCGGTCGACCCCGCGTCTCTCTGCGGCGCCGAGACCCCGCCGGTCATCCCGACGACAGGCCCGACGTCGCCCGCCGCCCGCGCCTGGACGCAGCAACGCTCCGGCATCGACACGTACCTCGAAGACTGCGTCATATCCGACGGCACACCCGGCGCCATGCCGGAACTCCGCGTCGAGATCTACCGCGACATCCTCGGCCGCCTGGAGACATCCGTCCTCCAGCGCAACAGCATGGCCGGGCAGATGTACACCACCCAACTGAACAACGCCTACTCCACCGGCTATTGGGGCGTCTGCAGCGGTGGCCCGGTCGTCTACCGCGTCGAGGTAAAGGACATCGAACAACTCCCGTCCTCCGAGGCGCTCCTCACCGCGTTGATAGCCGCCAACTACCCAAAGGACGGCTGCCCGTTGCCTCGCCCCTCGGCGTGATCGGCCACACCGCCGACGCACCTCTGTTGTCCGTTCCCTCAACTGCCTGGGTGACCTTCCTGGCGGCCGCGCAGTAGGTCCACAGTGGACGTATGAGACGGGTCCCGCGTCGGCCGCGCCGCGCTCCCGTACGTCCTGAGTCCGCCCGCGCCACCGCCCGCGGCTCGCCGGCCGGCCGCCGTCCACGTACCCGTCGAAACGCCACCGGGCGTGCAGTTGCTGCCCTGTTGGCCGCGGCGCTCGGGGCCTGCGGCTGTTCGGTATTCGAAGCCGGGCCTCCGGGCCCGCCAACGTCCTATTGCTGGGGAGCCATCGAGGCCACCCAAGTGGCCGAACTCCTCGGCTCCGCGCCGTCCGGCAACGCATCTGTCTCGGCGAAGTCCCGCACTTACCAAGATCGTTCCGAGCCGCTTGCGTACCCGACCGCGTACGAGACCTACTGTCAAGTCCTGGAGCCCGGCGGCGTCCTGCCTGTCTTCGAGTACGCGATCCGCCGCACTTACCAGGACATTCAGTGGCCGGGTGGGCTGCCCGCCGCGGACTCCGGTCCGATCCTTCTGCTCGGCGAAGGTCTCGTGGGCTCGTCATCGCAGGCCGGGGCATGGATCCGCGTCCCGCAATGCCGGGCGGACGATGGAACGCGCTACGCCCAGATCGCTATGCGCCCATCGCAGCGGCCTGCCCCGAATGCGCTGCAGTCAGCCGATGGGCTCCGCCGCCGCCAGTCGTTGGTCGCCATGCTGATCGAAACGACCAACGCCTTGCGGACCAAGGCCGGTTGCATCGGCGATCCCATTCCGATCCCGGCCCCACGCACACCTCCCGCCTCCGTCCCCGCCCTCCCAGGCAGCCTCTGCGGCACGGTCCTGCCTGCCTCTCCAGCGCCGCTCCGCTATGCCCCGGCCGCCACATGGACCGAGTCATGGTCCGGTTTCGACGACCGGCTCGAGGACTGCCTGGTCGTCGACAACGCCCCGGGGACCGGATCCGAGGCTGGAGCCCGTCCTCTGCTTCGTGTACAGACGTACCGCGGTGAACTGGCCCGGCTCGAAATCAGTGTGATCCAGGAAGGCGATCCCGCGGGAACGATGCACACCACCCAACTGCAAGGCGCCCAATCCACGTTCTACTGGGGTGTCTGCGCCAACGGCCCGGTCATCTACCGGGTCGAGACGGCGACCCGTGCCGACCTCCCCACCGCGGAATCCCTGCTCACCGCCCTCATCGCTGCCAACACCTCCCGTGACGGCTGCAGCCCACCGGGGCCCGACATCCGGGCCGGCAGCACTTGAGACGCCGGCGTCGTCCAGGTAGCTGAAGCAATGCGCCGGCCGCCCTTGAACTCGGTGGGGGCTGCCGTCGGTCGAGTCGGCTGACGCCCGAGGCCCGACGAGTCGGCCCCGCGGGAGCCCTGCGAGCACCGGCAGGGCCACGACGTGAGACGGACGCGCCGATCGCATACGGGGGCCGGTCATGATCCCTGCGGCCCGACGCGGTTTCGTCGAATCAGCATCCGTGTCGGCGCAGTTCGCGTGCGGACAGCACCGCGATGTCGTCCCCGAAGGCGGCTACGATTCGGTGGGTGGCGGTGATCGCGATATGGGTGACCGGTGCGGGCAGGTGGGTGCACGAGCGTTCATGGCCGGTCTCGAGGTCCCACGCACGGACGGTGCCGTCGTCGCTGCCGGTGAAAGCGATCGGGTGGTGTCCGTCGTCCTCGGCGACGGCAACGCACCGAATAGGTTGCGTGTGTCCGGTGAGAGCCGGGCGGACCGGGCGTCCGGTGGACACGTCCCAAACGCGCACGCTGTGGTCCTCGCCGCCGGTGATGGCGACCAGGGCGTTGCCGAGGCGGGTGAGGGCGATGGCATTGACGAAGCCGTCGTGGCCGATCTCGGGGTGGCAGACCGGTTCGCCGTCGCCGAGCCACCAGACACGTACTTCGGGGGTGAAGCCCGAGCCTGCGGTGATTGCCACGGCCCGGCCTTGGAGGAGGCCGACGGCTGCCGCGGTGACGATGCCGTCGCCGCGGCCGGCGAGCGCGGTGAGCAGAGTTCCGTCATCCGCGTACCACGCTCGTGCCTCGTTGTCAGGACCGCCGGTGACGATGACAGGTCGGTGGTCGTGCGTGCCGGTGGCGAGCGCGCACACGTTGCCCTTGTGGTCCTGGGAATGGTGGCGGGTCCTGAAGGTGGTGCCCACGTCCTCGGCCTCCGGCAGGCGCAACAGACGCGGCCCGTCCCACCAATTGACGACCGCGACGGGCTCTGTGCCCACATGGGTCAGTGCGAGGCGGCGCAGTCCCTCGTCCGTTGCAGCAACAGGTGCGGCCGGGGAGCCGTCCGCGAGGTCGGTGACGCGGAGGAAGCTCTCGCCGCGGGTGGGGTGTTCCTCGTCGGCGTTTTTGGTGTGCGTAGTGACGATGGCCTCGCGGCCGCGTAGCTTGGCGACGGCAAGCCCGGTCACGGTGCCGGGCGTCGGCGGCATATGCGCGGGCGGCATGGCATCGCATGCGGCAGCGAGGTCCCAGGCATGGACGGTGGACGAGCCGTACCCGCCGACCACGGCGACCGGGTGGCCGTCCGCGTCCGCAACGGACACTTTCACGGGCGTGCCGTCGTAGGAAGGAAGCGGTGTGCACAGCTCGCGCCCGCTGGCCGGATCGACCACGTGTACGCGGCCTTTGCGGTCCGCGGCGACGAGGACCGGACGCCCATGGAGGTCCGCAACGGCGAGTGCCTCGCCGAGGGAGCCGGGACGGGTGTCCGGGAGGAGTTCGGCGAGGATTTCGCCGGACAGGTCTCGGAGCTGGATCGGGCCGTCCGCGGTCCACGTCGCCAGGACGGTCCGCCCTTCGAGGGCGAGGACGGCCAGCCCCGAGATACGGCGTTCGGGAAGCGTGATCGGTGGCGCGACCTCTTTCCGGTCCCGCAGATCCCAAGTCCGGACGACCCCGTGCGTGTCGCCCGTGATCGCGACGATGCGCCCGCTCAAGAGGGTGATGGCGGCCGCTTCGATTGCCTGCCCGGTGTGCCCCTCGAAAGGTTCTCCCCAGGGGAGTTCTTCGCTCAAGTCCCAGACGCGGACGGATGATCCGTCACCGGCGAGCGCGACCGAGCGTCCGTCGACGGTCGCGGTCGCCAGAGCCCCGCTGGTACTGGCGTACGTGATGAACGGCGTCCCCAGCCGGACACCGGACGCGGCGTCCATGGTGTACACGCTTGCTCGTGTGATGCCTTCGACGGCTGTGTAGCCGGTGACGGCCAGTACTCCGCGTCCGCCGACTGTGACCGGTCCGAGCGCGGCGACACCGCCGTCCAGACGCAGGCGCGCAATGGTTGCCCCGGTTGCCAGGTCCCAGACTCGGCCCTCGTCCCCGTACGCTGTGGCGGCCGCGACCGGGCGACCGTTCAGCACGCCGGCGGTCACTGTGCGAACACCTTGGATGTTCCGGTCGTCGGAATCAACGTCACCCGACCAAAGCAGTGCGCCGTGCAGCGCCGAGCCGGTTGCCCAGTCGACTCGATAGGCCCCCGATGCACCATGCGCGACCGTCACTTCGGCCAGCCGTCGACTCAGGTCGGTGGCACCCCAGCGCGCGGCGTCCACGGCCAGAATGTCCCGGCGGGCTGCCGGGGGCGCGTGCCGGTGCCGCCCGACCGACGTGCGGTAGACCTGCGCAGCTGTCACGGCGGTGGCGCTGCGGGCACGCCTGGCCCACGCCAACACGTCGGCAGGCTCGGAGTGGACCAAGAATGCTGCGTTGTCCAGCAGTTCGTCGTCGGACCCGCCGAGTGTGCCGGTATCGGGGTTCGTCTGCTGATCACGGGAGGACATGGCTCGTGAGGCTAACAACCGCCACCCGCAGGTAAGTCGCGCTGCAGCCTTCGGACCCGCGGTGCGGTGTGTTCGGTGCGAACGATCCGCGCCATGTGTCCCAGGCTCCCGCGCAACTGGGATGACCCGTGCAGTCGGCCAGTGAGTCGGTCGGAGGGTCAGGACGCCGCTTGAGGCGCGTCGCTGTGCGCTCACTTCGTGGCGCGGCGGTAGGTGAGGGTTCTCAGGGGCCAGTTGGTGGTCACCTGGCCGGTGGGGGTGCGGTACCAGCTGGTGCAGCCGGCGGTGAAGGCTGAGGTGGCGAGGGCGGCCTGGAGGCGTTCTTGGTGGGCGTCGTGGGCGGGCCGGCTGGGCTCGTGGACCTTGTCGGCCTTGATGTGGCGGAGGATGTGGGCCGCCTGGGACTCGATCATGTAGATGATCGAGTTGTGGCCGAGGTTCGTGCCGGGGCCGTACAGCATGTACAGGTTGGGGAAGTCCGGGACCGTGATGCCCAGGTAGGCGGTGGCGCCGTCCTTCCAGGCGTCGTGGAGGTTGGCGCCGGCCCGGCCGGTGATGGTCATCGGCTTGAGGAACTCGGTGGCCAGGAAGCCCGTGCCGTAGATGACGGTGTCGACGGGGTGGTGGGTGCCGTCGGCGGTGTCGATGCCGGTCTTGATGATGCGGGCGACTGGGGACGTCACTAGTTGGACGTTGTCTCGGGCGAGGGTGGGGTACCAGTCGTCGGAGATCAGGATGCGTTTGCAGCCGATGGGGAAGTCGGGCTTGAGCTGGGCGCGGAGCCTGGGGTCTTGGATTTGGGTCTCGAGGTGCTTGCGGGAGGCCCATTCGGCGAGGCCGGCGAGCTTGCCGCCGCGGATGGCCCAGTAGACGACGGTCTCCCCACGGAGGTAAGTCAGGAGGCGCAGGAGTAGGCGTACGGGGGCTACTCGGTCTCGGAGGGTGAGAGCGAGGCGGCCGAACTCGGCGTCCGGCTTCGGGATCACCCAGTTTGCGCTGCGTTGGAAGACGTAGAGCTTGGCCGCGGACTTGGCTACTTCGGGGACGAATTGGACGGCGGACGGGCCGGTGCCGATGACAGCTACCCGGCGGCCGGTCAGGTCGTGGTCGTGGTTCCACTCGGCGGAGTGGAAGGACGTCCCGGTGAAGGTCCGCATGCCGGGGATGTCCGGGTAGCGGGGGCGGTTGAGCTGGCCTACGCCCGTGATCAGGTTCCGGGCGTGGACGTCCTCGCCGGTGGTGGTGCGGAGATGCCAGATGGAGGTCTCGTCGTTCCAGTGGGCGGCGGTGACCTCGGTGTCGAAGCGGATGTGCGGGGTGATGTTGTACTGGTCGGCGGTGCGCCGGAGGTACGCCAGGATCTCGTGCTGGAGGGGGAACTTCCGGCTCCACCTGCCGTGTTGGGCAAAGGAATAGCTGTAGAGGATCGAGGGGACGTCGCAGCCGGCGCCGGGGTAGGTGTTGTCGCGCCAGACGCCGCCGAGGGTCGAGGACTTCTCGTAGACGGTGAAGTCGGTGATCCCGGACTGCCGGAGACGGATGGCCATGCACAGGCCCGCGAAGCCGGCGCCGATGATGGCCGCGCGTTGGACGGGCGGGTGCCCGGGCGGCGCGGTGGGGTCGGCGGGGCTTGGCGTTTGGTTCGTCTCCGGCACGGTCCGGTTGCCTTTCCGTCGGGGGGCGGTCCCGCGGGCCGGGTCAGGGGCCGGGCGGGACGTCAGGGCCAGTACGGCTTGAGCACGTCGAACGCGTTCGGCAGGCCGAGGCGGTAGCGCAGGTCGTCGGCCCGGCAGAACCCTGCGAGTGCGGGCTCCTGGTACATCTCGTGGATCGTGACGCGGGGGGCGGAGGAACCGGCGGCCGCGAGGACGCCGTTGGCCGCCTTGCGGCCGGCTTCGTTGGCACCTTCCATGGTGGCCAGGTTGATGGAGACGCGTACATAGTCCCCGGCGAGGAAGAGGTTGGGAATACGCGTCGTCGCCTCGGGGCGGTCGTCCCAGGAGCCGATCGTGTTGACGAGCAGCGGCTCGTCGTTGGCCACGGACGGGGTGCCCGATCCGGTGATGCCGGGGTCCAGGAACCACGAGTGGATGAGCGAGTCGGGGACGATCGCGGCGCCGTTGTCGAGATTGGCGCGGAGCTGGGCCAAGACCTCGTCGACGATCTGGCGCGGGGTGCATTGGCGCGCGGAGCGTCCGTAGACGATGCCGGGTGCGTCCCAGTCGGACAGGTCGAGCGACAGGCAGTCCTGCACGCTGCCGTCGCCATACGTGGCCGCGAAATCGTTGCGCCAGAACTGCCCTTGGGTCAGCCCGGTGACCGCCCACGGGGAGTCCATGAAGGCCAAGTGGCCATGTGTGATGGGGGTCTTGCGCTTGAGGTAGAGCATCAGGCCGTTCATCCAGTCGGTCTGGAGGCGGCGCAGGCGGCCGAGCGCGGGGTCGGCGGCGACCAGGGCAGGGCTCATGAGCGGTACGGCGCGTTCGACGGGGACGGCCAGGACGTAGTGGTCGGCGTCGATGGTCGCGGCGTTGCCGGACGGGTCGGTCATGCGCGCACCCGTGATGCGGCCGCCCGAGTAGTCGAGGCCGGTGACGGTCCAACCGACCCTGAACTCGACGCCCAGGGACGTGAGAAGGGTGTGCCAGGGGTCGATCCAGGCCTCGTTGGTCGGGCCGTTGAGGACGCGGTCCGGGGCGCCCTCGTTGCCGCGGCCGAGCATGGTCCACAGGAAGATCTCGACCATCATGGTGATGGTGCGCGTGCTGGCGACGGTCTCCTTCGCGGCCACGAGGGTGGAGGTGAAGGAGCGGACGAGGATGTTGCGGTACGCCTCCGACATCTTGTCCATCTGGAGGTACTCGGAGTACGGCATGTACTCCCACTGGTGGCGCCGCCGCAGCTCGCCGCTGGTGAAGAAGACGAGCATCTTCTCGGCCCAGAACGCGATCTCCCACCAAGGGACTTGGCCTGCGACGTTGGCCATCGTCTTGAGCGCGGCGCGGAGGGCTTCGGGGGTGATGCTGTCGATGCCGCCGTCCGGGAGGATCAGCTTGTTGTCGGGACGTCCGGCCTGGGCGAAGATCGCCTCGGGTGCGTCGACGAGGTTGTCGTGGACGCCGTTGGGGTTGCCCGGGAACGGGATGCGCCGCATGGTGTCCGGCACGTTCAGGTAGAAGCCCGGGAAGAAGCGGAAGCCGTGCTCGCCGGGGAGGTCGCGGCGGCCGCCTGATCCGGTGCCTGCGACGGGGATGCTGCGGGCCTTGCCGCCGAGCGATTTGCGTTCGTAGACGGTGACTTGGAAGCCGCGTTCGGCGAGCTCGTGGGCGACGGTGAGGCCGGCCATGCCGCCGCCGAGGACGGCGACGCGGCGTCCGGACCCCGACGCGACCAGCGGTGCGCCGAAGGCGGGGGCGGCGAGCGGGCCGCCGGCGCCGAGGGCGGTCAAGCCTGCGGCTGCGGCGCCTGCGCCTAAGGTCCCGGCGACGAACTTGCGCCGGGTGGGCGACGGTTCGGGTTGGGCAGCCGACTTGGCAACGCGCGACGACGCGGGTGCCGAGGGGGTCGGTGCCGTCGGGAGTGGTGCCGTCGGGAGTGGTGCGGGCGTCGGAGACTTGAGGGATGGGGTCCTGGGGGACGTGGGCCGATCCTGTGGCGCGGTGCGGGGGAGGTGCGGCTCGTACGTTGGCACGGGTCCTCCTACACGGGGTCCTCGTCGAGCGGGGGTCTCTCCTTCGGAGTTCCGCGGGCTCGCAGGGGCGCGGTCCGCGGGGCTCGGAGTACGCGATAACCGACACATGTGTCGACAGGATGCAGAGCCGACTATCGCGCCCGTGATACAGCGGGTCAAGAGTTGTACCGATGCCTGTTTTTGACGCAGCGTCAGGTCATGGGTACAGGTTGGGAACGGTCAGTCGCGTGGTGTGTTGAGGCGTTCGAGGCCACCCCACAGGACGTCCGCGGCCATCGTCTCCAGGGTCGCGCGCGGCACCTCGGGGTGGTGCGCCCACCACTGGGCCACCCCGTCAAGGCTGCTGATCAGCAGCTCGATCAGCACCTCGGCCTCGGGGGAGTCGGGTGCGAGGCCGGCCCGCTCGGTGTCGTGCGCCATCATCGCCATGACCGCGCGCGTACGGGTCTGCCGGATGCCCCAACGCACGGCGCTCAGCTCCGGGTCGCCTTCGTCCGTCTGGTCGAAGAGCAGGCGGCGCGCGACCGGGTTGGCCTCGGCAAAGTCGAAGTACGCAGCGACAGTTGCACGCATGCGGGTATGGCGGCCGCCGCGTCCGGTGATGGCTGCGCCCATGTGCGCGACCAGGGCGGCGTTCTGCGCGCCGAGGATGGTCAGGAACAGCACGCGCTTGGTCGCGAAGTGCTCGTACAGCACGCTACGGGTGACCCCCGCGGCCTCGGCTATCTCGCCCATCGAGGCGGCCCCGTAGCCGCGCGAGCCGAACACCGCGAGCGCGGCGTCCTCGATGCGGCGGCGCCGTGCGGGGCCCGTCATGCGGCGGCGAACGGCCGTCGGCGGGACGGGGGGCTTCGGCGCGACCGGGCCGGGGGACGGCTCGTTCGGCTGTTCCGGGTTCGGGAGGGCGGACATGTCCTCAGCGTAGCCGGACGAGGGGTCTTGTCCGGGGCGGTACTGCAGGACTAGCGTCGCAATAACCGACAGTGCTGTCGGTTGCGATCTTTGCGCTGCGCGGCCCGTCGGCCGTGTGGTGATCTCTCGCTCCGGGTACGGCATTTGACGATCCCGCGGCACCGCGGCCGCGGCTCTGCGCAAGGGGAGTCCCGTGACCGAAGAGCACGTCGACGCCATCGTGGTCGGGGCGCGCTGCGCCGGATCCGCTGCGGCCATTGCGCTGGCCAGGTCGGGGCGGCGGGTGGTGGCGCTGGACTCGGCGAAGTTCCCTTCGACGACTGTCTCCACGCATTTGCTGTTCGCGGGTGGCGTCGCGGAGTTGGACCGGTTGGGCGCTCTGGAGCGGGTCGAAGAGCTGGGACCGCCGAGGCACTTCGATGCCTTCATCGGCACGCCGTTGGCCGAAGTGCGCGGTACGTACTCGCCGGTGGACGGCATCGCGTACGGCATGTGCGTACGCCGGGCCGGGCTGGACGCGGCGCTGGTCGCGACGGCGCGGGCGGCGGGCGCGGAGGTGCGCGAGGGCGTCAAGGTCACCGAACTCGTCGAGAAGGACGGCCGGGTGGTCGGCGTCCGGGCCGGTGCGCGGGGCGGGCAGGGCGAGTACACGCTCCGGGCTCCGCTGGTGATCGGTGCGGACGGGCGCAGGTCGACGATCGCCCGGCTGGTCGGCGCGGACGTCCCGTACCTGTCGAACGCCAATGCCCGCGCGGGCTACTACGCGTACTACGAGGACCCGCGGACGGAATGGCACGGCACGGCGGCGATGTGGCTGGGCGGACGGGAGTTGGGCACCGCGTTCCCGACGGACGGCGGCCTGGTGCTGTGCCTGCTGATGCCGCCGATGGAGCGGGTGGACGAGTTCCGGCTCGATCTGGAAGGCGAGTTCGACCGCACGGTGGCGATGCTGCCGGGGCTTGCCGAGCGTATGCAGGGGTGTACGCGGGCGACGAAGATCGTCGCGTCGGTCGACCAGCCGTCGTACTTCCGCCGGTCGTCGGGACCGGGCTGGGCGCTGGCCGGGGACGCGGGGCACTTCAAGGACCCGGTGACCGCGCAGGGCATCCGCGATGCGCTGCGGTTCGGGCGCTTGCTGGGGGAGGCGGCGGCTCCGGTGCTGAACAACCCGGCCCGGCTCGATGCGGCCATACGGGCGTGGGAACGCCGGCGCGATGCCGAATGCCGCGAGACATACCACTGGACGAACCGCTTCGCGCGCGCCGACGAGGTCAACCCGCTGCAGGAGCAGATGCTGCGCATGCTGGCGAAGGAACCCCACGGGTCGCGGCGGCTGTTGGACGTCTATTCGCGGGCGCTGCGGCCGAGCCAGTTGCTGACGCCGGGGTTCGTTGCGGCGTGCGCTGCGGGCGCTTTCCGGCGGCGTGACACCAAGCGGCGTGAGCTGTTCCGTACGTTGCGCAGCGAGATGAGGACGGAGTTGGAGGTGCGGCGGGATTTGGCGCAGGCGGCTCGCTCCGCACGTGCGGCGCGTGCGTCAGGTGTGGAGCGCGGGCACTGAAGGCGAATCCGGGGCGGGTGATCAGCGGCGCAACTGCCAGAACTGGCAGGTCATATCAGCGCTTGCAGTGGCGAGCAGTCGGCTGTCCCCGCTGAAGGAGACACCTGTCACCGGGCCTTCGTGGTCGATCTGGAGCAGCTTCTTTCCGTTCCGGACATTCCAGATGTACGCATGGTTGCCGAGGGTGCCCGTCGCCAGGTAGCGGCCGTCGGGCGACAGGGCGACCCGGCTGACGTAGGCGGTGTGCGGGAAGGTCTTCACGATATGTGCCGTCTGGGCGTCCCATAGGCGCGCGTTGCCGTCGCCGCAGGTGACGAACTGCCGGCCGTCCTGGGCGAAGGCGACCGAGTGGACATTGCTGCCCCACTCGCCGTGCCTGACCTGGAGGGTTCCTTTGCCGGAGAGTACGTCGTAGATACGGGCCCATTTGGTCACGTCGCCGACGAGTATGCGTGTGCCGTCCGGGGCGAAGGCGACGGAGTTGACGGCCTTCAGGAGCAGGTTCGGACTGGTGATCTTCCGGATGGCCTCACCGTTCGGGACCTTGCAGACCAACGTCGAGCCGTCCGCCGCGCCGCCGGCCACCAGGCGTCCGTCCGGGCTGAACGCGACCGCGCAGACGGTCGCGGAATGGCGGGCGCGCCAGATCTCGTCGCCGGTCGTCTCCCACACGCGGATGAAATGGTCGCTGCCTGCGGTGGCGAACAAGCGGCCGTCCGGGCTGAAAGCGATCTGGTAGATGCGGCATCTCGGATTGGCCGGGATGCTGCGGACCAGCTGGCCCTGCGGGTTGATGATCATCGCGGCATTGTCGGCGAAGGCCAGTGCCAGCAAATCGCCTTGCGGGTTCAGCGCGGCGAACTGGATCTTGTGCGGGAGGGTGTGCTGCGCGATGCGCTCCGCGGTGAAGCGGGCGGGCGAGGACTTCGCGCGCTTGGGCGGGGGTTGCGGCGGGCGCGGGGGCAGAGTCGGCGGGTCGGCGGCTCGTCGCGGAGATCCGAGAGCGTCGGGGGACGCGGGAACCGCTACGGCCTCGCTCTTTGGGAAGGCCTCGGCTTCGACGTCTCGCGCCACGGTTTCTGCCGGAACCGCGGTGATCGGGGCGGACCCGGGTGGGGTCATTTCGGCGGCGGAGGACTCGGAGGTCTCGGAGTTCTCCTTCGGACTGGCCTCTGTCAGGAACGCCGATGCTTCCACCGCGGACACGGCGATGTTCTGTACGGGGACCACTTGTGTCGGAGCCTCAGTGAGGTTGAACAGCACGCCGTCCAACGACCGCATATGCAGGACCGGCGTCCCCCATTCGAGGCTGTGCCGCTGAGCGATCCACATCGCCTGCCGGGCCTCCATGACCGCGACGTCGATGGGCAGTTGCCGGGCGAGGCCTTCGTAGAACGTGCGGGCGCACTCCAGGGCCGACGCGTCGGTGATCGGGTACCGCATCGCCAGTACCGCCGGCATGCCCTTGCGCATCAGAGCCCCGGCGACGCTCGAGAACGGGTCGACGGTGCCCGACCGCGCCGTCTCGCACGCGTTGAGGACCGCCAGGCGCAGCGACGGGTGCCCGGCGAGCAGGACGGCCAGCTGCGTGGCGCCGAGGTAGTGCGTACCGCCGTGTTCGCCGGCCAGGGCGAGGGTGCCCTCCTGGGCGCGGCTGTCGAAAGCGCCGTGCCCGATGAAGTGCAGGACGTGCCAAGGCCCGCCCGAGCCTGATCGGCCCCCTGCCTCCGTACCCCGGGCGTCGCGGCGTACCGCATCGCGCAGGGCGCGCCACGTCTGCCCGGCCACCCACCCCAGCTCGACGCGGCCTTCGTCGACAAGATCGGCCAGCGCTTCTTGCAGCCGTTCCGCTTCGTGCTGGGTGTCCAGCGGCACCAGGTCGTCCGGACGCGCGATCATGCACAGGATCCGCAAGGGTGCGCCGACCCGCAGGGGAGCCACCGGACGGGCGACTTGCGGGTACCTGACCAGCGGGATCTCGTGGCCGAGGTAGTCGCCTTCGTCCGGGTCGTACATGAACTCCCACGGGAGTACGGCCAGTTCCGGGGCGTTGACACGCAGGATCAGCCGTACGTTAGTGCCGCGCTCCGCGGCGCGGTGCCGGGCGGCGCGCAGTTGTCCGGCGCCGGCGCGGACCAGGAGGGCTTCGAAGAGCAACTGCCCGAGTTCACGGACGGGGCCTTCGTCGCCGACCACGGCCCGGCGTACCTGCGCGGTCGACGCGAGCACCGCATCGGGCACCCGGGCGGCCAGGGCCGCGAGGACGCTCGGCGGCGGGAGCTGCAGCACCCCGGATGTCTCGCCACCGGTCGAGTCCCGGAACAGCACGGCGTAGGTCTCCGGCCCGCCCGGAGCCACTTCGACCTGCAGGTCGACGTCCACGGCGGCCCCCCGTCCACGTCCCGTCCGCTGCCGCGGCACGCCAACTAGGGTGCGCTGCCGCAGTGACGGCAGACTACTCGCGCCGGACACGACCCATCGGTGAATCGCGGCCGTGACCGGGACCTTGGAGCAGGGAAGGGCACAGACGAGTGACGGAAGCACCCAGCCTCATCGTGGAGTTGTGGCACCGCGAGGAAGTACTGACCTGGGACGCGGTGTACTACGCGGACGGGCGCGCGTGGGAACTCGCGCTCGACGACGAGACCCGCTCCCGGGTCGAGCTGCTGGACGAGCTCGACATCGCCGCCCCGTCGCCCGAAGGCCGCGACGGCGCCGCGTGGTTCGGCACGCTGGTCCGCGCGGCGGATCCCGCCGGGGGTTTCGTGCACGGCGGCGAGTGCGCGTACCCCGGGTCGGCAGGCTGGTTCGCGCGGCTGGACGATGCAGGCGAACTGTTGTGGATCGTCCACCTTGGCTACGACAACCCTTTCGACCGCGTCGATTTCGGCGACGGCGTGACGACCGTGCACTCGACCAACGGCGCCACCGTGGCCTTCCGCAGCGGCCCCGGCATCACCGACTTCCACCCGGTCGCCGCAGCGTGACATAGGGGCCCACCAGGACGAGGCCGGGGCGGGGGCTCAGTCGGCCTGCAGGTGCGGCAGGACCTCCTTCCCCAGCCGGTGGATGTTCTCCAGCGTTCGCTCCCTCGTGCCTGCGCCCTCCACGAACAGGAGCTGGCGGGTGATGCCGGTGGCCTCCGCGGTGCGCCTCAGCCGGGCGATGCACTCCTTCGGGGTGCCGATCGGGTGGATGCTGCACAGGTAGTCGGTGTACGTGCGCGGGTCGCGCATCGTGCGGGGGTGGCCGTCGAGGGTCTGGTGGGCGGGGAGGCCCAGGCCGAGCCACTTGGGCAGGGCGGTGCGGAGCTCGCGTACGGCCTCGGTGCGGGAGTCGGCGACGAGGGCGACCGCGGCGGCGGCATGGGGGACGCCGCGCGGGTCGCGGCCGCAGGCTCGGGCGGCGGCGTCGTACGTGCGGATCATCTCGGCCTTCTCGGTGTCGTCCGCGTGCATCCCCAGCAGCATGGGCAGGCCCTGGCGGGCGGCCAGCGCTGCGGATGCGGGTGTGGTGCACGCCACGATGACCGGGGGGTGGGGGCGGGTCAGCGGGCGCGGGACGACCGGGACCTCGCGGAAGTGGTACTGCGGGCCGTCGGCGGCCACCCGGCGGCGCGTCAGCCAGCGCATCAGCAGGTCGACGGACTCCGCCCAGCCCTCCTCCTCGTACCGCTCCAGGCCGCCGCCGAAGACCTCCAGGTCCACCCACGGGCCGCCGCGCCCGATGCCGAGGGTGAAGCGGCCGTGCGACAGCTGGTCGAGCAGCGCGGTCTGCTCACCCAGTAAAACCGGATGGGTATTCGGTAACACACTGATGGCGGTGCCTACTCGCAGCCGGTCCGTACGCCCCAGTAGCATGGCGGCGAACGTGACCGCGGACGGGCAAACCCCGTACGGCACGAAGTGGTGCTCGGCGATCCAAGCCTCGCCGAACCCCGCCACCTCCGCGGCGCAGCCTGCGTCCAGTGCGGCGGTGAGCACCGCACCCTGGTCTCCGGCCTCGAACTGGGCCGCGAGCAGGAAGATCCCCAACTCCATGGGCAGCCTCTCGGTATCCCTGCACCGGCATAACGGGTGAAATCCCCATTGGGGCACGAACGGCTTGTCCGACCGGTCTGTGCCCGTTCGGCGGGGCCTGCAATACTCCCGGCAAGCTGAACTACTTCGCGGTAACCAAAGCGGAACCCTCGCAGCACCCCCTCGCAGCATCCGCAGCGCCCGCAGAACACGTACAGCGCACACGCAGCAGAACCCCCGAAACCCTCACAGCAACCCTCAAGGCGTACTCCCGTCCCCGGGAGACGGCATTCAAGGAGCGCATGATGGCGCGTGACATCACTACGGTCGGCGTGGTCGGCCTGGGCACCATGGGTGCCGGCATCGTCGAGATCCTCGCCCGCGGCGGCGTCCGCGCGATCGGCGTGGAGGTCGACGACGCGGCGGCCGCCCGCGGCCTGGCCCGGATCCAGCACTCCACCGCACGCGCCGTCGAGCGCGGCAAGCTGACCGAGGACGAGCAGACCGCCCTGTACGAGCTGATCAGCATCGGCACCGACCTCGCCGCGGTGGCCGACGCAGACCTGGTGCTCGAGGCCATACCGGAGCAGCTGGAGCTCAAGCAGGACATCTTCGCCCAGCTCGACAAGATCTGCGGCCCGGAGACGATCCTCGCGACCAACACCTCGTCGCTTTCGGTGACCGAGCTCTCGGTCGCCACCGGCCGCTCGTCGCGCGTCGTCGGCCTGCACTTCTTCAACCCGGCGCCGGTCATGAAGCTGGTCGAGGTCGTGCGCACGGTCGTCACCGAGCCCGAGGTCCTGGAGGACGTCGTGGCGCTCGCCGAGAAGCTCGGCAAGTCGCCGGTCGTCGCGGGCGACCGCGCCGGGTTCATCGCCAACGGCCTGCTGTTCGCGTACCTCAACCACGCAGCCGCGATGTTCGAGGAGAAGTACGCCACCCGCGAGGACATCGACGCCGCCATGCGCTTCGGCTGTGGCCTCCCGATGGGCCCGCTGGCCGTGCTCGACCTGGTCGGCATCGACACCGCGTACAACATCCTGCAGCAGATGTACCGGCAGTCCCGGGACCGCCTGCACGCGCCCGCGCCGATCCTCAAGCAGATGGCCACCGCGGGCCTGCTGGGCCGCAAGAGCGGCCGCGGCTTCTACCGCTACGAGGAGCCGGGCTCCTCGGTCGTGGTCGCCGACGCCGCGTCGTCCGCCGCCGTCGCCGGTACGCCGCGCCAGATCGACTCCGTCGGCGTGGTCGGCTCCGGCACCATGGCGACCGGCATCGTCGAGGTCTTCGCCAAGTCCGGCTACACCGTCACCTTCGTGGCGCGCAGCGAGGAGAAGGTCGCCGGCGTCACCAACGCCCTGACCCGCTCGCTCGACAAGCAGGTCCAGCGCGGCCGCCTCTCCGAGGCCGACCGCGACGCGGCCCTCGCCCGCGTCACCGGCACCACCAAGCTGGACGACCTGGGCTCGGCCGACCTGGTCCTCGAAGCCGTGGTCGAGGAACTCTCGGTCAAGCAGGCGCTGTTCGAGAACTTCGACGAGATCTGCAAGCCGGGCGCGGTGCTCGCCACCACGACCTCCTCGCTGCCGGTCATCGAGTGCGCGATGGCGACCTCGCGTCCCGAAGACGTCGTCGGCATGCACTTCTTCAACCCGGCGCCGGTCATGAAGCTCGTCGAGGTCGTGCGCACGGTCACCACCTCGGACGACGTCGTGGCCACCATCCACGAGGTCTGCAAGCGCACCCGCAAGCACGCGGTGGACTGCGGCGACCGCGCGGGCTTCATCGTCAACGCGCTGCTCTTCCCGTACCTGAACGACGCGGTCAAGATGCTGCAGGCCAACTACGCCTCGGCGGACGAGATCGACACCGCGATCAAGACCGGCGCGGGCTACCCGATGGGCCCGTTCGAACTCCTGGACGTGGTCGGCCTGGACGTCTCGCTCGCCATCGAGCAGGTCCTCTTCGCCGAGTTCCGCGAGCCGGGCTGGGCCCCCGCGACCCTGCTGGAGCACCTGGTCACGGCCGGCTACCTGGGCCGCAAGACGGGCCGCGGCTTCCGCGACTACGCCAAGAAGTAACCCGTACGGCATAGCAACATCTGACAGGGCGCCGGGGGCCCCCCGGGCGCCGCGCCCCCGGCGGGGGGTGGGGGGCGGGGCGAAACCCCCAAACTTAAACCCTAAGGCCAACCCAACATCTCACCGGCCCCCGCGCCCCCCGGGCCCGCGGCGCCCTGTCGTCGTCTTGGGGCACTGCTCCAGGGCTATTGCAGCGAGACGGCAGTGCGTTCCCTGGGGCGAGACGGCCCCGCGGAGCAGACGTCCTCCCCGGGAGAGAGCCGGGCGAAGCGTGGGGTAAGTCCCTCGGCTATTGCCGGGCGAAGGCGGAAAGCTTGCGGTGGTCCGCCAAACGGCCTTTCTGCACTGGAGGTTCCGCCATGTCGCAGCCGTACCGTCGTCCCCCGCGGTCCCGGTCGGGCACCGAAACGGCCGCGGGAGTGCTCGGCTTCACGTACGGACTGATCATCGGCGGCGCCGGGGCGGCCGGGATGATGTGGGGGATAAGCGACTTCGGCGAGGTGGGGTGGCTCGCTCTCCTCTGCCCGTTCGTCATCGCGCTCGGCGTGGCCATGCTGCGCAACGGATGGTGGCTGCTGAAGGGCGACGGGGACGGCGAGCGCCTGGCCCAACTCCTCTTCGTACCGGCCGGCCTGTCCGGCGTCGCGATCGGGAGCATCATCGCCCAAGGCGACCTGTCGACCGACTCCATACAGAAGCAACTGACAGGCTTTATCGCTGCTTTCGTGCTCTCGGTCATCGGAATCGTCATGGCATCCCGCGCCTGACTCCCAGGTGGAGCAACGACTTTCCGTTGCGCCGCCGCCCATCAGGGCGGCGGCGCGATACTCCTGATCATGTGCAGCTCTCGGATTCCCGAGAAGCTTCAGCGACGCAGGCCGTCGACCAACTCGGACCATGCGGAGGCGGGAAACCGGAACGCGGCGAGTTCGGGGCGCTTGGAGTCGCGGAGGGCTATGTGGGCGGGGAGTGGGGCGACTTCGACGCACTGATCTTCGCCGACGCTGTAGGTGGATGTACGCCAGGCCAAGGTCATGGTGTGCTCGGTCATGCTCTGCCTTCCGGCCTCGCGGATCAGGGCGATCAAGTCGTCGACAGGGAGCACGACGGCTCTGACCCCGGAGAACGCCAGCGGAAAGCCCAGGCCTCTCGGTGCCCTCAAGGTAGCTGAGGCCGCGCAGGTTTTCGAATGCCACGACGTCTCCTTCCCGCCCATCGATGCGGGTCTGCACCTCTCCCGAAAAGGTGGGCCAAATCCGAGAGTTGATCCCACGGATCCTCGCCGTTGCGGGGGCGTCCCCGCAGACCTCGTCGACACCGTGCGGCTCTGCGCCCACGAGCTCGTCGCGAACGTCGTCAAGCACGTGGGGGACGGGGCGCCGTTTCGGCTCGTGCTCGGGGCCGACGCGTACGGGGTCTCTGTCGAGGTCCATGACCGCGACGACGTCCGGCACCCCGTCGTGCGCGAGGTCGACTGGGAGGCCGTCGGCGGACGCGGCATGCAGATCGTTCGGGAGTGTGCGCCGGCTTGGACCTCGACGGCCAGCGACTTCGGGAAGGCCGTTGCCTTTCGGGTGGCGTATTGAGGGTCGAAGGTTGCCGGGGGATGGCAATGACCGGGGCGTGGGCGGCGGGCAGGGTGGCAGCCATGGAACGGAGCTACCTGTGGCATGCGGGGGTTGCGGCGGGGTTGGGGATGGTGGCACTCGGGCTGGCCGGGCTTACCTGGTTGCCGGGGGTGGCGCCGTTCACCGGGGCGACGTGGCCGGGCGCGGTGATGTGGGTGTTGGCTGCCCTGGTGTTCCTGGCTGCGGTGGTTCGGGTGTTGGTGAACCGTGCCTACGGGCAGCGCGGGGTGGACGCCGTCTGGCGGCTGATGCTTGCGGGCAAGGGATGGTTCGGACTGCTCGGGCTCGCGGTGTTCTGCGCGGCGGTCACCGTGACGGTCGGACTGGATGGCGGCGCGCGGCCGGAAAAGGTCGAGGACGGGCGCTACTTCGCGGCCGACAGCGGTCAGAAGGTGGACGGCAGGCCCACGGTGTTCGAGGTGTCCCGTGCGGAGTACGAGGACGCGCGGGAGAACGGCCTGCGCGCGGCGCTGGGTGTCCCGGGAGGACTTCTCGTCATCGCGGCGTGCCTGGCGCTCGTTGCCGGCGAGGCGCAGCGGATGAACGTGGAGGGCGTACTGAGCGAGGGCGCCCTGGTGTAGGGCCTGGTGGTCGCGAGGGACTGGGGGATATGGGGCGGAGTTATCGGTGGCTTGCCGGAGCGATGGCCGGGGTGTCGGCTGGCTGCTGTGCGCTGGGCTGCATCGTCTGGTTGCCAGGGGTCGTGCCGTTCGCTGGGGCGAAATGGCCGGTGGTGGTGGTTGTCGTGCTGGTCTTCGGGTTCGGCGGGGCTGTGCTGGTGCGGGCGAGGGCGGGCTTCGTGCCCGGGAACCAGTGGGAGGCAGCACGGGGGTTGGCGCGGTGGGTGAAGGCGGGGCTGTTGGGGGCGGGGGCTGCGGGGGTGGTTCTCGCGGTGTGTGCGGTGGTGCCGCTGTCCAAGGACGGGCAGGCGCACGAGGTCAGGGACGGGCGGTACTACGTCTCCGACAAGGATCGGAGCGGCAAGGTCGTGGTACGCGAGGTGTCGCGGCGTACCTACGAGGACGTGCAGGAGGGCGGCCTGCGGTTCATGTTCGGCGTCTCGGGGTTCATGCTCGCCGGGATGTCGTTCGCTGTGCTGGTGGCGGGGGAGGCGCGGCGGTCGGGTGCGGTCAGCGTGCGGGCAGCGGGGTAGGGCGTGGTGGCCGCGGGTGGGTGTGGCCGGGTCGGTAGCCTTGGGGGGTGCCACGTCGAAATCGTCCGCCGCGTCCTGAACGCCCTGAGCCCGAGGGGGGCTCCGGGGGTTGGTTCGGGCTTGAGGACCGCGAGTCCGGGGCGGACGGGGAGTGGGTCGTCCGGCCGGTGAGCGGGGCGGCGGCGACGAAGGTCTACCGGTGCCCGGGCTGCGATCACGAGATCGCGGTGGGAGTGCCGCATGTGGTCGCGTGGCGAGCCGACGGGGTCGGGACCGTGGAGGACCGGCGGCACTGGCATCGGGCCTGCTGGAACAACCGGGGGCATCGGCGGATCGGGCGACGGCCCGGGCGTTGAGCAGCGGGGTGGTCGGGCTTCTGTCCTGGGGTGGAGCGGCCGGGCAGTCGGGCGTCCGACTCGGGCATGGAGCCGAGGAACCGTCAGATGCCGGGTGCCACGTTGAACCGGGCTGTCGAGTGCCGGACCGGGCGTCGAATCGCGGGATAGCCGATTGTCGGGCGGCGCGTTCGGCCAGTGGCCTGCCGCTGGTCAAGCTCTGGGACGCCAGCGGCGGTGTCGTGCCTGTCGGCCACGGGGTACACCTGGGTGTACCTGGGATCCGGCTGTCTGCCGCAGTGTCCTGGACCGCTCCTCTTGATGGACTTTCGGTACCGCCTGAACCACGGCGGCGGGGCGGCACCGGGAGGGTGGCATGGGGCAGAACTTGCTGGATCGGGCGGAGGGTTCGCAGGCTGCGCGGGCGGGTGACGTCGCCTTGGAGATGCGGCAGGTCGTGCGCTCGTACGGGACCGGCGAGGCGCGGGTGCGCGCGTTGGACGGGGTGGACCTGACGCTGGACGCGGGCTCGTGGGTCGCGGTGATGGGGCCGTCCGGGTCGGGCAAGTCGACGCTGCTGCAGTGCGCGGCGGGGCTGGACGGCGTGGATGCCGGGCAGGTCTTGTTGTTCGGTGAGGACTTGGCCGGGGCGGACGACCGGCGGCTGACGAGGTTGCGGCGCGACACGGTCGGGTTCGTCTTCCAGAACTTCAACCTGGTTGCGTCGCTGACCGCAGAGCAGAACGTGGCACTGCCGTTGCGGCTCGCCGGGCGGCGGGTGGGTGGTGCGGAGGTCCGGCGGGCGCTGGATGGCGTCGGTCTCGGCGACCGGGGGCGGCACCGGCCCCGCGAGTTGTCCGGTGGGCAGCAGCAACGCGTCGCGATTGCCCGGGCGATGGTCGCCAAGCCGAAGGTGCTGTTCGCGGACGAGCCGACCGGGGCGCTGGATTCGACGTCCGCTCGGGTGGTGCTGAGTCTCCTGCGGAGGATGGTCGACGGGGCGGGGCAGACGATCGCCATGGTCACGCACGATCCCATCGCTGCGGCGGCTGCGGACGCGGTGGTGTTCCTCGCCGACGGACGGGTGGTCGACCGGATGGAGCGGCCGTCCGCGCGCCGTGTCGCCGAGCGCCTTGCGTCTCTGGAGGTCTGAGCCGTGTTCACGCTTTCGCTGAGTACGCTGCGCGACCGCCGGCAGCTCTTCGCCGGGGCCTTGGTAGCCATCGCCTTGGGTGTCGCGCTGGTCCAGGCGTCGCTGCATGTGCTGACGTCCGTGTCGGATCCCGTCATCCCGGCGGGGCTGTCCGCCGCGGAGCGCGACGAGATGCGCGAGGGCTTCGTCGGCGCGTCGGTGGTGATGGGCCTTCAGGCCCCGCTGGTGGTCTTCCTTGCCGTCTTCGTGGTCGGTTCGACCTGCTCGTTCGCGGTCGCGCAGCGGCGCCGGGACCTTGCGCTGCTGCGCCTGCTGGGTGCTGGACGCGGTCAGACGCGGCGGCTGCTGGTGACCGAATCGCTGGTCCTGGGGGCGGCGGGGGCGTTGTGCGGCGCTCCGCTGGGTGTCGTGATGACGTGGATCCAGACCCGGGTGCTGGAACAAGTCGGCTTCGTACCCGCGGGATTCCAGCCGGTGTACTGGAACTGGGGCGCCGTGCTCGCCGCGGGAGCCACCGGGGCCGGTATCGCGCTGCTCGGGTCCTGGAACGCGGCCCGGCGGGCGGGGCGCGTCCGTCCGCTGGAGGCGATGGCCGACACGGGGGCGGCCGCCCGGGTCATGACGCCGGGACGCTGGTGTGCGGGCGTACTGAGCCTGGCCTTGTCGGCGCTGCTGGTGGCCGGGGGACAGGCGGCCGATCCGATCGGCGCCATCACCATCGCGATGGCGCTGTCGGTGGTCGGCGCGGTGGCGCTGTCGGCGCTCAGCCCGCTGGTCGTGCCGCTGGTGGCCCGGCTGTTCGGGCTGGTGTTCCGGCGCAGCCTGCTGGGCGGGCTGGCCGAGGCGAACATCCGTGACGGTGCGCGCCGCAACGCGTCGGTCGCGGCCCCGCTGATCACCCTGGTCGCGCTGGTGCTCGGTCTGTCCGGCGCGCTGGGCGTGCTGGCCCGGTCGATCGGCGTCGAGCAGGAACGCCTGACGCGCGGCGACCTCGTCGTCACGTCCGCGGACGGCGCGTCGGCGGCACGGCTGGCCGGCATCCCGGGTGTTGCGGACGTCTCGTCCCAGCTGGCGGTGCCCGCGTCGGTGACCGCCAAGGTACGCAAGGACGGTGCGCGCGCCGCCCGGCCGCACACGTTCGACGAGCGCGTGGTCGCGGTGGACGGGGCCGCGTACGAGCGGGCGCGTACGCTCGCGCCGACGTCGGGTTCGCTCGCGGACCTGCACGGCGACGCCGTCGCGGTCGGTCCCGCGGTGTCCGCCGAGGGCTTCTCCACGCCGCGCGTCGGCGACACGGTGACGGTCACTGCCGACGGCGTCGAACGGGTTCTGCGGGTCGTCGCGGTCCTGCCGGAAACCCTGGAAATCGGCGACGAGTTCCTGATCGCGAAGGACGCTCTGCCGACCGCTCTGCTGGCCGCCGCCCCCGGGGAGTCGATCGTCACGGTGGCGCCGGGGGCCTCCGTCGATGAAGTCGCGGAGCGCATCCGCGCCGCGGGGATCGGCGACACCGAGAGCGTGGCCCAGTGGGCGCAAGGCAAAGCCGACGTCCAACAGGACGGCAACGACAAGGTCTTCGCGGTCCTGCTCGGCCTCGCGGGCGTCTACGCGCTGATCGGCGTGATCAACGCCCTGGTCATCGCCACCGCCGAACGCCGCACCGAATTCGCGGTCGCCCGGCTCAGCGGGCTCGAACGCCGGCAGGTCGTCCGGATGGCGGTCGTCGAGGCCTGCGCGGTGGCCACGATCGGACTCGTGCTCGGCGGCCTGGTCGCGGCGGCCGGGATGGCGGGGATGGCCAAGAGCACGGCGGCGGCGACCGGGACGGCGATCGTCGTGGTGCCGTGGGGGACGCTGGCGGCGACGGTGCTCGGGGCGTTCGCGGTCACGGTCGGGGCGGCCGTGCTGACGGCGCGGGCGGCGACGCGGGAGCGCCCGGCTGCGCTGGCCGCCGCGCGGACCTGAGGATCGGCCGGCCGTCCGCAGCCGGAGTGCGGCCGGACGCCGGGACGGAAGCAGAGGGGACCGGCCGCATCGACCCGTCCGTCCCGATGTGTACCGTTCACGGTCCGACCGAAAACGATCTTGAGGGGGACCGCCGTGCCGCAGCCCGACCGATCCGGCAGCCCCAGCCGCCCCGCCCGCCTCGGCGGCTCCTGGTCCGAAACCCCGTCCTGGACCGGAACCCTGCCCTGGACCGGAAGGCGCCCCCCGGCCTCCGGCGCCCTCCTCCCCCAGGTGGCCCGCGCGGTCGGGTACGTCGTCCTCGGCCTGCCGTCCGGCCTCCTGGCCCTCCTCGTCCTCGGCGGGCTCGCGGCACCGGCCGCGATGGCGGCGGCAAGCCTGGACGACATCTCCTCCTGGCGCGACGCCGCCCGCCCCGCGGTCCTCCTCCTGCTTGCGGCCCTCCTGACGGCCGGCGTCGCACCGCTGGCCGCGGTCCCGCTGGCCGCGCTGGAACGCCGCAGGCTCCGCGTCCTGACTCCGGCCGCAGCCGACTTCCGCGACGACGAACCCCGCGCTCCCGCGGCCCTGTTCCGCGACCGGTACACCACCGCGCAGGCCTGGCGCGAGGTGGCCGCCGGATACGTCGCCGCAGTGGCCGGAACCGTGCTTGCGGCGCTCACGCTGGTCTGGGCCCTCATGTGCCTGGCCTGGCTGACGGCTCCGCTCCTGGTCGCGATGAGCAGCGGCCCGGTAGCGCTCGTCGTCGGGCAGACCGGCAGCGTCGCCGGAGCGCTCCCGTACGCCGCGGCCGGGCTGGCCGGCACCGTCCTCGGCGCCTTCGGCCTCACCGTCCTCGCCCACGCGCAGGCCGTGCTGATGCGGTCGCTCGTCGAACGCCGCCGCGACGAACTGGCCGCACGCCTGGTCGAGGTCACCCGCTCCCGGTCCCGCCTCGCGGACGCGTTCGCCGCCGAGCGCCGCCGCATCGAACGCGACCTGCACGACGGCGCCCAGCAGCAACTCCTCGCACTCACCCTCGAGTTGGGCCTGGCCCGGCTCGACCTTCCGGCCGATTCCCCGGCTGCGGAGTCGGTCGCCAGGGCCCACGATCAGGCCAAGACGCTCATGGCCGACCTGCGCAGGCTGATCCGCGGCATCCACCCGCAGGCGTTGACCGATCGCGGGCTCGGCGCGGCACTCCGCGAACTCGCCGAGTTCTGCCCGCTGCCGGTCGGCACCGACATCCGGCTGCCCCACCGTCCGCCGCAAGCCGTGGAGACCGCCGCCTACTTCGCCGCCGCCGAGGCACTGGCGAACGCCCTCAAGCACAGCGGCGCCGACGACATACGCATCACCGCAGGCCTGCGGCGCGGACGCCTGACCGTGGACGTCGAGGACAACGGCCGCGGCGGCGCCCGGATCTCCGACGGCACCGGCCTTACCGGGCTCGCCGACCGGGTCGCCGTGGTCGACGGGACGCTCCGCGTGTCCAGCCCGCCCGGTGGGCCCACCTTGGTACGGGTGGAAATCCCCTGCCCCGCGCCGCAGGACCCGCCGGACTTGCCCGACTCGCGCATCTCCCGGGAATCCCGGCCCCTCGAGAGCAAGGACGAACACTGAACACCCTGCGCCTCATCCTCGCCGAAGACTCCGTGCTGCTCCGCGCCGGACTCACCGGGCTGCTGGAACGCCTCGGGTTCGAGGTGGCCTCGGTGCCGGATGGCGCCGCGCTCACCGCCGCCGTCCGCGAAAGCGTCCCCGATCTGGTGGTGACCGACGTCCGCATGCCCCCGGCGTACGCCGACGAGGGCCTGCGCGCCGCACTCGCGCTGCGCGCCACGTGGCCGGCCCTCCCGATCGTCGTCCTCAGCCAGTACATCGAGCCGGACGGCGCCGCCGAACTCCTCACCAGCGGCGGCGGCCGGGCGATCGGCTACCTGCTCAAGGACCGCATCGTCGACGTCGACGACTTCGCCGCCACCCTCCGCCGCGTCGCAGCAGGCGGAACCGCCGTCGACCCCCAGGTCGTCGCCCGCCTCCTGCGCCGCCGCGCGGAACCCCTCGCCGCACTGTCGCCGCGGGAGCGCGAAGTCCTCGCGCTGATCGCGGAAGGCCTGTCCAATGCGGCGATCATGCGCGCGCTGGGCATCTCGGAGCCGGCCGTCGCCAAGCACGTCCGCGGCATCTTCACCAAACTCGGCCTGCCGTCGGACGACGACACCAACCGCCGCGTCCTGGCCGTGGTGGCGTATCTCGGCTCGGGCAACGGTCCCGCCACGGGCCTCGGCGAGGGCTGACCGCGCGGTGCCCGGCCCCCTGGGTGCTCCGGGGCGCCGAAGGGGTCAGGCCTGCGCCGCGCGGGACAGGATGCGGCCGAGTGTCCACCACTCGATGGTGCCGGGGGCATGCTCGTCGCCATTGGGCCAGGTCATGGCGACCACGGGTTTTGTGCCAGGGCGGATCTCGACGGTCGCGTCGGGCAGGGTGACCTCCCCAAGTCCGTCGAGCGACCGGGCTTCGGCGCCGAGGGCGGCGGCGATCCGCTTGGCCGCGTCCGGGGATGTGGCCTGGATGCACAGTCTTTCCGTGAGGGCGTTCTTCCAGTCGCTGCGGGCGCCGAGGGCCGCCACCGTGTAGTTCGGCGTGGCCGGATCCGCGGAGAACTGCGCGTAGTAGACGTCGCCCAGGCATCGTGCGGTGGCGAGGTAGGGCTCGCTGTCGGCGAGGGTCTCGCCTGTCGGGACGATGGATTCCACGGTGGACAGGTCGTGGCCGTAACGGAGTTCGGTCTTGGTGACCCGGAGTACGGCAGCCCCCCGGTCCGAGACCCCCTCGGGGCGCTCCATGAACAGGACGCCGTCGCGGATGTGCGCGACGTAGCCGCGGCGTTCGGTCGCGGCGCGTATCGCGTCCGGATCGAAGCGGCCGAAGAGCCGGGTGCCGTGGTCGAGCCGGACGGCCTTGGTGACGTCCGTGCGGTCGAAGCCCAGGGCGGCGCGGTCCGAGTTGAAGTCGCTGTTGAAATCTCCTTCCCCCAGGGGCGGTGCCCCGAGGTGCATGACGAAGAGGAACCGCTCCCACCCGCCGCGGGTGAGCTCGCGCAGGGCCGTGCCGTCCCCGTAGCCGGCCTCGGACTCGTCCGACCACGGCAGGAGGCCGAGTGCGCGGACGAGATCCGACTCCCCGGGCCGGTCCGGCAAAGGGCCCGAGGAGCCGAACCACGAGCAACTCGTGGCGAGCAGGGACAAGGCCGTGGCGGCGACCAATGCGGTGAACCCATGCCGGGCGGCGCCCGCGCGGATACGCATGGCCGCAGTGTGGCAGCGGGGCGACGTATTAGAGAAGGTATTCTAAAACTTTGCGGGGTCAGGTTGCCAAGCGGTCCAGGTGGGCCAGGCCGGCGGTGGCGGACGGGTGGTCGGGGGCGGCCTTCAGGGCGCGCTGCCAGGCGGCCCGCGCCTCGGCTTCGTTGCCGAGTTGGGCGTGGACCTTGCCGAGTACGACCAGGGCGTCGACGAAGGATCCGTCGTCCGCGAGCGCGAGTTCCAGCGCCGCCACAGCCTGTTCGCCCAGACCGTGCTTGGCGAGGTCCAGGCCGAGGTTGTACGCGCGGTCCGCGCGCGAGCGCAGGAACGCCAGCGGTGCGAGGTCCTCGCGGCAGTCCGGGCACGTGAAGGTGCGGGGGTGGGGCGGCACGCGGCACACCGGGCAGGTGACGCCCGGTGCGGACCGGCGGGCGGGGGCGGCGGCCGCCGTGATCGGGGCCGTCACTTGAGGCGGTCCGTGGGCTTGGCCGGACCCTGCGGCCCGATACGCCGGTCGCCGAGTTCCTCCGCGGCGGCCGTCCACAAGGGCTGCACCTGGTCGAGGTAGCGCTCCAGGGCCACCCGGTCGTTGCGGTCCGCGGCGTCGTCCAGGTTGCCGGTCAGTTCGGCGATCTGGTGGGACAGCCGTGGCGAAACGGAGCCCTGAGCCGCGACGGTGCGCATCTCCATGATCATCGCGACGATGGGCGGCAGGCCGTCGATGGTCGACTGCACCTGCTCGGCGATGGCCAGGCCCGCCACCCAGTCGGCCTGCTCGCGCGCCCTTTCCAGCTGGTCGCCGAGCAGTTCGAGTCGGGACTGCTGCTCGGCGGTCAGGTACTTCCCGGTCCAGTGCAGGATCATCGCGAGCCGCGCCGCCGCGTAGCGGATCTCGGTGGCGAAGCGCAGCTGCTCGCGGATCCGCTTGATCAGCGGCTCGATCGGCTCGCTCCCCGGCCCCTCCAGCAGGATGTGCTCCAACTGCGCGAGCGAAGAGCGGAGTTCGTCGCGCTCGCGGTCGGTGAGCTCCTGTTCGAGGGTGTCCAGGAAGCGCACGAGGTCCTCGCGGGCCGCCGACACGACCTCCTTCTTCTGCGGGTCCAGCCGCCCGAAGCGCTGCAGCTGGACCACGTGCGGCTCGGCGCCCGGGGTGCGGACCAGCACCGAGACGGTGATGGTCCGGTCGGACGACAGCCCGAACGAGATGGTCAGCGGCGTGCCGTCCGGGAGGTCGGGCGGCAGTTGGACGTTGACGTGCCCGCACAGCTCGTTGCGCTCCGCGATGTTGTGGGAGCCCTCGTACACGGACACCTCGAGCCGCGTCGCACCCGCGCCCGAGGTGTGGAAGTCCCGCGAAACCGGGGACGTCGTCGGGTAGTTGGTCCCCTTGGGGATCACCACGCTCATCCGCCCGTCGTCGAGTTCGACGCCGAGGTCCTTCGGGGTGATGTCCTGCGGATCGGTGATCGGCATCGGCTGCTCGCACGAGACGCAGTCCAGGACGCCCGGCGGGTTGACGCGCCCGCAGGCCGGGCAGCGCAGGCCCTCGCTGCGCGCCGGCCCCTCACCGCACACCGAACACGACTTGCTCTCCGGGGCGTTCGCTTTGCCGCACTGGTCGCACGTCCACAGCTTGGCGACGCTCACGGTCGGCGCGCTGTGCACCGGAGCGCCCGCGCCCGTACCCGCGCCGCCGAGCGCAGTGCCGCATTTGCCGCACGACGCCGCATCGACGTCCACCGGCATGTGGCAGGTCGCGCAGTCCGTCTTCGGCGCCCCGACCAGCGATCCGGCGCACGACGAACAGAACTCCTCGGCAAGGTCGTTCACCGCGGCGCAGGCCGGGCACTCGATCTCCGCGGACAGCGCCGACTGGACCGCCGCACCGACCGCCACGCACTGCATCGGATTGACGTCCTTGCGGATCCGCTCGGCGCCGAACACCTCCGCGAGCCGCTGCTCGACCAGCGGGATGGACGTGGAGCCGCCGACCAGCAGCACCTGGTCGACCGTGTCGACGTCCAGGTGGGCCTCGGCGAGCGCCTTCCGCACCAGCGTGATGGTGCGGTCCACCGCACCCGAGACCAGCTTCTCGAACTGCTCGCGCGTCACCTCGGTGTCCAGCGTGACGGCCTGCCGCCCCAGCGCGGGCAGGACCACCTCGGTGGCCAGCTGGTCGGACAGCGCGACCTTCGCCTCCTCCGCGGCGGTGCGCAGCCGCGTGGTGGCCACCAGGTCGCCGTCCAGCGCGACGCCGTGCTCCCGCTCGGCCTCCGCGGCGAGCCGGTGCCGCAGCAGGTCGTCGAAGTCGTCGCCGCCGAGCAGGTTGTCGCCCTCGATGCCGATCACGTCGATCATGCCCTGCACGAGCAGCAGCACCGAGATGTCGAACGTGCCGCCGCCCAGGTCGTAGACCAGGATCGTGCGCGGCTCCTGCCCCGGGTCGGCGGCCAGCCCGAACGCGAGCGCTGCCGCGGTCGGCTCGTTGATGATCTTCAGCACGTGGAACCCGGCCAGCCGCCCGGCCTCCCGGGTGGCCGCGACCTGCCGCTCGCCGAAGTACGCGGGCACCGTGATGACGGCCCGGTTGAACTGCTCGTGGGTGCGCTGCTCGGCGTCCAGCTTGAGGCGCCGCAGGATCATCGCGGATATCTCGATGGGCGTGTAGTCGTACGCCCCGAGCCGCACGTGCACGTCCCCGTCCGCGCCTCGCCCGATCCGGTACGCCACCCGGTCGAGCGCCGCGGCCACCTCCGGGTCGTCGAACCGGCGGCCCATGAACCGCTTCACGGATGTGACCGCGTCGGTGCCGCGGCCGCGCGCCGGGGCGCCGACCAGCAACTCGTCGCGGCGGCCGAGGGCCACGACGGACGGCGTGGAGTCGCGGTTCTGGCGGTTCAGCAGGATCTTCGGTTCACCGCGCGACAGGTACGCCATCACCGAGTTCGTCGTGCCGAGGTCGATGCCGAGAGTGCGCTGCACAGGTCATCCTTCTTCCGGAGCGTCGGCAGGGCTGCCGTCGGGGATTTCGGCGGAGAGGTCGGTGGGGAGGTCGGTTTCGAGCGGCTGCCGGCTCACCACGACCTTGGCCGGCCGCAGGACGTCGTCGCCCAGCCAGTAGCCCGCCGCCACCACCCGGAGGATCGTGCCTTCCGGCCGCCTCGGGTCGTCCTCGGTGTCCACCACGTCGCAGCGCTCGGCATCGGAGATCGCGCCCAGCGCCATGCGCTCGACGCCCGCCCGCCGCATCCTCTGCAGCAGCAGCCGCTGCGTGGCCTCGATGTTCTCGCGCAGCCGCTCCAGCCCGCGGGACGACCCCATCACCGCGTCGGCGGGCAGCTGCCGGGTCAGGACTTCATCGAGCGCATCGCATACGTCGAGGAGCCCGGTGACGAGTTCGCGGCGCTCGCCGGCCCGCGCGCTGCGCTCCTTGTCGAGCAGGGTCTCCACGGTCGCGCGGCGCTGCAACTGCCGGGCGTACGCGGCATACAGGTCGGTGTCGGGGACGTCCGCGCCGCCGGCCCGGGGTTCCTCGACCACCGCGAGCGGATCGGTCACGGGTGCCTCCTTGTCCACGTCCTGTGCCTCCGACTCCGCCGCGCCGTGCGCGGCCTCACAAGGGCGGTTCCAGATCGGGCAGCAGACCGGGGTCGGGCCCCGGGAACGCCGCGAGGCCGACCGGGGCGACGGGCAGCGGGCGGATGTCGGCGGCGCGTTCCGCGGCCGTCGAACCGAACATGTCGCCGGTGTCCGGGACCGGCAGCAGTTCCGGGGCCAGGAAGTCGACCTCGCCCGGCGGCCCGAGCGACTCCCGTGTCTCATCGTCGAGTTCGGCGTCGAAGTAGTACAGGACGTCGTGTTCGAGCCGGTTCCGGAGCAGCTCCTGACGGGCCTGGCCCAGCTCGGTGCGGCGGTCGCGCGCGGTGCGGGCGGCCTGGACGTAGGCGGCGTACACGGCCTTGTCGTCGGCATCGGGCCCGATGCCGAGCAGGTCGTACAGGGATTCCTCGGCCACGCTCCTCCTCGCGGATCTTCGCCTGCCTGCGGGGACGCGGATCGGCGTCAGAGGCCGAGTCGCCCCTGCTCGATGAGCATCTTGAGCCGGTACCAGGTCACGTTGTCCGGATCGAGCCGGATCGCCTTGTGGATGCGCTCCAGCGCCGCAGTGATGTGGCGCTGCTCGAACGCGTCGCTCGCCCACAGCCCGTAGCACTGCGCCATCATCTGGCGCACCACCGGATCCGGATCGAGCGCGAGCGCCTGCTCGAACTCGCTGATCCCGTCCGCGAACCGCCTCTGGTTGGTGAGCTGCACCCCGAGGTTGTGCCGCAGCACCCCGAGGCGCTGGGTCAGCACGGGATCGTCGACGCGCTTCCGGGCCTCCTCGACAACCGTGCAGGCCTTGCGCAGGTTGCCGTCCTCGACCATCTTGGCGACGTAATTATCCGTGCTGACCACGTAGTTGCGGCGGATCAGCGGGGCGTCCGGGGCGTAGTCCAGCGCCGTGGTGATGAGCTGGTGGGCCTTCCTCGTGTCGCCTTCCGCGCTCTTCGACGCCGCCCACCGGTTGAACGTCGCGGCCAGGTCTTCGGTGATCCGCTCGTCGCCTGGGACCAGCTTGCGGCCGCGGCGCAGCACCGCCACCGCGGCGTCGTAGTCGTCGTGGTCGGCCAGGATCGAGCGGGCCAGCTCGGTGGCCGCGTCGGCGACCTTGTCCTCCTGGCCGCCGACCTGCCCGATGCGCTTGTCCATCGCCTCGAAGTGGTCGAGGCACGCCGCCCACGAGCGCCGGGCGTGCAGGTCGACGCCCTTGAACGTCAGGGCGCGCACCAGGAAGACGCGGTTGCCGGCGGTCACCGCGGACGGCGTCAGCTCCGCGATGATCCGCTCGTGGTCGCCCTCGGCGAGCAGCAGTTCGTACCGGCCCTCGGGGCTCAGCAGGCGGCGCAGCTCCTCGTCGTGCCGGGCCGGCCCGGCGAGACCGTCGCGGATGCCCTCGCCGTCGGCACCCAGTGCGTCCAGGGCGTCGGCCAGCAGCGGGCCGTTGACGATGACCTTGGCGTTCGGCTCCAGCGCTGCGGGCAGCTGCCGGATCCGGGCCGCGACCGCGAGCTCCAGGCGCAGTGTGGCCGCGAACCGGGCGGCCTCCGGGTCCTCGTGGCCGCGCTCCCGGACCAGCTGGGTGAGCCGCTCCACGTGGAACGCCCGGGCGCGCTCCGTGCGTTCCTCGTCCGCGCTGCGCCCGGTGCGCTGGCCGAGGTAGCGCCAGAAGGCGTCGGAATGCAGCAGTGCCACCCACGTGCCGCCGAGCAGCGGCCAGATCCCCGGGAACGCCCGGCCGCTGCGCGCGCAGCGGTCGGCGACCACGGCCGCGGACCAGATGACGTTGAAGCGCGGGGCGGTACGCAGCGCCTCCTGGATCAGCGCGAGCGCCTCCGCGTGCCGCCCTTCCCGCGAGGCGCGCCCGGCCGCCCGCTGCAGCAGCACGGCCCGCAGCCCGGGCGGGGCCGTGATGCTCTCCAGAGCCGCCGCGACCGCAGCCGGAACCGGCGGCCCGCCCTTGGTGCCCAGCCCGGCCCGGGCCTTGAGGGCATCCAGCGCCTGCAGCGCCGCCAAGGCCGTCGCGTCGTCGCCCTGGACCATCGCGAGCCGGGCCTGCTCGGCCCGCACCAGCGGCAAGTACGGCTGCCCGTCGCCCAGGAGCGCCGCACGGTGCAGTCCCTCGGCAGCCTCGTCCGGTGCCAGATTGCGGACATCGGCGGCCAGCAGCGCGGCCACCGCTGCGGCGTACCGGCCCGCGGCACCGCTGTCCGCGAGCAGTCCGGCGCACAGGGAGCCCGCCCGGTCGTGGTCGCCTTCCTGGACGGACTGCCGCAGCCGCGCCACGTCGGTGTACGGCTGCGGGGCGCCGGCTGCCTCGAAGAAGTAGACCGCCTGGTCGGTGCGCCCCGACGCCAGGTACGCGGCCGCCCGCCACCGCTGCGTGCGCGGATCCAAGTCGCCGGCGAGCGGCCCCTCGAAGCGCGTCCGCAGTTCTGCTGCGATCGCCTCGCGGTCGCCGCCGAGCAGCACTGCACGCGCCGCGTGGCGGTGCACGCGCGGGTCCTCGGGCAGGAACTGCTTTGCCTCGTGCACCAATACGCCGAGCCGCTCGCCGGTGACGTCCTCGGCCGCCAGTTCGCGGACGTACGTCTCGCCGAGCGCCTCCCGGAAGCACGCTTCCTGCGGGAGCAGCGCGGCCGCGAGGCGCCAGTGCCGCCGGGCCTCCCCGGTGTCCCCGCCGGCCAGTGCGTCCCGTGCGAGCGCGTCGTGCGTGGCGGCCCGGTCGCCGGGCAGGCTCGCCGGGGCGGACCGGCCCGGGCCGCGGGTCGGCCGGCCCGCGGCGCCGCCGACTCCCGCGGCCGGCGGCAGCGCCGTCATCTCCGCCCACCGGTCGAGCGCGTCCTGCCCGTGGCCCGACCGGGCGAGCCCCAGCCCCACCAGGTAGGGATCGCCGAGTGCCTCGATCCGCCGCCGCGCATCGGGCTCACCGGCGGCGGTCGCCGTCGCCGCCAGCCGCTCCGGAAGCCCCGGCCAGGCTCCGGCGATCGTGCGGTATTCCGCGTAGGCCTTGGCGTGCTCGCCCTCGAACTCGTACGCCATCCCCAGCCCGTAGCGGGCCTGTTCGAGCCCCGGGTCGCGTACCAGCGCGGCCATGAAGTGCAGCCGCGCGCTCTCGTAGTCCTGCTCGCCGAGCGCGAGCCGGCCCTGCGCGTAGGACGCCGGAGCCGACGCCCCGGCCTGCTCCAGGTCGCGGAACGCGCGGTCCGGGAAGCCGATCCGGCGCAGCACGTCACCGCGGTGCAGCAGCACCTCGGGCGTCTGCTCGGCCCGGTCGTACGCCGCGGCCGCATCGTGCAGGCGGCCCGCCCTGACCAGCACGTGGCCGAGCGTGGCCGCCGCGCCGGGGTCTTGCTCCAGCACGGCCGCGGCCCGCTCCAGATGCCCGATCCTGGCCAGCGACCGGCCCAGCAGCTCCGTCTGCGGCGTGGTCCGGGCCGGCATCGCGGACAGCACGTCGGCCGCCTCGGCATAGCGCTGGTGCGCGAACCGGTAGCGCCCCAGCCGGTGACGGAACTCGGCCAGGGGAGCAGCGAGTTGCGGATCGAGCGCGGCCGCCGCCGCGAGCACCGCCACGGCCGGGGCCAAACCCTCCGGGTCCTGGGCCAGTTCGTGTGCGCATGCGGCCGCCTCGGCGGGCCGCGCCTCCTGGCAGGCGATCTCGCCGAGGGCGGCCAGTGCCCGCCGCCGCGATTCCCGCAGCGGCTCGGGGACACCGAGCCGGTCGGCGGTCGCCACGATCCGCTCGTACAGTCTGCGGGCGCGGTCCAGTTGGTTCTTCTCCCGGCTCTTGTCGGCCCGGTCCAGCGCCGCATCGTGCCCCGCCGGGTCGTCGCCCAGCCGCATGAAGCCGTCGAAGAGCCCGGCCATCAGCCCGCGCTCCGCAGCGGACCGCGCGCGCCGACCGCGCAGACGTCGTCGTGGCCGGCCAAAGTCCTTGGCATGCCTCCCCCTTCGTCGGCCTGGCGGCTCCCGCGGTGGTCCACAGTTGCAGGCTATCCGCGGGCATGCACGTCCCGGCCAGAGGATCGCGGCGATCAGAGGGAAGTCCCGCACGGAACTCGCCTGCGGCAAAAGGCCGAACGCCCCCGCGGGTGCCGGTGCGCGTCGGGCAGCAAGAGCCGGGCATCCTGCCGGTCGGATGACAGCCCCCGGCTACGGCTGCCGCATCCACTCCCGGTGGTAGGCCGCCCAGTCCTCCTCGGTGGCCGCGAAGTCGACGTACAGCGCCACGCCGAAGTTCCGGCGGTCCGAGCCGGCCGCGTCCAGGCCGATCCGGACGGCCCGGGCCGCGGTCCCGGCCCGCTCGGCGTTCTCGTGATGGCCGATCGTGTCGTCGTGGTAGAACGGCAGCCCGATCAGCAGGTCCGTGCGCTCCGGCGTGTGCTCCAGGGCGAGTTCGGTCTGCCGGGTGACATAGCCGCCGAAGAGGCCGCGGGTCGGCATCCAGGTGTCGTAGGCCATCACCGCGATCTGGTCGACCCGGGACGCGATCGCCGTGAAGTAGCCCGGCGTCCACCACTTCGTGCGGTCGGCGCCGCCGAGCCGGGCCAGGTCGACCAGGTTCCCGGCGGGCTCGATCTGGTGCGCCGCGACCGAGAGCACCGCGCCGCGGGCGTGCGCCGCATCGCGCGCCCGGCCGAGGATGTCGAGGTAGTCGGTGTTGCCGTCGCCCATCGGCTCCAGGTCGAAGTGCACCCCGTCGAAGCCGGCGTCCAGCGCCTGCGCGGCGGACGCCACCACCCGGTCCCGGTTCGGGCCGCGGCTCAGGTCGAGGCGGTCCGGGCGGGCCGGGTCGGCCGGTCCGACCACGTTGCCCAGCCAGGCCTGCACCCGTACGCCGGGCAGGGCCGTGCGCATCCCGGCCAGGAACCACGGCGCCTGCGGGTAGCGCGCCGGATCGAGGCTGCCGTCGTTCTCGAGCGGCCCGGCGTGCACGTACACGTCGTGCACGCCGGTGGTGCGCAACCGGTCGCCGAGCGCGGCCAGATCGGCCGGCCCCTTGCGGCCGTCCAGCCAGGCGTGCCCGAGCCACAGCGCATCGCGGCCGCGGGACCGGTCGGCTTCCCCGGGCGAGCCGGTGTACTGCAGCCGCAGCGTGGTGAGCACCCCGATGACGACGATCAGCACCGCGACGGCGAACGACGCCACGACGGCGAAGGCGACGCGCAGGATCCGGCGGATTCGGGTCGGGTGTGGCGGGCGTTCGGTCATTGCCGGGCATCCTGCCGTATCGGGTACGGGCCTGCCGAACCAGCCGCCGCACCGTGTGGGGCTCTGCCCTGGTGCGACGGCGTCGCTCGGCGTAACGTCATTGCCCGACCAGCATCGGAGCATGCCAAAAGGCGTGCCGGACAAGGGTGGTGGCCGTGGTGGGGGTGGTTCCGCACAGCCGCGACGACGAGGCCGACCATCGCGGCCTGCTGCGCGGCGACGAGCAGACGCTCGGCCGGCTGTACGACGCCTATGCGGACTTCGTGTTCGGCGTGGCGCTGGGGGTGACCCGCGAGGAGTCCTCGGCCGAGGACATCACGTGCGAGGTCTTCGTCGCGCTGTGGGAGCGTCCCTACGACTACGACCCGGCGCAATGGTCCCTGGGCGCCTGGCTGGTGGCCGGCGCGCACCGGCGCGCGGTGGTCCGGCGGGGCGCCGCGCAGACGGCGCAATCCGCACGGGCGGCCGGCTCCGAATCCGTTGGCAAGGACAGCACAGCCAGCACGGACAGCACGGCCGGATTCGCCGCGGACGGCGCCGTCGCCGCGACGCTGGCCGGGCTGGCGCCCGAACTGCGCGACGTGGTCGAACTGGCCTACTTCCAGGGCCTGACGTACCGCGAGGTGGCCGCGAAGCTCGGCCTCGGCGAGACGGTCGTCGCGGAGCGCGTGCGCAACGGGCTGTGGGCGTGGGCGGACGACACCGCGCCGACCGGCGGCCGAGCGGCCGCCGAGGACGACGGGACGGGGGCGACGACATGAACGCGCTGCCGGCCGCACTGCGCGACCGGGTCATGGGCGAAGCGGTACGCCGCCGCCCGCCCGCCGTGCAGACCGGCCCCCACGCACGCGCCTACGCGCACGCGGTGGCGAGCCTCGACGCGATGCTGCGCAGCCTCACCGCCGACGAGTGGGCGCTCCCGGTACGGCACGACTGGGACGTGCAGCGGACCGTGGTCCACCTGATGGCCGGCGACGGTGCGCTGTGCGCGGCGGCGCGGGTGCCCGAGGCGGTCCCGCTGCCGCGCTACGAGGGCTTGTTCGCCGAGGCGGACATCCCCGGCAGCCCGGGCGCGGGCTGGGCGGGCCGCAGCACCTACGTGCTGTCCCGGCACTCCGGCCGCCCCTTCCGGATGAGCTGGCACGCCTGGCGCGCCCAGTCCCGCAGCCTGCTGGGCTGCCCGGCCGCCCGGGACCGCGACGAGACCGCGATCGAGTACGCGGGCCGCCGCATGAGCCTGGCGGACGCGTTCCTCGCCCGCGGCTTCGAGACGTGGCTGCACGGCGACGACATCGGGCGCGCGGTCGGCCGGCCGATGCCCGAGCCCGCCGACGAGTCGATGGCGCTGCTGGTCGGCCTGGGCCTGGCCATGCTCTCCAAGGCCGACCTGCCGGCCCAGACCCGGCTCGCGCTCACCGGCCCGGGGGCTGCGGACGCCCGGCTCGGCGTCGGCCCGGTGGCCGCGGAACTCACGATGAGCACCTCGGACTTCTGCCGGCTTCTCGGCGGCAACCGGCGGGCGGACGAGATCGCCGTGCGGGCGGACGGCGACGCGGACGCGGCGGAGCAGGCCCTGGCGGCGATCGCCGCGATGGCGATCCTGTGAGGGAGTGACGCGGCCGCTGCTTGCGTCGGCGTGACCGGCCCTCTCGTACCGCGAGAGGGGTTACGCACTTCCGAGTGCCTTCTTATGCCCGCGGGTCCGGGAATCCACCATGGAGTCATCGCCGAACGATCACCTGATCGCCTTCGGCGGCTCCGGCACCCGAGCGTGCCGCCTGCCCGGCCGGTGCATCGCAAAGCCGGGTGGGCCCGCCGTCCCGAAACCCTGAAGGAACCGTCATGCTCAGTGCATTCGAGGTGCTCACCATCGTGGTCGTCGGGCTGATGGTGGGGGTGGAATGCTCCGTCGTGTTCGTCATGAAGCCGATCCTCGACGCCCTGCCCGGCGATGCCGGCCAGCTCGGCCACGCGCACGGCGGCCGGATGCTCGGCGCGGCCATGCCGGTCTGGTACATCGGCTCGCTTGCCCTCAGCGCCGTCTGGGCCGTCGCCCGATGGGACGAGCAGGGCACCGGCCTCGTCGTCACCGCCGCCGCACTCCTGGTCCTCAGCGTGGCCATGTCGCTTCTGCTGCTCGTCCCGATCAACAACCGGAACAAGACGTGGACCCCCGAGAACCGGCCCGCGGACTGGAAGCAGCAGCTGAACCGCTGGGAACGCTGGCACTACGCCCGCATCGCCGTCATCACCGGCGCCTTCGCCCTGCTGGCGGCCGCGCTCGCCTAATGCGACGCCAGATAGGCGTTCGCCTTCTCCTCGGCGTAGAACCACGACTCGAAGTCCGCCGGTTCGTCGAACCCGTTCGCGAAGCGGTCGGCCACCGGCTGGAGTTGGCCGGCCGCGCCGAGCAGGTTCAGGACGTGCGGGGGCGGCGGGGCCAGCATGGCGTTGGTCCACTTGGTGACCGGCGCGACCACCGACCAGAAGTCCTCGAACGTCTGCTCCATCCAAGCCCGGTCGAACGGCTGCGTGCCCCGCGCCTCGATCGCCGCCAGATAGCCTGCCGCGCACTTCGCCGCATTGTTCGAACCCTGGCCGGTGATCGGGTCGTTCGCGACCACCACGTCCGCGACGCCCAGCACCAGCCCGCCGGAGGCGAGTTCGACCACCGGCTTGCGGACCGTCGGTGCGTAGCGGCCCGCCAGCGTGGCGCCCTCGTCGGCCAACTGCACGCCGTTCGCCGCCCGTTCGTACTCCCACGGGACGAACTGCTTCATCAGCGCAAGGGTCAGCTCCAGGTGCGCCTCCGGCTCGCGCACGCCCTGGAACGCGTCCAGCGGCCCGCCGGGGACGCCCTCGAAGAAGAAGATGTCGCACGGGCCCGACAGCGTCAGTGCCGGCATCACGAACAGCTCGCCCACCCCCGGCACCAAATTGCAGCGCACTGCGGGGAAGTCGTGCTCCGGGCGCGGCGCGAGGCCTTCCACGTACGCCACCGCGAGCGACCGCATCGGCTTGTCGTACGGCGAGCGCGCCGGGTCCCGGTCGAACATCCCGGCCAGCGGGCCCTTGCCCGCCGCCAGCAGCACCAGGTCGTAGCGGCCGGCGTACCAGTCCAGGTCGGAGACCGACACCGGGTGCACCACCAGGTTGCCGCCGCGCCCGGTGAAGAGGTCCAGCCACGCGGCCATCTTGACCCGCTGGTCCACGGACTGCGCGGGGGCGTCCAGGTGCCCGACCCAGTCGATCGGACGGCTGCCGTCCGGCCCCGCGACCGAGACCCCGAGCCCGTCGACGCGCGGCGCCCGGTCGTCCCACAGGTTCAGGCCCAGGTCGCGTTCGTGCGCGAGGGCCTTGCCGAACATGCACTGGGTGGACAAGACCCGCCCGGTCCGGATCTCCTCGGCGGTGCGGTCCGACACCACCGTCACCTCGTAGCCCCGGGACTGGAGCCCCAGGGCGAGCATGAGGCCGGCCTGCCCGGCGCCGACTATCAGGACTTTGCGCACGACGAACTCGCCTCCGTGGACTGGCAAGGATCAAGAGAACCGCAGGGGACCGCAAGAAGATGCACCGCAAGAAGATGGACCGCACGGGGAAACGCGGCTGCAGGGGCCGCGTCCGGTCAGCGGGTGGCCATCTGCAGCGCGTGCATCACGAGCGTGGCCAGCGCGTTCGCGGAGCTCTGCCGGTCGCGGGCGTCGCACGCGATCAGCGGCGTCTCCGGGCGCAGCGACAGCGCGTCGCGCAGGTCCTGCACCGGGTACACCGGGGCGCCGTCGAAGGTGTTGATCGCGACCACGAACGGCATTCCGCTGCGCTCGAAGTAGTCGACGGCCGGGAAGCACTCCTCGATGCGCCGGGTGTCCACGAGCACGACCGCTCCGACCGCGCCGCGCACCAGGTCGTCCCACATGAACTGGAAGCGCCCCTGGCCCGGTGTGCCGAACAGGTAGAGCACCAGGTCCGATTCCAGGGTGACGCGGCCGAAGTCCAGCGCGACCGTGGTGGTGACCTTGTCGGGCAGCCCGTCGAGCCGGTCGGTCGCCTCGCTCATCACCGTCATGACCGACTCGGTGGTGAGCGGTTCGATCTCCGACACCGAACCGACCAGCGTGGTCTTGCCGACCCCGAAGCCGCCGGACACCACGATCTTGGTCGAGGTGATCGGCGGCATGCCGTCCGCGGCCCGGCGGGGCGCCGGGACGGCGAGCGGAGGTACGGAACGTCCGGCCGTACCGGGGTCAGAGTCTGCGTAGTCCACCCAGCAGCCTTTCGAGCAGTGCGCGGTCGGGTCCGTCGCCGTCGCCGGCGGTCTGGTAGACGCTGATGCGGCCTTGGTTGGCCAGGTCGCCGATGAGCACCCGGACGACGCCGAGCGGGAGGTCGAGCAGGGCGGACACTTCGGCGACGGAGCGTACGCCACGGCAGAGTTCGATGATCGCGCGGACCTCGGGCATGTCGCTGCGGCCGGTCTCCAGGCGGGCCACGTCGACCACGCCGGCGGCCGCATCGGCCTCGTCGCAGTCGAGCGTGGTGACCAGGGTCTCCACCGACAGGACGTGGCTGTACCGGGTGCGCCCCCGGGTCAGTGCGTAGGGCCGCACGCGCGCGGAGCGGCCTCCGACCGTGCTGCGTCCCCCGTCGTCAGCGGCCATGGCGTTCTACCTCCCTGGTTCGGTGCCCGGTTCGTGGCTGCGGTGGAGCTCGGCGCGGAGGGCCGGGGTCAGGACATGCCCGGCCCTGCGGACGAATGCTGTCATCTGATAGGCGATGACGGCCAGATCCGACGTGCCCGCGGCATGCACGCCGAGGCAGGAACCGTCGCTGATGGACATCGCGACGACGTGCCCCTCGCTCATCGTGACGATCTCCTGGCGCACCTCGCCCAGCCCCATCACCCGGGCCGCGCCCTGCGCGAGGCTCACCAGGCCGGACACGATCGCGCCGAGGCGCTCACCGCCGGCCTCGGTGTTGTTGCCGCCGGCCGAGGCCAGCAGCAGCCCGTCCGACGAGACGAGGACGACTTGCCGGATGCCGGGGACGTCCTGGGCCAGCCCGTCCACCAGCCACTTCACGTGGACGACGGCGGTGTCCTGTGCGGTCACCGGTTCTCACCTCCGGGTGCCGGTGCGGCGGCGGATGTCCTGCTGCCTGCGGAATCGACGGGTTCGACGGGTGCAGCGGTCTCGAGGGGTGCAGCAGTCTCGAGGGGTGCGGCGGAGTCCGGGAGCGCGGCGGCGGGATCCGGTGCGGATCCCGGTGGTGCGGCAGGCCCGGGGGCAGCGGCGTCGGCGGGCAGCACGGGCATCACCCGGGTCACCGCGTCGGCGCCGTCCTCCTCGGCCGCTTGCCGGGCGGCCGTGCTGCCCATCTGGAATCCGCTGAGCCTACGCCGCAGTTCCTCGGCCGCGATAGGCCCGCTGTCGCGTACCGAAGCGGGGTTCGCGGGGGCTGCGGCGCCGGCCGGACCGGCGGCGCCGGGGGACAGTCCAGGGGCTGCCCCGGAGACGCCTGCCGCGTCCGTGCGCGGGAGGCGCTTGGGCAGGCCCGCGCTGGTGATCCCGATCGGCGAGCCGTGCACCGGGGTGTCGTCGCGGTACGGGGCGGGCGGGGCGGATGCCGACGCCAGGGCCGCGGCCGCGGTGGCGCCGCGGCGTACCCCGGCACCGCGGCGCGGCAGCAGCGGAGGGGCCTCCGGGGCGGGTTCGGGGGGCGGGGCGGGCGCTTCGCGGCGGGTGAGCGGGGGTGCATCTGCGTCCGGCGCATCGATTCGGCCGACGGACTCGTTCTCGCGGGCCGGGGCGTGACCGCCCCGCCGCGGCAGCGAGGGGAGAGCCGTACTCGTGGCGCCCGCGGCCTCCACCGGCTCGGCAGGGGCTGCCCCGCCGCGGCGGGGCAAGGTGCCCGCGCCTGCTGCCGGGTTGCCCTGCGGGACGAACGGGACGGCCTCGTCGCCGTCCACCTGGCCGTACGCGGTCAGCGCGGCGAGCAGCCGGGTCGCATTGAGGTCGTCCAGCGTCTCCGCACGCGGCTGCACTTGCGGCTGCGGCTGCGGCTGCGGCTGAGGGGCGGAGGCCGGAACCGGCTCCGCGGATGCTGCGGCGTGCCGGCCCGGAGTGCGGGTCGGTGCGGCCGGCTCGGCCGCGGCGGACCGGTCGCCGTGGGCCGGGGCGTCCGCATCGGACACCGGGCGTATCGGCTCGCGCCGGGGCAGGGGCGGCAGTTCCGCGGCTTCGGGCGCTGCGGCGTCCGCGGCCGCCGCAGCGCCGGGTATCTCGGCGGCTGCGGGCGTCTCGGTGGCCGCGACCGGTGCCGCCGCGTCCACCGGTGCCGGTTCGGCGGGTCCCTGGGCGGCCGGGGTGGCCGTCAGGGCGGCCTTCTGCCGGACCCGGGCCAGCGCGGCCTGCTCGCGGGTGAGTTCGCGTTCGCGGGTGATCTCGGTCGGCGTGGGGCCCGGGCCGTGGATGAGGGACACCGGGAGCATCACGATCGCGGCGAGGCCGCCCTCGCGGCGCGGGCGCAGCTGCACGCGCACGCCGTGGCGTACCGCGAGCGCGCCGACCACGAAGACGCCGAGGCCGGCGAGGTCCGAGGCGCCCGCGGCGGCACGGCCGCCCTGGAGCTGGGCGTTCAGCTCGGGCAGCCGGTCCGGCGCGACACCGAAGCCCTCGTCCTCGACGGTCAGCAGGATGCCGCGGTTCTCCAGCGTGCGGCCGGCGATGGTGACGCGCGTGCCGGGCGGCGAGTACGCCGCCGCGTTCTCCAGGAGTTCGGCCAGCAGGTGGCTGATGTCGTCGGCGGTGTGCCCGGCCATCTCGGCCCGGGGGATGTGGCCGATGTCGATGCGCTCGTAGAACTCGATCTCGGACACCGCGGCGCGTACGACGTCGAGGAGCGTGCCGGGCGGGCGGTGCCCGTGGTGCTCGTCGGCGTCCGCGAGCACCAGGACGTTCTCGCTGTTGCGCCGCATGCGGGTGGCGAGGTGGTCCAGCCGGAACAGGTCTTCCAGGCGCTGAGCGTTCTCCTCGGTGCGCTCCAGCTTCTCGATCAGGTCCAGCTGGCGCTCGACCAGGGTCAGCGAGCGCATCGAAAGGTTCACGAAGGATTCCTGCATGCGTTCGCGCAGCAGGTCGTCCTCGGCGATCAGGAGCTGCTGGCGGCGCGTCAGGTCGGCGATCTCGCCGCCCCGGCGGTCCAGCTCCTCGGTGAGCCGGCGCTGCGCCTCGTCGCGGCGCGCGATCTCGGCCTGGAGTGCGGCCATGTGGTCGCCGACGAAACGGCGCTGCAGGGCCGCGGAGACGACCCCGATGATGCCGGACGGGACGTAGAAGAGCGCGACGATGCCCGCGTGCAGGTGCGCACCGTCCGAGACCAGGGTCAGGATCGAGATGACCGCAGCGGTCAGGCCGAGTACGCCGGCCGCGGTCGCGGTCGCCACCGCGGGCCCGCTGACGGGCGTGATCCGCTTGTCGGGCAGGCCGCCTGACAGCAGGTCAGGATCGGCTCCCGGGCTGCTGCGGCCCCGCTGTCCCCCGGCCATTTTCGTCCCCTCCCGAAACATGGCTAGCGATCCTATCCTCACACTTCTCGGGCGGATGGTCCCGGTTCCAACAACTCCTTTGGCAATGTTGCCAGTACGCAACCGTATGCAAAGCCGCAAAACGCGAAGCCCCGTCCGGGACAAGCCGGACGGGGCTTCGCATTCGTACGCGTGAGCCGCGTGACGGGACGCAGTATCAGACGTCGCGCGACTTGATCAGCGTGGCCGCACCGACCAGCGCGGCGGCGGCGTAGCAGGCCATCAGGATCATGCCGGGCCACGGGCCGAGGCCGCCGCCCAAGTCCGCGTCGTCGGCCGGCGCGATCATCTTGATCAGCAGCATCATCGGCGAGTAGTCCACGACCCAGTCGCCGAACTTGCCCGGGATGAAGCCGCCGAAGATGGACGGCACCAGCATGATGCCGAGCACGGTCGTGATGGCGCCCGCGGAGTGCCGCAGCATCGTGCCGACGCCCAGCGCGAACAGGCCGATCAGGGCCAGGTAGGTCGCCGAGCCCACGACGCCCTTGACGACCTCCTTGCCGCTCGACGAGCCCGCCACGTCACTCGCGACCACCGCATCGCAGACGAGGTACGCGAGGTAGCACGCCACCAGGCCGACCACGAACATCAGCGTGCCGAACACGACCGACTTGGCCGCCAGCACCGTGATGCGGCGCGGGTACGCGGTCAGCGTGGAGCGGATCATGCCGGTGGTGTACTCGGCCGAGATGGTGAGCACGCCCAGCGTCGCCGCCGCGATCTGCGCGATCATCACGCCGATCAGCGCGAGGGAGACGCTCGGGTCCGGGTTCCCGGAGCCGTCGTTGTCGGACACCGTCGCACCGAGCAGCGCGGCCAGACCGACGATGAGCACGACCATCACGAGCAGCGACCACATCGTGGAGCGGACCGTGCGGATCTTCGTCCATTCGGACTGCAGCATGCGGGTGAAGTGCAGGCTGCCGGTCGGGGCCTGCTGGTAGAGCCCCTGCGCGGGCACGGCGCCGGCGCCATGCGGGGCCTGGCCGTTCGGCTGCCACTGCGGTGCTCCGCCGGGCTGCCCGTTCGCGCCCGGTGCGGCGTTCGGCGGTGCGGCGTACGCGTGGCCGTTGGCCGCGGCACCCTGGTGCACGCCTGCGGGGACCGGCTGCGGCGGCTGGTTGGGCGGCTGGTTCGGCTGCTGAGGCTGAGGGGTGGGGGTGGCCATGGCTCAGGCCTCGCTTCCGTGGGTCGGGGCCTGCTGGGCCGGCGCGGGCGGCGCCTGCGGCGGGAACGGCTGCCCGCCGGGCCCGGGCGGCGGCGCCCAGCCCTGCGGCTGCTGCTGACCCCAGCCCGGGGCGCCCTGCGGCTGCCCCCAGCCCGGCTGCGGCTGCCCCCAGCCCTGCGGGGCGCCGGGCGCACCCGGACCGCCGGGCAGGCCCGCGCGGTACTCGACCGCACCCTGGGTGAGCCGCATGTAGACCTCTTCGAGGGAGGCGAAGCGCGGCGAGAGTTCGTGCAGGCGGATGCCGTGCTCGGCGGCCATGTCGCCGATCGCGGCCGGCTCGGGACCGGTCACGCGCAGCGCACCGCTGTCGCCTTCCGGAGTCACCGTGCCGCCCTTCGCGGTGACCAGCTTGGTCAGCTGGTCGGCCTGCGGGGAGCGGACCACCGTGTACGCCTGGGAGTTGCGCTCGATGAAGTCGCGCATCGAGGTGTCGGCGATCAGCCGGCCCTGCCCGATGACGATCAGGTGGTCGGCGGTCACCTCCATCTCGCTCATCAGGTGGCTGGACACGAAGACCGTGCGGCCTTCGGCGGCCAGCGCCTTCATCAGGTTGCGGATCCAGAGGATGCCCTCCGGGTCCAGGCCGTTGACCGGCTCGTCGAACATCAGGATCCCGGGGTCGCCGAGCAGCGCCGACGCGATGCCGAGGCGCTGCCCCATGCCCAGCGAGAAGCCCTTGGTGCGCTTCTTCGCGACCGCGGTGATGCCGACCATGTTGAGCACGTCGTCGACGCGGCGGCGCGGGATGCCGTTGCTCTGCGCGAGGCACAGCAGGTGGTTGTAGGCGCTGCGGCCGCCGTGCATGGCCTTCGCGTCCAGCAGCGCACCGACCTCGCGCAGCGGCGCCGACAAGTACTCGTACGGACGCCCGTTGACCAGGACGTTCCCCGCGGTGGGGGAGTCGAGGCCGAGGATCATGCGCATCGTCGTGGACTTGCCCGCACCGTTCGGGCCGAGGAACCCGGTGACCGTGCCGGGCCGGACCTGGAAGGAGAGCTGATCCACCGCCAGCTTGTTGCCGTACCTCTTCGTCAAGCCTTGGGCTTCGATCATCGCGTCCTCGTCGGGCATCGGCGGTCATTCGGAAGTGCCACGACGCCGGATATCGACGGAAAATCCGATATCGGGCGTCGTGGTCGTCGGCACCCACTGTAGAGAACCGGGGACATCGCTACGTCTCTCGGAGGACTGGATCGGCGACCTTCCCAAGGTCGAGGGAAGTCCCTTGTCTCATCCTTGCGGTGTAGGGGGGCGCCCCGACTCAGACCTTGTCCTGACGGGGTGTGACCACCTCGCGGATGATGAGAAGTACCGCCGCGGCCACCGGTATGGCGAGCAGCGCGCCGGTGACGCCGAGCAGCGCGGCGCCTATGAGCGCGGCGATCACGGTCAGCGCGGGCGGCACGTTGATGACGCGCTTCATGACCTTGGGGTAGACCAGGTAGTTCTCGAACTGCTGGTAGCAGACGTAGAAGATGATGCAGATCAGCGCCTTGCCGGGGGAGTCGAAGAACGCCACCGCGGAGACCACGACCGCGCCGATCGTGGCACCGATCATCGGGATCAGGTCGGTGAGCGCCACGATCAGCGCCAGCGGCAGCGCGTACTCCAGGTCGATCACGGTCAGGAACACGAACGACGAGACGCCCGCGCATGTGGCCACCAGCAGCATGCCGTTCACGTAGCCGCCGATGCCGCCGATGATCTCGTTGCCCAGTGCTCGGACGCGCGGGCGGCGGCTCGCCGGGAAGAGCCGGTAGATCGCTTCCTTGATGCCGGGCAGCGAACCGAGGAAGTACAGCGTCAGGCACAGCACGGTCAGGGTGTCGAACACCGAGTTCAGGATCAGCTTCCCGAAGCCCAGCAGGCCGCCCGCGACGGATTCCGCGGTATTGGCGCTGGCCGCCGCCTCCTTGGCCTTCTCGATGATGTCGTATTTCTCGTCGAGCTTCTTGAACTGCTCGTTGTGCAGGAGTTCGGTGAGCTTGTCGGGAATGCTGTTGATCAGATCCGTGGTCTGCTCGGCGAGCGGTTGGGCTATCGCGGTGATGAACCCCGCGATCACCAACAGGAATCCGAGACCGACGGTGACCACGGCCCATTTGCGCGGCAGTCCCACGCGCTGCAGGCGCTCCACGAACGGATTCAGTCCGGCGGCCAGGAAGAAAGAGATCGCGACCAGGACGATGACGTCCTTGATCCCGGTGAACGCCTGCGCCAGGAACCACGCGGTGATCAGCCCGAGGCCGCCGAAGAAGCCCACGTAGAACGGCGAGGAGCGGCGCAGCGGCCGCCCGGGCTCGCCGAACCTCGGGGCCGGGATGGACGGGTCGATCCAGTCGTAGACCGGCGCGGGCGCAGGGCCGGGTACGGGTGCGGCGCCGGCCGCCGGGGCGGCGGGGCCGGCGGACTTGCCCGCCGGGGCCGCGCCGGGTGCGGCGGAGGCCGGCGGCGCGGACGTCGTGCGGTCCGCAGCGCCGGCCGCGGTGCCCCCGTTCGTGTCCGACGCGTCTGCCGCGTCCGACGTGTCTGCCGTGGTGTCGGTGCTCACCGGCGAGACTCTAGAGGGAAAAGCGATGCGGCCGTTCCGAAAATCCGGAACGGCCGCTTCCGCAAAGGTGCCCGGCGATCCGCCCGGCGGGTGCTCAGCGGGTCTGCTGGGCCGGCACGCCGGTCAGCTTGTCGTCGTCGTCCCCGACTCCGCCGGCCGCCGCGACCGCGGCACCCGTCAGCGTCGCGAGCATCTCGCGCACGTTGGTCAGCTGCGCGTTGATGCTGTCCCGGCGGTGCGTCAGCGCGGCGAGCTCGCGCTCGGACTCGCTGCGGATGCGGTCCGCCTTGGCGCGCGCGTCCGCGACGATGTCGTCGGCCTGGCGCTGCGCGGTCTCGATGGTCTGACGCGAGCGGCGCTCGGCGTCGGTGCGCAGCTTCTCGGCCTCCAGGCGCAGCTGCTCGGCCCGGTGCTCGACCTCGGACAGGCGCTTCTCGGCCTTGGCCTGACGGGCCGCCAGGTCGCGCTCGGACTGCTCGCGGCGCTTGGCCAGGTTGGTCTCGAAGTCGGCAGCGGCCTGGGCGGCCTTGGCGCGCGTCTCCTCGAAGAGCGCGTCCGCCTCCTCGCGCTTGGTCGCGGCGTCCTTGGACGCCTCGGCGCGCAGCTGCGCGGAGTCGGCCTTCGCCTTGTCGAGGATGCGGGCGCCCTCGTCCTCGGCCTTGGCCTTGCGCTCCTTGCCGTACTGCTCGGCCTCGGCCCGCACCTGCTGCGCGGCCGCCTCGGCCAGCTCGCGGTGCTGGTCGGCCGCGCGGCGGGCCTCCTCGCGCAGGTCCTTGGCCTCTTCCTCGGCCAGCCGCAGGATCTTCTCGACGCGGGCGCCGAGCCCGGCGTACGACGGCTCGGCGTCGGCGAGCTGGGCCTGCACGTTCTGGCTTTCGAGGTGCAGTTCCTCGATGCGCTTCTCCAGAGCGGAGATGCGGGCCAACGCGCTGTCCCGGTCAGAGACGAGCTTCGTGATGCGATCGTCGACCTGCGAACGCTCGTACCCTCGGCGGACGAGATCGAAGCCGTGCGGAGAGTTTGTGTCGCTCATGGGGTTCCTGTCGTATGACCGGTGCTGTGGATGAGGTGACGGGTGGAATCCTGGCACGAAACAGACGGCTCATCGACCTGCGCTGCGCAGAACAACCGGCTTTCATCCCTCAATCGGGTGGTGCTGTGCTAGTGCTCTTGCCCGAAGACGAGGTCGCCGGTGATGCCAAAGCATCCAAAACGCCTTGCACACGGGCCATTTCGGTCGCGATGTCCTTGCGGCGGCGGTTGAGCTCGTCCAGCTTGCGCTGACCCTCGGCGCGAGAACGCTCGGCTTCGCGGCGGGCCTCGCTGCGCAGCCTTTCCGCCTCCCTCCGCGCGTCGTCCAAGATCCTGTCGGCATCGGCCGCGGTCTTCCGGCGGACGGCCTGGGCTTCGCGCTGTGCGGCGGCGATCTGCTCGGCCACCTTCGCGCGCAGGTCGTCCGCGCCCTTCTGGGCGTCGGCGAGCCGCTGCTCCGCTTCGGACAGCAGCGCCTCGGCTTTCTTCACCGCGGCGATACGTACCCTATCGGCCTCGGAGCTGGCCTTGTCGCGAATCCGGTCGGCTTCGTCCATTGCCTCGGATTTGGCCTTCTCGCCTTCCGCAACGGACTTCGCGCATTGCTCCTCGGCCGCCTCGACCAGTGCGTCCACCCGCTTGCCCGCGGACTGCAGGCTTTCCGCGGCCTGCTTGCGGGCGCCTTCGACGAGCTCTTCGGCTTCCTTGTCGGCGCGTTCGCGGGTCGCGGTGGTGTCGCGCCGCGTCTCGCCGATCATCTTGTCCGAGTCGGTACGGGCCTTCTCTATGACCGCGGCGGCCTCGGCGCGCAGCCGGGTGTCCTCGGCCTCCGCGTCGGCAAGCGTCTTGGCCGCCGTCTCGGATGCCGACTTGAGCTGCTGCTCGGCCTTGCGCTGGGCCTGGGCGACGAGTTCGGTGACGTGGCCCTTGGTCTTGACCAGGGTGTCCTCGGCCTCGTCGACCGCCTTGTCGAGGGCCGCCTTGGCCTTCTCGCGCATCGACGCGGCGTCCGCCTCGGCGGACTTGAGCGTCGCGGTCGCCTCGTCGCGGCCTGCGGTGCGGGTGCGTTCGGCCTCGCGCTCGGAGTCGGTCTTGAGGCGCTCGGCGTGCTTGCGCGCGGCGGTGACCGTCGCGTCCGCCTCGGCCCGGGCGCGCACCAGGTGGGTCTGCGCCTCGTCGCGCGACTTGGCCAACTCGCGTTCGGCCTCGGTGCGGAGGCGCGCCATCTCTTCGTGCGCGGCCTCCTCTATTCCGGTCACCGCGGCCCGGACGGTCTCCGCCTCGCCCTTGGCGTCGCGGATGATGCGGGCCCCGTCGTCCTCGGCCTTGCGCAGCTTGAGCTGCGCGGACTCGGCGATTTCGCGGGCCTTGCCCTCGGCGGCCTCGAGGAGTTCGCGGGCCCGGGCCTGGGTGCGGTCGCGCAGGTCGACGACTTCCAGGCGGGCCTCTTCGAGGGCCTGCCGGGCGGTCTCGCGGACGTCGGCGGCGGCCTGCTCGGCCTCGCCGACGGTACGCGCGGCGGCCGCGGCGGCGTCGTCGCGGGCCTTGCGGGCCGCGGCCTCGGTGTCGGCGCGCAGGTCGGCGGCGTCCCGGCGGGCGGCGTTGCGGATGCCCTCGCCCTCGCCGCGCGCGTCGCCGAGGAGTTCCTCGGCTTCGGCGCGCGTCTTGGCGAGCAGGTCCTCGGCGGCCTTGGCCGCGGTCTCGGTCCGCTTGGCGGCGTCGGCCCGGGCCTGCTCGAGCAGGGCCGCGGCCTCGTCGCGGGCGTTCTGCAGGGCGGCCGCGGCCTCGGCGCGCTTGGTCTCCGCCTCGTTGCGTAGCGCGGCGGCCCGCGCCTCGGCGGCCTTCAGCAGTTCTTCGGCGCCGCGGGTCGCGTCCTCGGTGCTCTTGGCGGCCTCGGCCCGTGCCCCGGCGAGGAGTTCCTCGGCCTCGGCATGGGAGCGGCCGGCCGCCTCGGCGGCCTGCCGCTGGACGCGTTCGGCCTCGGTCTTCGCCTTCGCGAGGAGTTCCTCGGCCTCCGCGTGCGAGCGCCCGGCGGCCTCGGCGGCCTGCTCCTGGACGCGGTCCGCCTCGGCCTTGGCCGTGGCGAGCAGTTCGGCGGCCTCGGCTTCCGCGCCGGCGCGCAGCGCCTCGGCGGCCTCGACCGACTCCGCGGTCAGCCGCTCGGCCTCGGCCCGGGCCTGCTCCAAGCGCTCGGCGGACTCGGCTTGCTGACGCTGCGTCAGATCGCGCAGCCGGGCGGTGTCGGCGACCGCCTTCTCGCGCAGCTTCCCCGATTCGGCCCGCGCCCGTTCGAGGATCTCCTCGCCTTCGGCCTCGGCGCGCGCCTTCACCTCGGCGGTGTGCGTCTTCGCCTCGGCGATCAGCCGGGAGCCGGTCTCGCGGGTGCGGGCCTCGACGGCCTCGGCGTCGGTCTGCGCGCGGGCGCGCAGCTCGTCCGCCTCGGTGCGGGCCTCGGAGGTGGTGCGTTCGGCCTCGGTCCGGGCCTTGGCGAGCAGTTCGTCGGCGGCGGTGCCCGCGGTGTCCAGGCGCTCGGCGGCGCCGGCCTCGGCCTCGGCGACCAGCCGGGCCGCGTCCGCGCGGAGCTTCTCGGCCTCGGCCTTGGCGGTGGCCAGGAGTTCCTCGGCGGCCGCGGTGGCGGCCGCCAGGTGCTCGGCGGCGGCCGTCTCGGTCTCGGTACGGGCCTGCTCGGCGTCCGCGCGCAGCTTCTCCGCGTCCGCGGCGGCCTTGGCCAGCAGCTCCGCGGCGGCGGTCTCCGCGGCCGCCCGGCGCTCGGCCGCCTCGGTCTCGGCGGCCCCGACGCGGGCCTCGGCCTCGGCGGTCATCCGCTCGGCCTCGGCTCGGCGTTCGTCTATCGCCGCGGTGACCTCGGCGTGCACGCCGAGGGCCTTCTCGCGGGCCGCCTCCGCCTCGGCGAGCGCGGCGTCGCGGGCCGCCTCGGCCTCGGCGACGGTCTCGGTGCGCAGGCGCGCGGCATCCGCCTCGGCCTCGGTGCGCAGCCGCTCGACGTCCTCGGCGGTCTCGGCCCGCAGCTGCTCGGCGGCGGCCGCGGCCGCGGCACGGACCCGTTCGGCTTCCTCGGCGGCGGCGGTACGGAGCTGCTCGGCCTCCTCCGCGGCGGTCGACCGGAGTTGCCCGGTCTCCTCCTCGGCGACGGCACGCAGCGTCCCGGCGTCCGCCTCGGCCTCAGCCCGGACGCGCTCGGCGTCGGTCCGCAGCCGGTCGGCCTCGGCGGCCCCCTCGGTGCGGAGGCGCTCGGCCTCGGCCCGGGCCTGCTCGGCCAGTTCGGCGGCCTCGGTACGGGCTGCGGCGAGCAGCTCGGCCACCTCGGTGCGGACCGCGGCAGCGTGCTGCTCGGCCTCGGTACGGGCCTTGCCGAGGAGTTCCTCGGCACCCGCGGTCGCGGCCTGCAGGCGCTCGGCGGCGTCCGTGCCGGCCACTTCGAGGAGTGTCTCGGCCTCGGCCCGCAGCTGCTCGGCCTCCGCCTGGTGGCGCTCGGCCTCGGCGGCCGCCTCGGCGCGCAGCCGCGCGACCTCGGCCTGGGTCTCCTGCAGCAGCTGCGCGGTGTCCGCGGACGTGCCCTCGGCGCGCGACGCCGCCTCGCCGGTGACGCGCTGCGCCTCGGCCTGGGCCGCGCCGCGGATCCGCTCGGCCTCGGCGCGGGCGTCCACCACGAGCGCCTCGGCCTGGCTGCGGGTGCCGGACTTGATCTGCTCGACCTGCTCGCCGACCGATTCGGCGCGCTGCTGCGCGGCGGCCAGCATGCGGTCCGCCTCGGCCTGCGCGCGGGCCAGGATGGCGTCGGCCTCGGCGCGGGCGGTCTGGGCGGCCCCGGAGGCCTGCTCACGGGCCGCGCCGGCCTGCGCGGCGGCGTCGGCGAGCAGGCGCTCGGCCTCGGCCCGGGCGCCTTCGACCATCTGGCGGGCGCGCTCGTCGGCCTGCGCGCGGACCTGCTCGGCCCATGCGACGTTCTCGCCCACCCGGGCCTCGGTGGCCTGCCGGGCGTGCGCGAGCTCTTCTTCGAGGCGGCGGCGCCGGGCCTGGATCTCGGCCTGCCACTCGGCCTCGTGCTGGGCGGACCGCTGGGCCGCCTCCTGCATGACGCGCTGGGTGTGGGCGCGCGACTCCGCCAGTTCGCGTTCGGCGTCCGCCCGGACCTGATCGGCCTGGATCTGGGCGTTGCGCAGCATCTGCTCGGCCTGGCTGCCGAGGGAGTTGCTGTCGAAGCGGGGGACCGCGAGCTGGCGTCTGAGGTCATGCAGCTTCGCGCGAAGGACCTCGACCTGATATCCGAGGTCTTCCGCGTGCGCGACAGTCTCCTCGCGCTCGGTTCGCAGCCGCTTCATCTCGGCTTCGATCCGGCCGAGGCCGTCGTCACCACCCTCGTAGCGGTCGTTGCCCCGCACTGTGGGGTCCCACTCCATCCCGTGGCCGCGTCCTCACCAGCGCCGATTACCGTATCCGAACCGCGTCCGACGCGGATCCGGCAGATCCTGTCAGATCCCGACCGCTCCCGACCGCTCTTGCGACAGGCCGAGGCGGCCCCGGCGCCCGAGATCCGGTGCAAGGAGCCACCGTAGCCCCCACCGCGCCGCGTGCGGTGTCCGCCAGGGAAATGGTGTCAGATCACGGGAAAGCTTAGTGCCGCGTCAGGGAACGAATTCCCTGACGCGGCACCTTGAGCTGCGTCACGCTGCGGACGCGGAGGCCTCCGTGAGAGGCGTCACACGTTGCGGAAGCGGTTGATCTCGTTGATGTGCTTGGCGCGCAGTTCGTGGTTGCGCACGCCCAGGCCCTCCTCGGGGGCCAGGCACAGCACGCCGACCTTGCCCTGGTGGAGGTTGCGGTGCACGTCGTACGCGGCCTGGCCGACCTCGTCCATCGAGTAGCTGCGGGACAGCGTCGGGTGGATCTTGCCCTGCGCGATGAGGCGGTTGGCCTCCCACGACTCGCGGTAGTTGGCGAAGTGCGAGCCGACGATGCGCTTGAGGTTCATCCACAGGTAGCGGTTGTCGTACTCGTGCACGAAGCCCGAGGTAGACGCGCAGGTCACGATGGTGCCGCCCTTGCGGGTGACGTACACCGAGGCGCCGAAGGTCTCGCGGCCCGGGTGCTCGAAGACGATGTCGACGTCCTCGCCGCCGGTCAGCTCGCGGATGAGCTTGCCGAAGCGGTTCCACTCCTTCGGGTCCTGGGTGCGTTCGTCCTTCCAGAACTTGAAGTCCTCGGCACGGCGGTCGATCACCAGGTCCGCGCCCATGTCGCGGCAGATCTGCGCCTTGTCCTCGGAGGAGACGACGCAGATCGGGGTGGCGCCGCCGTTCAGCGCGAACTGCGTCGCGTACGAGCCCAGGCCGCCGGAGGCGCCCCAGATCAGCACGTTGTCGCCCTGCTTCATGCCGGCGCCGTTGCGGGAGACGAGCTGGCGGTAGGCGGTCGAGTTGACCAGGCCCGGGGAGGCGGCCTCTTCCCAGGTGAGGTGGGCCGGCTTCGGCATGAGCTGGTTGCTCTTGACCAGGGCGATGTGCGCCAGGCCGCCGAAGTTGGTCTCGAAGCCCCAGATGCGCTGCTCGGGGTCGAGCATGGTGTCGCTGTGGCCGTCCGGGCTCTCCAGCTCCACGGACAGGCAGTGCGCGACGACCTCGGCTCCGGGCTTCCAGGCGTTCACGCCGGGACCGGTGCGCAGCACGACGCCGGCCAGGTCCGAGCCGACCACGTGGTACGGCAGGTCGTGGCGCTTGGTGAGCGGGGAGGTCCGGCCGTACCGCTCCAGGAAGCGGAAGGTCGAGACCGGCTCGAAGATCGAGGTCCACACGGTGTTGTAGTTGATGGCCGAGGCCATCACCGCGATCAGCGCCTCGCCCGGGCCCAGCTCGGGCAGCGCGACGTCTTCGACGTGCAGCGCCAGGCGCGGGTCCTTCTCGCGGGACTCGAGCCCGTCGAACATCGTCTCTTCGTCCTTGTGGACGGTGACGGCGCGGTAGGACTCGGGCAGGGGAAGGGCTTCGTACGCTTCCTGCGGGGTGTCCCCAGCGAGGATGGCGTCGAGGATCTCCTTCATCGTCGGCCTCCAGGGTCGGCGTCGGGAGTTGAGGGTTGGCGAGAAATTACCCATCGGTAACGTAAGGCTCGGCACCGGGGTATGCCAAGGGGCGGGCCCGTAGGAATCCCGCCCCCGGTTTGACGTTCTGTCAGCCCGCCGAGGGTGTGCGGGCCGGTGGTTCCGTGCGCGGTGCCGGGCTCAGTGCTCGGCGTCGGCCGGGGCCGAGGTGACCAGTTCGGTCAGCACGCCGTGGCAGTCCTTGGGGTGCAGGAACGTGATGCGCGAGCCCATGGAACCACGCCGGGGCTCGTCGTACAGGACCCGGACGCCCTTGCCGCGGATCGCGTCCGCGTCGCCGTCCACGTCCGCGGTGCCGAAGGCGATGTGGTGCACGCCCTCGCCGTTCTTCTCCAGCCACTTGGCGACCGTGGAGTCCTCCCGGATCGGCTCCAGGAGCTGCAGGTACGAGGCGCCGCCGTCGCTCGTCTCGTTGATCTTGAGCATGGCCTCGCGGACGCCCTGCTCCTCGTTGACCTCGCTGTGGAAGACGGTGAAGCCGTACGTCTCCTCGTAGAACTTCACGGTCTCGTCGAGGTTGCGGCAGGCGATGCCGATGTGGTCGATGCGCGTGAGCACGTGCCCTCCCGGGTCTTAAGGGTTACCTCTGAGTAGGTACCCTGTTTGTCTAAGCGACACTATGGTCGAGACCGCATCCGGTCTCCTGAGGTGGGTCGTGCGTTCTGTCACAACAGGACCCCTGCCGACCACGACACACAGGCGGGTATGTTTCCGCCCAAACCCTCACTTCACCTCTCTGGAGGCCACTCTCATGGCCGGTTCTGTCATCGTCGCCGGGGCGCGCACGCCCATGGGCCGACTGCTCGGCTCCCTCAAGGGCTTCTCCGCCACCGACCTCGGCGGCATCGTGATCAAGGCCGCGCTGGAGCGCGCCGGCGTCGCGGGCGACCAGGTGCAGTACGTGATCATGGGCCAGGTGCTGCAGGCCGGCGCGGGCCAGATGCCCGCCCGCCAGGCGTCGGTCAAGGCCGGCATCCCGATGGGCGTCCCGTCGCTGACCATCAACAAGGTCTGCCTCTCCGGCCTGGACGCCATCGCGCTCGCCGACCAGCTCATCCGCGCGGGCGAGTTCGACATCGTGGTGGCCGGCGGCATGGAGTCCATGACCAACGCCCCGCACCTGCTGCCGAAGTCGCGCGAGGGCTTCAAGTACGGCGCCATCGAGATGTTGGACGCCATGGCGTACGACGGTCTCACCGACGCGTTCGACAACATCCCGATGGGCGAGTCGACCGAGTACCACAACGCCAAGCTGGGCATCTCGCGCGAGGAGCAGGACGCCTTCTCGGCGCGCTCGCACCAGCTCGCCGCCGCGGCCCAGAAGAACGGCGTCTTCGACGACGAGATCGTCCCGGTGGCCATCCCGCAGCGCAAGGGCGACCCGGTGCAGTTCTCGGTCGACGAGGGCGTGCGCGCGGACACCACGGCCGAGTCGCTGGGCAAGCTGCGCCCCGCGTTCACCAAGGACGGCACCATCACGGCCGGCTCCGCGTCGCAGATCTCCGACGGTGCCGCCGCGGTCGTGGTCATGTCCAAGGCGAAGGCCGAGGAGCTGGGCATCGAGTGGCTCGCCGAGATCGGCGCGCACGGCAACGTGGCCGGCCCGGACAACTCGCTGCAGTCGCAGCCGTCCAACGCCATCAAGCACGCGCTCGGCAAGCAGGGCCTGGCGGTCGAGGACCTGGACCTCATCGAGATCAACGAGGCCTTCGCGTCGGTCGGCATCCAGTCCATGCGCGACCTGGGCGTGGACGGCGAGAAGGTGAATGTCAACGGCGGCGCCATCGCGCTCGGCCACCCGATCGGCATGTCCGGCGCCCGCGTGGTGCTGCACCTGGCGCTCGAGCTCAAGCGCCGCGGCGGCGGCACCGGCGCGGCGGCCCTGTGCGGCGGCGGCGGCCAGGGCGACGCGCTGATCCTGACGGTTCCGCAGCAGGGCTGACGCCCGACCCGCGCGGTACGGCACGGCACGCACCAGGCGGCGGCGGGCAACTCCGCCGACCGGTGCGCGCCGACCTGCACGGCCGGTAGTTCTCGCGAGCGTGCGGTGAGCGGGTGGTCCACCCGCGCACCGCACGCTCGTCGTATCGGCCCGTATGCCGATCCGGCACCCGCCGTCCGCTCGACCCGACCGGCGCCATCGCCCCCACCCGGGGGTCCATCAGGTGTGCGGGCGCAGGCGCCGGGCACTGTCCACGGGCGGGGCACGACCGCGCCCGCCGTCCGACCCGAAGGAGTCGTGTTGGCCCGGCGCACGGATGTGGCCATGCTGGTCGAGCAGGCGCGGGCGGGGCAGCCGCGGGCGGTGGCGCGGCTGATCTCGCTGGTCGAGGACGCCTCGCCGAGCCTGCGCGAGGTGATGGCCGCGCTGGCGCCGCACACCGGGCAGGCGTACGTCGTGGGGCTCACGGGGCCGCCCGGGGTGGGCAAGTCGACGTCCACGTCCGCACTGGTCTCCGCGTACCGCGCGGTCGGCAAGCGGGTCGGGGTACTGGCCGTCGACCCCTCGTCGCCGTTCTCCGGCGGCGCGCTGCTCGGCGACCGGATCCGCATGCAGGAGCACGCCACCGACACCGGCGTCTTCATCCGCTCGATGGCCTCGCGCGGCCACCTCGGCGGGCTGGCGTGGGCCACCCCGCAGGCGCTGCGCGTGCTGGACGCGGCCGGCTGCGACGTGATCCTCGTCGAGACCGTGGGCGTCGGGCAGTCCGAGATCGAGGTCGCGTCGGCGGCCGACACCACCGTGGTCCTGATGGCCCCCGGCATGGGCGACGGGATCCAGGCCGCCAAGGCCGGGATCCTGGAGATCGGCGACGTCTACGTGGTCAACAAAGCCGACCGCGACGGCGCCCAGACCACCGCGCGAGAGCTCAACCACATGCTGTCGCTGGGCCCTTCGCGCGGCCCGGAGTCGTGGCGCCCGCCGATCCTCAAGACCGTCGCCTCGCGCGGCGAGGGCCTGGACGAGGTCGTCGAGGCACTGGAGAAGCACCGCGCGTGGATGGCCGCGAACGGCACCCTCGACCTGCGCCGCCGGCGCCGCGTACGGGCCGAGATCGAGGCCATCGCGCTGGCCGAACTCCGGTCCCGCATGGGCGATGTCGCCGAGGGGCGGCGCGCGGACGGCCTCGCCGACCGGATCCTGGCGGGCACCCTCGACCCGTACGCGGCCGCGGACGAGCTCATCGACGGCTTGGCGCAAGGCTGAGCGCCCGGTCCGCCTCGCGGGGTTCGGCTTGCGGAGTCCGGCCCGTGCCGCCCGGCCCGGCCCTTCCGATCGACGCGGCCGGCGCCACTACCGGGTTCCGGCGGCCTTGGTGAGTACCAGGGTCCAGCGGGCCTGCTTGGCGTTGATGCCGGTCAGCGTCACCTGCGTTCCTTGTGCGGTGCAGCTGAACCCGTCGACCGATGTCGGCGGGTTCGTGGACCGCCCCAGCGACGTATAGCGACCGCCTGCGGCCGTGAAGCTGTCGGAAACGGCACTCGGCCGGGTCATCGCCCAGGAGCCCGCGCCGTACTTGTCGATGGTCAGTTGGGCGTCGCCGGTCATCACCTGTGTCCCGATGGTCAAGCGGGCGAAGGAGTACGTCCCGATGCAGGCGGAACCACCACCGCCTGGCTGCCCGGCGCCGCCTGACGCGCCCCCTGCCGCGGACCCGCCCGGGACCCCCGGAGCGTCCGGCGGGCCTGCGCCCTGGATTCCCTCGATGATGTCCGCGCCGGCCGTGACGCCCTGTTCCACCTTGCCTCCGGTACCGCGGCCTGCCGAGCCCCCGCCCCGGCAGGCCGCGGCGGCTACCGCCACTGAGGTCGCGATCAAGGCAACTACCACTGTTCGCTTCGCTGTTGCACCCATCGGGCTTCCCCGTCCCCCATCGGATCCCTGGACTCGAACGTACGGCCGCCGGCATGTGCCCGCGATCCGCGTTGCGCGCAGCCTGGCCGCTTTGCGCAGGCAATTTTCTTGGGGCAGTGCCGCGTCGGATCAGGACCACAGGGTCTCGGACGGGGGCACGCCGTACTTCCGGCCGTACGCGGCGGCAAAGCGCCCGAGATGGGTGAAGCCCCAGCGGTGCGCCACCTCGGTGACGGTCGTGCGGGTGGGCGGCGACGCGGCCAGCTCCGCGTGCACACGCTCCAGGCGCACATTGCGGAGGTACGCCATTGGCGCCATGTTCACGTACGTCCGGAACGCGGCCTGGAGTGTGCGGATGCTGACGCCCGCAAGATCCGCGAGGGACGCCGCGGTGAATGGCGTCTCCGGTGCGGCATGCATGGCCTCGACGACGCGCTTCACGGCCGGTGGGCGGCATGGCCGCCCCGGGCCGAGGAGTTCGTCCCGGTAGTCGTGCTCGCCGGCCGCGAGCAGGTGGGAGAGCATGTTGTGCCACAGCGGCACGCCGATGATCTCCTGTCGGGCCAGCGGTGTTTCGGCCGCCACCTGCCTGGCGAGCAGACAGGCGAGGTCACGCAGGATCCGGCCGTAGCCGCCGGACAGGTCCAGCGCGGGCGCGAGGTTGATGGGCGTGCGGACCGGCCGCTGCAGGAGGCGCTCCAACTCGGCCTCGAGCGCGACCCGGCCGATCTTGACGCACAGGATGCGGCTTCCCGCATCCCAGTGGTTCAGCCGGACGCTCCCGGTCGGCCCGAAGACGACGGCGTGCTGCGGGGTCGCGATGACCTCGTTGCCGAGGTTCGTGGAGATCAGGTGGCCCGAGAGCGGGATGTTGACGTGATAGAAGTCGCGCAGTTCCTCGAAGTCCATGCTGATGTCCGCGTCGAAGCGGCAATCCCCCACGAGGACGGCCCCGAGCTGCATGGCGTCGATCGACATCATGAACCGCTGTGCACGCCCCAGCACCCCCATGCGCAGCGGGTAGTACGTCTCGGCGCCCTGGGCACTCGCCAGGTCGATATCGGTGGTCCGGGTGCTGAACCTCCAGGGGAGGGAGGGGACCACCAAGGGAGGCGAGGACGGATCTGCCATGGCTGCCACCGCGGGACTAGGTCCATCATGCCGCGCTCACAATAGGGCATGGCTATCGTGAACCGGCAGCCTTGTCAGGCGAGTTGAGTGGTCTGCCGATCCCTTGTCACGCGGCGGGACCTCGGAGCTTGCGGCGTACTGCCCAGACTCCTGCTGCGACGAGTACTGCCCCGGCGGTCGCCACGGTGATCCAGACGGCGGTGGATGTCGTGTTGTCGTCGTCGCGGATGACGTCTGTTCCGCCGGGCGGCAGCTCGACTCCGGGTGTCGGGCTCTTCGGCTTGGTGTCGCTTTCGGGCGAGGCGAGTTGCTTCTCCGGCGCGCCGAGGTTCGCCCAGTCGCGGTACTGCGGCGCGCCTTCGGGATCGCCGACCACGTCCACGGTCAACGTGAACGGCACGGCCAGGGCAGGGTCGGTCTTCTCGGGATCGATCTGCAGCCAGATGAAGTAGTCGCCGGGCAGCGACGCGGCGGCGATCGACGGCTGACCGCTCTCCAGATTGCGGTGCCGGACCGGGGCGGTGGCGCTGTCGAACGACAGCGGTGCGCCAGTGTATTCGCGCCAGTCGTCGCCGCCGCGGGGGAGCAGTGCCCAGTTGCGTACGGGGCTGAGCGGGCCGGTGTTGGCGAGCGTCTTCCCGCCGAGCCCGGCCTGCTCCGCGGCGGGCAGCCCGGCCAGGTCGAGGCGGTAGACGAGCCGCTGGCCCCAGTCCAGGCGGACGCGGTAGTAGATCTCCTCGCCCGGGCGGGCGGTGTCCGTGAACACGCCTTCGCCCAGCAGCGGGGCATCGCCGTACGAACCGCCGCCCGATACCGCCGTGGGGGCGGGGCTCTTGGCCTCGGCCTTGGGGGTGTCACCGGGGGTCCAGGCGGCGGGCAGCGCCTGGGAGTTGCGCACCTCGGGGGCGATCAGGACGGTGATCTCCATCGGGACGGCGGTCGATCGGCCCGCGGTGACCATGTTCTCCAGGTTGTCCACCTGGATCAGGAACCGTCCGCCGCCACCGCACGTGCCGCTCGGCGCCTGGGCGCCGGTCGGCATGGTGGCCGTCGCGTGGGCGGTCGCGTAGCCGCCGTTCGGGGCATCCCGCCGGTGCCGGCTGGACGCGCAGACCTCGCCGGAGACGGTGGTGATCCCGACCCGGATCGCGTTCGCCGCACCGATGCCGGGCGGGGCATTGAGCGGGACGGTCGCCGACGCGTACGCGGTGGCCCCCGCCGGGACGTCGATCGCGTAGTGGCGGAAGGGCTGTTCGCCGGCGGTGGTCGGCGGCATGACGTCCAGGTACTCGCCGGGCCGCAGCACGGGAGCCGTTTCACGCACCGGAGTCCCGGTCACCGGCGTGCCGGCGGGGCGGTACGGCCGCAGCGCCCGGTCGGCGGCGCGGCGCAGCCGGGAGGCCAGCTCGGCGCCGCTCTGCACGTCGTAGAACCGGCCGCCGCCGGCCTGCGCCACGTCGGTCAACTGGTCCTGGCCGGCCTTGTCGAGGCGGAAGCCGATGACGTCGATCGTGATGCCGATGTCCGCCGCGGCCAGCTTGCGGGCCTCGGCGACCGGGTCGCCGCCGCAGGTCTCCTTGCCGTCGGAGACCAGCAGGATCGTGCGGCGCCCGGGGCCGGGCAGATCGGCGGCGGCCTTCTGGAGGGCGAGCGCGATGGGGGTGTCGCCCGACGGGCGGACCGCGGCCACGGCACTGTCGAACGCGCTCTTGTCGACCGGGCCGACCGGCACGAGCAGGGACGTCGACGTGCAACTGCCGCCGTACGTACGCAGACCCAGCGGAGACGCGGCAGGCACGCCGCCGACGAGGCTGCCGATCGCGGACCGGGCCGCGGAGATCTTGGTGGCGCCCGGTGCTCCGGTGCCGTCGGGTTCGTTCATCGACCCCGAGACGTCGAGCGCGACGAGCAGCCGCCCGTCGCCCTCGGCCGCCGCGGCCGGCTGCGCCGGTATCCCGGTCAGCAGCGCGCCGGTCAGCGCGAAGAGTCCCCATATGCCTGTCAATCGCCGCAAAACGATCCCCCTGTCCGTGAAGCGAGATCCACAGGTACCACGGACTTCGGCGCTGGCTCTCGCGGGAACGGCGTCATCAGGGGAACGCGAGGGAGAGACGGGGGAGCGCGAGGGAGCGGCGCTTCGGGTGCTGTTTCGGGTGCCGCTTCGGGCATCGGCGGCTGCCCGGGCCGTGGGCGCGCGGGGCCAGTACTACGAGGTACGGCACTCCCGCTCGGTTTCGTCGGCCCCTGCCGCGCCCGCTTCCGCGGCGCGGGCTCCCGGGTCGGTTCCCGTTCCCGTTCCCGTCCCCGCCCTTGCGCCGGCGTCCGGGTGCGACGGGTTCCACAGCCGGTCGGCCTCGCCGCGGCCGAGGTGGTCCTCGTAGATCCGGACCTTCCGCCGCATCACCGCCAGCGTCTCCTGCAGTTCGCGGATCTGCGCCTCCACCTGCACCTCGTGCCGGCGCAGCAGTTCGAGCCGCTCGCGTTCGTTGCCCGGCCCCTGGCAGGCAAGTTCGATGTACTCCCGGATCGTCGCGAGCGACATGCCGGAGGCGCGCAGCTTCGTGCAGATCGCCAGCCACTCCAGGTCGGCTTCGTGGTAGATCCGGCGGCCGTTCGACAGCCTGCGCACCGGATTCGCGAACAGGCCTTCCCGCTCGTAGAACCGCAGCGTGTGGACGCTCAGCCCGCTGCGCTGCGCCACCTCGCCGATGCTCAGGTCCATGGGCGACTCCCGTCCGGCAGCTCTCGGCCGCGGCCTCTTGATCTAGAGCCGACTCTAGTTTCTAGCCTCGTCTCCCGGGCCGTCCGGCCCTTGGCATCCGCCGTGGCAGGGAGAGGGAATCCATGAACGTCTGGTTCGTCACCGGTGCATCGCGCGGGCTCGGCGCGGAGATCACGCGGGCGGCGCTCGCCCGCGGAAACCGGGTGATCGCGACCGCGCGCGATGCCGCCGCGGTGCTCGACGCGTACCCGGAAAAGCCGGACGGGCTGCTGGCCGTCACCGCGGACGTGACCGAGCCGAAGCGGCTGGAGGCCGCGGTGACCGAGGGGCTGGCCGCGTTCGGCCGGATCGACGTCGTGGTCTGCAACGCCGGGTACGGACTCGTCGGGGCCATCGAGGAGACGTCCGACGCGGCAGCCCGCGAACTGTTCGACGTCAACGTGTTCGGGGTGCTGCACACCCTGCGGGCCACGCTGCCGGTGCTGCGCGCCCGGCGATCCGGGCACGTCGTGAACATCGGCTCGGTCGGCGGCTTCGCCACCGCGCCGGCCGCGGGCCTGTACGGCGCGTCCAAGTTCGCACTCGAAGGCATCACCGAGGCGCTGCACGGCGAACTGGCGCCGCTGGGCGTACGCGTCACGGTCGTCGAGCCGGGCGGCTTCCGTACCGGCTTCCTCGGCGGCGCGAGCATCCGCGTCGAACCGGCCTCGATCCCGGACTACGCAGCGGGAGCGGGACCGGTACGCGAGGCGCTGGCCGGATTCGACGGCCGCCAGCCGGGCGACCCGGCGAAGGCGGCCGAGGCCATCGTCGACCTCACCGAGGCCGACGACCCGCCGCTGCGCCTCCAGCTCGGGGCGGACGCGGTCGAGCGCGTCGAGGCGAAGCTGGACCTGGTGCGGCGCGAACTCGACGCCTGGCGGCACGTCGCCCTGTCCACGGGCATCTGAGCCGCCGTCGGTCCAAGCGGTCAGACCGCCTGTCCGGCCGCCTTCGCGGTGGGCTTGCCGGCGACCGACGGGCAGGTCTGGCCGCCGTCCGCGTTGTGCAGGTGCTGCATCACCACGGTGAAGGCCTCCCGCAGCACGACCTTCTGCTCCTCGGTGAGCAGGTCCACGTAGTGCCGCCGCACGCCGTCCACATGGTCCGGGGCGGCCTTGACCAGGCGCTCCCAGCCGGCGTCGGTCAGCACGGCCCACTGGCCGCGCCGGTCCGCCGCGCAGCTCTCGCGCACCACGAGGCCCGCGTTCTCCATGCGGGTCATCTGGTGCGACAGGCGGCTCTTGGACTGGTTGCTCAGCCCGGCGAGCTCGGTCAGCCGCAGCCGGCGGTCGGGCGCCTCGGACAGGCGTACGAGAATCTCGTAGTCGTGCAGGGACAACCCGTGCAGCTGCTGGAGCTCGCGCTCCAGGAACAGCGGGAGCAGATTGAGCACGCCCAGGGACGCCCGCCACATCTGCTGTTCGTCTTCGCTCAGCCAGCGAGGTTCCTGTTCGGTCATGTGACCATGGTACCCGGTTCTGTTGAACATTCAATAAATATCGTCGGCATGTCATAGCAGCTATGCGCGCAGGCCCGGTGTTCAGCACGTGGTCGCACCGTACTTGCCGGTAGCCAAGGCGGCTACGCTGCCGCCGTGCCCAAGCCGCTGAACCTCCCCTTCGACCCCATCGCCCGCGCCGCCCAGTCGTGGGAGGAGCGCTGGGGCCCCTGCCCGCCGATGGCCGCGATCACCTCGATCATGCGCGCCCAGCAGATCCTGCTCGCCGAGGCCGACGCGGTGCTCAAGCCGTACGGGCTGACCTTCGCCCGCTACGAGGCCTTGGTCCTGCTGACCTTCAGCCGCACCGGAGCACTGCCGCTGTCCAAGATCGGCGAGCGGCTCATGGTGCACCCGACCAGCGTGACCAACACCATCGACCGCCTGGAGAAGGCCGAACTGGTGGCCCGCCGCCCGAACCCCCGCGACGGCCGCGGCACCCTGGCCACCATCACCGACAAGGGCCGCGACGTCGTCGAACGCGCCACCGCCGACCTCGTCGCCCGCGACTTCGGCCTCGGCGTCTACGACGCCGACCAGTGCGCCGACATCTTCCGCATCCTCCTCCCCCTCCGCACCGACGCCGGCGACTTCACCGAACCGGACCCGGAGCCGGAGCCGGAGCCGGGGCCGGGGCCGGAATCGGAGCAGGGGCAGGACACGGCACCGAGCCCCATCGCGCCGTCGGCATAGCGTGCTTGCGCGCTCGCCGGCTCCCCCGGCGCGCAGCGGGTCCGACCTGCTGCGCAGCCTGCGGGTCGCGCTCCCGGCTGCCCCGGACCAAGGGGCGGCGACGGGGCGCATCTAGCGGATCGGCAGCGGGTGCCGGTCCGGTACGGGCGCGTCGGCAAGCACCCACGCCGAGCGTGCGCGGTCGCGCACGTTGACCCCGGCGACGACGTCGGCAGGTCCAGCGAGACCGCACCGACGACAGAGGAATCGGTCCCGAGAGGGCCGGTTGTGCCGCGCGGTGTGACGGCATCGGGGACACCGCTGCGCGAGGTGTAGGCGGCATCGACTTCGAAGCAGGGCACGCCTGCCCGCTTCGCCTTGTAGGCGATGTATCCGGCCAATTGATGGAACGGCCAGGAGCCGATCATGGCGCGCTGGGGCGCTTGCAGCCGTCCCCGGTCGCGGATTCCGCCCAGAGCCTCCAGGGCGATTCCCCGACCGGTGCGTTGCGCCTCCGCCACGATGTCCTTGGCGATGCGGTGGTTCACGTGCTTGTTGTGCCGTTGCTCACGGCGTCCGCGCCGCGCCAGGCGCCGCTTCGCGGACCTGGACCTTTTGGCCTGGAGCTCGGCTCTCTTGCGCAACTGCCAGCGCCGATAACGGTCGAGACCACGCCCCGAATAGTTCGTCCCGTCGCTGGTGGTGGCCAGGTTGGCGATGCCCCGGTCGACGCCGATCCAGTCCGTCGGCGCGTCGTTCAGGGGCGCCTCGGCGACCTCGCACGTCGCGAGCAGAAACCAGGTGCCCTTGCGGACCACCAGGTCGGTCTCGCCTTTGCGGGTGGCGGCGAGCAAGGCCAGTTGACGATTTTCGCCGACGTACGGGATGCCGCGCAGGCGTCCGGCCGAGGTCCAGATCGACACTGTCTGCGCGTCGTACTGCCAGGACAGACAGCGGTCGTCGAAGGGCTGCGCGCCGTCCGGTCGAAAGCGGATTGGCGTGTCGGCCGCCTTGGAAGCTCCGCGCTGACGGGTGGAATACGCGTCGACCACCTTCTTGATCACGCGAACCGTCGGCTGTGCGGACAAGCCGAACGCGGCCTTGGTTTCCTCATAGACGAGCCGCTGGAGGTCGTTGCGCGTGAAGACTTGGCGCTGCGCGGCGACCGTCGAGACGTGCTGTGCTGCCGCGTTGCATGCGTGAAGGGTCGCCTGCAGTGCCAGGGCCTGGCTCGGCGTCGGCATGAGCTTCACCTGCACGGTGATCTTCACAAGGCGCCACTCTAGGTGTCGAAGCGTGTTCGCAGAGTGCCATTTCGACGATTCGGGTGGTAGGCAGGGGGCGATTCGGAAGTGCGGGTGGGCGGCGCGTAGTCTCATTGCGCGATCGTGAAAGCTGCGGACGCCGGCCTTGTGCGTGGCCGGCGAAGCGAATGAAGGTGTGTCGCCGTGAAGCCTGCTGTCCTGACCCGTTTCCGTGTGATGGCGTACATCACCGGTGTCTGGCTGCTCCTGCTGTGCCTGTGCATGGTGTTCAAGTACGGCTTCGACAAGGGTGCGGACGTCACGTTCTACGTAAGCCAGGTGCACGGCGTGCTGTACATGATCTACCTGGCCGTGTCGTTCGACCTGGCCTGGAAGATGAAGTGGCGGATCGAGCGCATCCTGCTGATCATGCTTGCCGGAACCATCCCGTTCGCATCGTTCGTTGCGGAGCGGAGGGTCGCGCAGGCCGTTCTGGAGAGCGGGCGTATCGCGGAGCCGGCGCAGACCGCCGGCGCCTGACCGCAGCCGCCGCCGCGCCCGCCGCGCGCCCCCAACCCGTCTGCTGCACCGATGTACCCGAAGGTGAACCGATGCTGTCCAACTCCGTGTCCCGATTCCGCCTGGTCGCGATCCTCGAGGGCCTGTCCTTCCCGGCGCTGCTGATCTTCGGGTCGCTGCTGAGCCGTATCTCCGACATCGACTTCCTGATGATGCCGCTGGGCATGATCCACGGTGTCCTGTTCGTCGCGTACATCCTGCTGGCGCTCGACATGCGCACGAAGCTGGGCTGGGACGGCAAGAAGACGGCGGTCGCGCTGCTGTGGGCGATCCCGCCGGCCGGCACCTTCTTCTTCAAGGCCAAGATCAAGGACGAGTTGGACGCGGCCGAGCAGGCCGAGACCGCGGCGGCGTCCGCGGCCTGACCTGCGCGTACGGGCATCGACGGGGCGGCGGCTCCCGCCCCCCCCCCCCGTCGCCGTTTCCGGGACTGCTCAGGCGATCTCTTCGCTGCCCAGGCCGATGAGGCCGGAGGCCACGAAGGCGACGAAGCGGCCCACCCATTCGTCCGCGGCGGGTTCCGCGCTGACCAGCATGTGGTGCACGACCGTTCCGGCGATCACGTCGAAGACGAGGTCGACGTCGATCGCGTCGGCGGCCGCCGTCTCGCCGCGTTCCCGGGCCCGGGCGCGGCCTTCGACGACCAGGCGCTTCTGCGGTTCGACGATCGCCTCGCGGACGCGGCGGCGCAGTTCCGGGTCCCGGGTCGAGTCGGCGATCAGGCCCATCAGTGCGCTGGACATCTCGGGGCGGGCCAGCAGGTCGGCGAACTGCCGGACCACCGAGTCGAGATCGGAGGCCAGGTCGCCGTCCTCGGGCAGTTCGAGGGTGCCCAGCATGTCGGCGACCGCGGCCATCACGAGTTCGTGCTTGGAGGCCCAGCGCCGGTAGAGGGTGGTCTTGGCGACGCCGGCGCGTACCGCGACGTCGCCGACGGTCAGGGTCGCCCAGCCGCGTTCCGCGAGCAGTGCGCGGGTGGCGGACAGGATCGCGTCGTCGGCCGTCGAGCTGCGGGGCCGGCCTTTGCGGGACGCCGCGGCGGTTCCGTTGTCGCTCAGCGGGACCTCGCCAGGGGTGCGGGAGCGGGTTCGCCCGGGGGGCGGGCGGCTCGGATCAGGTGGACGGGTGCGGGAGTTCCGCGTACGGCGGGTCAGGTTACTGGCTCGTAACGTCAGCGGCGGTGACCGTCATCACATCTTTTCGGACAGGATGCCCCGCGGCCTGATGAGACGCCGTGGTGAGTCAAGTCACAGGTGACTTCCCGGTGAATTCCGGGGCGCCCCTCTTGCGTGCGGAGCCCGTCGTCCCGTTACGCTACGAGGCGTAGCGAATCACGGTGCCTGGATGGGGATTCGAGCGCTGGACATTCGGTGCAACCTGGCCTGCGTGCGCCTGCCGCGGCCCCGCAATCCTGCGGGGCGGACGGTGCGGTCGCCCGGGCGGGCCCGCCTGCGGGGTGAACGGGACGACCCGTGCACCGCGCAGGCGCGCTACGGGGGAAGATAGGCGCATGCAGCCACGAAACATGTCGATGCGCGGGGTCGTCGACCTCGGCGCGGTCAAGGCGGCCTCGGAGGCCGCAGCGCAGCGTGCCGCCCGGGCGGCGAGCGCCCCGCAGGCCGGTCCGGACGGAACGCCCGGCGGTGGCGCGGGCGGCGGGTTCTTCGTCGAGCTGACCGAGGAGAACTTCGACTCGGTCCTCGCGCTCTCCCAGCAGGCTCCGGTGGTGCTGGAGTTCTCCTCGCAGCGCTCCGCGCACAGCATCGAGCTGGGTGCGGTGTTCGAGCGGCTGGCGGAGGAGTTCGCGGGCCGGTTCGTGCTCGCCCGCCTCGACATCGACGCCTCGCCCGGACTGGCCCAGGAGCTGGTCATGCAGGCGCAGATCCAGGGCCTGCCCGCGGCGGTCGCGGTCATCGCGGGGCAGCTGGCCCCGATGTTCGACCGGGCGGCGCCGCAGGAAGAGCAGCTGCGGCAGATCCTCGACCAGCTGGTGGC
>NZ_JAKFHA010000024.1:0-126328 GCF_021502675.1 Yinghuangia soli
GGGGTTCGGGATCTCGTCGGGGGGCGGCGGCGGCGCCGGGGGGGGGGCCGCCCGGGTCGCCGGGGTGCTGGCGGCGGTGTTCGGCGGGTCGAATCTGCAGGTCTCCGGGCCCACCGGGGCCATGACCGTCGTGCTGGTGCCGATCGTGCACGAGTACGGCGCGTCCGGCGTCCTGACCGTCGGCTTCCTCGCCGGGCTGCTGCTCATCGCGCTGGCAGTGGCACGAGCAGGCCGGTACATGGCGTACGTCCCGGCTCCCGTGGTCGAAGGCTTCACGCTCGGCATCGCCGGTGTCATCGCGTTGCAGCAAGTCCCGGCGATGCTCGGGGTCCCCGCTCCCGAGGGCGACAAGACCGCCGTGGTGGCGTGGCACGCCGTCGAAGAGTTCGCCCGCGAACCGCACGGTGCCGCCTTGGCGTTGGCCGTGCCGGTGGCGCTGATGATGCTGGTGGGCGCGCGGTGGCGGCCGACGATTCCGTTCTCGCTGCTCGCCGTGGCCGCCGCGACCCTGCTTGCGCAGTACACGCACCTGGACGTGGCACGCATCGGCGAACTCCCCGCCGGACTGCCTGCTCCCTCGTTCGGGTTCCTCGACCTGTCCGCGGTCGGCTCGCTGCTCGCGCCCGCGGTCGCCGTCGCGGCCCTGGCGGCGCTCGAATCGCTGCTGTCGGCCACCGTCGCGGACGGCATGACGGTCAATCAGAAGCACGATCCGGATCGTGAGCTGTTCGGACAGGGCGTGGCGAATTTGGCGGTGCCGCTGTTCGGCGGGGTGCCGGCGACCGCCGCCATCGCGCGCACCGCGGTCAACGTCCGTAGTGGGGCTGCTTCCAGGTCGGCCGCCATCACGCACGCGCTGGTGCTGGCCGCTGTGGTGTTCGCCGCCGCGCCGCTGGTGGCCCGGATCCCCGTCGCGGCGCTGGCCGGGGTGCTGGTGGCGACCGCGGTGCGCATGGTCGAGGTCGGCTCGGTGCGGGCCATCGCCGGATCGACGCGGTCCGACGCCGTGGTGCTGGTGCTGACGGCCGCCGCGACCCTCGCCCTCGACTTGGTCAAGGCCGTGGTCCTCGGCTTGCTGGTGGCCGGCGCGCTGGCGCTGCGCGCGGTGGCGAAGAACGCGCGCGTCGACCAGGTCCCCCTGGGCGACGACCTTCCCGAGGACCACCGCGCGGAGGAACACGCCCTGCTGGCGGAGCACATTGTGGCGTACCGGATCGACGGGCCGCTGTTCTTCGCCGCCGCGCACCGGTTCCTGCTGGAACTGACCGAGGTCGCCGACGTCCACGCCGTCATCCTGCGGATGTCCCGGATCAGCACCATCGACGCGTCCGGCGCCCTCGTCCTCAAAGACGCGGTCGACCGCCTCGGACGCCGTGGCATCGCCGTGTACGTGTCCGGCATCCGCGAGGGCCACCACCGCACCCTGGACGCCCTCGGTGTCGTGGACGAACTACGTGTCTCCGGAAGGGTGTTCGACAGCACTCCGGAAGCGATCGCCGCCGTTCGGCGGCACCTGCACGACAGCGGGATCCTGCCCGCCGACGCCCTCGGCCCCGTACCTGTGGAGAGCACCCGATGACCAAGCACAGCTCCTCGGCGCCACGGCTGGTGGAGGTATCCGGCGCCGAAGCGCTGTGGCTGCTCGAAGGCGCCCGCATCGGACGCCTGGTGTTCACGCTCCACGGCCTGCCCGCGGTCCGTCCCGCCGGCCATGTCCTGGAGCACGGCACGCTGGTCGTGCGCGCCGCCGTACCGCTCGTCGCGCTGAGGATCCCCGGCGGCGGGCCCGCGGTCCTGAGCTATCACGCCGACGAGGTCGATCCGGGCTCCGGGCGCGGTTGGACGGTGACTGCGCACGGCCCTGCCGAACCGCTCACCGAGCCGCACGCCGAGGCGCACTACCGGCGCGTGCTGCCCGGTTGGGCGCACGGCCCGCACGACACGCTGCTGCGTCTGCGCCCGCAGAGCACCGCCGGGTACCGGCTCGGCCGCCTACTGGCTCCGGTGCCGGACCCGCATCCGGGTGCCACACCGTGAACGTGCTGACCCCACGGCACCGCCGCCACGTACTGACTGCGCCCTCGGTCCCCGCCACCGTCACTCTGGCGCGCCGGACCGGCGAGCAGACCTGGGCGGCGTGGGGCGTCAATCCCTCCCACACGATGCTCGGCCCCGCACTGCTCATCCTCACCGAGTTGGTCACCAACAGTGTCCGGCACGCCGCCGAGGCCTCCCCCACCCTCGACGTCATCTACGCCCACGCCGACGGCGTGCTCGCGTTCGCGGTCCACGACCGCCACCCGTTCCTGCCGCGCTTCGTCCGCGGCGCCGCCCCGCACGGGCACGGTCTCGAACTGACCGCCGAACTGGTCGCCGAACACCGCGGCGTGCACATCGCCCGCCCGGACATCGACGGGGCCGGCAAGACCGTCTGGATCACCCTGCCGCTGTGACACCCGCAATCCACCCGACCGCTGGACCCATGCGAAAGAGGTGCCGTCCGTGTCCTTCGAAATCACCGTGATCACCCCCGACGGCAAACCCGCCGAACCGCGGCGCGTGGACGCCGCGACCGCGCGCACGCTCATCGACCAAGCCGCCGCGGACGGGCAGCAACTGCGGATTCGCCCGACCTCTGCAGCGCACGCCGCCGAACCGGAGTCCGGACGCGAGTCCCTGCCGGCAGCCGGGGCGCCGCAATGAACGACGACACCCCTGAGGCACCGGAACGGCAGATCCCGCCGCCGCCCGTGCGGCGAGGCGAGTCGCAGCGCGACATCGAACGCGGGATCCTCCGCTGGATGTTCGTGTTCTTTTTCGGCACCCACCTCATCGGCGGCGCCATCTGGCTGGCCATCTATCTGTCCGGGCGCGGCGGACGCTGACCCGTTTCGGAAGCCGCCGCCACCGAACGCCGGGCACACTCCGTCGACGCTCGCGTGCGCGCTGGGCGCCCTGCAGGACGCGCTTCGGCAGGCGCAAGCCGACGGGGTAGCGTTTCCCGCACCGGGCGAGCACATGATCGTCGAGTCGGAGCTGTGTGAGGGCGGAAAGGGTTGAGCGCGGTGGCGGTTCCGCTGTACGAAGCGAAGGCGGAGTTCTTCCGGATGCTCGGGCACCCCGTCCGCATCCGGGTGCTGGAGCTGCTCCAGGAGGGGCCGATGCCGGTCCGCGATCTGCTGGCCGCGATCGAGATCGAGCCGTCCAGCCTGTCGCAGCAGCTCGCGGTGCTGCGCCGGTCCGGGATTGTCACCGCCGAACGGGACGGGTCCACGGTGGTGTACCGGCTCGCAGGCGGCGACGTCGCCGACCTGATGCGGGCCGCCCGGCGCATCCTCACCGAGATGCTCGCCGGACAGAACGAGCTCTTGGCGGAACTGCGCGACGCCGAGTCCGCCGCGTCGTAGAAGGGCGTCCAACAGCTCGCCGGCCTTGTGGGTGCCGAGAACTCCATCCGTGCAGATGGCAGCTGGTAAGGCTGCGTATGACCCGTTCGCCGGCTGAGCCCACAGAAGTGATCACTGTTGCGGCAGCATGCTCAGCTGTGCTGCGCCGATTCGCCTACCTCGCCGTGACGAACGCGTTCGCCGCGCTGCGGCTGCTGCCCATCAGCGACCGCGACAAAGATGCCGAGATCCTGGCTCTGCGTCACCAGATCACCGTCCGCGAACGCCAACTCGACAACCGGCAAACGCGGTTCACGGGGCCGGACCGGGCGATGCAGCGCCAGTACATCCTCGCGGTCATCGAGCACACCACCCGGCGCATCCGCGACCGGGACGGCAAGTTCCCGGCTCTGTTCGACGAGATCCGCGCCGACGCACGGATCCGCACCGTTCTGACCGCGGTGCGCACCCCTCGGATGAACGCGGTCGAGGCTGGACGGGCTCAGGGCATACGCGCCGCTGAGCTGCCTGCCGGTGGGCGGCGCGGGCGACGGGTGCTCCCGAGACGGGCTGCTCAGCTGCAGTCGCCGTCGGCGGTGCGGCAGGCGTCCAGGCCTTCGGGGCTGGAAGAGGCGAGGGTGGCGAGCAGGCGCATGGGGGTGACGAGGGCGTCGCAGCACAGGGCGTAGACGTTGGCGCGGCCGCGGGGGGTGACGGTGACCAGTCCCTGGTCGCGCAGCGGCGCGAGGTGGTGGCTGACCAGGGTCTGGCCCAGGCCGGTGGCGTCGGTGAGTTCGCGGACGGTATGGGGGCGTTCGGCGAGCAGGAGGACGAGGGTGAGGCGGTGCTCGTCGCCCAGCGCCTTGAGGAGCGGCGCGAGGGTCGCGGCACGGGTGGCTGCGGTCTCCGGCTCCAGGAGGTGGATGTCCAGCGTCTGCGTCATGTCCGCCATTGTGCCACAGCACTTATTGGCATCAACAGCATTTGCTGTTTATAGTTGCCGTCGTTGTCAGGACCCGTTTCCCGTGAACGACCGAGGAGTCATGCCATGAGCACCGCCCAGGACCAGGCCGCGGCCCAGCTGCCCGTCGTCGTCATCGGGGCCGGCCCGATCGGGCTCGCCGCCGCGGCGCACCTCGTCGAGCGCGGCCTGGAGCCGCTGGTGATCGAGGCCGGGGCGAGCGTCGGCGCCGCGATCCAGGAGTGGGGGCACGTGCGGCTGTTCTCGCCGTGGGAGTTCGACACCGACGCGGCAGCACGCCGGCTCCTGGAGCCGACCGGCTGGACCGCGCCGCCGGCGGAGATCCTGCCGACCGGCGCCGAGCTGGTCCGCGACTACCTCGCCCCGCTGGCCGCGACCCCGCAGCTGGCCTCGCGGATCCGCACCGGCACCCGCGTCATCGCGGTGTCGCGGCGCGGCGTCGACAAGACCCGCACCATCGGACGCGAGGACCACCCGCTGTTCGTCCGCACCGTCGACGGCGAAGGCGTCGTCCGCGACATCGAGGCCCGCGCGGTCATCGACGCGTCCGGGACCTGGGGACGAGCGAACCCGCTCGGGGACTCCGGCCTGGCGGCGGTCGGCGAGGCGGAGGCCGCGCCGTACCTGAGCGGCGCGCTGCCGGACGTGCTGGGCCGCGACCGCGCCCGGTTCGCGGGCAAGCACGCGCTGGTGGTCGGCATGGGCCACTCGGCGGCGAACACGCTCCTGTCCCTGGTCGAGCTGGCGGAGACCGAACCCGGTACGCGGATCACCTGGGCGGTGCGCGGTGCCTCGGTGGCGCGGTTGTACGGCGGCGGTGACGCGGACGGGTTGCCGGCGCGCGGTGCGCTCGGCTCGCGGGTAAGGGCGGCCGTGCAGGCGGGCGTGATCACCCTGGTCCGCAGCTTCACCATCGCCAGGTTCGAGGTGCCCAAAGGTGCTTCAGGCCCGGTGCAGGTTGTCGGCAGCACTCCCGAGGGTGTGCAGAGCATCGCTGCGGACGTCGTCGTCGCGGCGACGGGGTTCCGCCCGGACCTGGACATGCTGCGCGAAGTCCGGCTGGAGATCGACGCGAGCACCGAAGCGCCGGTCAAGCTCGCGCCGATGATCGACCCGAACTTCCACAGCTGCGGCACCGTACCCCCGCACGGCGAACGCGAACTCGCGCACCCCGAGCAGGACTTCTACATCGCGGGCATGAAGAGCTACGGCCGCGCGCCGACATTCCTGATGGCGACCGGCTACGAGCAGGCACGCTCGATCGTCGCCGCCATCGCCGGCGATCGCGAAGCCGCCGACAACGTCGAGCTGGAGCTGCCGGAGACCGGCGTCTGCTCGACGAACCTGCCCGGCGAGGACGAGGCCGGCAACTGCGGCAGCTCGTGCGGGACCACCGCCGAACCGGTCACCGTGTCCTCCTGCGGCGATGCCGCGGAGTCTGCGGCGTCGCCGTGCGGAACGGCCGAGGCTCCTGCCATCGAGGGCGACGGGTGCTGCGGTCCGTCCGTTCCGGAGCCGGTGAAGATCGGCGTCGGGTTCGCCACCGGTCTGCCGAACGGCCTTGCAGGCGCGCTCGAACGCGGCGACGCCTGACCTTGACCCGGTCGCGACGGAGCGGGCAGGCGTCGATGTCGGCGTCCCGCCCGCTCCGCGTACCCCGGCGACCGCACCTCCCGCGCCTGAAGCCGCGGCCGACGCACTTCTTCGGCCGCGGCTCCGTGCTGTGCTGATCGCGCTGTGCGTCACCGAGATCACCAGCTGGGGCATCCGCTACGGGGCGCCGCGTCGTACGGGACGCTGTCGGGCATCCGGTCCGCACCGGCGATGGCCGCCTCCGCGCTCGCGCCGTGGGCGGGTGCGGCGCTTGCCGGGCCGCTCGGCGGCGATCCGCACATGTTCGCGCTGCCGGCGGCGCTCGACTCGCCGCCGCGCTGCCCGCGTTCGGCCCATCCCGCTCCGAGGAACGACCGCATGAGCGTCCCGCACCGCCACAATGTCGTCGTCATCAGGACCGGCACCGCGTCAGCCACCCTCAACGGGGCCGCGCGCACCGCCAAGCCGGCCGTCGCCGAGATCGTCCGGCAGCTGCAGGAAGGCGCGTTCTGACGCAGGCAGCACGAAGGCCCGGGACGCACCGTCCCGGGCCTTTGCCGTGCTTCGTGCTGCCGTGTCAGCAGCAGCCGCCACTACCGGCGGGCTGCAGCTCGAGGGCCTGCACACCTTCCGGCGCGTCGGCGGATGCGGCCGGGAGGCAGCAGGCGCTGCCTTCGTCGCGGGGGAGCTGGTCGGCGTCGGCCTTGACGACGTAGACCTCCCAGGGCTCGGCGCCGGGGCCGTGCACCCAGACCTTGTCCTGGACGGCGTAGCAACAGGTGGTGTCGTTCTCCTCGACGGTGGCCAGGCCCGCGCCGGCCAGCCGGGTGGTCGCGGCGGAGACCTGCTCGGCCGTCTCGACCTCGACGCCCAGGTGGTCCATGACGGTGGGCTCGCCCTCGGCGCCCTGGATCAGGACGAGCTTGAGTGGCGGCTCGGCGATCGCGAAGTTGGCGTAGCCGTCGCGGAGCTTGGCGGGCTCGGTGCCGAACAGCTTGCTGTAGAACGCGATCGAGGCGTCGAGGTCGGCGACGCGGAGCGCGAGCTGGACACGGGACATGGTGCGACCTCCTGGAGGTGTGGGCCGTGCTCGGATTCGGAGTCGGTCCGGGTCGGGCGGGGCGGACTAGAACGCGCCGTGGATCGCGGACAGCTGGTTGCGCGTGCGCTGGGCGTCGGCGCGGCAGGCGCTGTCGCAGACCCGGCTGCAGCAGTCGCTGAAGCTCACCGACGCGAGCCGGCGTGCGCTGCGGCGGGCCGCTGCGGCGGCGAAGGTGCTGCGTACGCGCTGGATGCTGTTCATGTCCGCCCCTTGGAGTGCTGTTCCGACGCCTTGTTTCGACGTCTGTCGATATCCAGAAGCTTGCCTCGGGAATCGACGGCTGTCAATATTGACGTATGTCGAATCTGCGAGAGCTTCCGATAGTCGAGACCGCCGCCGCCGGCGTCGTGCCGTGCTGCGCGCCACTGGCCCGCGAGCCGCTGACCGCGCCCGACGCGGAGCGCCTCGCGGTGATGTTCAAGGCGCTCGGCGACCCGGTGCGCCTGCGGCTGTTCTCGATGGTCGCCTCGCACGAGGGCGGCGAGGCGTGCGTGTGCGACATCCAGGACGTGGGCGTCTCGCAGCCGACGGTCTCCCACCACCTGAAGAAGCTGCGCGACGCCGGCCTGGTCACCTCCGAGCGGCGCGGCACCTGGGTCTTCTACAAGGTCGTCCCCGAGGTCATGGCGACGCTGTCGGGACTGCTGGGCCAGAAGGTGTGACGCCGCTCCGGGACCGCGGGTCCGTCACCGGATGTTCACCCGGCGGGACTGGCATCAGCCGTGACTGATCTGTGAGCATCAGTTCATGCTGACGTCAGTTGAAACTGATCTGATCCGGGTGCTGGCCGATCCGCTGCGCCTGCAGATCGTCCAGCTGCTGGCCAAGGAGACCCTGTGCACCACGCACCTGGTCGAGATCACCGGCGCCAAGCAGACCAACCTGTCCAACCACCTCAAGGTGCTGCGCGACGCGGGGGTCGTGGAGACCGAGCCGTGCGGACGCTTCAAGTACTACCGGCTGCGCCCGGACGTCCTGGAGTCCGTCGCCGCCTCGTTCACGGACCTGGCCGCCACCGCACGGGCCAACGCCGGCGCCAAGCGCGTCTGCTGACCCGCCGCACCCGCACCGCCTTGCCCTGCCCAGATCGACCTGCCCGGTTCCCAGGAGTCCCGTTGACCGCCACGCACCCCGCCGACCCTGCGGAGCCCGCCATAGCCGCCGCCCCGCAGCCCGCCCCGGGAGCGACGCCGCCGCGCGTCCCGCTCGCCCGCCGCGCCGCTGCGGAGTTCGTCGGCACCGCTGCGCTGGTCGCCGTCGTGGTCGGCTCCGGCATCCAGGCCACCGAGCTATCGAAGGACGTCGGGGTGCAGCTGCTGGCGAACTCCCTCGCCACGGTGTTCGGCCTCGGCGTGCTGATCCTGCTGCTCGGGCCGGTCTCCGGCGCGCACTTCAACCCGGTCGTCACCCTCGCCGAGTGGTGGACGAAGCGCCACGGCGGCGGCGGGGTCACCTCGCGCGAGGTCGCCGCGTACGTCCCCGCCCAGGTCGCGGGCGCGATCGGCGGCGCGGTCCTCGCCGACGCGATGTTCGACCGCGCGCTGGTGGAGTGGTCCACCAAGGACCGCTCGGGCGGCCACCTGCTGCTCGGCGAAGTCGTCGCCACCGCGGGCCTGGTGCTGCTGATCTTCGGGCTCGCCCGCACCGACCGGCTTCAGTACGCGGCCGTCGCGGTCGCCTCCTACATCGGCGCGGCCTACTGGTTCACCTCGTCCACGTCGTTCGCGAACCCGGCCGTCACGGTCGGCCGCGCGTTCTCCGACACCTTCGCCGGGATCGAACCCGCCTCCGTCCCCGGCTTCGTCGCCATGCAGCTGATCGGCGGCGCCGTCGGACTCGCGCTGGTCGCCATGGTCTTCGGCCGCGGCAGTGGGAGCGGGAAGGACTCGTGATGGCCTCCGTCGCGGACCTCGTCCCCAAGGCGCTGACCGCAGGCGCCGTCCAGCGCCTCGCTGCCGCGTACGCCGGGGTGTTCCCGGGACGGGCCGTGCGCGCGATGGTCGAGGACTCCTATCTGCCGCTCGCCGCGTATGCCAGGGTCCCGAACCATCTGCCGCGGCCGGCCGGGCGATTCGCCGCCCAGCGCCTGGACCCCCTGGCCCACAGCAGCGCCGACGCCGCCGAGCGCGGCGCTCGTGCGCTGTTCGTGTGCACCGCGAACTCCGGCCGCTCCGAGTCGGCCGCCGCCCTGTTCAACCACCGCGCCCAGGGCACTGCGCACGCCTGGTCGGCCGGCACCGCCCCGGCAACGGAGATCGAGCACGCAGTCGTCGCTCGCTGCGCGAGATCGGCCTGGACACCGGCGAGGAGTTCCTCAAGCCCATCAGCGCCGAGGCGGTCCAGGCTGCCGACGTCGTCGTCACCCTCGGCTGCGCCGACGCACCGCCGCTGCTCGAAGACGGAACACCCGTGACCGCCGCACCGCCCGACCCCCTGCACCACACCCCGGAAGGAACCCCGATCCCCATGTCCGACAAGCCCTCCGTGCTGTTCGTCTGCGTCCACAACGCGGGCCGCTCCCAGATGGCCGCCGGGTTCCTCCGCCACCTCGGCCGCGACCGCATCGAGGTCCGCTCCGCCGGCTCCGTCCCAGGCAACCAGGTCAACCCCGTCGCGGTGGAGGCCATGAAGGAGGTCGGCATCGACATCGCCGACCAGACCCCCAAGGTGCTCACCACCGAGGCGGTCCAGGCGTCCGACGTCGTCATCACCATGGGCTGCGGCGACGCCTGCCCGATCTTCCCCGGCAAGCGCTACCTCGACTGGGCCCTCGACGACCCGGCCGGCCAGGGCATCGACGCGGTGCGGCCGATCCGCGACGAGATCGAGCAGCGGGTCAGGGTTCTGATCGGCGAACTCGTCGGCGAGTAGCGCGGCGACGTCGCCGCGGCCGCCGCCCACCGCATGGTCGGCGGCCACCGCTCCTGCGGGACGACCTCGCCGCCGACGGGCACCGGAAGCAGGTGGACCGGTTCGCCGTTCGGGGCAACCAGACGGTGGTTGCCGGTGGCGCCCCAGGTGTGCACCGGGCCGTACGCGTCCAACGCCCGCAGTTGGGTGCGCGCGAACGGCTCGAACAGCAGGTGCTCGGGCTCACCCCCGGCGAACGCCGCCACCACCTCGTCCGGCGCGTACCCGTCGGCTCGGGCCCGGTCGCAAAGGGGAAGCAACCACTGCTGGGCCCAGCAGCGGCGCATCAGCGGATCCAGGCCGAGCCAAGCCGCCCCGCGGGTCCCGGGCCCGCCAGGCGGGATTGGCGGAGTCGGACACGCCGCCCACCACGTGCACGTGGGCGGCCATCTCCTCGAAGTCCGTGGCTTGATGGTGCGCGGCCCCACCGACACCGCCCGCCGGCCCGAGCCCGGCGCCTGGAGCCGGGACGGGGGAGGTTCAGCCGTGCCGGGCGAGCTTGACCGCGGACACCAGCAGGATCAGCGCCAGCGCGGGGATCAAGACGAGGTTCGGGAACACCCCGAGCAGCAGCCCGCCGCCCACGGCGCCGGCGACCGAGCCTGCGGCCATGACGGCCGCGAAGCGCCAGTTGGCGCCGAGCACGGCGAAGCTCCCGTCGCGGCTGTAGCGGGCGAACGCCACCAGCATCGTCGGCAGGGAGACCAGCAGGGACAGGCTTCCGGCGGTCTTGATGTCGACCGCGAACAGCAGCACGATCGTGGGGATCAGCAGCTCGCCGCCGGCCACACCCATGATCGCCGCGACGACCCCGATCCCGAAGCCCGCCACCACCCCGGCCGGGATCTGCGCCCACCGCGCCAGGTCGAGGGCGCCCGCGGTGGAGGTATGCGTGGCCAGCAGAGCCGCCGCCATGAGCACCATCAGCGCGGCCAGCACCTTGTACAGGGTGGCGCTGCGCATCCGCACTGCCCAGGACGCACCGGCCCACGCCCCCAGCAGGCTCCCCGCCAGCAGGTTGACCACCACCGGCCACTGCGCCGCCACCTGAGACGCGGACACCGCCGCCAGCCGGGCGGGCAGCGCGACCAGGACCACGACCAGGCTCATCGCCTTGTTCAGGATCACCGCCGAGAGTGCCGCGAGGCCGAACAGGCCGATCAGCAGCGGCAGGCGGAACTCCGCGCCGCCCAGCCCGATCATCCCGCCCAGGACACCGATGCCCGCCCCCGCACCGAACACCAGCGGTATGGAGTGCAACGAGCGTGGGGCGGCGACAGCGCTTTCCGTGGTCACGACGGGCATCCTCGCCGCTGCCGGCCCCCAACCGCCACTGTGCGTTCGCACCACCAACAACGGGCGCGGAAGGGCTTCACACCCGCCCGTCAATCTATTATCGTCGATTGACGATGAAAGAGAACGCTGCCCGCCCGCACCTGCTCGACGCCGACACCGCCGCCACCTACGCCGCCTGGTTCAAGGCGCTCGCCGACCCGACCCGGGTCCGGCTCGTCAACCTGCTGGCCGTAGAACGCCGCCCCATGAGCGTCGGCGAAATCGTCGAGCGCTCCGAGGTCGGCCAGTCGACGGTCTCGCATCACCTCAAGCTGCTCGCCGAGGTGCGGTTCGTCCTCGCCGAGAAGCGCGGCACCTCCACCTTCTACCGCGTCAACGAGAGCTGCCTGTCCTGTTTCCCCAGCGCCGCCGACGCCGTCATGGGCCACCCCGCCCCCGACCCCGCGGCCGTCCCCTGCGAGGAACCGACATGAGCGACCACGACAACACTGCCGCCAAGGCGGACGTCGTCGCCCGCGTACGCGACCGCTACGCGCGGGCACCCGCGGCATCAGGCGAGACCGTCCTGGAACTCGGCTACGGCATCGACGTTCTGCCCGCCACCCGCCGCGTCGGCATTGCCCCCAGACCGGGCCCGGCCTGACCGCCGCCGCCCTCCGCGCCCATCGACCGGAGCACACATGACCGCCCCCACCACCACACCCGCCGGCGCCGGAACCGCCTTCCACATCACCTCGATGCGGCCCGAACACGCCGAGCAGGTTCTCGCGATCTACCAAGCCGGTATCGACACCGGCGACGCCACCTTCGAGACCAGCGCGCCGACCTGGGATGCCTTCGACCGGTCCAAGCTCCCCGACCAACGCTACGTCGCCGCTGATGCCGACGGCCGCCTGCTCGGCTGGGCCGCCGCCTCGGCCGTCTCCGACCGCTGCGCCTACGCCGGCGTCGTCGAACACTCGGTCTACGTAAGCCCCGACGCCCAAGGCCGCGGCATAGGCCGCGCCCTCCTCGACACCCTGATCGCTTCCACCGAGGCCGCTGGCATCTGGACTGTGCAGTCCGGCGTCTTCCCCGAGAACACCGCCAGCCTTGCTCTCCACCACGCCGCCGGATTCCGCATCGTCGGCACCCGCGAACGCCTCGGCCGCCGCGACGGAGTCTGGCGCGACGTCGTCCTCCTCGAACGTCGCAGCACGACGCACTGAACGCGGTGGGGGCGCAGGTTGGCCCATCGCATTCCCCTGGAGCCTTCCAATTGGGTGCGCCGGAAGGTGCAGCCAGCCCGCGCCGCCTCGTCTGCCCGCAGCTCGCCGATCTCCGCACCATCACGGAGGACGCCGACGCTGCCCGCCACGGAGTTCATGACGAACAGCAGGATCGGCAGGGACCGACGCGGCGGCGGCGAGCTGGGAGAACTCCTCGCGGGGGCTGGTCCCGCCGAGGATCTGGATTGGCGGGGCAGTGTGTACCGGGAGTCCGGAACCGGTCCCGGGGGCGCGGATCGGGGGTAGCCCCGATGGTCCGGGATCGCTCTGCGTCAATACGCTGGACCCGGTCGGCACAAGGGAGTTCACTCAGGGGGTAGGCGATGAACCGCACCGCTTTCGCCGACCGGGTGGAGTGGCGCTGCGCGCACTGGCAGATGTTCCGGACGCTCGCGGTGCTGACCGGACTGTCGGCGATCCTCGCCTTGGTCGCGGGGCTGGTGCTCGACGACATGGCACCGGCGCTGGTGCTGGCCGTCTTCCTGGGCGCCATGGCCGCAGGGACGGCCCTGGTCGGCAACGAGCGCAGCAAGCGGCTTCTGACGCTGGACGCGGCGGGGCTGACGACGGTCAAGGCCGGCGCTGCGACCCGCCTCGGGTGGCACGAGATCGCCGCGGTCCACCTGAGGCTGCGCTCCGCGGTGAACCCCATGGCGGGAGCTGCGTTCGTCCGCGCGACCGCACGCGACGGGCGGATGGCCGAAGCAGCCCTGGTGTTCGTCGAAGTGGGCGTATTCCTCGACCTGCTGATCGACCTGAACACGCCGCTCGCCGCACACGGCCTCCCGCTGACACTCGAAGGCCCGCAAGCACTGCAAGACGAACTCGCCTCCCTCCGCGCGAGCGCCGCACCCCGGTCCCCGATCCCGCCGCGCCCCACCACGGACCCGCCCGGACCACGCTGACCTGCCCGCGGTCCCGCAAGCCTCACCGAGCCGCGATCGGGGCGCACATCGGGCTTTCGTAAGCCGCCCGTGCGGACGATCCACGGGCTGCCGCCCGGGAGTTCCGGGCAGGCGGGGACCATGACGACGGACACCGCCTCGCGAACTCCGCCCCATGGAAGGCCAGACGTTCCGCAGCCTCACCGGGGATGCTCATCCCGAACTCCGGACCAGGGGGGACGAGCAGGCCCGTCTCGACGAGAGTCAGCCCGTTCTCCTTCGCGGTGGCCGGTGGCAACGTGAGCGGCTGACGGGGTCGATGACGGCGACGACTCCGAGCAGGCTTGTGCAGTCGTCCGGGGCGTGGTCGGCGGTGTCGATCGCGGTCACGCAGTCGAGCCATTCGTCGCCGATCCCGGTGACCGGCGCAGCGGCATCGTCAAGGTCCAGTCGGTTCGCCCTGTCGGCTCAGGCCTGGTTGCGGAGCTGGGCGAGGACCACCGTGCCTGCGGCCTTGCCGCCCTGGTCGCCGCCCATGCCCCCGATCGGGATGGACACCGTCGCGCGGCCGGGCCGCGGCGTGCAGGTCGCCGGTCACGTGTCGTTGGTCCGCTGCAGCACGCCCTGCCTCACGGGAGGGCCCCTGCCTTTTCGCCGTAGGTTCCGGGCCCGGATGCCGGCGACGCTCGGTGGTCGGCAGGATCGGGCAAGGTTCCGCGAGGATCCGCCGGGGACCTCAGCGCGCGGAGCTGCTGTGATGGTTGCAGTCTGGCCGCGAGGGCGCGGGCCGCGACGTGGGTGGCAGGCCCAGCCCTGCCGGGGGGCGCGAAGTGCTGAGTGAGGTATGGCCGTTCGTTCGCGAATGCGGTCACGAGGGGCTGCCGGTGGTACTGGCCCGGCTCGTGGGGCGGGACGGGAGCGGGTCACGGCCGCTGGGGTCCACGATGGCCGTCGCGGCCGACGGCCGGTGGCGGGGCTCGCTGTCCGGTGGATGCGTGGAAGGAATCGTGCTGGACGCTGCCCGGGCACTGTTCGGTGGCGCCCCGGCCCGGGTGCTGAGTGTGATACCGGGCGAGGAGATGTTGCCTTGGGAGGAAGCGCCGGCGTGCGCGGGCGAGTTGCGTGTCCTGGTGACGCCGGTGCCGCCCCGACCGGTGTTCGCGGCCGTCGACCGGGCGTTCACGGAGGATCGGCCGTTGACCCTCGCGGTCGGACTGCGCCCTCCGCACCGGTGGTCGTGCGCCGAGGGGATCGGTGCACTGCCGCGGGTCGAGGACCGGTTCGTGGAGGAACTGCGCCCGCGTCGTCGCCTGGTGCTGGTCGGCGCGACCGATCTGGCTGCGGCCCTCGCGGGGTTCGCCGACCCGTTGGAGCGCGCGGTGGTAGTGCTCGATCCGCGACCTGGGCATCTCGCCTCGGGCGCGTTCCCGTCCGGGGTCCAGGTGGTGCGGACATGGCCGGACGCGTGGCTGGCTGCCCATCCGCTGCGCGAGGACGACGCCGTGGTGGTGGTGAGCCACGATCCACGCATCGACGACGCGGCGCTGCGGGCGGCGTTGCCCGGGCCGGCGGGCTACGTCGGCGCGTTGGGAAGCCGCGCCACGCACGCGCGGCGTCTGGCTCGGCTGCAAGGCACGCCTGGACTGGCCCGGTTGGTGGGCCCGGTGGGACTGGACATCGGCGGTGTGTCGCCCGCGGAGACGGCACTGTCGATCCTGGCCGAGTTGGTCGCGGTCGAGCGTGGTCGTGCGGGGCGGCCGTTGCGGGAGGGTCGGTTCTCGATCCGGCCAGAGGCGGCGGGTGCACGCCGACGCGAACCGGGCGGGTCAGGGCCGAACGCGCCGGCAGGCAGGGTCGTCAGTCGGCCGTCGGAGGACTTTCGGGCTGCCGGAGACGCAGGGCGTCCCGGCTCGGCGGGACACCGAACTGGCGGCGGTACTCGCGGCTGAACTGCGAGGGGCTGTCGTAGCCGACGCGACGGCTGACCCCGGTGATGTCGCCCGGACGGGCGGCCAGTTGGATCCGCGCCTCCTGGAGCCGGATCTGCTTCTGGAACTGGATCGGGCTCATCGCGGTGGCGGCCTGGAAGCTGCGGTAGAACACGGATGCGCTCATCCCGGCCTGACGGGCGATGTCGTCGACGCGGAAGGACTCGTGGTAGTTCTCGCGGATCCAGCGGACCGCCCGGGCGATGTGCGTGATGCTGCTGTCCGCGAGGCCGAGCTGCCGTACGGTGGCGCCCTGTTCGCCGGTGATCAGGTACCACAGCATCTCGCGGATGATCAACGGCGCGAGCACGTCGCGCCCCTGCGGGCGGTCGAGAAGGCGCAGAAGTCTGAGGGCCGCGTCGAGGAGTTCGGGAGTCGCGTCGCAGACCGCCATGGCCGACGGCGTTCCCTCGGGCTGCGGCAGGTCGCCGGGGGCGGCTTGGAGGAGCAGTTCGGCGACGGCGTTGGGGTGCAGCGTCAGCCCGATGCCGAGCGCGGGACGGTCTTCGTCGGCCTCGGAGAAGTAGCCGGTGATCGGCATGTCGACGGAGGCGACAAGGTACTGCCCTGCGCCGTATTCGTAGACCCGGTCGCCAAGGGCGATGTGCTTGGCGCCCTGGACGATCAGCGCCATCACCACACCGGTCCGCTCCGGGGCCGGCGGCGAGGTGCGCGTGACCTTCGCGATCCGGAATCCGTCGATGCCGGTGCTTGCGTCCGGTCGCACGTGGCGTTCGATCAGGCTGCGCATCTCCTCGAGGCTCATCCCGGAAGTGAATCAACGCTGCCCCGCGCCGCGCCAGGATTCCGCGAGGATCAGGCAAGCACGCGATGCCATCGTTCTAACGTTTCCGCAGGTCAGGCTGCTTCGATTGTGAGGTCGGAAAGATCCGGGCGCGACGACCGCGCCGACCTGAAGGAGACTCCCATGACCGTCGCTCACGGCTTCCAGGCGACCATGACGGCTTTGCCCGGCAAGGGCGACCGACTCGTCGAGCTGCTGCTGGACGCGCCGTCGCTGCCGCACGAGGACTGCCTGGTCTTCCTCGTCGCCCGCTCCGCCACCGCGCCGGACACGGTCCACGTCACCGAGGGCTGGACCAGCAGCGAGGCGCACGCCGCATTCTTTGCGACCGCCGAAGCCGCCTCGCTGGTCGCGCAGTTGCAGCCGCTGCTGTCTGGCGAGCCGGAGTACTCCGACGCGATCCCGGTCGGCGGCAAGGCCGCGTTCTGAGCCGTTCGCGCCGCCGCTCCGCCGCGCCCCGCACTGTGCCCCCGGAGCGCGGCCGAGCAAGGCCTCCGACGCCCCAGCCCTCGATCTCGCCAGCCTCAAGGACGGTTGCCATGCCACTGCTTGCCCCCGCACTCGACCCGGAACTGAACGACCTCCTGGCCGGCCTCCCGCCCGGTGGCCGACTCGACGTCGAACTCCTGTCCGCGATACGCCCGTTCTCCGTCACCCCCGCAGAGACCGCCCTGCGCGGCCACGCAGTCGAGCGGCGCGACGCGGCCGCGCCCCGTCCGGACGGAACGGCCGTCCCACTGACCGTGCTGACCCCGGCGGGCGGTGCGCCCGCCGGGGCCCCGTGTGTGTACTGGATCCACGGGGGCGGGATGGTGATGGGCGACCGCTTCTCCCAGATCGATGTCCCGCTGGACTGGCTGACCGCGTTCGGCGCCGTCGTGGTCACCGCCGAGTACCGGCTGGCGCCTGAGCACGGCGGCACAGCGCTCGTCGAGGACTGCTACCACGGGCTGCTGTGGACGGCCTCCCACGCTGCCGAACTGGGGGCCGATCCGGACCGGGTGGTCGTCGCCGGGGTAAGCGCGGGCGGCGGACTGGCCGCCGGCACCGTGCTGATGGCGCGTGACCTGGGCGGACCGCCGGTCGCCGCGCAGGTGCTGGTCTGCCCGATGCTCGACCATCGCAACTCCACAGTGTCCGCCCGCCAGTTCACCGGACGGCCCGCGGTCTGGACCGGCGAGATGAACGCGTTCGGCTGGGCAAGTGTGCTGGCCGGACTGGGCTCGGCCGAGGTTCCGGCGTACGTTTCGCCCGCGTTGGCCGCCGACTTGTCCGGGCTGCCGCCCACGTATGTCGACGCGGGAACCGCCGAGGTCTTCCGGGACGAGGACGTCGCCTTCGCCAACGGCGTCTGGGCGGCCGGCGGCGACGCCGAACTGCATATCTGGCAGGGCGGGTGCCACGGTTTCGACGCGCTGTTCCCGCAGGCACGCCTCTCCGCGGCGGCGCGCCGCACCCGCCGCGACTGGCTCGCCAGGGTCCTGGACAGCACCGCCCGGCCGGACATCGCCGCCCGGGCCTGAGTCGGGCTGAACCAACCTCCGAAGAAGGGAACACGCATGTCCGACCGCACCCGCAGTGCCATCACGCTGCACGCGAACGGAGACGCCCGCGCACTGACCGTCGACAACCGCCGGACCCTCCTCGACGCGCTCCGCGACGACCTGGGGCTGACCGGCGCGAAGAAGGGCTGCGACCACGGGCAGTGCGGAGCGTGCACGGTCCTGGTGAACGGCCGCCGCGTCGTCTCCTGCCTGACCTTGGCCGCGGCCGCCGACGGCAGCGAGGTCACCACGGTGGAGGGACTCGCGGGCGCGGACCGCCTCTCCCCGCTCCAAGAGGCATTCGTCCGCCTCGACGGCCTCCAGTGCGGATTCTGCACACCCGGCCAGTTGTGCTCGGCTACGGCGGTCCTCGCCGAGCACGCAGCCGGCTGGCCCAGTGCGGCGACCCGGCCCGACCGGCCCTATGCGCCCGGTCGTCCGACGCCCGCACTCGACGCCGCCGAGATACGCGAGCGCATGAGCGGCAACCTGTGCCGGTGCGGTGCGTACCCGCAGATCGTGCGCGCGGTCCTGGAGGCGGCGCGCGACACCGCCGCCGAGCACGCACACACCCCGGAGACCGGCGCGGCCGACCTCGAGGAGTCGCACGCATGAAGGAGTTCGCCTACCTGCGGCCCACCCGAATCCACGATGCGCTGACCGCCGCCGCAGGCCGGGACGACGTCCGCTACCTGGCGGGCGGCACGAACCTCGTCGACCTGATGAAGGACGAGGTCTACCGCCCCGCCGTGCTCGTGGACGTCCGGCATCTGCCGCTCGACGGCGTCCGCGACGCGCCGGACGGCGGTCTCGTCATCGGCGCCACCACGACCAACAGCGACGTCGCCGCGCATCCGCACGTGCGGCTGCGCTACCCCGCGTTGAGCCAGGCGATCCTGGCCGGCGCCTCCGGCCAGCTGCGCAACATGGCCACCGTCGCGGGCAACCTGCTCCAGCGCACCCGGTGCGGCTACTTCGCCGACCCCTCCCAGCCGTGCAACAAGCGGGCGCCGGGCAGCGGTTGCCCCGCGATCGCCGGCGAGCACCACAATCACGCGATCCTCGACTGGTCCGAGCACTGCGCCGCCACGCACGCCTCGGACATGGCCGTCGCATTGGCCGCCTTCGACGCGGTGGTCCACTACGAGACCCTCGACGGCCCCGGCATCGTCACCCTTGCCGACCTGTACCTGCCACCCGGCACCACACCCGACCGCGAGACCACGCTTCCGGCCGGGGCGCTGATCACCGCCGTCGCGTTGCCGGGCGCGGCGGCGTCGAGGCGGTCCCGGTACCGCAAGGTCCGCGAACGGGCCTCCTACGCCTTCGCCACCGTCTCGGCCGCCGCCTCGCTCGACGTCCGTGACGGACGGGTACACGACGTGCGGATCGCCTTGGGCGGCGTCGCGGCCCGCCCCTGGCGCGCCCGCCACGCCGAGGCCGTCCTCGCCCAGCAGGCCGCCACCACCGAGCACTTCCGCGCGGCCGCACGCGCCGAACTGGAGGCTGCCCGGCCGCTGCGCGGCAACGCCTACAAGGTCGCGCTGGCGGAGAACCTCATCACCGCGGTCCTCGACGACCTGGCCGCGTCTCATGACGGGTCCGCCGCCCCGTACGACACCCAGGAGGGTTCCCGGTGAAGATCCCCGCCCCGCAGCACTCCGGCGCGGTCGGAGTGGCCCGGCCCCGGCTCGAGGCCCCGGACAAAGTCGCGGGGAAGGCCCGCTACGCCGCCGACGCGGCCGTCCCAGGCTCAGCGTTCGGCTACGTCGTCACGGCCCCCGTCGCGCGCGGACGTGTCAGGCACATCGACAGCGAGGCGGTCCGCGGCATGCCCGGGGTGGTCGGCGTCCTCGACCACCGCAACGCCCCTCGGCTCAACCCGGAGGCCGGCAACTTCTTCGGACCCGACGGCAGCCTGCGTCTCCTCCAGGACGACGCCATCCCCTACGCCGGACGCCCGGTCGCGCTGGTAGTCGCGGAGACCTTCGAGCAGGCCCGCACCGCCGCTGCCGCGCTCCGCATCGACTATGCCACCGCTACCCACGACACAGGCTTCGCTGCCGACCACCCCTCGGCCCGACCGGCCTCGACCGCATTCGGCCCCGACGCCGAGATCGGCGACGTGGAAGCCGAACTCGCCGCGTCCGCCGTCATCGTCGACGAGCGCTACCGCACCCCCGAACAGCACGGGGCCGCCATGGAGCCGCACAGCGCCACCGCCTGGTGGGAGGACGGGCGCCTCCAGGTCCTCGACTGCAACCAGGGGCCCTTCACGATGGCCATGACCCTGGCCGTGCTGCTCCGGCTCGACCCAGCCCAAGTCCGGATCCGGGCCGAACACGTCGGCGGCGGCTTCGGCTCCAAGAGCATGCTCGGTCCCCACCTGGTCCTCGCCGCGATGGCCACGACCGTGCTCGACCGTCCCGTGCGCGTCACCCTCACCCGCGCCCAGGTGTTCCAGACGGTGGCCATGCGTCCGGCCACCGAACAACGCCTGCGCATCGGCGCAGATACCGACGGGCGGCTGCGCGCCCTGCACCACGAAGCCGCGTTCGCCGGTTCCCCGATCGCCGAATACGTCGAGAACTGCCCCGAACCCAGCAAAGTCCTGTACGCGGCGCCGGCGATCCGCACCCGCCTGACCACCGTGCCGCTCGACATCCTGCCGCCCTACTCGGTGCGCGGACCCGGCCTCACGCCGGGCTCGTTCGCCCTGGAATCCGCCATGGACGAGGTCGCCGAACGCCTCGGCATGGACCCCGTCGACGTGCGGCTGCGCAACGAACCCGCCGCCGGCCCCGTCACCGGGTTGCCCTTCCGAGGCCGCAACCTGGCCGCATGCCTGCACGAAGGCGCCCGCCGGTTCGCCTGGCACACCCGCGACCACCGCCCGCGCCGCCGTCGGGAAGGCGGCCTGCTGATCGGCACCGGCATGGCCGCGACCTGCTTCAGCACCGGCGCACTGCCTTCCTCCGCCACCATCACCGCCGAAACGGACGGCACGTACACGGTCGCAATCGGGGCCTCCGACATCGGCACCGGTGCCCGCACCGCGCTGACCGCGATCGCCGCCGACGCCCTCGATGTCGGCCCCGAACGCATCCGGCTCCGCATCGCCGACAGCGACCTCGGCCTCGCCTGGGCCGCCGGCGGGTCGCGCGGCACCACCTCGTGGGCCTGGGCCATCACCATGGCCGCCGCCGAACTCCGCGCAGCCGCTCCGGCCACCCGCCCGTTCACCGTCTCGGCGGACACCAGCGAAGCCTTCGCCGCCCTCCCGTACGCCGAGCGCCACGCCTACAGCGCGGTGTTCACCCAGGTCGCGGTCGACCCGGCCACCGGCGAGATCCGGGTACGCCGCCTTCTTGGCGTGTTCGCCGTAGGCCGCATCGTCAACCCGCTGCTGGCCCGCAGCCAGGCCGTCGGCGGCCTGATCACCGGCCTGTCCACGGCCCTGCACGAGGACGGCACCCGCGACCGGGTCACCGGCCGCAACGCCAACCCCGACTTCGCCGGCTACCACATCGCCGCCCACGCCGACGTGCCCGGCATCGAGGCCCACTTCGTCCCCGACCACGACCCCGACGACCCCTCTGGCATCAAGGGTATCGGCGAGATCGGCACCGTCGGCACCGCGGCGGCCATCGCCAACGCGGTGTGGCACGCCACCGGAACCCGTCAACGCACTCTGCCCCTACGCCTCGACCGTGTCCTCGAACCCGGGCGAACCGAGGGGGATCTTCCGGTCCGGTGATCCGGACGGCGGCACCTTGTCCGGCTGGAGGCGACGGCCGCGCCATGGGCTCCGCGCCGACGATGACGACGCCGCAGTGGGGGCGGCGAGGTGTCGGGCACATGCGGAACGGTCCGATCCGGCGCGGCTGGTGCGCCGGTCACGGCGGTGCCCACAGCCGCCTCCGATTCCGCCATCGCACCCGCGTACCAGCTCGCGACGTCGCGATGGTCGACTGCGGCCTCCACCGCCGCGACCGTCCGGGCGGGCTCCGCTCGCAGCTCGACGTCGATCGGCGCCGGGTCGGGCCGAAGCAGGCGGCGCAGCGACACGACCGCGGCCCGAGTGCGATCGAGCACGTCCTCGAGGCGTTGCAGGTGGTCCCTGATCAGGGCCGCCCGGACACCAGGGTCGGGGCTCCGCAGGATCCGCCGCACGTCGCTCAGGGGCACGTCGAGCTCGCGGAGCCGGTGGATGACCTGCGCGGTCGGAATTTGGTCGACGCCGTAGTAGCGGTAACCGGTGGTCTCGTCCACAACGGCGGGTTCCAGCAAGGCCGCCTCGTGATACCGGCGCAGGGTCCGTACGCTCAAGTGGGTCAGCCCAGGGCGTCGAAGTAGGCGATCACCCGGACCGCGGCCTCCGCCTCCGGATCCAGCGCGGACAACCGCAGCAGAAGTCCCTCCACGCCGGCCGAATCCACGCTTGAGCAGCCCAGCGACGGCACACCAGCAGCGCTTCTGCGTCGAGGACGCCTCGGCGAAGGCGCGGGCCGGAGCGGGTCGCCACAGGTCGTCCCCGATGCGAGACCACTCCGGCCTCCTCCCCACGTGCCGCGGAACCCGCACGCAGCGGGCGAGCGCTGTCACCGTCTGCCCCGCAGCACCAACTACGGGGCCCGCACATGTCTCGCCCACTGCCCGGCGGGGGAACCGTAGGGGGTCAGCTGTCGTGGAGTGCCTTCTTCAGTGCGTCGATCGCCAGGCCCCGGGCAACGTTGGCGGCGCGGGTGTCGCGCAGGCTGTCCAGGAGCAGGAAGTCGTGGACCATGCCCGCCACGCGGACGGAGGTGACGTCCACGCCGGCTTCGCGGAGCTTGTTGGCGTACATCTCGCCCTCGTCGCGCAAAACGTCGGCCTCATCGGTGATCACCAGCGTGGTCGGCAGGCCCTGGAGTTGGTCGAGGGACGCCTGGAGCGGCGAGGCGTAATGCTGCTTCCGCTCGGCGGGGTCGGCGGTGTAGGCGTCCCAGAACCACTTCATGCCGTCGCGGGTGAGGTAGTAGCCCTCGGCGAACTGCAGGTACGACGGGGTGTCGAAGTCGGCGTTCGTCACTGGGTACAGCAGGACCTGCGCCTTGAGCTCGAGGCCGTCCTGGCGTTCCTTGTTCATGAGCGCGAACACCGCAGACATGCATCCGCCGACGGATTCGCCGGTGACCGCGACGCGGGAGGTGTCCAGGTCGTGGTCGGCGCCGTTCTTGCGCAGCCACTGGCCGACGGCGTAGTTCTGCTCAACCTGGGTGGGGTATTTCGCTTCCGGGGCCCGGTCGTACACCGGGAACACGCCGGCGGCGCCGGCGCCGACCACCAGTTCGCGGAAGAGCCGGTCGTGGGTCTTGTCGTCGCCGAAGACCCAGCCCGCACCGTGGATGTAGACCACGACCGGCAGCGGGCCGGTCGCGCCCTTCGGCCGGATGATCCGGGTGCGGACCTTGCCCCACTCGCCCGCGTCGACGTCCACCCACTCCTCGTCGACCTCGGGGCGCGCCACGCCCTCGCCGCTCTGCAGACCTGCGAGGATGTCGCGGCCCTGCTCCGGGGGGACCTCGTAGATCCGCGGGTGCGGGTCGGTCGCGTCGGCCAGCGCCTTCGCGGCGGGCTCCAGATACGGCGTGACGGGCGGCGGAAGCTGCGTCATGTGCACTCCAGTTATGTGAACGTGCCCAGGTCCAGGGCACACGGCCCCCGGTGCTCTCCCCTCACTTCATCGTCCTCGGCCGGTGCCGCCCCGCAACCGGCAGCGGCCCCTGCCGGAAACGGCGGCCGACGGAGCGGCAGCCCGCAAGGCCTGCTCCCCTGGGGCCGTCGGGCCGTCCGCATGCCCGGCGTTGCCCGCGGCCCGGTTCGGCCGAACGGGTAAGGCGGAGCCGTTCCTGGAAGCCCGACCAGCCCCGCAGCCCCGCGCCTCGCCCGCCTCGACGGCCCGAGCGCAGGCGCGCCTTCCCGTTCGGGCGGTGCAGGCCGGTTGAAGAGTCGACGGCCGGGGCACCGGAGCCGTCCAGGCACCCCGTGCGACGGCGCACGGGCCACCCTCGACGAGGACGGCGACTCGATGGCCGAGAACGGCGACACCCGCAGTGCGACCTTGTTGACCGGCGCCGTGCTGTGGGACGGACTGACCTCCGCGCCGGCGGGTGTACGGGATGTCCTCGTCCGCGACGGCCGCCTCGAGCGCATCGCGGTGCGCATCGCTCCGCCGGAGCCGGAACGCGTGCGGGTGGTCGACCTGTCGGGGCGCACGCTGTGCCCCGGGTTCATCGACTGCCACACCCACGTCGCCATCGACGCGCGTTCACCGGCCCGGGCGTTCACCGACTCGACCGCGGCGAAGACACTGGCCGCGGTCCCGGTGCTGGCCACGCTGCTGCGCAACGGCTTCACGACCGTCCGGGACCTTGGCTGCGCGGACGTCAGCCACCACACGATCGCGTTGCGCGACGCCGTGGCGTCCGGCGCCGTGGCCGGGCCCCGGATGCTCGTCGCGCCGCACATCATCTCCGCGCGGGGCGGCCACGGCGACGGCAGCGGCCTGCTCTCCGACGAAATGCAGGGGTGCCGCCGCCTCGCCGAACTCGCCTGCGCGGACGGTCCGGACGAGATCCGCCGGAGGGTGCGCGAGGAGATCCGCGCGGGGGCGGACTGGATCAAGTTCGCGGCCACCGGAGGGTTCTCCACGCCGTCGGACGCGCCCGACCAGGTCACCTATTCGGCCGAGGAGATGGCCGTGCTCGTCGCGACGGCCCGCGACCTCGGCGTCCCGGTGGCCCCGCACTGCTACGGCGACGAAGGCGTCAAGCGGGCGGTGCGCGCCGGGGTGCGCAGTATCGAGCACGGCAACCTCGCTTCGCCCGAGGCGCTGCGGATGGTCGAGGACGCCGGGGTCTTTCTGGTCCCGACCCAGTACACGGTCACCACTCACGCCCGTATCGCGTTCGACGACGACGCCTGGCGCGGCGCACCGGCGTTCAAGCAGCGCAAGTACCAGCGCTACCGGCGGGCGATCCTGGACTCCGCGGAGCATGTCGCGGCCAGCGGCGTGCGCATCGCGTTCGGCAGCGACTGCGGGATGTTCCCGCACGAGGACAACTGGCGGGAGTTCACCGCGATGGTCGCCAACGGCATCACCCCCGAACGGGCGCTGAAGGCCGCGACCAGCACGGCGGCGGACCTGCTGGGACTGCCCGACACCGGGGTGATCGCCGAGGGGAACAGGGCCGACCTGGTGGCCATGCCCGGTGACCCCTTCACCGACATCGAGGCCACCGGACGCGTCGACTTCGTGATGAAAGCCGGGACGATCCACCGCCTCCCCGAGCAGCCGGCCGCATGACCGGGTGCCGCAGGATCCGGTGCAGCTCACCCGGTTCCGCTGATCGGGTGCCGCAGAATGGGTGACGAAGAGGGCGGCGGCACGGGACACGGGCGGCGAATGCCGCGGCGCCGACGCGAAGGCTGCGACGGTTGCCGAAGCGGCGCGTTCGCCGCGGAACGGAGCACAGCGTGAGCGGGTTCTCGCCGGGATTCAAGCGGTTCCACCGCAGCGACGACCCCCGGCTGCCACCAGGCCAGTTCGTCGCGGACGGGTTTCCCGTACTCTCCGCCGGCCCCACTCCGCGGATCGAGCGGGACACGTGGACGTTCACCGTCACCGATGCATCCGGCGGCGAGCGCCGGTGGACGTGGGCCGAGTACCAGGCACTGGCCCAGGAAAGCCCGACCGTGGACATCCACTGCGTGACGCGCTGGTCGAAGTTCGGCACCTCGTGGCGGGGCGTGCCGGTCGACGCGTTCCTCGCGCACGTGCCCAACGGTGCCGGGTACGCCATGGTGGAGTCCTACGGCGGCTACACCACCAACGTGCCGCTCGACGACCTCGCGAACGGGCGGGCGTGGATCGTCCACGAGTACGACGGGGCGCCGCTTGCGCCTGAGCACGGTGGCCCGGCGCGGATGCTGATCCCGCATCTGTACTTCTGGAAGTCCGCGAAGTGGGTGCGCGGCATTCGCTTGATGGAACGCGACGAGCAGGGCTTCTGGGAGTCGCTCGGCTACCACGACCGCGGCGATCCGTGGCGCGAGCAGCGCACGTGGGGGGACTGACGGTGCCCGGGGCGTGGCTGCGGGCCCGGCTGACCACGCGGACCGCGGAGACCGCGACGGCGCGGACGCTGGTGTTCTCGGTGCCCGACTGGCCCGGGCATCTTGCAGGCCAGCATGTCGACGTGCGGCTGACCGCGGACGACGGCTACCAGGCGGTGCGCAGCTACTCCCTGTCGGCGCCGGCCGGCGAGGGGGTGGCGATCTCGGTACAGCCGGTTCCCGACGGGGAGGTCTCGCCGTACCTGGCGCAGGAGTTGCCGGTGGGTGCGGATGTGCAGCTCCGCGGTCCGCTGGGCGGGTGGTTCGTCTGGCGTCCCGAGTCCCCCGACCCGGTGCTGCTGGTCGCGGGCGGATCGGGGGTCGCGCCGCTCATGGCGATGCTGCGGGCCCGCGAACGGTCCGGAGCCGCAACGCCGTTCCGGCTGGTCTACTCGCTGCGCGAACCCGGTCAGCGGTGGTTCCGCGACGACCTGGACCGGTACGCGGGCCGCGACGGCGGCGCCGATGTGCACTACGTGTACACGCGCGTCTCCCCGGACGGTGTCGTACGCCCGGCGGGACGGCTGGCCGCCGCCGACCTGTCCGCCCCGGGCTGGCTCCCGCAGGACCGGCCGCTGTGCTTCGTCTGCGGCCCCACCGGATTCGTCGAACACGCCGCGAACCTGCTGGTCGGGCTCGGGCACGACGCGGGCCGGATCCGCACCGAGCGGTTCGGCTGACCAGCCCCGCGCCCGTGGACCGTGCCGCTCCCGGCCGCCCCGGGACGCCGGCCCGCGGGCGCTCAGGGCCCGTCCGGGACGGTGAACCGCAGTGCGCCCCCGCCGCCGAAGTCCACCCACACCGTGTCGCCCTGCCTGGCGACGCGCAGCGCGACGCGGTCGCAGCCCGCGCAACGCGCCACCGCGCCGGGGCCGGCGTCGTACACGCAGAGCGCGGCCACCGGAGCCTCGCAGCCGCAGTCAGGGCAGCGGAGCCAGGCCGCGGTCACGTCGGCGGCGAAAACTCCCGACAAAGGGCCGGCGAGGACATTCCCGTCGCGGAACGTGGGAAGGGGCATGGGTCTCCTTTGGCCTGGCCGGGCGCGTTCGGGTCGCGGACGTGCCGCCGGATTGTCGGACCGGGGCCGTCCGGCGGCGTATACCCGGCGGCGGCGGTCCGGATGCGCGGCCGCCGCCGCCGTGTTTGCCTGAACGCATCGCACGACGCGGCACCACGTCGCAGAGCAATGGGAGCGACCATGTCCGTCTCACCGGGATTCCGCGGCAAGCGGGGGTTCGACCTGACCCGGCTGCCGCCCGGCCAGTACCCGACCGAGGACTTCCCGGTCCTCAGCGCCGGCCCCACGCCGCAGGTCGCCGAACAGGACTGGCGGTTCACCGTCACGAACGAGGCCGGGCTGGAGAAGACCTGGTCCTGGGCGGACTTCATGCGGTTGCCTCAGGAGGACGTGACGACCGACATCCACTGCGTGACCCGCTGGTCGAAGTTCGACACGACCTGGCGCGGCGTCGCTTTGGACACCCTGCTCGCCGACACCGCCGCCGACTTCGCCGTCGCGCACTGCCACGGCGGATACACCACCAACCTCCCCCTCGAAGACCTGCTCGACGGCAAGGCCTGGCTGGTCCACGAGTTCGATGGGTTCCCGCTGTCCCCCGAGCACGGCGGGCCGGTTCGACTGCTGGTCCCCCACCTCTACTTCTGGAAGTCCGCCAAGTGGATCCGCGGCATCACCCTCGCCGACACCGACGAACCCGGTTTCTGGGAAGCAGGCGGCTACCACAATTACGGCGACCCCTGGCGGGAGCAACGCACCTGGAACGACTGAACCGACGCGGCGGGACCCGCGAGCTCCCGCCGCCGGCGCGGCACCGCAGCCCCTCCCCGGCACGTGCGAGTCCGGGCTCCCCGCATCGCCGTCCGCACGGAAGCCGCATCGCCGGCGGATGCGTGCCGGCACCGCCCGCCCCGGAGCTCCGACGTCGACCGGCGCCCGGTCGGCCCCTGAACCGGTGTCCCAGGCACTGCATCCCCCCCGGACGCGCCCCCGCTGCGCGAGCATGCTCCCAGGCTCTCCCGAAAGCCTCGTCGAATCCGGCGCAACCGAACCCCGAGTGGTTCCGTTCCTCGGGGTCGCCCCTGCGGCTGCACACGACGGGCCCGACAGTTCGTCTGAGCCGACGCGACTACGGGTGCCGAGCCCGCACATGCACGGCGGAATCTCGCCGGCGGCGACGGCACGGGCGGCTGGGCGCCCCCTGCCGGACCGCGCAGCGGTGGTACGCCGCCTACCGGGGCGGCGGGTGGCCGCCGCGCCCCGGGGCAGGAACTGCTCAGGTGCGCCGCCGGTTCCGGGTCGCTGCGAGGGCCAGCGCGCCGGCGGCCAGCAGGGCGCACCCCACGACGATGCCGGTGAACAGGTGGGCCGCACCCGTGCGCGGGAGGGCGCCGCCGCTGCGGGCCTGCTCTGCCGGGATGGCGGGCGCGGGAGGTGAGGGGATGTGTGTGGACGGCCCCGGCGTGGGTGTCGGAGTGGGCGTGCCGGGAGTGGGGGTGGGTGACGGGGTCGTAGTGCAGGTGACGGTATTGCGGACGGTGAAGGTGTTGTGCGCCAGGGGCAGTTGCGCGGTGTACGGCAGGGGTGCCGCGACTTGCGTTCCGTTCGCGGTGACGACGCGGCTGTCCACGAGCGTGCACGAGTCCGGCAGTGTGGCGGTCTCGGCCAGGGTTGTTGCGGAGCCGGCCGTGTAGCCGGTGCGGACGGTGTCCCAATCCTGCGCGGAGGCACCGGCGTCAGCCGCCGGGCCGGTGAGGGTCAGCGCTGCGTCGTACCCGGGAGGCCGGGCGGAGTGCGTGTAGGTGACGCCGTCGATCGACCACTGCTTGGACACGGCGACGTCGGCGGGTAGCGGCGGCCGGTTGTGGACGACGCAGCTGACCGCTGCCAGGCGGGGAACGTCGACGGTGAAGCCGGGTGCGTCCGCGGTCCCGGTGTTGGTCACCGGCAGCGGGGCGCCGGTGTCGAGGTTGGTGCAGACGGCGTTCTTGCCGCCCCTGGTCACCAGGGTGTGCCCCGGCTGCTGGGCTTCGGTGACGGTGATGTCGGCCTCGGGTACGGCCGGCGGGAAGGTCGGTTGAAAGACCACGCCGCCGACCGCGCGGGTGTTGGGTGTGCGCTGGGTGTCGGGCAGCCCGCCGATGCCGGCCGTGGTGCTCGTCGCGGTGAACTCCCAGCCGCCGCCGGCCGAGGTCGATCCGGTGACGTCCTCGCCGGTGTTGCCCGCCGGGACGATCTGCTTGATGACCGACAGGGTTCCGTCGCAGTGGGTCAGCGCGATGTCGTGCAGCGCCTGTCCGGCGGTGTCGAAGTCGGCGGTCTGGAAGTAGTCGGCGGTGGTGGGGTTGGTTCCGTCGAAAGCCGTCGGCCCGCTGATGGCGCGCAGGTTCAGGCCCGAGACTCCTTCGACGCCCTTGCCCACACCCAGGGCGACGACCCTGGTGTTCTCCGCCTTGACGGCGTTGGCGGCGAAGATGCCGCCTTCGACGTCGGCGAAGTGCGTGTGCGAGCCGTCGCCTTCGCGCGGGTTGTTCCAGTAGGTGGGGTTGCCGTCGGTGAGCACGACCACCGCGTCGTAATGCGGGGCTGCCTTTGCCACGGCGTACAGTCCCTGGTCCCAGTTCGTCCCTGACCCGAGCGACCACCCGGCGTACAGCTGCTTGAATGCCGTCGCCCCCTCGGTAGTGGACACCGACATCAGGTCGGGGTGGTTGGCGTCCGCGCCCGCGCTGGGCGAGGAGCGGTCGAACGAGAACAGCGCGAGCCGCGAGGGCGTGCCGGTGAGGGCGTCGGCGAACCCGTCGGCGGCTTTCTTCAGCGAGGGCAGCGCACTGCCGACCGAGGCCGAGAGGTCCAGGACCAGGGCGATGTCCAGCCCGCATGCCTGGGGCAGCGGCGGATTCGTCCGCGACTGCTGCCAGATCCCGCCGGATGCGACGTAGGGCGAGGCCGCGTAGTCGGTGCTCCGCATGAAGTCACCCGTGGACCTGTAGGTCTGACCGCCCACGAGCGCAGGCGTGGGGAACCGGTACGGCGACTGCACCGAGCCCGAGCCGCTCCCGGCCCCGGTCCGCAGCGAGGTGCTGGTGAACCACCCGGCCGGCACACCGTCGGCAGGCTGGCCGACATGCAGGACGCGGGCCGCATTCGCGCCGCCGCGCCCGGTGTCGGGGATCGTGAACGAGCAGTCCCCGTCGGCGTCCGACGTGCATGCGGCCCAGGATTCGGGCAGCGGCGCGGCGGCGTCCGCGTCCGCGTAGAGCGCCAGCCGCACACCGGCCAGCGGACCGACCACCGCGTCGCCGGCGCGGTCCCCACCTGTCCGGACCGTCACCACCGACGTCGCCGGGTCCGCCGGAGGCACTGCGGCCGGCGCCGCCGCCGTGAGCAGGCCGCCGACGAGGGCTGCCGCAGCAGCCTGCACCGTACGCCGGGCGGTCCTGCGCCGCCGTACCGTCAGGGCTTCGCTTGTCGGGTGCACGCTGCTCCTCGGCGCCAGGGATCGGCCTGCCAGCACATCAAGACCGCGTGCGGGAGACCGGCATTGAGCCACTTGTGGGCGCGTACCCGGCAACGAAGCGAGTCGACCGCAGCTTGACGCCGGCAGCCTGCAGAAGGAGGAGCCCGCGGCGGTTTCGCACGTCCGATCGGGATCCGATCAGGGCAGGGCGGGCCGTGACGGACATGGTTCGTCCACCTGATCAGGGACCGGACGCGAAGTTCACCGCAGCCTTCGACGCCACGTTCGCCCTATCGACATCGTGACGCTCCTCACCGCCACAGGCGCTGCGGATGAACGCGTTGCCGCTCGGCACCCACACCGTCACGGTGGGGTCGTCCATGGCCCCACTATCCCCCCTGCCAGGGTCTGACATTCAAGCCTTCAGGTGACCGAGTTGCACGAGTAGGTCTGTGCTGTCGAAGGCGACGCCCGACCGCCTGGGACGCAGCGCTGCACCGGCTTGGAGGCGCTGCCTCCGGCCTGGCGTTCGCAGTTGCGAGTTGGTGCACGCGCAGTCAAAGCGGTCCGGGGAAGCGCTCGTAGCTTCGTTCTCGGGCGGCCGGTCCCGGCCGCCGCAGAGGTAGTGGGGGCAGCCGCGTACAGCTCAGGCGGGGTGCGCCCAAGCGAGGAGGCAGACATGAGTGATCCGCTCACCGGTCCGGTGCTGGAGCCGGCGGCTGCGGCGTTCGCCGAGGCTACGGCTCGCCCGCCGTTCCTGTACCAGGTGCCCGTCGAGGACGGCCGCAAGGCCGTCGACGAGGTGCAGTCCGGCACGGTCGCGAAGCCGGACATCGACGAGGAGTGGGTCGCCGTCGAGGGCGGTCCCACCGGCAATGTGCGCGTCCGGATCGTGCGGCCGCGCGGTGCGGTGGGTGTGCTGCCGGTGGTGGTGTACATCCACGGGGCGGGTTGGGTGTTCGGGAACGCGCATACGCACGACCGGCTGGTGCGCGAACTCGCGGTCGGGACCGGCGCGGCGGTGGTGTTCCCCGAGTACGACCGCTCGCCCGAGGTGCGGTACCCGGTCGCGCTGGAGCAGAGCTATGCCGTTGCCCAGTGGGTGGTCCGCGATGGCGCGTCCAAGGACCTGGACGGGACGCGGATGGCTGTGGTCGGCGACTCGGTCGGCGGCAACATGGGGGCGGCGCTGACGCTGCTGGCCAAGGAGCGCGGGGACGTGCAACTGCGCCACCAGGTGTTGTTCTACCCGGTGACGGATGCGGCGTTCGACACGGCCTCCTATGACCAGTTCGCCGAGGGCTACTTCCTACGCCGGGACGCGATGCACTGGTTCTGGGACCAGTACACGACCGACGAGGCCGAGCGCGCGCAGATCACCGCGTCGCCGCTGCGGGCGAGCGCCGAACAGCTGGCGGGGCTGCCGTCGGCAACGGTGATCACCGCCGAGGCGGACGTGCTGCGCGACGAGGGCGAGGCGTACGCGGCGAAGCTGCGCGAGGCCGGAGTCCCGGTCGCGGCCGTCCGCGTCCTCGGGGTCATCCACGACTTCGTCATGCTCGACGCGCTGCGGGAGACGGCCGGTGCGGAACTGGCGGTCTCCGTCGCGGTCCGCGCGCTGCGCGACGCCCTGGCCTCGGACTGACGCATGAGCGCCGTGCACACGATCGACCACCGCATCCACGCCGGGATCATCACCGACCTGCCCGGTGTCCTGCCCGTCCGCGTGAGTCTGCGCTACGCCACCCCGGACCCGTACGCCGTCGCGCTGGTGTTCACCGACCACGCGACGCCCCAAGCCCCGGAAACCTCTTGGGTGTTCTCTCGCGAGCTTCTCGCGCGGGGCGTCGACGCCCCGGAGGGCGCCGGCCAGGGCTGCGTGTCCGTGGTCCCGCTCTGCTCGCGGCACACGGCCGTGGAACTGCGCACCGCGGACGGCACCGCGGTGGTCCGGTTCCCGACCGGGGACGTGCGCCGCTTTCTCGCCGACTCCTACCGCCTGGTGCCTGCGGGAGCCGAGCGGGCGGACGAACACCTGGACATCTTCCTTGCCGCCCTGACCACGCTGGGCGCGCCGCCGTCCACTGGGCGAGGTGAACTCCCGTGACCTCCATGCCCGTCACTGGTCTCAGCCCCGGCGCAGGCGCCGCCGAGCCCGCGGACCTGCTGGTCCGCAACGCCAAGGTCTTCACCGGGGACCCGAGGCGCCCCGAGGCCGACGCGGTCGCCATCCGCGGCGGACGCGTCCAGGCGCTGGGCGGAGACCGCGAGCTGCACCGGCACGTCGGGCCCGCCACGCGCGTCGTGGACGCGCTGGGACGCCGCGTCGTCCCGGGTCTCAACGACGCGCACCTGCACGTCATCCGCGGCGGTCTGAACTACGTCCTGGAACTGCGCTGGGACGGCGTGCCCACGCTGCGCCAGGCGCTGGCGATGCTCAAGGAGCAGGCCGGCCGCACGCCGCGCGGCCAGTGGGTGCGTGTTGTCGGTGGTTGGACCGCCGACCAGTTCGCCGAGCGCCGGATGCCGACGGTCGCCGAGCTGAACGCGGCCGCCCCGGACACCCCGGTGTTCGTGCTGCACCTGTACCAGTCCGCGATCCTCAACCGCGCCGCCGTCGCCGCGGCCGGATTCACCCGCGAGACACCCGACCCGCCGGGCGGGCAGATCGTCCGCGGGCGCGACGGCCGCCCCAACGGCGTCCTGCTCGCCGCGCCCAGCGCCCTGGTGCTCTACTCCACCCTGGCCAAGGCACCGCGCCTGGACGAGGACGACCAGCGGCTGTCCACCCGGCACTTCCTGCGTGAGCTCAACAGGTTCGGCCTCACCTCCGCGGTCGACGCAGCGGGCGGGTTCCAGAGTTTCCCCGACAACTACCGCACCGTCATCGACCTGGCCGAGGCCGGGGAACTGACCGTGCGCATCGCCTACCACCTCTTCCCTCAGGAAGCCGGACAGGAGATCGCCGACCTGAACCGGTGGATCGAGACCGTGCGCCCCGGCGACGGCGACGCGTGGCTGCGCCTGAACGGTGCGGGCGAGAACCTGGTGTGGGCCGCGGCCGATTTCGAGAACTTCGCCGAACCCCGGCCCGAGCTGAACGCCGGGTACGAAGCGCAGTTCGAGAAGGCCGTGCGGCTGCTCGCGGAGAACGGCTGGGGCTTCCGGCTGCACGCCACCTACGACGAGACCATCCGCCGCGACCTGGGGGTGTTCGAGAAGCTCGCCGCGGACGGCCTGTTCCCCGGGACGGGGCGGTGGCTGTTCGACCATGCCGAGACCGTCTCGCCCGGCAGCCTGGACCGCATCGCCGCGCTCGGCGGCGGCATCAGCGTGCAGAGCCGGATGTCCTTCCAGGGCAAGGCGTTCGTGTCCCGGTACGGCGCCGAGGCAGCGGCCCAGGCGCCGCCGGTGCGGCGGATGCTCGATGCCGGCATCGCGGTCTCCGGCGGCACGGACGCCACCCGCGTGTCCTCGTACAACCCGTGGGTCGCCCTGCACTGGCTGGTCACCGGGAAGACCGTCGGCGACCTGTGCCTGTACCTCCCGGACAACCGGCTCACGCGCGAGGACGCCCTGGAGCTGTACACCCGCGGCGGCGCCCGGCTGACCGGCGAGGAGCACGTCAAGGGCGTCCTGCGGGAGGGCTGCTATGCCGACCTCGCCGTACTGTCGGACGACTACTTCGCCGTACACGAGGACGACATCGCGCACATCGAGTCGGTCCTGACCGTCGTCGACGGCCGGATCGTCTACGCCGCCGCCGAATACGAGGGCTGCGACGAGGAGTTGCCGCCCATCAGTCCCGCGTGGAGCCCGGTGGCGTACTTCGGCGGCTACCAGGCCACCCCCAAGCCGAGCCTGTCCGGCGCCCGGCAGGCCGACCTGCTCGCCCAGGCCGTCGCCGAGTCCGAGCAGCACCGCCAATGGCGCGTCCAGCGCGGCTTCACCCCGGAGGCCCGAACCCCGGCGTTCGACGCCTGCTTCGTGCTCTGAACCGGCCCGTTTCGGCATCCGTCACGCGCCTGCGGCCGGCGCGCCTCCGAACCGTCCGCGTGCCCGTGCTCGGGGCGCCGATGCTCCGAGCCCGCGGGCACTGCTGTGCCCACCCTTACGCATCCATGAAGGAGACAACCCTGATGGTCAACCTCGCCGACGTCACCGCGGCCCCGAGCCCGGACCTGCTCACGCCGGACAACGCCATGATGCTGTTCGTCGACCACCAGCCGCAGATGTTCTTCGGCTCCGGCAGCGGCGACCGCACCTCGATCATCAACGGCACCGTCGGCTTGGCCAAGGCCGCCAGGCTCTTCGACGTGCCCACCGTCATCACCACCGTCGCCGCCGAGTCCTTCTCCGGCCCCGTGCTGCCGCAACTGCTCGAGGTCTTCCCCGACGCCAGGCCGATCGACCGCACCACCATGAACGCCTGGGAGGACCCCGCCCTGGTCGACGCGGTCAAGGCCACCGGCCGCAGCAAGATCGTCATCGCGGGGCTGTGGACCGAGGTCTGCCTCGTCCTGCCGGTACTGTCCGCGCTCGACCAGGGCTACGAGGTGTACGTCGTCGGCGACGCGTCCGGCGGCGTGACGCCTGCCGCCCACGAGCACGCGATGCAGCGCATGCTCGCCGCCGGCGCCGTGCCGGTGACCTGGGTCCAGGTCCTGCTGGAGCTGCAGCGGGACTGGGCGCGCGCGACGACCTACGACGGGGTGATGGAGATCGTCAAGGCCAACGCCGGGGCCTACGGGCTGGGCGTGGTGTACGCCAAGCACTTCATCGGCGCCCACGCGGCCGGCTGACCCGCGGGCGCGGACCCACCCCCGCCGCGCCCGCCCGCGGCGTCGGCGGCCGGGCGACCTGCCCGCCCCCCCCCCCCCCCGCCCGGCGGGGCGGGCGGCCGGCCCCCCGCCCGGGCCCCCGACGCCGTCTTCTCGCCGCGCCCGATCGGCAACGCTCAGCGCGGCGGCCCGGAGTTGCTTCCCAGACAGGAGAGATCTGCCATGGATGCTGGACTGCTGGTCCTGCGTCTCGCCATCGGCCTGCTCATCGCCGGCCACGGGATCCAGAAGGTCACCCCCTGGATCGGGGGGAAGGGCCTGTCCGGCGGCGTGCGGGAGTTCCGCGACGACGGGTTCCGCGGCGGAACAGCCACCGCGGTCATCGCCGGTGGCAGCCAGATCGGCGCCGGCCTGCTGCTCGCCGCAGGAGCGCTGACCCCGCTGGCCGCGGCCGGGGCGATCGGCGTCATGACCGTGGCCGTCACCGTCAAATGGCGGCACGGGCTGTGGGTGCAGTTCGACGGGTACGAGTACCCGCTCGTCCTCGTCGTCAGCTGCGCCGCTCTGGCCATGACCGGGCCCGGGCAGTACGCCGTCGACAGCGCCGCGGACCTTGGCTGGCCGGATTGGAGCGCCGGCGCGGCAATCGCCCTCGGGGTGGGCGGCGGGTTGCTCGCCCGCGTCGTCCTCGCCGACCGGCGCAGACCCTCGGCCGCGGACTGGGAGGCCGAGTCCCGTGCCATGTGATCCTCGACAAGGAACCTGGCCGCGCGCCCTGGTCGCGGGGTTGCGGGGCACGGTGTGGCCGATGGCGGGCACTGCGCACCGCCGGTTCGTGCCGGCGCTGCTGCTGCTCACGGTGGTGACGGGGTTCGTCGACGCGGTCAGCTATCTCGCACTCGGGCATGTCTTCGTGGCCAACATGACCGGCAACGTGGTCTTCCTCGGGTTCGCGTGGGCCGGGGCACCGGGGCTGTCCGCGCAGGCGTCGCTGGTCTCGCTCGGCGCGTTCCTGGTCGGCGCCCTCCTTGGCGGACGGGTGCATGCCCGGTCGGCCGTCCCGGTGCGCAGGGGCCGCCTGTTCGCGACCGCAGTGACCGTCCAGGCGGTCCTGATGGCGGCCTCGACCGCGCTCGCCTTGCCGGACGCCCCTCCCGGGACGGCCGCGCGATACGCGTTGATCGCCGTGCTGGGAGTGTGCATGGGCCTGCAGAACGCCGTGGTCCGGCGCCTGGCTGTCCCGGACCTGACCACCACCGTGCTCACCCTCACGCTGGCCGGGATCGCGGCCGACCCGGCGGAGAAACGCAACCCGGCACGGCGCCTGGCCTCGGCGGTGTGCATGTTCGGCGGGGCGCTCGCCGGCGCGGTCCTGGTGCTGCGCGTCCATTTGGCGTGGGCGCTCGGCATCTCCGCCGTGCTGCTCGCCGGCCTGGCCGCGGTCTCGCTCCACGTGCTGCGCGCCGAGGGCAGGCGGCTTGGAGGCTCCCACTAAGCGGCGCGCTCACGGCGACGCCGTCGCCGCCGTGGGCGTGCGCGTGTGCCGCCACTGGGTGGGGGACAGGCCGTAGGCGGAGCGGAACGCCCTGCTGAAGTGGGCCGTGCTCACGAATCCCCAGCGCTGCGCGACGGATGCGACCGTCGGGCCCGACGGACCGCGCATGGCCAGCTCCCGCGCGCACTCCTCGAGGCGGCGGCGCTGGACCAGACGGCGCACGGTGATGCCTTCTCCTTCGAAGACCTTGTGCAGGTGGCGCACCGAGATGCGGTGCGCCCGCGCGATCAGCTCTGGGGAAAGGTCGCGGTCGGCCAAGCGCGAATTGACGAAATCCCTTATACGCAAAGCCAGTTGGGCTCGCGCTGCGTCAGGTTCCGGCGGCGGGCTGTGGCCCTGGTCCGCGACGAGGGCGGCGAGCAGGCCGTGGATGCTGTCGGCGAGGCGTTCGCCGACCTCGGGGGTGAACGAGGACGCGGACCGGGCGAGGGATGCCAGGAACGGCCCGAAGACGCACGCCACGGTGCTGTCCGGCTCCACCGCGACGGCGACCATCCGCGCGATCGTCGCCTCCGGTAGCCCGGTGGCACGCCGCGGAAGATGGAACGCGTACAAGCGCAGCGCCTCGTCGTGTGCCAGCCGGAAAGGCCGGCTGGTGTCGACCAGGACCATGCCGCCCGGCCGCACGACCGCGCGCCTGCCTTCCTGCGCCAGCGACATGGTGCCCTCGGCGGCGATGACGACGGTGATGCATCCGTCCGGCGACGGCGCCGCCGCCGCGGTGACCTCCTGCGCGTCGGCTTCCAGTGCGAGGACCCGCACACCACCGAGGCGGTAGCTGCGGACGCTGCCCGCGAACGGCACCTCTGCCTGCGCGGTCACCGTCACCGGCGCCCACGTCCGACTCAAGGCCTGGTTCCAGAACGGCAGCCCGTGCGCGGGCGGTACGGACGCGGTGCTCAGCACAAGGCTCACGACTGGCTCCTGGGCGGAAGTGCGGTGGTCAACGACAGGCCGCCGTCGTAGCGGCCTCTCCGCTGATCCTGTGTCCGCCTCGCACGCGCGCCGTAGGTCAATCGACCGTGCATCGGCTCTCGGTGACTTACGTCATCCGCCGTCGCGGTGGGGCGCACTCCCAGGCATGCCTCCGTGCGCGGCCAGGCACGTGGGCGCAGGCGCCGTCCCTAGCGTCTTCAGGGAACCCCCACCCAGAACCGGAGGCACCATGCCCACGGACACCGGCACGGCGACCGGCACGCTCGCGGCCGGTGCGGCACAGCCACTGCTGCACCAACACGGCCACGAGATCCACAGGTTCGGCACCGTCAAGCAACTGCCGATCGGGCTGTCCCACGACACCCGGCTCTACGCGTGCCGGCGGCTGAACCGCATCCTCGCCGACACCCAGATGCTCCACGGCCTGTACAAGAAGCACCACTGGCTCATGCGCGGCGCCACGTTCCACCAACTGCACCTGCTGCTCGACGCGCACGCCGGCGAGCAGCTCGCCCTCGTCGACGACCTTGCCGAACGCGTCCAGAGCCTGGGCGGCGTCGCGGTGGGCGACCCGCGGCACGCCGCCGAGATCACCCGTATCCCGCGCCCGCCGGACGGCGCCGAAGAGGTCCCCGCGATGCTCTCGCGCTTGCTGGAGGCGCACGAAGTGATCCTCATGGAAGCGCGCGACGCGGCTGTGCGGCTGACGGAGTTCGGCGACGACGGCAGCAACGACCTGATCGTCTCGTCGGTGATCCGTACCGGCGAGAAGCAGGTGTGGTTCCTCGTCGAACACCTGGTCGACACCCCGCTCGTCCGCCTCTGACCCCCTGTCGGCGGGCCGCCGCCGATCCAGCCACGACAGGTCACGCATCCTTCGGCCGACGCCGTCTCGGCCACCTGACCCCTGGGGAGAGCAACCACCATGTCCGACCGTGAAACCCCCTCGCGCCGCCGCATCATCGGGCTTTCAACCGCTACTGTGGCCGGCGCGACCCTCCTGGGCACGACCGGCACCGCGGCCGCGGACTCCGCCGCGAGCGCCGACCACGGCGCCCGCAGGAAGCCGACGGTCGTCCTCGTGCACGGCGCGTTCGCGGACGCCTCCAGCTGGAACCCGATCATTCCCAAGCTCCAACGCGCCGGCTACCCGGTCCGCGCGGTGGCCAACCCGCTGCGCGGCCTGGCGCACGACGCCGCCCACCTCGCCTCCGTGCTCGCTGCGGTGACCGGACCGGTGGTCCTGGCCGGGCACTCCTACGGCGGCGCGGTCGTGAGCGAGGCCGGCGCCACCAGCCCGTCGGTCGAGGCCCTGGTGTACATCGCCGCGTTCGTCCCCGACGCCGGGGAGGTTCTCGGCGAACTCGCGGGCCGGTACCCCGGGTCGGAGCTGCAACCCGCGCTCGACGCGATCCCGGCGCCCGGCCCGGACGGAACACCGGGGCTGGACCTCTACATCAAGGCCGACCGCTACCACCGCGTCTTCGCCGACGACGTGCCGGCCTCGACCGTACGGGTGCTCGCCGCGTCCCAGCGACCCCTGTCGGCGACCGCGTTCAGCGACCACGCGACCACGGCGGCGTGGCGCAGCGTACCGTCCTGGGTGCTGGTGTCCACGCAGGACCGCGGCATCGCGCCGGAACTTCAGCGCTTCCAGGCACGCCGCGTCGGCGGCGCCACGGTCGAAGTACGCAGCTCCCACCTGCCCATGTACTCCCGTCCCGACGCGGTGGTCTCCCTGATCACCGCCGCCGCACGCTCCGTCCGCGCCTGACCGCCGTCCATTTCGAGAAGGAGACCGCATCATGTCGACCGCATCCGACCTTGCCGCGATCGAGCGGGCCAACGCCTCCGGACGGCCCCCGGTGGTGTTCGTCCACGGCCTGTGGCTGCTGCCCTCCAGTTGGGACCGCTGGGCCGCCGTATTCGAAGCGGCCGGCTACACCGCCCTGACGCCCGGCTGGCCCGACGACCCGGACACCGTCGCGGAAGCCAACGCCCACCCCGAGGTGTTCGCCCGCAAGAGCGTCGGACAGGTCGCCGACCACTTCTGCACCGTCATCGGGAAACTCGACGCCAAGCCGGTGGTCGTCGGCCACTCCTTCGGCGGCCTGATCACCCAGATGATCGCCGGCCGCGGCCTGGCCGCGGCGTCGGTGGCCATCGACCCGGCGCCGTTCCGTGGCGTGCTGCCGTTGCCGATCTCCGCGCTCCGCGCGGCACGCCCGGTGCTGGGGAACCCGGCCAACTATCACCGGGCCGTGCCGCTGACGTACGAGCAGTTCCGGTACTCGTTCGCCAACGCGGTCGAGGAGGACGAAGCCCGCGCCCTGTACGAGGAGTTCGCGGTGCCCGCCCCCGGGGAGCCGCTGTTCCAGGCGGCCGCCGCCAACATCAACCCCTGGACCGAGGTCAAGGTCGACACCCGCGCCCCGGACCGCGGCCCGCTGCTGATCATCTCAGGCGAACGCGACAACACCGTCCCATGGTCGATTGCCCACGGCTCCTACAAGAAGCAGGCCCGCAACGAGACCGCGGTCACCGAGATCGTGGAGATGCCGGGCCGCGGCCACGCCCTGACCATCGACCACGGATGGCGAGAAGTCGCCGACACCGCATTGACGTTCGTCCAGCGATTCACCAGCTGATCAACGCCACGGAGAACGCCCTGCGCCCTGGGACTACCTCCGAGGACGCAGGGCGTCCGCGAGCGCCGCCCGGGAGGTCACCCCGAGCTTGGGGAAGATCTTGTACAGGTGTGCGCCCACGGTCCGCGGGGACATCCGCAGCTGCGCGCCGATCTCCTTGTTGGTCAGCCCCTTCGCCGCGAACTCGGCGACCCGCAGCTCCTGCGCGGTCAGCAGTGCCAAGTCCACGACTCTTCCCGAGTGTTCGGTGAGGACATGTCCGGCCGCGCGCAGCTCCTCCTCTGCCCGGCGCACCCAAGGCTGGGCCTTCAGCCGCACGAACTCGGCGTATGCGGCAAGCAGCATCTCCCGGGCGGCACGCCGGCTGTGCCGACGGCGCAGCCACGCGCCGTGGACCAGACGCAGCCGCGCCAGCTCGAACGGCCACTTGTGACTGCCCGGCACCGCGTACGCGGCCTCGCATGCCTCTCCGACCGTGTCCTCCTGCGCCGTGAAGGCGTGCCCGGCGGCGACGACGAAGGCGTGGAACGGCGCGACGGACGGCACACCGGCGCTCCGCGCCGCGGCGACGTGGCGGCGCGCCTCCGCGGCGCGGCCGGTGTGTACCGCGGCCTCGACCAGGGTCAGGAAGACGCGTTGGAACTGCGGGGCCGACGGCGGGAATTCGCCCGGCGGGGTGATCGCGCACGCCAGCCGGTACGCTTCCTCGTGGTCCCCGAGGCTGAGCGAGCACAGAGCCCGTGCGCCGCGCAGCTGGTGTTGTACGAACACCGGCGCCGCGCCGTCGCGCCACGGTCCCAGCAGGGCCTCGATCTCGTCCAACGCGGCGCTGTCCCCGCGCGCGCCGTGCACACTGCCGACGTTGACGATGAACGCCAGCCGTTGCAGCAGATTGCCGTGCGCCGCCGATTCCGCCGCGCTGGCACGGGCCAGTTCCAGGCTGTGGTCCCAGCGTCCGCGCAGGAATCCGTCGTGGACGATGCACAGGTTCATGAAGGACAACGTGACGTACGCGGAGCGCTCCGCGATGCGCTGCCAGACCTCCTCGTGGTCACCGAACACCTCCAGCGCGATGGAGCTCCACAGCAGCATCCACGAGGCACCGATTTCCTCGTCCGGTCCCAGGGTGGCGAGCAGTCCGGCGAGCCGGTCGGCTCCGCGGTGCGCGGTGCGGGCCGGATCCCGCCACACGTCCGCGCACAACCGCATCGGCGCCGAGGTCTTGGCGAGTTCGGCGTCGGCGGCCTCCCACAGCTCGAGTGCGCCCGAGTACGATGCCGAGAACGCCGCCTCGAACACCACCGCCTCGCGCATCGGTGCCTTCCACGGCTCGTCGGGCAGGGTGCCCAACGCCCGCAAGGCCCGCGGGTAGAGCCGGTTGGTGGTGCCGAAGTCGGCCTCCATGTGCTGGCGGACGTAGCACAGCGACGACGCGTACAGGATCTCGTGCACGGGACTCAGGCCCTCAGGCGCCACCTTCCCGATCAGGTCCGCGGCCAGATCGGCCCGCCCACCGCGCATCGCCGCGGCCGCGGCATCGGTCAGCCGGCGGTTCCGCTCCATCGGCTCGCTGCCCAACTCTGCCGCCCGCGCCAACATCAGCGCCGCCTCCGCGTCACCGCCACGGCGCATACTCCGCTGCGCGGCCTCGTCCAGCAGCGCCGCGACCGCATCGTCAGTGCCGAGCACCGCCGCAGCCAGGTGGGTGACCCGGTGCGCATCGCCGTCCGGCAGGACATCAGCCCAGGCCGCGTGAGCGCGGCGCAGCTCCGCGGACGGCGTGCTGTTGACCAGCGCCGCACGGATGAGAGGGTGCCGGAACACCGGCAGACTCGCGTCCCGGACCCGTGCGATGAGCCCGCCCTCCACCGCCTCGTCCAGATCCTCCGGTCCCACCGGGGCTCTGAGCGCCTCCGCCGTCGCACGCAGCAACGCGGGAAGTCCCACGGACGCCCCGGTCAGCGCCGCCATCAACAGCAACTGCCGCCCGGCAGGCGACAGCCGACGGAGCTGACTGCCGAACGCCCGCGCCAACCGCTCGTCCAGCGAGACCGACGACAAGTCGAACGACCCTCCCAGGCCCTCCCCGTCCGACAGCTCGACCAGCGCCAAAGGGTAGCCCGCCGACTCCGCAACCACACGTCCGCGGCCCACCGCCGACAACCCCGGCCTCCGCAACTCCAGCAGCTCCCGCGCATCCGCTTCCCCCAACGGCGCCAGATCCACCACCCGCGCCCCGTCGGTGGCCACCCGAACCCCGTCGGTGCGCGCCGCGCCGATCACCGCCACCGGTAACCCGGCGGTGCGCCGCTGCACGAACGCGAACACGCCCCCGCTGGAAGCGTCCACCCAGTGCAGGTCGTCCAAGACCAGCAGCAGCGGCTGCGTCCCGGCGGCCAGCTCCAACAGCCGCAGCACTGCGGCCGACAGCAAGAAGGCACTGGGCGGATCGCCGTCCACGACACCCAGGGCATGCTCCAGCGCGGCCCGCTGCGCCGCCGAAAGCCCGTCCGTCAGCCGCATCAGCGGCCATACCAACTGATGCAGACCGGCGAACGCGTGCTGCGCCTCGGTCTCCACACCCGTCACCCGCAGAGCCCGAAAGCCCATCTGCTCACCGCGCGCCACCGCCCAGTCCAACAACGCGGTCTTCCCGATCCCCGCGCCACCGCGCACCACGGCGGCCGAAGGCGCCGCCGGGGCAGCCGCAAGGACTTCCTCCAGGACGTCCTGTTCACGGCGGCGGCCCACCAACCGCAGATCCACGCCCCTGGACACCCGTATCCCCCGTCTCCGTACGCCCTGTGCCACAGGCCCTCAACGCCCGGCCGACCCCGCAGGGTCGCGATCATCGAGCCGTCGCCCTCGCAGGTCAACGGCCCGGCCGCCCCGGCGCTCCACGCCGCGGCCCCACGCTAGACGCGCAAACACGACCGACTCCACCTCCCGTGCACGAAACTTGCCCCTGTGTGCACAGAACGCTCGTGGCACCGGGAGGAACGCCGTTGCAGATGTACGAATCCGCCTGCACCCCGGACCGACCGCGGCCCCGTACCCGGCCCGGAGTCCGAACGACTTGTACACGCGCTGTCGGCGCTTCTAGCGTTACCGGCAGCCGCCCACACCTGAGCAATGCGTCGAGCGGCACAGCGACGCGGTGGAACTTCGGCACGGGGAGGCGCGGATGACCGTCACCATCGACACCACACACGTCCCCCCGGACGACCGCGCCGAGGCCGTGCGCAACGTCATCTGGGACAAGGTCGTCCGCGTCGACATCGACCATCACCCGGAGAACGCCAAAATCTCCGCCGTCGGCAGCATCAGCCACGTCGGGCGGCTCGCGATCTGCTCGGTGCGCTCCAACGCCACGACGATCCGCCGCACCCCGATGCTGGTCCGTGACGACACCGAGCCGTACATCTTCCTGGGACTGCAGATCTCCGGCTCAAGCATGGTCGTCCAAGGCAACCGCGAAGCCGTGCTGAACCCCGGAGATTTCGCGCTCTACGACACCACCGCGCCGTACACCCTGCTCAACGACGGCGGCATCCACCAGCACTACTTCCGCATACCCCGCGCGGACCTCGCGCTCCCGCACCACGCCCTGGAACGCGTCACCGCGGTCCGTCTGAGCACCGACAGCCCCGTCGCCGCCCTCGCCGCGACCTACTTCGGCAGACTCGCCGACTGCCGGCACGAGCTGAGCGCCGACGACGCCGAAGAGATCAGCACCCCCAGCATCGAACTGCTCCGCGCTGTCGTCGCCACTCGACTGCGCGACCGCCGGCTCGCACACGAACCCCTCGAAGCCACCCTGCAGTACCGCATCATGGAGTACGTGCGCGCGCACCTGGCCGAACGCGACCTGACCGCTGCACGCATCGCCCGGGCCCACAACATCTCCGTCCGCTACCTCTATGCCACACTCGCCCGCTCGGGCATCTCCCTCGGCGACTGGGTGCGAACCCGCCGCCTGGAGGAATGCCGCAAAGACCTGGCCAGGCCCCGCGCCCAGTCGATGACCATCGAAGCCGTCGCGCACCGCTGGGGCTTCACAAACGCCGCACACTTCAGCCGCGTCTTCAAAGACGCCTACGGCGTCACCCCACGCGAATGGCGCGCCGTCAACGCACGGCGTGGACACCGCCCCCAGAGCTGACCCGCAGGCCGGCGGGACCCTGTGCGGCCGTCCGGGTGCCGATGACGCGTGCCCCGCTGCCACACCGCAGCTCCAAGGGACGCGCCGCGGCACGCTCGGCGGGGAGCACCATGAGGAGAGCGAGCGTTGCCGATCACGGTGGTCGAAGGTCGTCGCCTGGCCCTGACAAGCCTGGAAAAGGTCGTCTACGCGGCGGTCGGCACCTGCAAGGCGGAACTGCTGCAGTGCGGAGTTACCAGCGCTGCGGCATGAAGTCGCGGTGCTGCGCCGGGCGAACCCGAAGCCGCGGCTGTACTGGCCAGACCGCGCAATTCTGTCCGCCCTGGCCCGGATGCTGCCGAAGGCACTGCGCGCGCAACGGAACCGGGCACCCGTCGGGTGCAGCTGCTCGGCATCACCGCACACCCGACCGGCGCCTGCGCCGTCCACGCCGCTCATACGGACCGCGCCGCGGGGAACGCGTTCACGGAACGCTGGATCGCACCTGTCCGCCTCGGGTGCACTGACCGGCCCCTCCGCCGCCTCCACGCGCCGCTGCCCGGGATGCAGCCGCTGCTGTCGGCGCGCGCGAAGTCGGCGTGCCCCCGTCGCGCCGACGGTTGGGCGGCCGTAGCGAGTCTTGGTCGGCGAAGCGGGCAGCCTCACACGGTCACAGCATGTGCAGTCGCGTGTAGGGGCTGGCGATTCGGACTTCGCGCACGCCGAAGTCGACGAGAATCGTGTTCTCGCTCTCGATCTCGATGACCTTGCCCAGGCCGTAGCGGTCGTGAGAGACCCGATCCCCTGGGGCAAAGCGTTTGGCCGGCGGAGCAACCGGGGCATTGAAGGGGCTCGTGGACAGGTGGCGCCGTGGGGCGGATTGTCTCGTCATTTAAGGCCAGTATGGGCTGCCGAGATTGCGGAACGGTCACGCCGGAAGCCACGGCGCCGGGTCGACCTGTCAGGGCGTGGCATCGGCGCGGCGCCGAGGTCCGACTCGCGCCTGCAGACCGCCGGGGCGCGCGAACGGCGTCGAACGCCGTACCCTCGCCCGCCTTCGTGTCGTACGCCGGCCACCAGTCGAGGTCGCTGCCGGCGGACGCGTGACCGCGCCTGCACCAGCCGGCAGTCGCTGCGGCGCGATGCCCGACCGCCGCCTTTGGACACAACGCCTGGCCGACGCCGACGGCCGGTAGTCGCCCGTACCTGCGGACGCCGCGGTCGCCGATCAGCTGCCGTGGCCCGGCCGGGAGCGCGGGGCGGGCGTGCCGTCGTCGGCGCGCCCGGGGATGCGGCCCGCCACACGCTCGTCGCCCAGATCCGGGACGCGGCCGTCCGTGCCATACGCCCCGCCGCTGTCCGGCGGTCGGCCGGCACCCCCACCCGGCCTCTTCCGCACACCCGTCTCCGTTCGCGTTCGAATACCTCGTTGCCGCGTACGCAGAAATCTATGCTCGTGAGAGTAGACATTGGGCTGCAGCATGGTTATGGTTTCTCTCGTAGCCAGAAGACAGCAGGGCCTGGCAGAGGATGAACTGCCGGCATCAAGACGAGAGTTGCAGCATGCAGGACGGTGCGCCGGTGGAGTCCCGAAGCCGCGGTTGATGCGGGAAGGCGACGGGACTGACAGCCGCACCGGGCGCCCGCAGGAGCGGGAGCCGCCGCAGGAAGGACCGAATGGACGCGGTCCGCAGGAACAGCAGCGAAGACAGATTGAGCAGCACCTCGGTGAAGGCGTCGGCTGCGGGCGCGCGCACCGGGAGGTTCGGCAGCGGGGTTCCAAGCCAGGACCCAGATGCAGGACAGGGCGACGGGGCTGGCTGCCGAAAGCGTGGCGCCGTCACGGGCCACCGAGTGGTTCGCATCACCCGCAGTACGTAGTACCCCCGCAGTGCCCCCGTTCGGCAAGGAAGTTGATCACCGAGGAACGAACGGAGGAGTGAAGCGCCATCAGGATCGCCCGGGCGCGGTTGAGTCCGGGTACCGCAGGACATCGATAGTGAGGTGGTCTTCGGTCAAGCAGCAGCGATCCCCGCACAGCCGACGGCATCACAGTCGGGCTCGCGGATACAGGAGGCCGGCGCAGGACTAGGCCGGCAGATGGTGTGGAAGTTCCTTCGGGGCTCTGGTGCCGCTACGGTGCCAGAGCCCCTCCACGCGTTCCACGGACACGTTTCACGAAGAAAGTGCAGATGACAGCAGACGACTCGTTCGGCCGTCTCGACGACGACGACTACCCCGCCTACACCATGGGCCGCGCAGCCGAGCTGCTCGGCACCACCCAAGGTTTCCTCCGCGCTATCGGCGAAGCGCGCCTGATCACCCCGCTGCGCTCCGAAGGGGGCCACCGCCGCTACTCCCGCTACCAGCTGCGCATCGCCGCCCGCGCCCGTGAACTCGTCGACCGCGGCACCTCCATCGAGTCCGCCTGCCGCATCGTCATCCTCGAGGACCAACTCGAAGAAGCGCTGCGCATCAACGCCGAACTCCGCAAGGACCGCCCGCCCCACCCTGGCGGTGCCGACACCTGATCCGTCCCGCCCGCCCCGCAGGAGGAGCGTCGGGATTCCCCCGAGAGCACAGCGCGGAGGCAAAGGAATGGACCACGACGCGCTGGCCCGGCAACTGGCCGCGGTTGCCGGGCAACTGCGGCTCTTGGTCTTGGCCATGGACGATCTGGGTGTGTCGACCGACAGCTACGGCAGGCAGCACCTGCACCTTCTCGCCGACTGCCTCGACGACACTGCTCGCCAGGTGGGCGCTCTCTTGCGCCATCCGGGTCCGCCGTCCCCTCCCGCTTGAACAACCGCGGCGCTCGGCTTCGGCGGGTCCGGCGGTATCCAGTGGGGAGCCGGCGCCGCAGGGACGACGTACCCCGGGGGATGCAGCGCGGCCCTCACACAGGGACAGCGGCGTCGAGGATGCCGCGGCGCCCGTCCGTCTGGTTGTGCAACACCGAAGGCGCGGGGCCGAGCAGTGCCGAGGCGATCTGGAGCGGTGTCTGCCCGCTCGGTGGTGTGGTGCCGGAGGCGTGGCACGTGAAGCCGAGGCGGGCCATGGCCCTGGTGACTTCTTCCGCGGTGAAGTCACGGTGGTCCTGCCGGGTGAGGATGCCCCCGACCTGCTTGACCGGGTACCGGCGGCGGCCGATGACGACGGAGCTGCTGGTGATGGGCTCGGGCTTGACGCCTTTCATGGATTCCAGCACGCCGTGCTTGGAGAGCTCGAACGCGAAACCGGCGATGATGCAGCGCATGTTGCCTCACAGAAGAGAGAAGAAGGCCGACCGGAGCGGGGAAGCGGCGGCAGAGGCCGGGAAGACCCCGCGACACGGCGCTCCCGACGGGATGCTTGCCACGCGGCTGCGTGGTCACACGACGGGTTCGGCACCGAAGGCCGCCATCTCGTGCCCGGCCAAGGCATCGTTCGTGTCGATGACGTCCTGGAGGCGGACGCGGTCCGTGTACGAGGGGCTGTCGCGTATGGCGGCCAGTTGGGCCCGCGTGACCACGCCGGTGCGCTGGTCGTCCTCGTCGCACAGGAACAGGTGATCGGAAAGGGCGCTGAACATCACTGACAACGCCACTTCGACGGTCATGTCGACGCTGACCCGCGGCCCGGACGTGCGCGAGAGACCGGCCCAGGACACAGGATCATCCCTGTAGGCCGTCGGCCGTGCGGCAGGCGGTGACATGCGCACGGCTGTCAAAGGTGCCGCCTCGGCTTCGGACGCCGACGCGGGCCTTCCAGGGCTCAGGCGCATCAGGCCGCCGCGGTCGGGATGGATTCGTACGAGGACGCGCGCTCCGGGGCGCGCCCGATGGTGCGGTCCTGGACGGGACGGCTCTGTCGGTCCCGAATCGGGGACGCGCCGCCACCCCCGGAACGCTTGCGGGAACGGTCGGCCGGCGGCGAGCTGACAATGACGGGGATGCCCGAAGGAGCTTGCGCGCCGGTGATACGGCTGAGCTCGGCGTCGCCGCAACGTACCTGGGTGGTCCGCGCGGTGACACCGGCGGCTGCCATCAGCCGACTCATGCTGCGGCGCTGGTCGGGGGTGACCAGAGTGACGACGCTGCCGGACTCGCCGGCACGGGCGGTGCGGCCGCCGCGGTGGAGGTAGTCCTTGTGGTCGACGGGCGGGTCCACGTTCACGACCAGGTCGAGGTTGTCGACGTGGATGCCGCGCGCGGCGACGTTGGTCGCCACCAGAACCGTCACGTGGCCGGACTTGAACTGGGCGAGAGTACGGGTGCGTTGCGGCTGGGACTTGCCCCCGTGCAGTGCCGCGGCGCGTACCCCGCTGATCAGCAGATGCCGCGTCAGCCGGTCGACCGCGTGCTTGGTGTCCAGGAACATGATCACCCGGCCGTCGCGTGCCGCGATCTCGGTGGCCGTCTGGTGCTTTTCCGCGGTGGGCACATGCAGGACGTGGTGCTCCATGGTCGTGACCACGCCCGCCGAGGGGTCGACGGAGTGCACCACCGGGTCGGTCAGGTAGCGGCGCACCAACCGGTCGACGTTGCGGTCCAGCGTGGCCGAGAACAGCATCCGCTGCCCGCCCGGCTGCACCTGGTCGAGCAGCGCGGTGACCTGCGGCATGAATCCCATGTCGGTCATCTGGTCGGCCTCGTCCAGGACGGTGATGCCGACCTGGTCCAGGCGGCAGTGCCCCCGGTCGACGAGGTCCTTGAGCCGGCCCGGAGTCGCGACGACGACCTCCGTGCCACTGCGAAGTGCGCTGGCCTGCCTACCGATCGGCATTCCGCCGACGACCGTGGCCAGCCGCAGCTGCAGAGCACGGGCGTACGGAGCGAGCGCCTCGGTGACCTGCTGGGCGAGCTCGCGCGTGGGGACCAGGATCAAGGACAGCGGCTGCCGCGGATCGGCGCGCATGCCGGCCGTACGTGCCAGCAAGGCGAGGCCGAACGCGAGGGTCTTGCCCGACCCGGTGCGTCCGCGGCCCAGTACGTCACGGCCGGCAAGGGTGTTCGGCAGGGTCGCCGCCTGGATCGGGAACGGCACGGTCAGACCCTGCCGACCGAGCGCCGCCAACAACGTTTTCGGAAGGGCGAGTTCCGCGAAGGCCGCAACGGCGGGAAGCGAGGGGGTGACCGTCTTCGGCAACGCGAACTCGCCCTGCGGTGCGGGCTGCGGACGTTGGCGGCCTCCCGTACGGCTCTGGGCTCCGGAGTGCCCGGGCACCGCGGATTCGGGCCGGGTGCCGCCGCGTTGCCCGGAACCCGAACGGCCGGTGCCGGTGCGGGTCGAGCGGTCGTTCGTACGTGTGCGGTTCATACGGAACCTTCCTTGATGCGGCGCGCGCCAAGGAATTCCCGCGGCAGGAAGCCGGGAGGGGGAATTGCAGGGACGAGCCGAAATAGTTCGTCGGAGACGGGCCCACATGGCCGACCGGTCCGCGGGTCCAGAAAATCGGAAAGGGATACCACCCGGGCCGGGTCCCGGAAATTCGGGCGCGGCGGCGTGGCGATGCACGGCCTGCGGGCACCCGAACAGCAAGCCGGGGCCCGCACCCCAAAGGTGCGGGCCCCGGCTGCGAAGTACGCGAAGGCGTCAGGCGGTAACGATGTTCTCGGCGGTCGGGCCCTTCTGGCCCTGCGCGATGTCGAAGGTCACCTTCTGGCCTTCCTGGAGCTCACGGAAGCCCTGGGCGGCGATGTTCGAGAAGTGGGCGAAGACATCGGGCCCACCGCCGTCCTGCTCGATGAAGCCGAAGCCTTTTTCCGCATTGAACCACTTGACGGTACCGGAAGCCATGTCAGATCTCCTTGAAAGGGGCAGGGCCCGGAGCCCGCACCATGCGGACCCCGCGTCGCCGCGATGATCGCCCCACCGGAGATTTCCGGACCTATGAAAGCACGTCACACCGGGACAGCACGGTGGAAGTACTCGAAGATTTTGGGAACCACAACTGCAACTGGAATTGACAGTAGCACGTTGCCGCCGAGTTACCGAAACGAGTTGACTCGCTCGGCTTGCCGCGAAAGAAATTCCTGTCACGCACCGCGGATAATTCTCACCCCGCAACCGCAGATTTTCCTTGTGCTCGGGCTCAAGGTCTCCACCCGGCGCATCGCCGTGCAGGCGGTCATCGGCGTGGGTTGAGCCCTGCTCCTCACTGCAGACTCCGGCGCACGGCTGTTCGTCGTGGCGAACACCTGGGCCGACTTCCTCCGCTCCCAAGCCGACGCCATCCTGGCGTGCGACTTCATCGAGACCGTCACCCTGACCGGCGGACCCAGTACATCCTCGCCGTGATCGAGCACGCCACCCGCCGGATCCGGATCCTGAGCACCACCGCCCACCCCACGGCTGGGTCGCCCAGGCGATCCGCAACCTGGCCATGGACCTGGAAGACGCGGGCACCACCGCCAAATTCCTCATCCGCGATCGAGACGACAAGTTCCTCGCCCTCGCCGACGAGATCCTCGCGGATGCCGGCATCCGCGGCATCTCCTCAACGCGCTCCGCGAGTTCGAACCGCACTACAACGGACATCGCCCACACCGAACGCTTCAACAGGCAGCGCCGCTCCGCACGCTGCCCGCGCCGATCGCCGATCCCGAGCGCATCGCGCACCTCGACATACACCGACACGACCGACTCGCGGAACTCTCCGCGAATACCGGCATGCCGCTTGACCTGCACGGACGCGATTATCGGCACCCACAGGGTCCCGTCCGTCGTCGGGGGTCACCAGAGCAGGCCCCGACGCCGTTGCGGCGCGGGACGCCGCACGCGTCCCCACGCTGCCCTCGAGGTCCGCGGACCGACAAGGTTGCAGCGGGTGCTCACTGCGCGGACGTGCTCGAATCCCGGGCGAGGAAGGCGCGGTAGGCGTCGGCGACGTTGTCGAGGTAGCGCTGCGCGCCGGCTCGCTCTGCGGGCGAGAGGTCTGCCGAGGCCTCGGCCAGCAGCGCGAACAGCGGCAGGAGCTCGCCCATGACGTGGCGGCGGCCGCTGCCGGTGACGCCGAGCAGTTGGCGGCGGCCGTCGCCGGTGTGGCGGACGCGCGTCAGGTGGCCTTCGCCGACCAGCCGGTTGACGGTCTGGGTGGCGGCCGCCGACGTCACGCCCAGTCGGCGTGCGAGCTCGCCCGGACCGAGCGTCTCGCCGGCTCGCCCGGCCATCATCACGTGCTCCATCGCCTCCACGTCGGTGGCCGGCATCTGCAAGGCGCGGCCCAAAGAGACCCGGACGAGGGAGGTCAGCGTCAGCACGTCGCGGAGGGAGCGCGACAGTTCGTCGTTCGGCCCCCGCGTCTCGTCGGCGGGTTCCTGATGCTCCCGCCTCTTTTCTTGCGCCATGGCGATCAGTCTGCCACGCTGGAATAGCTAAGCAACTTAACTATTTCCGTCGGAGTCGCGGTGCCTTCCCCTTCCTCGCTCCCTGCCCGCTCCGGCCGACATGATGCGAACACGTTCGAGCACGCAGAACCGGCACCGCGGCGGCGGTTCACGGCGTGGCTGGCCGTCCTGCTGGCCCTGGCCGCGGTCGGTGCCGCCTTTGCCTGGGGACCGAGCGAATCAGAGGGGGGCGGGGACCGGTCGTCGGCGCCGTCAGCCTCGCAGGCGGGCCGGGTCGCCCAAGCGCTCCGGGAGCAGCCGGCCGGCGTCTTCGTCCCCGCCATCGTGGTCTTCAGCCGCGGCGACGGCGCAGCGCTCGACGGCGCCGACCGGGCCGCCGTCGCCGACCGGGCCGCCGGACTGAGGCCGCTTTCGGCCGACGGGGCCGCCGAGGCGGACTTCGCCGGCGACAAGGTCGCCACGGTCGCGGTCGCGCTGCCGGCGCAACTGGAGGACGAGCAGCGTGACAGCCTCGTCGCGGCCGTCAGGCAGACGGCTTCGGCCGACCTGCCCGGCGGGTTGAGGGCACAGGTCACCGGCGGCCCCGCCTACGCGGCCGACCTGTCCAAGGTGTTCGACGGCGCGGACACCACCCTGCTCATCGCCACCGCATCGGTGGTCGCGCTGCTTCTCCTGGTCACCTACCGCAGCCCCTTCCTCTGGCTGGTGCCGCTGACCGTGGTCGCCGTCGCCGACCGCTTTGCCGCCATCGCGGTCAGCCGACTGGCCGGACCGGCAGGCATCGACATCGACGGGTCGGCCGCCGGCATCACTTCCGTGCTGGTGTTCGGCGCCGGGACCAACTACGCACTCCTGCTCGTGGCGCGCTACCGCGACGAACTCCGCAGTGAGTCCGACCGGTTCGCGGCCATGCAACGTGCGGTACGCCGGACCGCGCCGGCGGTGATCGCCAGCGGGACCACCGTGGTGCTGAGCCTGTCGACTCTGCTCGCCGCCGACCTCACGTCCAACCGCGGCATCGGCTTCGGCGGGGCGGTCGGGGTGCTCGTCGCCATGGTGTTCGGCCTCGTGGTCCTGCCGGCTTGCCTGGTCCTTCCGCGCCGCGGACTGTTCTGGCCGTTCGTCCCGATTCCGGGCGACCGGGTCGCGGCCGACCGCGAGGGGCTGTGGGCCCGCCTCGGCCGGTTTGTGGCGCGCCGCCCGAAGGCGACTGCCGTCGCGTGCGTCGGCCTGCTCGCGGTGTGCGCCGCCGGACTTCTTGGCGCCTCCACCGGACTCGCCCAGAACGACGCGTTCCGCGACACTCCCGAATCCGTACGCGGCCAGCGCACCCTCGAGTCCGTCCTCCCGGCCGGAGCCGCGACGCCGCTGACCCTGCTGTCGGCGCCTCCCTCCGGAGAAGCCGCAGCCGCCGCGGCACGCGGCGTGGACGGCGTCGTATCGGTCTCGCCCCCGCAGACCACCGGAACCTACGCACGTTCCCGCATCGTGCTGGCCGCAGCTCCGGGCACTTCCGCTTCGGACCGCACCATCGAGCGGCTGCGGGACCGGCTGGCCGGGCTTCCCGAAGCCGATGCGCTGGTCGGCGGAACGACGGCAGAGGCCTACGACGTGGACCAGGCCGTCGCGCGCGACACCCGAGTAATCGTGCCCATGATCCTGCTCATCGTGCTGGCGGTACTGGTATTCCTGCTCCGTGCCCTGCTCGGCCCGATCCTCCTCGTGCTCACCGTGATCGCCTCGTATTTCGCGGCCCTGGGCGCCAGTTGGCTCGTCTTCGAGCACCTGTACGGCTTCCCCGCTCTCGACAGCACCGTCCCGCTGCTGTCGTTCATCTTCCTGGTCGCGCTCGGCGTCGACTACAACATCTTCCTCATCGCCCGCACCCGGGAGGACACGGAAGAAGGCCGTGACACGCGGACCGCCGTCCTGCGTGCCCTCGCGTCGACCGGCGGCGTGATCACGAGCGCGGGAATCCTGCTCGCCGCGGTTTTCACCGTGCTGGGCGTGCTGCCGTTGATCACGCTGACCCAGATCGGCGTCATCGTGTGTGTGGGCGTGCTGATCGACACGCTGATGGTCCGGAGCGTCCTGGTCCCGGCTCTGGTCCTGCTGACCGGGGAACGTTTCTGGTGGCCCAGGGCAACCGGAAGTCCGCTTCGCCGCAAAGCCTGAAGCCGCCTCGGGCAACAACCAGGGCACTGCCCTGCGGTACGGCGCCGGACGTCAGTACGCGTGGAAGCCCCGTCCGGTTTTGCGGCCGAGCTGGCCGGCTTGGACCATCCGAAGGAGCAATGGCGGTGCGGCGTAGAGGGGTTCCTTGAACTCCTCGTACATGGACTCCGCGATGGCGTTCAACGTGTCCAGGCCGATGAGGTCAGCCAGGCGCAGCGGGCCGAGGGGGTGGGCGCAGCCGAGCACCATGCCGTCGTCGATGTCGTCAGCGGACGCGAAGCCGGATTCGAGCATGCGGACAGCCGAGAGCAGGTAGGGCACGAGCAGCGCATTGACGACGAACCCGGCGCGGTCCTGCGACCGGATGACCTCGGGTCCTGTCCGGTGCGCCGTGGGCGCGGAAGTAGGGGGAGCGAGCGCGGCGGGGTGCGACAGCGTCGCGCCCCGCCGCGCGGTGCACCGGCGGCCGGGCTCGTGCCCCCGGCGGGCGGTGCTGTTCCGCCGGATGGGCCACGGGTGGGTGGCCCATCCGGCGGAGCCTGCGGTGGGGTGGCGGGCCGCTGCGGACCTCAGCCGCGGCCGAGGTTCCGGAGGGCCTCGGCGAGGCTGACGACGTCGGCGTACTTGGCGTCGAGGTCCAGCAGGTTGGCTTCCTGCAGCCGCGGGTCGCGGTCTCCGCAGGCATCGGCCACCACCATCGGCCGGAAGCCGTGCTGGAGGGCGTCGGTCGCCGAGGCCCGGACACACCCGCTGGTGGTCAGCCCGCAGATGTAGAGCGTGTCGATACCCCAGGTGCGCAGCGTGGAGGCGAGGGACGTTCCGAAGAAGGCGCTGGCGTACTGCTTGACCACCACGACATCCCCGTCGCGCGGCGCTGGGTCGACGGCGAACGCACCGAGCGGGCCGTCTCCTTCGAAGAGCGCGAGGGCCGGCACCTTGCGCCGGAACAGCCCCCCGTCCGCGCCTCCGGGCGTCAGGCGCACGGTCGTGAAGACGACGGGCACGTCGGCATCGCGGGCGGCCGAGACCAGTTCGGCGGCTGCCCGGACGGCATCGTCGACGGGAGCCCGCAGGATCGACCCGTCGTCCAGGTAGGCGCGGACGATGTCGACGACGAGGACGGCCGGCGAGTTCCCCGGTCCCAGCCTCGCGGCGAAGCCGGACGCGAGGTAATCGGCGCGGAGGTCGGTCATGCGGTCACCGTCCTGACGTCGACCGGAGGAGCGGGCGCCGGCAGGCCGGTCTCCGCAAGGCAGCGATCGAGGATAGTCGCCAGCGGCGGACCCATGTCGAACAGCGGCGGCTCGCCGCGCTCCTCGGTGAGGCGGGCGCGGAGTTCGCGGGTGCGGTCGGCGTCGACTGCACCGTCGGGGTCGCACACCACGCCGTAGCCGTCCCGGGCACCTTCGACCGTCACCAGCCCGCGGCGGACCTCGAGGCCCACCAGGTCGGTCGGGCGCTGGTACGGGTCGCCCCAGCCCCCGCCGCCCCAGGTGACGAAGTGCAGCACATCCCCTGGAGCGACCGGGATGTCATGGCACTTGCTGGGGAGGATCCGCACGGTTCCGTCGGGGTGTTCGAGCCACTTGCGCCCGCGGGCGCCGGGGCGGCCGCCGTTGACCCCCCACGGGTAGGTCAGCCACCGGTCGTCGTGGATGGCGATCGTGCCGGGCTCGGCGAAGCGGTAGGCGACGTCGACGGCGTTTCCGCCGCGGCGGAGCCCGGCACCGCCGGAGTCGGCGACGGTGTCCCAGCGCTCGATGCGCAGCGGGTAGTAGGCCTCGAGGTACTCGCAGGGGATGTTGACGAAGGACGGCCAGAGGGAGTGGCCGTCCGGCCCGTCGCCGATCGGTCGGCCGGGGATCCCGCCGAATCCGATCGAGTACAGCTGGAACCACTCCCCTGCTTGTTCGCCGGCGGTGCGGTAGCCGGAGTACATGAAGTGCGGGGAGGACGAGAAGCCGGCGGCGTTGAGGATTGCGGGATTCTTCTGGCCCAGCAGCCCGCCGAAGAGGTCGAAGACCCGCCCGATGCCGTGGTTGCGGGCGTTGAGCGCCGCGGGCCTGCGCGGCTTCCAGAAGGAGTCTTCGGGGATGGTCACGTCGATGAGCGGATAGAAGCCGTCGTTCCAGAGGATCTGCGGATCGGCGACGGTGATGACGTAGATGCCGAAGAACATCCGTACGAGGTTCTCGTTGATGTAGTAGTTGACGGGGCCGACGGCCTGCGGCGCGGCCTTCCCGAAGTCCAGGTGGATCTTCTCGCCATGGCGGGTGAGGGCGATCGTCAGCTCGTAGGGGCCGTATCCGCAGCCGTCGTCGCAGATCCAGTCGGTGAACTCGAGCGTCTCGCCGTCCTCGAACAAGGTGGCCAGCAGGGCCTTCATGGCCTGGTAGTTGCGCTCCAAGAGGGCATCGAGCGCGGACAGGTAGACCTCGACGCCGAAGCGCTCGCAGAGCTCGGAGATCCGCCGGGAGGCGGTGCGGCAGGCGGCGACGAGCCCGTTGAGGTCGGCCCGGTTCCAGTCGGGCATACGGACCTGGTTGAGGATGACGGCAAGCGCGTCCTCGTTGAGGTCGCCGGCGTCGTACAGCTTGAACGGCGGTATGACGACGCCCTCTTCGTAGATGGTCCGGGCGTCGGACGGCATCGACGAGGGTGTCTTGCCGCCCACGTCGGCCATGTGACCGAACATCGAGGCCCAGCCGACAAGGCGGCCTTGGTGGAAGATGGGCAGGACCACCAGCCAGTCGTTGGCATGGCTGATCGCCGCGCCGCAGGCGTAGGGGTCGGAGGTCAGGAGGACGTCGCCTTCGCCTATCGTGCCGCCGAATCCGTCGAGGAAGTCCGGGACGGACAGCCCGAACTGACCGACGACCATGCGCCCTTCGGGATCCGCGATGAGCGGGAACTCGTCGTGCTGTTCGCGGATACCCGGGGACAGCGCCGTACGGAAGAGGACCTCGTCCATCTCGTGGCGGGCATTGCGCAGCGCGTTCTCGATGATGTCCAGGGTGACCGGGTCGACCGGCACCGCGGCCACGGGAGCGGTGTTGCTCTGGATGATGGTGGCCACGGCTACTCCCTGGCGTCGGCGGTGTCGGTGGGGTCGAAGCCGGCGGGCGCCGCGGCGGGGCGGATCAGCAGGCAGCCTCCGGCGTCGACCGTGGCGGTGTGCCCGGGGAGGACGAGCGTGGTGGAGTCCATCTCGGTGACGATGGCCGGCCCCGGGACCACGTTGCCGGCCTGGAGCTTGTCCCGGTCGTAGACGGCCGCACGGGTGTACGCGCCGTCCGCCCACACTTCGGTCTCGCGGACGAAGGCGCCGCCGGGGTCGGTGCCGCCGGCCGCCAGCGCGCGTCCGGCGATGTTCGGACGCGGGCCGGTGACGGCCACCCGCAGGTTGATGATCTCCTTTTCGTTGCGCAGGAGGAAGGAGAACAGCCGCTCGTGCTCGACGTCGAAGGCCTCGCCGACTGCGGCCAGGAGGTCGTCCGCCTTGAGCATGGCGTCCGTGAGAGTGACCGGGATTTCGAACCCTTGGCCGTGGTAGCGCACGTCGATCTCGTGGACGGTGTGCTGGAGGGCGCGCGGCACGCCGTCCGCGGCCAGCCGGGTGCCGGCCGCATCGGCGAGTTCGGCGAGCAGGGCGCGCAGGTCGTCGGAATCCAGCATGGAGAATCGCCGCACCACGGTGCGGGCCGCCTCGCTACGGGGGCTGGTGGTCGCGTCGCCGTAGGCGCAGAGGACTCCCGGAGACGGCGGCACGATGACCGGCCAGGCACCGGTCAGCTTGCCGAGCGCGTTGGCGTGCAGCGGGCCCGCGCCGCCGAAGGCGACCAGGGCGAAGTCGCGCGGGTCGTAGCCCTGTTGGACGCTGACCAGGCGCAGCGCGCCGAACATGTTCTCGTTGACAATGTCGACGATGCCCGCGGCGGCGGCCTCGACGGATTCCAGCCCCATCGCGTCGGCGACCTCGGCCACCGCGCGGCGGGCGGCCTTCCGGTCGAGGGTGATCTCGCCGCCGGCGAGTTCGTCCGGCAGGTAGCCGAGGACCACGTTGGCGTCCGTGACGGTCGGCGCGGTCCCGCCGTGCCCGTAGGCTGCCGGACCGGGGCTGGCTCCGGCCGATTGCGGGCCGACGCGCAGGGCCTTGGTGAGTTCGGGGACGTGGGCGATGGAACCGCCGCCTGCGCCGACGGTGCGCACGTCCACGCTGGACGCGCGGACGTTGAGGTCGCCCACCGTTGTGTCGCGGCCGATCCGCGGCGTGCCGTCGAGGACCAGGGCGACGTCGGTGGACGTTCCGCCCATGTCGAAGGTGAGCAGGTCTCGGTAGCCCGCCTGTTCGGCGAACCACACGGCGCCGGTGACACCGCCTGCCGGTCCGGACAACAGGAGCGCCACGGGATCCTGGGCTGCCTTGTCGGCGGAGGTCAGGCCGCCGTCGCTGCGCAGGATCGACAGCGGCGCCTCGATCCCGCTGTCCCGCAGGGCCGCGTCGAGGTTGCGGACGTAGCGGGCGACTTCGGGCTGTACGTAGCTGTTGGCGACGGTGGTGATCGTGCGTTCGTACTCGCGCATCTCCGGGAGGACCTGGCTCGACAGCGAGACGGGTACCCCGGGGATCTCGTCGGCGGCCAACGCGGCCAGGGCCTTCTCGTGAGAGTCGTCGGCGTACGAGTTGACCAGCGCGATGGTCAGGGCTTCGATGCCGGACGCGGCCAGCCGCCGCAGTGCCCGGCGCGCCGAGTCGACGTCGAGGGGTTCGACTTCCCGGCCGTCCGCGGCTATGCGCCCGGCGACCTCCACGGTGTGCTCCAAGGCCGCCAGGGGCTCGGGTTTGGGCCAGACGATCCAGCCCGCCAGGCCTCCGGGCACGTAGGAGCGGGCGATTTGCAGGATCTGCCGGAAGCCCGCCGTGGTGACGAGTCCGACCCGCGCGCCGCGGCCCTCGAGGATCGCGTTGGTGGCGACGGTCGTGCCGTGCAGGACCTGGTCGACCTCGGCGAGGGGGATCCCGGCCTCGCCGCACGCCTTGCGGATGCCTGCCAGGACGCCCTCGGACTGATCGCGAGGCGTGGTCGGTGTCTTCGCGCGGAAGGTGGCGCCGGTGGCCTGGTCGACGAGGAGCACGTCGGTGAACGTGCCTCCGACGTCGACGCCGAGGCGGTATCCCATGGGGTTCTCCGGGGGTGGGGCGGCGCCCGGGACGGTCGGGCGGCCGCACGGGCGGATCGTGTGGGGTGTCAGACGACGCCGCGGGCGGCCAGGTCGTCGAGCTGGGCCGCCGTGAGGCCGAGCAGGTCTCGGTACACGTGGTCGTTGTGCTGCCCCAGTTCCGGCCCGAGGTGCCGGACGCGGCCGGGTGTGGCGCTGAGCTTCGGGAAGACGTTGTGCAGGGGGAACTCGCCGAGTTCCGGGTGCATGAGCTTGACGATCGCCTCGCGGGCCGCGAAGTGCGGGTCGGCGAACATGTCCTTGGCGGTGTAGATGCGTCCCGCCGGGACTCCTGCCTCGTTCAGTGTCGTCAGCAGGTCCTCTGCGGCGTGCTGCGCGGTCCACTCGGCGATGATGCCGTCCAGGTCCTCCATGTTCGCGCCGCGCGCGGCATGGCCGGCGTACCGGTCGTCGGCCGCCAGGTCGGGGCGGTTCATGGCCGCGGCGAGCCGGGTGAAGACGGTGTCTTGGTTGGCGGCGATCAGGATCATGTCGCCGCCCTTGGCCGGGTACACGTTGCTCGGCGAGACGTTCGGCAGGACCGGTCCGGTGCGTTCGCGCTGGTATCCGCCGATCGCCCATTCGGGCAGCAGCGACTCCATCATGCCCAGGACGGCTTCGTAGATGGCCGAGTCGACGACCTGTCCCTGGCCCGTCCGTTCGCGGTGGTGGAGGGCGGACAGGGCGCCGATGGCGGCGAAGACCGCGGCAAGCGCGTCGCCGATCGAAATGCCGGTGCGCGAGGGGTTCTTGTCGGGGTCGCCGGTGATGCGCCGCAGGCCGCCCATGGCCTCGCCGATGGACCCGTAGCCCGCCTGGGGCGCGTAGGGTCCGGTCTGGCCGAAGCCGGTGACCCGGACCACGATCAGTCCGGGATTGGTGCGGGCGAGGTCCGCCGGGTCCAGTCCCCAGCGTTCCAGGGTGCCGGGCCTGAAGTTCTCGACGAGGATGTCGGCGCCGTCGATGATCTGCCGGGCCAGCCGCTGGCCTTCCGGGTCCCGCAGGTTGCAGGTCACCGACATCTTGTTGCGCGCGACGACCGGCCACCACAGCGACTTGCCATAGGGGCGTTCGCGGCCCCACTGCCGCATCGGGTCGCCGGTCCCCGGCGGTTCGAGCTTGATCACGTCGGCGCCGAAGTCGCCGAGCAGTTGTCCGCAGAACGGGCCGGCGAGAAGCTGGCCCATTTCGACCACGCGCAGCCCGGCAAGGGGACCGCTCGGTTCCTCCGCACTGCGCGGGGACGGGTCAGTGGTGTTCATCGGGGCTCCGGGATCGAGTCAGGAACGAAGTGGGTCGGCGGGTGTTCTGCCGGCTGTCCGGCCGGGTGTTCGCGGGTCCGCATAAGTACGTCTTTCGCCGCGGCGATGTGTGCGGTCATCACCGCACGGGCCCAGCGCCCGTCCTTCGCCCGGAAGGCCTGGACGAGTTCGCGGTGATGCGCGCAGCTGCGCCGCAAGTCCTCGGGGCTGTAGCGGTGGTAGGTGCTCAGGACCAGCGGTACGCGGACCACGGAGCGCAGGACAGCGGCCAGGCGCCGGCTGCTTGCCGCCGCCTGAATGCAGTCGTGGAAGTCGGCGTTGATCCGGGCCACCGCCTCCAGGTCGGGCTGCGCCCGGCGCGCCTGCTGTTCGAGCTGGTCCGCCAGTCCGGCGAGGCGGACCAGGTCCTCCTCGCCGACGCGGGTGGCGGCGCGCTCGGCGGCGTGGGCTTCCAGTTCGCTCCGCAGGTCATAGAGCTCCTCCAGATCGTGCGGAGTCCAGTCGGTGACGCGGGCGCCCTTGTGGGGCGCGGTATCCACGAGGCCTTCGGCGGCCAGGCGCCGCAGCGCCTCCCGGACAGGTGTCCGGGAGGCGTTCAGCTCCTCGGCGAGACCGGTCTCCGTGAGCCGGGATCCGCCGCGGCGGGAGCCGTCGAGGATGCCGGCGCGAAGGGCTTCGTACACGCGGTCCGCGGCACGGTCCATCCGGCACCCCCTTGCCGAGTTGTATGCAACTTAGGCTCGCCGCTTGCCTTGACACAAGACTTTGGCAGGGAAATTCTCATAGGAGCACGTGAAGATGCCTCATATTGCATACGATCTGGAGGGCCGGATGGAGATCCTCGAAGTGGGACCGCGCGACGGGCTGCAGAACGAGCCGGTGGTCCTGGCGGTCGCGGACAAGGTCGAGCTGATCGCGCGGGCAGTCGCCGCGGGTGCGCGGCGGGTCGAGGCGGTGAGCTTCGTCAACCCCAAGCTGGTCCCGCAGATGGCGGACGCCGCGGAGGTCATGGCCGAAGTCCCCCGGCAGGAGGGGGTCTCCTACAGCGGACTGGTGCTCAACCCTCGCGGCCTTGACCGGGCCCTCGCGGCCGGGGTGGACGAAGTGAACGTCGTCGTGGTGGCCACCGAGACGTTCAGCCGGCGCAACCAGAACCGCGGCGTCGACGACATGTTGGCGGCGTGGGCGCAGATCGCCGGCGACGCCCGAGCGGCAGGGGCGCGCACCACGGTGACGATCGCGGCTGCGTTCGGCTGCCCGTTCGAGGGCGAAGTCGCCGCCGAGCGCGTGCTGGACATCGCGCGCCGCGCGGCCGAGGCGGGGCCGTACGAGATCGCCCTGGCCGACACGATCGGCGTGGGCACACCGGACCGGGTCCGCGTCCTCCTCGACGGCCTCGCCGAGGCCGCCCCGGGCGTCCGGCGCCGCTGCCATTTCCACAACACACGGAACACCGGCTATGCCAATGCCCTCACGGCTGTTGCCCTCGGCGTCGACACTCTGGACGCAAGCATCGGCGGCATCGGCGGATGTCCTTTCGCCCCCGCCGCGACCGGCAACATCGCCACCGAGGACCTGCTGTACGCCCTCGACCGGATGGGCGTGCCGACCGGCCTCGACCTCGCCTCGGTGATCGCCGCGGCGGACTGGCTGGCCGGTCGCCTGGGCAAGGCGGTCCCTGCGCAGCTGGGCAGGGCGGGCGTGTTCCCGGCGACGGGCTGACCGGCTCGGCTGCTTCCGCGGTCAGACGTCGTCCGGCGTAGGCGGAAGAGATCGCAGAAGCGACGACTTGGCCGCCGCGACGTGCGCCCGCATGGCCGATTGCGCCCACCGCGCGTCACGGGCCTCCAAGGCGTCCACCAGGTCGCGGTGGTGTGCCGCGCTGCGGGCGAGCTCGGATTCGGCGTACCGGTGGAAGGTGGTCAGGACGAGCGGCATCTGCACGACCGCGCCCAGCATGGTGAGCAGGCGGGGACTGTCGGCGGCCGTACGGATCAGCATGTGGAACTCGGTGTTGAGACGGGCCAGGAGTTCCAGGTCGCGGTCCTCGCCGGGGGCCGCAGCGGCTTCCATGGCCGCGGACAGTTCGCGCAGCCGGGTGACGTCGGCGTCCGTGACCCTCGTCGCGGCGCGTTCGGCGGCGAAGGACTCCAGGATCAGCCGCAGATCGTAGATCTCCGCCACGTCCGCACGCGTCCAGTTCGTCACCCTGGCGCCGCGGTGCGGGGCGACCTCGACGAGGCCTTCGGCTTCGAGGCGGCGCAGAGCCTCCCGCACCGGGGTGCGGCTCGTGCCGGTGGCGTCCGCGAGTTCGGACTCGCCCAACCGCTCCCCCGGGCCGAAGCTCCCGTCCAGGATTCCGGCGCGCAGCACCTCGTATGCGTGATCCGCGGCACGGACCATGGTCGACCACCTCCGGCCTGCATGCTACGGAGTGCGCAAGGCTGCGCGGCGCTGCGGGATGCGCCCGCGCGCCGCGCAGCCGGCCACGAAGGCAGCAGTGCGGCGCACCGCGCCGCCATTGGCCGTTCGCGACAGGTTCGCCGCACCCCGGCCACCGCCCCCGGCAAGCCGTATGGCCGAAGTCCTGCGGTGCGAATCCCTGCGGCATGACGGATCCTGCATGGCAGTCGCGTACGGCATGTTCCGCACAGCGGAAAGTCGTTGACACCTGAGGAACAGGCACGTGAATCTTCCGCAACCGGCTCAGGCCGTATCAACGAACTCCCCACGCACCTCAGCGGAAGGACGTCCTCAATGGCGCGTCGACGCGCTCTTCGGAGCCGCATTGCCCGAGTGGCCGCACTATCGGCCTTTGCAGTGGCGGCCACAGTGCAGGGCTCGGCACAGGCCGGCGCCCCGCAAGACCCGACCGACCCGGGCACCCTGTTCAAAACGCTCCAGGACCCCAATGCGCGGCTCTTCCTTCAAACCCTCGGCCGTGCTGACGGCCAGGACATGGTCTACCGGATCAGCGGTTCCGTACTGAGCCAGGTCCGCGGCAACGCGTACGGACCGGCGCTTCCCCACGGGAAGGTGCTCTTCGGATTCGAGGGCTTCAACATCCGCCAGCTCTACCGCAAGCCCGGCACCAATGACATCTACCAGTTGTCCCGGGAGATCGTCTTCTACACGGACCCCGCGACGGGCCAACGGCTCACGGAGTGGACCAACCCGCTCGACGGCAAGACGCGCCCGCTGCCTCCGGTGGACAACGAGCACGTCAACGGGCACTACCGCATCAAGGACGGCAAGCTCTTCTCCGTCTTCGGCGGCACCGAGGTCCCGCTGACGAACGCCACGGCCCCGAAACAGATCCACGACCAACTCGTGTGGACCACAGACGCGCCTCCGCTGTACAGCCTCCAGCAGCGCTACCAGATCCCCGAGACGTTCGGCCTGACGAACAACTTGTACGCCTCGTGGGAGATGTTCGACTTCATCGTCGACCGCGACGAGGCCCGCCGCCACGACGACCGCAACCACGTGCCCAAGGGGGCCATGGAGGTCGTGAACTCGTGGACCCGCAACGGCCCTTACATCCCCGCCATGTGCATTCCGGAGAAGGACAGCCCGGGCAACCTCGTGTACCACGCCCGGAGTTGGACGCTCGACTCGTTCGAGAAGCTGGACCCGTGGATCAAGGAGACCGTGCGCGCCGAATACCCGATCTACCAGCGCTCCCCTGACACCGTGAACCCGGCACCGAACGACACCACCTGGACCGCCTTCTACGCCCAGGAGCTGGCCCCCAAGGGCCTGACGTGGAAGCAGTGGTGCGACAACGGCTCCTGATCGATATGGGCCATCGCGGGCCGCCTGCGCTACCGGCGCAGGCGGCCCGCCGCCTGTCGTCGACGGATCCTCGGCCTCCAGCGGCACTTCTCGTGCCTGTCGGCCTTTGGTCGCCACCGGGCAGGTGGTGCCGGGCGTGCGGATATCGCTGGTGGATGTGCCAGGACACCGCCGCGCACACGTGGCGGACGTTGGCGGACCAAGCGCTGACGGGCGGATGCGGACAAGGCAGGCGACCGTTGCCGCCTGCCCTGTCCGCTCGGGCTACAAGGTTCGTCAGCTCACAGTCACCTGCAGCAGGTTGCCCAGGCTGCCGTTCGCGGCGGTGGTGTGGCCCTTGACCTGGCCGCTGACCGCCTCGAGGTAGTGGCGGGTGACAACAGGAACGACATAGGCGGTTTCGGTGTCGTACTGCTGCACCGCGGACCAGCCGGCCTTGGCCGCGGCCGGGTCGGTGGTCCCCACAGCTGCGTCGAGGAGTTGCTGCATTTTCGGGTCCGCGACCTTGTTGAAATTCGTCGTGGACTTATCGGCGTAGATGCCGTAACCGGAGTGGTTGGGGTTGTTGCCCGTCGGCAGCGTCGTCAGTAGCAGGTCCCCGAAGTTGTTGGTGAGGAGCTTGCCGAAGTAGACGTTCTCTTCCTGTACTTCGAGCCGGACCTTGATCCCGACGGCCTGCAGGCTCTGCTGGATGATGGTGGCCGCGTCCTTGGTGTAGGACTCGGGGGACAGTGCAAGGGCGAGTTCTTCGCCCTTGTAGGAGGACTGCGCCAGTTCGGCCTTCGCTTCGTCGATGCGGGGTGCGCCGCCGTACTTCTGTCCGACCGCAGCGTCGAAAGCGGGAGCCCCCTGAGGCAGGCCGGTGTTGACGGGCACGGCGGTTCCGCGGAAGACGTCGTCGACGATCTTCTGGCGGTTCAGCGCGAGCGCCATGGCCTTGCGGAAGTGCACGTCAGCGGTCGCCCCGTCCTTGAGGTCGGGGTAGATGAACATCTGGATGGCGCTGCTCGGCGGTTCGCCGACCACGATGCCGTTCTTGCCCTTGACCTGGGGCACCTGTGCGGGCGGCAGGTCGGCGGAGATCTGCGTGGTGCCGTTGACCAGGTTGGTGATGCGTGTGGTCTCGTCCTTCACCGTGGCGATGACGACCTGGTCGAGCTTGGGGGCGCCCTGGAAGTACGCGTCGTTGCGCGTCAGGCTGATCTGCCGGCCCCGGTCCCACTTGGCGAGGCGGAACGGCCCCGAGCCGTTCTCGGTCGTGGCGTAAGTGGCACGCGGCTCGTAGGGGGTCGATGCGCTGAGGATAGGGATGATCGCAAAGTTCGCGGCCATCGGCTCATAGGGCGTCTTCAACGTGAAGACCACGGTGAGAGGATCCGGCGCCGCCACGCCGGCCACCGCGGCCAGGGTGGAGCGCCAGATGGACCCGGCCTTGGGGTCCTTGGGGTTCATGATGGTCTCGTACGTGAACTTCACGTCTGCCGACGTGAGGTCCTGCCCCTGATGGAACTTCACGCCGGCGCGCAGCTTGAAGGTGTAGGTGCGCCCGTCGGCCGACACGACAGGCAGGTCGGCAAGTTGCGGCCCTACCTGGCCGCCGCCGCGGTTCTCCAGCAGCGTGTCGTAGAGCGCGTAGGTCAGGCGCAGTTGCGTGGAGGTGTTGTAGGCCAGAGGGTCGAGGTCCTGCGGCTCGGAAGCGGAGTCGACGCGGAGGGTCCCGGGCGCGGCTGCGCCGCCGCTGCTGTCACCCCCGCATCCGCTGAGCGCGAGTACCGCGGACAGTGCGCCGGCGACGGCGAGCACGGCGAATCGGGGCATACGTCTGGTCATCATCGGTCTCTTTTCCGGGGTCGGGGCAGGCTGGATCGACGCGGGGCACCTGAGCGGGCCGGCGGGCACCCGCCGAGGGGTGGAAGTGGTGGGAGCGGTCAGGTGGCGGCGTGGCAGGCCACCATGTGCTCGCCGTGGACTTGCGCGGCCGGGACCTGTTCGGCGCAGACCGGCATGGCGAGCGGGCAGCGGGTGCGGAAGTGGCAGCCGCTGGGCCGGTCGGCGGCATCGGGGACTTCTCCGCGGGCCGGCGCCGTGCGCCGGTGCCCGGGGTCGCGCCGCGGGACCGACGCGAGCAGGACCTGGGTGTACGGGTGCCGCGGGTTCTCGACCAGTTCCGCCGCCGGTGCCGACTCCACGATGCGGCCGAGGTACATCACCGCGATGCGGTCGGCCAGGTGCGCCACCGTGGGCAGGTCGTGGCTGATGTAGAGCAGCGCGAGTCCGAACCGGTCGCGCATGTCGGCGAACAGGTTGACGATCTGCGCACCGACGCTGACGTCCAGGCTCGCCGTCGGCTCGTCGGCGACGAGGAACTCGGGTTCCAGGGCCAGGGCCCGGGCGATCACCACGCGTTGGAGCTGGCCTCCGGACAGCTCGTGCGGATACCGGTCCAGGTGCTCCGGGGACAGGCCGACCAGGCCGGCGAGGTCGTGCACCCGGGCGCGCCGGTCGTCCGCCCGGCCGAGCTGGTGGTAGCGCAGCGGCTCGGCGATGACGTCCCGGATGAGCCGACGGCGGTTGATGGCCGCATACGGGTTCTGGAAGACGAGTTGCCGCCGTCGGCGGAGTTCGCGGAGCCGGTCGCCCGTGGCGGCGGTGACGTCGTCGCCGTGGAAGCGGATGGCTCCGGCGTGCGCCGTCTCCAAGTGGAGCAGAGCCTTGCCGAAGGTGGATTTGCCGGATCCGGACTCGCCGATCAGGGCCACAGTTTCCGATGCGCGGACGGCAAGGGACACACCGTCGACGGCGTGCAACTGGCGCCGACCGGTCCGCAGGCGTTCGCGGAGGCCGGTGTGCACGGGGAAGCGGACCGACAGGTTGTCCGCAGCGATGACGGGTTCGGCGGCGTCGGGCGCGTTCATGCCTTGACTCCTTCTACGGCAGTGCCGCCGCTGAGGGCGCTTGCTGCGTGCCGGTGGCACCGTGCACGTACGTCGCCGGGTCGCGGCAGCGTGTCCGACGCCTGCCCGGCCGGGGCCGTGCCGTGCGCTGTCCGGGCAGCGGGCATAAGCGGCACCGGCAGCAGCTCGGGCAGGTCGCGGTCGCAGACCTCGCCGAGGTGCTCGTCGCAGCGCGGTGCGAACGGGCAGCCCGGCGGCGGGGCGGCGAGGTCGGGGACCCCGCCGCGCATGGTGGGGAGGCGGCTGCCGCGCGACTCGCGGACCCGGTCGAGGTCCGGAGCCGATTTGAGCAGCGCCCGTGTGTACGGGTGGGCCGGGCTGTCGAACAGTCCGCGGATGGTCGTGTGCTCGACGAAGCGTCCGGCATACATCACGTGGACGCGGTCGCAGAGGTCGGCCACGAGTCCGAGGTTGTGGGTGACCAGGACCATGCTCATGCCCAGCTCGGCACGCAGGTCGCGGATGAGCTCCACGATCTGCGCTTCGACCGTGACGTCCAGGCTGGTGGTGGGTTCGTCGGCGAGCACCAGGGCCGGGCGGCCGGCGAGGAACGCGGCTGCGATCATGCAGCGTTGCAGCTGTCCCTGGCTGAATTCGAAGGGATGGCTGCGCGTGCGGTGCGCGGGGATCCCGACGCGGTCGAGCATCGCCGCGACGTGTGCCCGGCGCTGCTCGCGCCCGAGTTCCGGGCGGTGCAGAGCCACCAGGCGGCCGAGCTGGCTGCCCAGGGTGTATGCCGGGTTGAACGCGTTGACGGGGTCCTGGAAGACCATCGACACCGTGCCGCCGCGCACTCTGCGCATGGCGGCGGGGTCGTGGGCCAGCTGGACGCCGTCGACGGCGATGCCGCCGCTGACCGCGGCTCCGGATCCGTGCAGGCCGAGCAGCGCACGCAGCAGGGTGCTCTTGCCGGATCCGGATTCGCCGACGATGCCGACCGATTCACCGCGTCCTACCGTCAGGTCCACGTCGACGACGGCGCGGACCGGCGCGGCCGGATCGCCGTACGCCACGCCGAGTCCGGTGACGGCGAGCAGGTCGGTCGTCTTGGTGGGGGCTTGGATCACCGGATCTCCTCCTCGAGTTCGCCGTCCGCACTCCGTCCGGCCGGTTCTGTGGCGGCTTCGGGCTGCGGCGCGCGGCGGCGCGGCTTGCCGTGGAAGGTGCGGCGCATGCGCGGGTCCAGCAGGTCGCGCAGCTCGTCGCCGAGCAGGGTCAGGGCCAGGACCGCGGCCGCGATACCGAGCGTGGGGAAGAGAATGAGCCACCAGGCGCCGAGCAGCAGTTGGCTGCGGGCATCGGTGAGCAGCGTCCCCCAGCTGGCGTCCGGAGGCTGGATGCCGAGCCCCAGGAAGGACACCGACGCCTCGACGATGATCGCGACGGCAACCGAGAAGGCAGCCTGGACGACGATGGGTGTGGCGATATTGGGCAGCAGGTTGCCGAAGACCAGGTCGCGGCGGCGGGCGCCCAGGCAGCGGGCGGCGGTCATGTAGTCCTTGCGCACTTCGGCGAGTGCTGACGCTCGGGCGAGGCGGACGAAGACCGGGGTGAGCGCGATGCCGATGGCGATGGCCATGATCGCGACGTTGTCGAGTTCGACCGGGCCGACGGCGATGCCCTTCTGGGTGAACACCCCCGACAGGACGGGGACCAGGACCAGCAAAGGGAAGGCCATCACGACGTCGGTGAGCCGCATGGTGAGGATGTCGAACCGGCCGCCGGCGCGCAGCGCGGCCGCCATGCCGATCAGCGTGCCGACGACGGTTGCGGCGGCGGTGCAGACCAGCGCCACCAGCAGGGAGATCCGGGCGCCGGCGACGAATCGGGCGAGGACGTCGCGGCCGGTGTTGTCGGTGCCCATCCAGTGGTCGCCGCTCGGTGCCGTGAGCGGCGCGGCCGTCTGGGCATTGGGGTCCGGCGCGAGCCACGGGCCGACCAGGACGACTGCGGCCAGCAGGACGACGAGGACCGTCGCACAGATCCCTGCGGGGCGCCTGGTCATGAGGCGGGCGGCACGGCCGACGGGGGCGGCTGCCGCCCGAAGGCGGCCGAGGACGCGTTCCGGCCCGGCTGCGGGCCCGGAGGGAAGGGAGCTTTGGGCGGGGATCATGCTTCCCCCTTGCGGTATCCGGCGCGGATGCGCGGGTCGATGGCGCCGTACAAGAGGTCGACCGCGAGGTTGACCAGGACGAAGACCAGCGCGATCACGAGCATCACGCCGACGGTCACCGAGTAGTTGCGTTCGCCGAAGGAGGCGACCAGGAGGCTGCCCATGCCGTTGATGCCGAAGACGTTCTCGACGATGACCGAGCCGCCCAGCAGCAGGCCGGTCACGACGCCGAGTTGGGTCACCACGGGCAAGAGAGCATTGCGCAGGGCGTCGGCGGCGACCACGCGTCGCTCGGGTACGCCGAAGGCGCGGGCGGCGGTGATGTACTCCTGGGAAAGGACGTCGAGCATTCCACTGCGTGTGGTGCGGGCGACGACTCCGATCTGCGGAAACGCCAGCGCAAGGGCCGGAAGAAGCAGGTGTCGGAAGGCTTCGACGGGATCGGTTCCGTAGGCGACGAAGCCCTGGTACGGCCAGACGCCGGTGACGTACCAGCCGAACAGCAGGACGAACCCCATGCCCAGGACGAAGCTCGGAACGGCGAGTCCGCCCAGGGAGAGGATCCGCACCAGGTGGTCGGCGGCCCCGCCGCGGCGCAACGCAGCCAGTACCCCGAGCGGGACGGCGATGACGATCACGAGAACCAGTGCGGTGAGGGCAAGTTGCACCGTTGCGGGAAATCGGTCGGCGAGCAGCTCCGTGACCGGCTGGCGCGTGGTGTACGAGTCGCCGAGGTCGCCGCTCAAGGCCTCTTGAAGCCAGAGGACGTACTGCTCGGGCAGGGAGCGGTCGAGGTGGAGTTCGTGCCTGATCGCGTCGACCTGTTCCTGGGACGCGCCGACTCCGGCGAGAGTGATGGCCGGGTCACCGGGAGCGGTGCGCAACAGCGCGAAGGCGATCAGGGACACCGCGAAGAGCACGGGCACGGCCTGTGCCAAGCGCAGCAGCGTCATGCGGATCATGGGCGCTCCCCGGTGCCGTGGGCGGCCGGCGGACGCGTGGCGCCGCGCCGTCCGGAGGCTGGTCCGGACACGTCGACGAGGAACCAGCTGTGCCCGTCGGGTGCGACGAACGAGCAGCCGGGCTCCCCGAATTCGTTCGGGCGTACCGCGGTGACCCGGGTCGCACCGGCCCGGGCGGCCTGGGCCGCCATGCCTTCGACATCGGCGACGCGGTAGCTGAAGCTGGCGGGGCCCAGGTTGCCGGTGGCCGTGCGGCGCGGCGCGTCCGCCGGTTCGACGCCGTCGCGGACGGCGGTGTCCGGCGCGAAGACCGCGATCTTGAGCCGCCCGCTGCGCGCCCGCGCAGGCTCGGCGCCCGACCGCGGGTCGTCGAAGTCGTAGACGGCGATCGTGTCGCCGTCGGCGCGTTCGAAGATCTGCTTTCCGCCGGCGTCCTCGTCTCCGGAGACGTGGCCGTCGGTGACCCGGAGCAGCCCGAGCCCTTCGTCGTAGAAGCGGAGCAGTTCGGGATCCCCGTGGTGGACGAGGCCCACATGCGTGAACTGGCTGGCGGGGAAACGGGCGTCGACCAGGGCTCCATAGTGGGGGACGGTGTAGCCGTGGCGTTCGAAGAGCACCTGGCGGCTGTCCGGCCGGGCGAGGACGGCTTCGCGGATCAGCGGCAGACGGGCATGGAAGGGCCGTACACCGGGACCGTCGGCGACCCCGCCGCCGAACACCTGTTTGGCGGAGAAGACCGCGCGCACGCTTTCGCCGGCTTCCTCGGCAAGCTCGGCGTGCGACTGCAGTTCAAGGAGTGCCGTGGTCATCTGGACCGTCCACCGGCCGCCGGGGGTGCGGATCGGAGCCGTTCCGGCCCCCGGCCCCAGGGGTTCGGCCCACTCCATGAGTCGGATCAGACCGTGGTCGCTGCAGCCGTGGTACATGCGCAGCGACCGCACGGCGCTGGGGACGCCGTACAGGCTCTGCGCGGTGTCCGCGTCGGCTTCGCCGTACGGGCCCGGCCGGAAACCGAACAACTGCCAGTACTCGGCGGCGTTTTCGAGGTCCGTCACGCCGTGCGTCGCCTCGAAGACGCCGCCGACGGGTCGGTGGTCCGGATGGTGCATGAAGGCCTCTCGGCGTAGAGACGGGTGCGCGGGAAGGGGACGGGTGCGTGTCACGCGTCGGTCCCCACGGCGGCGCGCAGTCGGTCCAAGTCGGTGCGGGCGAACCGGTCGAGCCGGTCGGGAACCGCGAACAGCGAAGCCCCGGCGTGCCGTCGGGCGGCGACCCAGGACGTGAGGTCGGCCGCGCTCGACTCCTCGCCGCCGGCCACCACCAGGTCGGGCAGCAGGTGCTTCTCGGCGAGGCGGGCGGCCTCGCGGCGGTCGCCGCCGGCGTGCGCCTCCCGGACCGCGGCGGCGGCATCGGCGAGGCCTGCGGCCGTCCAGTGGCCGGCGAATTCCGGCCACACGCAGTGGTCGACGTGGTAGCTGGTCACCCACGAGCGATGGCGTTCGTCGTCGCCGGACGGCCACAGGGACTGCACGCACACCTCGAATCGGCCTGCCTGCCGGTCCGCGTCGAGGTCCCGGCCGACCGCGGCGGCACCGGCGCGGGCCTGGTCGAGCGCCCAGTGCAGAAACGCCGGTGTCGTCATCTCGAGGACGATTCCGTCGGCGCGGGCGCCGGCCAGGCGCAGCATGCGCGGTCCGTCGGCGGCGAGGACGACGGGGATGCGCCGCTCGGGAAGGGTGTCGATCAGCGCGCCCTGGACGCTGATTGCCTTGCCGCGGTAGGTGACCGCGCCGTGTTCGTCCGCTTCGGCGCCGTCCACGGGTTCTCCCCACAGTGCGCGGAGGATCTCCAGGGTGTCCCCCATGCGGGTGCGCGGGGCTTGCCACGGAAGGGCGTGGACGCGGCGCACGAGCTCGGCGACCCCGGCACCGAGGCCGAGGGTGAAGCGGCCGCCGCTGATCCGGTCGATCCACGCCGCCCCCGAGGCGAGCAGCGTCGGGCTGCGGGTCGGCGCTGCCACGATGCGGGTCATCAGCTGCGCCTCGGTCGTGGCCTGGGCCACCAGCGCGAGCGGGGCGAAGACCTCGCCGGCCGACCAGTCGGCGAGCGAGAGCACGTCGTACCCAGCGGCCTCCGCTTCCCGCGCTCGGGTGAGCAGTTCCCCGGGTCCCGTGCGGCCGCCGGAGCGCGGCGCGTGGTTCACCATGGCGGTGAACCGGGCGGGAGAAGCGGACTGGTGCAACGTGGTGCCTTCCTGGGCGGATGCGGATGCGGGTGCGGGTGCGGGTGCGGGGGCCGGCAGGGGCGCGGCGGCGGAGCGGGCCACGGGCTTTCCGCGTCTGGAAACGCTGTTCCGAATTGCCACGAGCGTAGGTGTGCTCATGGGCGGTGGCATTGGCCGAAAACGACATGTAGTTTGCCGAGAGCGACATCCGGGGCGGGCCGGTGACAGACTCGCGGCCCCCGGGTGCCGTGCCCTCGGGAGGTCCGCCGTCGGCTGCTCCGAGGGCGGCTTCACGGAACGGAGAAGACGTTGACGGTTGCGGTTGTGCTGGCCCCGCCCAGGGCGCTGGCGTCGAGTGTGGTGACCGCGCGCGACCTGCTGTGGGCCGCCGCGCGCGGCAGCCGGGGCGGCGTCGGTCACCAGGTGCTCACGGTGAGCTTGGACGGCCGCCCGGTGCAGTGTCAGGGCGGCACCGTGGTCACCGCGGACGCCGCTCTCGCGGAGGTGCCGTCGTGCAGCCTGGTCTTCGTCGCGGCCTTCACCGGCGATGTCGACGTCGCGATCGCCGCCGCGGGACCGATGCTGCGCTGGCTGCGTGATCGCGACGGTGAGGGTGCCCTGCTCACCGGAGGCGGGACCGGTGCCTGCCTGCTCGCTGCGTCCGGGGTCCTGGACGGCGGCGAAGCCACGACCTTCCCGCCGTACGTCGTCGCCTTCCGCCGGCTCTTCCCGAAGGTGCGGCTGCGGCCCACCCGGCCGATTGTCCGGTCCGGACGCGTGACCACCGCCCACGGCCTGGTGTCCAGCATGGAACTGCTGGCTCAGACGTCCGAGCAGATCTACGGCCGCGCGTCGGCCGACCGGGTGGCGAACCGGTTCGTCTTCGACGTGCCCGAGGAGCATCGGACGGCCGTACCGGGGACCCGGCACGAATCGGCGGCAGCCGCTCGCGCGCGGCCGGCCGTCCCGTCCCAGCGCTCTGCCGATCCCGTCGTGGTGGCCGCGCAGTTCTGGCTCGAAGAGCACATCGGCGAACCGGTCACAGTCACCGAGCTCGCCCGGCACCTGGACATGACGCCCCGGACCGTGGAGCGGCGTTTTCTGGCCGCCCTCGGCACCGGCCCGCGCCAGTACTTGCGGCAAGTACGCATGGCCCAGGCCGAGTTGCTGCTGGCCGAGTCGACCGTCAACATCTCCGAGGTGGCGCGGCTCGTGGGCTACCAGGACGTGTCGGCGTTCTACCGCGCATTCGGCAAGGTCACGGGTCGGCGGCCCGGCGATCTCCGCCGGATGCCCGTGTGACGGGCGTCCCGACTGCCGTCCGCGGCGGGGCCCGCCGGGCCGCCCGTCGCGGCGGCCCGGCGGGCGGCTCTCAGCCGCGGCGGACGTACCGCCCTGAGGGCTCGCCGACGACCTCGCCGTCGCGGTAGGCGATGCGGCCGCCCACGATGGTGGTCTGAGGCCAGCCCCGCAATTCGACTCCGTCGAAGGGGCAGTGGTCCTGTCCCGAGAGCAGCAGGTCCGTGGTCACGGTCTGCTCCTTGTCCACGTCGACGATCACGATGTCCGCGTCCGCACCGACCATGAGCGAGCCCTTGCCGGTGAGGCCGTAGGCCTTGGCCGGGTTGGCGGAGACCAGTTCGGCGATCCTCCGGAGCGGCAGGCCGCGCTTGTGGTGGCCCTCGGAGAGCAGCACCGGATAGAGCAGCGCCGTACCGCCGAACCCCGGCAGCGCAGGCCACAGTTCGTCGCCCTTGTGCTCCTCCATGCAGCAGGCGTGGTCCGAGGCGATCCAGTCGACGGTGCCGTCCAGCACGCCGGCCCACAGCGCCTCGTTGTCGTCGCGGGTGCGCAGCGGTGGGTTCACCTTGGCGCCCAGGCCGGCGCCCGCGGCGTCCAGACTGGCGTGGTCCAGGCACAGGTGGTGCAGGGTGACCTCGGCGCGGACGTCGAGGCCGGGGTGGGTGCCCCGGGCTATGCGCGCCGCGTCCAGGGCGTCGGCGCTCGACAGGTGGAGCAGGTTGATCGAGCAGGCGGCGGCCTGGGCAAGGGTGGTGGCCTCGCCGATTGCGACGCGCTCGGTCAGCGGCGGCCGGCCCTGGTGGTAGGCCTCCAGCGTCTGGGGATCGCCGTTTTTGCGGACGCGTTCGATGAACAGCCGCATCAGTTCGGATTGTTCGCAGTGCAGCGACAGGGAGATCCGGCGGTTCGGGTCGGTCGCGCCGGCGGCGGCCACGCCTTCCATGAGCTCGAACAGGTGCCCCAGGTCGTACTCCTGGCCTTCCTCGGCCATGCGGAACGACTTGGTGTCGCGCGAACTCGAGGCGAGGTTGAAGCCCTTGTAGAACATGTAGTACTTGAACGACGTCACGCCGTGCTCGGCGATCAGCGACGGGATCTCGCCGATCTGGTCCGTGGTCATCGGCGCGAGGTGGAAGCCGTAGTCGGTGAAGGCCCGCCCGGACACGGCCTTGAGCACCTCGGGGAAGATCTCCGCGTAGGGGCCGGTCCGGTTCAGGTAGTGCTCGCCGGTGCGGAAGTACGAGAGCACGGTGGTGGCGCCGCCGACGAGCGAGGACCGTGTCTCCTCGTAGGCGTCCAGAGCCAGATCCCGGTAGATCCCCATGTGGTAATGGGCGTCCACCGCGCCGGGCATGAGCACACGCCCCGTCGCATCGATGATCTCGTCGGCCTCGGCGGCTGCGAGGTCTGCTCCGAGCGCGGCGATGACGCCGTCGCGGACCGCCAGGTCCGCACGGATTTCACCCACACCCGGTTGAACGACGGTGCCGTGCTTGATGATCAGGTCGTAGCGTGCCATGGGTCTCGGCTGCCGCAGGGGGCAGCCCACTCCTCTCAGATTGCGCGGGCGAGCGGTCGGGACGAGGCGGTGGTGCCGCCCGGTGCCGGCGTCCGGGGAAGGGAACCGGGCGTACGGCCCGGTGCCCGCTCAGCGGGTGGGGGGCATGCAGTGGGCGGGCGCTCCGAGGCGCCGCGAGAGCCGGCCGGTGGCGTCGAGTAGCTGCTCCAGGCACTGGCCGACCACGGACGCGAAGCGGTCGGCAGGCCCGCAGACGCTGACGACGGCGACCGGAGCGGCCCGGTGGTCGAAAACCGGGGCGGCCACCGAGCCGGCTCCGGGCTGGCGTTCGCCTGCCGAGCGGGACCAGCCCCGGGCGCGGATCGCCGCGAGTTCGTTGGCCAGGCGCCGCAGCGACGCACCGTTCGCGAGTGTGTCGTCCATCCCGGTGTCCGCCGACGGCGTGCCGGTCCTGGGCGATCGCGGCGGGTGCACGGACCGGCTGCTCCGCACCAGCCGGGCGAGTTCCCGGGCGTCGCGGGCCTCCGGCAGGAAGGCCAGGAGCGCCTTGGACGAGGCACCGACATTCAAGGGGTACGGGGCGCCGAGGCTGACCGACATGATGACCTCGCGGTCGGGGGTGACCTGGTCGATGTAGAGCCGGCTGTCGCCGGAGCGCACGGACAGCGTCGCGGTCTCCCCCGTGGCCTCGGACAGCACCTTCAACTCCGGGAGCGCCACGGCGCGGACGTCCAGGCGGGCCAGGTAGGAGAGCCCGACCCTGGCCGCGGCCGGGCCGAGAGCGTACCGGCGGGTGTCCGGGTCGATCTCGACGAGCCCTCGGCTGCGCAGCGAACCGAGCAGCCGGTGCACGGCCGCCTTGGACAATCCCATGGCGTCCGCGATCTCGGTGATCCCCAGGTCGCCCCGGCGTGCGTCGCAGAAATGCAGCAGCACGTCGGCGGCGCGTTCGACGACGGCGACCGTCTGGCTCGCCGAGGCAGCCGCGTCGCCGGGGGCGGCGGCCGCCCGGGAACCGCCGTCAGCCGGCACGGCTCAGACCGACGGGCACCGGCGGGTCGGTCACGATCCTGGTGTCGAGGAACTCCCACCAGTCGTCCTGGGACACGCGCTGCGACTCCCAGCCGTGGTCCCGCTTGAGGCCGGCGAGCGCACTCCGGTAGGCGCCCCAGGCCGCTTCGTCGTCGAACGCCGCCCAGTTCTCGATCGTGTAGACGTCGCCGACGACGCTGTAGTACCACCGGACTTCCTTCACCATCGGCAGGTCCTGGTAGAACCAGCTCTCCCGATCCTCCAGCCACGCCCAGAAAGCCTTCTGGTCACGCCGCGACTTCTCGCTGAGCTTCATCCGGTAGACGAGGTAGATCACGCGCAGTCCTTTCGGGGGCGCCATTCGCAGGACGGGCCCGACCGGCACATTCTCTCGGCGTGTTTCGCCTGTGCAAACTTTGTTTCTCTATCGAGAGCCCGTGCTCACATGCTAACTTCTGGAACCCTGTTCCACAATGAGGAACAGAGTTGCCGTTCGCGACATCCTTCGAGGTGAGATTCATGCCCAACGGACCCCTGCGCGGGGTCACTGTGCTGGACTGCGCAACCTTGTTCGCCGGCCCCCTCGCCGCCACGATCCTGGGGGACTTCGGCGCCGAGGTGATCAAAGTCGAACACCCGCGCAAGCCCGACCCGGCCCGCACCCACGGCCCCGCCAAAGACGGCGTCGGGCTGTGGTGGAAGATGCTGGGCCGCAACAAGCACACCGTGACCGTGGACTTCGGCCGGCCCGGCGGAGCCGCCTTGCTGCAACGCATGGCGGCCGAAGCGGACGTGCTGATCGAGAACTTCCGGCCGGGGACGCTCGAACGCTGGGGCCTCGGCCCCGACGTGCTGCACGCCGTCAACCCGCGCCTGGTCATCGCCCGCGTCACCGGCTTCGGCCAGTTCGGGCCCTATGCCACGCGCCCGGGCTTCGGCACGCTGGCCGAGTCGATGAGCGGGTTCGCGGCGATGACCGGCGAACCCGAAGGCCCGCCCACGCTCCCGCCGTTCGGATTGGCCGACGGGGTGGCTGCGCTCACCCTCGCGGGCGCCGTCCAGACGGCGCTCTACCACCGGGACGTGCACGACGCTCCCGGGCAGGTGGTGGACCTGGCCATCATCGAGCCGCTGCTCACGCTGCTCGGCCCCCAGGCGACGGTCTACGACCAGTTGGGCCTCGTCCCGGAGCGGACCGGCAACCGCTCGACCAACAACGCCCCGCGCAACACGTACCGCACGCGCGACGGCAAGTGGCTTGCGGTCAGCACCTCCGCCCAGTCGGTCGCGGAACGGGTCCTGACGCTGGTCGGGCACCCGGAGGTCACCCAGGAGCCGTGGTTCTCCAGCGGCGCAGGGCGCGCGGCTCATGCCGATCTGCTCGACGCCTTCGTCGGCGGCTGGATTGCCGAACGCGACGCCGCGGTGGTCGCCGACGCGTTCGAACAGGCCCAGGCGGCGATAGCGCCGGTCTACGACATCCGGGACGTGCTGGCGGACCCGCAGTATCAGGCGCTCGACTCGATCACCACCGTCCCGGATGCCGACCTCGGCCCCCTGCGCATGCAGAACGTCTTGTTCCGCCTGTCGCAGACCCCCGGCGAGATCCGCTGGACCGGCCGCGCCCCCGGGGCCGACAACGACACGATATTCGCCCGATTCGGACTGTCTCCCGAGGACGTGGCCGTACTCCGCAAGGAAGGTGCCGTTTGAACCGCACGCTGTGGGAACTGACATCCGAGGCAACCGTGTTCGACCTTGCCCAGCCGATGCGCCGCGGCATGCCCCAGTCCCCGAACCACCCGCCGTTCCGCATGTTGCTCGAACGCCGCCACGGAGACATGCGCCGCGTGGACGGCGGATCGGCCGCCAACGAACTGATCGTCACCGGCGGCCACGTCGGCACCCACGTCGACGCCCTCGCGCACGTCTCGCACGACGGCTATGTGCACGGCGGCATCCCGGCTGCCGAACTGCAGAGCCATGACGGCTTCAGCGCCTTGGGCATCGACGAGTTCGCGCCCTTCGTCGGACGCGCCGTGCACCTCGACGTGGCCCGCCTGCATGGCGTCCAGGTGCTGCCCGCCGGGCACCGGATCACTGCCGACGAGCTCGCCGCGGCGGAAAAGGCGTCCGCTCCCGTCCGCCCCGGGGACGCCGTGCTGATCGGCACCGGGTGGTCCCGCCTGTGGGACGACGGCCCGGCGTTCATCGGCCACGACGACGGAGTGCCCGGGCCCGGGCCGGACGCGGCCCGGTGGCTCGCCGACCGCGGTGCCGCCGTGGCAGGCGGCGAGACCATCGCCTTCGAGCACATCCCGGCAGGAAAAGGCCACGCCACCCTTCCCGTCCACCGGATCCTGCTCGTCGACGCGGGCATCAACATCGTCGAGACGATGCGGCTGCACGAGCTCGCCGACGCCGGCGCCACCGAGTTCCTGCTCGTACTCGCTCCGCTTCCCGTCGTGGGTGCCACCGGTGCCCCGGCACGTCCGCTCGCGGTGGTTCCCCGTGGCTGAGCTCTCGCCCGCCGCCGGGCCCCTCGCCCACCGGCTCGCCGCATTCGCCGCCGGGGCCCGCGACCGCCCGCTCCCCCACGCCGTCTGGGAGGACGTGGTCGGCCGCGTCCTCGACACCGTCGGCAACTGCGTGGCCGCATTGGAACTTGACGCAGAAGACGAACCGCACCTCGCCGTACTGCGCGCCGCACGCCGGTCAGGCGGCGTCGCCGAAGCGTCGGTGATCGGTTTCGGCGACCGCATCCCCGCGGACCGCGCCGCGCTGGTGAACGGCACGCTCGCGCACGCCCTGGACTTCGACGACACCCACCTGCCCTCCGTCCTGCACCCCTCCGCATCCGTGGTGCCCGCGGCGCTCGCCGCCGCCGAGGCCGCCGGTGCGACCGGAGCCCGGCTGCTGGCCGCCGTCGCCGCCGGCGACGAGGTATGCGTGCGCCTCGGCGTGGCCTCGTACGACCCCGCGCTGCGCAATTCGGTCTTCTTCGAGAAGGGCTTCCACGCGACGTCCATCTGCGGAACGGTCGGCGCCGCAGTCGCCGCCGGACTCCTCTACGGCCTGGACGCCGAGCGCCTGGCGCACGCGATCGGGATCGCGTGCTCGATGGGTTCCGGGGTGATCGAGGCGAACCGCACGGGCGGCACGGTCAAGCGGATCCACTGCGGCTGGGCCGCGCACGCCGGGGTGACCGCCGCGCAGCTCGCCGGCGAAGGCGTCACCGGACCGCCGACCGCCTTGGAGGGACGCTTCGGCTTCCTGCGGGCCTACCTGGACGATTCCTGGGACGGGGCGGCGCTCACCGCCGGTCTGGAGCGCATGGACGACCCCGCGTCATGGGAACTCCTCCGCACCGTCTACAAGCCCTATCCGTCCAATCACTTCACGCACCCGGGCATCGACTGCGCGCTCGCCCTGCGGGCCCGGGGTCTGGACCCCGACCGCATCGAGAGCATCGAACTGGGCGTGGCTGCCGCGCCGTTGCGGACTATCGGCGAACCGCGGGAGCAGAAGGTCAGACCGACCACGCCCTACCACGCGAAGTTCTCGGGCCCCTACACCGTTGCCTCTGCGCTGATCGGCGGCGGAGGCCTCGGCCTGCACCTGGACGATTTCGCCCCCGCTGCATTCGCCGACCCGCGCCGGCTGGCCTTGACCGAACGCGTAACCGTGGTCGAGGACGCGCAGTGCAACGAGCAGTTCCCCCGGGCGTTCAGCGCGGTGCTCCGCGTGCGGTGCCGCGACGGGAGCTTGTGGGAGCACCGGGTCGACTCCTCCCGGGGCGGGCCGGGCAGTCCGCTGAGCCTTGACGAGCTGGAGACGAAGTACCGGCTCAATGCCGAACGCGTCCTCGATCCCGCCGCGGCCGCGGACCTAGCCGCACGTATTCGCGCGCTGCCGGATCTCCCCGAAGTCTCCGGCGTCCTGCCGCACTTGCCAGAAACAGCGCGCTCCGGCCTGGTCGGCAACTCCGGGCCCGCATAGCCCCGGGTCCATCCGGACGGCGCGGCCCGATCCGCCGGCAGGGCAGCGGGAAGTCTCCTCGCTGAACCGCCGGCGGACGGGGTCCGCGTCGTACGCCGGTGCTCAGCCGGTGCGGACCAACAGGCGTCCGTGCCATGCCGGTCGTGCCCGGGAGGCCTCGGCGGGACGCCAGCGCCATCGGGACACGTCGGTCACGGTGGTGCCAGGGCACAGCAGCGCTGCGGGCACGTCGTCCGGGCATGCGAAAAGCGCTGTGGTGCCGTGCGCCTCACCGGGCCTGCCGCCGCGCAGCACAAGGCCGTCGCGCGGTGGGACCGCAACAGTCCGGACGTTGGTCCTGGTGCTGGGTCCGGTGGGCACGTCGTCGTCGGACGCGGTCCACCGCACCGGGCCGGAGAACCAGGCCACGGCCAGCGCTCCGCCGTCGGTGCCGGAACCGTGCCGCAGGGCGCCTGCCGGGATCCAGGCGAGGTCGCCCGCCACGTGTCGGGTGCCGGAGACGTGCAGTTCGCCTTCCACGACCAGGAATTCCTCGCCGACGCCGTAGTGCCCTCGTTCGGGTCGGCGCCATCCTTTCGGGAAGCGCACCAGGGACAGCGAGGCCCCGGTATCGGGGTCGAGGGCAAGCCTGGCCATGCTGACCGGTGCGGTGGATCCCGGCATCGTGTAGGGCTGCGCCGCGGGGTGGGCGTCGGCGAGTTCGACGATCAAGGCCGGCTCCCGGCGGCGACGACACGGCGGGCCTGGCGGACGACCGCTTCGTCGACCATCCGCCCGTCGTCGCCGACAAGCACGGCCTCGCCTGCCGCGACCGCCGCGTCGAAGCGTTCGACGAGCCGCCGGGCGGCGTCGAGGCGCGCCTCGGATGGCGTGAAGACCGCATGCACCGTGGGAAGTTGCGCCGGATGGATGCACGCTCGGGAGCGGTAGCCCAGGCGGCGCAGGGCCTCGGTCGACCGGCGCAGTGCCTCTTCATCGCGGTAGTCGGTGGCCACGGGGCCTACTGGCGGGCGGATGCCGGCTGCGGCCGAAGCGAGCAGTACCTGGGTGCGGATGCCCAGCAACTCGGTTCCGTCGGGGCCGGGTTCGATGCCCAGCTCGGCGCAGAGGTCGGCTTCGCCGAGTTGGAGCTGCACGACTCGGGGAGCACGCGCCACGTCGGGGGCCGCCAGCACTGCGCCGGCGTCCTCCAGTAGTGGCGATACGGCGATGCGGCCTTGCGGAAGACCCGCCTGCTCCTCGGCTCGGTCCAGGACGGCTCCGAGGGCGAGGACGTCATCGGGGCCGGTGCACTTGGCCTGGCAGAGCCCGCGCAGGGCAGGCGCGGCCACGGCAGCGGCGTCCAGGTGCCCCGCCGCGCCCGGGTTGATGCGCACCCAGATCTGGACGGCGTCGGAGGGCCGGCGAGCCGCAAGCCAGGTCGCCACGTACGCCCGGGCGGACTCCTTCGCCGCGAACGGGACGGCGTCCTCCAGGTCGACGATCACGGCGTCGGCACCTCGGCCGAGCGCCTTGTCGAGCATCTCGGGCCGGTTGCCTGGTACGTACAGCCACGAACGCGGGGCCGGTTCCGGGGGCGGCGGAGACGAGGGGTGGGCGGACATGCAGACCCTCCATGCGGTGGACACCGCGGCGCGGCGAGGGCAGGGACCGTATGGCACGGAGGCACCGCGGTTTCGCTGCGCGCCCGCCGCGTCCGGGCTGGGGCGGGCCCGGCAGCACGCCGGACCGAGACCCGATCACCCTAGGCAGGGGCCATTCCGGAGGTCAACATCGCGTTTCTTGATGCGTATCACCGTTTCCTTTTCGGAGTGCAGCACTTGGCCGAGCGCGACACCGGAGGACGCAAGGTGTCGGCTACGACACCTGCCCCGCCATGATTACCGGTGTTAGCTTTCCACTCGCCGAAACGCCGTTCCGTCACGCGTGTGGAGATCTCATGGACATAAGCCGGGGGCAAACCGCCTACCGTGCCCTGGCCTTGCAGTCGCAATGCCGGGGAATCAACGCGTGCGACGACAAGGAAGCCCGCGCGTCGATCGGCGCCGCGATCGACCGCGTGGACCGGCAGATCGGCGCCAGTCTGGCCTTCCTGGGGCGCGACGTCCGGCTGGTGGTGCTGCCCGAGTATCTGCTGACCGGGTTCCCCATGGGCGAGCCGATCGACGTGTGGGCGCGCAAGGCCGCCCTCGACCCGGGTGGTCCGGAGTACGAAGCGCTGGCCGCGGTCGCGGCCGCACATGACGTGTACCTCGCGGTCAGCGCCTACGAGACCGACGCGCACTTCCCCGGGCTCTATTTCCAGGCCAGCACGATCCACAGCCCGGCGGGCGAGTGCGTCCTTCGGTATCGGCGGCTGCATTCGATGTACTCGCCGACGCCCTATGACGTGTGGGACCAGTACCTCGACATCTACGGCCCGGACGCGGTCCTGCCCGTCGCCCGTACCCCCATCGGGGCTCTGGCGGCGATCGCGTCGGAGGAGATCCTGTATCCCGAATTGGCCCGCGCCCTGGCGTTGCGGGGTGCCGAGGTCTTCGTGCACTCGTCCGCGGAAGCGGGCAGTCCGCAACCGACCCCGAAGGACGTGGCGAAGGTCGCCCGGGCCGTGGAGAACCTCGCCTACGTCGTCTCGGCCAATACCGGCGGCCACGTCGGAACCGACATCCCGGCCGCGTCCACCGACGGACTGTCGAAGATCGTCGGGTTCACCGGCCACGTTCTGGCCGAAGCCGGGTCGGGGGAATCGATGGTGGCCAACGCCGAACTCGACCTCGCCGCACTGCGCCGCTATCGCGCCCGCCCCGGCATGGGAAACCTCCTCGCGCGGGTGAAGACCGCCCTGTGGGCCGACGAGTACGCCCGGCACGACGTGGAGCGGCCTCATTCATGGAACGGCGCGGTCCCCGAGCGCCGCTACTTCGCCGACCGCCACGCCGCCGCGCTCGAGCGGCTCCGAGCCGCAGGAGTGCTCAGCTGATGCCCGATCGTCCCGAAGCCACGGCCCCCGCCCCCGAGACCGCTCCCGCCCCCGGCGCCGGGGCGGGGACCGGCCCGGAAACGAACGGCGCGTCGGCGCCGCTCGATCCCGCAATGCCCGTGCACGACCCGCGCCCCGGCCGCGTCACGCATACGCTCGCCGCGCCCACGCGCACCGAACTCGCCGACCTGTGCAGGGCGCTGCGCGTGGCGCAACCCGCCTGGGAACGCCGCTCTCCGGCCGAGCGCGCCGACGCGCTGGTCGCATTCGCGGATGCTCTCGAACGCCACGGCGAGAACGTCCTGGCCGCACTCGCCGCCGACACCGGCCGCGTCGTCGAATCGCGGCTCGAACTGGACATCACGGTGGCGGCGCTGCGTCGTTGGGCCGCCAACGCCCCCGGCCTGCTCGGGGCGGCGCCGGAGCGCCCATCGGAGATCCCGTGGATCGGGATCAGGCCTGCCGCCCGCGCCTACGAGCTGGTCGGGGTCATCAGCCCCTGGAACTCCCCCCCGCTCCTGAGCTTCATCGATGCCATCCCGGCGCTCGCGGCGGGCTCGTCCGTCGTGGTCAAGCCGAGCGAGGTGACCCCCCGCTTCGTCGCCGCGGTGCGTGCGGCGGCGGAGGAGGTCCCCGCATTGGCAGCTGTTCTCGGCCTGGTCGAAGGGGGCGCGGGCACCGGGGCCGCCTTGGTGGCGAGCGTGGACCTGGTGGCTTTCACCGGCAGCGTTCCCACGGGCCGGACCGTGGCCCGGGCCGCTGCGGAACGCCTGATACCCGTCTGCCTCGAACTGGGCGGCAAGGACCCGGCCATCGTGTGCCGCGATGCCGATCTCGACCATGCCACCTCGGCCATTCTGTGGGGCGGCACGGCCAATGCAGGCCAGTCCTGCCTGTCGATCGAGCGCGTGTACGTGCATGCCGACCGCTACGCCGAGTTCGTGGGGCTGCTCGCCGACAAGGCAGCCAAGGTCGGCCTCGCCCACCCCGACCCCGCGCTCGGCGGCCTCGGTCCGATCATCGATCCCGACCAGGCAGGGGTGATCCAGGAACACCTGGACGACGCGTACACCCAGGGCGCCCGCGCGGTCTGCGGGGGAACCCTGGAACGCATCGACGGGGGCACCTACTTGCGCCCTACGGTGCTGACCGGAGTCCATCACGGGATGCGCGTGATGACCGAGGAGACCTTCGGCCCGATCCTCCCGGTGATGCCCTTCGCCACCGAGGACGAGGCGGTGGCCCTGGCGGAGGACAGCCCCTACGGACTGTCGGCCGCGGTGTTCGCCGCCGACGCCGAGGCGGCGGTGGCATTGGCGGCGCGGCTGTCCGCCGGCGCCATCAGCATCAACGACGCGGCGCTGACCGCGGTTCTCCACGAAGGCGAGAAGAACGCCTTCAAGCAGTCCGGCATCGGCGGCTCGCGTATGGGCCCGGCATCGCTCGCCAGGTTCCTCCGCCGCCAGTCCCTCCTGGTCCACCGCGGCAGTGTCGAAGACCCGTGGTGGCACCGCCTCTGAACCCGTACGTGCAGGAAGGAAGCACCCCATCATGGCCATTCGCCAGGAGATGAAGACACTCGCCCGCCACGAAGGCGACTGGGAAGGCGTCTACACCTATATCAACGAGGACGGGACGGTCACCGACCGGCACCATGCGCACCTGACCTGTGCCTTCCCGGACGAGGGCGAGTACCCGTACATGCAGACCAACCGCTACCGCTGGGACGACGGGCGGCAGGAGGAGTTCCGTTTTCCCGCCACCTATGAAAACGGGCAGATCTGGTTCGACACCGAGCGCATGGCCGGACATGCGTGGGACATCGACGACAAGATCACCGTCCTGACGTGGACCTACAAGCACGATCCCACCGGCTACTTCTACGAGATGATCCACCTCTCGGATGACGGCAACTCGCGCTGCCGCACCTGGCATTTCATCCAGGACGGGCGCTGCACGCGCCGCGTCGTCATCAACGAGACGCGCAAGCAGGACTGACGGTCGTACTTGGGGCGCTGCCTGGCCTTCCGTGGAACGGAACGCCTGGCAGCGCCTCGTCGTCTCCGCATGCCGGACGGCGCGCGAAAAACACATGCCGCTAACGGGCAGGGCCCGGAGACGCCATCGTCTCCGGGCCCTGCCCTTCGGGGTCTACTGGTAAGAGGGGTTCTCCCACTGCCCGATGCTGCGGGACCGCACCGGCTCGACGAACCTCGGGCCCGCGGACTGCGGGTACTCGGGGCCCCAGTTCGTCGCTTCGCCCTCCATGACCACGCGCGCGTTGTCGGTGTACCAGTCGACCAAGTCGCTGTCCGACCGCAGGATCCAGGTGCACCCCTGCTCGGCGTCGGCGGTGAAGTCGCCATGGCGGATCAATGCCGGCCGCCAGAAGTAGGTGCCGGGCCACATCTTGCCGTAGTTGTAGTCGAAGGCGCCGTCCAGGCAGTACGCCTCTTCGCTGCACGGGTGGTGCGCGAGCGGCGTTTCGCGCCAGCCCGGCTTCGCCTTGATCAGGCGCGTGTAGAAGCCGGTCTTCTCGTCGCGGTGCAGCATCTTGATGTACAGCCCCGGGACGGGCGTGCCGCCCAGGTCGAAGCGCATCGGGCTGCCGTCGACGACATCGATCCACGGCATGGCGGCGCTGTCGAGCACGACGAGTTTCTGGTCCTCGCGCACCGTCGGCAGGTCGGCTTCGGCGAGGTCGAACGACCAGTCGCCGTATTCGCGGAAGAGCAGGATCTCCGTGCCTTCCGCCACGGTGATCGGCGGAGTCCAGACCCCGGCGGGCGCCATCCAGTAGCCCTCCGGGCCGAGGACCGTGTCGCCGAGGGTCACCTGTCCGGACAGGACGTACCACTCCGTCTCGGCCTTGTGCACGCCGGCCGGCCGAGACCAGTCGCCGGTGAACCTGACCTTGAGCGAAGCGGAGCCGTCCTCCTCGTCGTAGCTGAGGTTGCGCTGCTCCGCGGTGCCCGACGCGTGCTCGAACTCCGCTATATGCCAGATGAGATCGCGTTCGTCGATGATCTCGACGTGCGGACGCATGATGCCTCCCAGGATTGATTTCCGATTCAGAAAGTACCGGTTATGCATTCCCAGGACAAGGTGTACCGTTAACTCTTATGCCCCGCCCTGGACGGCCTGCCGGCCCTGCCCCCGACACCTCGACGGTCGTCTTGACGGCTGCCCTCGAACTCCTGCTCACCGAAGGCGCGGCCGCACTGACGCCCCAGCGCCTGCACACCGCGACCGGGGTCTCGCGGACGACGATCTACCGTCATTGGCCCACGCCGCACGCCCTGTTGTGCGATCTGATCGAGGTGGCTCCCGCGCGCACCCATGTCCCCTCAGGTGATGTCCGCCGCGACCTCCACAGCGAAGTCGACCTCCTCTGCGACCGGCTGCGGGACAAACCCGTCGGCGGCTTCCTCCAGGCCCTCGTCGCTGCGGCATCGGTGGATCCGGACACTGCTGAACTGCGCCGCCGCTACGTCGAGGACCTGCTGGCCCCGTTCCATGCGGCGCTTGCGCACACCGCTCCGGACGAGGCTGCGCGCACCGACGCAGCCATGTCGATCGCCGCGCCCTTGCTGGTCGACGCACTCCTGCTCGGCCGGCCCGCCCACCGGGACCGTGCCCACCGCACGGTCGACGAAGTCCTGGAAAGGGTCCCCCGCACATGACCAACACCGTCGGTCCCCGCGCCGTCTTCGGCGTCGTCGTACCCAGCACCAACACGGTCGTCGAGCACGACTATTGGAAAGCCGGCATCGACGGCATCGCCTACCGGGCGGGCTCGATGTACATACCCAGCCCGGTGATCCGCGACGATGCCGACTTCGAGGCGCTGCTCGGCCAGATCAGGGCATCCATCGACACCGCGGTGCGGGACGTGCTGACCGCAGAACCCGAACGCCTGGTCATGGGGATGTCCGCGGAGACGTTCTGGGGCGGCGTGGAGGGCAATGCCGCGTTCGAACAGCGACTGCGCGACAGAACCGGCCTTCCCGTCACGACGGGTGCCAGCTCGTGCAAGGCCGCCCTGGACGAATTGGCCTGCCACCGCATCTCGGTGTTCTCGCCCTACCAGCCCATCGCCGACCGCGAAGTAGGGCGCTATTTCACCGAAGCCGGCTTCGACGTCGCCGCGATCACCGGCCTGCGCTGCCCGACGGCGATGGACATCGCCCGGGTTCCGGACGACCGCCTGCGCGAAGTCGTCGCCGAACTGGACGGTCCCGACGTGGACGCCATCGTCCAGGTCGGGACCAACCTCTCCTTCGTCGCCTTGGCCGCCACCCTCGAAGCCGAACTCGGCAAGCCGGTCATCGCCATCAACACCGCGACCCTGTGGCACGCCTTGCGGGAGCACGGCTTCTCCGACCAACGCCCCGAACTGGGAAGCCTGATGCGCGACCACTGAAGCCTGCCGACCGCGTTCCTCGCCGCGACCGGCACGTGTTTCGTGCTGTTCGCCGCCTTGGTGTGGGCAGTCGGCACCCGAACCCCGCTGCACCGCAACGCGGTTCGGGCCGTGGTCGCCGCGAACCTGGCGTGGGTCGCGGTCGGCTCCGCGGCGGCGGCTTACGGATGGCTCGACCCGACCACGACTGGCGCGGCCGTCGAGCGGCGCGCTGATCCGCCGTTGGCGGCAGCAGCGCCGCCTCAGCCAACTGGAGCTGTCGGTGCAGGTGGGGATATCCACCCGGCACCTCAGCTTCGTCGAGACAGGACGCTCCGTGCCCAGCCGCGCGATGGTGCTGCGGCTCGCCGAGTACCTCGCGGTACCGCTGCGCGAGCGCAACCGGATACTCCTGGCGGCGGGGCACGCCCCGGCGTACACCGAGAGTCGCCTGGACGCGCCCGCGCTGCAGGCGGTCATGGCCGCGGTGCGGCAAATCCTCGCGGCACACGAACCGTTCCCCGCGCTGATCGTCGACCGGGCGTGGAACGTCGTAGACGCAACTTCGAGCATCGCCCTGTTCACCGGCGACGCGGCCCCCTGGCTGCTCGAACACCCGATGAACGCCTACCGGATAGGCCTTCATCCGGACGGCCTGGTCTCGAGGATCGTCAACGCCGAGCAGTGGCGTGCGCACCTCCTGCACCGGCTGCGCCGCGAGGCGGCGATCACCGGGGACCCACTGGTCGAGGCACTGTACGAGGAGGTGTCGGGCTACCCGGGCTGCTCCGGAAAGCCCGAACCGGCCATCACGGGGGCCGGCGAACCGGCTCTCCCCCTGCTCCTCCGGCACGGCGGCGAGGTCCTGTCGTTCCTGAGCACGGTGGCAACCTTCGGGACCGCGGTCGACATCACCGTCGCGGAGATCTCGATCGAGGCCTTCTACCCGGCGGACCGGCGCACGGGTGAAGGGCTGCGGGAGATCTTCGGCGGCTGACCTCACGGAGGTGCAGCCGCGACCGCGGACACTCGGGCATCGGGCCTCGTTCCGGAGCAATCACGGCACCGCCTCCGCACCACGGTTCACGTCATGGTGTCGAGGATTTCGTGGACCATGTCCATGGTGGTGTGGGGGTGGAGGAAGGCGAAGCGGGCGACGGTTTCGCCTTCCCAGCCGGTGGGGGTGACGAAGCCGACCTGTCCGGCGAGGAGCCGGTCGGACCAGGCGGTGTAGTCCTCGGCGGTCCAGCCGGTGCGGCGGAACACGACCGCGGACAGCTCGGGGTCGCGGATCAGCTCCAGATGCGGCGTGGTGCGGATGACCTCAGCAGTCTCCCGGGCCAGGGTCAGCGCGGTCTCGACGGCGTCGGTGTAGGCCTTCACGCCGTGGACGGCGAGGGAGAACCACAGCGGCAGGCCGCGGGCGCGGCGGGTGAGGTGGTAGGCGTAGTCGGTGGGGTTCCACTCGTACTTCTCGCCGGTGTGCAGGACGTCGAGGTAGGAGGCGTCCTGGGTGTGCACGGCCTTGGCCAGGTGCGGGTCCCGGTAGACCAGCGCGGCGCAGTCGAACGGCGCGAACAGCCACTTGTGCGGGTCGATCACGAAGGAGTCGGCATATTCGATGCCGTCGTACTTCGCCCGGACCGAGGGAGCCAGCAAGCCCGCGCCGCCGTAGGCGCCGTCGACGTGGAACCACAGGTCGAACTCGGCGGCGACCTCGGCGAGTCCGGCGAGGTCGTCGACGATCCCGGCGTTCGTGGTTCCCGCGGTGCCCACGACGCCGATCACGTTCGCGGGGTCGGGGTCGGCGAGCAGCGCCGTGCGCAACTCGGCTCCGGTGAAACGGTGATCGCGTGGGGCGACGACGAAGGGCTCGACGCCGATGATCCGCAGGGTGTTCCCGATCGAGGAGTGCGCCTGGTCCGAGACCGCGATGCGGACCCGGTCGCAGGGGCCGAAGCCGCGGGTGCGGCGGGCGGTGTCGCGGGCGACGACCAGCGCGGAGAGGTTCCCGGCGGAGCCGCCGGACACGAAGCAGCCGCCTGCTTGGGCGGGCAGTCCGGCCAGGTCCGCGATCAGGCGCAGGACCTGGTTCTCCGCGGCGATCGCCCCGGACGCCTCCAGCCACGAGATGCCCTGGATCGACGCGCACGAGACGACCATGTCGAACAGCAGCGCGGCCTTGGTCGGCGCCGCCGGTATGAACGAGAGGAACCGCGGGCTGTCACACGAGATCACCGTCGGCGCCAGCTGCTCCGCATACAGCCGCAGCACCTCCGCCGGGTCGTTCCCCTCCTGCCCGATCAGACCTGCAAGGGCCCGGTCCAGCTTGTCCTTGTCGCCCGGATGGTCCAGCGGCACCGGATCAAGCTGGAGACGGTCACGCATGTACGCGAAGACCAGTTCGGTGAGTTCGGGGTCATGGTCGTGCATGCGCATCAGGATCGGTGCTCTCGTCTCGAGGTGGCCGGCCCCGCGGAGGGGCCGCGGGGCCGGCAGGTGTTGATTCAGCGCTGCTGCGGGGCGATGTCGAGGCGCAGGCCCACGACCGTGGTCGCGGCGGTGCCGTCGCCCGTGTAGGACCTTGTCGTCGGCCGCTTGGTGAGGGAGACAGTGAACCGCGGCGCGCTTTCGTAAGTGCGGGCTCGCGCGGTGCTGTACACGCGGTTCGCAGCAAGCGCACGTGCGGTGCCGAGCAGGCTGTAGGGGGTGCCTGCGGCGTTGTCGATCGAGTAGAAGACGTCGTCGTTGATGGGGACGGGGGAAGTTCCGGTCGGGGTCAGGCGCTTCTTGTCCGCGCCGGCTTCGGCCTTCCAAGCACGCGGGTCGTACTTGTCGCCGTCTGTCAGGTACGTGTAGCGGGCGTTGCTCAGCGTCCAGCCGGCAGTGGTGGTGCGGCTGTCGGCGTGCCGGAGGTCGAGGACGGTGACGCCCCTGGTGCCGGTGACGTGCATGGTCTCGCGGCGGGTGCCGGCGTGTTCGACGACCAGGGCGGTGTCCTCGTCGAGTGCGAACACGCGGTCGTGGCCGGTGTCGGCGGCGAGGCGCAGGGAGCGGCCTTCGCGGCCGTTGGTGCCGGTGTGGGTGTCGATGAGGCCGGAGTTCAGGAACCCGAAGCCGCCGGCGGGGATGTAGCCGAGCTTGGCAGGGTCGTCGAAGTAGCCGGGGGCGCTGCCGTCGCGCAGGGCCTGGTAGGAGTCCCCGCCGGTGACCATGTCCCGGCCGGCGGCGATCTGGGCCCCGGCACTCGTGCCGGCGACGACGGCCCCGGCGGCGAGCTTCGCGCGGATGGCGGCGAGGACCTTGGAGTCGGTGTGGCGTTCGCCGTGCATCAGCGAGGTCAGGTACCGGTACTGGTCGCCGCCGCCGAAGAAGAATCCGGTCATGGCGTTCACCTGTGCGACAACCGCGTCGGAGTCCGCGTTGGCGATGTGGTCGAGGTCGATGGGGATCCAAGCGGCCTCGGCGGCCCCGTGCGACTTGAACAGTCCGGCGTAATAGGCGCCGTTGCAGGCCGAGTTGCTGCACTTGTCGGGGTCGCCGGCGTCGGGGTCCTGGCTCTCGGGGACCGAGGCGGCGGTGAGGATGCCGATGCGGGCCGAGGATCCTCCGGCGCGGGAGATGATCTCGTCGTAGACCTTGTCGTTGGAGGGCTTGAGGGCGCCGCCGATCAGGACGAGGGTGCCGCCGGATCGTGCCGGTCCGGACGTGGCTCCTGCCGTGGGGGCGGTGGCCGTGGTGGCGGCGACCACGATGAGGGTGGTGGCGAGGACGGCCTGCGGGGTTCTGCGGGTCGGGCGCACGGAAACCTCCGAGTGGAGTGGCCAAAGGCGGGGTCGGCCCGGGCATGCCGGGCGGACCCTGTGGGGCGGCGGGGATGTGCGGAAAGAGGGCGCCTTGCTGTGCGGTCGGTGCAGCCGCCGGATCAGTCGGCGGCGCGGCCGAGTCGGGCGATCAGTGCGGCCAGGACCGCGGTGCGCGTGGGGACGGACGCGACGTCGAGCCATTCGTCGGGGGTGTGGTCGGCTCCGCCTACCGGGCCCAGCCCGTCGAGGACGGGTACGCCGAGCCCGGCGACCAGGTTCGCGTCGCCGACGCCGCCGGTGGCCACCGCGTCCAGTTCCAGACCTATTTCGGCGCCGATGTCACGGGCGTGGGCGAGCATGGCGCGCGCCGCGGGGGTGTCTTCCATGGGCGGGCAGAGGTCGAGTTGATGTACGTCGACGGTCGTTCCGGGCACGGTGGGCCAGGCGGCCGCTGCGTGGATGGCCTGGGCGGCCTGGTGGATGCCCTCTGCCGTGCTGGAGCGGACTTCGACGCGCAGCTCAGCTTCGGGGCACACGATGTTGGTGCGGTTCCCGGCCCGGACGACGCCGACGTTCACCGTGACGCCGGGCCAGTGGCCGTTCAGGCCCTGCAGGGCGACCACCAGGTGGGCGGCGGCCAGGGCGGCGTTGGCGCCGCGTTCCGGTTCGATGCCCGCATGCGCGGCGCGTCCGGTGACGGTGACGAGGAAGTCCGCCACGCCTTTGCGGGCGATCACCAAGTCGCCGTTCTCGCGCGCGCATTCCAATGCCAGGGCGTGGTCGACGCCTCGGGCGACCTGTTCCACGGCCGGACGGCTGGCCGGTGAGCCGATCTCTTCGTCCGGGGTGACCAGGAAGATCAGCTCCGCGTACTCGTCCGCGCCCGCGGTGTCGAGGATCTCCACGGCGGTGATGCCGGCGAGCAGGCCGCCTTTGTCGTCGCTGACGCCGGGTCCGTGGGCGGTGGTGCCGCGGAGGGTGAACGGCCGTGCTGCGGCGGTGCCGTCCTCGAAGACGGTGTCGGCGTGGGCGAGCAGGAGCACGCGCCGCCCGCCGTCGGAGGGGTCGGCCCGTCCGTGCTTGCGCGCGACCAGGACGTCGCCCACCCGGCGTCCCTGTTGGGCGGGTACGTTGATGCGTTCGATGGTGAAGCCGAGTCCGGCGAGGCGGTCCGCGGTCCAGTCGAGGACCCTGTCGACGCCTTCAGGGCTGTAGGACCCCGAGTCGATGGCGACCAGGTGGGCGAGGTCGGCGAGGTAGCGCTGCAGGCGGGCTTCGGCATGCGGGAGCAGTGCGGCGGCCGAGACGGCCTCGAGCGGGCAGCGCGGGGTGGCGGTCACAGGACCTTGGACAGGAAGGCGCGGGTGCGCTCCTGCCGGGGCTCGACCAGCACCTGGCGGGGGTCGCCGGCCTCGACGACGACGCCTTCGTCCATGAAGACCGCGGTGTCGCCGACCTCGCGGGCGAAGCCGATCTCGTGGGTGACGACGACCATGGTCATGCCGTCGGCGGCGAGTTGCCGCATGACGTCCAGGACATCGCCGACCAGTTCCGGGTCGAGTGCGGACGTGGGCTCGTCGAACAGCATCAGTTTGGGCTCCATCGCCAGGGCGCGGGCGATCGCGACGCGCTGCTGCTGGCCGCCGGACAGCTGGGCCGGATAGTGCCCGGCTCGGTCACCGAGTCCGACCCGGTCCAGCAGTTCTTGGGCTCGGGCACGCGCCTCGGCTTTGCCGGCACGGGCGACCCGGACGGGTGCCTCCATGACGTTCTCGAGCGCGGTCATGTGCGGGAAGAGGTTGAAGCGCTGGAACACCATGCCGATGTCGCGTCTGCGGGCGGCCACTTCGCGTTCGCGCAGTTCGTACAGCTTTCCTCCGTGCTGCCGGTAGCCCACCAGGTCGCCGTCGACGGCCAGCCGGCCGCCGTCGATCTTCTCCAGGTGGTTGATGCAGCGCAGCAGCGTGGACTTGCCTGATCCCGACGGCCCCAACAGGCAGCAGACCTGGCCGCGTTCGACGGTGAGGTCGATGCCTTGGAGGACCTCCAGCCGGCCGAAGTTCTTGCGCACGCCTTGCGCGTGCACCATGGGCGCGGTCACCGCTCCCCCTTCTTGCGGGTCGTCCGGAGGCGCAGGCTGGCGCCGGCGAACATCCGGGCGAGCGGCGAACGCCGGTGGTGGCCGGTGCCGCGGCCGTAGTGCCGCTCCAGCCAGGCCTGGGGGATGCTGAGCAGGGTGACCAGGGCCAGGTACCAGATCGACGCCACCATGAGCATCGGGATGACCTGGTAGTTGCTGGCGTAGACGTCCTGGATGTTGGACATCAGGTCGTGCGCGGCGATGACGGACACCAGCGCGGTCATCTTGAGCATGTTGATGGTCTCGTTGCCCATCGGCGGGATGATCACGCGCATCGCCTGCGGCAGCACGATACGGCGCATGGTGAGCGCAGGACGCATGCCCAGCGAGTGGGCCGCCTCGGTCTGGCCCGGGTCGACGGACTGGATGCCGGCCCGGACGATCTCACTCGCGTAGGCCGCTTCGTTGAGGCCCAGCGCGAGCAATGCGGCGACCGCCGGGGTCAGCAGGTCGTTGGTGTCGGCCCGGATGAAGGTGACGTCCGTGAACGGGATGCCGATGAGGAGTTCCTTGTAGAGCGCGCCCGCGTACCCCCAGAAGATGATCTGGACGAGGAGCGGGGTGCCGCGGAACACCCACACGAACAGCGTGGCGATGCCGTAGAGCACCGGGTTGTCCGACAGCCGCATCACCGCGATGAGCGTCCCGACGCCGAGGCCGATGGCCATCGACGCGGCGGTCAGCCACAGGGTGGTCTGCAGGCCGTCGAAGATCAGGTCGGCGAACAGGTAGTCGCCGACGATGTCCCAGCGCAGATTGGCGTTCTTGGCAAGCGATCCGATCAGCCCGGCGAGCGCAGCGACTGCGGCGACCGCCGAGATCCAGCGGCCCCAGTGCCGGACGGGAACGGCGACGAGTTCTTCCGGCGGCAGGGCGGGCCGGCCCGGGCGAGGCTTGGCGGCGGACGCCGCGACTGATGCCATGTCAGGACACCGCTGCGTTCTTGGTGGCCTCCTTGACGGCGATCGAGGCGACACCGTACTTGTCGCAGATCTTGGTCAGCGTGCCGTCCGCGATCAGCGCCTGCAAGGCCTTGTGGATGGCGTCGGTGAGCTGGGGCTGGTTCTTCGCGACGCCGATCCCGTTGGGTGTGGCTTCGTAGCCGCCGGGGGCGGCCGGGTCGTCCACCACCTCGAAGGTGTTCCCGCCGTCGGCGGAGCGGGCGGTCCATCCCGCGGCGGGCTTGGTGAGCACGTCCGCGACGACCCGGCCGGCGCGCAGGGCGAGCTGGGCGTCCGAGTCCTTGGGGAAGCTCTGGATGTCGATGCTGCCCAGGCCGGCGGCCTTGCACTTGTCCTGGTGCTTTTCGAGGACCTTGACCTGGTGAGTGGCGGCCTGCACGCCGACCTTCTTGCCGCACAGGGAGTCCAGCCCGGTGATCTTCTCCGGGTTGCCCTTGGCGACCATGATCCCGGAACCGGACACCGTGTAGTCCACGAAGTCCAGGACCTGCTGGCGTTCCTTGGTGTCGGTCATCGCGGACATCGCCACGTCGTACTTGCCGGCCTGGATCGCGGGCACGATGCCGTCGAACTTCTGCGGGGTGAAAACGAACTTCACGCCCAGCTTGGCCGCGAGCGCTTGCCCGAGGTCGTAGTCCAAGCCGGTGAGCTCGGTCTTGCCTTCGGCCACGAACATCTCGAACGGCGCGTAGGGGACGTCCGTGGCCACCTTCACGGTTCCCGACTTGCGGATGCCCTCCGGGAGGAGGCCGTGCAGTGCCGGGTCCTGGGCGATGTCCACACCCGCCACCTGGACCGTTCCTGCCGTCGACGGCTTGGCGGCGTCCGCACCGGGCTTGGCGTCCTTGCTGTCCTCACCGCAGGCAGTCAGCAGAGCGGCCAGCGTGGCGGCCACAAGCACGGCCGCGCCCATGCGGGTGGAACGGATGGTGTGCATGACGTCGATACCTCTCTCAAAGGGGGGAGCCGCCAACAGGCACTACGCCGTCAGCAGGCATGGAGAAGTTACATCCAAGGCGACTGTTTGACTAGATGTAACATTCGTTACTGACGACAAACGCGGTGTGAACTCGGCTTCGAGGCCCCGTCTTTCCGACGTTCCGCCCGCTTTTGCCCATCCTGAAGATGCTCATCGACGGCGAAATGAGCGTTACAAGATCGCAGTCTTGGATTGCATGTGTACGTTCCGTTCCTGCCTGGATGGGCCGGGCGCACAGACCCCGGCAACGGCACCTACTCCGTCGTATCCGGCGCCTGCCGGGGTCCGGGCACCCGGCCCTGCCCCTGAACCGTCGGGTGGGCCATCCCTAGCGGGTCCAGGATGCGCTCGGCCTCGGCGGGGGTCAGCAGGGACTCCTCTACCGCCAGGTCGCGGACACTGCGCCTCGTCGCCGAAGACCGCTGGGCAAGTTCGGTGGCCTTGCCGTACCCCAGTACGGGGTTGAGCGCGGTCGCCAGCCCGGGCGACCGCTCGGCCAAACCGCGCGTCCGGTCGGCATCCGCGCCGATACCCGAGACGCATTTTGCGCCCAGCACGCGGCACGCGGCGTCCAGGCGCTTGACGGCGGTGAGGAGATGGTGCGCAATCAGGGGTTCGAACGCGTTCAGCTGGAGCTGGCCGGCCTGCGCGGCCAGAGTCACCGCGGCATCCGAGCCCACGACGTCGAAGCACACCTGGTTGACCGCTTCGGGGATCACCGGATTGACCTTCCCGGGCATGATGCTCGATCCGGCCTGGACGCTGGGGAGGTGAAGCTCACCGAATCCGCCCTGCGGTCCCGAGGCGAGGAGTCTCAGGTCGTTGCACACTTTGCCGAGCCGCAGCGCGAACCGGCGCAGTGCCCCTGACAGTTCGAGGAATCCACCGACTCCCTGCGTGGACTCGATCGGATCCCTGGCCGCGAGCACGGGAACACCTGACAACGCGGCCAGGGCCGCCACCGCCGCCTCCCGGAACCCCCGGTCGGCGTTCAGACCGGTGCCGATGGCAGTGCCGCCGAGATTCACCTCGCACAGCGCCCCCGCGGCGCGGCGCACGACCTCGGCGTCGTCGGCCACCGTCAGGGCGAAGGCCCGGAACTCCTGCCCCAAGGTCATGGGCACTGCATCCTGCAGCTGGGTGCGCCCCAGCTTCACCACCCCGGCGAACCGCGATGCGCGTTCGCCGAAAGCAGCCGCCAGCCCCTCCATGGTGTCGGCGAGTTCGGCGGCCGCACTGTACAGGGCCAGCTTGACGGCGGTGGGGTAGACGTCGTTGGTGCTTTGACCGCGGTTGACGTCGTCGTTCGGGTGCAGATGCCTGTAGTCGCCGCGGTCATGGCCCAGCAGTTCGAGACCGCGGTTCGCGATGACCTCGTTGGCGTTCATGTTCGAGGACGTTCCTGCCCCGCCCTGGAGCACATCCACCGTGAAGAACTCGTGGAGCCGGCCGGCGCGGACCTCCGTGCATGCCGCAGTGATCGCACCCGCCCGGCCCTCTGGCAGCGTCCCCAGCGCGAGATGCGCTGCCGCGGCGGCCTGCTTCACACAAGCAAGTGCGGAGACCAACCCCGGATGCCACGACAGGGGCACCCCGGTCAGCGGGAAATTCTCCATCGCCCGGAGGGTGTGGATGCCGTAGTAGGCATCCCAGGGAATCTCCCGCTCCCCCAGCAAGTCGCGCTCCACACGCATCGCAGTAACCACGCCATCACTCCTCGCCGCGGGCCTCGGGCAGGCCGCTCGGCTGAGCGTAACGTTCATTACAAATCAGTTCTACATGATGATCTTGTATCTCATGTTACGCCGACTCGGCTCCCGTGCTGTCAGTACAGTCCGGCTCGCCGAGCTGCTTCCTCGCCTGCCTTCATCCGCTCGTGCGCGTCCGCGCCGAGCGAAGTCAGGACTCCGGCGACTACGGCCTCCACGACGGCGAGCGTCGGCACCAGACTGTCGTAGGCCGAGGGCGACTCGACCCGGCAGGGCAGTACGACGTCGGCATGGGCCGTGACCGGCGACAGCCACGTGTCGGTGAACAGGATCACCTTGCCGCCGCGCTCACGGATCATCTGGGCCACGGCCACCTTGTCGGGCTCGTAGCGTCGGTAGTCGAACACCACGGCGACATCCCGACGGCCAAGCGATGCCAATGCGGCCGCGCGCTCGACGTCGGCGCCGGGCAGCATGTGCACATCGTCGCGCATCTGCATCATGTGCAGCCCCAAGTAGCGGGCCAGGAGGTCGGTGAACCGGCCTCCCGCAACCGTGACCCGCCGACGTCGGTCGACGAGTAGTTCCACGGCCCGTTCAAGGTCGTGCGGCGGCAACTCGAGGAACGTGCGCTCGATGGCCCCGGAGAACAAGCTGCCGCTGGACTGCTGGAGCCCGACGACCGAACCGGTATCGGCCCCGGTACCGGGCGCGCCCACCAGCGTCACCGGCGACGCGTTGCGTTCGTCGAGTTCCTCGCGCAGAGCCGCTTGGAAGTCGGGGAACCCCCGGTATCCCAAGCGGTTGACGAATCGCAGCACAGTCGGCGCACTCACCGATGCCTTGGCGGCCAGGGCGGCCACGGTCTCGAAGCCGGCAGACGGGAATCCCGCGAGCAGAACGCGGCCCACTTTGCGCTCGGCAGGGCTGCAGTCCCCGAGGCCCTGCCGAATCTGCTCGGCGAGCCCACCAGAAACCATCGTCTCCAGGTCCTTTCTTCGCAGTTCCCCGCGGTTGCGGACCCCCGAGCCTAGTTTGCCCGGCCGGGGCGCTGCCTGACGCGGCAGCCCCCAGGCTCACACGTCCCGCAGTCACTGCCTCGGGATCCGCCGGCCGACGTTCGCGTCGCGCCGTTCCGCTGCCGTGGGCTCAGGCGATCCGGGTCCGCCCGCATGCGCCTCCACGGTCGGGTGGCCGTTGCCCTCTTGCTGAGGCTATGTATCCGCCAGTAAAACTATGTTTCCCTAGAGAGAACGATGTCACGGTGGGGTGGAGGCGGCCTGCCCCGCTCCGAGAAGGGCGGTTGGCGTCATGGACCATTCCCTCGAAAGCCCCCCGAGTCCTCCTCCGCGTGGCACCGACACGCCCGCGGACCCGGCGGCCATCGCCGCCGGCAAGCGATCGGCCTTGCTGGACAACGCCGTTCGCGGCGCGGCGGCCGCGGGGCTGGGACTGCTCCTGGGTGCCGGAGTACTCCTGGTCGATGCCATGGGCGGCGTGGTCGGCATGCCGGGCAAGGCCGTGCGCTACGTGTTCCTCACCGCAGCGGTCGTGGCCTGGGCGGTCGCCGCCGGTTCGGGCAGGTGGGTCGAGCGGTCCCGCAATGCGGGGCGGGTCTACGGAACCGCCGCGGCGTCGACCGGGCTGCTGTTCGCGCTGTGCGCCTACATTCCCTCGCCTGTCGCCATGAGCGTCGCCGCCTGCGCAGCGGGAATCCCGGCAGGCATCGCGGTACGAGCGAGATGGTGTATGGCGGGCGGCGCCAAGGCCGTTTCTGTCGTGACCGGCGGAGCTCTGTGGCTCGGCGTGGCGGCAGCCGGCGTCATCTGCGGACGCCTGGCCTTTCACCCCGAAGCGGCACTCGCTGTGTGCGGCGCGGGCATGCTCCTGCTGCATGTGCCCGCAGTGGCCGTCTCCCGGCGCACAGACGCTCCCGGATCCGCCCCGGCACTCACGGAGCCCGAGCACGGACGCGGCGACGCAACTGGAGTGGTGCTCGGCGCCGCGGCGTTCGCCGCGACCGGCAGCGTCGTGACGTTCCTCGACCTCCAACTGTTCCAGTGGAGCGTGCTCGGCGGCGGACAGGCCGACCGGCTGGCTGTGGGGGCCGCATTCGCGGCCGTCATCGTCGTCGGGGGAATCCGCCTCCGCCGCAGGCGTGGCGCGCGGCCCGAGCGGCCCGGGGGCCCGACGCCGTTCCTGCTGCTGGCCGCTGCCGCCGGGCCGGTGGCGACCGCCACCGCGGGGGGCAGTCGGACGGCAGTGCTCGGGCTCGCTGCGGCCGCCGGGTTCGCGACCCTCGCGGCGACCGCTGCCGCCGCAGGCTCCGGCCCACTCGTCCGGCCGCGGGCCGTACCCGTCCTGTCGATGGTGTTCGCCGGATCCCTCACGGCGATTGCCTGGCGATGGGGAGCCGGGCAACTGGTATCGCGCGAGGATGCGACCGTCCTGCTGGCGATACCGCTCGGCGCGGTCGCCCTGGGCATCTCCCTGCGCTCGGGCCGCCGTCGGCGTCTTGCGGACCGGCGGGCCCTGCCGGTGGCATCCGCCGCCGCAGTTGTCGCGGCGCTGCTGTTCGCCATCGGGGCCGTTCCCAGCGCCGGCGATCGCGCCCATGCGGCGCAGACCGCGAGCATCGAAGTGACGGCGTCGACCGGGCTGGTGCCCGGCCAGAAGATCACCGTGACCGGACGCGGCTTCCAGCCCGGTCTGCGGGCGGTGGCCGTCGGGCAGTGCTCGGAGGGCTACACCGGTCCCCAGCACTGCGACCTCAAGGCCGGGGCGACCTTCGTCAACGTCGATGCCGACGGCAGACTGCCCAAAGTCGTTCTCACCATGGTCACTTCGGTCCACGGCGTGGACTGCATGACCCGCCAGTGCGTCATCGGCGTCGGTCCGCTTCCCGGCACGAACCCGAAGCCGCTGGTGGATGCGAACACGGTCAACCTGCGCATCGGATTCGCCGGCGGTTCGGTCGCCGGCGACCAGCAGCCGAACGCGCAGACCGCACCGGCCCCGGCCGGCACCGGCGGCTCGTCCGACGACGGCCCCACCACCGCGCTGTGGGCGGGGACCATGGCGTTCCTGGTGATCTGCCTCGCGGCCGCAATCCGGCGCCGTGACGCGTTCGAGGCCGATGCCGTACCTGAGGACCCGTCACCCGCGGCCTGATCGGCGAAGGGTCGCCGTTCGGCCGGGGGCGGTGTCCGGTGCCCGCTCGCGCACCGGACACCGCCCCGGCCCCGACTCACGGCCGCGCGGCCACACGGCGACGACGTAGCAGCCATACCGCGGCGCCGGCCAGGACCACGACTCCTGCCCCGACACCGACGGCGACCGGCAGGATGCTGTCGTCGTCGGACTCGTCCGCGGCCGCCGCGGAGGACAACGTCATGAACGGCGCGGGGCTCGCCGGCTCGCACGGCACGGTGATAGGCCGAGGCTGCCGCTGGACGTCCACCACGAGCGCACCGGGGGTCACCGTGATGGGCCCGTCTCCGGCCAGGGTCGCCGTGCCGGTCATTTCACCGAGCGGCAGCGGCGACCCGGCAGGGACCGGCGGATTCGCACGCGGTCCCATCATGCGCACCGTGGATTCCGCGGCGCCGGAAAGCGTCAGTACAGCGGTCACCTGGATGGAATTCGCGTCGTACGCCACGGGCCCGGCGAGTTGGGCCACGGGTTCGGACTTCCACGTGAAGGTGACGGCCTCCCCCGCCTTCGGATTCCGCGGAGTCGCGGTGAGGGACATCGTCACCGCTGCCTGAGTGCTGCCCACGACGGGGACTTGGCAGGTGTAGGTGACGGTGCTGTCCTCGGCATGTGCTGCTGCGGGTGCCACGATCGGTGCCACCAGGCCGAGCGGGATCACGGCGAGTGCAACGGCTCGGGGTGTTCTCATGGACTGCTCCTGGGGTCGGGGTTGCCGCAGACTGGGGTGCCGCGCGTGGCGCGCGTGCGGCCGAGCGCCACGAGGATTCGGAGGAGTACAAGGGCCGGAACGCCCCAGAGGAGGATGCGGAACACGGTGAGGCCCCAGGGGGATTCGAGGTCCACAGGCCAGGCCGTGATCGGCTCACGCACCCCGGTGGCATCGACGAGTGCGACGGTGACGACCCAGCGGCCCGAGGCCGCGGACGGCAACTCCACGCGGAACGCGATCTCGGTACTGCTGCCGGGCGCGATCGGGCCGGTACGGGCACGGTCCTGCCAATCCGGGTCCGCACCGTCCCGGCCGACCGAGACCTGGATGGTCGATGCGGCCGCGGAAGCGTTCCCTGCGTTGCCCAGGCGAAGTCGGACCGTGCGCCGCGCGGGCGCCCCGAATGCGGTCAGCAGTCCGTCCTTGCCGCTGAGTTCGGACATCGACAGGACATACCGGGAGTCCCCGGGCGGGGGCGGCCCGCCGGTGACAGGATGCGTGGACAGGACCACCGGTACCGAGGCCTCGGCGGCATCCGCACCGGAGACCATGGGGGTGTAGGCACGGACCACACACGGGCACGGCACCGGCGGAGCGGTTGCGACGAGCCGGCTGCGGAAGCGGCCCTCGTGGTCGGCGTAGGCGGTCACCGCGCCCGCGGCCGCGCAGTCTGCAGTGCCGCGCACGCGCGACGGCCCCTGACCGCACAGCATGATGCGCACGTGGGTGCGGACGGGCCAGCCTTCGCCCGCCACCGCAACCTCGGCGCCGGCCTTCAAGTCGGCTCCCTCCAGCAGAAGTTTCGCCGGAGCGAGGGAATCGGCCGGCGCCGCTCCGGCCGTGGCCCCCGAGCAGAGCAGGAGCGCCGCTAGGCAGGCCAGACCCGTCCACGCGCGGCCGACCGCCGGCGAGTTCAGGTCCGTTCCCGGGTCGTCCGGGCGGCGCCGACGGGTCGCCCGGACTCCTCGGTGGGTGCGCCGCCGAGCTCGTCGAAGGCCTCCTCGTTTGCCGGGTCCGTGCAAACGGCTAGGCGGCGGCGGGCGCGTCGGCGTTCCCAGCCGACCAGGAGCCCGCACAGGACCACGGCCGCTGTGCCGAGCGCAGGCCAGGGAATGATGCGGAGGTCCACGGTCCTGGCGGCCGCCACACCGGTCGCGGGATCGTCGACGTGCACGCGCAGTTCGAGCAGGTCGGCGAAGGGCGGTCCGTCCCAGGTCTCGGTGACGGTCATGGACTCCCCGGGGAACAGTTGGCGGCCCAGGGAGCGGGGGTCCCGCTGGAGTGCGCGCCCGAATATGCCTTCGGCGCGCAGGGAGGCGGACGGTGTGAGGATCAGCCGGCCGCGGTTGACCACCGTGAACGTCACTTCGACTCGCCCTGTATGGCCTGGGAGGGCGAACGGCGGTGCGTCATGGTGCACGCGTACGTCCCGCAGTTCGAGTGCGGGTGCCGCGGGCCCGGGGACTCTCAGGTAGATGCGTGCACCGATGCGGTACTTGACGGCCAACCCCGAGCCGTCCTTGGGGACCGCCGACGGTTCGGCGTCCTCGGCGATCACGGCACCGATGTGGTCGCCTGCCGAAGTCCCGGGGGGAACGTCGACGGTGAATTCGACGTTCGCTTTTCCCCCAGGGGGCAGGGTCACAGTGGAGGACGCCAGGCGGACCCACGCGGCCACGTCGCGGGCGGGCTCGGCCGCCGTGCGCAGGGCGAACGAGCCGTCGGCGGTGTGGTAGGCATCTGCTGCGTAGAGCCGGAGGGTTCTCGCCGTCTGCGAGTGGTTGGAGATCTCCACCGCATCACGGATGCCGGTGCCGCTGCCGGCCTCGAGGAAGAAGTACTGGCGGTCCGGCGTGCCGGGAAGTCGCACCGGTGTGACGCCGACGTCGCCGCTGTCGGCTGCGGACGCGTCCGGCGGTGCGGCGGCGAACAGAACTGCCAGCAGTGCCACGGCAATCCCGAACACGGTGTGGAGGCGTCCGGCGCCGGTGGTCCGCCGCTTCGCACGGGTCACCGCGGACCGCCTGTTGCCGCACCTCGTCTGCGGCGCCACGTGATCACGACGGCCGCGGCTCCCGCCAAAAAGACGGTGCAGCCGAGAGCCGTCAGGGCCGTGATGTCGTCCAGTGCGCCTGTCTTGGGGAGGTCGCCGCTTCCTGCGGTCGACCCCGCGGCCGAGTCCGCTCCGGATGCCCCGCTTGCCGCTCCGGACGTCGCGGTGCCCTTGGTCGCGGGTGCGCTGGTGGTGACGGACACGCCGATCGGGGTACCGCTGCTGCCTGCCGCTCCGATCGTCAGTGCCACGGGCGGGCTCTTGGCCTGGCAGGGGATGACGATCGACCGGCCGCTGTAGAGCACGTCGATGGAGAAGTCGGCGGGGGTGATGCGGACCGCGCCGGCCGCGCTGATCTTGAGAGTCCCGGTCATGTCCGCCACTGGGAGCGGCGAGTTGGCGGGAACAGCCGCGTTCTTGCGGGCACTGGCCACTTCCAGGGTGCCCGACTGCGCGCCCGCCACGGTCAGTTTGGCGGTGGTTCGGATCGTGTCCGCCGCGAAGGCGATGGGGCTGGCCAGTTGCGTGACGGGTTCGGTCTTCCAGGTGACGGTCACGTCGTCGCCGGGCTTGGGCTGTGCGGGCGACGCGCTGAGGGTGAGTCGGACCGCAGCGTCGACCGGACCGACCACCGGTGCGGTGCAGGTGTAGTTGGCGGTGACGGCGTCCGCTGCGGCGTCGCGGGGGGCAGCCACGGTGGACGCGGCCGCGAGGGTGAGAACGGCCCCGGCCCACAGCGCAGGGCGCTTGTGCGTGCGGTACCGCGGCATGTGCGCCGGATTGGTGGCGGGGACAGGCATGTGACGGCTCCCGTCGTACTGCGGGGTGAGGGTGGAGGAAGGCCGGTGGCCCCCGGAGCGGCCGGGCACCGCCCTGCCGGGCCGCTCGGCTCCGGCAAGGCGGTGTGTCGAGGCCGGCGGATCAGGCCAGCGTGAGGGTGAGGGTGGCGTAGTAGTCGTCGGCCTTCTGGTACGCCGGGACGACGAGCGCGAGGCCCGCCTTGGCGTCGAAGTCGCCGCCGGTGACCTTGCCGTCCGGGCTCACAGCCTGGTTGCACAAGGTGCGAGCGTCGGTGGAACTGAGCGCGCCCGCCGGGCCGGACTTGACCTGGCTGGGCGAGTTCGATCCGGGCCGTGCCGCGCACGCCGGTGTCCAGGCGAGGTTGCCCGCCGGGATCTTCTCGCCGAGCTCGGTACCGACGAAGTCGGTGACCGTGCCGGTCAGCGACCAGCCCAGCGTGCCGCCGCGGAAGTCCTGGACGCGGACGGGGACCAGGTCACCCGAGGAGGTGTTGTCGCGGCCGTTCAGGGTCACCTGGGGCAGCGTGACGGCGGCCTCGGGGTCGCTGATCAGCGTCAACTGCCCGGGGCGCACCGGCTGGCCGATCGTCGTGGCCGCGTCGCCCGGGTCCACGACCGGGTCGACGGTGTACGGCCGCGAGGCCTTCAGCCCGGAGGGCTCGGAGGCGGTGATCGTGTCGGTCGCGGGGTCCGCGACCGTGTACGGGACCGCGAAGGCACCGGAGGCGTCGGCGGTCGCGGTGACGGCGGCGTCGCCGGACCGCGCGGCGCCGACGTAACCGGCGACGGTCACCGCTGCCCCGGGGGTATACCCGGAGCCGGTGACGGTGGTGGCCGCCCCTGCCGGACCGTGCGTGGGGGCCAAGGACAAGGTCGCGCGCGGTGCGGCGGCGACGGTGAGCGTCAGGCCCGTCACCGGGCCGGCGGCCGTGCACGGGATCACGATGCTGTTGCCGTTGTACAGGACGTCGAGCGAGAAGTTGCCGGGTGCGATGTTGACCGTGCCGGCCGCGGTGAGTTCGACGCTTCCGGCCATGTCGCCGACCGGGAACGGGGTGTTCGGCGTGTACGCCGGGTTGGCCCGCGGGCCGCTCATCGCGACACTGCCGCTCTGCGCACCGGACAAGCCGATCGAGCCGGAGGGCTTGATCGTGTCGGCGGCGAAGGGCAGCGGGCTGGCCAGTGCGGCGACCGGCTGCGTCTTCCAGCTCACCGCCAGAGTGTCGCCGACCTTCGGGGTGGTGGTCGGCGCGTCGAGGGTGATCTGGACGGATGCCGCCGTGGCTCCGATGACGGGAACGGTGCAGGTGTAGTTGACCGTGATGGTGGCGGCACGTGCCGCGGGAGCGGTCACCGCGATGCCCGCCGAGGCCAGCACGAGCGCTGCCGTCGACGCGGGTGCGGCCTTTCTTGCGGCGGCCACCGCACGTCTCGTTCGTGATGCTGCCATGGTGATGCGAGCCCCTCTCGAAGGACCTGGCCCCGCGCGGACTGCGCGGAGCCGTCCGCACCGAAGCAGCCGCCGCGTCGCAGACAGTCGAGGACGCGGCGCATATCCTGCGTATGGCGCTTCGGTGCCGTGCGCGACCGGCCGTCCGCTGTCCCGGCGAGGTACTCGGACGGCCGGTCCGTCCCTCCGCCGGCGGCGGAGGGAATCCTGGAGTGCGTGGTCACCGGCGCCCACGACCGGCCTTTCCCGCAGGCCGCCCGCCGGCTCGCACCCGGCGACGAGCACCCTTAGCGTTTCGTTCTAGGTAACGACGTTTCCCGTCTAGCGCCAAAGTGAACTGGCTTGCGACCGCCGCGTCAAGCGTGCGGGTCGCCCTGGCGCCGCGCACTGCAGCGGATTTCGACCTGTGCCCAGGGACTTCCTTTTGTCTCCCACATCGATACTCTGTCTTCCACAACGAAACACATGTCAGATCGCTCAGTGTCCCTCCGCCCGTACCGGCCCCCTCCAAAGCGGCCGCTCGTTACCGGGAGTGCCATGAAACCGACCTCGACAACGCGGGGAATCCTCGCCCGAAGCGCGCTCGCCGTCGGCGCGTGCCTTGCCCTGACGCTGGGTGCCGCGGCACCCGCTTCGGCCGCCGCCGCGGTCACCAAGGTGGAGAACTCCGTCGAAGTGCGGTGTGCGGCCTTCGTCTACCACCGCAGCAGCAATTGGTACTTCCCAGCCGGCACGCCCAAGGGCACCGTCTGGCTGCAGCACGGGTTCAGCAGGTCCAACGACCGGCTCGACGACCTCGCGCGGCGCTACGCCGCGGCGGGATTCGTGGTGTTCGCCCCGACGCTGCCGTCGGCCGACCTGTTCGGCTGCACGGTCTCCAACCTGGGCAACAACACCGCGTTCCTCAACAACGTGGCCGACCTCTTCGGCAAGTCCGCCGATCCCGGCGACAAGCTGGGCCGCAGTTTCGCGGACGCCAAGGCCGAAGCCGGACGGCCCGAACTGGCCCTGCCCCAGAAGCTGGTGTTCGTCGGCCACTCCGCGGGCGGGGAAGCAGTGTCCTACGCGGCCAACCGGCTGCGCACGAACTACCCCGCGGCGTTCGCCCGCCTGGGCGGCGTGGTCCTGCTCGACCCGGTCAACTCGTTCACCGGGCTCAACATGGCCAACGCGCTGAACGGGCTCGCCACCACGACGACCCCGATCCTCGCAGTGTCCTCACCCCCGTACGCAGCCAACGGAAACGCTTCCGGCACCGTGGAGTTGACCACCGACGTGCACCGGCCGTTCCTCGGCGTGCGCCTCACCACGGGAAGCCACTGCGACGCCGAAGGCGCCAGCACCGATGCGCTGTGCACCGCCCTCAACGGAGCGCCGCAGGCCGCGAACGTGGCAGTCCTGCAAACCCTCGCCGTCGGCTGGGCGCTTGACTTCGCGGCCGGCACCACGACGGCCGCCTACTACCCCGGCGGCTCCTATCTGGAGCCGCTGCGCGCCGCAGGCGTGACGGAGTTCCTCAGCGGTACCTGACCCCACTGTCCGCACTACGCCCCACGGGGCCGGGCCGCACGCCCCGCCGGGCACGGCCCGGCCCCGCCGCACGCACCCCGAGGAGTCACGCACGGCATGGGCGCCCACACGCACGGCTGGTGGATTCTGCTCCACCTGCTCCTGTTCGTCTTCTGGCTCGGCGGCGACCTCGGTGTCTATGTCTCCAGCCGCTTCATCCTCAAGCCCGGTCTCGGCGTCGAGGCGCGCGCCACCGCACTTCGCATCATGCTCGCTCTGGACCTCGGACCACGGGTCTGCCTCGTGCTGTTCCTGCCCAGCGGGGTCACGCTCATGGCGCTGGAGCCGCACGGCGCGACGGTGTTCCGCTGGTGGAACGTCGCGGCCGTCTGGCTCGTATCCGCGGTCTGGCTATGGGCCACGATCCAGGACCACCACCATCCGGGACGCTTCCGGTTCGTCCCCCTGACGGACCGCGTCATCCGTGTCGGTGTAATGGCAGGCATGTTCGCGGGCGGGATCTACACCGTCGCCGTCCATGAGCCGTTCGGGGTGACGACGAACCCCCGCTGGCTCGGTGCCAAGGTCATGTTGTACGCCGCGGCCATCGCTTGCGGACTCGGGATCAGGCACACGCTGCGGGCCTTCGGGCCGGCCTTCGCCGCGCTCTCCAAGGACGGCTCCACGCCCGAAGTGGAGCACCGGCTGCGGAGGTCCGTCGACGGGTGCCTGCCGTACGTCTTCGGGATCTGGGGCAGCGTCCTCGCCGCCGCCGCGCTCGGCGTGCTCAAGCCCGGCGCGGCCCTCTGACCGGTCGCCGCAAGGCAACAAGAGGCAACGAAGAGAGGGGTGGGGGGGGGGGGGGGGGGGGGCCCCCCCCCCCGGCGCCCCCCCCGCCCGCGCGCACCCGCCCCACCCCCCCCCCCCTGTCCCCGCTTTGGGGGGGGGGGCCCGCCCCCCCCCCCCCCACCCCTCGGGGGTTCACCCTCGCTACGGCGTCACTCCCCCTTGTCGCCGTACCCGAACTCCGCGGACAGCCGCTGCGCCGCCGCGACGACCATAGGGGCGCACTCCGCCATACGCGTGCGGAAACGCGACTGGGGTCCGGTCACGCTCAGCGCGGCGATCATGAAGCCGTCGTAGTCCAGCACCGGAGCCGCGATCGCCGCCGCGCCCTCCTGCCGTTCGCCCTGGGAGGTCGCGTAGCCGCGCTTGCGGATCTGCGCGATCTCCTTCCGGAGCTTCGCGGTGTTGGTGATCGTGCGGTCGGTGAGCGCCTCCAGGTTCCGCTGCGTCAGGAACACCTCGATCTCCTCGTCGGCGAGGAACGCGAGCATCACCTTGGACGACGCGCCGGCATGCATCGGATAGGGCGTGCCGAGGGCGACGTCGATGCGCAGGTCCTGCGGCGGGACGACCTGGTCCACGTAGAGCCGGGTGTCCCCGCGGCGCACCGAAAGCGTGGCGGTCTCCCCCGATTCCGCGGACAGCGCGCGGAGCTCGGGCGCGGCGAGCAGCCGCAGGTCCGTGCGGGCCAGGTAGGCCCGGCCCAGGGCGACTGCCGCCGGGCCGAGCGCGTACCTGCGCGTGGTGGGGTCGGCGCTGATGAGGCGGCGGCTGCGCAGCGCGGTCAGGATGCGGTGGACCGCGGCCTTGGTCAGGCCGAGCTCGTTGCCGATCTCGGTGACTCCGAGATCCGGCTGGCCGCTGCGGCCGAACAGGAGAAGCACGTCCATTGCGCGCTCCACCGAGGCAATCGACCTGCTGCCGCTTTCTTCCTGTTCGTCCACCACCGTGGCCATCGCGTCGGCTCCGCCCTTCTTGTCGACCATGGGTCCAGTGTATCGCCGAACCTCCGCATGGTTTCCCTCTGCGGAACATCGTCATGGCTGACGCCGATCCGGGGAGTCAGTGGTCGCGCAGGAGGCTCCCGGCTCCGTGGACGCGGTCGTCGATGCCCTGCGAGCGCAGGGCCATCCACCACGTCGCGGCGTTGATGGCCAGGACAGGCTTGCCCAACCATCGTTCGGCCTCGTCCGCGAGGCCGACCATGGACAGGTTGGTGCCGCACTGGACCAAGGCGTCGACGTCGGGTGCGTCCAGCTCGACCAGCGCCTCGCGCAAAGTGCGCTCGTCGACGTGGGCGATGGACACCGCGGTCGGGCAGCGCAGGCCCTTGACCGCGACGACATCGAAGCCGAGTTCGGTGAAGAACTGCCGGACATTCTCGTCGGCGACGGGCTGGTACGGGGTCACCACCGCGATGCGGCGGGCTCCGTAGAGGTTCAGCGCGCGCTCGCAGGCCTCCGCTCCGGTGGTGACGGGCAGACCGGTGAGGTCGTGGATCTGCTTGACGAAGGCACGATTGCCTTCGACACCGCCCCAGAAGGTCTCGGCGCTCATTCCCATGACCATGGCCTCGGGTTCGCAGGTCAGCACGCGCTCGCAGGCCGCGCCGATCTCGGCCCGGATCTGTTCGAGAAGGCGCTCGAAGCCGGCGTCGCCGTCCATGCTCTGGTCCCGGATGTGGATCCGGGAGAAGTGGGCGGTGACGCCCGGGACCGCCATGCGGTAAAAGTCGGGTTCGACGATGGTGTTCGTGCTGGGCGCGATCACTCCGAACTTGCGCCGCCAGCCGAGGGCATCTGTCACGGGTGCACCGCCGCGGATTCGAGGGAAGGGTTCACCGGAGCCGTACGCCGGGCGAGCCGCCACGCGCCGAGCGCAAAGAGGCCCTGCGTGGCGGTGTTGCACAGTTGCTCGACCCATTGCAGGGCCACGGTCTGATCCGCGCGGCCGGCCAGCGGTCCGAGGATCAGCATCCCGGCGAGCCAACCCGCGAAGAGACACGCGGCCGTCGTGTCCCCATCCCGCTTGGCCCGCAGGACCAGCATGACCGCAGTGGCGGTACTGGCCGCGACGGTCAGGAGAAGGACCGGCCACGTGGCACGGACCAGAGCGGCGGCGGTGATCGCGAGGACGCACAGCCCGAAGACCGCCCACGGCGTGTACCTGGCAGGGGGAACGCCGGCGGACTCGCGGCGCATCTCGTACAGCGCAAGGCCCACCAGCGCGAACCCGGTGCCCAGGCAAGGGAAGAGCAGGCTCTCCAGCCAGACCAGGTCGGGGCCGTCGGCGGCGACGATCAGCTTCCATACGGCCTTGGCCGAGCCGCCGAGGACGACAAGAGCTGCGCCCGCCCCGGGAAGCCACCGCCTTGCGGCCGCGCCCGACCGCACTCTCGCAAGGTGGCCGACCAGCAGGGCCAGCCCGGTGCCGGTGAGGGCGACGGGGACGAAGTCCTCCAAGGCGAGCGCAAGCGGGTAGTCCTGGGTGCTCACGCCGCGGCCTCCGAGGGGGCGAAGGGATCGCGTCGGCGAATGGGGGCGGCGAGGAACCTGCCCATGGCCTTCCGCCGGGTCAGCCATGCCACGCGCCCACCGTTCCGGGCGCCCTCCAGGACGCGGTCGGCAAGCCACGGGGCGACCGTCTCGACGCGGTCCGCCAGGATCCTGAACACCTTTGCGGCCTGCGCGAGTTCGGCATCGGAGTAGTCGTGCGTCAGCAGATCGGTCACGACCATGCCCGGAGACAGATGGGCGACGCGGACGCCGGTGCTGTGGGCAGCCGCTTCCTTGGCGAGGGCCGTGGTGAGGTACGTGACCGCGCGCTTGGTCGATCCGTACGTCGCCAGGCCCGGCAGCGTGCGGCCGTCGGACCCGAACCCCTCCATGTTCCACAGGTCGCCGGAGCCTTGCGCGGTGAAACCGGCGAGGGCGACCGCGGATCCGTGCGCGACCCCGAGGAGGTTCGCTGCGACCACGGTGTCGACCTGGTCCGCGGGCAGCTGCCATAGCGGCTTGCGCGAGGTAGTTGCCCCGGCGTTGTTGATCCACACGTCGACCCGCCCGTACGCGGCAGCAGTAGCGTCCCAGAGTTCTTGGACCTGGCGGCGGTCCGCCACGTCGGCGCTCCGCCCCAGGACGCGGTCGGCAGCCGCATCCAGCGCGGCCACGGCAGCGGCCACCGAGGCCTCGCTCCGGCCGCAGAGCGCGACGCGGCAGCCGCGGTCGAGCAGTGCCTGCACCAGGCCCAGACCGATGCCGCGGGTACCCCCGGTGACGACGACCACGCGGCCGTCCTGTCCCGCGGTCACGCGGCCGGCTGCCAGGTCAGGGTGCCGTGCAGCACCGACTCCAGGCGGTTCCCGGCGGACAGCTCGTAGACGACGGCGAGTTGCCGGCCGGCGTTCATGCCGGGGGCGGCGTCCACGGCGAACTCGCGGCCCTTCACCTCGACGGCTTCGCCGGCGAGGTGCCACACGGGGAAGTTCGCGCGCCCGAACGCCCGCGCGCTCCCCCAGGCGTCGGGTCCTTCGAGGAAGGAGCGGTTCCCGTCCCGGCGCCGTTCCACGGTGAACTCCCGCTCCAGGGCGCCGCTCCACGTCACGTGATGCCGGGTGCGCAGCAGGTCCACCGGTTGCAGCTCGACGGCGACCTCGACGGTCCCGGCCGGCTTCTGGTCGGCCGTCCACAGTTCACACCGCCCGGCGTACGTGCCCCGTTCCTTGGTCGGCAGGACGAAAGGCACGGGGCCGCACCGGGTTTCCGCGGCCAGCAGCTCCGCCACCCGGGCCGAGGCCTCGGCGTCGAGCTCCGGCTCCGTGGTGCGGGTGTACAGGCCGTTGAAGCAGCCGACGACAGCCCAGCCCTCGTAGAGCACGGACGAATAGACCTGCGTCATGCCGTCGTCCAGGACTTGGTTCCACGTGTTCAGGCCGACTTGCCAGCCGGGCCCGTAGTAGCGCGCGTCGACGAACGAGCCGTAGGGCTGCCCCGACCCGTGGAAGTCCGGTCCCTCGTAGATGCGGTCGGTGTCCGCGTCGGCCACGCCGAAAGCGAACGGGGCCCCCAGGCGGAAGCGGCCGGCCAGCGGGCCGCCGCCCTCGAGTCCCCCGTCCATGTAGTACGTCGTGGCGCCGTCGCGGTACACCGAGGAGCGCTTGATGTCCTCGTAGCCGGCCCAGGTTCCCTCGGCGTCGAACAGCGAGGGCCTGCCGTGCCATTCACCGGCGATCCGCCGCTGCCAGGCACTGGGCCCGGCGGCCTTGTCCGGGGTGGTGTCAGAGGACGTCACTGCGGTCTCCCTTTTCGTGTGCGTCGGTCGACGGGCCGTGGACGAGGAGCGCGCGCAGGCGGTCGGTCTCCTCGTCGCCGAGCAGCCGCGACACCTGGGCCCACACCGGGTCGACGTCGCGGCTGAACAGCAGGCGGCGCAGCGCCCTGTCGCGCTCCGGCAGGTCGGTGCCGGCGAGTGTGCCGGCCACGGCCTTGGGCACGCCGTCGGCGGCCAGGGCGAGCCAGTGGTCGAGGTAGGCGTGGACTGGCCCGTCGATGGCGCGGAATGCTTCCTCGCTCGCGCGGTGGACCAGCATCCACGGCGACATGAGCGCGCGCTGCCGCGGGCCGATGGCGGCCTCGGTGAGCCCCGGCAGCGCTCGGGCGCCGAGGTACGTCTCGGTCAAGGGCCCGTAGACGGCGTCCATGTAGTCGAGATGGACGGCCAAGTCGGCGCGCTGGACGAGGTCGAGGTGGAAGGCGTAGGCGTCGCCGGTGGCCACGGAGTCGAGCGTGAAGTGCGGGAGGCAGGACTGCGCCGGCCCGAAGGCGAACACCATGTGGCTGTCCAGGCCGATGGCGGGCACGGTCAGCGCGATGTACACCGCGTGCGCCACCGCCTCCCCCTCGAACACCCTGAGGCGTCCGGCCGGATGCCCCGCCGTGGTGGCGAGCACGGTCGCGGAGGTCTCGATGAGGTCGGAGGCGGCGACGAGCTTCGCGACCACGTCCTCGCACAGCGCAGCCGACAGACTGCGGTTCCCGGTCGGGGCGGCACCGCGGGCGGCCGTTTCGGTCACGCGGAGTCCTTTCCTGCGAAGTCAGCGGTGGTCAAAGTGCTTTCGTTGTCGGGGGAAGCCGTCGGAACGGCGTCGCGGCTCTTCTGCGCCCACGCCCGGGCGAGCTCGGGGACGTTGCGCCGGCCGGGCGAGGCGATGACGACCGCGTCGCGCCCCGTCGCGCCGCCGTCGATGGTGTCCGCGGGTCCGACCAGCCAGCCGAGGTCGGCCAGTTGCCGGCGCCGCCGCCGGTAGGCGACCGACACCAGGTCGGACTTCAGGTGCAGTTCGGCGCCCAGGTCGGCGGGGAGAAGTTCGGGGCGGACGGCATCCACCACCGGCGCGTCCTGTCCGAAGATCTTCAGGACCCGCTTGCGCGCGTTCGCGTCCGCCCAGCTGCCGGTGAAGAAGTCGCGCAGCGCGACCCATTTGACGAGGGTGGTGTTCGCGTCGACGGGAATGTTCGTGTCGTAGATGATCATGTTGCCGAGCGGCAGCCGGACGTGGAGTTTGATCATGTTCGGCAACATCCAGCCGGCGCTCACGGTCACCGGCGGCCGCTCGGCGAGCGATCCGGAGGTGCGGTACAGGCGGGACCACAGACCCTTGGCCGCCGGGGGGTGGAGCCGCACGGTGGCGAAGGCGCTCCACTCGGTCTCGTCGAGCGCGTAGTCCTCCACCTCGGGGCGTTCCGGGTTGCCGAAGGAGCCGGCGTGCACGAAGGGCGTGTGCGCGATGTCGCAGCCGTTTTCGAGGATGCGCTCGTAGTTGCTGTGCCATAGGTACTCGCCGGTGACTGCCCGGAACGTGCCGCCGTCCTGGACGAGATCGCCGAACTCGGGCCATTCGGGGATGGGCGGCCGGTCGGCCTCGGGGAGGTCGCCCAGGTACACCCACACGAATCCGTAGCGTTCCTCCACGGGGTAGGCGTCCACCCGCGCCTTGGGCGGAATGGCCCTGCCAGGCGGATTGGCCGGGATCCTGAGGCAGCCACCGTCGGCACCGAACCGCCATCCGTGGTAAGGGCATTCGATGGTCTCGCCGACCACGGTGCCGCCCGACAGTGCGGCACCGCGGTGTGCGCAAAGGTCCGACAGGCAGGCGACGCGGCCCGCGGCTGTGCGGTACAAGACGAGGCGCTGGCCCAGGCACACCACCTGGACCGGGGTGCGGCCGACGCGCTCGGTGAACTCGACGGCATACCAGAAGTTCTTGAACATCCGTGCTCCTGCCGGTTCTCGTGCCCGTTTCCGCAGCGGCGTCAGCGCCTGCGGAAGCGAGCGCCGTTCGGATACGTGCCGTGCTTTTCGGAGGGGTAGAGGCGGTCGCGCGCCGACGGATCGTCCGCAAGGTGGGCCGCACAGAAGTCGGCGACGACGTCGGCGACGGCTTCGTGGTACGCGGTGTCGAATGCTCCGTCTTCGAGGAACGACCGCGCCGAGGTCGGGTCCAGCGGATGGGCGAGGGCGAAGTGCCCGGCGTCGGGGAAGACGACGAGGAGGTGCTGCCCGTCGCCGTCCGGAAGCGCCTCGTCGAAGGTGCGGGCGACCGGGTCCTCCGCTGCCTTTCCGTCCGCACTGTCGCCGTAGCGGTCGGCGCTGGCCGCGATGACACCGTCTCTGCCCCCGGCCGCCAGCAGCACCGGCGCGCCCGGCCGGACGTCCAGGTACGTGCCGGCCGGCCAGCCGAGCATGGTGGCGGCGCGGGTGTGCGCGCCGTAGGCGAAGACCGCGCACGTGCCGGGCAGGAATCCGGCGGACTGGAGGGCGAGCGTGCCGCCGGCCGAGTGTCCGCCCCAGGCGATGCGGCCGAGGTCCAGGAGCCCGGCAAGGGGGGTGCCGCTCTCCGGTGCGGCGATGTCCGACAGTGCCTTCAGGAGGGCAGCCGGCAACGGGGTCGTGGCCCCCTCTCCGTAGCCCCCGGGGACGACCGCGGTGACATCGATCCCCGGCCCCGTGGCGACTGCGCCATCGGGCAGGACGGAGACGAAGTCGCAGGTGACCGCGACCAGTCCGGCTTGGCAGAGACGCACGGCCAAGTGCCGGTAGGAGTCCTGGCCGACGTTGACGCCGGAAAGGACGACGGCGACGGGATAGCGGCGGGCGGCACGTACCGCGGGTACCGTCCCGGTGAGCCGTTCGTGGTCCGTACCGGAGCGTCGCGCCGGGTAATACACCCGCAGGTGTGCCGTGTCGTAGGGCGCTTCGTTCCCCGGTACTCGTATGGCCCACCACAGGGAACGCACCTCTGCACGGGTCACGCGCCCGGCCTCGGTATCTCGCGGTCGCCGCCCCACAGGGCGCGCACCAGCCGGTCCGTGGTCTCGGCGCCGAAGTAGCGCACGCCGAGGGCGTTGGCCGGGTCCCGTTCCGCGATGTTGCGCCGGATCTCCAGGTCGGTGGCGGCCAGCGCGGCCTGCTCGTCCTCCGGCACTTCGTCGGCCTCGTCGACCCACTGCAGCCAGCGGTCGACGTGGGCGTGCGTCAGTTCCCTGACCAGTTCCAGGTAGTCGTCGGTGGTCGGCATCGAGTAGCAATAGGCGGTCGGCGACAGGCTGCCGCGGATGAACCCGGTGGGGCTGGTGAACCAGGCCAACTTGTCGTACTCCTGGCGGATCCGCAGCCAGTCCTTCTCCAGCGGCGCGTAGTAGCGGTCGTAGTAGTCGCCGTCGGCGAGCAGTTGGGTGCGCGGGACCGAGTCGACGAAGAACCAGCCCTCCGGCCAGACAAGCAGGGCGATGCCGAGGTGCGGTACGCGGATCTGCGGACCGAGCCACACGGTCAGGTGGAGGTTGGCGAAGCTGGCGGTGGGGTTGCCGAGCCAGGAGTGGACCATCCAGTCGACCTCGGGTCCGGTGTAGGCCTGCAGGCTGCCGCCCGGCGATTCGGGCGGGTTGCCGAAGGTGGCCAGTTCGCGGGTGGACGGGTCGAGGGTCAGGGCGAAGCGGGCGTCGATCTTGGCTTTCAGTTCGGCGAGCAGGGTCTGCCAGGCATGGAACGTCGGGGTGACGTCGACGACCGGGGAGTCGTCCAGCATGGACTCGACGTGGCGAACCGTCTCCGTCATGGCGCGGTGCCTTTCCTGTGCGAGGTCGGCGGTGCGGTGCGGGATGGCGGGGTGCTGCTTTACGTCCGGTGCAGCGGGGGCGTGGCCGCGGACAGTACGCCGGCCAGTTGCCAGGGCCGGCCGTCGACGAGGTCGGTGCCCCGGGAGACCTGGCGGTTCGCCGCCAGCGCGGGGCGGATCTCGGCGGTGGTCGCCGGTCCGGTGGCGACCGTGATGTCGGGGTGGCTGATGCGGCCGGTGAAGGGGCCGTCCCAGGGCGTCCACAGGGTGAAGTCCGCCGGCAGGGACAGCACGGCGCCCGCCGGTCCGCCGGGGTGGGCCGGCCGGCCGGCGGCGACCACGTTCAGCCGGTTCTCCGCGGCCCGCTCCGGCAGCCCGAGGGAGAGCTCCCATTCTTCGCACGGGGTGAAGGGCACGGCTACGATCTCGGCGCCGGCCAGGACGGCGAGCCGGAAGGCCTCCGGGTAGATGGTGTCGTCGCCGACGACGATCGCGACGCGACCGAACGGCAGCTGCGCCACGGTGACGGCGTCGGCGTACCGGTCGGCCCAGGCGGCATGGCGGGCACAGGTGTGCAGTTGCTCCTGGCGGTGCACGATCCCGCGCGGTCCGAGGAGGTAACCGACGTGGGCGCGGCCGTCGGCGGACGGGAGGCTGCACACGGCGTAGGTCGTGCCGCCGTGCAGCGCGGCGCCGAGTGTCTTGAGCACGAACGCCGCTTCGGGGCCGCCCGGTTCGCGGTCCGCGCGGCCGTGCTCGCGGGTGAAGAGCTCGGGGAGGACTGCCAGGTCCACCGCATCGCGCACGGCGTCCCGCAACAGGCGGGCCGCGTCGTCCAGGGCTTCGTGTCCGCTGCCGTTCGGACACAGGACGCGCGCGAGGGCACGGTCGCTGCCGGGGGCGTCCCCGGTCGGTGCCGAGGGCGCGGCGATCGGGCCGTACAGCTCGGGCCGCCGGGCCGCGAGGACGTCGGTCCCGTCCGGGCGCTTCTTGTCGGTGGCGGTGCCGACATCGATGTCCGCGACGACGACCGCCTCGCCGGTGCGGGGGGCCGTGGCGACGACGGTGCCGTCCGGGGCCACGATGCGGCTTTCACCGGCACCGTGCAGCCACGCCACCGGGATGCCGAGCCCGGCCGCCACCGTCTCGGCCACCTCGTCGGGGACGAGGGGACCGACCTTGTTGGCGGCGACCACCCAGACCCGGTTCTCCGCCGCGCGGACCGGAACGTGCAGGGACGCCTCGTCGACGGCGAAGGAGTTGAGGCTGTTGAGCAGGATCTGCGCGCCGCGCACGGCCAGGCCGCGCGCGGTCTCGTTGTAGACGCCTTCGAGGCACGCGTACATACCGACCCGCCCGTACGGGGTGTCCAGCACCGGACCGAGTTCGTCCGCGGGGTCGAGGGCGTCGCGCTCGGCCCCCATGAGGACCTGCTTGTCCGCGCGGGCGAGCAGGGAGCCGTCGGGGCCGTGCAGCACTCCGGTTCCGGTGGTCCGCCGGTCGGGGTGGGCCCACGTCACGCCGGTCTTGAGGTAGACGCGGTGGCGTGCGGCCCGCTCGCCGAGCGCGGTCAGGAACTCGTCGCCCTCGCGGCAGGCCGCGAAGTGCGCGGCGGCCCGGTCGGTGTACCAGGAGAGGTGGTTGCAGAATTCCGGAAGGACGATGATCTTCGCCCCGGTCGCCGCAGCCTCGTCGATCATCCGCAGACACGTGGCAAGGTTCGCCGCACGGTCCGTGCCGACGGCGAACTGCACGGCGGCCACGCGGACCGTCTCCGCGCTCGTGTCCTCGCTCAATGCCACTCCTGACGTCCGTCGCAAGTGATTCCCCTAGCGGAACAGCGTTTCCCAAACATACACTCGCGGGCACCGGCGCAACAGTCGTCGGCCGTTACGAGGAGGTGTCGGCGTGATATCCCATGTCGTCCTGATGCGCTTCATCGAACCGGCGGACGCGCTCCCCGCCCGCGACCTGCTGCAAGGCATGCACGGCCGGGTGGCGGAGATCGCCTCGCTGACCGTGGACGTGGACCTGGCGGTGGCCGAGCAGGGTCCCGACCTGCCCCTCCCGCAGTTCCATTTGTGCCTGATCACCACGCACACGTCGCGCGAGGAACTGCGCGGCTACCAGGACCACCCGGTGCATCTGGAGGCGGCGGCGTGGCTGCGGCCCAGGCTTGCCGGACGCGCCGTCGTGGACAGCGCGGTCTGACGGGTCGGCTGCCCGGTCAGGCGGGGTACGCGGTGGGAGGCGATCCGCTCCCGCCGGGCCGGAAGGCGGCCGGCGCATGCACCACGCAGGTCTGGACGTACTCCGCCAGCCCCTCGTCACCGTACTCGCGTCCGTGGCCGCTGCGCTTGACTCCGCCGAACGGAGCGCGGAGCGACATCCCCGTGCGGTTGTGGGTGTTGACGAAGACGAACCCCGCCTCCAGCCGCGCGGCGACGGCGAACGCCCTGTCCTCGTCCGCGCTCCACACGGATGCGCCCAGCCCCAGGTCGCTCGCGTTCGCCCGGGCCACGGCCTCGTCCTCGTCCTCGTAGGCCAGCAGCGGGACCGTGGGACCGAACTGCTCCTCGGCGACCGCCGGGGCGTCGTCGTCCAGATCCAGCAGCAGTGTCGGGCGGACGAAGTAGCCGCGCGCCAGATCGGTTTCGGCGGACACCGAGCCCAGTTCCAGGACCCGGGCCCCGCGTGTCCGGGCGTCCTGGACCAGCGCGTCGACCCGGTCCCGCGCAGCCGCGGTCACCACCGGCCCGAGGGTCACCCCGGGGGCCAGCGGGTCGCCGATCCGCAGGACCCGGGCGGCGGCGGCCTGGTAGGCGTGCCGGATCTCGTCCAGCCGGGCCCGCGGTGCGTACACGCGCTTGGCAGCCATGCACACCTGGCCCGACGTCGCGAACGAGGCCATGACAAGGCGGTCCATGGCCGCATCGGAGAGATCCGCGTCCGGCAGCAGCAGCACCGGGTCGTTCCCGCCCAGTTCCAGCGTCGTGGGGCTCAATGCCCCGGCCGACGCGGCGGCGACGGCACAGGCCGCCGCTTCGCCGCCGGTGAAGGCGACCTTCCGGACGTCTCGGTGCCCGGCAAGGGCGAGCGTCGGCTCTGCGTGGCCGTGCACCACTCCGAGCAACCCCTCCGGGATGTGCTCCCCCAGCAATCCGACGGCCCGGTCGACGGCCAGCGGCGACAGGGGCGAGGGCTTGACGACCACGGCGTTGCCCGCGGCGAGCGCCGGAGCAATCTTGGTGAGCGCGAGGAGTACCGGGGCGTTCCACGGCGTGATCGCCGCCGTCACTCCGTAGGGGACGCGCCGCCGCAGCAGCCGGCCCGACGCGTCGTCGATCTCGCGATCGCGCAGCAGTGCCGGGGCGTTCGCGGCGTACCAGCGCAAGACCGTTGCCGCGAAACCGACTTCGCCTTGGGCGTCGGCCAGCACCTTTCCCGACTCCCGGGCCAGGAGCCGGCCGAGTTCGGCCCGCTCCGCGTCCAAGGCCTCCGCCGCGGCCGCCAGCGCTGCGCACCGGTCCTCCGCGGACCTCCGGGCCCAGGACCGCTGCGCGAGTCCGGCGCGCCGTACGGTCGCGTCCACGGCGCCCGCATCGGCAGCGGCGACCGAGCCGACGACTTCGTCGGACCGGGCGGGATTCTCCCGGACGACCTTCCCTGCGCTCATGCCGCCTCCGGCCGGAGCGAAGCGATCATCGAGGTCCGGAGCAGATGGCTGCGCGCGCGACGCGGGTCCGCGGCCAGTCCGCGCAGTTCGGCGCGATGCGCGGCCTGGGCGGCGGGGTCGTCGGCCCGCAACCGCTCCCAGTTGCGGTGCGACGCGGCACCGACGTAGTCCCGGGCGATGGCGCGGCGTTCGGCCGAGGCCGCGCTCAGCACCGCGTCCGGGGCGCCGGCGGTCACCGCGGCGAGCGCAGTGCCGAGGTGCACCGCGTCGTGGATGCCGCTGTTCATGCCGAGCCCCCCGAGGGGGTTGTTGACGTGTGCCGCGTCCCCGGCCAGCAGGACGCGGCCGGCCCGGAAGTCGCGCACCACGCGCTGATGGACGCGGTACACGCTTGCGTCGCGGACATCCCAGTCCTGCCCGAAGTCGGCGACCGCGCGCAATCGGCGCTGGATGCCGTCCGGGTCCAGGACTGCCGCGTCGGGGACTCCGTCGGCGACCGGCATCAGAATCCGCCAGTGGTCCGGAGTCCGGAGCATGACCAGCCACTCGCGCGGGTCGAGTACGTAGGCGATCGAGGCCAAGTCAGCGAGATGGTCGCGCAGTTCGTCCGCGACGGAGCACACGAGGAAGCGCTCGGGATAGGTCGAGCCCTCGAATTCCAGCCCGAGGCTGCGGCGTACCGCGGAGTGTGCGCCGTCGGCGCCGATCAGCCAGGCGCCGCGCACGGTACGGCCGGACGCCAGGCGCACGTCGACGTGTCCGGCCGACGGATGCACCTCGGCCACGGACGCACCGAAGATCACCTCGCAGCCGGCGAGGAGTTCCAGCTCGGCGAGGAGCAGAGGCGTGAGCTTGTTCTGCTCGCATTGCAGCCGGTATGGGTACGGCGTCACGTCGGCGAGCAGGCCCATGTCCAACTCCGCGACGACGCCTCCGGCGCGTTCCCGGTACTGGAAGACGGGTGCGCGCAGACCGAGTCGGTCGAGCCGCCCGTGCACGCCCAGCCCCGCCAGCATCTCCAGCGTCGGCGGATGGAACGTGGAGGCCCGCGACTCGGCCGCAAGGCCGCTGCCGGATTCGAACACCGTGACCGGTATCCCCCGCCTGGCAAGCGTGAGCGCCGCGGTCAGACCGACGGGTCCGGCTCCGGCGACCAGGACGCGGCTCACGTCGCGCCTCCGCGCTGCGGCCGGTGCAGGGCGCGTGCGTTCTCCACACCGACGACGCGGGCCCCGGTGAACAGGCGCAGCGTCTCGACCGTGCCCTCGTCGCCCAGCCCCGACATTCCCCACGCAGGCCGCGGGGTGTCCATGTGCAGGCTCATGATGCTCGAACCGTTGACCTTGACCTCTCCGGCGCCCACGCGCTCGGCGACAGCCAGGGCGGCTTCCTCGTCGGTGCCGGCCACGTAGCCTTCGAGCCCGAGGACGCCGGCATTGGCGATCGCGACGGCCTGGTCCAGGTCGGTGTAGGTGTGGACGGTGGCCACGGGCCCGAACACCTCGTCCAGGGCTGCCTCGAGGGGCACCCCGGTGACCAGCGTGGGGGCGAGGTAGTTGCCGTGCTCGGGCACGTCGGTCCAGGCATGCTCTCGGGCCGCGCCGTGGCGGGTGAACCGGGTGACGGCATCGCGGATGCGTCGGCGGTGCGTGCTGTGCACGAGCGGTCCGTACTCGGTGGATGCTTCTGTAGCCGGCCCGGTCCGCAGCGTGCCGAGTTCCTCGGCGACGGCCTCGAGCACGGGGTCCCGGAGCGCGGCGGGGACGATGAGCCTGCCCAATGCGCGGCACCATTGGCCGTTGAGGGTGGTGAGGAGGTCCACGGCCATGGCGGCCGCGGCAGCGGGGTCGGCGTCGGGCATCACGACCAGCGGGTTGCAGCCGCCGAGCTCCAGCTGCGCCGGGACCATGCGCTCCGCGCACGCCCGGCCGACCGCGATGCCGCCCTGGGTTCCGCCGGTGAACGACACGGCGCGCACCCGGTGGTCGGCGACCAGCGCGGCCCCGGTGCGGGCGTCCCCGTGCAGGAACTGGAAGGCCGCGGACGGCTGCCCGTGCTCGGCGAGCACGTCGGCGATGCTCTCGGCGAGCAGCTGGGTTCCGTAGGGGGCCAGTTCGCTGGGTTTGAGGATCACCGGGCAGCCCGCGGCCAGGGCGCTGGCCGCCTTGTGGGCGGGCCGCGGCGCCGGGGGCGACCCCGGGACGCGGCCCACGCCCGCGCCCAGCGGCCGCCGGTGGACGTGCACCGTCCGGCCGTCGTGGCGCCGGTGTTCCTCGTACAGCACCCCGGCGCGGATCCGGTCGGCGGCCAGCCGGAAGGCACCGGCGATGATCACGCCAAGGATGCGGGTCTGCGCGAGCGGGACCCCGGTGGCGAACGCTTCCAGGGCGACGATGTCGGGGACGCGCTTGTCGACGGCGTCGGCGACGGCGTCCAGGACGTCGGCCCGGGTGTCCGGGTCCGCCCAGGCACCTGCTCCCGCGAGGTCCGCCGCGGCGACCAGAGCGTGCTCGACGCGGTCCGGGCCGGTGGCCCGGGCCGGCCCGAGAACCTCGCCGGTCGAGGGGTCTTCCAACAGCACGCTGCCGAGATCGTCCGCGCAGGGCTGCCACGTCCCCGCCACCAGATCCCGGTGCGGCGGCACCGTCACCGGCAGGTCGCCGTTCATGAGGGCACCACGGCGAACAGGTCGTTCTCCCGGGCACTGGTCACCATCTGCGCGGCCTCCAGTCGTCCTCGTTCGGCGGGGAACGTCATCACGAGCCCCATGGCGAGGTCTCGCAGGGTACGCCCGATCACGCCGTCCATCGTGGCGGCCGAAGTCCCGCAGCTCTTCAGGGCCCCGACCGCGACGGCGAACGCGGCCTCGCAGACGGTGCCCTTGCCGAGGCGCCACTGGCGGTGCTCGTCCGCCTTCGGCCGCAGGGGCGGTTCGGAGGTCTCCAGGTCGATCTGGCGGCGGAGCCAGAGGTACGCGGTCTCGAGCTGCTGGGTCATCTCGCCGACGAGGACCTGGTGCATCGGGCTGGACGCGACGGGGCGGCCGGTGTCGGCGAACGTCTTGGTGGTGATGCGCTGCAGCGCTTCGTCGTAGACGTGCTGGGCGGCCCCGACGTATACCGCGGAAATGGCCAGCTGGTTGCCGACGAAGCTGCCGCGGCTGACCTTGAGCATGCGGGTGAACGCGCCCGGCAGGGTGAGGGCTTCGTCCGCGGGCACGTACACGGAGTCGAGGCGGATGCCGTGGTTCGCCGAGCCGCGCATGCCCAGGCCGGGGGACGGGGTCCGCGACACGACGCCGTCGGCCTCGCGGGGCACGAGGAAGACGGCGAGCCCGTCCGGGCTGTCGTCGCCTTCGATGCGCGCGGTGACCAGGTAGGTGTCCGCGACGCCGGTCGCGCACCCGAAGGACTTCTCGCCGTCCAGCAGCCACCCGCCCGGGACGGGACGGGCGGTGGTGGCGATGGCGATGTTCGCGCCTGCGCTCTTGGCCGATTCGCTGGCGAAGTTCGCCAGCCACGTGCCGCCGGCCATGCGGGTGAGGACTTTCCCGGCGAACGCCTGGACGACCGGCACCTCGTCGTCGGCGAACAGGCCGGCCGCGATGGCTTCCAAAGGAAGGAGTCCCCGCGAGGCGCTGGTGTTGTGGAAGAAGTACGCCAGCGCCGTGGACGGGCAGGCGGTGCCCATCGCGAACGTCGCGGCGGCCAGGTCGCGCAGGCCGCCGCCCAAGCCGCCGTACTCGCGCGGGATCACCAGGCCGAGCAGCCCCGCCTCGCGCAGCAGCTCGACATGGCCGCGCGGGAAGGCGCCTTCTGCATCGGCATGTTCCGCTGCCGCGCGGAGCGCCGGAAGCACTCCTTCGACAAGGGCCGCTCTGGCCTGCTCCTCCGGGGACATCACGTCGAGGAGCCGCCAGGCGGTCAGCGCCGGCCGGGCCTCGGGTACCGGCGTTCCGGGGGGCGGAGCCGCTACGTTCACGTCGGGCATGTGGTCTCTCTGTCTGCTCGGGGCACCGCGTTGCGGGCCGGCGGTCAGTGGTCGGGGCGGTCCGGGTCCGGGCCGAGCGGGCGCCGCGCACCCCAAAGGTTTTCGAGTTCCCGTGCGGCCCGGGCGATCGCGGTCGGATCCGTGACGCTGCTGATGTCGAGCCGCGCGGCCAGGTAGAGCAGCCCCTCGGTCGACAGCCTTCCGTCGACGCCGCCGAGCGTCGTGTCGAACATGCGCACGCCGCTCTTCATGGCGGTCAGGGCGTTCGCGAGCCCAAGGCCGTTGTGTTCGCGCAGGGCGACGCGCACGGGGGTGGGGCGAGCCCGGACCACGGCGTCCTGCACGACGGTCCGGATGTGCAGCGGGGAGGCCGCTTCGCTCCCCTCCTCCAGGCAGAGCTCCGCGCAACCCAGTCCCAGCGCCTCGTCGACAGCGGCGCGCACCCGGTCCGCAGAGCCCACGGCGAAGGCATGCGGCACGCGGACGACGATGTCCAGCCCGTGTTCCTGCGCCCGGGCGGCGAGCGCCGTCGCGTCGCCTCCGGTGGGGCTGATCTCGACGATGCCGGCGCCTCGGGACAGTGCCTCGGTGATGTCGCAGGGGTCGCGCACCAGCGCGGATACGTGCGCGGCCTGCGCAGGAGGCGCGCCGGGCGGCGCCGACTTGATGTCGATGCGCGTCCGTGCGCCGGCCGCGCGTACGACCGAGGTGAGGTGCTCGACGGTCTCCGGAGCGACCCACCTCCGGGCCAGGGCGTCGGCGAGCCCGACGTCGGCGACGCTCACCGACTCCGGCAGCGGATCGGCGATCTGCCCCCAGGAGCGGGAGTGGTAGAGCAGCGGGGCGACGGCACGGCCCCGGGCAGCGGATTGCACCCGGCCGACGAAGATCGTGTGGTCTCCTCCGGGGTACGCGTGCTCGACCGTGCAGTCGAGCCATGCCACGGCGTCCGCGAGGACCGGGGCACCTGTTCCGCAGGTCTTCCACAGGCCGTCGGCGAAGCGGTCCCGGACCTGCGGCTCCATCCCGGCGAACACCCGTCCGAGCCTGGTCTGGTCGCGTCCGAGGATGCTCACGGCGAACACGCCCGACCCGGCGACGAGCCGGTGGGTCTGCTGGCTGCGGTTGACGCACACCGAGATCAGCGGGGGATCGGCGCTGACGCTGCTCACCGAACTGGCCGTCATGCCGTGCCGGGTGCCGTCGGCGACCGTGGTCACGATGCTGACGCCGGTCGGCCACAACCCCAGCACCTCGCGGAACACTCCGCCGTCCACGGCCACCCGGCTCCCCCGATCCCTGGTCATGCGTTTCCTTAGTCGAAACGCTGTCTCCAAGAACGTAATCGAGGCCGTCTCGGAGTGTCAACGCGAACGAGCCCTTGGAACAGCGGCGGAGGCAGCGCGGACGCAGGTCTTGACGGATGGCCGGGTGTGGCATCAAGAATTCGCACAAGGAAACATTGTTCCTAAGAGCGAAACGCATCACATCCCCCGGTCAACCCGCCCCGCCACCCCCAGGAGCCCTCCTTGACGATGTCCCGCCTGCCCAGGCTCACGGGTCTCGCCATTGCCGCGACGTTCACCGTGACGGCCGCCGCCCCCGTATCCGCCTCCGCCCAGCCGGCCGCGTCGACCGCATCTGCCGCCGCCGAGGCCGCCGCGCCCGCTTCGCAGGCCGCCGTGTCCTCCTACGAGACGACCGTCGGCGGGGACCCCGCCACCGTCTACCACCCGGCCGCCGGCGCCGACTTGCCCGTCGCACTGCTGCTCCAGGGGGCGAATGTCGGCCGCGCCCACTACGAGGCCTACGCCAGAATCGTGGCCTCCCACGGCTTCGCCGTGGTGGTCCCCGACCACACCCGGATCATCTTCGGGGTCCCGGGCCTGTACCCGGTGCAGGAGCAGGCGGCCCGGACGGTCCTGTGGGCCAAAGCCGAGAATGCGACGGCCACCGGCCCCCTGACCGGGCGCATCGACGTCGGCTCCCTCGTCCTGATCGGCCACTCGTTCGGTGGGGTCGCGGGGCTGCACACCCTCCAGGGGCCGTGCCAGGTTCCCTTCTGCGTCCCGCCGGGCGAGCCGCGTCCGGCCGAACTCAAGGCGGCCGTCTTCCACGGGACCAACACCGCCGATCCGGCGAGCGGCGGTGTGCTGCCCATCGACACGCACGGCATCCCCGTCGCCCTGGTCCAGGGCGACCGCGACGGCCTGGCCCTGCCTGCGCAGGCCGAACAGACCTACAGCGCACTGGTCGACGGCCCCGCGTCCCTGGTCACCATCACCGGCGCCAACCACTACAGCCTCACGAACACCCAGAACCCGACCGGCGCCCGCCCCGACCTCTCGCCCCCCACGCTCGCCCAGACCGCGGCGATCGAGACCTCCGCCCGCTGGACCGCCCTGTACCTGCGTGCCCGCCTCGGCGACGGCTGGGCAGCGGCATACCTCTACAGCGGCCTGGCCGACTTCTTCGACGCGAGCGTCACCGTCCAGCACCGCTCCTGAGCAACCCCGTCCGACATCCCGCGCGAGCGACATCCCGCACTGGACGGCCCGGCACCCCGACGGGAGCGGTGCCGGGCAGCGGCGGGGGGGGGGGCCCCCCACGGGGGCGCCCCCCCGGGCCGCGGTGGGCGCCCCGGGGGGC
>NZ_JAKFHA010000024.1:126338-130817 GCF_021502675.1 Yinghuangia soli
ACACCCCGCCTTGGCCGGCCGGGCCCCCCGCGGGGCGGGGTGCCGGGCCGCGGCGGGGGCGCGACCCACACGGTCGCGCCCCCGCTTTCTCGCGTTTCCGGCACGTGCGTCGAGCCGCAGCTACTTCGGGACCGGATCGCCTTCGACGGGATCGCCTTCGACCGGACGGACCGCCGCGACGGCGGTGTCCTCACGTGGCTCGATGCGGTGGCGTACCGCGATCCCGAAGGCACACGAGGCAATTCCCATGGCGCCGACCACGGCGAACGGCGCGGCGGGCCGCCAATGGTCGTACAGGTACCCGCCCACCAGCGAGACGATCAGGATCCCCGCACTCCCGCAGAACGCGAACACCCCGTACGCGGAACCCCGCACGTCCCGCGGTGCCTGCTGCGCCAGCAGCGGACCGCTGGACGTGATCCCGGCCACCTCCCCGAAGCCGATGGCTATCGCGACCGGCACCATGCCGGCGCCGAGCGGATCGTCGACCAACAGCGCACTGGAGTAAGCCGTCCCGGACAGACCCAAGGCCAGGATCACCGCGTCCTGCCGGCCGATGCGGTCGCTGATCCGGCCGAAGACCGGGGCACCGAGCAGCGCGGCGGTCTGCGCGATCGCCACCACCAGACCGGCCCGCGCCACCGCGTCGGCACTGCTCATGCCGCGCACTTGCTCGGCGTGGTCGCTGACCCACAGCGCCAGGAAGCTTCCGACGATCGCGAGGTCGGCACGCGAGACGAAAGCGGCCGCGTAGGCGAGGGCCACACCGGGGTCCCGGCCCGCGCGCACGCCTTCCCGGGCGAGTGTGGCCAGCGGGATCCGCTTGTCCACACTGCTGATCCGCTGCGCCGACAGGCGCCGCGCGAGGACCGCCGCGAGCATCAGGATGAGTGCCGCGACGACCGCGAAGGCCAGCCGCGCCGCGGCGACCGGCCCGAGGCCGGCCTTCTCCAGCGCGGCCGGCAGACGTACCAGCAGCAGCACGGAGCAGACCGCGCCGAGCCCGTTCATGATTCCGTTGAGTCCGGATGCGCGCCCTCGGAAGGCCGGTGCGGCGTAGTCCGCGATGACCGTGCTGAGCATGCCCGTCAGCGCCGCCGCCCCGAATGCGAAGACCACCCGGAACACCACCAGGACGCCGACATGACCGGCGAACGGCATGAGCAGCAGTCCTGCCGCGCAGACGACGAATCCGGCCACCATCACCGGGCGGCGCCCGATCCGGTCGGCCAGCGCGCCGTAGAACGCCATGGTCGACAGCAGCACGATCTCGGCCGCCACGTTCAGCCAGCCGATCACGCTGCCGCGGTCGTCCTCGGAGTACCCGAGCAACTCGGTGAGCAGATAGGGCGTCACGGCCGGGACGAAGGTCAACGTCGCAATGACCGCGAACGAGGCCAGGAAGCAGGCGGCCATGTTGGCCCGCGTGATGCCCTCCGCCAGCACCAGCCCTGCGTACTTCGGCGGCTTCGGTTCTGCGGCAGGCGGAAGTTCGGGTTCGGGCACGGGAACTCCAGGCGATCGGTGCGATGCGGGCGAAGATCCGCGGTGCGCGACCCTCCCGTCGGGACCGGCCGGCATGCAGCCGCAGACTTGACTTTCGTATCCTCAAGCGAAACCTTGTTTCGAAGTGGACTGCCGCCACAATGAAGCAGGTCGTCAGGCCCTGGCAAGAGGTGCATGGAAACTCCGTTTCCCGACAGTCCCCCGCCCGCTCCGGATCGACCGCGTGCCCTGCGCCCGATCCGATCGGAGGCCGCCGACGGACGCGGCGCCGTCCGCTACTCCCCGGCCGCACCGGCCACGGCCGACTCCCTGCCCGCCACCGCGAAAGGGCGCCCATGTACGTCGTCGTCAGCCAAGCCTGGACCCTCGACCCGCACACCAACGCCGACTCCTATGAGCGGCTGTCCGGCGAATTCCTTCCCCTGCTCGCAAGTTCACCCGGCTTCCTGTCGCGGCGCTTGCTGCGCAGCGTGGACGATCCCACGCACTACACGAACCTGCGCTTCTTCGACTCCATCGACAGCTACCGCTCCCTGATCACCGCCCCCGGCTACGCGGACCGGATCGACGCGCTCAGCGCCCATCTGCGCCATGACGGCCCCTACAAGCGCGAGTTCATGCGCGTCGTCCTCGACGACACCACCACCGGATGACCACGTACGTCCTCGTCCACGGCGCCTTCCGAGGAGGCTGGTCGTGGATCCGCGTGCGCCGCCTCCTCGAAGCCGGGGGCCATCAGGTGTGGACGCCCAGCCTCACCGGCGCCGGCGACCGGTACCGCCCCGACGTCCGGGCGCGGATCCATCTCGCCGACTGGGCCGAGGACATCGCCCGCCTCCTCCACTACAACGACCTGGCCGACGTGGTCCTCGTCGGCCACAGCCAAGGCGGCGCGGTCGCCGAAGCCGCCGCCGGACTCGCCCCTGCCCGGATCCGCAGTCTCCGCTTCGTCGACGCAGCCGTCCCCGCCCCGGGCCGCAGCATCATCGACTCGATGCCGCCCGAAACCGCCTCTGCGCACGGCCCGCCTCCCCCGCCCGACGCCTGGCTCCCTCCGGTGCCGCCACCCGCGGGCCAAGGGCTGGACGCCGAAACGGCCGCCTGGATCGCCGCCAGGCTGACGCCCAGTCCGGCCGGGCCGGCATACGACCGGCTGGAGCCCTTGTCCCCCAGTGCCCTGGCCATCCCTCGTGACTACGCGTTCTGCACCGGGACGCCCCCGTCCTACCCCTGCACCTCCACCCGCCTGCGCCTCGAGGCGGAGCACGTCCCGTACATCTGGATAAAAGCGGACCACGACGCCCCGCTGACCGCTCCCGTGCCCCTCGCCGCCTGGCTGACCCGCCCATGCCCGCCGTAGGTGCATCCGCAGCTTTCCGGATCCGCATCTCGTGGTCCGCACCGGGGCCGCAGAGCCCACAAGCCCGGTTCCCACAGCGTCAGGCAACCCCTCGACTTCGCCGTTCGTACTGCTTGACGACACGGCATCCGACCTGGACATGCCGCCGCAAGAAGGCCACAAATTAAGCGAGTTGGCGGTGGCAGCGCTTGGTGTCGGAGCCGACGCCCGCGCCGCAACCGAGCGATATCTGCAGAAGCGCAGTTACTTCAGCGCGCGGCGCGGGGCGGCACCCCCAAGGCAGCCTCGACCTGATCAACCTTGGGAGCGAGGAGGCCAACCACGGCAACGTCCGCGACGTCCGGGCCTCGGGTCGACAGTTCGGCGGTCACCTGCCCGGCAGCCGACGCACCCGTGGCTACCCGACCCTATTCGCTTCCCGGGTCCCGGATTCGTTTTCAGAACTGACGGCCAAGCAGGGGTGGGTCATGGTGGAAGTCGGCGCACGCCCCCCTGAGGGTGACCACCCATAGAGCGCTCCGGTGGCCGCCGCGCCCAGCGGATGGCGGCGGCTCCGAGCCGCACCAGGGCGGCACGCGCAGTGCCGGGCGGTGGGGGCGTGGGCGTCGAGCGGGGGTTCGCGCACGTACGTCGAGACATGAAGGCTCCGGAAACGGACAGGGCTGCGCAGTGGGCCAAGCCAGGGCCGGGCTCGGGCACGTCCGCCGGGCGGCTAGCGGACGGTCAGGGTGCCGGTCATGAACGGGTGGGGGGTGCACAGGAACGGGTATGTGCCCGGCTTGGTCGGGGCGGTGAAGGTTCCGGTGGCGCCGGGGGCGAGGGTGCCCGTGTCGAAGGCCTTGTCGTTCGCGGTGAGCGTGTGCGCGGAGTCGTCCTGGTTCACCACGGTGACCGTGGCGCCGGGTGCGACGGTGAATGCGGCGGGGGCGAACGCGAACGACTTGATCATGACCGTCGTGGTGTTCGCGGTGTCCCCCGGGCTGCCAGGCGCGCTCGGGGCGCTGTTCGGCGGTGGCGTCACGGTCATGGAGTCCCCCGAGGACGACGAGGAGTCGCTGCATCCTGCGAGGAGGAACAGCAGGGGCACGGAGGCAAGGGCGGCACTGCGGCGGCCTGCGTGGCAAGTGCGGAGTGTGCGGGTCAACGCGTGGGAGCCCTTCGGAGTCGTGGCCGATACGGCCACCGCGGGCCGGTGTCCGGCTGCGGCCTGTGGCCCCGGCTCGCGCAGGCCCGTCGGCACTGCGCGAGCCGGGGATGCCGTCCGATGCCGGTGGGCGCGGCACCGGGGACGGCCGTGGGGAGTGGCGCCGCTACCGGCTTGTGCCGGGGCCCGTCACACGGTGAGGTCGTCGGCCTTGGCGGCCTTGTCGACGGGCAGGAAGTCGTCCGGGACCGGGTACTGGCCGAGCAGGTAGTGCAGGATCGCCGCGTGCATCGCCTCGACCGGCGCGATGGTCGCGGCGGTCTGGATGCCGGCCGGGGCGGTGACGTTGAACTCGGCGAACAGGTAGGTCTGCGCGGCCTGGTCCTCCAACTGGAGGGCGAGCTTGGCGACGCCGGGGATGTCGGTGACCTTGCCGAGCGCGTCGGCGACCGCGGCCTGGCTCTTGAGG
>NZ_JAKFHA010000025.1:0-72932 GCF_021502675.1 Yinghuangia soli
TGGCTCCACGGCTTCCGCCGCCTACGGATCCGCTGGGAACGCCGCGACGACATCCACGAAGCCTTCCTCGCCCTCGCCACCTGCCTCATCACGCTCAGGCACGTACAACGCCTTTGTTAGGACCACTAAGGCCTGCTACCGCGCGTCTGCTAGGCGTCCTGCTGCGGCTCGGCGATCATCGCGGTGCCCACCCGCCGGAAGCCGAGTTGCCCGTAGAGCCGGGCCACGTCCTCGTCGCCGGCACTCAGGAACACCAGGTCCACGCCGCTCTCCAGGGCGTCCGCGACCAGGTGCCAGGTCACCGCGGCGCCGAGCCCCTGGCGGCGGGCGTTGGGCAGCGTCCCGACGCCGACCACTTCGGTCACCGCGCCGCGCGGCTGGTGGCTGCCGACCGCCAGCGGGCCCTTCGCGCCGTACGCCGCGAAGGTGACGGTGCGCCCGGTGCGCAGGCGTTCGCCGACGTACCGCAGTTGCTCGGGCCGGTGCCCGGGAGCGGCGGCGTCGCGCAGTTCGGGGCCGCCGAGGCCGACCGCGGTGCCCGGCTCGGAGAACGCCACCGCGGGGACGCTGTGCACCACGGCCAGGTCGAGCGCGTCGTGCGCGACGCGGCGCACCTCGACCTCGGTGGCGGGCTCCGGGCGCTCGGCGGCGCGGAACTCCTCGGTGTCCAGCACCATCAGCGGGTGCGCGTGCACGTGGAGGCCGGACCGGGCGGCGGCGTCGCGCAGCCCGGGGGTGGTCTCGTGCACCCACTCGAAGGCTTCCGGCAGGCCCAGTTCGCGCTGCCGCAGGCGGACCGCCGCGACGTCGCCGAGGGTGGGCTGGGCCGGGTGCCCGGGCGTGGGCCGGGCGTAGAAGGGCCAGCCGTCGCCGTCCTGCAGGAACAGCGTCAGGGAACCGAAGTCCTCGGGCGGGACGGCGCCGCGCGGGGCGGCGTCGTAGTAGGCCTCGAGGCGGTCCAGCAGGTCGCGGGCGGCCGCGCTCGTCTCCGTCATCTCGGTCATCACCTGCCATCCAACCGGAAGCCCGGCGGGCCTTCCACCGGAAAGTCCCGGACGCGCGGTGCGGGCGGGTGCGGCGGCTGTGCCGTACCCGCCCGCGACCGGGTCAGCGGCCGCCGTGGACCGGGACGACCGCGCCGGTGACGAACGCCGAGGCGTCGGAGAGCAGCCACATCACCGCGTCGGCGACCTCCTCGGCGGTGCCGGCGCGGCCCATCGGGATCGACGAGGCCTTCTCGGCAAGCCGGTTCGGGCGGCCGGCGCCGGCGTGCAGGCCGGTCTCGATGAGGCCGGGGGCGACGGCGTTGACGCGGACGCCCTCGGCGGCGACCTCGTGCGCGAGGCCGAGCGTGAGGGTGTCGACGGCGGCCTTGGTCGCGGCGTAGTGCACCCACTCCCCCGCGCTGCCCAACTGCGCGGCGCGCGAGGAGATGTTGACGATCAGCCCGCCCTTGCCGCCGTGCCGGGTGGACATGCGGCGGACCGCCTCGCGGGCGCACAGCATCGCGCCGACGACATTGACGTCGACGGTGCGCTGCACGGTGGCCGCGTCCAGTTCGTCGAAGCGGCCGTGCGCGCCGACCACGCCCGCGTTGTTGACCAGCCCGGCGACGGGGCCGCCGAGTGCGGCCTCGGCGGCGTCGAAGAGCCGCAGTACGTCGGCTTCCACGGAGACGTCGCCGGGCAGGGCCGCGGCCCGGCCGCCGGCCGCCTCGATGTCCGCGACCACCGCGGCGGCGCCGTCCGCGTCGCCCGCGTAGTTCACCGCGACCGCCCAGCCGTCCGCCGCGGCGGCGCGGGCGACCGCCGCACCGATGCCCTTGCTTGCCCCGGTCACGACGAGGGTTCCCCGGTCTGCCATGCGACTGCTCCCGTTGCTCGGTATTTGCGGGTGTTTGTCGTCCCGATCCAATCACCGGGTGCCTGGCAACCGGGGTGGTGGTGCCGGTAACGTCCTTGCACTCCGTACGGCATACCGCTGCGTATGGCCCGGCCCCGGCCGGCCCGTCCGGTCTCTGCCAGTCATCCGAGCGCCCGGAGACCAGCCCCGGACGCGCGACACGAGAAGGGTCCGGTGCACCCATGCCCCCGACTTCGGGGCGGCGCCTGCGGTCCGCGACCGTCGCGGCGACGATGACCCTCAGCCTGGCCAGTGCGCTGACCGGCTGCGGCGGCGGTTCGAAGAAGGCCGAGTGGGCGGAGATCTGCGTCCACCGCCAGAACCAGGTCCGGGCCTCGGACAGCGAGTGCGTCGTCGACCGGTCCGGTGCGCACGCCTGGTACTACATCCCGCGCAAGAACGGGAACTCCGTGCCGTCGATGAGCGGTTCGATCAGCCTGGTCAAGGGCGGCACGTTCGACCGCCCGCGCAAGGGCACGATCACGCGCGGCGGGTTCGGCACCATCAAGCAGGACAGCTCCAGCAGCGGAGGCGGCGGCGTCACGGGCGGCTGAGCACCGCTGCCCGCACCCGCCTCCGGCACCTGCCGACTCCCCCTCGCCCGATCCTCCCTTTCCCCCGTCCGGAGCCACCGCCCATGCAGCGCCTGCCCATCGCCCCCCGCCCCGACTGGCGCGACGTCATCGAGTCGCAGGGGATGCTGTACTCGGCGACCCGCCTGGACGACGGCGGCGAGGTGCCGTACTGGTTCGAAGAGGCTTACTACAGCTTCTCGGTGGACGAAGTGCTGCACCTGGAGGAGGTCACCCGGGAGCTGCACGAGATGTGCGTGGCCGCGGCCCGGCACATCCTGGACCGGGGCAGCCTGGAGGCGTTCGGCCTGCCGGAGGAGGCGCGCGACTACCTGCGGCTCACCTTCGACGAGGAACACCCGAGCCTGTACGGGCGGTTCGACCTGGCGTGGGGCGGCACCGGCGGTGCGCTGCCGCAGGTCAAGATGCTGGAGTACAACGCCGATACGCCGACCACGCTCATCGAGGCGTCGATGATCCAGTGGTTCTGGCTGCAGGACCGGTTCCCGGATCGCGACCAGTGGAACAGCCTGCACGAGCGCCTGGTCCGGGCGTGGGCCGCGATGAAGCCCCGGCTCCGCTCCGACCTGGTCCACTTCGCGCACTTCGGCGGCACCGACTTCGACGAGGAGTGGCTGACCGCGTCCTACATACGCGACACCGCCGACGAGGCCGGGCTGACCACGGTCGGTCTGGAGGTCGCCGATGTGGGCTGGGACGACGGAGCCCTGCGCTTCGTCGACTTGGACGAGCGGGCCATCGACACGATGTTCATGCTCTACCCGTGGGAGGACATGCTCATCGAGCCGTTCGGTGCGCACGTCCTCGACCACCCCCGCACCTGCACCTTCCTGGAACCCGCCTGGAAGGTCGTCCTTTCCAACAAGGCCCTGCTGGCCACGCTGTGGGAGCTCTACCCGGGCCACCCCAACCTGCTCCCCGCGTACCTGGATTCGCCCCGCGACATGACGTCGTACGTCGCCAAACCGCTGCACGGCCGCGAGGGCGACTCGGTGCGCATCGTCACGCCGGACTCCGAATACATCCACCCCACCGTCGAGTACGACGGCTCCGAGGGCTGGTGCTACCAGGAATACGCCCCGCTCCCGAACCTGGACGGCAACCAGGTCGTCCTCGGCTCCTGGATCGTCGACGGCAAACCGGCCGGCCTCGGCGTCCGCGAATCGGACGGCCCCGTCACGGACTTCTACGCCCGCTTCGTCCCGCACCTGGTCGACACCCCGGCCCCCGACGAGGCCGACCGTCAGCGCTGGCTCGAGGAGGACTGACCCCCGTCCCGGCCGCGGGCGCGAAGGGCGGACGGGGTCGTGGACTGCCAGCGGAGCATGGCGCGGCGCAGGGTGCGGGCGTCGGTGTAGCCGAGTTTGGCGGCGACGTCGCGGAGTGGCAGGTCGGTGTCGCGGAGCAGGGCGAGGGCCTGGCGTTCGCGGGCGGCTTCGACTTCGGCGCGCCAGGAGGTGCCGAGGGCGGCGAGCCGGCGTTGCAGAGTGCGGCCGCTGGTGCCGAGGCGCTGCGCGACGCGGTCCAGGGACACCTCGTCGTCGCGGAACGCGGCTTCCAGGGCGGCGGTGAAGCGGTCGTGGCCGGTCGGGACGGTGCGGGTGGCGGCGAGGGTGCGGTCGGCGTGGTCGCGCAGCACGCGGTCGAGGCCGGGCTGGCTGCCGGGGAGGGTGCGGACGACGTCGTCGAGGAGGAGCGTGACGGTGTTGGCCTCGGCGCCGAACTCGATGTTGCGGGTGCCGAAGTGCTCGGCGTGCCGGCGTATTCGGGTCGGGGCGCGGTGGGTGAGGGTGAGTTTGAGCGGGACGAGCGGTGCCCGGGAGGCCTCGCGGGCGCGGCGCAGGAATATGGCCAGGGCCATGAGGTCGAACGCCTCGGCGACATCCGGTGTGTCGACGGTGACGGATTGGCGGATCGTGTAGAGGCTGCCGTTCTCGCTGCCCTGGATGCGGGTGTCGGCGTCGCCGACGAGGTGGAGGTAGTCGACGGCGGTGGCGATCGTGGTGCGCAGGTCGGGGCCGCAGGTGGCGAGGTAGTCCCAGAGCCCGAACGCTCCGACGGGGGCGGCGTCCGCGGCGCGCAGGGCGACGTGGGGCCCGGATGCGTCGACGATGAGCTGCTCGCACAGGGCGACCACCGATGCCATGGGCACGCGGATGAGGTCGTCGCCCAGGTCGCGGGGGGCGAGGCCGGGAAGGGCGTCGAACCGCGGCGAGTCGCTGCCCGATTGGCGTACGAGCGTGCGGAAGTGCCGCGCGCAGTGGGCCGATGCCGTCCATGTGTGCACGGTCGGCGATCTTAAGGGCTGATTCGCGCCACTGCTCGGGTTTTCGGCCGCGCCGGCCGGCGCGGCCGCGGGGCGGTGCGTACGGGCAGCGCCACCGCTGCGCCGGCGGTCAGGCCGACGGTGGCGACCGATGCTGCGGCGAGTCCTGCGGCGATCTCGGGGTCCGTGCGCAGCAGGTACGGCAGGGCCACCATCCAGACCGGGGTGAGCAGAACGTAGATGCCGGCGAGTGCGGCGGTCGTGGTGGCGACGTCGTAGGCCGGGTGCCGGTGCCGGGTCGCGGTGCGGGCCCGGGTGATCCCGGCTGCGGCGGCTCCTGCCAGTGCGCCGAGGGCGGCGCCGAGCGGCACCTGCTCGGCCAGGTGGAAGTCGATGGCGATGGCGCCCGGGCTGCGCCACCAGTACTCCGCCTCGAGGCGGCCGACCACGAGGAAGGCCGCGGTCATGATGGCGCTTGCGGCGACGAAGGCTGCTTCGAGCCGCCGCCGCACTGCGGTGGCCGCGCGCGTCCGTCCGTCGGCGTCCATCGCCCCAGGAAACCGGGTGCGCGGCCTCAGGACAACGGGTTGGGGCGGAGTGGCAGTGCCGCGGGCGCGGTTTTCCGCCACTACGCGGGAAACCGGGCCTGTCTCTCCTCGGGGCGCGGTGCCCCGGGCTCAGGCCTGGTCGTCGACCAGGCCCAACCGGTGGGCCAGGGCGGCCGCTTCGCCGCGGTTGGCGACCTCCATCTTGGCCAGGATGTTCGACACGTGGACGCTTGCCGTCTTGACGCTGATGAACAGTTCCTCGGCGATGCGCCGGTTGCTGTGGCCTTGGGCGAGGCGGGCCAGGACCTCGCGTTCGCGCGGGGTCAGGGATGCCGCAACGCCGTTGCCGGTCCCGGGGCCGACGGGCGAGGCGTCGGCAGCGTGCGGTGCGGACTCGTCGGCTGCGGCTTTCGCGGCGAGGTCGACGCCGAGGCGCCGGGCGAGGAGTTCGGCTGCGTCGCGCAGCGGGACCGCGCCGAGGCCGGCGGCGGTGGCGTGTGCGGCTGCGAGGGCCTCGGCGGCCTCCGGGCGGCGGCCCGCGGACGCGTACGCGGCGGCCAGGTCGAGCTTGGCGCGGGCCTGGTAGTACGGCTTGGTGGTCCGCGACCAGGCGGCGTCGGCCTGCTGCCAGCGGGTGACGGGGTCGGGAATTCCGGTGGCGTCGTCGAGCAGCGCGGCGGTGGTCGCGGCGTAGGCGGCGTCCAGCGGGCAGTCGATGGCCATGCTTGCCGCGAGGTCGCGGATCACCTGGACCGCGGACGCGGAGCCGTCCGGTGCCTCGTCCGGGCCGGCGGCGGTGCCGCCGAGTTCCGCTTCGGTGCGGGCAGCGTCCGCGGCCAGCGGCCAGCCGTAGCGCTGGTGGCCGACCAGGATGCCCTCTTCGGCCTGGGTGCGGGCGAGTTCGCGGGCCAGGGCGAGGTTGCCGGCCTCGCGCGCGGCGGCGATCTCGAGGCCGCGGTGCGGGATGCGGCCTTGCGGTTCGAGGTAGCTCTCGGAGTCCGTGACGTGCCCGCGGGCGCGGTGCTTGGCGGCGGCTTCGGTGTCGCCGCGGTAGGCGGCCAGCTGCGCGAGGATGCGTTCGAGGTGGGACGTGATGCGCATGCCCGGGTTGAGCGCGCTGGCGTCGGAGGCGACCTGGTCGGCCTCCGCCCAGCGGCCCAGCGAGAGAAGGCTCTCGGCGAGGTTCCCCGAGGTGAACCCGGTGAGATGGCGCTGGCCGCGCTTCTTGGCGATCTCCAGGGCGCGGACCGCGACCTCGACGGAGTCCTCGTGCCGGCCCAGGCCTTCGAGGAGCGAGGCGTGGTTGGCCAGGACGTGCACGATCAGGTCGGGGCTGTCGACGTCCTCGGCGAGCCGGATCGAGTCCCGGCCGGTCGCCTCGGCCTCGTCGACGTCGCCGCTGTTGAGCAGGAACCAGGCGAGGGTCTTGGAGACGTCCGCCTCGGCGGCCCGGTCGCCGGATGCGCGGGCGATCTCCAGCGCGTCGCGTGCGTCGCCCACCGCGTCGGCGACGTGGCCGTCGAGCAGCCGGGCGCGGGCGATCTGGATGCGTACCGAGGCGTGCTCGGCGGACACCGGGACGCGGGCCAGGAGCGCTTCGGCCTTGCGGAGTTCGGCGAAGCCGTCGGCCCGTGCGTGGTTGCGCAGCAGCAGGGCGCGGGCGTGCCAGAGCATCGCGGCGCGGCGGGGTTCGGCGTCCGCGTCGACGATGTCGAGGGCTTGGCGCAGCAGGGCGAGGCCGCGGTCGGCACTGCTGTGGTAGCGGGCCGCGGCGGCGGCTTCCTCGAGGATGTCCAGCTGTGTGGTGCCGCTCAGTTCCGCGGGGTCGGGTAGGCGTTCCCACATGTCCAGGGCGCCGTCGAGGAGGCGCAGCTGCTCGCCGAAGGCGTAGCGGTCGCCGGCTTGGCGGGCGGCGGCGAGGAGGGCGGGCAGGGCGCGGGCCGGGTTCTCCGCGGCCCACCAGTGCGCGGCGGCGCGGGCCACGGCCTCTTCGGTGCCGACGAGGTCCGGGAAGTCCTCCAGGATCTGGGCGAACGCGGCGTGTCCGCGCATCCGTTCGCCGGGCAGCAGGTCGTCGGTGGCGGCCTCGCGGACCAGGGCGTGCCGGAAGGTGTAGCCGTCGCCGTCGCGGGCGGGGGCCAGGACGTAGGCGCCGATGGCGGCGCGCAGTGCGGTGTCGAGAGTGTCGGCGTCGATGCGGGCGTGCCGGGCGGCGACCTCGGCGAGGAGCCGGTGCGGGACGGTGGCGCCGCCGATGGCGGCGAGCCGGACGACGCGCTGGGCGCTGTCGGGGAGTTGCTCGATGCGGATCAGGAGCAGGTCGCGCAGCGAGTCGGAGAGCCGGGTCAGTCGCCCGTCGCGGACGCTGCCGGCGAGCTCCTCGACGAAGAACGCGTTGCCTTCGGAGCGGCGGTGGACCTGCTCGGCGAGTTCGGCGGACGGTTCGCTGCCGAGGATGCCGCGCAGCTGGTCGGCGACCTGGCCGCGGGTCAGGCGGGCGAGGTCGGCGCGGCGTACGGTGCGGACCCGTTCGAGTTCGGCGAGCAGCGGCCGCAGGGGGTGGCGGCGGTCGATGGCGTCGGCGCGGTAGGTGGCGACGAGGAGGACGCGGGCGCGGCGCAGGGTCCGGACCCAGTACGCGAGCAGCTCGCGGGTGGCCGAGTCCGCCCAGTGCAGGTCCTCGACCGCGATCACGAGGGTGCGGTCGGCGCTGAGCACCTCCAGGAGGTGCAGGGTGAGGTCGTAGAGCCGGACCCGGTCGGCGCCGTCGCCGTCGCCCGCGGGCCGGCCGCCGGGGACGAGTGCGGGCGCCAGGCGGGCGAGGTCGGCCTCGCGCCCGGCGGCGGCCTGGGCGAGGCGGTCGCCGAGGGCGCTGTCGAGCATCCGCAGCGCCCCGGCGATGGGGGCGAACGGCAGGGAGTCGGCGCCGAGCTCGATGCAGCCGCCGACTGCGGTCACCGCGCCGCGGCGGTCGGCCGCGGCGAGGAACTCCTCGAGGAGCCGGGTCTTGCCCACCCCGGCCTCACCGGCCAGCAGGACCACCGCGGGGGTGCCGCCGTCCGCGGTACGCAGCGCCTCGTCGAGGAGGGCGAGTTCGGGCGCGCGTCCGACGAAGACGGGGCTGACCGGGTTGAGCGACATGTCGGCGAGCATGCCATGCGCTGCATCAAACGGGGCAAGCCACCCCGACACACATCCGCTCCGCGCGGACCGCGGACGCGAGACGAGGCAACCACCGCCATCCCGAGCGCGGGAGACGCAGAACCGCAGCCCGCAGGGGAACGGGAGTTCGCCGGAACGGGGCGGCATGAAGACGGGCCTGTGGGGAGGAGGACTCAAAGCACGGCGGGCAACAGACGCGGGGACGGAGGCTCGACGGGACAGGGGTGGGCGCTTGGCGGGGAGCGGGCGGGGGCCCGGCGAAACGGCGAGGCGCAGGACCACGGGACGGCAAAGCCACGAAACTGCGCAGCCCCGACGCGGCGGGGTCGAGGGCCCGGGCTGGCGGCTGGCGGCTGGCGGCTGGCGGCTGGCGGCTGGCGGCTGGCGGCTGGCGGCTGGCGGCAACGTTCTCCCCAGCACCGCAGGCGCGGCAAGGAACGCGTGGACCAGCGGGCCAACGCAGCACGCGGGGGGCGGGCGACGCAGCGAGGCCACCCGGAAGCGCGGAGCCACGAGGCGGCGAGGCGGCGAAGGGAGCCCTCTCCCCTCCCCCTCCTCAAATAGGACGTTGGATTACCCACTCCCCCGTTGTGTCTTGTGAAGGCAATCCCCCCGCGATAGGAACAGGCATCGTGATCATGCAGGTCTCCGGGGCGAGTTGGGGGCAATCGATGGATGCTGTGGGCGAGGCGTACCGCGAGCTGCTCGATGCAGCAGCCGGGCTGGATGCCGACTGGGCGGCCAAGGTGCCGGACGGGCAGGCACGGCTGGAGGGCTACCACTGGGCGATGTCGCTGCTGTCGATCGCGCAGGACGTGTTCGTGAGCGCGGATGCCGCGCGGCCGCGGTTCGTCGACATCGTCGGGCCGTACCGCAAGTTCTACGGCGACAACCCGGACGCCTTCTACCAGTTCGCTCCGCTGGATCCGGCGCGCGGCTACCGGGTGACCGGGCGGCGCGGGGATGCCGTGTACCTGTCGCTGACCGTGTACGGGACGGCGCTGGACAGCACCGGGGACCGGATCGTCGACACGGACCGGATCGTCGGCCTGGTCAACGACCGCGACCTCGCCTTCGACGCGGACGGCAGGTTCGAGATCGTGCTCGCCCCCGCGCGGCCCGCCGGGTACACGGGTGCGTTCGTGGAGCTCGTCCCGGAGACGGTGTGCGCGATCACCCGCGACTACCTGACCGACGCGGTCGAGGGGCGGCGGGTCGAGTGGCGCATCGAACCGCTGGGCGCGGACGCGGGGTTCGCCGCCGCGCCGACCGGGCACCGGCTGGACGCGGAGGACCAGGCCGAGCGGTTCCGGGCCGCGGCGCGGTGGGTCCGGCGGCACGGGCAGATGTTCCCGTCCACCGCGCACACCCCCAACACCGTGGCCGAGCCGTACCCGGTGCCGACCGTGACGCGCGGCTGGGCGGCGGGCGATGCCTGCTACGCGTCCGGGGCGTTCGCCCTGGACAAGGGCCAGGCACTGGTGGTGCGCGGCCGTTCACCCGAATGCGTGTTCTGGAACGTCTGCTTGTGGAACGGCTTCCTCACCACGTTCAACTACGAATACCGCGACACCGAGCCGGTCTCCCTCAACGGTGCGCAGGTCCGGTATGAGCCGGACGGCTCCTGGACGGTGGTGATCGCCCACGAGAACCCGGGCCGCCCCGAGTGGCCGAACTGGATCTCCACGGCCGGGCACGGCTCCGGGATCCTGTGGTTCCGCTGGTTCCTGGCCGAGGCCCTGCCCGAGCGCCCGACGGTCGAACTCGTCGAACTTGCCGAACTGGCCGACCCGGCCGGGGTGTAGGAGCCGAATCGACCTCGTGCGGCGTGCAACCACGGCTCGGACATAAGCGTCGGAATGGATGCGGGCAGGGTGGCACGGGGTACCGATCGCCTTGGTCCGCCCGGGTGAACGCCGAGATGCGCCATCCCGGGACCGGCCGTGATCCTGGATGCCTGCCCGCGCCCGCGCGGCATGCGTCCTCCGACCGACTCGAGCAGGAGACCCATGGCAGTCCAGCGAATAGCCCGACGCTCCGACCGCTCCTCCGATGTCGGCGACGATGACGGTGCAGGCGGGTACGACGCCTCCTCCGCGTCCGGCCCCGACAGCGCTCCGGGTCCCGGGGCGCGCGGCCTGCGCAGGCCGGTGCGGCGCCTGCTGCTGTCCGCCTCGCTGGCCGGCGCGCTGCTGATGGCGCTGGCTCCGGCGTCCGAGGCGGCCGCGCCGAAGAAGGCGTCGAACCCGTGCCCGCGCGGCTACGTCCGCATCGTGTGCGTGGACCTGAACAACCAGCAGCTGTGGATGCAGGACAAGAACGGCAAGCGCACGTTCGGCCCCGTTCCGATCCGCAGCGGCCGCAAGGGCTACCCGACCCGCACCGGGCTGAAGAAGATCTACGTCAAGCGGGTCAAGGACTGGTCGTACCTCTACAACGTGTCGATGCCGTACTCGCAGTACTTCGACGGCGGCCAGGCGTTCCACGCGTACGCGGGCAACATCTACAGCCAGCCGGGCTCGCACGGCTGCGTGAACATGCGGTACTCCGATGCGAAGCGCCTGTACTCGCTCACCAAGACGGGCGACCGCGCGTACATCTGGGGCAAGCGCCGCTGACCAGGCGTCCCCCGGATGCACCCCGAGGGCGGGGGCGGGCTGCAGTTGCGGCCGGCCTCCGCCCTCGGCGTGTCAGCGGGCGGGGCCGGCGCCGTCCCCCGCGCCGGCGCCGGAGTCGGTGTCGAAGACGACGGAGCTGCTGATGCCGCGCGCGAAGCGGTAGAACGCGCGCACCTCGGGCCGCATCGGTTTGCGCGTGGTGGCCAGTCCGATGCTGCGGTGCAGCGGTGGGTCGAAGGACCGCATGCGGACCACCGCGTCGAATTTGGCGAGGAGTTCGCGGTACCAGAGCATCGAGCCGAGCCCGCCGGCCACCGCGGTGAGCCAGGCGGCGCGCTCGTCGGTCTCCAGGACGACCGCCGGCTGCACGCCTTCGGCCGCGAAGAACTCGTCGTAGTCGGTGCGCCGGGCGCTGCCGCGGCCGGGCACGATCAGCCGCAGGCCGTGCAGGAGGTGCCGGGGCAGCGGGTCGGGCAGGTCGACGTCCGGCGGCGAGACCAGGACGACCTCGTACGGCCGGATCAGGTCGATCTCGAGGTCGGGCGGGACGGGCAGGTCGGTGAGCCCGACGTCGATGTCGCCGTTGCGCAGTGCCTCGTGGACGGGTTCGCGGCCGCCGTAGGTGACCACGTCGACGGTGATGCCGGGCAGGTGCCGGGCGAACCGCGGGGACAGTGCGCTGATCATCTGGATGGCGAGGGCGGGGCTGGTGCCGAGCCGCACCGGGCGCGATGCGGCCGCCGCGGCGGCGGCAGCTGCGCGGCCGCGGCCTTCGCCGATCGCCGCGACGCCGGCCAGCACGCGGTGCGCGAGCAGCACCACGCTCTCGCCTTCGGGGGTGAGCCGGGCGCGCCCCTGCGCGCGGACGAGTAATTGGACCTTGAGTTCGCGCTCCAACGACTGGACTGCACGGGTGATGGCCGGCTGGGCGGTGAACAGTGCCTCTGCGGCTGCCGAGATGCTGCCGTGCTCCACGATCGCGATGAGGTAGCGCAACTGCTGGAGAGTCACGCGCGAGAACTTAGCGAGGCGAAGCGGAGGAAGGGATGCCGGTCCGGGACAAAAGTTGGTAACGGGAGCGGTCGTGCGGGGGCGCCGAGTGGCGCGGCCGGGCGCGGCGGTCCTGCGGGCAGGGCTATGCCGGAGCGGGGCGGGCGGGTACGCTGCCTCGAAAACCGTTCAATGAACGCTTTTCGAGAAAGCGCGAGGGTCCGCCTTGAGCACGTCCGGCAGCACCGCACCCGACACGTCCTGGCTCACGCTGCCCGCGGGGTTCCGCTGGCCTGCCGGGTTCCTGTTCGGCGCCTCCACGGCCCCGCATCAGGTCGAGGGCAACAACACGTCCAGCGACATGTGGGCGTTCGAGCGCGCCGCCGGGCCCGGCCATCCGCTGCTCAAGGAGCGCAGCGGCGACGCGGTGGACAGCTACCACCGCTGGCCGGAGGACATGGACCTGCTGGCCGGACTCGGCTTCTCCGCCTACCGGTTCGGCATCGAGTGGGCGCGCATCGAGCCGGAGCAGGGGCACGTCTCGCGCGCGGCCGTCGCGCACTACCGGGCCATGGTCCGCGGCGCGCTCGACCGGGGCCTGACCCCGGTGGTGACGCTGCACCACTTCACCTCGCCGCTGTGGTTCACCGCCCGCGGGGGCTGGACCGCCCCGGACGCCCCCGAGTTGTTCGCGGCGTACGCGACCACCGCGGCGGAGATCCTCGGCGAGGGCGTGGAGTACGTGGCGACCCTCAACGAGCCGAACATGATCGCGGTGATGCAGGGGTTCCTGCAGGCGGCCGCGTCCGGCGCCGCGGACCCGTCCGGCAGCGGCAGCGGCACCGACCTCGCCGCCGCGGCCGCCGCGGCCGCCGACCCGGAGGTGCCCGACCGGCACATCCCCGGGCAGGAGCACGGCGCCGTCGCGCACGGCCTCCCGGCCCCGGACCCGGCCGTGACCGAGGCCCTCATCCGCGCGCACCGCGCCGCCCGGGCCGCGCTCAAGGCCGCCGACCCGCGCCTGAAGGTCGGCTGGACGGTGGCCAATCAGGTCTACCAGGCGGAGCCTGGTGCCGAGGCCGCCGCTGCCGCGTACTCCGGGCCCCGCGAGGACGTGTTCCTGGCGGCCGCCCGTGAGGACGACTGGGTCGGCGTGCAGGCGTACACCCGGACCCGGATCGGCCCGGACGGCCCGCTGCCGGCCCCGGCCGACGCCGAGCGGACGCTCACCGGCTGGGAGTTCTACCCGCCCTCGGTCGGCCACGCGATCCGGCACACCGCGGGCATCGTGGGCCCGGACGTCCCGATCCTGGTCACCGAGAACGGCATCGCGACCGCGGACGACACCCGCCGCGTCGCGTACACCTCGGGCGCGCTGGCGGCGGTGGCCGAGGCGGTCGCGGACGGCATCGACGTGCGCGGCTACCTGCACTGGTCCGCCCTGGACAACTACGAGTGGGGCTCCTACCGGCCGACGTTCGGGCTGATCGCGGTGGACCGCGAGACGTTCGAGCGCACCCCCAAGGAGTCCGCCCGCCTGCTCGGCGCACTGGCCGCCGCGGCCCGCACCGCCCCGACCGACGCGCCGGACGCCCCGGCAGGCTGATCCGGGCGGGCCGGTTAGGGTGCCTCCCATGGCGAAACGGGGTCCCTACGAAAAGGGCGAGGCGAAGCGCCGCGAGGTGCTGCTCGCGGCGCTGGAGATCTTCGCGACCGAGGGCTACCGGGGCACGTCGCTGCGGAAGGTCGCGGCGCGGTGCGATCTGAGCCTGGCCGGCCTGATGCACTACTTCGCGTCCAAGGAGGACATGCTCACGCAGGTCCTCCGGATGCGCGACGAGGCGGCGAACACGCCCCGGACGGCGGAGCACTCAGTCCAGGACCACCTCGCGACGATCCGCAACAACTCGTCGACGCCGGGCCTGGTCGAGTTGTTCGTCTCGATGGCCGCGGCGGCCGGCGACCCGGAGCACCCGGCCCACGCGTTCTACGCCGAGCGCTACCCGGTCGTGCGCGAGCACGCTGCCCGGCTGCTGCAGACCGCCATGGACGAGGGCCGCATGTCGACCGCGGTGCCCGCGGACCGGGCGGCGGTGATGCTGCTGTCGGTGGCGGACGGCGTGCAGTTGCAGTGGCTCGTCGACCGCTCGATCGACATGGAGCAGCCGATCGTGGACGCCCTGGCCCTGCTCGGCTACCGGGCCGGCGAGGCCAATTAGTCCCGGAACTCGCGGCGGCACCAGAAGGACGGCTCCAGGCCCAGGCTCTTGAGCCAGGTCAGCTCGCCCCGGGTGACGATGTCCGTGCCCTGCGCGGCCAGCAGCGCGAGCACATCGTCGTCCGGGGTGCCGCCCAAGGCACCTAGTACAACCGGCACTTGGGCGGCGGCGACGGTCATGGCGTACTCGTACTCGCCGTCGTTGAGGTCCTGGCCGTCGATGACCAGGTCCCCGGCGTCGGTCAGCCGCGCGTCCACGTAGAGCTTGCGGGCGGCGTACATGCTCACGGTGCGGTTCCGGCTCATCGGCTGCCTCGCTCGTCGCGGTCCGGCCTCGTCAGGCGGTGTCCTGCGCAGGCTACCGCCGGACCGCGGCCCGCGGTCAGCGCACGACGGTCGGTGCCGGGCGGACGAAGGGGCGGTCGTGTGGCGGGAGTTCGACGAGTGGGCCGCCCGCGCGCAGGATCACGTCGAGGATCCGGTCCAGGTCGCAGGCGTAACCGCCGGACGCCCACGCGGCGTTGGCCTCGACGACCGCCCAGCCGAAGCCGTCGAGCCTGCCGACGTCGACGACGACCGCACTCGGCAGCGCCGCCGCCTGCGCGGCCAGCATGTGCGCAGCGAAGGCCAGGACCTCGTCCTGCTCCGCGCAGTCCTCGATCGGGGCGATGGCCAAGTCCCCGTCCACCGCGTAACGGCTCGCCGCCCGCACCTCGCCGTCGAGGACGAACAGCCGGTATTCGCTGCGGAAGGCCACCGCGTCGGAGATCAGCACCGCGGTGTCCGGGTCGGCGGCGTCCGGTCCCGGCAGCTGCGTGCCGTCCCGGTAGACGCGCGCCGCGAAGGACTTGTCGTTGGGCGGCTTCACGAACGCCGGGCGGCGCAGTTCCCAGGCCTCGGCCAGCGTGGCCGCGGTGATCCGCCGCCCGGTGAGGTCCTCGGGCAGCCGTGCGAGCCAGTCCTCGGGCGCCTCCAGCAGTCCCAGCGCCAGGTCCGCGGCGACCGCGTCGGCGAACAGCGGCCCGGCGTACACGTGCGCGCGCAGACCGGGCGTCCCGGCCAGGTCGGCGGGCACCGTCCACCCGGTCAGGCGCTCGGCCCGCAGCCCGCGCCGGTGTGCGGCGCTCACCAGTCGGCGGTCCGTGTCGGTGCTGCGCGGCGCGAGGACGAGTACGCGCGGGTCGGGGGCGGTGGCTTGCGTGGTCATGCACGGAGCATGCCGTACCGGCCCGGGACTGCGGCAACACTTTTGCGGGGCCCGCCCCGGGCGGCCGGGGGCCCGGGCGGCAGCTAGGCTGATCTTCGTGCTCCCCCTGGTCCATGCGATTCGCTACGTCACCCCGCTGCGCGAGGGCGGCTCTTTGCCCGGCATCGTCGAGGCCGACGATCTGGGCACGTACGTCGTCAAGTTCCGCGGCGCCGGGCAAGGTCCCAAGGTGCTCGTGGCCGAGGTCATCGTCGGCGAACTCGCCCGGCGGCTCGGGATGAGCGTGCCCGACCTGGTCCGGGTCGAGCTCGACCCGGTCATCGGCCGCAGCGAGCCCGACGAGGAGGTGCAGGACCTCCTGCGCGCCTCCGGCGGGCTCAACCTGGGCATGGACTTCCTGCCGGGCTCGGTCGGCTTCGACCCGGTGGCGTGGCAGCCCGATCCGGAGACCGCGGCGCGGGTGCTGTGGCTCGACGCGTTCACCAGCAACGTGGACCGGACGTGGCGCAACCCGAACCTGCTGGTGTGGCACGACCGGTTGTGGCTCATCGACCACGGCGCCGCGCTGTGGTTCCACCACGCCTGGTCGGCCGCCAAGGCCGCCGCGTCGCGGCCGTACGACGCCTCCGACCACGTCCTCGCCCCCACTGCGGCCGGCCATCTGCGGGACGCCGACAAGGCGCTCGCCCCGCAGGTCACCCGCGGGCTGCTCACCGAGGTGACCGGTCTGGTGCCGGACGCCTGGCTCGACCCGACCGACGCCGAGCGCACCCTCGGCCTGGACACGCCGGACGCGCTGCGTACCGCGTACGTCGACCTCCTGCTCGACCGCCTCGCCCAGCGCGAGGCCTGGCTTCCGGCGGACGCCGTATGACCACCGCCCCGCGCCCCCGCGAATTCTTCGAGTACGCCCTGATCCGCGTGATCCCGCGGGTGGACCGCGGCGAGTGCATCAATGCCGGAGTCGTGCTCTACAGCCAGGCGTTCGACTTCCTCGGCGCCCGCACCCACCTGGACGTCCCGCGCCTGTGCGCGCTGGACCCGAGCGCGGACTCGGTCCAGACGCGCGCGGCGCTGGCCGCGTGGGAGCTGGTCTGCGCCGGTGCGCCGGCCGCCGGTCCGGCGGGTGTCGAGCCGCTCGGCCGCCGGTTCCGCTGGCTCACCGCGCCGCGCAGCGCGGTCGTCCAGCCCGGCCCGGTGCACGGCGGCCTCACCGCGAATCCGGCCGCTGACCTGGACCGGCTGTTCGATCTGCTGGTGCTGTAGCGGGGATGCCGCGGGCTAGTTGTCCGTGACGAGGAGGACCGCGGTCACGATGGCCAGCACGCTCCAGCCGAACCACATCCACGGGATGCCGTCGTACACGGCGGTGTAGAGCGAGGCGATCGCGAGGTAGACCGCCGTGCAGGCGATGAAGCCGCGGCTGGTCGAGCTCGGGGTGACACCGGACATAGGGCCCTCCCCTGGGCGGCGGCGTCCTGCCAAGGGGTCCGGGACAGGGCCCCTGACTTGCAGGTTAGCGCGCCGCGGCGGGCCGCGGGCCGGTTCCGCGCAGGCGGGGCGCGCGGCTATCCGGGGGTGTGCGCCGGGGACGCGGCCGGGGAGGGCATCCGGACGTAGCCGTGGCCGGTGCAGCCCAGGCGCGGGTTCTCGATCAGCCGCAGGCGGGCGATGTTCTCGACGGTTTCGGCGTCGACGGGGGTGTAGACGCTGATGCGCGTCTCGGGGACGTCCAGGTGCATGTGGGTCACCGAGGTCCGCAGTTCGCCGACTTCGGGGTGGTACATGCGCTTGACGTAGGTGTCGGTGACGAGGATGTCCTGCCGGGCCCACAGCGCGGCGAAGCGCGGGCTGGCGTTGCAAAGGCGTTCGACGAAGGCCGTCCACGCCGGTTCGCCGATGTGCCGGCCGTACGCGGGGCGCAGGGCGGCGACCATCCGCGGCATCTCCAACTCCGGTTCCACGAAAGGCGAGCAGCAGTCGGGGCGGGTGAAGACGTTCCAGAGCACGTTGCATTCGCCGGGGCCGGCGGCCGCGACGCCGGGGAACATCGCGGCGTAGGTGAAGTTCCAGGCCAGCACGTCCCAGCGGGCGTTGTAGACGGCCGCGGGCAGCGGGTCCATGTGGTCGAGGATCGTCTGGACCTCGGGGCGCACCATGTCGCCGCCGTCGGGCAGGGCGACGGACGGGATGCCGGCCAGCCGGTAGAGGTGCTCGCGTTCGGCGACGTCGAGCCGGAGGGTGCGGGCGACGGCGTCCAGGACCTGGGCGCTGGCCTTGATCGGACGGCCCTGTTCGAGCCAGGTGTACCAGGTGACGCCGACCCCGGCGAGCTGCGCGACTTCCTCGCGGCGCAGGCCGGGGGTGCGCCTGCGGGTGCCGGACGGCAGGCCGACGTCGCGGGGCGTGATGCGTTCGCGGCGGCTGCGCAGGAAGGCCGACAGTTCGCCGCGGCGGACGGTCTGCCGGGAGCGCGGGGCGGACGGCTCGCCCGGGACGGGCACGTCGTCCGGGCGCACGACCTGGTCCGGCGGCCGGTACACCTCCGCCCGGTTCCGGGTCCGCTCCGCCAGCACCTCGACCTCGCTCATGCGCTCCATCCTCCCTGGCCGGACCGACGCGCGGCATGCCTGTGCCGGGTGCTGCCACTACCGGGATAACCGGGCTCCTGTTACGGGTACCGGCTGCGGGCGACGGTGGTGCGCATGACCGAAACGACCATCCCCCGCCCTGCCGCGCCCGCTTCCGGGCCGCCCTCCCCCGGCCGCCCCGGGCTGCTGCTCGCCGCGGTGCTCATCGGCCAGTTCATGGCCCTGCTCGACGTCTCCGTGGTGAACGTGGCCGGCCCGACGCTGCGGGCCGACCTCGACGCCTCCGGCGGCGCGCTGCAACTCGTCGTCGCGGGCTACACGATCGTGTACGCGGCGCTCATCGTGACCGGTTCGCGCCTCGGCGGCATGTTCGGCTACCGGCGGCTGTTCATGACCGGGCTGGCGGTGTTCACCGCCGCGTCGCTGGCCTGCGGACTCGCGCCGGACACCGGTTTCCTCATCGCGGCGCGCGGCATTCAGGGCGCGGGGGCGGCGCTGATGGTGCCTCAGGTGCTCTCCGTGATCCAGCGGCAGTTCCAGGGTCCGGCCCGGGCCAAGGCGCTGGGCACCTATGCCGCCACGATCGCGGGCGGTGCGGTCGCCGGGCAGATCCTCGGCGGTGTGCTGGTCGGCGCGGACCTGTTCGGGCTGTCCTGGCGACCGGTGTTCCTGGTGAACGTGCCGGTCGGCATCGCCCTGCTGGCCTGGGTGCCGCGGCTGATGCCGGACGACCGCGCCGATGTGGCGCGCAGCCTGGACCTGCGCGGTCTGCTGGTGGTGTCGCCGGCGATCGTGCTCCTGGTCGTCCCGCTGGTGCTCGGCCATGAGAACGGGTGGCCGGTGTGGGGCTGGGTCAGCATGGCGGCAGCCGTGGTGCTTTTCGCGGTATTCGTGCGGGTCGAACGCGATGTCGCAGGCAAGGGCGGGGCGCCGCTTGTGCCGGGTCGGCTGCTCCGTACGCCGGGGGTGTCCGCGGCGGCCGTGACGATGACGCTGATCATGGCGTCGTACGCGGGTTTCCTGTTCACCGTGGCGCTGTATCTGCAGGGCGGGCTGGGGTATTCGGCGCTGCACGCGGGTGCGGTGTTCGTGCCGGGTGCCGCGGCGTTCGCCGCGGTAAGCCTCAACTGGCAGAAGCTTCCTGCGCGTTACCACGCGGTCCTGCCTGCGGCGGCGCTGGTGCCGGTGGCCTTGGCCTACACCGGCCTGGCCTGGGCGCAGCACGAGCGCGCCGGGCAGGTCGCGCTGATGGCCGGGTTCGCGGCGGTCGGCGGGACGCTGGGGGCCGCGTTCAGCCCGGTGATGGCGCTGGGGCTGCGGCGGGTGGCGCCCGGTGATGCGCCGGACGCGAGCGGGGTGCTGGCCACGGTCACGCAGTTCGGGCAGGTGCTCGGGGTCGCAGTCTTCGGGACGGTGTACCTCGAGCGCTTGGACGCGGGGGCGGGTGCGGCCGCGTGGACGACCGGTCTGGGGCTGGCCGGCACGGCCTTGGCGGCGGCGCTGAGCGCGCTGCTGCTGCGCCGCGCATGAGCGGCCCGGGTGGTGGGCGGAGGCGGACGGCACGGATGAACGGCGTATGTGAACGGCCCCCGTGCGCCGCCGAAATTGCGGCCACCGTGCAGGTCAGGGGTCCGTAACAGTCCGCGGACCGGTGTCGACTCCCCCGCCCCGGTGTGCCGACAATCGGGCAGGCAATCGCGCGTTGAGGGGGCAACGGTGATGCGTGTCCAGGGAGTTCGGCTCGGGGTGGCGGCAGTCGCCGCGGTGCTGGTGCTGGTGTCGGCCGGGTGCACCGGGAGCGGCGGAGGGGGCGGGGGGCCGACCGGGGCCCCGACCAACGACATCGCCCGGGTGCTCGGCGGCGACACCGCGAAGCCCGATCCCGGCGGCGGCACACCCGCGGAGCCGCCGTCCTCTGCGCCGCCCGCCGAGGACATCCCGCGGGGCAGCGAGGCCATCGAGCTCGCGCACGGGCTGCCGCTGGCGCCTGCCGACTGGGGGCCCAAGTACCAGCGGCAGGACGGGTACGAGGACGCCTCGCTCACGCGGAGGACGCTCGGTGCGGACTGCAAGGCCTTCGAGGACGGCGACGAGCCGGGCGCGATCGCGGCGATGACCCGCTACACGCACGTGCCGGACACCGCGGGCGGTACGCAGATCTACGCGGTGTCCGGCGCGACCGCATACGACAGCGTGGCGCGGGCCGAGGCGGCCATGGAGTCCACCCGGGCGGACGCGGAGCGCTGCCCGGCCCGCACGCTCGGCAGTGGCGAACGGCTCACCAGCCTGAGCGCCACCGACCTCGAGGTACCGGATGCCGACGAGCTGATCGTCGTCGAGGCCACTTGGGTGGACGCCCGAGGCGACCGCAGCGCGCCGTACGTCCTGGTCTACGCCCGGCTCGGATCGGTCCTGGTCGCCACGCTTGCGGTCGACCTGGCGGCGAAGAGCGCGGAGACCACGCAGGATCTCGCGTTCCACGGCGCCGCGACGATGCTGGTGAATCTGAAGGCCCGCCTCTAACCGAGCGCGGGGCGGCCGCCGGAGCCCAGTCGGGTGCCGTCGAGCCGCTTGGCGAACAGGGTCGTCGACTGCAGCATGCCGGACGCGTCCTGGGCGAAGTCGGGGATCACGCCGCAGTGCGTCCAGCCTGCCGAGGCGTACATCTTCTCGGCGGGGCTGCCGGTCTCGGTGTCGAGGATGAGCACGGCGAGGCCGCGGCGGCGCGCCTCGGTCTCGGCTGTCTCCAGGAGGCGGCGGCCGAGGCCGCCGCCGCGCGTTCCGGGGTGCACCATGAGCTTCGCGATCTCGCCGCGGTGCCGGCCGTTGGGCATCTGGCCGCCGTGGTGGAGCTGGATGGTGCCGACGATGCGCTCGTCGGCGTCGCGGGCCACCCACATCGAGGCGGTGGTGGCCAGCACGATGTGGCGTCCGCGCCACCACTCCTCGGCGGCCGCGGGGTCCAGGGGTGCCAGGAACCCGACCGAGGCGCCGGCGTCGACGGTGGCCGCGAGGAGTGCGGCGAGTGCGGGGGCGGCGTCCGCGAGTTCCTCGGCGGCGAGGGGGCTGATGCGGCAGTCCTGAAGGGCGGGGCGGGTCACGGACGGTCCTCCTCGGCACGAGCGATGTCCGCCGCCATCCCACCATTGCGCGGGCGGGCGTGATCATCCGGGCCCGGGGAAGGGGCCCGCGCGCTACCCCGTCTCGCGGCCGTCCGGGCACGCTCCGGGTTCCGGTCCGGGCTCCGGGCCCGTGCCGTTCATCGCTCCCGGCAGGGAGACCTCGCGGCCGACCGGCCAGGCCGTGGCGGTGTCGTGCACGTTGGCCGGGGCGACACGCCCGGAATGGTCGGCGCGCGGCCCGCCGCGGTAGTCGTCGGGGGCGGCGGTGGGCGGGCAGCCGTCCGGGAAGTCCGGGGCGAAGTAGCCGGTGATCCGCGGGTCCTTGCGGCGGTAGGTGTGCGTGTACACGCCCCGCCCGGGGCCTGCGTCGGCGCCTTCGCGCACCGCGTTGCCGCCCTTGGTGGTGACCGTCGTGGGGGTGAACGCGACGACGATCTCGGCCTGCCCGCCGTCGCGCCAGTTCATCCACGCACCGAGGCTGGGGTACGCGGACCACTGCCCGCGGACCTTGGCCCAGGCGCTGAAGGCGTCGATGCTGTGGGTGCGCGGCACGATGCCGGCCAGGCCTGCGTCGTCGTACATGCACCAGGCGAAGACGACTGCCCATGGCACTCCGTCGCGTCCGAACTGCCGCCCCCAGCGGGTCCTGTTGGCAGTGCCCGGGGTGGCGGCCGGGGCCTCGTAGTCGCCGTCGGGGACCCACAGGACGTGCGCGACCAGACGCTCCCAGGAGGGCCGGATCGCGCGGGGCAGGGTGCGGCCCTGGCTGAGCAGCGGCACCGGGTGGTGGCCGGGGACCGCGGCGGGCGGCGCGGCGGCCCAGGCCTGCAGGCCGGCCTTGTCGCCGGCGAAGACGTTGGTGTCGAGCGGGTGGTCGGTGTACTGGTGGAAGCGCCAGGCGGCCTGGATGCGGGGCTCCCCCGCGGCGGTCTCGTAGTCGGCGATCCACAGGAAGTCGCCGCACTCGTCGTCGGTGCGGAACCACCAGTCGCGGTTCGCGTAGAGGCCGACCTTGTGGCCCGGGTAGCGCGCCTTGACCGCGGCCAGCCAGGCGTTCTTACGGGCGGTGCACAGCGAGTCCGAGACCCCTTGGCCGTACGGCTCGTAGTCGAGCGCGATGAGCTCGTGCGCCGGGATGTCGCCGACCGTGGCGCAGAAGTGCGCGACCTCGTCGTCCACGTCGTTCTCGGCGTGGAAGAAGTGGTAGTAGCCGAGGACCAGTCCGCGGCGCCGGGCGTCGGCCTGCTTGGCGCGCCAGTTCGCCTGACCGGTCCGGGCGCCCTCGCTGGCCTTGACGAACGCGAAGACCGCGTCGGCCGGGATCCCGGTCTGGTAGTCGGAAACGTCGTAGCCCTTTGCGTAGCCCACCGCTGCCCCCGCCCGGCCGACCCCGTCGGCGCATTCCGGCCAACCCACCCGTACGGCAGTGTGCTTCGGCCCGGCCCGGGAGGCACGCGATCGCGCCCAGGATCCCTCGAATGGAGCAATGGAGGAATGGGAGTCGAGCAATGCCACTGTGCAGGATCCGCGGCGGATCGGGAAGGCGGGCAGGCTCGCGGGCCGCTTGCGGACCGGCGCAGCGGTCTCCTTGCGGGCCTGCCCGCGGACCTACTTGTCGCAGGCGATGCCGTCGCCGTCGCGGTCCAGGCGCCGGCTGTAGCCGGGCTCGCCGCGCTTGATGGGCGCGACACCGGCGGCCTTGGCCTCCTCGCAGTTCCGGAAGTAGAAGCGCGTGGGTATCCAGGTCGGGAGCGTCGGCTTGTCCCCCGGCTTGGTGGTGGGCGGCATCGTGATCTTGGTGGGCGTGCCGGTCGGCTTCACCGGCGGCGGCTGCGTGGTCGGGTGCCCCTGGCAGCTCTCCTTCTTGGGCACCGCGCCGAGGTCCACCTTGTCCTTCGGGTTCGTCGGCCCGGGTGCGGGGGTCTGGTCGCAGACGCGCCACGTGGCGTCGGCCACCGGTGTGCGGTCCTTGCCCGCCGCGTCGTGGAAGGCGACCTCGGTGAAGCCCGCGGCCTTCACCGCGGCGACCGCGGCACCGAGATCCTGCCCGACGAGGTCGGGCATGTTGACCGTGGGCACCGCACCGGCCTGGGACGGGGCTTCCCGGGTCGGCGTGGACGCGCCGCCCTTGTCCTTGCCGGACCCGCTGCTGCACCCCGCCACGGCGAACGAGGCGGCGACGAGCAGGGCCAGAGTCGTGCGTGCTGCGTGGTCGCGCATGGTCGGCTTCTCCAGGAGGAACAATTCGGTTCCCGGAACCCTAGCGACGCGCTACCCGCAAAGACATTCGAACCTGGGATTCCTGCGCGGACGGGACCGTGAAACCGCCCACATTGCGCTGCGTTGCCGGTAATTGGCATCGATCCCATATCGATTGCGGCGGCAGGTGGCGCCCGAGGACCAAGGCGACGGCGGTGAATAGTCCGGTGCTCTGCCAATTGAGCTACGGGCGACCCAAGCCGCCTGAGGGGACTTGAACCCCCAACCCCCGGATCCGAAGTAACCGCTGTCTGCGCACCGGGCGCCCCCGTTGCCGCACGCTCACGGTAACGGGAAGCCGACCCGGACTCCGAGCCATTTTCCGGCCGGTGCGCACCTGGCCCGCCCCCGCGTCTCCCGGGGCGTCTCCCGGCGACTCCCCGCGGACATGCAGAAGCCCCTCTGCTGCTCCCGTAGGCAGAGGGGCTTCTGACTTCCGGCCTGGTCAGGCCGGGGTGTGCGGGGCCGCAGGCGGGCGGCCGGACCGGCCTCAGCCGGTGTAGTTCACCTGGAGCTCCTTGATGCCGTTGATCCACGCGTGGCGCAGGCGGCGGGGCTCGGCGGCCTTGGTGATGTTCGGCATCGCGTTGGCGATGGCCTCGAACATCAGGTTGATCTCCATGCGGGCCAGGCTCGCGCCGAGGCAGAAGTGCGGGCCGCCGCCGCCGAAGCCCAGGTGCGGGTTCGGGTCGCGGAGGATGTCGAACTTGTCGGGGTTCTCGAACACCAGCGGGTCGAAGTTCGCCGAGCTGTAGAAGATGCCGACGCGCTGGCCTTCCTTGATCTCCTGGCCGCCGAGCACGGTGTCGGCGGTGGCGGTGCGCTGGAAGGACATGACCGGCGAGGAGTAGCGGACGATCTCGTCCGCGGTGGTCTCCGGGCGCGACGTCTTGTACAGGTCCCACTGGTCGGGGTTGTCGAAGAACGCCAGCATGCCGTGCGTGATCGCGTTGCGGGTGGTCTCGTTGCCGGCCACCGCGAGCAGCAGCACGAAGAAGCCGAACTCGTCGGAGGAGAGCGAGCCTTCGGACTCCGCGGCGACGAGCTTGGAGACGATGTCGTGCGCCGGGCAGGCCTTGCGGTTCTCGGCCATGCCCATCGAGTAGAGCATGACCTCGGCCGCGGCCTGCTGGCCGACCGAGGAGTCCTCGGCGTACTCCGGGTCGTCGTAGCCGAGCATCTTGTTCGACCACTCGAAGATCTTGCCGCGGTCCTCCTGCGGCACGCCGATGAGCTCGGCGATGGCCTGGAGCGGGAGTTCGCAGGCGACCTGGGTGACGAAGTCGCCGCTGCCCGCCTTGATCGCGTCGTGCACGATGCGCTCGGCGCGGTCGGTCAGGGCGTCCTTGAGCGAGTTGATGGCGCGCGGGGTGAAGCCGCGCTGCACGATAGACCGCAGCCGGGTGTGCTCCGGCGGGTCGATGTTGATCATGATCAGCTTCTGCGCGTCGATGGAGTTGACGTCCATGCCCTCGGCGAAGCGGATGATCGCGGTGTTGCGGTTGGTCGAGTAGATGTCCGGCTTGGTGGACACCTCCTTGACGTCCGCGTGCCGGGTGACCAGCCAGTAGCCGTCGTCCCGGAAGTTGGAGACCTCGGGGGTCTGCGGGACCCACTTGACCGGCGCGGTCTGGCGGAGCTCGGCGAACTCCTCCAGCGGGAGGCGCTCGGTGTACAGGTCCGGGTCGGTCGGGTCGAAACCTTCCGGGAGAACCGGACACGTCATGGGAGCCTCCTCGGGGCGGGGTGCACAGGTGAATCCGGTGGTTCGGTCGCTCTGCGGTGCGGTGGTACGGCGGTGCGGCAGTGCAGTGGTGCGGTACTGCGGCAGTGCTCTACGGCGTGCGGTGGTGCTGGGCGGGGCGGTGCGCGTCCCGGCCCGCCGGGACGGGGCGTGCAGAGACGTTTTTGTTGCCGTGCCGGGCAGGTCCGCGGGGGTGTTACTCGGGGTCCGCCGCGGCCGGTCTGGCACGGCGCGGCGCGAGCAGCCGCCGGACGATGTCCAGCAGCACGCGGCGCAGTTCGTCGTCGGGCAGGTGGGTGAAGACCGCCACGGCGGAGTAGATGCCGCCCATCGCGACGGTCGAGGCGACCCGCTGCTCGATGGGGCGTTCGGTGTCGTCCAGGACGCTGCGGACGCGCTCGGTGATCGATTCGAGCCGCGGCCGTATCGCCCGGTGCGTGCCGACCGAGACGTCGCGGTCGAGGATGACCGCGAGTGTCCGGTAGCGCAGCAGGAAGTCGACGTACCCCTCGAACAGCACGCGTTGCCGGACCGCCTGGCCCTTGCGCCGCTCGGCCGTGTCCAGGACGCGGTCGAGGTCGTTGAGGGCGGGGCGCAGCAGGGCGTCGAGGAGCTCGTCCTTCGTGCGGAAGTGGTAGTACAGCGCGGCCTTGGTGACGCCGACGCGGTCCGCGATGGCCTGCAGGGAGGTGCCGGCGAAGCCGTGCTCGCCGAAGAGCTCGACGGCGGCGGACAGCACCTTGTCGTAGGTGTCCTCCATTGCCGGTGCGGCCATCGTCCCTCCCCTCGGGCTGTGCGGTTTTGCATGGCGTGCGGTCCGGCGTGCGGTCCGCGGCATGAACGTATGTCGAAGGCTGCCGAATGACAAGCCTGATTGGTCGTCAATTTTCGTCGCGGCCCTGATTCTCCGGGGTTTCCTGCTTGCCGCACGGCAAGTTGGACGACAGCGTGTCCGTGTCCTCGCGGTCGGTGATCATCGGTCGCATAGCGCGACCCTTGTATGCGCCGGGCCTGCGTGGCACCCTGCGCCCGCCGGCGTGCAGACGCCCAGGCAGGCCATGGCAGGCCCCGGCAGGGAGGCGCAAGATGACCGCGACCCAGGACCACCACGCGATCGCCGATGTGCGGCTGCACCAGGGGGTGGACGACGGCACGGCGACGGGTCCGGTGGATGCGTCCGCGGGGCTGGTGCGGGTGCCCGCGCACCGGTACACCTCCTCGGAGTTCGCGGAGCTGGAGATGCAGCGGCTGTGGCCGCGGACCTGGCAGCTGGCGTGCTGTGTGGACCATGTCGCGGCGCCGGGCGACTGGTTCGAGTACCGGGTCGGGCCGTATGCGGTGGTGATCGTGCGGGATGCCGGCGGGGAGCTGCGGGCTTTCCAGAACGCGTGCCGACACCGGGGCAACAGCCTGTGCAGCGGCTCGGGTTCGGGGCTGACCGAGCTCAAGTGCGGCTACCACGGCTGGACGTGGGACCTGGCCGGGCAGCTGCGGCGGGTGCCGGGCCGCAAGGGCTTCGGCAATCTGAAGATGTCGGAATTCCCGCTGCTGGCCGCCCGGGTGGACACATGGGGCCCGTTCGTCTTCGTCAATCTCGATCTGCAGGCGCCGGACCTGGACACCTACCTGGAGGCGCTGCCGGCGGACGCGTCGTGGGCGCGCCTCGAGGAGTTCCGCTGCACGGCGTCGGTGGTCGGCGACGTCGCGGCGAACTGGAAGACGGTCGCGGACGGCTTCAGCGAGACGTACCACATCCAGACGCTGCACCCGGAGCTGCTGCGCAACATCGACGACGTCAACGCGCCGCAGCGGCTGTGGGGCCACACCGGCAAGTCCGAGCAGGTGTACGGGCTGGCCAGCCCGCGCTTCAAGGACGGCCTGCCGGACCAGGAGGTCTGGGACTCGTTCATCGTCACGCAGGGCCAGCGGATGGGGATCGCCGAGCCGGGCCCGATGCCGGAGATCCCGGAGGGGCAGACCCTCATGGACGTGATCGCCGAGCGGATCCGGGCGCATGTCGCGAAGTCCGGCACCGATCTGTCGGGCTTCGACACGGACCGGATCATGCGGCTGCACCAGTACCAGCTGTTCCCGAACTGCTCGGTGCTGCTCACCGCGGACACGCTCAGCGCGCTGGTGGCCCGCCCGGGGCCGACGCCGGGCACCGCCGAGATGGGCATCTTCGCGTTCCGGCGCGCGGCGTCGGCGGATGCGCCGTACGCCAAGCCGATGGACCTGCGGGTGGCCTTCGAGGAGCTGGACCTGGGCTACGTGCTCAACCAGGACGCGGCGGTGCTGGCCGGCATCCAGCGGGGTCTCACGCAGCCGGGGCTGACCGAGATCGTGCTGTCCCAGGAGGAGAAGCGCGTCATCAACACGCACCGCAACCTGGAGCTGTACCTGGGCATCGGTCCGCAGGACTGACCGGCGGGCACGCGCGGACTGCCTCCCGGGCCTGGCCTTGCCACCTCATCTTTCGAATAATCGTCTCAACGATTCGAATAGTCGAGGAGATGGCGTATGAGCGGTCAGGCCAGGGCGGCAGTCTTCCTCGGTGACGGCACCTACGAGGTACGGGAATTCCCGATACCCGCGGCGCCGCCCGGGGGTGCCGTGCTCAAGGTCGAGGCGGTCGGCATGTGCGGCAGCGACGTGATGCAGTTCCACGGCCAGAAGCACGTGCCGGGCGAGTGCAGTCCCGTCGTCCCCGGCCACGAGATCGTCGGCCGCCTGCACGAGGTGACCCCGGAGGCCGCGGCCGGCTGGGGCGTCGCGGAGGGCGACCGGGTGTGCGTGGACGAGATCGTCAAGTGCGGGCGGTGCCGTGCGTGCCTGGCCTGCGGCGGCGGTCTGTGCAGCAATCTGCACCTGTACGGCTACACCATGGGCCCGGACCACGAGGGCGGCCTGTGGGGCGGCTACGGCGAGTACATGAGGCTGCTGCCCAACACGCATGTGATGAAGGCGCCGGACGGCCTCACCGCCGCCGAGCTGACCGTCTTCGAACCGCTGGCCAACGCCCTCAACTGGGTCTCCTCGGTCCGCGTCGGCCCCGGCGACACGGTCGTCGTGCAGGGTCCCGGCCACCAGGGCCTCCTGTGCGCGGCCGCGGCCCTCGCGCGCGGCGCGAGCCAGGTCGTGGTGACCGGCACCGGTGCGGACGGGCTGCGCCTGAAGACGGCGCTGGAGCTCGGCGTGCACCACGTGGTCGACGTGGACGCCGAGGACGCCGTCGCCCGGGTCGGCGAACTGACCGGCGGGCGCATGGCCGACGTGGTCATGGACCTCACCCCGGTGCCCGCGACCGTGCGCACCGCGCTCGATCTGACCTCGATGTCCGGTGCCCGGGTAGCGCTGGCCGGGCTCAAGCACTTCACGCCCGTGGACGGCTTGCTGACCGACCTGATCACGCTCAAGAACATGTCGGTCCAGGGCTGCGCGGGGTCCACCCCGGCGGCCATGGAACAGGCCGTACGCCTGCTCGCCGACCGTCCGTCCATTGCGCGCACGATGGCCGGCACGCACGTCACGCTCGACACCGTCGAGCACGGCATCGCGCTCCTGGAGCGCCGCGCGGCGGGCGAGGACGCGGTCCACGTGAGCCTCGTGCACGGGGACTGAACGGCGTACCGGGGCCTACCGCGATGACACGGCGGGCCCCGGCACGGCATGATGCGCTGCACGAACAGGCCGGTGGCAGCGGTATCCAGTCCCGTCCCGGCCGCATCCGAAATCCTGCGGGGAGACGCCCTTTCATGCCGTGCGCCAACTGCGGTGCCCCACTGACCTCGGCCGGACTGTGCCCCGCGTGCGGCGCGGCGCCGACCCAGGCCGCCCATGACCCCTACGCGGCCGGCCCCGGCGGAGCCGTACCGCCGCCGCCCGGGCCCGGCGCGGGCGCGCCCGGCTCTGCACCCGGCCATCCCGGTGCCGCGCCCGGATTCCCGGGCCAGGCCCCCGGGTTCGCGCAGCCCGGCGCGCCCGGCATGATGCCGCCCGCCCCCGCGATGCCCGGCGGCACCGGCTGGGGCGGCGGCTACGGGATGGCGCCGCAGTGGTCGCCGTTCCAGTCGATCCAGGGCCTGGGCACCGCGCTCATGATCCTGTTCGGTGTCGCGGCCGGCACCGGTGTGCTGTCCACGGTCGCGTACTTCCGCCGCGCCTCGGTGCTGGACGACATCTCCGAGGGCCGGCTGTGGGACAGCGACCCGGAGGGCGCCGACGACCTGGTCCAGGCGGCCTTGGGCTTCACCGGCGTCGCGATGCTCGCGGTCGCCGTGCTGATGATCATCTGGCTGTACCGGGCGCGCGCGAACACCGACGGGTGGGCCGCCCCGCCGGCCACGATGAGCTCGAAGGGCTGGGCGATCGGCGGCTGGTTCATCCCGGTGGCGAACTGGGTGATCCCGGCGATCGTGGTCAACGACACCTGGAAGCGCAGCGACGTCCGCGCCTCGGTGCCGGGCGGCCGTCCCGGGGGCCGCGGCCTGCTGTGGGCCTGGTGGGTCTGCTACGTACTGGCCACGCTGCTGTATTCGGTGTCCGCGATCACCCGCAAGAGCGAGGACGACGTCAACGACGGCGACGTGACCTTCAGCGAGTACGTGGACGCCGGCAAGGCCGCCGACAACACCGCCGGCGTGTCCAGCCTCCTGCTGATCGCCGCCGCGATCCTGGGCATCTTCGTGGTCCGCAAGATCGTCGCGCTGCAGAACGAGCGCGTCGGCCTCGGCGGCGGTGCGCCCGGCTACGGCGGCCCCGGCTTCGGCGGCCCGGTCCCGGCCGGGTACGGCGCCCCGCAGGGCGGCGCCCCGTACCCGGGCGCCCCGTACCCGCCGGCGCCCGGCGCCTACCCGGGCGGCACGGCCGCACCGGCGAACCCGTGGGGCAGCGGCCCGCAGCCGCCGCAGGCGCCTCCGTCCGGCGGCATCGACTTCGGCAAGCACTGAACCAAGCGCTGAACCAAGCACTGAAGCGAGTAGTGAAGCAAGCACCGAAGCGGTACTTCGCGAAGCCCGCCCGGCCCGCCCCAAGCGGCGCCGTGCGGGCTTCGCGCTTTCCGCGTACTTACTGCCGTCGAGCCGGCCGGGGTCAGAACGCCCCGCGGCCCGATCCCCCGGAGCCCCCGGATCCCCGGCCGCCGAACCGGCGCCGGACCTGCCGGTTCACCTCGGCCTGCACCTGCGTCTGCACGTGGCGCCGGGCCGCCCGCCGCGGATTCAAGATCCACGAGAATCGCGGCGCAATGAGCCTGAGCAACGTCCGCATAGCTCCCCCTCGTCGTCCCCGTCCACCCGCAAGGACGACGCCCGCCGCCCCGCGGTTGCCGCGGCCCGGTCGGGCGTTGCCGGCGGTCCGTCAGGCGGCGCCCGGGGACGGGAAGTCGAAGGCGACCGTGACCGGCGCGTGGTCGGACCAGCGTTCGGCGTAGGTGGCGGCGCGGCCGGTGGTCGCCGTGACGGCGGTCTTGGCCAGGCCGGTGGTCACGGCGTGGTAGTCGATGCGCCAGCCGGAGTCGTTGTCGAAGGCCTTGCCGCGCATGGACCACCAGCTGTAGGGGCCGGCCTGGCCGGGGTGGAGATTGCGGACGACGTCGTGGTAGCCGAGTTCGCCGAAGACGCGGTCGAGCCAGGCGCGCTCGCTGGGGAGGAACCCGGACTTCTTGACGTTGCCCTTCCAATTCTTGATGTCGGCTTCGGTGTGGCCGATGTTCCAGTCGCCGCAGACCAGGACCTCGCGGCCGTCGGCGGCGGCCTTCTCGCGCATGCGCACGAGGTGCTCGGCGAGCTCGGCGAGGAAGCGGTCCTTCTCATCCTGCTTGGGGGTCTCGGCCTCGCCGGTGGGCAGGTAGAGGCTGGCCACCGTGACGCCGGGGAGGTCGACCTCGAGCCAGCGGCCGGCCTGGTCGAATTCGGCGGAGCCGAAGCCGATGCGGTGCGCGGCCGCCTCGGTGCGGCTGTAGACCGCGACGCCGGCCCGGCCCTTGAGGACCGAGGGGGCGTAGTAGGTGTGCCAGCCTTCGGGCTCGCGGACCGCGTCGGCGAGCTGGTGCGCCTCGGCGCGGACCTCCTGCAGACACACCACGTCGGCGGTGCTGGCGGCGAGCCACTCGGTGAAGCCCTTGGCGGTGGCTGCGCGCAGGCCGTTGACGTTGATCGTGGTCACGGTGAACATCCCGGCAGGGTACCCAAACGGGGCAAACCTCTGGGGCGCGGCTCACCGGTCGGGCGGTCCGGACGGGCCCGTGTCCCGCGGTGTCCGGCGCGGCGGTCAGCGGTACTCGGGGTTGGCGAAGTCGAACCGGGCGCCCGCGTCCCAGGCCGCGCGCTGGTTGCCGTAGGCGGGGACGCCGCCCGCGTCCTTGAGCATGCGGGCCAGGTGCAGGAGGTTCCAGGTCATGAAGGTGGTGTTGCGGTTGGTGAACTCGTTCTGCGGGCCGCCGGAGTCCTCGTCGAGGTACGAGGGGCCGGGGCCGGCCTCGCCGATCCAGCCGGCGTCGGCCTGCGGCGGGATCGCGTAGCCGAGGTGCTGCAGGCTGTAGAGGACGTTCATCGCGCAGTGCTTGATGCCGTCCTCGTTGCCGGTGATGAGGCAGCCGCCGACGCGGCCGTAGAACGCGTATTGGCCGGCGTCGTTGAGGATGCCGGAGCAGGCGTAGAGGCGTTCGATGACGCGCTTCATGACCGAGCTGTTGTCGCCCAGCCAGATGGGGCCGGCCAGGACGAGGATGTCGGCGGCCATGACGCGCTCGTAGAGGGCGGGCCAGTCGTCGGTGTCCCAGCCGTGCCCGGTCATGTCCGGCCAGACGCCGACCGCGATGTCGTGGTCGACGGCGCGGAACTCGTCGACGGTGACGCCCTGCCGCCGCAGGATGCCCTGGCTGATGTCGATGACGCCCTGGGTGTTGCTGACCTCGGGCGAGCGCTTGAGCGTGGTGTTGATGAACAGCGCGCGCAGGTCGTCGTAGCGGGCGGGCGGCTCGGTGCGGCCGGGGTGCGGGTGGGCCATCGGGACTCCTGGGCGTGCGGAAGGTGCCGTCCCGACAGCCTCTCCCGCACGGGCCGTGATTTGCTGCATATTCGGATGATTCGCGCGGTATGTCCGCCGAATGACCGATACCGCGGCCCGGCCCCTGCGGTCAGCCGCGGGCGCGCCGGACCCGGGCCTCGTCCCAGACCGGTCCGTCCGTCTCCCGCACGTGGCCGTCGGCGCCGAAGACGAGGAAGCGGTCGAAGGCCTTCGCGAACCAGCGGTCGTGGGTGACCGCGAGGACGGTTCCGTCGAAGGCCTCCAGGGCCTGCTGCAGGGCCTCGGCGGAGACCAGGTCCAGGTTGTCGGTCGGCTCGTCGAGGAGCAGCAGGTTGGCGCCGGACAGTTCGAGGAGCAGGATCTGGAAGCGGGCCTGCTGGCCGCCGGAGAGCGTGTCGAAGGACTGCTCGGCGGCGTAGGCCAGTTCGTAGCGGTCCAGGACGCGCGAGGCTTGTTCCAGGCCCATGCCGGAGCGGTGCGCGTCGCCGCGGTGCAGGATCTCCACGAGGGTCTTCCCGGCGAATTCGGGGTGCTCGTGGGTCTGCGCGAACCAGCCGGGCCGCACCCGGGCGCCGAGCCGGGCCTTGCCGGCGTGGGCGACGGGGGCGATGGCGACCTCGCCGACCGGCTGGTGCTCGATGTCGGGGTCGGAGCCGCCGGCCGCGAGCAGCCGCAGGAAGTGCGACTTGCCGGACCCGTTGGAGCCGAGGACCGCGACCCGGTCGCCGTACCAGACCTCCAGGTCGAAGGCCTTCATGAGGCCGGTGAGCTCGACGGCTTCGGCGATGACCGCGCGCTTGCCGGTCCGGCTGCCGCGCAGCCGGAGCTTGACGTTCTGCTCGCGCGGGATGTTCTGCGGCGGCCCGGCCTCCTCGAACTTGCGCAGCCGGGTCTGGGCGGCCTGGTAGCGGGACGCGAGGCCGTCGTTGTAGGCGGCCTTGTTCTTGTACATCTGGACGAGCGCCTTGAGCTTGGCGTGCTCTTCGTCCCAGCGCCGCCCGAGTTCCTCGAAGCGTGCGAAGCGGGCTTCCCGGGCGGCGTGGTAGGTGGCGAACGAACCGCCGTGCAGCCAGGCGGTGTTGCCGGCCGCGCCGAGTTCGACGGTGACGATGCGGTCGGCGGCGTTGGCGAGGAGTTCGCGGTCGTGCGAGACCAGCAGGACGGCCTTCTGGGTGTCCCGCAGGGCGGCTTCGAGCCACTGCTTGCCGGGGACGTCGAGGTAGTTGTCCGGCTCGTCGAGGAGGAGGACCTGGTCGGGGCCGCGCAGGAGCGCCTCGAGGGCGAGGCGCTTCTGCTCGCCGCCGGAGAGCGTGGTGACGGCCCGCCACTTGGCGACGTCGTAGCCGATGCCGAGGGCGGCGGTGCAGCACTGGTCCCAGACGGGCTCGAGCTCGTACCCGCCCGCGTCGGCGAAGTCGGCGAGGGCTTCGGCGTACCGCATCTGGGTGGGTTCGTCGTCGGTCTCCATGAGCGCGAGTTCGGCGGTGTCCACGGCGCGCACGGCGTCGCGCACGCGCGGCGGGGCGAGCGAGACGAGCAGGTCGCGGACCGTCGACTCGTCCCGGATCCGGCCGATGAACTGCGGCATGACGCCCAGTCCCCCGGTGCGCGTGACGGCCCCGGAGTCGGCTTTGATCTCGCCGGTGACGATGCGCAGCAGGGTGGTCTTGCCGGCGCCGTTGGCGCCCACGAGTGCGGTGGTGGCGCCGTCGCCGACCCGGAAGGAGACCTCGTCGAGGAGCACGCGCCCGTCGGGCAGGGAGTAGCTCACCGTGTTGATGTCGATGTGTCCCACGGCGTCCGCGCTCCCGGCTCAGGTCTGGTGTCCGGATGTCGGACCCCAGGCAACCTACGCGAGACCCGGCCCGGGTGCGACCCGGTTTGCCCAGGCCTGTTTGACCGCGGTCCAGCGGGCCGCCTCGGGGCCGGTGAGCAGGCCGCGGAGTTCGGCGAGCTTGAGGAGGTTGGCCTCGGTGTCGGCGCCGAGAGTCTGGGCTTCGGCGGTGTAGTGCCCGGTGACGAGGGCGTCGAGTTCGGCGGGGTCCATGGCGGGGGTGATGCGTTCCGCGATGCGGTTCATGTTGCGGTAGGAGCCCTGGAGCCGGAACGCGGGTTCGGTGCGGGAGGCGTCGGTGCGGGCGGCGGATTCCATGTAGGCGCGGTTGACGGTCAGGACGGTGGCGCGGGCGGCCAGGAGGTGGCGGAGCACGGCGGTGATGCGGTCGAGTTCGGCCGGGGCGTACGCGTGTTCCAGCCGGTCGGGCCGGACAGGGGCGGTGCCGGCCGGGGCGGCGGCCTGCTGCAGGAGCAGGTCGAGGTCGGCGGTGCCGCGTTCGGCGAGCGGCGCCAGGACGGTGTTGGCGGTGAGGGCGTTCTCCACGAAGCTGAGCGCGAAGGCGTCCTGGCGGCCGCCGACGACGTCGCCCAGGTTCCACACGTCGGCGCGGTTGGCGAGCATGTCGGGGACCCGGAAGCGGCGGCCCTGCTCGGTGTAGGGGTTCCCGGCCATGACGACGGCGAAGCGTTTCCCGCGCAGGTCGTAGGTGTGTGCCTCGCCGTCCCGGACTCCGGCGATGCGGCGCTGGGCGTCGCAGAGCGGCAGGAACTTCTGGAGGAGTTCGGGCGAGCAGTGCTGGATGTCGTCGAGGTAGAGCAGGACGTTGTCGGCCGCGGCGAGCGCGAAGTTGGCCTTCTCGATCTCGCGGCGGGAGGTGGCGTCGGGTGCTTCGGCGGGGTCCAGGGAGGTGGCGCCGCGGCCGAGTGCGGGGCCGTCGATGCGGACGAGGAGCATGCCGAGGCGTTCGGCGACGTACTCGACCAGGGTGGTCTTGCCGTAGCCGGGCGGCGAGACGAGCAGGAGCAGTCCGTGGTTGTCGGTGCGTTTGGTGCGTCCGGCCGCGCCGATCTGCTTGGCGAGGTTGTCGCCGACGAGCGGGAGGTAGACCTGGTCGACGAGGCGGTTGCGGACGAAGGTGGTGACGACGGACGGCCGGTGGTCGTCGAGGCGCAGCCGGGTGTGTTCGGCGGCGATGACGCGGCGGCGCAGGCCTTGGTAGGCGCGGAAGGCGGGCGCCTGGCGGGTGCGGAATTCGGCGAGCCGGGGCAGGAATTCGTCGAGGCGCAGGGGCAGGGTGCCGCGTTCGATGCGCGGGTGGTCGCCGAGCAGGCCGGGGACGGCGGCGCGGGTGTCCGCGGTGCCGGGGTAGCGGGGCAGGTCGGGGCAGAGTTCGAGGGCGACGGCTTCGGCGAGGTCGCCGGGGTCGGCGGCCTCCCCCGCGGTTGCGCGGTAGGACCCGAGCCAGGCGCGGACCAGCTGCTGCCGGGCGGGGAGGCCGGTGACGCGGCGCAGGTCCTCGTCGTACGCGTCGGTGCCGACGGCGTGGCGGAACTTGTCGACGAGTGTCCGCGCCGCGGCGGCGGCCACGAATCCGCCGGGGTCACGGGTGCTGCGGGCGAGTTCCTCGAGGAGGTATTCGGCGGCGCGCTCGGGGTCGGGCGCGGCATCGCCGGCCGGAGTGTTCTCCGCGGCGAACGCGCCGATAAGCAGCGCCAGTTCCTGACCCAGCGCGGCCATTTCCGGGCCGGCTCCGAAGGCGGCGCGGGCGCGGCCGAGGGACCGGGCGCGCCAGGTCCACTGGCGGCGGGCTTCGTCGTCGGTGCCGTGCACCCAGAACAGCTGGGCGGCGGCCCGGTCGGCGGCCGGGTAGCGCAGCAGTCCGGCGTCGGCGTGCAGGCGCAGCAGGGTGCGGAGGATGGCGTGGGCGTCGTGGTCGTGGACGCCGCGTTCGTAGCCTTCGTCGGGTGCGTCCTCGACGGCCTGGTGCAGCAGTGCGGGCAGGTCGGCGGCGGCGAGGGTGTCAAGGGTGTGGGCGGCCATGAGCCGGGCGGCGAGGTATTCGGCGCGGTAGACGGCGGGTGATTCGGACGGGAGGGTGCGGTCCCACAGCGGTGCGGTGGCGGTGAAGGCGGGGTCGGTGACGGGGCGCCGGTAGTCGGTGCCGGTGAGGGCGAAGGCCATGTGCCCGGCGTGCGGGACGAGGGTGAGGGTGGGGGTCCGGGTGGTGACGGCGAAGTGGTGGCGGCCCAGGCGGACCGTGGCGCCTCCGTCGCCGGACAGGTCGGCGCGGTCGCGCAGGGTGCGGGCGGCTTCCTGCCGGGCGGCTTTGAGCCGTCCGTCGAGTTCCTCGGCGGCGACGTAGTCGCCGAGGGTGCGGAGTTCGGCTGCGGTGCGGTGGATCTTGGCGACGGTCGGGTCGGCGGCGAAGTAGGCGGTGATCTCGGTGCTGCTGCGCAGGGCGGCGGCGCGGCGGCGGATGCTGGCGAGGATGCGGTGGGCGGAGTCGGCGAGCCGGGCGGTGTGCCGCGCTCGTTCGTCGACGAGGGCTTGGCGCCGGGCCGCGAAGGCGTTCTCGGTCTCGTCGCGTTTGGCGGCGAGGTCGCGGCGCAGGTCGTCGAAATCGGGGAAGCGTATGCCGAGGTCTTCGATGCGCAGCAGGATGCGGGCCAGCTGTTCGTCGCAGGACTCGGGGGTGTCGGCGGCGGCCAGGCCTGCGGTGATGTTCTGGGCCAGCAGGGCGTATTGGGCGGCGGATTCGGCGCGTCCTTCTTCTTCGGCGAGGCTGCGCAAGCGGGCGGCGAGCAGGGCGCGGGCCCGGGCGAGGGCGCTGTGCACGTCGGTGATGCGGGCGAGGACGCCGGTGCGCACGGTGGCGTCGGCGTCGTCGAGGTCGGTGACCACGGAGGCGACGAGGTGCAGCCCGTCGGCGAGTTCGTCGAGCCGTGCGGTGATCGGGGTGCCGTCCGCGACGGAGGTTGCCGCTGCGGCCTGCCGGGCGAGGTCGTCGGCTTCGGCGCGGGGTGCGGTGAAGGCGTCGGGGCCGCCGAGGAAGGCGGTCGCGCGCCGGCCGGCGGCGGCGAGGTCGTCGCCGAGTGCGGTGTGGAGGGCGGTGATGCGGTCGTGGTCGGCGGGGCGCAGTTCGCGCAGGCTGCGGAGCGGGGCGAGGCTGCCCTGGGCGTCGCGGAGTGCGGCGAGCTGCCGGATCCAGCCGTCGGCGCTGTGCGGCACGTCGTTGCGGGTACGGCGGACCAGGGCGGCGATGCGCGCGGCGGCGTCGTCGACGGACCGGGCTGCGGCGTCGGCGAGTTCTTGGCCGGCGCGGAATTCGGCGAGGATCTGCGCGGCGGTGGCGCGCAGTGCGTCGAGGGGTTCGTGGAGGCCGCCGAGTCCGTCGTCGGCGAGCCAGTGGCAGCGGTCGGCGACCCGGGCGGCGGCGTCCAGGAGAGCCTGGTACCCGGCCGCCGTCGCGGTGGTGCCTTCGGCGAGGCGGACGACGGCCAGGGTGTCGGCGATGCCGTGCACGAGGTCGGCGTTGCCGATGCGGCCGAGCGGTCCGCCGGGTGCGGGCCGGGCCGCGTCGTACGTGTCGGAGGTGTAGGGGCTTGCCCAGACCTGGACCGGATGGCTGCGGACGGGTTCGGGGTCGCCGCGCAGGATGACGAGGCGGCCGTCGTCGAGGGTGGTGAAGCCGCGGCCGGTGAGCGGGGCGGCGGTCGTCTTGGCGATGGAGTTGTAGGACTGCAGGAGGGTGCGGCCGTCTTCGGGCCGGTGGAACACGTAGAGGGTGTCCTCGCCGTTGGGCGAGCGGAGGACGCGCTGCAGGCCCATGCCGCGGGTGTCGGTGTCGAAGGTCTTGTGCAGGCCGGTGCCCAGGTGGAATCCGCCGGGGAAGACGATGCCTTCGTCGCCGGGGAGCCGGCAGGCGGCTTGGCCGATCGCGTCGAGGCGGACGGCGGTCGCGGTGGTGGTGGCGTGGACGAGGTGGCGCCAGGTGTCCTCTTTGTAGGGGCGGATGCGGAGCAGCACGAGGGTGCCGACCCGGGCGTAGTGGATGTCGGCGTCGGCGAGGGACTGCAGGGGTTCGTCGACGGGCTCGCGGTGGACGGTCCCGGCGGGTGTCTCGGTGTCGTCGGCGGTCTTGACGGTGAGTTCGCCGCCGCAGGTGGAGACGAAGACCGCGCCGTCGGCGACGGACACGTGCGGGTGCCTGCCGGGGCGGTGGTCCTCGCGGGTGGTCTCGGTCCAGGCGAAGTCGTAGGGCGGCGGGTAGGTGTGGTCGCGGTCGCCGCGTGCGTCGAGGTAGGCGGGGGTGCCGTCGGCGCCGAGCCGCCAGCGGAGCACGCGGACGTCGTCGGCGCGCGGGCCGGCCTGGAAGACGGCGAGGAGCAGGCCGTCGACGTGCCGCAGGTGCAGGAGGCGGGCGCCGCGGTAGTAGCGGAAAAGGGCGTCCAGGTCCCGGGCGGCGTCGGGGTGGCCGAACAGCTCCGGGACGGTGTCGAGCCCGGTGGCGGTGAAGCCCGGGCCGCCGCCCGCTGCGGCGGGGTCCGGCCGGTGGACGCTGAAGGTGCGGCCCGCTGCGGGCCCGTCCGCGGCGCCACCGGCAGGCGCAGGGGCGCCGAGGTCGACGGCGTTGCCGGGGCTGCCGGGGTTGCCGCCGGCCAGCAGATGCCCGCCGACCCGGACCAGGTCGCGCAGTTCGGTGTCCTCGGCGGTGCGCAGCCGGGCGGTGCCCAGGAGCCGCAGCCCGGTGGCGCCGAACGCCTCGATGCGGAGCCGGTTGAGCCGGTCCGCGCGGCGCGCGAGCTCGGCGGCCTGGCCGGCCAGCCGGGCCCGCAGCACCTCGTGGTCGCCGGTCCCCTGCGGTTCTCCCTCGGCAGGATCCTCCGCGCTCTCGGCCGGCGACCCCTCGGTCGGCGGCCCGGACCGGGCTGCCGCCACGAGCGCGGCGGGCGCCCCCGGCACCTCCCTCGCTGCCCGGCCCGGTCGTCCTGCGGCCGGTCCGGCCGCCTGCTCCCACCGCTGCCCGTCGCGGCCTTCCGTCCCGTCCGCCACCGTGCGCTCCGTCACCAATTGCCTCGCTATCCCTGGCTCTTCACGGTGCTGATGCCGTTGATGCCCGCGTTCCGGCCCGGCAGGTCTGCTCCCCCGCTCTCGCTCATGAGCTTCATGAGGAGTGCGGAGACGGTCATGTTCTGCACGTCCGCGGTGCCGAGCGAGCCGATCATGCGGGTGAGGTCGTCGGTGAAGGACGCGCTGCCGTCTGTCCAGGGGCGGGCCAGGGCCTGCACGGTGTCGGAGTTCTGCACGAACCCGTCGACGCCCTTGCCCAGGGCGACGGCTCCGACGAGCCGGTCGAGGAAGACGCTTTCGCCGCCCACGATGCTGATGTCGGCGCTCTCCAGCCCGGTGGCGAGCACGGCGGCCTGTGCTTCGGCAACCTGCCGCTGCACGTCGAGCCCGGCGAGCCGGATCTCCTTCTCGGCTTCGAGGCGCAGCCGGTATTCCTCGTGCAGGCGGGACGCGTCGTCCAGGGCGGCCATCGCGGCGGCCTTCTCGGTGAGGCCTTCGGCCTCCGACTTGAGCCGCAGCGCGATCGCTTCGGCGGCGACCGCGGCCTTGCGCTCCTGTACGGCCGCCTCGGCGCGGCCGACCTTCTCCAGGGCGGTCGCGCTGCGCTCCTGCACCTGGACGTCGGCGAGTCCGGCGGCTGCGGCTTCGGCCTGCAGGCCTTCGGCGAGCCGGATCTTGGCGCGGGCGTCGAGCTCGGCGGCGTCCTGGCGGGCCTGGGCGAGCACGGTGAGTTCGCGGGCTTTGTGCGCGGCAGCCTGTTCGGCGGCCTCCGCGGCCTTGATGTCCTTGACGAGGTTCTGCTGCGCCTCGGCCTCGGCCTTGATGACGATCGCGGCGCGGGTGCGTTCGGCGTCCTCGACCGCGCGCAGCCGCTTGATGCTCTCTTCCTGCTCGGCGACGGTCCGGTCGACCGCGACGCGCTCGCGGACCACTTCGGCGATGTCGCGCCGATTGGTCTCGATCTCGCGGTCGGCGGAGATGCGGGTGAGCTCGGTCTCGCGTTCGCGGCCGATGACCTCGAGCTGGCGGTCCTTCTCGATGCGCTCGTTCTCGACCGCGATGACGCGCTCGCGGTTCTTCTCGGCGACCGCGACCTCGCGGGCGACGTTCTCGCGGTGCACGCCGAGCTGCTCCTCGGTGCGCAGGAACGCGGTCTGGGCGCGGAGCCGCTCTTCTTCCTGGACGCGGGCCACTTCGGCTTCTTCGCGGGCCCGCACGGTGGCGATCTCGCGCTGCTGCTTGAGCTCGGCGTCGGCCTGGCGGCGTTCGAGTTCGAGGATGGCCTCGCGGGCGTCGACGTTCTGCCGGGTGATCTCCTTCTCCTCGGTGCGCCGGAACTCGTTGGTGCGGACGTGCTCGATCGCGGTGAGCTCGGTGATCTTCTTGATGCCCTGGGCGTCGAGGATGTTGGCGTCGTCGAGCTGGGCCATGGGGGTCTGCTCGAGGTAGTCGATGGCCGCGTCCTCGAGGCTGTAGCCGTTCAGGTCGGTGCCGATGACCGCGATGATGCGGTCCCGGAACTCCTCGCGGTGGGTGTACAGGTCGGTGAAGTCGAGCTGCTTGCCGACGGTCTTGAGGGCCTCGGAGAACTTGGCGCTGAAGAACTCCTGCAGGGTCTCCTGGTGGCTGGCCCGGGCGCTGCCGATGGCCTGGGCGACCTTGATGACGTCCTCGACGGTCTTGTTGACCCGGACGAAGAACGAGATGCGGATGTCGGCGCGGATGTTGTCGCGGCAGATGAGGCCGTCGCGGCCGGAGCGGTGGATGTCGATGACCTTGACCGAGATGTCCATGACCTCGGCCTTGTGCAGGATGGGCAGGACGACCTGGCCGGTGAAGGTGACGTCGACCTTGCGCATCTTGGAGACGATGAGCGCCTTGCCCTGCTCGACCTTGCGGTAGAGCCGGCTGACGGTGAGCAGCACCGTGACGGCGATGAGGAGGAGCACGGCGACGAGCACGCCGAGGCCCACGGAGATGGCGTTCATGGGGTTCCTTCGGTGACATCAGTGACATCGGTGATGTCGGTGGCTTCGGTGGCTTCACCGGTGCGGGGCCGGGGTCAGGCGGACGGGTGCCCCGGGTCGAGCGCCGCGTCGAAGGGCGCCACCCAGAAGAACTCGCCGTCCTCGTCGTAGGCGTAGAGCAGTCCGGTACCGCCGGCCTCGAATACGTCGGTGCCGTCCTGCCGGACCTGGACGATGGCGGTGGCGCCGTCCCGTGCGGTCACCTCGGCTTGGCCGAAGTGCGCGTCGACACGGCCCGTGCGGATGATGCACGTGGTGCCGACGAAGTCGCGGCGGGACGGCCCGGGTTCGTCGGGGAACAGGTGGCCGAGGGGCCGGACGAGAATCCGGGTGGCGGTCCACGCGGCGGCGACCGCGGCGAGGAGGACGCCGGTGCCGGCCGCGGCCGCGGCGGGGTCCGGGAGGCCGGCGTCGTCGAGCACGACGCCGCCGGCCAGGCTCAGCGCCCAGGCAAAGGCGACCAGCAGCGAGACGGTCACGGTGACGGGCACGCCGCCCAGGCCGAGGGCGTCGCCGCCGGCGTCGCCTTCGAAGGCGTCGTGCTCGACCGCGCCGGCCAGCACGCACAGCCAGAACATGACGACGACGACCAGGGCGAAGGTGAAGACGAGGGCCGGAAAGGAAAGCACGGCCGTCATGAAGTCGCCCACCGGAGTTCCCCCTCCTGCGTCCGTACCCGCACTGCGGCGGGCCGAAGTGCGCTGCTGCTGCCGGGATATGCGCCTGCTGCCGGGAAGGCGGCGGGTTCGTCCCCGCCCCCACTGTCCCGACCGGATGCCGTTCTGCGCATTGCCGGGTTCCGGCAATCTTTACGGGTTCTTTATGCTGGCCTCCGCTGCCCTGCCGATGCGGGGCGGTTTCGACGCGCACGCTCTGTCGAGCAGCAAACGGGGGCCGCACATGACCGCGACCGGCACGACCGGCATGACCGGGGCGACGGGTTCGACCGGCACGGTTGCCGCGACCGGCGGCACCGGCATATCCGAGGACTACCTGGCGGGGTTCACGGTGCTGCTTGCCGAGGTGTCGGCGACCGGCCGCCGCCTGACCCGCGAGGAGTTGGACGAGCGGCGTGCGGTCGGCGAGCGCACCGCCGAGCAGGGCCACAAACTGGGGCAGGTGGTGACCGCGCATCTGGCCGCGGCCCGGGAGTCCTGGCCGGCGCTGCCCGGCACGGCCGAGGCGCCGACCGCGCGGGCGGTGACCGCGGTCGCCTCGGGGGTCCTGGACGCGATCGGCCAGGCGGTGTCCGCGGTGTGCGAGGGCTACGAGCGGGCCCAGCGCCTGGCGGTGCGTCAGGAGGAGGCGATCCGGCGCGAGTTCATCGACGACCTGCTGTACGGGCGGAGCGATCTGAACCGTTTGGCGGAGCGCGCCGAGCGGTTCGGGCTGCGGCTCGCGCACGAGCATGCGGTCGCCGTGGCGTCAGGTCCGGAGACGTACGACGACACGCACCCGGTGACGCGGCGGGTGGAGACGGCGCTGGTCGCGCGGTTCGAGGCGCGGCGGGTCCTGATGGCCACCAAGGAGGGCAAGCTGGTGTGCGTGGCGCCGGGTTCGCAGAGCGACACTCTGGCGTATTTCGCCGAGCAGGCCCGGATCGCGATGGGCGGCGGCCGGGTCGCGGTCGGCCGGGCGCACCCGGGCGCGGGCGGCGTCGTGCACTCGTACGAGGAGTCCCTCAACGCGCTGGACCTGGCCGAGCGCATGCCGCTGCACGGCGAGGTGCTGCATGCCGCCGATCTGCTGGTCTTCCCGGTGCTGACCCGGGACCGGCAGGCGATGGCGGACCTGGTCCGGACCGCGCTCGGTCCGCTGCGCACGGCCCGCGGCGGGCCGAAGCCGCTGCTGGACACGCTGTGGGAGTACTTCGACTCGGGGTGCGTGGCCGCGGAGGCCGCGCGGCGGCTGCGGCTGAGCGTGCGGGCGCTCACGTACCGCCTGGACCGCATCAAGCAGCTCACCGGCTCGGACCCGGCCGATCCGCTGCACCGGTACATGCTGCACACCGCGGTGATCGGCGCGAAGCTGCTGGACTGGCCCGCTCAGGAGCTGTGACGGAATCGGGTCCAGCCCTCGCGAAGCCCTTGATTGCCCTCCGATCGCCCCTCCGATCGCCCCCGGTTCCCCTTCCGAAGGCCGCACGGAGCCTTCCCGGCGCCTTGTCGGGTGTCCTGCCGGGTGTGTGAGCCGGCGCGCGCCGGGTTGGTGTGACACCCGTGGCGTGCGCCGGGGTGTGTGCCCCCGTGCGCTCCCACCTGCGGCAAGTTCGGCGGTGTGGGCCTTGCCGAACGCGGCGGACACCAGCGATTCTCAAGAGGAGGTGCCGTTTTGGCAGGTGTCGTTCGTCCACCACACTTGTGCGGCCTCGCTGGCTGCGTCGTAGCCAAGTGCTCGGCACCGAACGGACATGTCAGGATCGAACGACGCGGGGGTCGGCGATGCCGCAGGGACAGGACCCGATGGTCGCGCGCAGGCGTCTCAAGGACGCCTTGCGCCGGCAGCGCGAGGCGGCCGGGTTCACGCAGCGCCAGGTCGCGGACGAGATGGACTGGTCGCCGTCCAAGCTCATCCGCATCGAGGCCGGGCAGGTCGCGGTGTCCACCACCGACCTGCGGGCGCTGCTGCAGCATTACGGGGTGGTCGATCCGGTGCGGGTGGCCGCGCTGGAGGCGCTCTCGCGTACCGCGCGCGAGCGGGCCTGGTGGAGCAACTACCGCAATGTCGCCAACGCGGACCTGCGGGCGTTCCTCGGTTTCGAGACGTCCGCGTCGATCATCCGCAACTTCGAACCGCTCAATGTGCCGGGCCTGTTGCAGACGCGCGAGTACGCCCGCGAGATCCTCGCCGCGGTCGACCAGCAGAGCATCGACGAGCTGGTCGACCTGCGCATGGAGCGGCAGGAGCTGCTCACCCGGGACGAGGCTCCCGAGGTCCACTTCATCATGAGCCAGGCGGTGATCGAACGCGTCGCGGGCGGCCCGCGCGTGATGCGGCGTCAGCTGCGGCACATCGCGCGGGTGGCGGCCTACCCGAACGTGACGGTGCGCATCGTGCCGTGGACCGTGGGGTTCTTCCCGCGCTACCGCGTCGCCTACACCGTCTTCGAGTTCCCGGACGCCGAGGACCCCGCGATCCTGTGCCGAGAGGGCCCCACGGGCGACATCATCACCCGCGAGGGCCCTCTCGAGGACACCCCGAACGACTACCTGGCCTCGTTCTGGGAGATCGAGCGCGAGGCGCCGGCGACCGATACGCCGGCGCTGCTCCAGGCCGCGATCGACACCATGACCCGGCTGATCGGCGAAGCGGCGCCCGGTTCACTCACTCCGGTGGACGCGCCGGACGACGAGGACGAGGAGGATCCGGACGGTCAGGAGGAGCCGTTGGCCGGGAGCAGCTCATGATCATGGACGAAGACCTGCCAGCCGGGGAGCGAGAAGGTGAGCACAGGACCGTGGGGGTCCTTGGAATCGCGCACCATGATTCCGCCGGAAAAGGCGGTCTCCACACAATTCGTGGTCGCGCTGGCGGAACTCTTGCGCCAGCGAGGCTCCGACCGGACAGGTTGATCCACCGTTGCGCCTGCCTACTCCCTTGACGATGACCGTGGCGATACCGCGCCGGGACGATTCGCCGCTGCGATACCAAGCGCAGATTCAACCACAGCATAAGGCTTTCCGAGGCTCCTAACCCCGTGCCGCGGCCGCCTGTTCGCCCATTGGTGCGACGGGCGGGCACCGGTACGAGCGCATGTTCGAGCATGGCCCCGGGCAGCCGTCCGGATGGCCGCTCGCGCGGGGGCTTCGGGCCGGGCTTCGGGGGCCCGGGAGCGGCCGCACGCGCGGTCGTGCGGGGCCGGCGCGGGGGTGGCCGGGCGCGCGGCGGCGCGCCGTGCAGGCGCGCGGTGTGATGCCGCGCGCTGCGAGTATGCGGGACGCGATCTCGTGAGCTGCGTGTGCGCTGCCCGGGTGGTGCCGCCCTGGTTGATGCCGGACTGGATGCTGCCTGCCTGGGTGCTGCCGGGTTGCCACACGACCGGATGACAATGTCGTGAAGCTACTTGGCTGCCTGCCACATGGCTGGCACACTGAGGAGGAGAGAAATCACGTGACGATCGGCTACCGCCACGTGGCTTCCGAATTGCCCCGAGGTCGCCATGGCGACGAATCGGGGCAATTCGTTTCCTCTTGGAACATAAGGGATTTCCCCGTTCTCAGCCTCCCGTGCATACTTGAGACACGCGTATATCGCGTGCCAGCAAACCAGTTCGGGGAGCTGCCTATGGCCGGCTGATCCAGACCGACTCGCCGTTTCCGGCGATTGTCGCTTCTTGCACGGAGTACGCCTTGCCGGGCTTTGCCCGGATCCGCCGCGAAGTTCGCGCGTAGCCGACGCTGGACTTCACGGCCGGGGCCCTCCGCCCTGTCGTCCGTGCACCGTTGCCGGGCGGCCGATTTCCTGCCCGCGGTCCCCCGCGGGTCCCTTTCGCGCCGGACCGGGCACTGCCGTTGCCGCGAGCCGCCGCAGCGCCGCCGGGTGCTGCCGGCTCCGCCGCGCTGTGCCGTACCGCGCTGCGGCCTGCCCGCAACCGGCGCATGAGGCAGGGGAGTTCCCATGCCCCAGAAATGGCAGACGACCGAGCACTTCCGCACCGACGAACCCGTGGTCGCCGTGTACCGCCCCCGGCGGGGCGCATCCGGCGGCGCATGGGTATGCCTGGCGGCCCTGGTGCTGGCCCTCGTGGTCGGCGGCAACGGCTCGTCCGGCGACGGCGGCAGCCCCGGCCCCGGGGCGGCGACCGCCGAGCAGCCCACCGGACCGGTCACCGCGACGGTCCGCACCGCCGGTGCGCTTCCCGCGCGTGCACAGGCGGACAGCAAGGCAGCGCACACCGGTTCGCTTCCGTCCGGCGCCAAGGTCCGCGTCGCATGCCACACGGCAGGCGACGCGGTCCGCGGCCCGAGCGGCCGCAGCACGGTGTGGGTCCAGGTCTCGTACGACGGCGTCGTCGGCTTCGCGCCGAGCGCCTGGCTGGAGACCCGGGGCGACGTCACGGCGTTGGTCCCGACCTGCTGACAACCGCCGTCCGGGGAGCGTGCTTTGCTCCCCGGACGGCCAGGTCTCAGAGGTCGTCCGCGTCCGGGACCCGGCCGTGCAGCGCGGCGGTCACATCCGCCGCGGCCGCGCGTACGCGTTCGCCCAAGGCCGCGACCTCCCGGCCGGTCAGCGGTGCTGCGTGGTCGATCAGGCACAGCACCACCGCGACGGTCCCGTCCGCGTCGAACACCGGCGCGTTCACCGACGACGCCCGGTACAGCGCGTCGGGTTCGATGCTCGCGGGCAGCGCGTCGGCCAAGTCGAAGGCCTGCCCCACTTCGGCCATCGCCCGCCGGAGCGCGGCCGCGTGCCCGGCCGCATCCCAGTCCCCGGTGCCGAGTTCGATCTCCAGGTCGCGGACGAGTGCGCCCAGCCGGTCCCGCAGCCGGTCCTCGGTCTCCAACGCCCAGCCCCGCTCCCGCACTCCGGCCAGCGCAGGCGCAAGTTGCCTGCGCGCGGCAGAAACCGCGGCCGATTCGGGCGCGGGGGTCCGGACGTACGGGCGCCCGCCCGGCACCCCCGAACCGGCACGGACAGCCGGCGCCGGGGCGGCCGCCCCACTCTGCCCATCAGGGTCGAGCCGCCCCAGCCACGCGTCCACCGCAGCAGCCCCCGCCCACGCGACCGTCACCGATCCGAGCGGCGGCCGGGGCCGTACGCGGTCGCCCAACCGGACCCCGAGCGCACCCGTCAGCGTGCCGTTCCCGGTCCCCCCGAGCCGGACCAGTTCGCCGACCCGCAGGTCGTCCTCGTCCGCCGCGTCGCCGCACGGCACGAGTGCAAGCACCCCCAGCCCGGTCTCCGCGGCCAACGTGCGCATCACCGGGCGGACCAGGTCCAGCGGGGTCTCGCCGGTGGCCGCCGCGCGGCCGGCCGCGACGATGGCGGGGCCGAGCCGGTAGGTGCGGCGCACCGGGTGGCGGAGCAGCCAGCCGGCCCGGGTCAGCGTGGTGAGCATCGGGTGCACGGTGGCTTTCCCGACGCCGAGCCCGCGCGCGATCTCGGCGAGGGTGAAGTCGGTGTCGGGGCGGGCGGCGAGCAGGTCGACCAGGGCGATGAGGCGGTCGGTCTGCGGGGACGGTCGGCTCATGGTGGATGGAGCGTAGCGCAGATTCCTCATACGTTCGCATAGTGCGACTCTTGATTCGCGTATCGCGTCCTGTCAGGGTGACGCTCCGTCAGGGCAGCACGCCCTGGCTCGGCATGACGGAACATCAGGAGGCCTGGGTGTCGGCGGATACAGCGCACTCGGCGCACGCGGCGCACGAAATAGCCACGCAGGTCACCGCAGGTGAGCGGTGGCCGCTGAAGTTCGGGGTCTTCATGGCCCCGTTCCACAAGGCGGGCCGCAACCCGACCCTGATGCTGGAGCAGGACCTGTCGCTGCTCGAGCATCTGGACCGGCTCGGGTACGACGAGGCCTGGATCGGCGAGCACCACTCGGGCGGCTGGGAGATCGTCGCGTCCCCCGAGCTGTTCATCGCGTCGGCGGCGGCCCGCACCCGGCACCTGCGCTTCGGGACCGGCGTCATCTCGCTGCCCTACCACCACCCGCTGCACGTCGCGGACCGCATGGTGCTGCTCGACCACCTGACGCGCGGCCGCGTGATGCTGGGCGTGGGCCCGGGCCAGCTGGCCTCCGACGCGCACATGCTGGGCATCGACACGGCCCGCCAGCGGGAGATGATGGAGGAATCTCTCGAGGCCGTCACGGCGCTTCTCGCCGGGCGCGAGCCCGTGACCCGGAAGACCGACTGGTTCACCCTCCAGGACGCGCAGTTGCAGCTGCGGCCGTTCCAGGACCCGTCGTTCGAGATCGCCGTGGCGGCCACGTTCTCGCCGGCCGGGCCGCGTACCGCGGGCCGTTTCGGGGCCGGCATGCTGTCCATCGCGGCCAGTCAGGAGGGCGGTTTCGACGCCCTGGGCTACCACTGGAACGTCGCCAACGAGGTCGCCGCGCAGCACGGCCGGACCGTGGACCGGCGCAAGTGGCGGCTGATGGGCATGATGCACATCGCCGAGACGGAGGAGCAGGCCCGCCGCGAGGTGGCGTACGGGCTGCGCGACATCCAGGACTACCAGGCGAAGGTCCTGCCGATCCCGTACGACGCGGATGCGTCGCTGGACGCGCGCCTGGACCACGGCAATGCGACGGGTTCGTTCATCTGCGGCACGCCGGAGATGGCGGTGCGCCAGATCGAGCGGCTGTGGCAGAAGTCCGGCGGCTTCGGGACGTACCTGTTCATGGGTGCGGACTTCGCCGACCCGGAGGCCACGCGCCGGTCGTACGAGTTGATCGCCCGCGAGGTGATCCCGCACTTCACCGGGCAGTCGGCGGGCCCGGTGGCCTCGCACGACTGGCAGGTGGCGCTGTCCGAACGCTGGCGCGACCAGACCGCGCAGGCGCTCGGCAAGGCGATGAAGGACTACGAGGCGGACAAGGCCGCCGGTGCGTCCGAGGGAGCGGGAGCATGACCGCCGACGCCGCCGGCCGGATCGCCGGGAAGGTCGCGCTGGTCACCGGTGCCGGTGCGGGCATCGGGCGGGCGGTCGCGGAGCGCTTCGTCGCGGAGGGCGCGTACGTGGTGGCCGGCGACATCGACGCCGATGCGCTGAAGTCGCTGGTCGACGCGTTGGGCGAGGAGCGCGTGGCGGTCGCGTCCTGCGACGTCACCGTCGAGGCGGATGTCGAGGCGCTGGTCGCGCTGGCCGTGGAGCGGTTCGGCGGGCTGGACGTGGCGGTCGCCAATGCGGGCGGCGGCACGGCGTCCGAGCTGGTCGACCACGACTACGCGGCCTGGCAGCGGGTGGTGAACCTGTGCCTGAACGGCACGTTCCTGACCGTGAAGCACGCGGGTGCGGCCATGAAGCAGTCCGGGCGGGGCGGTTCGATCGTGAACCTGGCCAGCCTGAACGCGGTGCAGGCCGGGCGCGGCATGGGTGCGTACTGCTCGGCGAAGGCCGGTGTGGTGGCGCTCACCGAGGTGGCCGCACTGGAGCTGGGCCGGCACGGTGTGCGCGTGAACGCGGTGCTGCCCGGGCTGGTGCGCACCAAGGCGACGGGCGGCATGTGGCATGTGCCGGGCGTGGTCGAGGAGTACGTGGAGAACGCGCCGCTGGGGCGTTTCGCGGAGCCGGAGGAGGTGGCCAATGTGGTGCTGTTCCTGGCGTCCGACGAGGCCGGCTTCGTGTCCGGGAGCCAGTACGGCGTGGACGGCGGTGCGCGTACCGGCCGCTATCCGGACCTGATCGGCGCCATGCAGCGGCTGTCCGGCAGCTGACACTTCCATCCGCCGGTGCGGCGGGTGCGCGGGCCCGGCGAGGCTGCGCACCCGCCGCGCGGGCAGCCACCGAGGAGGGACGAACCCGATGCGAGCAGCGGTCCTGTACGCCGCGCGCGACCTGCGGATCGAGGAGGTGCCGGACCCGGTCCCGGGGCCCGGCGAGGTGCTGGTGCGGCCGCGCTTCACCGGCCTGTGCGGCTCCGACCTGCACTTCTGGGAGGGCGGGCTGCGGCATGTCGTGAAGGACCCGATCATCCTGGGCCACGAGTTCTCGGCGGAGGTCGTGGAGGTCGGGCCGGGTGTCGGCAATCCGGCGATCCGGCCGGGCGCGCTGGCCGCGGTCGAGCCGATGTGGACGTGCGGGCAGTGCGCGCCGTGCCGCCGCGGCACGTACAACCTGTGCCGCAACCTGACCTGGCACGGGCTGTCCGTGAAGGGCGGCGGGATGTCCGGGCTGACCGTGGTCCGGGCGGACATGGTGCACATCCTCCCCGAGTCGCTCACCGCGGAGCAGGGTGCGCTGGTGGAGCCGGTGTCCGTCGCGCACCACTGTGTGACGAAGGCTCAGGTCGAGCCGGGCGGCAGTGCGTTGGTGCTGGGTGCCGGGCCGATCGGGATCGCGTCGTACCTGGACCTGCGGGCCCGCGGGGTGGAGCGGATCTTCGTGTCGGAGCCGTCCGCGGACCGGCGCGCGGCGATCGCGCATCTGGCCGGGCTCACCGGCGGCGGGGCGGATCTGATCCTCGACCCGGGTGCCGTGGACGTGGTCGCGGCGGTGCGGGAGCTGACGGACGGGGACGGCGTGGACGCGGCGATCGATGCCGCGGGCGTGGAGCCGGCGTTCCATGCGGGCCTGTCCGCGACGCGGCCCGGGGGCCGGATGGTGACCGTCGCGGTGTACATGAAGCCGGTGACGTTCCACCCTCTGGCGGCGTTCCTCGGCGGCGTGGACATCGTGGCAAGTTGTGCGTACTGCAACGACTTTCCCGCGGTCATCGACGGTTTCGTGAACGGTTCGTACCCACTCGACGGCTGGGTCCGACCGATCCCGATGGACGGCGCCGCCGCTGGTTTCACCGCGCTGGAGGCGGGCACAGAACTCAAGCTGCTGGTCGACGTCCAGGGATCCTGACGCCCGGACGTCGCGGCCCCGAGCGGCGACGTGCGCCGACGGCCGGGATACTCCCCCGTGCCCGGTCGTCGGCCCCGCCGTACATCCCCCGTACCCCGGCGATCTTTCCCGACGTTTCTGATACAACGTCAGAATCGGTCCCGACCCCGGCGGACGGAGAGCTCCGGCATGCCCACGACTGACGCTCCCGAGCCCGCGGAGCCGCTCGTCCACCCGGCGGCCGCGCGCTTCCGGATCGTCGACTGCCACCACCATGTGGGCAATGTGCAGGGCACGTTGGGGCTGGGCGGCAGCGCGGACGGGACCGGTCCGGATACCGAGACGGCGGTAAGGCTGCGGACGATGCGCCGGCATGGCGTCGACGCGTCCGTGGTCACCCCCGGGCACGGCTACCTGCGTCCCGAAGGCCTCGCCGACACGCGGCGCGTCAACGACGGGATCGCCGCATACCGGGACGCCGCACCACGGGATTTCGCCGCCGCGGTCGGCATCGTCGAACCGCTGTACGGCCCGGCCGGGCTCCCCGAACTGGTCCGGATCCGCGACGAACTGGGCCTGGTCGGCGTCAGCTTCCACGCCCGCTTCCAGGGCGTCTCGACGGACAGCCCGCTGGTCCGGGCGCTGCTCGGGCCCATGGGCGAACTGGGGCTCGTGCCGTTCGTGCACGCCATGGGCGAGGCGCACGGCGAGCCGCTGTGGCAGGTCCAGGCGCTGGCCCGGGACTTCCCCGACCTGACCTTCCTGGTGCTGGACTGCTTCTCCGACTTCGAGCAGTGCCGCCAGGCGCTGATCGTCGCGGAGCAGACCCCGAACCTGGTGTTCGACACCTCGCTCGTCTACACGTTCGACCTCGTCGAGCCGTTCCTGCGGCGCTTCGGCCCGGACCGGCTGGTGTTCGGCACCGACCTGTACTCGGCGCCGCTGGGCTACCGGCGCAACCACGTCCTCGGACAACTGCTCGACTGCGACGTGCCGGACGACGTCAAGCAGGCGGTCCTGGCCGGCACGCTCGAACGCCTGCTCGGCCTCCCTGCCGCCACCGCAAGCGTCGACCCCGTCGCCGACACCACCGCTGCCGTCATCTCTGCATCGGAGCCGCGCCCATGACCACGCCGGTGCCCGCGTCGGACCGCCCCGCGCTGCGCTTCGCGACCGGCACCACGGTCAAGGACTTCGCGGCGTACACCGAATGGCTGCGGGTCGCGGAGGACTGCGGGTACGCGATGCTGACCACCGGGGATTCGCAGTCCCTGTGGGCCGATCCGTACGTCGCGCTCACCTTCGCCGCCCAGCACACCACCGTCCCGCGCCTCGGCGTCACGGTGTCCAATCCGATGACCCGGCACCCGGCCGTGGCCGCGTCGGCTTCCTCGGCGCTGCAGCACATCTCGGGCGACCGTTTCGTGCTCGGCATCTCGTCCGGCGACTCGGCGCTGCGCAACATCGGGCTGCGCCCGGCGCGGGTCGCCGAGACGGAGGAGTACGTCACCGCGGTCCGCGACCTGACCGCCGGGCGGGCCGCGCGCTGGCAGGGCGCCGATCTGGAGCTGCGCTGGCCGCCGCGGCGCACGCCGGTGTGGGTGGCCGCCGAGGGTCCGCGCACGCTGCGCATGGCCGGGCGGGTCGCGGACGGCGTGGTGCTGTCGAACAGCCTCACCCGCGAGGCGTACGCCCGGAACCTCGGGCACATCGCGGAAGGCGCCGCGGAGGCCGGCCGGGATGTTGCCGACCTGGAGGTCTGGTGCATGGCCAACGTCGTGCCCGCGGCGACCGAGCAGGACGGCATCGACCAGGTCCGGTCGGTGCTGGCGGGCACCGCGAACCACGTCTTCCGGTTCGGCACCGAGGGCAAGGGCCTGCCGGACGCGCTGCGGCCGGCCGTCGAGGAGCTCAAGCGCCGCTACGACTCGGCGCACCACGCCTCGCCGGAGACCGCCGCGCACAATGCCGCGCTGGTCGATGAGCTGGGGCTGACCGGTTTCCTGGCCGCCCACTCCACGGTCGCGGGTCCGCTCGGGCACTGCGTCGAACGCCTGCACGAGATCGCCGAGGCCGGGGTGCGGAACCTGGTCGTGGCGCAGTTCGTCCCCGAGCCCCTGGCCTTCATGAGGACGTTCGCGGACCGCATCGCGCCGCATTTCCGCTGAGCCGCGCGGCGTCCCCGGGGCCGCCCGGGGCGGCTCGCCGGGCTCCCGCGATGCGCCTGCGATCTTGGACGATGATCCGTATATCGTGACGGCATGTCCGCTCAACCGGCCGCCACGGCCCGCATCGCCCTCGTCACCTGCGCCGAGCTGCCGCAGCTCGACGAGGACGAGATCGCCCCTATCGCCCCGCTCGCCGAACGCGGCATCACCGCGGAGCCCGCGGTCTGGAACGACCCGGCCGTGGACTGGGCCGCGTACGACCTGGCGGTCATCCGCTCGACGTGGGACTACATCGACCACCACGACGACTTCGTGGCCTGGGCGGACCGCGTCCCGAACCTGGCGAACCCCGCGGACGTGGTGCGCTGGAACACCGACAAGACCTACCTGCGCGACCTGGCCGAGGCGGGCGTGCCCGTGGTGCCGACCACGTGGCTCGACCCGGACAGCACGGTGACGCTGCCGACCAGCGGTGAGTTCGTCGTGAAGCCGGCCATAAGCTGCGGCTCGAAGGACACCGGCCGGTACGACCTGGCCGACGCCGCGCAGCGCGCGCTCGCCGCCGGGCTCGCCACGCGCCTGCTGTCGGAGGGCCGGACCGTCATGGTCCAGCCGTATCTGCACGCGGTCGACACCGCGGGCGAGACTGCGGTGCTGTTCTTCGGCGGGCATTACAGCCACGCGATCCGCAAGGGCGCGCTGCTGGACGGCCCGGCCGGCGACGTGGGCCTGTACAAGCAGGAGGACATCCGGGCGCGTGAGGCGACGGACAGCGAGCTGCACGTCGCGCAGCAGGCCCTCGCGGCCGTCCCCGGCGGCGCGGACCGGCTGCTGTACGCCCGGGTCGACGTGATCCCGGACGCGGACGGCCACCCGGTGCTCCTGGAGCTGGAGCTGACCGAGCCGTCGCTGTTCCTGCGCTACGACGAGGGCGCGCCGGAGCGTTTCGCGGACGCGGTGGCGGCGTACCTCAAGCGCTGACCCACCTCTGCCCGTATGCCCGAGGGGCGCTGCCTGTCATGGCAGCGCCCCTCGGGCGTTCGCGTCTGCCGGCCCTCGCCGGGCCGGCCCGCCGGTCAGGCCGCCGGGACCTCGTCGCCCGGCGCCGCGGCCGCCTTCGTCGCCGCCATCGCCCGCCGGACCTCGGCCGCGATCTCGGCCATGGCTGCCGCGCAGTGGCGTTCCACGCAGGCGAAGCTGGCGAAGCCATGGAAGAGCAGGTCGTACCGCTTGGCCGAGACGTCCACACCGGCCTCGCGCAGCCGGGCCGCGTACGCCTCGCCCTCGTCGCGCAGCGGGTCGAAGCCGCCCGTGACGACGTGGGTGGGCGGGAGGCCGGCGACGTCCGGGTCGTGCAGGACGGACAGGCGCGGGTCGTCGGCGTGCGGCATGAAGCCGGAGATCAGGCCGTCGGGGCCGGTCCAGGTCTCGGTGTCGATCACGAAGCCCTTGCCGTAGGCGTCGCGCGACGGGTACGAGCCGCCTATGTCGGTGGCCGGGTAGATGAGCAGCGTCCAGGCCGGGAGTGCGGTGCCGCTGCGCAGGGCGGCGTGCCCGACGGCGGCGGCGAGGTTACCGCCCGCGCTGTCGCCGCCGACGCCGATGCGTCCGGGTTCGGCGCCGAAGGCCTCGGGGGTGTCGACGACGTGCCGGAAGACCGCGAGGGCGTCGTCGTACTGGGCGGGGAACCCGTGCTCGGGGGCCAGCCGGTACTCGGCGGAGAGGACGCGTACCCCGGAGCGCGCGGCGAGGAAGCGGCAGACCGGTTCGTGGCTGTCCACGCCGCCGAGGATCCAGCCGCCGCCGTGGAAGAAGACCAGCAGCGGGCCGGGTCCGGTCGCGTCCGCGGGCTCGTAGAGGCGGGCCTTGAGGGGCCCGGCGGCGCCCGGCACGGTCGTGTCGGTGGTGCGCAGGCCGCGGCCTTCGCGGCCGGCGAGGATCGGGCCGCCGCGTTCGCTGTCCGCACGCAGCCGGCCGAGCTGGTGGAGGCCGCTGGGCATCTGCTTCTGTATCAACCGCATGACCGCGCGGCTGGACGCGGGCAGTTCGCGGCCGTCGTCGCCGTGCACCCGGGGGCCGGCCATCGGCCGCAGCAGCGGGCCGGGCAGCGCGAAGACGCCGCGGAGCATTGCCGAGGCGGCTCGCGCGCCGCGCGGGCCGAGACGGGGGGCGGCCAAGACGGGCCTCCAAGTGCCGGGCCTGACACCCCGCCAGACCGAGTGCAGGCACGCTACCCGACCGCGGTCCCACCTGGGCATACTCTGCCCCGCCCGAGTGTCGGCGCCGCCCTGTGGGCCTGGACGCAGGACGTCCGGGATCCGGACACGGACGGCCCACTCCTCCCCCATAGGATCATCGGGTGGCTGACGTGATGACGAAGGACGGGACCTGGACCTTCGACGGGGAGACGATCCGCATCGTGCCCGGGCAGGACCGCGGCGTGCACAGACTGCGCCGCGTCCTCGGCGAGATCGCGGTGCCGCTGGCGGCGGTGGCGCGGGCGTCGTACGCGCCGGGGCGCAAGGCCGGGCGGCTGCAACTGCGGCTGCGTACCGGGGCGGACCCGTTCCTGCAGGTCTGCGGCGGCCGGCTCCAGGAGGACGCCGACCCGTACCAGCTGACCGTCGAGAACGACCGGGCCGCGGCAGCCGAGTACTTCGCCGAGGAGATCCGCAACGCGCTGCTCCTCGAAGGCGTTCCGGACACCCCGACCGACCGCTATCTGCTGCCCGCCGCGCCGGTGCCGCTCGGCGCGAACGGGCAGGACGGCAGCGCCGCGTTCGACGGCGAAACCGTGCGCCTCGAATGGAACTGGATCGCCGACGAGCGCAAGCGCGCGACCGGTACGCAGCGCATCCCGCTGGCGAAGATCGTCGGCGTGGAATGGCACCCCGCGGTCGGCCTCGACTCCGGCCACCTGCGGTTCCGCGTCGACCCGCCGGCCACGGGCAGCCAGCAGCCGCAGCACGACCCGTACTGCCTGCAACTGTGGGGCCTGAGGAAGGAGACCGGTACCAGCGCGCTGCTGGCGGCCGCGGTCGTCGCCCGCCTGCCGCACCCGAACGCCCCGCGCCCCGAGGCACTCCCCGCAGCTGCGGCCTCGGACTCCCCCTCCCCCAGCGCGATTTCCGCCCCCGGTGCCCCCGCTGCAGCCGAATCCACCGACGACCACGACGTCGTCCTGCGCCGCCTGCGCGAGCTCGGCGACCTGCACCGCGACGGCATCCTGGATGCCGACGAGTTCGCCGCCGCAAAGGCCGCGCTGCTCCGCCGCCTCTGAGCTGTTTCCCGTTGCCGTACGCCCGTCCCGCTCTTGAGGCGGGGCGGGCGTTTCTGCTTCGGTTCAGCCTGTGCACCCTTCCGCGCAGCTCCTCGACGCCGCCCCGGCCGCCGTCCTGCAGGACGTCCTCGCCCGCTCCGACGCGGCGACGCTGACCTCGCTGCTGAGCGGCCGGTACGCGCCCGGAGACGCACTGATCTCCCACGTCCTGGAGCGCGGCGCCACCGCGCACCGGGTCGACCTGGCCTCCAACACCGGCCTCGCCCATGCCGCGTACGACGCACTCGCCGACGACGCCGCCCGGGTACCGCGTCCCGAAGTGGCGGCCCGCCTCCTCGGCAATCTGAGCGTGACCGGCGAGGTGGCCGCCAAGCTGGTACCGCTGGTCACCGACCCCGCGGCGCTCGGCATCGGTGACGACGGCGCCCACAACTTCCAAGCCGCGCTTGCTTCCCTGTCCGCCTCCGAGGACCCGCGAGTCCTCATGCGCGTGGCCGCGCTGCTCGACCGCGACGTCAACGCGCTGGGCGGGTACGCCGTCCTCATCCGCTGCTGCCTCGGCCTCCTGGACACCGCGAGCGCCGAGGCCGTACGCAAGGCGATCGCCTCCGTCCCCGCTTCCACGAAGAACCTCGAGGAGCCGTCCCCCGCCGTCGTCGCCGCCCTCATGGCGCCCGACAACCGCGGCCTGCTCCAAAGCGCCCTGGAGCACGAGAGCAGCACGCCGGTCATCCTGTCGGCACTCCGCCAGGAGGCGTCCTGGAGCTCCTTCGAGCAGATGCTGCGCGACCCCCGGCGCTACGGCAGCGACGCATTCGCCGTCGTCTTCCGCGGCCCCCGAGCCCCCCTCGACTGGGACCTCATCCGCCGCGAACACCGCCGCTACCCGTTGCGCCACAACGCGCTCGGCGCCCTCGCCCGGCAACCCGACTGCCCCGCTGACCTTGCCGAAGCCAAGGAACCCACGACCCGCCCCGACTCCCGAAAGCCCCCGCTCCGCTCCCGCATCCAGCCGAGATCGGTGCGCAAAGCCCTCCTCGCCCAACTGGCCGGCAACACCCACAAACTGATGTCCCAGGACGTCTCCCGAGGCCTCGCCGACGGCGTCCTGTCCGCGATGGACGTCCTCACGCACGGGCGCATCGCCCTCGCCGCCCTGGAAACCCTCCGCTTCCCCGGCACCCGCCCCGAGGAATCCCGCGCCGCGGTCGCCGCCATCGCCACCACCGCCCTGGGCCCGCGCCCCGAAGCGTGGGCCGTGGCCCTGCGCCTCCTCCCCGACTTCCCCGGCACGTTCCCCGAACTGATCAGCACAGCCAAGCAGGCAACCCGCTGACCCCGTCCGGAACGCCGCTCAGACCTTCCGCCCCATTCCCGCCGCAATCAGCCGACTCGGCGCACCCTCCCCCGACGACTCCGAAGCCGGCTTCTCCGGCCGCCACAACGGAATCTCCACAACCCCCGGCTCCTCGATCTCCAGCCCGTCGAAGAACCCGGCAATCTCGGCGTTCGTACGGAAGCGCCCGCTGCCCAGCATCTGCAGGAACACCTTCTCCATCTCATCCGTCACAGGCGGGGCCGCCTGAAAGTGCGTCAAGAACAGAAAGCTCCCCGGCACCACGGCATCGACGTACTGCCGAACAACCGCCCCCGGGTTCTCCGCATCCCCGAGGTGATGCACCACGCCGATCATGAGCACCCCCAGCGGCCGTGCCAGGTCGATCAGTTCACGAACCTCGGAACGCCCGAGCACATCCCCCGGATCCCGCAGATCAGCAGTCACCACGAGCGCGTTGTCGTCCCCGGCCAACAACTCCCGCCCATGCGCGAACACGATCGGATCGTTGTCGACGTACACCACCCGAGCCGCGGGATTGGCTGCCTGAGCAACCTGATGGGTGTTCTGCACCGTGGGCAGGCCCGACCCCAAGTCGATGAACTGGTCGATCCCCTGCTCCACCAGGTACCGGACACCTCGGGCAAGCACCTCGCGGTGCTCCCAAGCGCTCTCCTTGCTGATCGGCAGCACACCCTGGATCTTCTGGGCCACCGCCCGATCGGAGGCGTAGTTCTCGCTGCCGCCGAGCATCGCGTCATACACCCGGGCGATGCTCGGCACGGAGACGTCGACCCCATCAGGAACCCGACCCTCGTCCGACCTGTCCGCTCCCATGGACTCCCCCGATTTCCTTGCTTCAAGGACCAGTTGCAGGCACGCGCCCAAGATCGTAGCCCGCCCCCCAACCACCCGGAAGGCACTACCGAGGGCTGCTTGACCGCCGACCGGCGTCAGCTCGGGTTGCGGCCGTTCGTATGCGGCGGGTGGAAGAGCGCGGGGTCGTCGAGCTTTGCGCCTGGCAGGGGGCGGCGCTCGGCGGCGGCCGCCAGGCGGACCGCGGCCACGGTCATGCGGCCCTGGTGTTCGGCCTGGCGGGCCACCGGGAGCCAGGTCGCTGCCAGAGCCGCCTCGTACTCGCGGCACCAGCGGGTCACCAGGGCGATCAAGCGGTTCTGTGCGTACCGGAGTTGCGGTTGGGTGCGGGTGCGGGGCTCGTCGTCGAGGAGGTGCAGGAGCATGGCGGCGGCCCGGAGGGGCAAGCGCCACGTCTGGGCTTGGAGGGACGTGATGTGCGCTCGGGTCAGGGTCAGGTGCGAGGTCGTCGCGGCGGGCGGGGGCGGTTCCGCTGCGCCGTCCGGGGCGTTGTCGGCGGCGAGGTCGGTCCATTCGTCGGCCAGGACCGGGCACAGGTCGGACAGCCCCCGCGCTGCCCGGAAGAGCCGGCTGTCCGGGAGTACCGCTCCGACGTCGTCCACCAGGCGGCCCACCTCGACTCCCGCGGCGCGCAGGCGCGTGATGCAGGACAGGATCGCGGCCTCGGCAGGGGCCTCGGGTGGTCGCGCGTCGTCTACGTATGGGCTTGTCCACATGGGGACTTCGATCAATGCAGTGAGTCCGCCGTGCCGGTGGGGTGCGTACCAAGTGGACGCCGAGGCCAGTTCCACGTGCGGTCCGAAGCGCTCGTGCTCGCCGGTCTGCGGCATCACGAAGACGCCGGGTGCGGTCTCGGGCCACGCGAAGGTGTCGAAGGCGCCGCGTTCGATCGGGATCCCCAGGCCTGCGGCGGATGCCGCCAGTGCCGCGGACAGCCCCGGCAGGTCGCGCGTCACCTGGACCCAGGTGCCGCCTACGTCGATGCCGTGCAGGGAGCACTGGAGCATCGGGCGCAGCTCGTCGATCACGTCGAAGAGTGCCCGTGTCTCGGGGAGTTCGTCGCCCGGCGGGCGTAGGGACGGGGCGAGTTCGGGCTGCTCGGCGGCGGCCGGGCGGTAGAAGCCGCGGTGGTGGCCGAGGAATGACTGGACCGGGCTCGGCTCGGTGCGGTGCAGGCGTGCGCTGTCCGGGTCGAGGCAGAGCAGGAAGTGCCAGACGATGCCCGAACTCGCGTAGATGTCGCGGTACGCCACCGCGTGCCGGGCGAGCGCCGCGGTGGTCGCCGCGCCCACCACCTCATTGGCGTGCGCCCCCGCGACCACCAGGACGTTGCGGTCGCCGCCTGTCCCGACCGTGAGCAGCCGGATCGGCTCCCCGCGCTGCGAGGAGCCGATCCGGCGCAATGCACAGAAGTCGGGGTTGCCCTCGGCCAATCCTGTTGCGGTGCGCACGAGTTCGTCGACCGACGGATACCGGCCCGCGGCCGTGTCCCGCACCCGGCGCGCCGAACCCGTCACCGCGCCTGGGCCATCGGAGTCGCCGCCTCGGCCGTCCGTCCGTCGAGCGGGCGGCTCACGGTCGTCCCCGCCATCGCACCTCCCGGTCCCCGCCCGCGCCGGCCCGAGGCCGCGCGTGCGGTTCATCCGACTTCGTGTGAGGATCCGGGAGTCGGCGGCGGAGTGTCAACACCGGTACGGGAATCGGCGGTTCGGGAGCGTATGCGCACCTGCGGCAGCGGCGGCCGCGCGGTGCGCGACTACTCGGAGACCTCCGTGTAGCGCCCTTCCTCGGGCGTCCGCGCGCCGTCCCACGGCGTGCACCGCTCGGACACGTCGACGGCCACGCCGGACGCCGCGAGGGAGTCCGCCAACCGCTTGGCGGCCGGTTCGGAGAGGAAGTGGTGGCGTACGGACAGGCGCGCGAGGTGGGTGAGCGGCTGGCCGGACAGCAGCGCCTCGGCCCCGGCGTCGGACAGCATGCCCATGGACAGGTCGAGGGACTCGAGTTGCGCGACGACCGGGGCGACGGCGACCGCGGAGGCCACCTCGTCCTGGATCTCGCTGTTCATGAGGCCGAGGTGCCGCAGTGCGGGCAGCCGGGTCCCGTCGAGCAGGCCGGCGAGGTCCGCGACGGCCACCGTGCCGCCGTACATCTCCACGCCGAGCCACAGTTCCAGCCGCTCCAGCGCCGGAAGGTCGGACGCGGCCACCGCGGCCGGCAGGTGCGCGGGCATGCCGCCGGTCTGGAACGCGAGGCGCCGCAGGTTGGCGTGCGCGACGGGTCGCAGGATCGGGCCCGCCGCCTCGCCGTGCCCGGTGCCGAACCGGTAGCCGAACCCGACCAGCCCGGGGAACGCCTCCAGCAGCGGGGTGACGTCCTCCGGCGGGATCCACGAGATCTCGTGCTCCTCGCCGACTATGTCGCCGACGAACAGGTGCTGAAGAGCCGGGAACTTGCCGGCGTGCTCGACCAGGACCGGCACGACACCGTCGGCGCCGTCCAGGATGTCGGTGGCGAAGTAGCCGATGACCAGTGCGCGGACCTTCGTCGTGTCGACCGTCTTCAGGAACGCCCCGAAGACGTCGGCGAACTCCCACGTGGCATCGAAGTGCGTGGCGATCTTCCAGGCGACCGACTCGGGCGCAGGCGCGGCGGCGGCCAGCGTGGCGAGGAAGTCGGCGTCCTCTTTCAGGTCGTCGTCCTCGAGGTCGTCCTCGGCCATGAACGTGTGGACCGGGTACCCGCCCAGTTCCTCCAGATGCCACCGCACGCTCATGCCCGCTCCACTCCGTATCCCGAGCCACCTCCGGGCCCGGCCCATGACACTAGGCCCTGCCTCCGACCGCCCGACCGGCGGGCGACGTGCGGGTCACGGGCCGGTCCGCGGGGCTGCGGCCACCGTCGCGGCCACGAACGCGCGGATGCGCGGATCGTCGTCGTCGCAGGTGCGCCACAGCAGGGCGAACTCCAGGGGCGGCAGGTCGTGGACCGGCAGGTACACCAGGTCGGGCCGGTTATAGTACTGGGCCAGCTGGGTGTCGCCGAGGACGAGCATGCGGCCCGCGCTGACCATCGTGAGGGCTTCCAGGTAGGTGGCCACGGGTTCCGTGAACCGTTCGATGCGGCGGCCGGAGGGTGTCCGGGGCGGGGCGTGGAAGTCGACGGCGTAGTCCGGGAACGTCGGGACGGCCGTCGGGAGGGTCTCACCGGCGAGGTCTTCCCAGGAGACCGAGTCCATGCCCGCGAACCGGTGGTCGGCGGACGCGACGACCACGCGGTTCCGGCGGGCGACGACGGGGCCGACCCTGATGTCGGGTTCGTCCACCGGCAGCGACATGAGCAGGACGTCGACGGTGCCGTCCCGCAGCTGCGAGACGAAGTGGTGCACCTGGGTCTCGACGACGCGGACGTCGCACTGCGGGTGTTCGGCGCGGAACCGGTGTCGGCCTTGGACGACAAGGGTGCCGGCCAGCACGCTCATGAAGCCGACCGCCAGTGTTCCGGTGATGTCGTTGCGGGCCAGCCGCGCGCGTTCGAGCGCCTGCTGGATGCCCTGCTGGTGCGGATGCAGGTCGGCGCGCAGCCTGCGGCCGATGTCGGTGAGCATCACGTGCCGGCTCGACCGGTCGAACAGCCGGACGCCCAGCTGCCGTTCGATCCGCTTGATGGTCTTGCTGACCAGGGCGGTCGAGAGGAACAGCCGGTCCGCGGTGCGGCCGAAGTGCAGTTCCTCGGCGAGGACGAGGAATATCTCGATGTCCTGTCTTTCCATGGTCCGGCCGGTTTCCTTCGTTCGGAGGATTTCGGCCTCAAGACACCGCAGGCCGGGGCGGTGTGACGGCGTGTGAGGCAGCTCACCGGCGGCAGGTCGCGGGACAGGCTGCCGGACAGGCTGCCGGACAGGCAGCCGCGCGGGACCGCGCCCGCAGTCCGGGCCGCCCCGATCGTTGACGAAGTGCGCACGCGCGTTGCCGATTCCCCCGTTGCTCGGCTCCTCCGCAGCCTTGATCGTTGAGGCGTCCCCGAACCTCTCCGATCAAGGAACAGCCCATGGCCTTGGTGCGTCTGCCCGACGTCGCGCACCGCTACGTCTCCATCGACGGGGTCCGCGTCTTCTACCGCGAGACCGGTCCCGCCGACGCCCCCGTGCTGCTTCTGCTGCACGGTTTCCCGTCCGCCTCGCACCAGTTCCGCCGCTTGTTCGACGCGCTCGGCGGCGACTACCGGCTGATCGCCCCGGACTACCCCGGCTTCGGCCACAGCGACGACCCCGACCGCTCGGACGGGCCGTACTCGTTCGCGAAGATGACCGACGCGGTCGAGGGGTTCTGCCAGGCGCTCGGCCTCGACCGTTTCGTCGCCTACCTGTTCGACTTCGGCGGCCCGGTCGGGCTGCGGCTCGCCGCCCGGCACCCCGAGTGGTTCGCCGGCCTGGTGATCCAGAACTCCAACGCGTACGAGGAGGGCCTGAGCAACCTCGCCCTCGGGCTGGCAGCGCTCCAGCCCGGCGTCGAAGGCGCGGAGGACCGCCTGCGGGAGATCCTCGTCCTCCCGGTCACGCGCGGCCAGTACGAGGGCGGCGCCGAGGATCCGGAGCGCATCGCCCCGGACGGCTGGACGCTCGACCAGCACTTCCTGGACCTGCCCGGCCGCAAGGACATCCAGGTCGACCTCGCGCTGGACTACCACACCAACATCGCGCTGTACCCGGCCTGGCAGGCCTGGCTGCGCGGCAACCAGCCGCCGGCCCTCGTCCTGTGGGGCCGCAACGACGCGTTCTTCCCGGTGGCCGGGGCGCACGCGTACCGCAAGGACCTGCGGCACGCCGAGGTCCACGAATTCGACACCGGCCACTTCGCGCTCGAGGAAAAGCTCCCCGAGATCGCCCCGCTCATCGCCGACTTCCTCGACCGGAACGGAAAATGACCATGACCTCCGTCGCCATCGCCTACTTCAGCGGCTACGGCCACACCGCCCGCTTCGCCGACGCCGTGCGCGAGGGCGCCGCGTCCGTCGCAGGCGTCGAGACCCACCTCGTCGCCGTGGATGCCGTCACCGACGAGCAGTGGGAGATCCTGGACGCCGCCGACGCGATCGTCTTCGGTGCGCCCACCTACTTCGGCGACGTCGCCGGCAAGTTCAAGCTGTTCATGGAGTCCACGAGCCGCCGCTGGGACGAGCAGGTGTGGGCGGACAAGCTCGCCGCCGGGTTCACGACCTCCGGGGCCAAGTCCGGCGACAAGCTGCAGACCCTGCAGAGCCTGTCCGTTTTCGCGGCGCAGCACAGCATGCTCTGGGTCAGCCTGGGCCTGCGGCCGGGCTGGAACAGCAGCACCGGCTCCGAGTTCGACCTGAACCGGCTCGGCGTGTGGCTGGGCGCGGCGGCCCAGTCCAACGGCGATGAAGGGCCCGAGGCCGCGCACCCGTCCGATCTGGCGACCGCGGACCACCTCGGCCGCCGGGTCGCGGCGCACGCCGTACGCCGGGCGGCCGCCGCCGCGCTCGACGCGTCCGCTGCCTGACCTCGCACACCCGTCGTCTCCGCGGCGCGGCGCACCGGGGAGACGACGGCCCCCGGTCCACCGCGGGGTCCGAGGTGGCGCTTCGCCCGGACGGCGCTCAGCTGCTGCTGGAGCAGGAGGACCCGGAAGAGCAGCTGGACGAGGAGGACGAGCACGATGAGGACGACGAGCAGGACGACGAGGACGACGAGGACGAGCAGGACGAGCCGCTCGACGACGAGCACGACGAGCCGGAGCAGTGGGTGCCGCGCGTCCCGCTGTCCGCGCAGGAGTCCGAGCCGCACCACGAACCGCTGCAGGCATCCGAGCCTCCCGAGCTGTCGGAGCCGTCGGTCCCGCCCGACGAGTCACCGCCGTCCGCACCCGCATATGCGTAGGTGTGGCTCGGGCGGTGGCGGCGGAACATCTCGACCAGGTCGTGGTCCGGCAGGCGGCTCAGGCCGAAGACCGCGGCAGGGCCCAGTCCGAGGCCCCCGGCGACGCTCTGTCCGAGCCCCCTCTGGAGCGACGTCTGGCTGCGCAGCCGGCTCACGTACACGTCCGCGACCCGGCTGCGCGGCCCCCAGCCCGTCACGGACAGCACGATCCCGAGGATCACGCTGACGAAGACGCCTCCGATGTGCAGGAGGAGCGCGGTGACGAACAGCTCCGGGTCCTCGGCGGCCGACGGCATGAAGCCGGGGATCATGACGGTGAGGAAGCTGCCCGCCGCGGACACGATCAGCACCTTGCGGGCGAAGCGCCGCAACTTGCCGCTGCCGGGGCGGCGCAGCATCCCTTCGGCGACCAGGTGGTCGCCGATCCCCTGCACCTCGGGGCAGCGCGCGCCCGCGGTACGTGCGTCCGACAGCGGCATCGACCCGCCGGCGTCCTCGATCGGGCGCAGGACGCCCAGGGCGACGCGGTCGGCGGGCCGGCGGCCGGTGGTGGTGACGGTGCCGTCCCGGTTGATGTGCAGCGCGCCCGAGGCACGCAGCGCGAGCAGCGCCATGTCGGCCGCGCGCACCGGACCGGAGCACAGGAAGGCGGCCTCGTACAGATCGAGGCTGCCCGGGCGCGGCGCGATACCCGGCGTACGGACGCGTCCGTGCACGAGAGCAACGACCGCGAGGAGGATGGCGAGGCCCATCCAGGCGGCGTAAGCCACAACGGCGAAATTGGTGTCCACGAACGGTAGGAAGGATCTGACGCCCCGTCGGTTCGCCTCGCCGCCAAGTCGATGGACACCCCTCACGGCACCCCTCACGGCAGCCGCCAAACCACCGCGCCCGCGGCGGGCGCAGGTACCCCGTCGACGCGCCGCCAATGGCGTGGACACCGGGCCCCGGGGATGGTGGGATGCGGCGGATGGCTGGTCGTCGGACCCGGGAGTCTGGTGTGCGCGAAGGAACGGCAGCGGCGCGGAGTGGCGAGTTCCTGCTGGGCGGCGACATGCCGGTGGCCCGGATGGGGTTCGGCACGATGCGGCTCACCGGCCCGGGTATCTGGGGTGATCCGCGGGACCGGGACGAGGCGCTCGCGGTGCTGCGGCGGGCCGTCGAACTCGGCGTCACGTTCCTCGACACCGCCGACTCGTACGGTCCGTTCGTCGCCGAGGACCTGATCGCCGAGGCGCTGTACCCGTACGCGGACGACCTGGTGATCGCCACCAAGGGCGGCCTCACCCGGCAGGGCCCGGACCGCTGGGAGCCGGTCGGTGCCCCCGCGTATCTGCGCCAGTGCGTCGAGATGAGCCTGCGGCGGCTCCGCGTGGAGCGGATCGACCTGTACCAGCTGCACCGGATCGACCCCGCATTCCCGATGGAGGACCAGCTGGGCGTGCTCGCGGAGTTGCGCGACGAGGGCAAGATCCGCCACATCGGCCTGTCCGGCGTCGGGGTGGACGAGTTGGAGGCGGCCCGGGCGGTCACCGGGATCGCGTCGGTGCAGAACATCTACAGCCTCGTGCGCCAGGCGCACCGCGATGTGCTGGAGCACTGCGTCAAGACCGGCATCGCGTTCATCCCGTTCTTCCCGCTGGGTGCGGGGCAGTTGGCCGGCGGCGTCGGCCCGCTCGACGAGGCGGCCGCGGAATTCGGGATCACCAGCTCGCAGTTGGCGCTCGCCTGGCTCCTCAACGCGGCCCCGGTGATGCTCCCGATCCCGGGCACGTCGCGGCTCGCGCACCTGGAGGAGAACGTCGCCGCCGCCGCGATCCCGCTGTCCCCCGACCAGGTGGCCGACCTGGCGGCCCGCTGGAGCGACTGACCAGGCGCCGGCGGGCCGGAGCGGAATCGCGCGGCCCATGGTCCGGTAAGCGCGGCGTGCGCCGGCCCCTCCGGCAGGCCTCCGGGGGATTCGGCAGGATGGGGCCATGAGTGATCTTCGGGGAAATGACAGCGGTACGGCCGAAGGCGTCGTGGAGTTGGCCCAGCGCCTCCGCTCCGCCGATCCGCAAGGCTGGACCGCCCAGGGCACCCGGGCGCTGGTGGCGGCGCTGGGCTGGGAGTGGTCCGAGCCGGGTGACGGGGACGACGAAGTGCCGGTGCGCACCGGCCGCGAAACCGGTGACGCCCGGCTTCGCCCTGGCGACAAGTACGCCGAACGCTACGTCGGCAGCGAGGAGTTCATCGAGCTGGCGGTGCCGCTGACCGCTCCCCTGACCGGCACGGCCGCGCAGGTCGGTGCCTTCGCCGAGGCGCGGCGGCAACTCGTCCAGGCGCTCGGCCCGGCGCCGGTCGCCGGTTCGTACGGTTCGCTCGGCCCGATCTACGGGCGCACGGTTTCGTGGGGAGCGCCGTTCCTGCGCTGGCGCGGCGAAGAGAACAGCCTCGAACTGCGGGCCGGCCAGGGCGGCCCGGAGCTGGTGCTGCAGCCGACGGACCCGATCGAGAACTGGTTCTGGCGCTCCGGCGTCGGCGAGGAGTTCTCGATCGAGGGCTACTTCGGTGCCGACCGCAGCCCGGCCAACGGCGGCTTGGGCTTCCCGGGCCGCTGGTACGCGCAGAGCTGGCAGACCGTCACCTCCGCGCTGGGCGAGTTCCTGGACAGCCTCGCCGCCGAGCTGACCGCGCTCGGGTTGACGGTGAGCATGCCGCTGTACGGGCGGGCCGGCGACAACGGCGCGCCGCTGCTGTTCGACATCACGTACCGCGAAGACCGCCTGGTCGTGGGCTGCTTCCTGCCCGACGGCACCGAGCACGCGGACGGCAGCGGTGCCGTCGACGCCCGCGAACTGGGCTGGGGCACGGTCGCCGACCACCCGGAGACTGCGGAGGTCTGCTCCGACGACGAGGAGCCGCGCTGGCGTATCGACGGGGGCGGCCCGGACGAGGCGTCCGGACGCGCGATCGCCGCGGTCATGGTGGCGACCGCCCGCGCGATCGGTGTCGCGGAGCCGTCCGACCTCATCCTGGGCGGCGAAGGCGAATCCGTCGGCCGCTACGACATGACGTTCTACGGCCTGGGCCTCCGCACCGGCTGAGGCCCGGGGCGCGCCGCGGCCGGCCTCAGGCGGAGTCGTGGCCGCCCGGCGTGACCAGCGCGGTCTCGTACGCCAGCACCACCGCCTGCACCCGGTCCCGCAGATGCAGCTTGGTCAGGATCCGGGTCACGTGGGTCTTGACCGTCTCGACGCTCAAGGTCAGGGACGCGGCCAGTTCCGCGTTGCTCAGGCCCCGGGCGAGCAGCCGCAGCACTTCGAGTTCGCGCGGGGTCAGGGTGGCGAGGTCGCCGCGCACGTGCGGGGCGACCTCGGGCGGGTTGGCGAACCGCTCGACCAGGCGGCGGGTGATGGTCGGCGCGAGGAGCGCGTCGCCCGCGGTGACCAGGCGTACGGCGGCGACGAGTTGCTCGGGGGTGACGTCCTTGAGGAGGAACCCGCTGGCGCCTGCGTCGAGCGCGGCGTACACGTAGTGGTCGAGGTCGAACGTGGTCAGGATGATGATGCGGCAGGGCCGCCCGTCGAGGGCGCCGGGCGGGTCGGCCATGATTCGCCGGGTCGCCTCCAGGCCGTCCAGGCCCGGCATGCGGATGTCCATGAGGACGACGTCGGGGCGGGTGCGCCGGACCGCCGCGCACGCCTGGTCGCCGTCCGCGGCCTCGGCGACGACGTCGATGCCGGCGGACGCGAGGATCATCCGGAACCCGGAGCGCACCAGGGCCTGGTCGTCGGCCACGACCACCCGCAGCGCGGCAGGCGCGGCGGATGCGGCCGCGGCATCGGCGCGCACCGGTTCCCCTGTGTTCAACAGTCCCCCTGTCATGGCGCGGGTACCGGGATCGTGGCCTCGACACGGTAGCCGCCGGTGGGCCGGTGGCCGGACCGGAAGGTGCCGTTGTGCAGGTGCACGCGTTCGGCGAGGCCGAGCAGCCCGCGTCCGGCGCCGAGCGGTTCGGGGCGCCGGCCCTCGGCCGGTCCGCGGTCGGCGACCTCGATGCGCAGGCTGCCCGGGTCGTGCGTGAGGGTGACGTCCGTACGGCTGCCGGGCGCGTACTTGAGTGCGTTGGTGAGCGCTTCCTGCACGACGCGGTACGCGGTGAGTTCGACGCCCGGCGGCAGCGGCCCGAAGCCGGCTCCGGTGTCGAGCCGGACGTCCAGGCCCGCGGTGCGGACGCGGTCCACGAGCACGGGCAGCCGGGCCAGGTCGGGCTGCGGGGCGAGCGGCGGACCGAGCGCATCGCCGTCCGGGACGCCGCGCCCGGTGGCACCGGTCCCGGGTTGCCCGGAGGCGGGACTCCCGGCACCTGATCCGGATCGCGGTCCCGAACCCGTCGTTCCCGGCCTGGATCCCCCGGCCTCGGCCGCGGGGGCACCGCCGCCCTCGCCCGCTCCCCCGCCCCCGTCCTGCGCCGTCAGCACATCGAGCATGTACCGCAGTTCGGCCATCGTCTCGCGCCCGCTCGTCTCGACCGCGCGCAGTGCCTCGGTCGCCGCATCCGGGTCGGTGCGCAGCACCATGCGGGCGGCTCCCGACTGGATCACCATCACGCTGACATTGTGGCTGACCACGTCGTGCAGTTCGCGGGCGATGCGGGCGCGTTCGAGGGCGACCGCGACCTCCCGCTCGTACTCGGCCTTGACCGCCCGCCCGTGCAGCGCGCCGGCCCGGGTGCGCCAGGTGCCGATGGTGCGTCCGGCGGCCCACATCGCGGCCATCACGGCGAGCACCGTCACACCGGGCGGGCTGTTGTCGTCGTCGGGGAACTTCGCCACCAGGGCGACGGTCCCCGCGCCCAGCACCGCCAGGGCGGTGCGCGCCCGCGGCACATGCGCGGCGACCGTGTAGGCGCCGGCGGCGAGCGCGGCGATGATGGGGATGGCGACGTTCTCTTCGTCGACCACGAGCACCGCACCGAGTTGGACGCCGAAGACCAGGATCGGCGAGCTGCGCCGCCAGGCGAGGGCGATCGTGGTGAGCATGGCCAGGATGACGGTCCAGGAGTCCGGTCCGGTCTCCTCGGGCAGGAAGGCGACGGGCCGCCCGTCCACGAAGCCGACCTGCATCGGGGCGTCCGCCTGCGTGGCGTTGCCGTACAGCAGGACCAGGGCGACGAGGGTCGCGGCGAGGGCGAGCAGCGCGTCGCCGCCGAGCGGCCCGGGGCGGCGCAGGAACGCCGCGAGCCGGCCGGCGGGCTGAGGCGGTGTCAGCGCGTGCGGTGCGGGTGTCACTCCGGCATTCTCGCCGCGGCCGGGCGGCGGCGTACATCCCGCTTGCGGACCGTCGGCATCCCTCGGAGGAGCTACGCGCCCGGCCGTACTTCGCGGGAGCGACGGCAGGTTGGCTCGTCGTGCGGACGTCCGGTGCGGGGCCGCGGACCTAGCGTCCGGGGCCATGACAGACGTGATCCGGCTCGAAGCCGTGACGAAGCAGTACGACGAGACGGGCCCGGCCGCGCTGAGCGGTGTCGGGCTGGCGGTCGGCGCGCATGAAGCGGTCGCCGTGATGGGGCCGTCCGGCAGCGGCAAGTCGACGCTGCTCAACCTGATCGCCGGTCTGGACCGGGCGTCCTCGGGGGACGTGACGGTCGCGGGGGTGCGTCTGAACGGGCTTTCCGAGACGGCGCTCGCCAGGTTCCGGCGGCAGCACATCGGCATGGTGTTCCAGTTCTTCAATCTGCTCGACGACCTGACCGTGCTGGACAACGTGCTGATGCCGGCCCGGCTGGGCGGCATGTCGCTGCGCACCGCTCGCACGCGGTCCGCCGAGCTGCTCGACTACCTGGGGATCGGCCGGCATGCGGACGCCTACCCGGCCCGGCTGTCCGGCGGCGAGCGCCAGCGGGTGGCGATCGCGCGGGCCTTGATGAACCGTCCGCCGCTGCTCCTCGCGGACGAGCCGACGGGTGCGGTGGACAGCGCCACCGGGCGGCACATCACCGACCTGCTGGCCGAGCTCAACCGGGACGGCCAGGCGCTGCTGCTGGTGACGCACGACGAGCGGCTCGCGCAGGAGTGCACGGGCCGGATCGTGCGGATCGTGGACGGCCGCATCGTCGGCGAGGAGGCCACCACGGGCCGTGCGGCCGCCGCGGCCAACGGATCGGGTACGGCGCCGGCGGCCGCTTCGCCGGAGGCCGCGCGATGAACGCGGTCCTGCGCGCCGCCTGGTCGGCGATCGTGCGGCGCCGTGTGCAGACCCTGGTGACCGCGGTGGTCGCGCTTCTGGCGACGGCGACCGCGGTGCTCGGGCTGGGGCTGCTGGTGGCGTCGATGGGGCCGTTCGACCGGGCGTTCGCGCGGTTGAACGGGGCTCATGCGGCGGTCAGCGTGGACGCCGCGAAGGCCACGCCCGAGCAGATCCAGGCCGGTGCGGCGCGCGCCGGTTCGGGGATCACCGCGTTCGGCGGGCCGTACCCTTCGGTCAGCGCGGTCCCTGAGCCGGTCGCCGGGGTGGGCAACGGGCACGTCGTCCCGGAGGCGGTCACCGTGGTCGGCCGGACGTCCCCGGACGGGCCGCTGGACGAGCTCAAGATGGTGTCCGGGCGCTGGGTGCGGGCTCCGGGCGAGATCGTGTTCGCGGACGGGCAGAACGGCCCGACTCCCGAGGTCGGGACCAGGCTGCGGCTCGGCGGGGTCGAGATGACCGTGGTGGGCACGGCCGCGTCCGTCACCGGCACGGCCGGGGCGTGGGCCCTGCCCGACCAGGTCGCGGCGATCCACGGGGCGGACGGCAGCCGGACGTTCCAGGTGCTGTACCGCTTCGCCGCGGCGGACGGGAACGACGCGGTGGCCGCCGGGGTGGCCGCGGTGCGGGCGGGGCTGCCGGCGGATGCGGTGCTCGGTTCGACGTCGTACCTCGAGGCGCGCCGCGACGCGGCGGGGGTGGCCGATCTGGTGGTGCCCTTCGTGACCGCGTTCAGCGTGCTGGGCCTGGTGATGTCGGTGCTGATCGTGGCCAATGTGGTGAGCGGCTCGGTGGTCGCGGGGTACCGCGGGATCGGCGTCCTCAAGACGCTCGGGTTCTCCCCGGTGCAGGTCGCCGCGACGTACCTGGCCCAGGTTCTGCTCCCGGCGCTGTTCGGGGCCGCGCTGGGCACGGTGATCGGCCAGCTGCTCGCGCTGCCGCTGCTGGCGGACACCGCGGAGTCGTTCGCGGTGCCCGAAGTGGCGTCGATCCCTTGGTGGGTGGACGTGGCGGTGCCGCTGGGCCTGATCGCGACGGTGTGCGTCGCGGCGCTGGTCCCGGCGCTGAAGGCCGGGCGGACGCCGGCGGTGCAGGCCATCGCGGTCGGCCGTGCGCCCCGCTCCGGGCGCGGCTTCCGGGCGCACCGCATCCTGTCCCGGGCGCCGCTGCCGCGGGCTGTCGGGCTGGGGCTGGCAAGCCCGTTCACGCGGCCCGCGCGCACCGCGATGACGCTGGCCGCGCTGCTGCTGGGGACCGCGGCGGTCACGTTCGCCTACGGTCTCGCCCAGACGCTGGACCGGGTCGATGCCGGACTTTCCCGCGCCGCGAATACGCAGGTCACCGTCGACCTGCTGCGCCCGAGCGGGCCGCCCGGGCAGAACCAGGGCCCGCTCGGGGAAGGCAGCGGGCCGGTGCAGAACCAGCGTCCGCCGGGGGTCGGCGGCCCGGGAGCAGGTCCCGGCGGGAAGGAGAATCTGCCGTCCGCCGATCCGGCGGCCGTCGCCGCCATGCTGCGCGCCGACTCGGGCACGGCCCGCTTCACCGAGGTCGCGGAGGCGCGGGCGACCATCCCGGGGCGCACCCAGGGGGTCGAACTGACCGGGTACGGCACCGACTCGTCGTGGCTGGGCTACCCGATCCTGGCGGGCCGCTGGTTCCAGGGGCCGGGTGAAGTGGTCGTTCCGACGTCGTTCCTGCGCGGTTCGGCGCTCAAGGTCGGCGACGAGATCGCCCTGGAGTGGGAGGGCCGCCGCACCAAGGTCCGCATCGTCGGCGAGGCCTTCTCCAGCGAAGAGAACCACCTCTACGTCGACCGCGGGACCCTCACCGCACTGGATCCCGCGTCCCGGATCGAGCAGTACGAGGTCAAGCTCGCGCCGGGCACGGACATCGGCGCGTACATCCAGCGCCTCGCGGAATCGCAGGTCTTCGCCGCGGGCTTCGGCGGCGTGATGGACCGCAACGAGTCGAGCGAGACCCTGGCGATCCTGCTGGGCCTGATCGCCACGTTGACGCTGCTGCTGGCAGCGGTCGCCGCGCTCGGCGTGCTCAATACGGTGGCGCTCGACACCCGGGAACGGGCGCAGTCCATCGGCGTCCTCAAGTCCTTGGGCATGACGCCGCGGCAGACCCTGGTCATGGTGGTGACCTCGGTCACCGCGGTGGGGCTGATCGCGGGCGCGATCGGCATCCCGCTCGGCGTGGCCCTGCACCACGCCGTGGCCCCCGTGATGGCCGGCGTCGCCGAACTCCGGCTCCCGGACCACATGCTGTCGGTCTACAGCGTCCCTTCGTACGCCGTCCTCGCGGTATCCGGCGCCCTGTTGGCCGCTCTCGGCGCGTTGATGCCGGCGACCTGGGCCGCCAAGACCAAGGCTGCGCTGTGGCGTACCGAGTAGCCGCCGTGCGCCTGGCTTGAGGCCGTACCGGCACCCGAGGGGGGGGGGCGGGGGCGCCCAAACGGGGG
>NZ_JAKFHA010000025.1:72942-126290 GCF_021502675.1 Yinghuangia soli
CCCCGGGGGGCCGGGCCCGCCCCCCCCCGGGGGGGGCGCGGGCCTCGCCCCTCGGCCGGCGGTCAGAGCCGCCCGTGCAGCGCCCCTTCGGCACGCTGCGCGCTGTCCGGCCGCGGCGCGGCCGGGTGGCCGAACCGGAAGAGCGGGTCGGCGGTGTCGAACGGCATGTCCTCGCGCGACTCCTCGACCGCGCGCATGGAGGAGGGCAGGTCGAACGGCAGTCGGCCGCCTGGTTCGGCGCGTCCGAAGACTGCGTCGAGGACGATGTCGTCGGCGGCGCCGAAGTCGCCGAGCAGCAGGCGGGCCGCTTCGGGCAGTCCGGTGAGTACCGCCGGCCGGTCGAGGAAGACGCACAGCGCGAGCGGCACGGTCGCGGCGAGGGCGCGCAGCCGGGCGGTCTCGGCCTCGGGGAACTCCAGTGATCCGGCGTGGAAGGCCTGTTCGAGGAGGCCCTCGCGCTTTTCGTAGGGGGCGGCCAGCCGGACGACGGCCAGGTCGGCGTCCTCGGGGCGGGCGACGACAGTGCCGTACCGGGCCGCGACCTGGGGGTCGATGTTCTCGACGTACAGCGTGCGGACCGCCTGCGGCTCGGCCAGGGTGCCGGACAGGCCGACGAGCGAGCGGCGCTGCACGGTCCGGCCGAGGGCGACGGTGCCGGCCGCGCCGACGGTCTCCGCGGCGGCGTCCGGGTCGACGTACGGGTCGTCGAAGAGCCCGAGGCGGAACTTGTCGAGCAGGATGCGGCGTACCGAGGCGTCGACGCGGGCCTCGGTGGCGCGGCCCGAGCGCACCGCGTCGATGATCAGTTCGGGGCGGGTCTCGCCGCCGAACTGGTCGACGTCGGCGTCGAGCAGCATGCCGACCTGCTCCGCCAAGGGCAGGTGCTCGACGCCCCAGTTGCGGGCCGGGAGCTGCCCGCGGCCGGGGATGTCCATGCCGGCCAGCAGGTTGAAGTCGGTGCAGACCACGCCGTCGAAGCGGTAGCGGCCGCGCAGCAGGCCGACGATGACGTCCCGGTTGAAGCAGGCGCCGACCTCGGCCATGCCGGTGCCGACGGGGATGCCGTAGCCGGGCATGACCTGGGCGGCGCCCGCGTCGAGGGCCGCCTCGAAGGGGCGCAGGTGGTATTCGAGGTTGCTGCCCGGGTAGGCGCCGAAGCGGCCGTACGAGAAGTGCGGGTCCTCGCCCTTGGCGGTGGCGCCGCCGCCGGGGAAGTGCTTGACCATGGCGGCCACGCTGTCCGGGCCCAGCACGCCGTCCGGGCCGCCGGCCTGGCCCTGCAGGCCGCGGATGTAGGCGGCGAGCATGGCCGAGGCCAGGTCCGCGTCCTCGCCGAAGGTGCCGTGGATGCGGCCCCAGCGCGGCTCGGTGGCCAGGTCGGCCATCGGGTGGACGGCGACGCGGACCCCGACCGCGCGCAGTTCGCGGGCCATCGCCGCGGCGAATTCGGCGACCAGGCCGGGGTCGGCGGTGGCGGCCAGGCCGATCGGTTCGGGTCCGCGGCTGAATCCGCCGGACAGGTGCGCGGTCATCGGGTTCGAGGTGAAGCCGTGCCGCGGGTCGGACGACAGCGTGACCGGAATTCCCAGGCGGGTGGCGGCGGCGAGGTCCTGGAGGTGGTTGTTCCAGCGGGCCATGACGGCCGGGGCCGGCATCGACATCAGGAGGAAATGGGACACCCCGGCGTCGGTCAGCGCCGGGCATTGCTCTGGGAACGTGTCCGGCTGCGCGGTATACAAGCGGCCATGGCACATCAAAGCGGCCTTCTCGGCCAGGGTGAGGCGCGCCAGCAGGTCGGCGGCGCGGTCCTCGGCGGAAAGCCGCGGGTCCTCGTACGGCGCCATCGTGCCGTCGTGGTCGAGATCGCGGAACAGCGTCCCGTCGTGGTGGCGGAGCAGGTTCACCGGTCGTCCTTGTCAGGGTCGTGAGCAGGCCACGGAGGTGCCATCGGCCTCCGCCAGGTTTGCGGGTGGCAGCGCGTTTGTGACCGTGGATGCCGGAAGGCATCCGGAAAGGACCGGCACGTGCACGATTCGAAAGCGGGACGCGGCCCCGACGCGTTGGATGAACTCGACCTGGCGCTCGCGCATGCGCTGCAGATGGTCCCGCGGGCGTCGTGGGCCGAACTCGCGCCGATCCTGGGGGCCGACCCGGCCACGCTGGCGCGCCGCTGGCGCCGCCTGGAGTCGACCGGCTCGGCCTGGGTGACCTGCTTCCCGGGAATGGGGACCGGCAAGCACACGGTCACCACGTCGAACTGCGTCGCGCTGGTCGAGCTGACCGTGGCGCCGGGGCGGATCCCGGAGGCGATCGCCGCGGTGCGGCGGCACCGCATCGCGATCAACATCGAGTACATGACGGGCAACCGCGACCTGCTGATGTGCGCGGCGGCCCGGGACGCGGAATCGCTCGCCCACTACTTGCAGGTCACGCTGCCGTCGGTCCCGGGCATCACCGGCATCCGGGTGCAGTTGCCGCTGCGGCTGTACAAGGACTCGGGGGCGTGGCGGCTGCGCGCGCTCGACCACGGGCAGCGGCAGGCGCTGGCCGCGCTCCCCCGCCCGGCCGCCACCGGGTCGGTCCGGCCGCCGGACGCGGACGACCTCGCGCTGCTGGCGCACCTGGGGCCGAACGGGCGCCTGGGCACCGCGGAGCTGGCCCGGCGGCTGGGCGTCAGCGGGGTCACCGCGGCCCGGCGGCTGGCCCGGCTGACCGCGGCGGGCTTCGCGCGCTACCGCTGCGAGGTGGCGCGTTCGCTGACCGGGTGGCCGATCTGCGCGACGTGGTGGCTGCGCGTCCCGGCGGCCGACCTGGAAGATGTCGCGGCGAAGCTGACGACCTTGGGCGACGTGCATATGTGCGCGTCGATCACGGGGAGCGCGAATCTGCTGGTCGTGCTGTGGCTGCGGCACGCCTCGGACGCGCCGGTGGTCGAAGCCGACTGGTCGCGGCGGTTCCCGCGGATGGAGGTGGTCGATTCGTCGGTCACCATCCAGGTGGTGAAGCGCATGGGACGCCTGGTCGGTCCGGACGGCCGGAGCATCGGGTACGTCCCGCTGGGCTTTGCCGAAGACCTCCCGGCGGACCTCGTCCCCGAGGCCGCCCTGGTCCCCGCCCCGTCCTCGACCGAGCGCAACCTCGTCGCCGTCCCCTGACCGTCCCTTTCGAGGACACGCGGTAAATCCCGACAGAAGGTGTCGGGTATTCGATCGATCATCGTGCCCATGCGCGAATCCTCGGAAGAACTAGACCGTCTGCAGGGCCTTCTCGGCACATCCCTGTCCGGCGCGACAGCGCATCTGCGCTCGATCGTCGGCACCGCACCGCGGGCGTCCGCCGCGCAGGTGGCCGCAATGCTGCACGGCATGTGCACGCTCGCCGTGTCCACGGTGACCGCCCAGGGCGAGCCGCGCATCAGCGCGGTGGACGGGCATTTCCTGCACGGCATGTGGCATTTCGGCACGGCGCGCGGTGCCGCCAAGGCCCGGCATCTCGACGCCCGCCCGCAGGTCAGCGTCGCTCTGCTGCGCGGCGAGGAGCTCGGCGTCTTCGTGCACGGCACCGCCGAGACCCTCAATCCGGCGGGCCGCCCGGCGGACCCGGAGTGGCCGGAAGTTCTGGCGTACTTGCAGGAGTTCTACGGCGCGGACGCCTTCGACTGGGAGCACGACGTCGTGTACTTCCGGGTGCGTCCGCACTGGATGGCCGTCTACGCACCGGCCCTGGCCGAGCCCGCCCCGGAGAAGCAGTGACTGCCCGTCCGCGGGGCACCGCGGATGCGGGGTACGGGGTCATCGAGGTGGTCGGGGCCCGCACGAACAACCTGCGGGACGTGTCGGTCGCCATCCCGAAGGGGCGGCTGGTCGCGTTCACCGGGGTGAGCGGCAGCGGCAAGACGTCGCTGGCCGTCGACACGCTGCACAGCGAGGCCCAACTGCGTTATCTGGAGGGGCTGTCGCCGTTCGTGCGGCAGTACATCACGCAGCGGAACCGGCCGAAGGTCGACCGCATCACAGGCCTGGGGGCGACGCTTGCGGTCGACCAGCGGCGGCTGAACCGGAATCCGCGCTCCACGGTCGCGACGCTCACCGGGATCGACGGGCATCTCGGGCTGCTGTACTCGCGCCTGCCGGGTCTCCGCGAGGCGGACCCGGCGGGCGGCCCGCTGACCACGGCGCATTTCGACCGCAATACGCCGGAGGGCGGCTGCCCGGACTGCCACGGTGTCGGCGGGCGCTGGCAGGCGCAGCCGGATCTGATCGTCACGCGGCCCGGACTGCCGCTGTTCGAGGGTGCGTCGCCGTGGTTCGCGAAGTGGCGTTCGAACGAGCACATGTTCGTCCCGGCACTGGCCGCGAAGCAGGGCGTGGACCTGGGGCAGCCCTGGGAGTCGCTGCCCGAGGCGTTCCGGCAGGCGGTGCTGTACGGGACGGGCGACGAGGTGGTCGAGGCGAGCGTCGACGTCCCGAACAAGAACGAGAAGTCCCGTATGACGTTCAGTTCCAGCCAGCCGATGCGGGGCGCGCTCGCCGAGGTCGAGCGGGTGTTCGGCAACGCCAAGTCCGCGGAGGCCAGGCAGCGCTACCTCGCGTACATGCGCAAGGAGCCGTGCGGCACGTGCGGCGGCAGCGGGTACGACCGGGCCGCGCGGTCGGTGCGGCTCGGTGGGCTGGCCTACCCGGAGTTGCTGGCCGCGGATGTACGCGAGGTCCGCAGGTGGGCGCGGCGGGTCGCGGACGGCCTGGACGTCCGCGAGCGCGCGGTGGGCGATCCGCTGCTGCAGGATCTGGGCCGCCGCGTCGGCATCCTGGACCGGCTCGGGCTGGCGCATCTGCAGTTGTCCCGGAGTGCCGCGACGCTGTCCGGCGGCGAGTTGCAGCGGACCCGGCTGGCCGCGCAGTTGAGCACCGAGCTGAACGGCATCGTCTTCGTCCTGGACGAGCCGGGCACGGGGCTGCATCCGGCGGACAAGGCGCATCTGCTGGACATCGCGCTCGAACTGCGGGCGGCCGGCAACACCGTCCTGCTCGTCGAGCACGACCCGGAACTCGTGGCGCGGGCCGACTGGGTGGTCGACCTGGGGCCGGGTGCGGGGCGCCTGGGCGGGGAGGTCCTGGTGTCCGGTCCGCCTGCGGACGCGGTCGCGCATCCGGGGTCGCTGACCGGGCGTTACCTGGCCGGCGAGGGCCCGCGGCTGCGGCGCACCCGCCGCCCGGTCGGGGCCGGTACCGGCTGGGTCGAGCTGCACGGCCTGCGGGCCCACAACGTGGCGGCGGACCTGCTGCGCTTCCCCGCGGGGCGGCTCACCTGCCTGACGGGAGTGAGCGGCAGCGGCAAGAGCAGTGTGCTGGGTGCGCTCGGCGCGGAGGCCGAGGCGGCGCTGGCGGGCAGGCCGACCGACCGGGTACGGGCCGTTTCCGGCCTCGGGGAGTTCGGCTGGGTCGCGGTGGTGGACCAGGATCCGCTCGGCCGGACCCCGCGGTCGAACCCGGCCACGTACAGCAAGGCGTTCGACATCGTCCGCAGGCTGTTCGCCGGGACCGATGCGGCCCGGGAACGTGGCCGGGACGCCTCGTGGTTCAGCTTCAACACCGCGGGCGGCGGGCGCTGCGAGACGTGCGCGGGCCACGGCCGCAAGCTGGTGGACATGCACTTCCTGCCGGACGTGTGGGTGGTGTGCGATGCCTGCGACGGCCGCCGCTACAAGCCGGAGGCGCTGGCCGTCACCTACCGGGGCCTGGCGATCGACGAGGTGCTGGAACTGACCGTCGCGGACGCGGCGGAGCGCTTCGCCGGGCCGCCGCAGCTCGCGGACATCCTGGGGGCCCTGGTCCAGGTCGGGCTGGGGTACCTGCAGCTCGGCCAGAGCGCGACCGAGCTGTCCGGCGGCGAGGCGCAGCGGTTGAAGCTGGCCGCGGCGATCCGGCGCGGCGCGGGGAGCGGCAAGGCCGGGCTGGTGGTCCTGGACGAACCGGTCTCCGGGCTGCATCCGTCCGACGTCCAGCAGGTGGTGGACGCGCTGGAGGTGCTGCTCGACTCGGGGAACACGGTGGTGGTGGCCGAGCACGACATCCCGGTCGCGGCGTCGGCGGACTGGGTGATCGACCTCGGCCCGGGCGCCGGGCCGGACGGCGGCGCGGTGGTCGCGCAGGGCACGCCCGACACGGTCGCCGCGGCCGGCACGCCCACGGCCGGATACTTCCGCAGGTACGCGGCGGGCCTGCCGCTGCTCGGTCCCGCGCGGGCGGCGGCCGGGTGATCCGGGGCGTCGGCATCGGCCCTGCGCCGGTGCCGACGCCGGTCGCCACCGCGAGAATGGCCCTCCGAGGTGCGTGGTCGGGCGGTCCGGGAAGCGAACAGGAAGTGGGCACGGCATGCGAGCGAGTCGGGCGATTGCGCTGCTGCTGCTCCTCCAGTCCCGGCGCGAGATGACCGCGGCCGACCTCGCCGCCGAACTGGAGGTCTCCGAGCGCACGGTGCAGCGCGACATCGCGGCGCTCGCCGAGGCGGGGGTGCCGGTGTACGCGGAGCGCGGCCGGGCCGGGGGCTACCGGCTGGTCGACGGGTACCGCACCCGGCTCACCGGTCTGGAGCGCGCCGAGGCGGAGGTGCTGCTGCTGGCCGGACTGCCGGGGCCGCTGCGGGACATGGGCCTGGCCGGGCAGGCGCTCGCGGCGCGCCTGAAGGTGTCGGCGGCCCTGGGCGATGCGCCGGCCGCCGCGACGCAGCGCTTCCATCTGGACGCGCCCGCGTGGTTCCGGGAGGCCGAGACGCCTCCGCTGCTGGGCGAGGTGTCGCGGGCGGTCTGGGAGGACCGCGTCCTGCATGCCCGGTACGCGGCGCGCAGCGGCTCCCGGGACCGACGGCTGGAGCCCTACGGCCTGGTCCTGAAGGCCGGGCAGTGGTACGTCGCGGCCCGCGGGTCGTCCGGGCGGGTCGGCACGTACCGCGTGGACCGCTTCGAGACGGCCGAGGCCGGCGAGGAACGCTTCGACCGCGACCCGGAGTTCGACCTGGCCGCCTATTGGTCGGAGGCGTCCGGCGGGTTCGCCCGCTCGATGCTGCGCGAGCAGGTCCGGGTGCGGCTGAGCCCGCTCGCGGTCGAGCACCTCGCCGTCCTGTTCGAGCCGACCGCAGCGTCCGACGCGCTGGCCACTGCGGAGGCGCCGGACCGGGACGGATGGGTCGCGGTGACGCTCGGCATCGAGTCGTGGGACATCGGCTACTTCGAACTGCTGCGCCTGGGCCCTGAGGCGGAGGTGCTCGCCCCGCCGCACATGCGCGCCCGCATCGCCGAGGCCGCCCGCCGCGCCGCGGCGCTCTACGACTGACTGCGAGGATGTGCACGGCCGGCCGCCTCGCCCGGGTTCTTGATACTGCACATCCGCATATGGTTGATTGAGTCCACTAAATCGGCGGGCGAGAGGACGGTCGGCTCATGGGTGCCGAGCAGGAGCGCGGGACGCAGGAGGCGGCGGCGCGGCCGCGGACCTCGGACCGCGACGGAGTCCAGCTGCGCGCGGCGTTCCAGGACTGGCTGCGGAAGCGCGTCGGCGACCCGGAGGCGGCGGTCGTCGAGCTGCGCACCCCGTCCGCGAACGGCATGTCCAGCGAGACGCTGCTGGTCACCGCGCGCTGGGCGGCGGCGGGCGAGCGCCGGGTCGTGGTCCGGCTCGCGCCGCCGGAGTCCGTGGTGCCGGTATTCCCGGAGTACGACCTCGCCGCCCAGTTCGGGGTGATGCGGCAGGTGCGGGAGGCGACCGGCGTGCCGGTGCCCGAGGTGTTCTGGCACGAGCCGGACCCGGGCGCGCTCGGGGCGCCGTTCCTCGTGATGGCCCATGTGGACGGCCGGATACCGCCGGACGTCATGCCGTACGTCTACGGCTCCTGGGTCACCGAGCTGGATGCCGCGGCGCGCACCCGGATGCAGGAGGCGACCGTCGACGTGCTGGCCGAGCTGCACGGGATCCCGGACGCGGCCGAGCGGTTCGCGTTCCTGGAGCGCACTCCCGCCGACGGCCGCTCGGCGCTGCGGCGGCACGTGGACGCCACGCGCGCGTTCGCCGCGTGGGCCAAGGACGGCCTCGAAGTACCCCTGCTGGACGCCGGGTTCGCATGGCTGGAGGAGCACTGGCCGAGCACCGAGGGCCCGGCCGTGCTGTCCTGGGGCGACTCGCGGATCGGCAACATCATGTACAGCGGCACCGGGACCGAGGACGCACTGCCGGTCGCGGTGCTCGACTGGGAGATGGCCGGTGTCGGGGTCCCGGAGATCGACCTGGCGTGGCTGGTCTACCTGCACGGCTGGTTCCAGTCCGGTGCCGAGCGGCGCGGCGTCCCCGGGCTGCCGGACTTCCTGGGCTGGGACGACGTCGCGGCCCGCTACGAGGCACGGACCGGATACCGGGTCGCGGACCGGGAGTTCTACACGGTCTACACCGCGCTGCGCATGGCGGTCGTCTCGCTGCGCACCCAGTTGCGGGCCGTCGCGTTCGGCGAACTCGCCATGCCCGACGACCCGGACGACCTGATCCGGCCGCGCACCGACCTCGGGTCGCTGATCGGCGTCTAGAGATCCCACCACCAGGCTTCGAGCTCGGCGTGTTCGGCGTACTCGGGCGAGGCGGCGTACGGCGACTGCCGGGCGGCGTCCAGGGCGCCGGTGCGGCGGACGACGTCGCGCAGTTCCCGGAGCACCGGCATCTCGTCGAGTTCGCCGACGTCGTAGGGCACGACGCCGGAGGCGCCGCCGACGAGGACCTCGCAGCCGAATCCGTACCAGAGGCCGATGAGTTCCACGTCCCGCTCCTGCTCGGCGGCGGCCGCGACCCGGGCGACGGCGTCGATCAGCGGGGTGCGGCGCAGCGGTGCGGCGTCGGGTCCCTCGAGGTCGCCGGCCGCGACCATGCGCTGCCACAGGGCGGTGCCGGCGTCGCAGTAGAGGTGCGGCGGGTCGACGTAGCCGTCGTCGAGCCATGAGTCGTATCCGGCGAAGTCGGGCGCGTCCTCGTCGAAGGTGCGCAGTCCGGTGAACTCGGTCAGCCCGGCGAAGTAGGCGCTCCGGTCGGCATGGTCGGGGTGCCGGTCGAGCGGGAAGCGGTAGGCGTACCGGCGGCGCAGCAGGACGTCCATCACGCGGAAGTGGGTGAAGGAGCAGTCGAACTGCCCCTGGAACTCGTACAGGGCGGCGTACCAGTCCCGGACCCGGTCGTCGTCGGGCGCGCTGTGCGCGTCCAGCAGCCGCACCGAATCCGCGACCATGTCCTCGATCTCGTGCAGCGACATGGGTCCCCTCAGTCCGTGGTCGGGGGTCACCGTACAAGCGGGCTCTGCCACGAAGGCGGCCGGGCCGCCTACGAGGGCGCGGTCATCGTGCGGGTGACGGTGTCCGCCAAGCCCGCCGGGGTGACGCCTTGTTCGGCGAACATCACCGGGAGGGCGCCTTCGCCCGCGCGGACGACGCCGAGGAGCAGGTGGCCGGGCGCGATGATCCGGTGTTCGAGGGCGAGGGCGGCGCGCAGGGACTGGGCCAGGGCCTTCTTGGCGTCGCGGTCGAAGCGGATGATGCCGGTCCTGGAGCCGCCGCGGCGGCCGGCGCCGCTGAGGGCGCCGGAGCCGAACTCGGCCTCGACCTTGCGGCGCACCTCGGCGAAGTCGATGCCGATGCTCTCCAGCGCGGCGGCGTCGACACCGTCCGCGCGCTCGACCGCGCGGCGGGCGGTGGGCAGGTCGATCCCGGCGTCGGCGAGGGTGCGGACGACGGGGTCGCCGGTCACGCCGAGCACGCCGAGGACCAGGTGCTCGGGGGCAATGGTCGCCTGTTCGAGGCGCCGGGCCTCCTCGCGGGCGGCCACGACGGCCTGGCGGGCGTCGTCGGTGAAACGTTCGAACATGGTCAGTCCTCCTTGCTCCGGAACCGCCCCGTGGCGGCGTGCTTCTTGTGCACGGCTTGCCGGGTGACGCCGAGGCAGGCCGCGATCTCCTGCCAGGACCAGCCCTGTTCGCGGGCGCTGCGGACCTGCAGTGCCTCGAGCCGGTCGGCGAGGTCGCGCAGGGCCCGGACCGCGCGGAGTCCGACCGCGGGGTCGCGGCTGGCCGCGGCGTCGGCGAGCTGCTTGGTCTCACTCATGCTGTCAACATAAGTTGACGCCCGGGCTCGCGTCAATCAAAGTTGACACAAGCCCGGGCGTCCAGGTCCTGCGGTGCCGCCGGGAAGCGCTGCGGATCCCGCTACAGCTCGATGCGGTCGCCCGGCTTGGGCAGGTGCAGGCGCTCCGAGAGCCCGGCGGCCGCGAAGGCGGCGACGAGGGTGTCGGGGCCCTCGGTGAAGTGCCCCCAGTGCTCGAAGTGCAGCGGGACGACGTGTGCGGCGCCCAGGATCTCGGCTGCCTCGGCGGCGCGTTCGCTGGTCAGGGTGAGCGGTCCGTCGGCGACCGGGGTGCGGGCGGCGCCCGCGAACAGCAGGGCGACGTCGACCGGACCGACTCGCTCGGCGATGGCGCGGACGACGTCCAGCGAGGCGTTGTCGCCGCTCACGTACACCGTCGGCAGCCCGTCGCCGGCCAGCACGAAGCCGGTGACCTCGCCGGTGAGGTGCTCGGTGCCGTCCGGGCCGTGCTGCGCCGGGACGCCGGTGATCCGCAGGACTCCCCCGTCGGGGCGGGCGAGTTCGGCGGTCTCCCAGTTCGGCAGCACCCGGATGGCGGCACCGATCCGCTCGTGCGCCGAGCCGGTGCTGAAGGCGGCCGGCGCGGCGGCGAGGAAGTCGCGCCCGGCGTCGTCGAGGTTGTCGGGGTGCTGGTCGTGGGACAGCAGGACGGCGTCGACCGGCCCCACGTCGCCCGGAGTCAGGGCGGGTCCGGCGGTCTTGACCAGCACCCGGTTCCCGACCGGATGGTCGCCGGGCGGGTCGAACGTGGGGTCGGTCAGCAGCCGGAGGCCGCCGATCTCGACGAGTGCGGTGGGGCCTCCGACGTAGCGGACGGCGATGCTGCTCATGTTCTGCTCCTGGGGACGAGGACGGAACTCTCCAGCCGACAACCGCAGTCCGCGGACGATCATTCCGCCGCGGCCGCCCCGGCAAGTCGCCCGCTATGCCGGTTACCTCCACCCGGTTCCGGCCGCCGTCTCCGAAAGCGCACGTTTCGCCCCGGCCGAGTCGGCGCTAGTGTCTGCCCGGATAAGGCACCATGAATTGTCGGCAAACATACGAACGCACTGTGCAGATCGGGGTCCGCATGCTCGCCCACGTCACCGTCCTGGTCGTCGCGTCGGCGACCTTGCTGCCGATGGCCTGGGCTGTGGACACCGGCCGCGGACCGCGCTTCCTCGCCCCGCACGCACATCCGACGGCACGGCGGTTCCGGGCGCTGGGCTTCCTCGGTCTGTACGCAATGGCCCTGCTGATCACGCTGCCCCGGCTGCTGGACGCGTCGCCGCGCATCATCAGCGCTTGTTCGATCGCCAGCGGGTTCGCGGTGGTCGCGGCGTTCTCGTGCGCGGGCGCCGGCGGCCGCGCGGACCGCTCGTTCGGCCGCTACTGACCGGCCGCCGCGCCGGGCGCCACGCGCCGCGGCGCTCCGCGCACTCAGCCGAAGTGCCGTTCCAGCACCGCGGCGACGCCGTCCTCGTTGTTGGACGCGGTGTGCCGGGGCACGGCGGCGAGCACCTCCGGGTGCGCGTTCGCCATCGCCCAGCCGGAGCCCGCCCAGCCCAGGATGCCCAGGTCGTTGGGCATGTCGCCGAACGCCAGCACATCGGCCGCATCGATCCCGCGCGCCTGGCACAGCCCGGCGAGGACCGCGCCTTTGCTGACTTCCGACGCGCTGATCTCCAGGAGCCCCCGTCCGCCGGAGTGCGTGACCTGCAAAGCGGACCCGGAGCCGGCCGCGGTGGCCGCGGCGACCGCCGCGAGCATCGCGTCCGCGGTCCACGTACCCGACCAGGCCAGCAGTTTCACGATCGGCGTGGCGGCGGACCAGAGTTCCTCCAGCCCGCCGACCCCGAACTCGGCCGTGCCGCCGTCCGAGGAGAACCGCAGCTCGAAGCCGGGTGTGAACACCACGTGCAGGCCGGTCTCCACGGCGAATCCGACGCCGGGCACATGCCGGCCCAGCAGCGCCGCCGCCTCGCGCGCCGCGGTGACTTCGAGCGGGCTGGACGACAGGACGCGGCCGTCGGCCATGTCGTAGATCTGGGCGCCGTTGCTGCACACCGCGGTACCGGTGAGCCCGTACCGCCGGGCCAGTGCGTCGACATATCGCGGCGGCCGTGCGGTGACCAGCACGACGTCGGCTCCCGCCTCGGCGGCCAGGCGCAGCGCCCGCAGGGTCCGTGGGGACAGCCCGCCGTCGCTGCGCAGCAGGGTGCCGTCCAGGTCCGTGGCGACGAGTCGGATCACCCCGGAATCCTACGCAAGGGCACGGACACAGCGAGACGAGGAGAGGCCATGGGGATCGAGGTCGAGCGCAAGTTCGCGGTCGGGAAGCTGCCGGAGTTCGAGGTGCCGGGCGCCCGGCTGCGGCAGGGCTACGTGACGCGCGGTTCCGGCACCGAGGTACGGCTGCGGCAGGCCGACGCGGTGCACACCGTCACGGTGAAGACGGGCAGCGGCCTGGTCCGCGGCGAGACCGAGGTCGAGCTCACCGCGGCGCAGTTCGAGGCGCTGTGGCCCACCACCGAAGGAGCCCGGCTGGAGAAGACCCGGCACACGCTCGACCAGGACGGGCACACGTACTTCGTGGACGTCTACGACGGCGCACTGGCCGGCCTGCTGACCGTCGAGGTCGAATTCCCCGACGCCGGCGCCGCGGCCGCGTTCGTGCCGCCGGACTGGTTCGGTGCGGAGCTGACCGGCCGGTCCGAGTACGGCAACCGCAGCCTCGCGGTGGACGGCCTGCCCGCCGATGGGCCGAACGGCTGACCGGCAGCGGTCGGCTACTTGTGGCGGTGGAACCGCCAGTGCGTGCCGTGCTTGTGGTGCGGCATCTGGGCCAGGACCGCGGCCACCACCCCGGCCCGCAGGATCCGCGCCTTGCGCTCCCCGCAGTTGGGGCATTCCGCCATGAGCGGCGGCGGCACCCGCTTGCCGTCGGCGTAGTAGTAGCGGAACTCGCGGTTGTCGGCGTCGAGGTGGATCTCGACGTCGTACGTCTGCTCCCAGCCGTGGCCGCAGTGCAGGCAGGTGAACGCGAATGCCTCTTGGAGCCCGGCGTCCGCAGGGGTGTCGTCGGAGTCCGCGTCCCCAGGGGTGGTCGTCATGGCGGCGTCTCCTCGTCCGGCGTGCCGTCGGTCAAGCGGACCGGGCGTCCTCGCGGCGCGGCTCGGCCACTCCCCCGACCATGACACGCACCCCCCGCCCCGGCCACTCGGCAGCCGGCGCCGGATCGCGGGGGGCCGCCCGGGTGCCTCAAGGGCGCAGGGCGTCGCGTATGGCGGCCAGGGCGGGGTGGTTGATGGATGCTTCGCGGACCACGGTCAGGATGCGGCGGAACACGGGCGGGCCGTCGATGGCGGCCACGGCGACGCCGGGGTCGCGGTCGGCGCGGGCCAGTTCGGGCAGGAGGGTGACGGCCTGTCCGGCGCCGACCAGGAAGAGCAGCGACATCGCGTCCGAGGTGCGGTGCCGTACGTCGGGCTGGAAGCCGCCCTGGGTGCGGCAGACGTCCTCGATCCACCGGCCGTGGCTGGTGTCCGGGCGGCCGGCCGCCCAGGCGTCGTCGGCGAGTGCGGCGATCCGCACCGCCGGCGGGCCGGCCGCGGGGTGGTCGCGGGGCAGCACCACGCGGATCGGGTCGAGGCGCAGTTCGCGGAAGTCCAGGCCGGGCGTGGCGCGCCGGGTCCCGGTGCCGAACTCGTCGCAGATCGCCAGGTCGCAGGCCCGGTCCTCGAGCATGGCGAGGGCGTAGTCCGGCTCGGTCACCTGGGTCTCGATGCGCAGCCCGGGGTGTTCGGCGGCGAGCCGGGCCATGACCGGGGCGAGCAGGCCGATGGCGGTCTGGAACGCGGCGACCCGGACGAGTCCGCTGACCGCGCCGGCGCTGGCCGCCACGTCGGCCTCGGCTTCCTCCATGCGGGCCAGCAGCGCGTCGCCGTGCTCGGCCAGCACGAAGCCCGCGGCGGTCAGCCGGAGGCGGCGGCCGACGCGTTCGAAGAGCACCGCGCCCGCCTCGCGCTGCAGTTCGCCGAGCTGGTGGGAGACGGTGGACGGGCTGTACGAGAGCGCCTCGGCCACCGCGGCGACGGTGCCGCGGCGGCGCAGCTCGCAGAGCAGGCGCAGGCGGTGGAGGTCGATCACCGTTCGAATTCTTCCACGATTACCGATCGAAAAGATGCGCTGGTTTCGAAGGGTCGCGGTGCCCCAGCATCGAAGGGAACGCGGGTCGAGGGGCGGCCGCGGAGCGGCCGGGCCGACGGAGGGCCGCCGTGGAGAGGGGATTGCCGTGGATGCACGCGCCGAGCTGATGGTCCGCTACGCCGGGGAGTTCTGGCCCGAGGTGATCGCCCGGTCGTCCGGGTCGTGGCTGGAGACGACCGAGGGGCGCCGCATCCTCGACTTCACCTCGGGGCAGATCTGCGCCACCATCGGGCACAGCCATCCGCGCATCACCGAGGCCATCGAGCGGGCGCTGCGCGAGACCGTGCACCTAAACTCCCGGATGCTCGCTCCCCCGGTGCTCGACCTGGCCGAGGCGCTGGTCGGGATGACGCCGGAGGGCCTGGACCGGGTGCTGCTGCTGAGCACCGGCGGGGAGGCGAACGAGGCCGCGCTGCGGATGGCGAAGACGGTCACCGGCGGGTTCGAGGTCCTGGGGCTGACGCGCAGCTGGCACGGCATGACGGCGGGCAGCCAGGGGTCGACGTACAGCGCGGGGCGGCGCGGCCACGGTCCGACCGTGCCGGGGACGTACGCGCTGCCGGCGCCGTACGCGTACCGCTGCCCCGTCAAGCACTGCGAAGACGCGTGCGACATGACCTGCCTGGAGGTCGGGTTCGAGCAGTACGACGAGCAGAGCAACGGCGCTCCGGCCGCGGTGATCGCCGAGCCGGTGCTGTCCGCGGGCGGCGTGCTCGTGCCGCCGCCCGGCTACTTCGCCCGGCTGGCGGGGCTGGCGCACGAGCGCGGCATGCTGCTGATCCTGGACGAGGCGCAGACCGGGTTCGGGCGCCTCGGGGCGATGTTCGGGATGGACGTCTTCGACGTGCAGCCGGACCTGCTGACGGTCTCCAAGACGCTGGGCGGCGGCCTGCCGATCAGTGCGGTGATGACCAGTGCCGCGATCGAACAGGAGGCGTACGACCGGGGGTTGATGTACTACACCTCGCACATGTCGGACCCGCTGCCGGCCGCCGCCGCACTCGCCGTGCTGGACGTGGTGCGCGAGGAGGACCTGGCCGCGCGGGCCCTCGAGCGCGGCGAGCGCCTCGGCGCGCACCTGCGCGAGCTGCAGACGCGGCACGAGGCGATCGGCGAGGTGCGCGGCATGGGCCTGCTGTGGGGCGTCGAGCTGGTCGAGGACCGGGACACGCGCAAGCCGGCCGTGGCGTACGGGGACGCCGTGACCGAGGCGTGCGAGCGCGCCGGGCTGTGCATGAACATCGTGCGCGCCAAGTCGGGCGGCATCAGTTCGTGCCTGCGGATGGCCCCGCCGCTCACGGTCGAGGACGCCGAGATCGACACCGCCGTGGAGATCCTCGACAAGGCCCTCACGGACGCCCGGGGCTGACCGGAAACCGGCTCCGCCGCGCGGTGACGCCTTCCGGTTTGCCCGGTCATGCTGGCTCTCGTCCCCCGGAGCGGGTACAACTCGAATGTGGAACACGAGCCCGTCGGCAGCGCGCCCGGCGCCGACGATGCCGCACGCCTGCGGCGCCGGCTGGTCGACGAGCTGCGCTCCGCGGGCCGGCTGGACTCGCCCGAGGTCGCCCGGGCGATGGACACCGTGCCCCGCGACCGGTTCACGCCGCCCGGCACCGAGCTGCGCGATGCGTACGCGGACCGGGTGGTGGTGCTGGCCACCGACCGGTCCGGGGCGCCGATCAGCACGGTGAGCCAGCCCGCGATGGTGGCCCTGATGCTGGAGCAGCTCGACGTCCGGGCCGGACACCGGATCCTGGAGGTGGGCACCGGCAGCGGCTACAACACCGCGCTGCTGGCCGAGCTGACCGGGCCCGGCGGCCATGTGACCAGCATCGAGGTCGACGACGCGCTGCTCCTGGGCGCCGCGGCGCGGCTCGCCGAGCTGGCGCCGGGCGAGGGCACCCCGCTGGATCTGCGGCGCGGCGACGGCTGGCTCGGCGTCCCGGGCAATGCGCCGTACGACCGCCTCGAATCGACCATCGGCGTGGACGACATCCCGCCCGCGTGGCGCGAGCAACTGGCGGACGGCGGGCTGCTGGTGGCACCGGTGTGGCTGCGTCCGGGCCTCGAACTGTCGGTGGCGATGCGGCGCGCCGGGCCGGTGCTGCACAGCGTGTCGGTGACGCAGTGCGGCTTCCTCCAGCTCCGCGGGCCGCACGGCGCCGATCCGCACAGCCGGCGGCTGGGCTCCGGGCTGTCGGTGGTCGGCGACGGGCTGACCGGCAAGGACGTCGAGATCATCCGCGCGCTCGCGGAGACCGCGGGCGTGGACATCGGGCGGGTCCCGGGCCTGACCGAGCGGCGCTGGTGGGGGGTCAGCCTGTCGGACCCGCGTGCGGTCCTGTTCACCGGGCGGTACGGGACGCCGGTCGCGTGGGGGATCTACGAGCCGGACGGCCCGGAGGGCCCCGGTCTGGCGATCGGCAGCGACGGCACCGCGGTCGGGCACGGCGACCCGATCGCCGCCGAGATCCTGCGGCACCGCCTGGAGGACGCGCCGGAGGTCGACCCGTCCCGGCTGACCGTGACCGCGTTCCCGGCCGGCCATCCGGTGCCGCCGCCGCCCGCGGACGGGCACAGCTGGCGGATCACCCGCGCCCACCACCGCTACCGCATCCACGCTCCGGAGGAGTGACGGTCAGGCCGGGATGGCGAGCGGCAGGACGGCGGTGACGGTGGCGCCGTCCGGGGAGGTCTCGATGGTGAGCGTCCCGCCGATGCGCTCGGCGCGTTCGTGCATCGACCGGATGCCGACGCCGTGCCGCCAGGGGCCGGTGGACGGCCCGCGGTCCGCGACCGCGACGCGCAGCGCGGCGCCGCCGGGGAGGTCGAGGGTGAGCGTGGCGGCGGCCACCGCGGCGTGCCGGGCGATGTTGGTGACGGCCTCCACCGCGACCCGGTACGCGGCCACCTCGACGGCGGCGGGCAGCGGCGGGAGTACCGCGGGGGCGTCGATGACCACCGCGAGCGGGCGCCCGTCGGCGGCGCGCAGCGGGGCGATGCGCTGCCGGATGGCGTCCACCAGGCCGAGTTCGTCCAGGGCGCGGGGGCGCAGGCCGTACACGATGCGGCGGATCTCGGCGATGGCGTCGCCGACGTCGCCGCGCAGGCCGCGGAGCGTCTCGACGGCCCGGTCCGGGTCGGTGCGGACCAGGTTGGCGGCGGCGTCGGCGCTGTAGGCGATGCCGGTGAGGGTGGGGCCGAGGCCGTCGTGGAGGTCGCGGCGCATGCGGCGGCGCTCCTCTTCGAGTGCGGTGACGACCAGGCCGCGGGAGACCCGGAGTTGCTCGCCGAGCCGGGCGGCGTGCAGGGCCTGCGCGAGCGGTGCGGCGACCAGGCCGACGACGGCCGCGGCGCCCGGGGGCAGCCGCAGGTGGCCGGGTGGCAGGCCGACGACGAGGTCGCCGACCTCGTCCTGGCCGGCGCGGAGCGGGGTGACGGCGGTGTGCCGGGTGTCGACGGTCCCGGCGGTGGCGATCGTCTCGCCGTCCTGCCGCAGGGCGATGCCGGGGACGCCCAGGGTGGTGCGCAGTGTGTGCAGCCACAGCGGCGGCGGGGCGCCCGCGGTGAGGTCGGTGCCGAGGCGGGTCAGGGTCTCCACGGCGTCCGCCGAGCGGCCGAAGAGCATCTCGTCCATGCTCGCCTCGACCCTGAGGCGGACGCGCTGGTAGCCCGCGGCGATCGCGGCGGCGAGCAGTGCCGGGACGCCCTTGGCGGGCCGCTCCCCCGCGGCCATCTCCCATACCGAGGCGACACCTTCGTAGACCGCGGCGCTCAGGGTGAGCATCACCAGCAGGACACTCGCGCTGCGGATCACGGAGCGCACGTCCACGGCGTGCGGAGCGACGAGCGCGACGGTGAGTGCGGCGGGCAGGATCAGGCAGAGCAGACCGGAGACCACCATCTCGGTGCGGTGCCCGATGGCGGCCGAACCGAAGGCGGCGAAGTAGAGCATGCCGCCGAGCGTCGACACGGCCGCGCCGAAGACCAGCCACAGTACGCGGCGCCGGTCGTCCTGCGAGCCGGACTCGAACAGCGCCGTCAGCCCCGCGCCGACCGCGACGAAGGAGGCCAGGGTCGCGGCGATGCGGGCGGAATCGCCGCCCCAGGCGGACGTCGCGGCGCAGGCGAGCCCGGTGCCGACGGCGCCCGCGTCGGCCAGGCGGGCCAGTCGGCGCGATACGGGTTCCTCGACGGCGCGCAGCAGGGCGGGCGGGAACAGGACGCTGATCCCCAGGACGGCAAGTGCCTTGGCGGCCGGGACGCTTCCGGCCGCACGGACGAGGGGTGCAGCCGCCGTCGCGGCGGCCGCGGCGGCCAGCCAGCACGCTGCGGATGCCCGGCCGTGGAAGGCGACCGCGGCCGCGGAGCCGGCCAGGCCCGCGCCCACGATGAGCGACCAGATGACCCACTCGTCGGCGGTTTCGGGGGCCGCGAATCCGAGCGAGGCGGCGGCGGTGCCGACGAGCAGGGCCAGGCCTGCGCAGAGCGCGGCGGCGCGGGACCGTGCCATCACGGGCTGCCGTTTCGCGCGCGGAGGCTCGGAGAGAGGCCCGGGCGGAGGCCGGATCACGGGCGGGCGCCGGGTCCGGGGCCGCCCAGGCCGTGCTCCCGGGCGAGGATCACGGCTTCGGCCCGGCTGCCCACCTCCAGCTTGGCGAAGATGGCCGACAGGTGGTTGGCGACGGTCTTGGCGGCCAGGGCGAGTTCGGCGGCGACCCGGGCGTTGCTGTCGCCGCGCGCGACCCGGTCGAGCACTTCCCTTTCCCGTGCGGTGAGTTCGGGGAACGGGACGGGAGGCCCGGGGGCGGGGTCGAGGTGTCCGAGCAGCCGTGCCGCGACATGCGGCCCCATGACGACCTGCCCGGCCGCGACCGCCCGGATACTGGCCAGGATCTCTTCCTGCTCGGCGCCCTTGAGGACGTAACCGCGGGCCCCGGCGCGCATCGCGGACAGCACGGTCTCGTCGTCCTCGAACATGGTGACGACCAGCACCGCGACGCCCGGGGCGAGCGCGGCGAGCCTGCGGGTGGCCTCGATGCCGTCCATGGCCGGCATCTGGATGTCCATCACGACGACGTCCGGGCGACTCAACTGCACTTCCCGCAAAGCCTCTTCGCCGCTCGCGGCCTCGGCCACCACGGCGACGCCGTCCAGCGAGGCGAGCAGCGCGCTCATGCCGCGGCGCACGACCGGGTGGTCGTCGGCGATGAGCACCCGGATGGGGCGGGCAGCGGGAATCGCGGAGGCCATGTCCCGATGATGGCCGAGCGCGGTCCCGGCGGGGAGGGTCCGGTATTCCCGGCCGCCCGGGAGAACTTCCCGGTGCGCCGGGCGATTTCGCCGATGCGCCGGTCCGGGCTCGGGCCCGATGCTGGAGTCCGCGAGGCGGTGGCCGGCCGATCACGCTCAGGGTCGGCATCAGGATCAGGACCGGAATGGGACGGGATGGGGTGGGGACATGACCGAGGCACAGGCACGAGCGGTATCCCGGGTACGGGAACCGCTCACCCGCAAGAACAAGATCGGGCTCGGGCTCGCCGTGTTCCTCGGCCTGATCGGCGCCACGAGCTTCTTCGGGGCGCCGGGCGGCGAGGGCGACTCCGAAGGCCCGCCGCAGGGCGTGCTGATCGCGGACGGCGTGCTCGGCGTGATCACGTTGATCGCGGTCGTGTACGCGTGGCGCACGGCGGACCGCACCGGTTCGCGGATCGTCGCGGGGTCGCGGATCCTGGCGGCCGTCACGTCCCTTCCGGCGTTCTTCGTCGAGGGGGTGCCGGCCTTCGTGGTGGCGCTGGTCGCGGTGCTCGTCGTGGTCACCGCGGTCACCGTGGCATTGGTCCTGTCGCGGCCCGCCCCGGAGTCCGGGGCGCCGGCCGCGGCCGGGCCCGGAGGCTGGGGGGCCTACGGGCGCCGTCAGCGGGGGGTCTAGAGCGGGCGCGGTGGGTCCGGCCGGGACGTCCTTGGGGCGTCCCGGCCGGCCGCGTTGTCGGGGCGTCCCGGATTGCTGCGTATTCGGGGCGTCCCGGTTTGCCGAGTTTTCGGGTCGGGCGCGGCCGCGGTCAGGCGGCCGGGAGCCGTACGGTCACGACGAGGCCGCCCTCGGTGCGGGCCTCGGCGTCGATGCGTCCGCCGTGCGAGTCGACGACGGCCTGGACGATCGACAGGCCCAGGCCCACGCTGCCGCCGGTCCGCCCGACGCGTCCGGCCAGCCGGGCCTGCTTGCCGCGGTGGAACGGCTCGAACAGGTTCTCCACCTCGGCCGGGTCGACGTCGGGACCGGAGTTGAGCACCCGCAGTTCCACGCCGAAGTTCGAGCGTCCCGTGGTCACCTGGATGTGCCCGCGGCCGTCCGCACCGGGTTCGTTGTGCCGGACCGCGTTCTGCACCAGGTTCGCCGCCACTTGTTCGAGCAGCACCGGGTCCCCCGAGGTCGGCGCGCGGCCGAAGTCGGTGGTGACGACGATGCCGCGCTGCGCGGCCTCGTCCAGGTAGGTGTCGACCGCATGGGAAGCCAGCCCGGCCATGTCCGTCTCGGTGTAACTCGCGGGACCCTGCTGGCCCTTGGCGAGGAGCAGCAGGCTGTCGACGAGCTTCTCGCTGCGTTCGGTGGCGCGCAGGGCCTGTTCGATGGACGGCTTGAGGTCGTCCGGGACCCGGCCTTCCGCCAGCGGGATCTCCAGCGCGGTGCGCTGCAGGGCCAGGGGGGTGCGCAGTTCGTGCGAGGCGTTGGCGGCGAAGCGGCGGTTGGCGCCGAACGCCCGGTCCAGGCGTCCGAGCATGGCGTCGAACGTGTCGCCGAGTTCCTTGATCTCGTCGGCCGGTCCGACCAGCGCGAGGCGGTCGTGCAGGTTGCGTTCGGAGATGGTGCGGGCCGCGGCGGTCACGGTGTGCAGCCGGGCCAGGGAGCGGCCGGCCACCCACCAGCCGAGTGCGACGGCCACCAGGGCGAGCACGCCCAGGGTGATCAGGGACTGCCCGACCAGGGCGTCCAGCACGATCGACTTGAAGTCGACGAAGCGGGCCAGTGCGACCGCGGTCGCCTGCTGGGCGGGCATGCTCGGGCCGGTCGTGCTGCCGTCGGAGGGCAGTGCGGGCTGGGCAGGTACCAGGCCGCTCATCGGGGTCTGGTCCGTGGTCTCGATCGGCGCCGAGGTGACCACGCTGCTGTGGTCGCCCAGGATGCGGTTCACCGCGAGGTACTGCACGAAGAGCAGCACGGCGCCGCAGCCGAGGAAGAGCGCTCCGTACAGGACGGCGAGGCGGGTCCGGATGCGCAGCCCGACGGGCTTGCCGGACTTCATGCGCTTCACAGCCGGTACCCCACGCCCGGCACCGCTTCGACCAGCGGCGGGTCGCCGAGTTTGCGGCGCAGGCCGTGCATCGCGACCTTGACCACCGAGCTGCGCGGGTCCACGGCCTCTTCCCAGGCCTCGTCGAGCAGGTCGGCGTGCGTGACCACGCCGCCGTCCGCTTCCAGGAGCAGCTGCAGGATGACCATCTCCTTGGGGCTCAGCCGCAGCAGGCGCCCGTCGCGCTCGGCAATGTGCCGCTGCGGGTCGAGCACCACGCCTTTGCCGGCCAGCACGGAGCCGGCGTTCTGCACGCCGCCGCGCCGGGCCAGGGCGTGGATCCGGGCGATCAGTTCGGTGTACGCGAACGGCTTCGCGAGGTAGTCGTCGGCGCCGAGGTTGAGTCCGTCGACCCGGTCGGCCAGCGAGCCGGACGCGGTCAGCATCAGGATGCGGGCGCCGTTGCGGGTCGCGACCAGGGTCCGGCAGACCGCGTCGCCGTGCAGCACGGGGAGGTCGCGGTCCAGCACGACGACGTCGTACGCGGACGCTGCGGCGTGTTCGAGGGCGCGTGCGCCGTCGCGGGCGACGTCGACCGAGAAGCCCTGTCTGCGCAGGCCGTCCGCGAGCAGGTCGGCCATTTCTTCCTCGTCCTCGACGATGAGGATCTTCACGGGGCGTCGGCCTCCTTCCGGTCTCGTCTCCGATGGGTACGCGTCCTGCTCGATCGTGCAGGGCGCCGGGCGCGCAAGATCAATCGTCGCACCGGGGCCGGGCCGCACCGGGGAAGCGCGACGGATCCAGAGTCCGCCGCCGCCGGTTAGCGACCGGTTAGCGCGGTCCGAACCGCCTGCCAACCGCCTGCTCCCTAGAACTGGTGGCACGCCGGGCGGCAGCGGGCCGCCCCCTCCGAAGGGACCCCACGATGCGGAACCTCCCGTTGCTCCACCGCAGCCGTCTGCACCGTGCCTTCACCGGGACCGCCGCGCTCGCGCTCGGCTCGGTGCTGATGCTCTCGGCCTGCTCCTCCGGGGGCGGGGACAAGGACGACAAGGTCGCCTCGATCGACAAGAACGGCGGCGCCTCGTCCGATGCCAAGGGCGGCACCGGCGGCGGTGCCGCGGCCGGCGAGAAGGGCGACATGGTCAAGTACGCGCAGTGCATGCGGGAGAACGGCGTGGACATGCCCGACCCGAGCGCCGACGGGATGATGCAGGCGATGCCGGCCGGCGAAGCGGGCAGCGCCGAGATGGCCAAGGTCGAGAAGGCGTCCGAGGCGTGCCGCAAGTGGCTGCCGAACGGCGGCGAGGTGACCGAGAAGCAGAAGGCCGAGGACCGCGAGAAGCAGCTCAAGATGGCCAAGTGCCTCCGTGAGCATGGTCTCAACGTCAACGACCCGGAGCCGAACGGCGGCTTGGCCATCGGTATCGACGGCGACCAGGCGAAGGTCGACGAGGCCATGAAGGCCTGCGCCGGGGACGGTACCGGCCTCAACTCGGCGACGGTCACCCGATGACGGCCCCCCTCCCGGGCGGGTTCACCCCGGACGACCACGCGGACCTGTCCGAGCCTGCCGCGCACGGCCGGACGCGCAAGTCCGCGCGTACCCGCACGATCGCGGTCGCGGGCGTGGCGGCGGTCGTCGCGCTGGGCGTCGGCGGCGCCGTGGTCTTCGCGCCGAACGACAACGCCGGCAAGGCGGCCTCGGAGTCCCCCGACCAGGGCGCGACCGCCCCGGTCGTCCAGGGCGACCTGACGGTCAACGCCGAGGTCGACGGGACGCTTGGCTACGGCGGCACCGAATCGGTCTTCGCGCAGTCGCCCGACACGGGCAACGGCTCGGGCGGGGGCACGGGCGGCTCCGGCGGCAGCGGCGGTTCGGGCGGCGGTGCTCCGGGCGGTTCCGGAGGCACCGGCGGCGGCACCGGGGGTGGCGGCGCGCCCGACCCGCAGAAGACGCCCGGCAACCCGCCGGCCTCGAATCCGCCGAGCAGCCCGCCCGCGCTCACCCCGGAGCAGAAGGAGCGCAAGAAGGAAGAGGAACTGGCGTCCGTACCGCGGATCTTCACCGGCCTGCCCAAGGTCGGCGACGTGATCGAGCGCGGCGGCACCATGTTCTCCGTGAACGGCCGGCCCGTGCCGCTGTTCTACGGCGGCGCACCGCTGTGGCGCGCCCTCGAGAAGGGCGTCGCGGACGGCCCGGACGTGGAGGTCCTGGAGTCCAATCTGGCGGCGCTGGGGTTCGGCAAGGACCTCACGATCGACCGGAAGTTCACCGAGGGCACCGCGGCCGCGGTCAAGCGCTGGCAGAAGTCGCTCGGCATGCCGCAGACCGGCCGGGTCGACCCGTCGGCGGTCGCGGTGCAGTCCGGGCCGGTCCGGGTCACCCAGGTGAAGGCCGCGGTCGGCGGGCCCGCGCAGGGCGAGGTGGCCACCGTCTCGGGCACCGGGCGCCGCATCGACGTGAAGCTGCCGGTCGACAAGCAGGGCCTGGCGAAGAAGGGCGACAAGGTCACCGTGCGGCTGCCGGACGGCAAGACCACCGCGGGCACGGTCTCCGAGATCGGCACGGTCGCCGAGAAGGAGGAGGGCGGCGGCATGCCCGGCGCACCGGGCGGGGGCGGCAAGGCCACCATCAAGGTGACCGTCACGCTCGACAAGCCCGAGGACGCGGGCAGCCTGGACGGTGCCCCGGTGTCCGTCGGCTTCACGAGCCAGAGCCGCAAGGGCGTCCTCTCGGTCCCGGTCAACGCGCTCGTCGCGCTCGCCGAGGGCGGCTACGCGGTCGAGGTCGTGGACCCGGCGACCGGCGGCCGCAAGCTGGTCGGCGTCAAGACGGGGCTGTTCGCGAACGGCCGTGTCGAGGTGAGCGGCGAGGGGCTCGGCGCCGGCCAGAAGGTCCGGGTGCCGGCATGACCGCTCCCGACGCGTACCCCGGCGCCGCCGGGGACCGCCGACCGGGGCCGCCGGCGATCCCGGGCCAGGCCGCGGCGCCCGCCTCGACCGCGCCCGGTTTCCCGGGCGTCCCGGGCGGCCACGGCGGCCTCGAACCGCCCGGCGAGGTCATCACCCTGCAGGGTGCGGGCAAGACGTACCCGGGCGGGCTGACCGCGCTCGACAACGCCGACCTGACCATCCGCGAGGGCGAACTCGTGGCGATCGTCGGGCCGTCCGGGTCGGGCAAGTCCACGCTGCTGAACCTCATGGGCACCCTCGACCGGCCGTCGTCCGGCCGGGTCGAGGTGCTCGGCCACGACGTGGCGACCCTGTCGGACCGCCGGCTGTCGGCCGTACGGGCCCGCTGGATCGGCTTCGTCTTCCAGCAGTTCTTCCTCTCGCCGCACCTGAGCGCGCTCGACAACGTCGCGACCGGCCTGCTGTACCACGGCATCGGCCACTCCCGGCGGCGCGAGCGCGCCGCGGAGGCGCTGACCCGGGTGGGCCTCGGGCACCGGCTCGACCACAAGCCGCACGAACTGTCCGGCGGCGAGCGGCAGCGCACCGCGATAGCCCGCGCGGTGGTGTCGCGGCCGCGCATCGTGCTGGCCGACGAGCCGACCGGCGCGCTGGACTCGACGTCCGGCGCCGCGGTCGTGCAGCTGCTGCGCGACCTCAACGCCCAGGGCACCACCATCGCGGTGATCACCCACGACCGGCAGCTGGCCGATTCGCTGCCGCGCCGCGTCCGGATCCTCGACGGGCGCATCCAGGAGGACGACATGGCGGGAACCGCGGCATGACCGCCCGCTCCGAGAAGCTGCCCACCCCGGCCCGGCTGCGGCCCCGCGACGTCCTGGCCGTCGGCCTGTCCGGGCTGCGCGGGCGCAAGCTCCGCGCCGTACTGTCCGCACTCGGCATCGCGATCGGCGTCGCCGCGATGGTCGCGGTCGTCGGCATCGGCACGTCCAGCCAGGCCCGGCTGGCCGACCAGATCGCGAAGCTGGGCACCAACCTCCTGACCGTCGCCCCGGGCCAGAGCTTCGCCGGCACCGCGGCCCAACTGCCGTCCGATGCGGACGCCATGGTCGAACGCATCGGCCCGGTGGAATCCGCCACCGCGACCGGCAAGACCGACGCGACCGTACGCCGCAACGACCGCATCGAGCCGGGCATCACCGGCGGCATCCAGGTGCTGGCCTCGCGCGAGGACCTGCTCGGCACGGTCGGCGGCAAGCTGCGCGCCGGCCGCTTCCTGGACGCGGCGACCGGCAACTTCCCGACCGTGGTCCTCGGCGACACCGCGGCCAAACGCCTCGGCGTGACCGAGCCGGGCGGGCAAGTCTGGCTCGGCGGCCAGTGGTTCACCGTGATCGGCCTGCTCGACCCGGTACCGCTCGCCGACGACTTGGACGTCTCGGCCCTGGTCGGCTGGGAAGCCGCGATCAAGTACCTCGGGTTCTCCGGCAACCCCACCACCGTCTACACCCGTACCGCGGAGTCCGCGGTCGAGGCGGTCCGCGACGTCCTGGCCCCGACCGTGAACCCGAAGAACCCGAACGAGGTGAAGGTCTCCCGCCCGTCCGATGCCCTGGCCGCGCAACTGGCGGCCAAGGACACCTTCAACGCCCTCCTCCTCGGGCTGGGCGCCGTGGCCCTGCTGGTCGGCGGCGTCGGCGTGGCGAACACGATGGTGATCGCCGTCCTCGAACGCCGCCAGGAGATCGGCCTACGCCGGGCCCTGGGCGCCCACCGCGGCCAGATCCGCACGCAATTCCTCACCGAAGCAGTGACACTCGCGGGCCTGGGCGGCATCGCCGGCGCGGCGCTGGGCGGCGCCGCGACATACGCATACGCCACCGCCAAGGACTGGCCCTTCGCCATCCCGATCGCCGCACTCGCCGGCGCAGTGGCCGCATCCGCTCTGGTCGGCGCGGTCGCCGGCCTCTACCCGGCAGGCCGAGCCGCCCGCCTGACCCCCACCGAGGCCCTGGCCACCGGCTGAGCCTCCCCCGAACAGCCCCGTCCGGTACGCCCGCTGTGGGCCGCGCGCACCGGACGGGGCTCACTCTTGTCCGCCCCTCGAGTCATCCACCGCCAACCGGGCCCGGCCCACGAAGCCCGTCGTACGCCCCGCGCCCCCACCCCCTCACGCCCGCCACCATCCCGTCCCGCACCCACCCCACCCGAGGGCCCGCCACCGCTCAGCCCCACCAGCACGCCTGCCGCACCGCACGGACGGACGGACGGATCACACCGTCCCACCGCGCACCCTCGCCTCCGTTCGCACCCGCAACTCCCCCGCCACATAACTCTCTTCACCCCACTCGCCGGCTTTCCCCGCCTCCCCATCCCTCCCCGCCACACCCGTCTCCCCCTACGGCACCCCACCCACCTGTCCTCCACATCAATCTCTCTCCACGATCGATGAGCTGACAAGCATGTGTTGGACTCATCGACCGCTCCCGCCCGAGACTGCGGGCATGACAAGTCCGGCAATACCCGGCGGGTCCACTGGCGGCGGCGCCTCGCCCGGCAATCTCCGCCGCGTCGCCCTCACGGCGCTCGCTCCTGCTGTGTGGGGCTCGATCTACGTCGTCACGACCGAGCTTCTCCCGCCCGGGCACCCGATGTTCGCGGCCCTGCTGCGGTCGCTGCCCGCCGGGCTGATCGCCCTCGCCCTCACCCGCACGCTCCCGCACGGCCGCTGGTGGGGCAAGGCCGCCGTCCTCGGCGGCCTCAACATCGGCATCTTCCTGCCGCTGCTGTTCGTCGCCGCGGAGCGCCTGCCGGGCGGGGTCGCCGCGACGCTGGCCGCCGCCCAGCCGCTCATCGTCGCCTTCCTCGCCGTTGTGATCCTGCACGAACGCCTGTCCGCCTGGCGCCTGTTCTGGGGTGTGGCCGGGGCCGCCGGAGTCGGCCTGGTGGTCATCGCCCCCGACGCACAACTCGACGCGGTCGGCGTCGCGGCCGGCCTGGCCTGCGCGGCGACGATGGCCCTGGGCCTCACCCTGACACGCCGGTGGGGACGCCCCGAAGGCGTCGGCCCCACCGCGTTCGCGGGCTGGCAACTCACCGCAGGCGGCGTGTTCCTGCTGCCCGTCACCTTCCTCGCCGAAGGCGCACCGCCCGCAATCGACGGGCAGGCCGCGCTCGGCTACCTGTGGCTGGGCCTGGTCGGCGGCCTGCTCACGTACGCGCTGTGGTTCCGCGGCGTCACCAGCCTGCCCATCACCTCGGTCGCCGTTCTGAGCCTGCTGTCTCCCCTGGTCGCCGCGGTACTCGGCGCCGCGGTCCTGGACCAGACCCTCGGCCCGATCCAGCTCCTGGGCTTCGCTCTGGCCCTGGCCGCCATCGTCGCCGGCCAACTCCCCGCTCCCACCCGCAAGCCCCGGGCGCTCGAAAGCCCGCGAAGCCCCGCCGCGCCCGAGTCCCCCGCTCCCGACTTGATAGGCAAGTGACGACTTGCCTATGGTGGCGGGGTGACCGAGGATGTGTTCAAGGCGCTGGCCGACCCCACCCGTCGGTGCATCCTCGACGAACTGGTGGAACGCGACGGCCAGACCCTCTTCGAGATATGCACGCGGCTGGTGACCAGACACGGCCTCGGCCTGACCCGCCAGGCGGTGAGCCAGCACCTCGCCGTCCTGGAGGCGGCAGGCCTGGTCGTCACCCGGCGCCAAGGCCGCTACAAGTTCCACGATCTCGACACCGCACCGCTGCAGCTCATCGTCACCCGATGGCTCAGCCCCGAAGCACCGGAGAGCCGGCCATGAGGATCCACCTGACCAGCGTCTTCGTCGACGACCAGGACAAGGCCCTGCGCTTCTACACCGACGTGCTGGGCTTCGTGAAGAAGCACGAGATCCCGCTCGGCGCGGCCCGCTGGCTGACCGTAGTCTCCCCCGAGGCCCCTGACGGCACCGAACTCCTCCTGGAGCCCAACGGCCACCCCGCGGTAAAGCCGTACACGTCGGCACTCGTCGAGGACGGCATCCCCGCAGCCTCCTTCGCCGTCGACAACGTACAAGCGGAGTACGAACGCCTGACCGCCCGCGGCGTCACCTTCACCCAGGAACCACTGGCGATGGGCACGGTCACCACTGCAGTTTTCGACGACACCTGCGGCAACCTCATCCAGATCGTCCACACCGACTGAGCAGCTATGCGTTGCACTCGGGGGGAGCCTTCGGGTTGTAGTCGCCGTAGCAGGCCACCGGGTCCGACGCCGGTGACGGGGCCGGCTTCGGCCTGCCTGGGGGTTTGTCGCCTGAGTCGACGGCCACCTGCAACAGCAGCACCGCCGCGACGAGCACCGGCAGCAAGTGCGCGAGGCCGACCGCCGGATGGCGGAACACGAACAAGGCGATCCCGATCGCCACCAGCAGGACCAGCACCACGGTCATGATGAGCGCGCTGTTGACGAGCCGGTCGTGGTGCTCGGCATTCGTGAGGGCCTTGCCGTCCAGTCGGGAATTCGCCCTGAGCAGCGCCCAGATGCCGCCCGCGAGGATTCCCGCGTCCGCGACCGCCGTCAGCAGGAACACCACGAACTCCGGTGTCCGCCGCTCCCCTGGACGCTGCTCGGCGACCGCCTGCTCCAGCATCATGCGGCCAACCCTGGCGTTCACCGGCTCCCGCCCACCGGCGAAGAGACCCGATCGTTGCCGATGCGCACATTTCCTCCACGGCGACGGCGTCGCTTGCTTCGATGACGCGCCGGGATGCGACATTGGTGTCCGCGACGGTCAACAGTGCCTCGGTGATGCCGAGCGAGGCGGCAATCGGCAATGCCGCGGCGAGCATCGCCGTCGCACACGGCCTCGCGGTCGGATCGATCAGCTCGGGCATCTGCCCAGGACGACCGCTCCGCGCGGCGCGGCGATGAATCTGGGGCTGCGGTGCAGTCTTAAAAGAGCACGCAGCACCGCAGATCCGCGACGGGAGCACCTCATGGCCACCGTGATCGCAGCGATGACGATGTCGCTCGACGGCTTCATCGCCGACCCCGACGACCGGGTCGACGACCTGTTCGGCTGGTACGACAACGGCGACGTGGAGATCCCGACGACGCGCCCCGACCTCACCTTCAAAGTGACCCCGCCCAGCGCCGGCTACCTGCACAAGATGGTCGATTCCGTGGGCGCCGTGGTCACCGGTCGGCGCCTTTTCGACCTGACCGACGGCTGGGGCGGCAATCACCCGTTCGGCTGTCCGATCTTCCTCGTCTCGCACAGCGTTCCGCCGGGCTGGCCGCGCCCCGATCTGCCGGTCACGATCGTCACGGACGGCCTCGAGAGCGCCGTCGCGCAGGCCAAGAAGGCGGCAGGCGAGAAGGCCGTCGGCATCGGCGGTGCAAACGTGATCCAGCAGTGCCTGAGCCTGGGCCTGATCGACGAGGTACGCGTGGAGCTGGTGCCGGTGCTCATGGGCCGCGGGATCCGCTACTTCGACCACCTGTCCGGCACTCCCGTACGCCTGTCCGACCCCGAGGTCATCGAAGGCAAGAACGTCACCCATCTGCGCTATACCGTGCTCTGAACGGAAGGCAGCGCATGCACGAGCCCCCGACCCCGTTCCGCCCCGAAGCGGGCATCACCGGCTTCCACGGCCCGCGGGACCCCGCGCCGGCCGTCACCGACGCGGCGACCTGCCGCACCGCCTTGTACGCCGCGGCGCGCGACGCGGCCGGGCGGGTCGAGGGCTTCACCGCGCAGGCCTATCCGCGTACCTTCCACTCTGCCACGGTCCGGGTCCACGACGCCGCGCACATCGTGCTGTTCCACGTCCACCAGCCGCTCGTCGCCTTCGCCGCCGACCAACTCGACTGGTACGCGGACGAATTCGTGGATCCCCCGAAGTGGTCGGACACCCTGGCCCGCCACGGCTTCACCATCCTCACCGCACCGCAGCTGTGCGCGCCGTTCACGGAGGCGGACGCGTCCGCGCTGAGCGCCGCGGAACGCGCCCAAGTCGCCTATTGGCACCCGAAGACCGTCGGTGCGGTGCTCTTCAACTCCTGGGACTGACCCTCCCGCGCCGCGCGCCGATACGTTCCGGGAGCCGTCCCGCGGGTGCGCTTGAAGGTGCCGGCGAAGGCGTACTCGGACGCGTAGCCCACCTGTGCGGCAATCGTCCGCAACGGCGCGTCCGTCGTGCGCAGCAGCCGCGCCGCAGTGGTCATGCGCCACCACGTCAGGTAGCCCAGCGGCGGCTGTCCGACCAGTGCGGCGAAGCGCCGGGCGAACGCCGCGCGCGACAGGCCCGCTTCGGCGGCGAGCTTCGCGACCGTCCAAGGCTCGCCCGGGGCCCGGTGGATGGCGTCCAGCGCAACCGACACGGGCGCGTCGGCCAAAGCCGCCGACCAACTTGGACGTGATTCGCCCGCCGCCGGCTCGGCGAACCAGATGCGCAGGATGTACAGAAGCAGCGTGTCGAGCAAAGCCGGTACGGCCGCGTCCGTGCCCGGCCGCGGATTCTCCAGTTCGGCGGCGAGCAGCGCTACGGCGAACCCGAGTTCGCGATGCCGCTCGGCGTCCGCACGCAGGTGGATGCGGTCCGGCAAACCCCGCAGCAGCGGGTGCGCGGCGCGCGGGTCCAGTTGGTAAGCCCCGCAGAGCAGGACGGTCGCGGGGCCACCGCGCCCGGTCGGATCGACCTGGTCCGCCGCGAAAGGCGCGGCACCAGGGCGGTCGTCCGGCCCACACGCTTCGCCAGGTACGACCAGTGCACCAGCCGCCGGCAGCTCGCCCGCCCCGTCCGCGAGCACATGACCGCTGCCATGCGGCAGGAAGAGCACGTCCCCTTCCCCGAGTTCGACAGGCTCGGCGCCCGGCGCCGAGATGCGGCACGAGCCCGACAGGACGACCTGGAACCCGGCCGACCCCGGCACCGCCGCGAACTCCTGCGCCCACGGCGCGTGCCAGCGCACATGCGCGGCACGCGGCCGCCCGGTCCTGGCCACCGCCACCACGTCGCTCAGTACGTCCACGTCCCGAGCCTAGTCAAGCAAGACGAACACGTATCGACCGGGCAGTTTCACGCATGGATCGTCTCGCTCGCGGCCCCTAGCGTTCCCGGCATGAACATGATGGCTGCCCGCATCCACTCGTACGGCGACCCCTCGGTGATCCGCCACGAGCCCGTCCCTCGCCCGCGCCCGGCCCGCGGCGAGGTGCTGCTCCGCGTCGCCGCGACGTCTTTCAATCCCACCGAGGCCGCGCTGCGCGCCGGACTTCTGCAGGCCTTCATGCCGCTGCCCCTCCCCCACACCCTGGGCTGGGACGTCTCCGGCACCGTCGTCGAACTCGGCCCGGACGTAAGCACCTTCCGCGTCGGCGACCAGGTAGTGGGACGCCTCGACCACGCCGGTGCCGCCGCCGAGTACGTGTGCGCACCCGCGGCCACCCTCACCTCGGCACCAGCCTCGCTCCCCCTCGCCCACGCGGCCGCACTGCCGATCGCCGGGCTCAGCGCCTGGCAGGCCGTGTTCGAGCACGGCCGCATCGCCGCCGGCGAGCGCGTGCTGATCAACGGCGCCGGCGGCGGCGTCGGGGGCTTCGCCACGCAGCTCGTCAAGTACGCGGGTGCCGAGGTCACCGCCACCGCGAGCCCGCGCAGTGCGGACGCGGTACGCGGGCAGGGCGCCGACCACGTCCTCGACTACACCACCACCCCGCTGCACACCGTCACGGCCGAAGCGTTCGACACCGTCCTCAACCTGGTCCCTCTCGCCCCCGGCGATGCGGCAGGACTCGCCCCGCTCGCCCGCCCCGGCGGCCGCATCATCTCCATCGCCACGCCCATCGAACCGCTGCCCGGGTCCGGCACGTTCTCGACGCACATGGTCGCCCGCAACGACGTCGCCCAGTTGGCCGCCCTGGTCGCACTCGTCGATGCCGGAAAGGTCCGCCCCGACATCAGCGAGACGGCACCCCTGCACAGGCTGGCCGACGTACACCGGCGCAGCGAAGCAGGCCGGATCCGCGGCAAGATCATCGTCACACCGTGACCGGCCCGATTGCCCGGGTGATCACCGTCCGGACAGGATGGCCGCATGCAGGAACCGGACGGCACGCACGACAGCACGGACTCCCCCGGCGGAACGCCCGAGCTCCCCGCGAACGAGCCCGCCACGAACGAACTGCGCCTCGACCCCGCGACCGAGGCCATGCTGCGGGCCGCCGCACCCCAGATCCTCGCCGCGCTGCTGCGCCGCTACGGGCACTTCGACGCGGCCGAGGACGCCGTCCAGGAATCCCTGCTCGCCGCCGCCCGGCAATGGCCGCACGAAGGCCTCCCGGACAACCCGCTCGCCTGGCTGATCACCGTGGCGTCCCGGCGCCTGATCGACCACCTGCGCAGCGAGTCGGCGCGGGCGCGGCGCGAGGCGGCCGCGTTCGCGATGACGCCGGACGACGCATGGCAGTCGGCGGCCGCGGACGCCGAGCAGTCCGCCGAACGCGACGACACCCTCACCCTGCTCTTCCTGTGCTGCCACCCGGATCTGTCGGCGCCGTCGCAACTCGCCCTGACGCTGCGGGCCGTGGGCGGCCTGACCACGCTGGAGATCGCCCGGGCGTTCCTCGTCCCCGAGGCCACGATGGCCCAGCGCATCAGCCGCGCCAAGCAGAAGGTCAAGCAGTCCGGCGCGCACTTCGCGCCCCCGCCCCGGGCGGAGCGCGCCGCCCGCATGCGCGTCGTCCAGCACGTCCTGTACCTGATGTTCAACGAGGGCTACACCGCCTCGGCCGGCGACGCACTGCAGCGCACCGACCTGACCGCCGAGGCGATCCGCCTTACTCGCGAGGTCCACGACCTCCTCCCGGACGACGCCGAGACCGCGGGCCTCCTGGCCCTGATGCTGCTCACCGACGCCCGCCGCGCCGCCCGCACGGATGCCGCGGGCGACCTGGTCGCGCTCCCCCTCCAAGACCGCGCACTGTGGGACCGCCCGGCCATCGCCGAAGGCACCGCACTGATCACCGAGGCGCTGGCCGCAGGCGAGGTAGGCCCGTACCAACTGCAAGCCGCGATCGCTGCGGTACACGACGAAGCCCCATCGGACGCCGCGACCGATTGGCCGCAGATCCTGGGCCTGTACGACCTGCTCGAACGCATCTCCCCGGGCCCGATGGTCGCCCTCAACCGGGCCGTCGCCCTCGGCCGCGTCCTGGGCCCGGACGCGGGCCTCGCGGCGCTGGACGCCTTGGCGGCCGAAGGCACCCTCGCCGACCACCACCGCCTGGTCGCGGTCCGCGCCCACCTCCTCGAAGCCGCCGGCGCCCACGCCCCCGCAGCCGCCGCCTACCGCGAGGCCGCCGCCCTGACCCCCAACGCCCCCGAACGCCGCTACCTCCAGGCCCAAGCCGCACGCCTCACCGCCGACCACCCGGAACCGTAGGGTTCGGCCATGCGCTACTTGGCAGAGTCCTTCATCCTGTCGGCCCTCGGCCGCGGCAAGAGCGTCGAACAGTTCCTCGGGCCGGTCGGCACGCTCGACCGCCCTGGTGTCGGCTACGTCGAAGTGCGCCCCGCAGGCCACGGCTACGAGGCATGGCTCCACAGGGCAATCGACGCCGACGGCGCCACTTGGGACTTGACCTCCCTGCCCCCGCTGGCCGCCGAAGGCAACGCCGGCGAGGAGGATTTCGGGCTGCACCTGCTCACCGCCACCGACCCCCTCGACGCGGTCGCGGCCGCTGAAGCCCGCACCGGCGCAGTCCGAGCACGCTGGGTGAACGAGACCAAGGCCGGCGACGAGTACCGCGACTACGTCCTTGCCGGCCGCCCGGCCACCGCCCCGGACGGCGCGCCCTGGCCCTCTCCATCCACGCCCGGCTACCAGGCATCCACCGCGTAGTACGCCAGTTCCTCGAACGAACCCGCCGGGGCGGCTATCCGGCCCGTGTCCATCACGTCGCCGAAGTTGTCCAGCAGCGTGCGCATCGAGTCGCCGTCTTGCCGGAAGCCCGGCACCACGCCCAGTACCACCCGCGCCACCCGACCCGCCCCCGCCGTGAACAACTCGCCGCTGCACGGCGCGAGTTCATGAGCCAGCAATCCCACGCACGCAGCCACGTCCTCCGGCCGGAACGTCTCGCGGAAGGGCGCTGCGCCGCCCGGCCCGAACTGCGCGTCGTAGATCTGCTCGAAGCCGGACGCGGTCATGCGCGTCCAGGCCACCGGCAGGACCGCGTTGGCCTTGATGCCGTCCGGCTCGCCCTCGCTCGCCAGCACGCGCGTCATGCCGATCATCGCGGACTTGGCCGTGGCGTACGGCAGCACGAAGGGCATTCCGAACACCGAGCCGGAGCACGTGTTGACCACCCGGCCGTACTTGACCGTCCGCATATAGCGCCACGCAGGCCCGGTCACATGGAACGCGCCGTCCAGGTGCGTGCCGAGCACGCGCCGGTACTCCTCCTCGGTCAGCGTGTCGACCCCGGCCCCGGATGGGGCGACCCCAGCGTTGTTCACGACGATGTCGACACGACCCCAGGTGTCCAACGCCGCGGCCACGATCGCCTCGCCGCCGTCCCGGGTGGCCACCGAGTCGGCGTTGGCGACCGCCTCGCCGCCCGCTGCGACGATCTCCGCCACCACGGCGTCGGCCGGTTCGGCCGAGCCTTCGTCGCCGCCGCGGATGCCGCCGCCGAAGTCGTTCACCACGACCCGGGCGCCGTGCCGTGCCAGGTGCAGCGCGTACGCGCGGCCCAGCCCTGCACCCGCCCCGGTGACGATCGCCACGCGGCCTTCGAAGTCGAGTTCGCTCATCGCAGTCCCCCTCGCCGGTCCCGCACGGCGGTCGCCGATGCGGTTGCCCGGAAGGTAGAACGGACGCGCTGGGACCTCAATGGATCATGCGCGCAAAGTTCGCCCGCACGTCCCTCGAGGCGCACCCGGCACCGCGGCGCCGGAACAGCGGTCAGCGCTGCGGGATCGAGCTCATCACCTGGTTGAAGCGCGGCGAGCCGGAGATCTGCCCGGCCTGGCCGTGCCACTGGACGTCGAGGGGTTCCACGATGCCCTCGTGCCACCAGAGCGGGCGGCTGCTCATGGGCTGCTGGCCGCGGGTGAGTTCGTGGCCGGTGGCGTACATCTGGCCGAGCTGGTCGAGGACGCGGGGGTTGCGGATGGGGATGACCAGCAGGGTGTTCTCGTCCGGCAGGGTGGCGAGCGCGCCGTACGGCAGGTCCTCGCCGAGGGCCTCGCCGAGGCGGCCGAGGTGTGCGGTGCCGGGCCAGCCCTGGCCGGTGAACATGGTCATCGGGACGCCCGCGGCGGTGTCGAACTCGCTGCGCGCGAAGTGCTCGGACCGGAGGTTGGTGGCGGACTGGAGCCACACGTCCTCGGCGGCCATGCCCCACGCCTGGGCCATCGGCACCTCGGCGGTGACGATGGCGCCGTCCGGCAGCCGGACGCACGCGACCGCGGCCAGTTCGTCGGTGAGCGGCCAGGCGAGCGCGGGCGGCGCGATGTGCGGGCCGCCGCGCGTGACGGTGAGGCGCAGGTCGAGGCGGATCCGCTCGACCGGGGCGCCGACCAGCATCTGCCGTACGTCGCCCCCGGCGCCGGGTGCTCCGCCCGGCCCGCTCTGCATCGGCTGCCCGGGGGCGGACTGGCCGTAGGGGGCGGGCTGACCGGCGGCAGGCCGGTTGCGGCGGAACATCGCCATGCGTCGGATCCTCGGAGGCTGAGGGCGCGCCCGCGGGCGCGGCAGTCGAACAGTGCTGACATGCGGAATTGCTGACCTTGTGTCTACCTGGCGGTAGTCCCGCGGTGCAACCGGCCTGGCCGTGGCGCGCCGACCGTGTCGCCCGGCAGACCGCACAAGATCGGGTAAGTCCGGGCGAGGCCGGGCGAGGTCCGGCGAGATCGGGCGGCTCGGCCGACCGGGCGGCCCGAGCAATCCGGGAGACCTAGGAGAGCCGGGAGACCCGGGAGACCCGGGAGAGCCGCCAAGGACGGGCCCGGACGACACCCCGGCCGCATGTCAGGCCGACGCCGGAACCGGCTTTCCGACCGCATCGAAGAGGCGGCGCAGCTCGGCGAGGGCTTCGCCGCGGGCCAGGACGGGGTCCTCCGCGCGGCCGATGTTCTTGGCGGCCTCGCTGAGCGCGCCGAAGAGCATGCGGGCCAGCGGCTCGACGGGCCGCTCCTCGAGGCGCCCGGCCTGGATGGCGCGCTTGACGCCGATGTACATCTGCTTGACGCACAGGGCGGTGACCTCGTCGACCGCCTCGACGCCGAGGGCGCCGGGCGCATCGAGCAGCGTGATGCGCTGCACGCCGGGGTCGAGGCACATCATGAGGTACGCCTTGCAGCCCTCGAAGACGGCGTCCCAGCGGTCCCGGTCCGCCTCGGCGAGGTAGGCCTTGGCGACGGCTTCGGCGATGGCCTGCTCTTCCGCGACGTACACCGCGTGGAAGAGGGCTTCCTTGTTGCGGAAGTGGTGGTAGAGCGCGCCCTTGCTGACGCCGGCGCGCACGCAGACGGCGTCCAGCGAGGTGCCCGCGTATCCCTCGGCGGCGAACAGCCCGCGCGCGGCCGCCAGCAGTTCGGCGGTGGTCGCCCCGGAGCGTTCCTGCTGCGTACGGCGGGTGCGGGTGGTCGTCGAGGTGCCCATCGGTCTATTGAACCCCACTCCCCCGCGATGCCCTAGAGCCGCCGCCGATGCGGTTGCGGCCACCGGGCCAGGTGTGTGGCCGGCCCCAGGGGCGCTCCCGGGGACGCTCCTGCCCCCGGGGCTGCCCCCGTGCCCAAGGTTGCGGACGGCAGTGGAGGGAACAGTCCGCGCAGCGCCGTACCCCGCCGGTCGTGCGTCCGGGTACGGGTACGGCGCTGCCATGGGTGGACCTCTCTCTGCCGTGGGCTCAGTGCCGAGCGCTCGTGCCGTTGCCGAGCCGCGCCCCGAGGGTGCGGATCGCGACACCGGCGGTGAAGGAGTGCCCGCGGCGGTTGCCGTGCAGGCCGTCGCTGCCGTAGATGGCCGGGTCGGCTGCCCCCGGGTGGTTCGTGCAGTCGACGTGCACGGCGCCGTGGGCGAGCGCGATCTCCCACGTGCGGTCGTTGAGTTCGTGGATGCGGTCGCGCATGACGCCGCGGAACTCCTCGGGCATGTACGGGCTTCCCGAGGCATCGAACAGCCCGACCGTGACGACGTCCGCCCCAGTGGCCCGGAATGCGGTCACCATCGCCTCGATGTGCTCGGCGACCGGCTCGATCTCGAAGCGGCTGCGCAGCAGATCGTTCCCGCCCGCGACGACCACCGCGAGGTCGGGGTCGAACGCCAGCGCCGGGGCGAGCTGCGTGGCCCTGATCGCGTCCGCGCGCAGGTCCCGCTTGCCGAGGTTGAGGTACGCCAGCCCGGGCCGGGCCCGGTCGAGCGCCTCCGCGACCGAGTCCGCCCACCCCTGGTCGGGGAAGCCTTCCGTCGCTTCGCCGATGCCCTCGGCGATGCTGTCGCCGATCACCGCCATCCGGGTCCAGTGCGCCCCGGCCAGCAGCGCGGCCTCCTCGGCGCGGTCCAGGCGGTACGCCGAGTCGTCCATCGGCGTCGCGACACCCGTCCCGCCGCCGATCCCCGTGCCCATGCCCGTGCCCGTGCCCGTCATGATGCGACCCCTTCACGCGCCGCGGCAGTGCCCGCCGCCGAATCCGTTCCCGAGTCCGTTCCCGAGTCCGCTACCGAGCCCGCCGGCGCCGCCTGCGCCCCGCTCCCGGCCGGCGGCCCCGCCGCAAGGCCGAGTCCGGCCAGCCCGGTGAGCACCGACAGCACCGCGAACATGAAGAACAGCTGCGCGAACCCGTCGGTCCCCTGCCCGGCTTCGCCTTCCAGGACGGTGGCCAGCACCGCGATACCGAGGGCGCCGCCGATCTGTCGGGCCGTCAGGTTGAGGCCGGTGGCCCCGGCGAACTTCTGCGGCGGCACCGACAGGGCGCCGGCGCTGGACACGCCGGTGCTGACCGCACCCACGCCGAAGCCGAGCAGGACACCGGTAGGCAGCCACAGGGACACGAACGCGGGCTCCGTCGGCACCGCAAGGCCCAGCCACAGCGCAGTGATTGCCAGCAGCACGGAACCGCCGATGACCGCCGCCCGCGGGTTGATGCGGTGCGCGAGCTTGCCGACGGTCAGTCCGGCGACGGCCGAGACGACCGCGCCGATGGTCATCGCGAAGCCGGCGCGCAGTTCGGAGTAGTGCCAGATCTGGGTGAGGTACAGGACGCCGAGCAGCATCCACGGGTAGAGCAGCATCCCGAAGAAGAAGGACACGAGGTTGGCGTACGCGTACGGGCGGCTGCGCCACAGTCCGACCTCCAGGCCGGGCCGCGGGTGCCGGGCCGAGCGGACGACCGAGCCGGCCAGCAGCAGCGCGCCGCCCGCGATGCACGCGAGGGTGCGCGGGTCGGTCCATCCCCACGAGGTGCCCTGGGTGACGCCGAGGACGAGGGCGCCGATGCCGACCGCGAGCATGGCCGACCCGACCAGGTCGGGGACGGGCTCGCCGCTGCGCGAGTCGCCGGCCACCCGGGTGAGCCAGGTGAGCGCGATGCCGAGGGGCACGGTGATCAGGAAGACCGAGCGCCAGCCGAACAGGTCGACGAGTACGCCGCCGAGGCTGGGGCCGAGCGCGGCGGCCAGCGAGGCCGAGGCCGCCCACGCGCCGATCGCCGCGGCGCGCCGGGCCGGCGGTATCTGGGCGAGCACGATGGCGAGCGATGCCGGGACGAGGGCCGCGGCGCCGAGGCCTTGCACCACCCGTGCGGCGAGCAGGACTTCGAGGTTCGGCGCGGCCGCGCAGACCGCGGACGCGAGCGTGAAGACGACGATGCCGACCCGGTAGAGGCGCCGGCGGCCGACCACGTCGGCCATGCGGCCCGCGGGGGCCAGCAGGGCGGCGAACGCGATCGCGTACAGCGACATGACCCAGGTCAGGTCGGCGACCGAGGCGCCGGTGAAGTCCCGGTGCAGGTCCGGGACCGCGAGGTTCGCGATGGTGACGTCGAGCAGCGAGACGAAGGATCCCCCGCAGGCGAGCAGCAGCACGAGGCCGGCTCCGGCGGTGGGGGCGGCGGCCGGGGAGGCGGCCGCGGGCGGGTGTGCGTCGTGCATGAGCGTGCGTGAGCTCATCAGGTCTCCTTTTACATACCGACGGTCGGAATGTTAGGCAGAGAGCTGACAAGCCGTCAACGCGGGTCTCCGGAAAGCGCGCCGGCGTTGAGTGGTTGGTGAGTGGGCGCCCCTACGGTGATCGCTCAAGGGGTACGCGGGGGATACGGGGGAACGGCGGCGCGAACCGCCGACGGGAGGGGGAGGCCCGGCGCAAGGCCGAGTTCGGCGCGGGAGACCGCACGGAGCGACGCCCCAGGCCGGGCCGCCGCCCGTTCCGGCCTGGTCAGGCCGGTCTCGGCCGGCCCCGACCGTGCCATGGGGCACGGGAACGGGTCGGACGCCGGACGCCGTGCAGGACGGCCGGCGGCTACCTGACGAGTGCCGCGAGCCGGGCCCGGGCGTCGGCCGCGGCCTCGGACCAGCGCTCGCGCGCGTCCAGGATCCACTCCTCCGGGCCGGTCTCCGGCAGGAGCATCGCGTCGGCCACCGCCAGGAGTTCGCGCAGGGTGGCGGTCTCCCCCGCAGCGTCGCCGCGCATCGCGGCCTGCCGCGCGCGGGCCAGTGCGTCCTCGGCCGCGGCGATGTCGAGGTAGGACCCCTCGGGCAGCCGCAGGCGGTACGCACCGTCCTCGAACGGCACGAACTCCGAGGCCCCGCGCCGCCCCCGGGCCGGCTCCAGGAACCGGCGGAGCTTGTAGACCGCGGTCTGCAGCCGGTGGAATGCGGCATCCGCGGGGGCGTCCGGCCACAATGCTGCGGCCAGCACCTCGCGGTGCACCGGGCGTCCCGCGTGCAGCGCCAGCAGCCGGAACAGGACCCGGCTTTGCGGAGCCAGCCGGAGCAGGTCCACGGGCTTGCCGGCGAGCCGGACCGTGAACCCGCCGAAGCACCGGATGTCGACGGGGGTGGCGGGCGCGTCGTCGGCTTCGCGCCGCACGCGCAGGAACGTGTCGATGCGGATGCCCAGGCGTTCGGCGTCCGCCGCGAGCGCCGCGCGGTCGGCGTCGGCGGATGCGGGGGCGGCGAGCAGGCGGGCGCAGCGGGCGAGGACGGCCGCGCCCGGGAGTTGCAGGTGTGCCGCCTCGGCTTCGGCCTGGACGGCCAGGTCGAGGGCGTCCGGTTCGGCGAGTTGCGCGCGGGCGATCGCCTCGAAGGCGAGGGACCACGGCACGGCGGCGATCATGCCCGCGTCGCGCAGGCGCCGTGCGGAAGCGGCCAGGACGGCCGGGTCGGGCTCGCCGCGCAGCACGCCCGCGCAGGCTTCGAGGTGGCCGGCGACGGCGCTCCCCCACGCGTCGCCCAGCCGGTCGCAGGCGGCGCGCACCGCGGCGGCCTCGCCGCGGTGTTCGGGGGCACCGGTCAGGGTGAGTCCGGCGCGGGCGACCCGGCCCAGCCATGCGGGTCCGTGGCCGGCCACGCGCTGGGCGGCGGCCTCGGCTTCGCGGACGTCGCAGCCGTGTCCGGACAGCATGGCGCCCAGGAGGACGAGCAGGCCGGCGAATGCGGCCGGGGGGCCGTCGTGTTCGCGGGCGAAGTCGGTCAGGACTTCGATGGCGGTCCGGTAATCGCCGGTGCCGAAGAGGGTGATGCCGCGGACCAGCACCCCTTCGGCGTCCAGCGGGAGTTCGGGCATGTCCCAGATCTGGGTGGGCGCGCCGGCCAGTGAGGTCAGGACGACCGCGGAGGTCGGCTGCTCGGCGGCGCCCGCCGGGTCGCCGAGCAGCCCGAGGTCGCCGCTCGCGATGCGGGACGCCGGGCGGTCCCCGGGGCGTTCGGGCCCTTCCGGTCCCGCCGGTCCCGCCGGCCCTGCGAAGGCGCGCAGCAGGCCGTGCCAGTGCTCGGGCACCGCGGCGGCGATGGCCACCGGGCTGCCGTCCATGAGTTCGCGCAGGGCGGCGCGGTCGCGAGCGAGGTACGCGGCCCAGGCCGCACCGACCGGGTCCCCGGCTTTGCGCATGCGGCCCGCGGCGGCGGCGAAGACCGCGGGGGCGTCCGGGTCGGTGGTCGCGAGGCGGTGCACGAGCAGGTGGCGCAGGAGCGTCTCCCCCGCGTAGCCCGCGCCGCGGCGCATCATGACGCCGGCTTGTTCGGCGCGACGCAGCATCGCGGCGGATGCGGCCCGGGCGGCGGGGGTGGGCGCGTCGGCGCAGTCCGCGGCGGTCGGCGCGGTGTGGATCGCGCAGCGGGTGAGGAAGGCGCAGAGGTCGGGGTCGAGGGCGCCGAGGATCTGCCGGTCGAGGTATCCGGCGGCGAAGGGGACGCCGGGAGCGGTGAGCGTGCGGCGTACCTGACGGTGGCTCAAGTCGCGGGTACAGAGCAGGAATTCGTTGAGCGGCGCGGCCCAGCCGCCGGTGAGCCAGGTGGCGTCCCAGGCGAGTACGGGGTCGGCGGGGCGGCCGTGCACCTCGGCGAACAGGCGGTCGACTTCCCACCAGCGCAGCCGCAGGTCGTCGGGGCCTGCCACGACCACGTCGGCGAGTTCGGCGCGCGAGAGGTTCAGGTCGGGCAGCGGCCGGGTGGCGGCGAGGAGGTGGACGGAGGGCAGGCCGGCATGGGGAAGTTCCGCGAGGAGGAGTTCGAGGGCCGCGGCCGGGTGCGGGAGGTGGTGGAGGTCGTCGAGCACGAGCAGGACGCCCGGTTCGCGGGCCTGTTCGCGTACCGCCGCGAATACCTCGTGGGGTGCGGCGGTCGCTCCGGGTGCGTACCGCACGCGCCGCACGGGTCCGGGCCAGGTGGCCGCGTACTGGTCGAGGAGCGTGGTCTTGCCGTGTCCGGCCGGGGCGGCGAGCAGGACGGGACGCTGGTCGCGGACCGCGTCCAGCAGGGCGACGAGGCGGGGGCGGGCGAGGGTGGCGGACGCGGCGCGCTGCGGCCCCTGGGCGGCAGGCCGGGCAGGGGCGTTCGGGGTCGTGCGGGCGGACCCGGGAGCAGTCCCGGGCTCCGGCGCAGAGTCCGCCGGCGGGCGCGGCGCAGCCGAAGACGGCTGCTGTGCCGCCCGTTCCGGCCGTCCGGCAGGCGTTGCCGATCCCCCGGCCGCGGCCGGACCCCGTTCCGCCACGTCGGCGTCTCCCAGCTCCCCGAGGGCGTCCATCCGCGCGTCCCGTCCCGCGCGGCGGATCAGGATTGTGGCACGCCTGGTGGATCTTGAGGAGGGGGTAGGCCGGTCGGCGCGGCGGGCGGACCGCCGGGTCAGCGGTCGCCGCGGGTCTGCTGGGCCATTTCCTCGCGCGAGAGATACGCGTGCGCGCCCTCGAAGTCCGAGAGGGAGCCGGTGCGTCCGGCCAGGAAGCCGAGGCGGATGAAGTCGTCGCCGGCGACCGCGTGCATCGCCCAGCCGGCGCCGACGCGGGCCCGGGCTCGGAAGGACGGGAGGGCCATCAGGTGGTACCCGCGGGTGATGGCCTGCGCCGGGAGTCCGCGCAGTTCGCGGCCCAGCGGGCGGGCGACGGCCTCGGTGCCGCCGAGGTCGACGACCAGGCCGAGGTCCTTGTGCTGGAACTCCTTGTACGGCTTGCCCTTGATGGCGGCCACCACGTTGTGCGCGGCGATCTTCGCCTGGCGCATCGCGTACTGGGCGGTGGGCGGGCAGACCGCGCCGTCGCCCTTGTCGAGGTCGGGGACCGCGGCGGCGTCGCCGAGGCCGAAGACCTCCGGGCGGCCGGGGACGGCGAGGTCGGCGCCGACCGCGAGGCGGCCGCGTACCGTCTCGGCGCCGAGCGTCGCGATGAGCGGGCTGGCCGCGACACCCGCGGTCCACACGAGCGTCCGGCACGGCAGTACTTCGCCGGTGGTCAGCGTGACGGTGTCCTCGGTGACTTCGCTGACGCTGGTCTCCAGGCGCACGTCGACGCCGCGGCGCGCGAGTATCTCGAGGGCCGCGCGGCCGAGGTTCTCGCCGAGTTCGGGCATCAGGCGGGGTGCGACGTCGACGACGGTCCAGCGGACCTGCGAGGGGTCCAGGCGCGGGAAGTGGTCCAAGGCCGAACTGGTGACCATCTCCAGGCAGGCGGCGGTCTCGACACCCGCGTACCCGCCGCCGACCACGACGAACTGGCAGCGGGAGCGGCGCTCGCTCTCGTCGGAGCTGGAGTTGGCGAGTTCGAGCTGGGCGATGACGTGGTCGCGCAGCGAGACCGCTTCGGCGAGGTTCTTCATGCCGCGGCCGTACTTGTCCAGGCCGGGGATGTCGAACGTGCGGGTCACGCTGCCCGGGGACAGCACGATGTGGTCGTAGCCGATGTTGACGACTTCGCCGGTGATCTTGCGGACCACGCAGACCTTGGCGTCCAAGTCCACCCCGATCGCGCCGCCGGGCACGATGTGGGTGCGCTTGAGCATGCGGTACAGCGGCACCGCGATGGAGCGGGACGAGATGACGCCCGCGGCCACGTGCGGCAGCAGCGGCAGGTAGAGCATGTAGCCGCCGGGGCTGATCAGCGTGATATCGGCGTCCTGCGGGGAGAGCGACTTCTCCAGATGCCGCACGGTTTCGAATCCGGCGAACCCAGCGCCGACCACGACCACCCGGGACTGCTGCATCGATCGCCCCTCGTCGCTAGACAGTCCGGGCGGTAGGCCCGGATTGCTCAAACATAGGGCGATATGTCGGCTTGCACATCTTGAGCGGACCGCGGCAACGGCCGTGCGCGGACGCGAAGTCGCAGGTCGGCGCGGCGTGTCGGGGGCGGGGCCCGGGGTGGTCAGCCGGCGGCGGTGCGGGAGCGGCCCAGGGTGTGGCCGGCCACCACGGCGAGGACCGGGAGGACGACCAGGCCTGCCGCGGCGTTGAGGCCGCCGTAGCCGCCCGCGGCCAGCAGCGAGCCGGACAGTGCGCCGCCCGCCGCGCCCGCGAGGTTCATCAACAGGTCCGAGGTGCCCTGCACGCTGGGCCGGTCGTGCGGGGGGACGGACTCGGCGAGCAGCGCGGAGCCGGCCACCATCGAGCACGACCAGCCGAGCCCGAGCAGCACGAGGCCGACGACGGTCATCGGCACGGTGTGCCCGGACAGGCCGGCGACGACGACCGCGCCGAGCAGGATGAGCTGGCCCGCGATGATCACCGGGATCCGGCCGAGCTTGTCGGCGGCCCAGCCGACCAGCGGCGAGAAGGCGTACATGCCGGCGATGTGCAGGCTGATGGTCAGGCCGACCACGGTGAGGTCGGCGCCGTTGTCCTTCATGTGCACCGGGGTCATGGACATGACCCCGACCATCACGGCGTGCCCGAGGACGACGGCGGCCATCGCGAGGGTGGCGGTGCGGGACGCCCGGATGGCGGCGAAGGAGGAGCGCATCGAGGCGCGGGGCGGCTTGGCCGGAGCGTTGGTGGCGGGGGCCTTGACGGGAGCGGTCTTGGCGGGAGCGGTCTTGGCGGGAGCGGCCTTGGCGGGAGCGGCCTTGGCGGCAGTGGCTGCGTCGGCGCCGGGGGCTGCGTCGGTGGCGGCCGCCAGGCGGCGGGCGATCAGCAGTGGGTCCGGGCGCAGCAGCAGCCACATCGTGAGGCCGCCGGCGGCGAAGGACAGCGCGGAGAAGACGTACGGTCCGGCGAGTTCCGGGAGGCCGAGGAAGCGGCCGACCGCGGCGCCGGGGGTGTTGAGGTTGGGGCCGACGACCGCGCCGACCGTGGTCGACCAGACCACGATGGCGAGGGACCGGGCCCGGGTGGCGTCGTCGGCGAGGTCGGCGGCGGCGTACCGGGACTGCAGGTTGGCCGCGGAGCCCGCGCCGAAGACGACCAGGGTGGCGAGCAGGAGGGGGAACCAGCCGAGGACCGCGGCCCCGATGACGCCGACCGCGCCGAGCGTCGCGACGGCCCAGCCGCAGGCGAGGGCGGTCCGGCGGCCGCGGGCGTCGGCTATCCGGGCCAGCGGTATCGCGGTGAGCGCGGCGCCCAGGGTGATCGCGGTGACCGCGAAGCCGGACCAGGTCTTGGAGCCGGAGAGTTCCTCGGCCAGCAGGCCGCTGACCGCGAGCGAGGAGCCGACGCCGATGCCGCCCACGACCTGGGCGAGCACGAGTACCCGGACGGTCCGCTTCTGGATCGCGGCCACGGCGGCCGGGTCGAGGGACGCACCGCTGTCGCCGCGTCCCTCGCCGACCGCGGCCGGGGCGGGGAGCGGCGGTCCGGCAACGCTCGACGCCGGAAGCTGCGGTCCGGCGGCGGGCGTGTCGGACTCGGGACCGGTGGCGGGAGGTATCAGGGACACGTCGGAAGCTGTGCTTTCCTGGGCCGCCGGGCGCGGGCGGGCTGGTGGTCGGGACGGGTGATCGGCCGGGCCGACCGGGAGGCCGGGGCGGCGGAAGCCGGGACGGCCGGGGCAGGGTGCGCCTGCCCCGGGTCCCGCGGCGTCAGCGCAGGGCGGGTTCGCCGGTGCGTACCGCCGCCATCACGCGTTCGACGGTGGCGAGCTTCTCCCCCACCGGCGCGGCGTACTCGATCGCGTCGCGGGCCGCGGCCTCGCCGACCGTGCGGACCATCGCCCAGGCGGCGAGGTACTGCGAGGCCAGGCAGCCGCCCGCGGTGGCGATGTTGCCGTCGGCGTGGAACGGCGCGTCCAGCACGGTGACGCCGCAGGCCTCGACCCAGGGGCGCGTGATGGTGTCGGTGCACGCGGGCATCGAGCCGAGCAGCCCGAGCTTGGCGAGCACCAGGGCGCCGGAGCACTGCGAGCCGATCAGCTGCCGGGCGGGGTCCAGCGGGAGGGCCGCGAGCAGCGAGTCGTCGGCCACGACGTCGCGGGTCTTGATGCCGCTGCCGATGAGCACGACGTCCGCCTCGGCGACGAACTCGAGCGGGCGCTGCCCGGTGACCTCGACGCCGTTCATCGAGGTGACGACCGGGGTCGGCGTGGTGATGTAGGCGGTGAGTCCGTGCGCCCGGCTGCGGTTGATCAGCCCCGAGGCGATGAAGCTGTCGAGCTCGTTGAACCCGTCGAAGGTGACGACCGCAACCTGCATGGACACTCCTCGCTGATAACCAGTGCGTTGGTGCATACGCGTTTCAGGGCGTACGACCGGGTCGCCAGTGTCACATGGTGCTGACGCGGAGTCAGCGGCCAATTCCGGACGGGTGGCCCTTGATCCCGGCCACATGGGCGGCCGGGTCGCGGTCGTACGTGTGCGGCGGGCGGTCAGCCCTTGGCGGCCAGGCTGGTTTCGGCCACCCGGCGCAGGGCCGCCTGGATGCGCGCGGGGTCCTTCTCGGGGCCGTAGTAGGCGATGGTCACGACCTGGCGGCCGTCGCGGACCGCGAGGCGGGCCTCGGTCCGGCCGGAGCCGACCCCGGGCTTGACGCAGACGACTGCGGCGCTGCCGAACTTGTCGATCACCGGGGCCGCGCCGTTGCAGATCCGGTTCGCCGCGTTGCGGCCGGACTCGAAGCGGGTCTTGGCGCTCCGCTCGGCGCGCGAGGACTTCTTGCGGTCGCCGTGGCTGGACCACTCGACGTCGAGGGTGCCGCTGTCGGCCGAGGTGTCGCCCTGGACCGCGACGATTTCGCACTCGGCGGACGAGGAGTAGGAGGCGGTCTGCGAGGACGGAAGGGTGTCCTTGCCCAGCTTCAGCTGCGCCAACTCCGGGGCGGGCAGCGCGGCGCAGAGATTCTGCGGGGCCTTCTTGGCCTTCGTACCCGACGAACTGCAGCCCGAGACGCCCAGCATCAGCGCGCCCACCAGACCGCACGTGACCGTCGCCGTCGCGGCACGTGACCAGTTGCCCATCGTGTTCCCCATGTCCCCGCCCTGTCGCGTTCCCCGTCCGGTTCCTGTCCGGAATCGGCCGCCGCACAGCATGGCAGGTGCCGCAGGCGGGGGCGCGGGGTGGGGCGCGACCGGGACGTCCGGACGGCCCGTCAGATGTTGTGCCAGACCATCGCGTGCGCGAAGCCGAGGTCGGTGAACTCCGCGCCGGGGAAGGCCGCGCCGTAGTGGCGTTCGAACTGGGTGCGGGTCAGGTAGCGGTCGCTGAGCAGGTGGGCGAGCCAGGGTCTGCTGGTCCGGAACCGGTAGAGCCACCAGGCGTCGCGGCGGCCCAGGCGGGCGATGTCGCGCGGGAGTTCGTACGCGGCACCGGTGACGTACGCCCAGCGCGGCGGGGTCGGCCGGGCGGCGACGTTGTCGACCAGGATCGCGGTGCCGCCGGGCCGGACCAGGCCGCGCAGGTGCTCCAGCGCCTTGTCGAGGTCGGGGACGTGGTGCAGGGCCGCCAGGCTCACCACGAGGTCGAATCCCGTGTCGTCCGCGACGTGGTGCAGGTCGAGCGCCTCGTAGCGGACCCGGGCGTGCGGGCGGCGCAGCCGCGCGGTCTCGATGAGGGAGCGGCTCAGGTCGGCGGCGAGGACCTCGTCGTACGTGTCGGCCAGGGCCTGGGCGTGCCGGCCCGAACCGCAGCCGGCGTCGAGTGCGCGGCCGCCCGCGGGCGCGAGTTCGGCGACCCTGCCGGACAGCCACTCGCCGAGCGGATCGTGCAGGTCGGAGTAGCGGTCGTAGTCGCCGGCGAAGGCGTCGAACGACTGCGGATCCGCATATCCCCCGCGCATATCGCCGTGCCCCTCCGTGCGCCTGCCTCTTGACATCGCGTCCCCGTACCGGTGCGCTTGACCGTGATCATTGACACGATCAAGAACACCTGACCCGCCCTCAGTTCTTCCCGACCGCCCGAGGATGCCGCCCCATGTCGTTCGTGCTCATCGACAAGCCGCGCCCGCACGTCACGCTGATCACGCTCAACCGCCCGGAGCGGATGAACGCGATGGCCTTCGACGTGATGGTCCCGTTCCGCGAGGCCCTCGAGGAGGTCAGTGCGGACAACGATACGCGGGTCGTGGTGATCACCGGAGCCGGGCGCGGCTTCTGCTCGGGCGCCGACCTGGAGAGCTCCGGGCGCATCCCCGGGATCAAGGGGCTGACCCGCACCAGCATCGCGCGGCGGTCGATGGAGATCCTCGACGACGTGATCCTGGGCCTGCGCAAGATGCACCAGCCGGTGATCGGGGCGATCAACGGCCCGGCGATCGGCGGCGGCTTCTGCCTGTCGGTGGCCACCGACATCCGGCTCGCCTCCGAGACCGCGTACTTCCGGGCGGCCGGCATCAACAACGGCCTCACCGCGAGCGAACTGGGCATCAGCTACCTGCTGCCGCGGGCGATCGGCTCGTCGCGTGCCTTCGAGATCATGCTCTCCGGCCGCGACGTGGACGCCGCCGAGGCCGAGCGCATCGGCCTGGTCTCGCGCACGGTCCCCGGCGAGAAGCTCCTCGACGAGTGCTTCGACCTGGCCGAGCGCATCATCGGGTTCAGCCGGGTCGGGGTCGAGGTCACCAAGCGCATGCTGTGGTCCGGGCTGGAGGCGGGCAGCATGCACTCGCACATGGAGGCCGAGGGCGCGGCGCAGCTGTACGTGCGGCTGACCACGCAGAACTTCGAGGAAGCGATCATTGCGCGGCGGGAGAAGCGGGTTCCGGAGTACCGGGACTGACCGGGCCGTCGCCGGGCCGGCCGGCGGGTCCGTCCGCGGGCGTGCGGGCGGACGCCGGCCGGGTGGCCATCCACGACCCGGCCAGGATGAGTGCGGTGCCGGCCGCGATCGACGCGCTCAGCTTCTCGTCCAGGACCAGCACGCCGAGGGCCACCGCGACGACCGGGTTGATGTAGGTGATGAGCGCCGCCCGGCCCGCACCCGCGTCCGCGATGAGCTGGTAGAAGGCCAGGAACGCGAGTGCGGTGCAGACGAGGCCGAGGGCGAGCAGCGAGCCGGTCGCCTCGGCGCTGGGCATCGCGTCCGGCGCGGTGGCGACGGCGAGCGGCAGCAGGACGACCGTGGTGATGCTCATGGTCGACGCGACCAGGCCGAGCGGCGGGACGTCGGACAGGTGGCGCTTCACGATCAGCGTGGCGCAGGCGTACCCGAACGTGGCCAGCAGGACCATTCCGGCGCCGAGCAGCCCGAGCCGGTCGCCGGTCAGGTCGAAGCCGACCAGCGTGCCGACGCCGCCGAGGCCCACCGCGAGGCCGACGGCCCGCGGGCCGGTGACGCGCTCCGAGGCGTCCACCTTGAGCGCGATGAGGGCGATCATGATCGGCTGGGCGGCGATCAGGAGTGCGGTGAGCGACGACGAGATGTGCACCTCGCCGTACGTGATGAGCAGGAACGGCCCGGTCACGTGCGTGAAGGACAGCAGGACGACGATCTTCACGCGTCCGCGCAGCGCGTCGAAGGCCCGCCGGCGCAGCGCCAGCGGGACCAGCACGGCCGCGGCTATCGCGGTGCGGGCCACCACGACGACGGGTGCCGACACTTCCTCGACGGCGACCTTGATGAAGAGGTAGCTGATGCCCCAGACGACGGACATGGAGGCGAAAAGCGCCCAGGCTCTGCGTGTCATGCGGCAATTCTGGCCGGGTCCTGCCGACAGCAGAAGTGACCAGTTTCTGTATGGTCGTTAAGTAGGACTACACACTGGAGTGGCCTCGTGATCGATGTGCACCGGCTCCGGATCCTGCGCGAGGTGGCCGCCCAGGGCAGCTTCGCCAAGGCCGCGGCAGCCCTGCTCATGACGCCGTCCGCGGTCTCGCAGCACATCGCCGCCCTCGAACGCGCGCTGGGCCGGCCGGTCGTGGAACGCGGCCCCCGCGGGGTCACGCTCACCGAGCCGGGCCGCGTCCTCGTCGAGACTGCCGACACCGTGGCCGCCGAACTCGACGCCGCGCAGGAGCGCATCGACCGCCTCGCCGCGGGCCGCACCGGGCGCCTCGACGTCGCCACGTTCACCAGCGCGGGCCAGGGACTGCTGCCCGCCGCGATCGTCGCACTGAACGCCGGGCACCCCGACGTCGAGCTCACCGTCACCGAGGCCGAGCCCGAGGACGCCGCCGAACTGGTCCGCTCCGGACGCGCGGACCTGGCCCTCACCTACCACTTCGGCCACGCCCCGGCCACACCCCGGCTGACCCTCACCCCGCTGATGGACGAGCAGATCTGGCTGGTCCTCCCCCGCACCCACCGCCTCGCCCGGCGCCGCGCGGTCGGCATCGCCGAACTGGCCGGAGAACGCTGGATCGACGGCTGCGGCGCAGCCGGTGCCCCACTGGCCCGCGCCTCGGGCATGGCCGGCTTCCAGCCCGACGTGGTCTGCACCAGCACCGACTACCTCTTCACCCAGGCACTGGTCGAAGCAGGCGTCGGCGTCGCCCTGATCCCCCGGATCGCCCTGGCCACCCACAAGCCCGACCTGGCCTTCTGCGCCCTGGAACACCCGCGCCCCACCCGCCACATCGGCATCCTGACCGCCCGCCGCCGCTGGCCCCAACCCCTCGTCGAAGCCATGCAGAAGACGCTGCACACCGCGGTCGCCACGATCCCCGCGGACCCGCGGACGTAGCGGCGTCAACCCTCGTGGCCGGTGCGGGCGTCGTAGGCGTCCTGAGCAGCGTCGATGCCGGCGATGTTGGCTTCCGCCCACCGCGCGACGGTGTCGAGCACCGGGAGCAGGTCAAGGCCCACCTCGGTGAGCCCGTACGCGACGCGTACCGGAACGCCCGCCTCCACTGCGCGGGCGAGCAGGCCGTCGCGTTCCAACCGGCGCAGCGTCTCGGTGAGCACCTTCGGGCTGGCGCCCGGCAGGGCCCGGGCCAGGTCGCCGCGCCGCAACGGGCCGTCCGCGAGCGCCCGGAACACCAGCGCGACCCACTTGTCGCTGATCCGCTCCATGACCCGGTTGGCCGGACAGGAATCGAAACGGGCCCGCTGCTCCGCGGCAGCGTCCGCGCGGCGTTGGGCGGCGGTACGAATGGTCATGGTCCCTCGGCTGACGTCCGGACATCGGTCACAAGAAGCGGGCGGGGGTGCTCGGGTGCCCTGGGCACCTTGAAGTACCTTCTGCCGGCTGCGGGTTATTCCCGCCTAGCGTCCTGGGTGCCCCGATCGTGATCACCCAGCGCAAGGAGCATGCCCATGAAGACCGTCGCGATCCTCGGTGCCGGAAACGTCGCCCGTACCCTGGCGGACGCCCTGGCCCGCGCCGGCCACCACCCGGTGGTCGGCGCCCGCAACCCGGGACGATCAGCCGCCGCGTGGTCCGACTCGGCCGCGAAGCCGACCACCCTCACCTCGGCCGCCGAGGCCGGTGACCTCGTGGTGAATGCCCTCCCGGGACCGGTCGCCGTCGACGTACTCTCCGGCCTGGCCCGCGAGTTGGCCGGCACAGTGCTCGTCGACGTGGCGAACGCGACCATCCCGGACGCCCGCGGCTTCGCCGCGGAACTGCTCTACCCCGGCAGCAGCCTCGCCGAAGAACTCCAGCGCGCACTCCCGCGGACCCGTGTGGTCAAGGCCCTCAACACCGTCCACGTCTCCGCAATGGCCGCCCCCGCCTCACTCGCGATCCCGCCGACCGCCTTCCTGAGCGGCAACGACACAACCGCAAAGGCCGACACCCGCACCCTGCTGACCACCCTCGGCTGGGACCAGCACCACGTAGTCGACCTCGGCCCCATCACCACGGCCCGCGTCCCCGAGTCCTTCCTCCTCCTCGTGGGCCCCCTGATCAACGCCCTGGGCCCCATCCCCTTCGCCCTCTCCATCGCGCGCTAGGCCCCGCCCGTCAACTCTTCCTTGCCTTGGCGGAGTTCACCGGCAACCTGCGCGGGCCCGATAGGACTATCCGACCATCCGGCGTCGACGGCGACATCTGGGTGGTGTTGTTGGGCCGGGTGGGTGACTTGGTGGTCTCTGTGTGCGTGGCGGGAGCGTTGCGGATGGCAGACGTCTGCAGGAGGTCTGCCCCATGCGCGCTGCTTCGCCCGGTATCGGTTGCCGTGTCGGCGGCTGCCGTGTGGGCGGTGGTGTCCTGGCGGGGGTGTTGCTGGCCCTGGTGATGGTGGTGTGCGGGGCGGGGGCGGCGGTCTGTGGGGAGGGGCGCGTCGGGGGGCCCGTTTCGGGGGCGGGGCAGGTGCCGGGGCAGGGGGCCGGGCACGGGTCCCAACAGGGGTCCGGGCACGGGGCGCCTGCTGATGGGAACGAGGTCGGGCCCGGGGCGTCGGATCTGGAGGTTCGGGCGCCCAGTCGCCGCGTGGTCGCGGTGCCGTCGTGGGTGGTACGTCCGCGGGGTGGATCCGGTGAGGCCGGGGCGGGGGTGTCGGCGGGGGTCGGGGAAGGGTGGCCCGCGGGGGCGGGGCCGCCCCCGGGTGTACCTGCGTCGGTGGTGGTCTCGCGTTGCATGGTGTTGCGCTGCTGATCGGCGGTGGCTGTAGCGCGCCGTCCGTCGACCATCGAGCAACGCAAGGAATCACCATGCCCATTGACCCGTTCGCCGCGCTCAACGCCATGTTGCGTGCCGAGGCTGCCCGCAATGCTCCTGCCCGTGCCGAGGCCCTACGGGCTGCCGGCGATGCCGTGACCGGGGCGTCCGAACCCGGGTCGGGGGGGGGGGGCGGGGCCCCGGCGGGGGGGGGGGGGGGGGGGGGCGGGGCGGGGGGGGGGCGGGGGGGCCCGGGGGGGGGGGGGGGGGCCGGGGGCGGGGGCCGGGGGCCGGGCACGGGTCCCAACAGGGGTCCGGGCACGGGGCGCCTGCTGATGGGAACGAGGTCGGGCCCGGGGCGTCGGATCTGGAGGTTCGGGCGCCCAGTCGCCGCGTGGTCGCGGTGCC
>NZ_JAKFHA010000026.1 GCF_021502675.1 Yinghuangia soli
GGGGAGCCACGGGGAATCGCGGGCAAAGTGCGACGTCGGAGCAGTCGAGAAGGTGCGCAGGTCGGGGCACAGGCGTCCGCAGCGTCTTCCAAACTGATTACGCGAGTTCGATTCTCGTCATCCGCTCTGTGAAGAACAGGCCCGGACCAGGGATTTTCCCCAGGTCCGGGCCTTTTCCGTGGTCCGGTGGCGGGTCTGCGGTCAGGCCTCGTAGAGGGTCTGGCGGGTGGCCGGGGCCGGTTCGGCGGGGGCCGGTTCCGGGGTCGGCTCGGGGGCGGGCGGGCGGCGGAGCCGGCGGCTGCCGGACAGGGCGATGAGGACGGCCAGGGCGCCGGCCGCGACCGGGACGCCGAAGGCGGCCGCGGAGCCGTACTCGTCGACCGCGAGGCCGCCGATCGAGGAGCCGGCCGCGACGCCGACGGCGAGGCCGGTGGTGGTCCAGGCGAGGCCTTCGGTGAGCTGGCGGGCCGGGACGAAGTCGCCGACCAGGGCCATGGTGGTGACCATCGTGGGGGCGATCGACAGGCCGGCCAGGAAGAGTGCGCCGCCGACCCACCAGAGGTTGCCGACGAAGAGCAGCGGGACGAGGCTCGCGGCCATCACCAGGACGCCGGTGAGGAAGCGGCCCGCGGCGGTGCCGCGGGGCTTGACCATGCCGAAGACGATGCCGGCCAGGCAGGAGCCGAGGGCGTAGACCGCGAGGGCCACGCTGGCCAGGCCCTTGTGGCCCTCGTCCTCGGCGAACGCCACGGTGACCACGTCGACCGAGCCGAAGACCGCGCCGGTGGCGGCGAAGGTGAGGGCCAGGACACGCAGGCCCGGGGAGCGGATCGCGGAGCCGTGCTTGCCTTCGACGCGGGCCCGGACCGGGGGCTCGGTGCCGCGTTGAGCGCAGAAGAGGACCGAGCCGACCGCGAGGAAGAGGCCGGAGACCAGGACGCCGGCCTCGGGGAAGAGCGTGGTGGCCAGGCCGACGGACAGGATCGGGCCGGCGATGAAGCACATCTCGTCGACGACCGACTCGAAGGAGTACGCGGTGTGCAGGTCGAGCGGCCGGTCGCCGTAGATGTGCGCCCAGCGGGCCCGGACCATCGAGCCGAAGGTCGGCATGCAGCCGATCGGCACGGCGGCCGCGAACAGCGTCCACTCGGGGGCTTCGAGGCGGGCGCACAGGAGGAGCGCGGCACCGCCGGACAGCGTGACCGCGGTGGCGGGCAGCGCGATGCGGCGCTGGCCGTGCCGGTCGACGAGGCGGGCGATCTGGGGGCCGAAGAAGGCGCCGGAGATCATCATGACCGCGGTCACCGCGCCGGCCAGGCCGTACGAGCCGCGCATCTCGGAGAGCATCGTGAGGATGCCGATGCCGGTCATCGAGAGCGGCATGCGCGACAGGAACCCCGCACCGGCGAACGCGAGGGTTCCGGGCGCTTCGAATATTCGGCGGTAGGGGGACGGCACAGGGTCTCCACGAGGCAACGCGGGCGGGCAGGATCTGCTCCCGTTTGAGTACAAACGGGAGCCGACCCCAGGGTACTCGTGCAGGTGGCAACGTTTTAGCCCTGTATTTTTTCGGCCTTACGGCTGGGCGACCGCGGAGACCACCGGCAACCACGCGCTGACCGCTCCCGACCAGGCCACCGCACGCATCTGGAACTCGTACTTGTGGCCGGGGGCGAGCAGGGCCGGGGTCCAGTTGTCGGCGTCCGGGGTGAACAGGACCCAGTCGCTCCAGGCCTGGCCCGCGGTCGCGTCACGCCACTTTCCTTCGTAGGACCATTTCCCGCCGGGGGTCGGCCGCGTCCACGACAGCTTGATGGCGGCTCCGGTCAGCGCGGTCGCCTTGACGTTCGTCGGGGCCGGGGCCGCCTTGGTGTTGTCGGTGCAGTAGTCCGGCCTGGTCATCGTCCAGGGCGCGCCGGGCGGTGCCTTGGTGGGGCTGATGTAGGCGCCGCCTTGTGCGGTCGCGGGCAGCGTGAACTGCACGAACCGGGGCCGGTAGAGGTTGGCCTGCCAGTAGTTCTGCGCGGTGCAGGCGCCGTCGACGTAGAGGGAGTTGACGCTGTACGCGACCACCACGGTGTTGCCGCTGCTGAGGTGCGGCACCAGGCGGTACTCGTAGGTCCAGTTGCCCGTGTCGGTGGTCGTCTCGCGGGTCATGTGCAGGACGGTCTTGTTGCCGCCGTTGAAGCCGGTCGGCGTCGCGGAGTAGTACGCCTCCATGTTCCCGGCCAGGGCGCCGGTCAGGCCCTGGGTGATGAGGACGTACCGGCCGCCGGTGTAGGTGACCGAGAACCCTTCGGAGACGCCGTTCATCATGCGGGCCGACTGCGCCGGGTCGGTGCTCCAGGTGCTGCCGTTCCAGTACTCCCAGGTGCCGGTGAACTGCCCCTTGGGAACGCGGGCGAGGTGCAGGTACTTGTTGAGCACGCCGCCGGTGTGGTCGTACTCCGTGTTGTACAGGTACGTGTAGGTGGCGTCGCTGACCAGCGCGGTGCCCCACAGCGTGCAGTGCACGCCCGGCACGCAGTCGGCCGGCGACGGGACCGGCACCTTGCGGTACGTCGTCGGGTCGGTGATGGTGGCGACCGGCATCGCGACCAGTTCGGCGCCGTTCACCCGGAAGCAGAAGTCGCCCTGGCAGGGCGGGGGCACGGGCGCGATGCGCTGGTAGAACTTGTAGACCGTGCCGCCGGACAGCATCTGGTCGCCGCCCCACAGCCACTCCCCCGGTACCGCCGCCTCGACGAGGCTGGACGGGCCGTTGGCGCTGCCGGTGACCGTGGACATCGCCGAGCCGTTCTGGATCACCAGCGAGTTGCGCAGGAACCGGCTCTGGAACGGGCGCCGCGTGCCGTCCGGGTTGACCGGACCGTGGTAGGTGTCGTTGAAGAACCACAGCACGCGGCCGTCCGGCAGCTTCAGGGACTCGGCGCCGTCGGCGCCGTTCCAGGCTCCGGAGCTGTTGCCGTAGTTCTGGAACTGGTTGGTCAACGAGCTGTACGGCGTCGTCGGCACCGCGGCCTGCACGGGTGTGATGCCGAGGGGACTCAGCAGGGCGGCGAAGGCGGCGGCAAGGATCAGGACGGCCCGCCGCGCACGGCGGGCGGGCTTCGTGAACGGCTTCGTGGGGGTCGGCACGCGGCATCCTCCGGGTGACCGGTAGACGGTTGATGGCCCGGCGGCGCCGGGAGCAGGGGACGTGCGCCGCCGTAGGCACCATTCACCAAGGAGCCGCAGGCGAAGCGCACGGTGCGTGTTCCCGCGTTTCGTGGACAGCGCGGCCGGCGTGGCCGAAGGGGTCGGCGCGGCCGGCGCAGTGGCCAGGCTCACCCCGGGCTCGTCCTGGTTTCGTGGCCGGATCTTGGATATGACGAAGCGTCACGTCCTGAAGGAGGCACCAGCGATGTTGTCCGGCGAGAAGATCCTCATCACCGGCCCGGCGGGGCAGATCGCCTTCCCGCTGACCGAGTACCTGGCCAAGGACAACGAGGTCTGGGGCATCGCGCGGTTCTCGAACGCCGAGGACCGGGCCAAGGTGGACGCGCTGGGCGTGACCACGCGGGCGATCGACCTGGGTGCCGCGGACTACAGCGAGCTGCCGTCGGACTTCACGTACGTCCTGCACCTGGCGACCTTCCAGGCGCCCGGGTACGACTACGACGAGGCGCTGCGCGTCAACGCCGAGGGCACCGGGCTGCTGCTGCAGCACTGCCGCAAGGCCAAGGCCGCGCTGGTGATGTCGACCGCGTCGGTGCTGCGGCCGCACGAGGACCCGATGCACGTCTACGCCGAGACCTCGCCGCTGGGCGATGCGAACGTGCTGCACGCGCCCACCTATTCGGTGTCCAAGACGGGCGAGGAGGCGGTGGCCCGGTTCTGCGCGCGGGCGTTCGACCTGCCGGTCACCATCGCCCGCATGAACGCGTCGTACGGCGCCAACGGCGGCCTGCCCACCCACCACCTGTCGGCGATCCTGGAGGGCCGCCCGGTGGTGACGCGCTGGGACCCGTGCATGTACAGCCCGATCCACCAGGACGACATCAACGCGCAGACCGAGGCGCTGCTGGCCGCCGCGTCCGCCCCGGCCACGGTGGTCAACTGGGGCGGCGACGACCCGGTGAGCGTGCAGGAGTGGTCGGCGTACTTCGGCGAGCTGACCGGCCGGCCCGCCGAGGTGCAGGTCGTCGAGCAGCCCGGCACGCTGCGCGGCCAGATCCAGGACACCGCGAAGCGGATCTCGCTGACCGGCCCGTGCACGGTTCCGTGGCGCGAGGGCTTCCGGCGTACCGCCGAGGCCTGGGGCGCGCGGGGCTGAGCCCGGCGGCCGCGGGCGGGGAGTCGGCCGCGGCCGCGCAACAACGTCCGGCGACAATGGGTCGGCCGCTACACCGACGGATCACACCCCCACGGAAGGAGAGCGGCCGTGAGCCTGCTCGACACCTCGATCGCCCGCCTCGACGGCACCCCGGGCACCCTCGGCGACCTGACCGGCGGCAAGCCCGCCCTGATCGTCAACGTCGCCTCGAAGTGCGGCCTGACCCCGCAGTACACCGGCCTGGAGCAGTTGCAGAAGGAGTACGGCGACCGCGGGTTCACCGTCCTGGGCGTCCCCTGCAACCAGTTCATGGGCCAGGAGCCCGGATCGGCCGAGGAGATCCAGGAGTTCTGCTCGACCAGCTACGGCGTCTCGTTCCCGCTGACCGAGAAGATCGAGGTCAACGGCGAGGGCCGGCACCCGCTGTACGCGGCGCTGACGGAGACCGCGGACGCCGAGGGCGCGGCGGGCGACATCCAGTGGAACTTCGAGAAGGTGCTGGTCGCCGCGGACGGCACGCCGGTCGCGCGGTTCCGCCCGACGACCGACCCGCACGACCCGGCGCTGATCGCGGCGATCGAGGGCCAGCTCGCCTGACGCCCCCGCGAGACGACCGCCGAGGCCCGCGCTCCCCGTCGGAGCGCGGGCCTCGGCGGCTTTGGCAAGCCCGGCGGGCGGTCAGTGCCGGCGGATCATGATGACCGCGCAGTCGTCGGAGATGTTCGCGGCGGCCGAGTCCGCGATGCGGCGGGCGCCGTCCTTGAAGTCGTCGGCGACCAGTTTGTCGGCCTCGCCGATGAGCCGGTCGATGCCCAGCGAGATGTCCTGCCCGGGTACTTCGACCATGCCGTCGGTGAACAGGAGCAGGGCGTCGCCGGGGCCGAGGACGCCGGTCACGCCGTCGAACGCGGCGCCCGGGATCACCCCGAGCAGCGGCCCTTCGGCCTCGCGTATCTCCCACAGCCCCGAGGCGGCCACCCAGTGCACGCCGGGCGGATGGCCCGCGGAGAGCAGCTCGTACTCCCCCGTCTCCAGATCCACCGCGACGTGCACGGCGGTCGCGAAGCCCTCCGACCAGCCCTGCCGCAGCAGGTAGTCGTTGGCGGCGGGCAGGAAGCCGCGCGGCGGCAGCGAGCCGAGCAGGCCGCCGAACGCACCGGACAGCAGCAGCGCGCGGGTGCCCGCGTCCAGGCCTTTGCCGGATACGTCGACGAGGGCGATCTCCAGGGTCCGCCCGCCGCGCCGGCCGCGGGTGGCAATCACGAAGTCGCCGGAGAACGCCTGCCCGCCGGCCGGCCGCAGCGCGACGTCGGCGTGCCACTGCGGCGGGAGTTCGGGCACCAGGCCGTGCGCCCGCAGGCGGTCCCGCAGGTCGAAGAGCATGGTCTCGCCGCGGGTGCCCTGGAGGCCCAGCCGCGTGCGCTTGCGGGCCATGAAGAGCATCACGAACGCGACGGCCGCCACCACGGCCACCGCACCGGGCGTGACGTGGTCGGGTTCGCGCGCGTGGTCCTCGGCGGCCAGCACGCCGGCCACGGCCGCGTAGAGCAGCAGCAGGGTCCGCATGCGCAGCACGAGGGCGCCGATGACGACAGGCACGACGACGGTGGTGGCCGGGAACCAGGAGCCGTCCAGGGTCGGCAGCAGACCGCAGACCGTGACCGCGGCGAGGAGGACGACCAGGACGAACCGGTCGGAGGGCAGCAGGGTATGGCGTAACCACCTCGCCAACTTGCTTGCTCGCCGGGCGAATCGCCGGGAATGCGAGCCCCTGGTGTCCGCCATTGCGCGACCCTACCCAGCGCATCGGGGCCGCGTCGACGGCCACGAACACCGGTTCGGCGGCGCAACCGGGCGTATCACCCGAAATTCAGAGGCGAAGTCGACACATCTCCTGGTAGTCAGGAGAAATGAGCTCCCCTCCCGGCTTCGCCCCGGTCGTCCGCCCCGTCGCCGACGGCGAGTGGGACGCCTGGAACGCCATCGATCCGCACGCGTTCGGCGGCGAGGAGCCGCCCGAGCGGGTGGAATTCTGGAACCGCATCCTCGAGGCGGACCGGTGCATCGGCGCGTACGAGGGCAACGAACCGGTGGGCAGCGCCGCGGCGTTCTCGTTCGCCATGACGGTCCCGGGCGGTGCCTCGGTGCCGGTGGCCGGGATCAGCGCGGTCGGCGTGCTGCCCACCCACCGCAGGCGCGGCGTGCTCCGCGCGCTGATGCGCCACCAGCTCGACGGCCTGCACGAGAACGGCGAGGCCGTGGCCGCGCTGACCGCGTCCGAGCCGGCCATCTACGGCCGTTTCGGGTACGGACTGGCCACCTGGCGCATGTCGCTGCGCATCGCCCGGACGGCCGCCGTGCTGCCCGCCGAACCGGCCGCCCCCGCGGGGCTGCGGCTCCGCCTGGCCGACCCGGCCGCCGCGCTGGACACCTGCGTCAAGGTCTACGAGGAACTGCTCGGCACGCGCGCCGGGCTGATGCCCCGCTCCGGCGCCTGGAAGGAGCGCGTGCCGCTGGACCCGCCGGGCGACCGCGAGGGCGCCAGTCCGCTGCGCTGCGTGCTCGCCGAAGTCGACGGCCAGGTACGGGGGTACGCGTACTACGCGACCGTCGTCGACTGGGACGCGACCGGCCCGACCGGCACCACGCTGGTCCGCGAGGCGATCGCGGCCGACCCGGCCGTCCGGCTGGCGCTGTGGCGCTACCTGTTCGACCTGGACCTGATGACGACCATCAAGGTCGACAACCTGCCGCTGGACGACGAGTTGCTGTTCCAGCTCGCCGATCCGCGTGCCGCGGTGCCGTCGTTCCGCGATGCGCTGTTCATCCGCCTGGTCGAGGTCGGCAAGGCCCTGGAGGCGCGCACCTATTCGGCGCCGGTCGACGTGGTCCTCGACGTCGCGGACCCGTTCTGCCCCTGGAACACCGGGCGTTGGCGGTTGTCCGGCGACGCCGCCGGGGCACGCTGCGAGCGCACCGCAGACGCCGCCGAACTCCGGCTCGGCGCGCAGGAATTTGGGTCGCTCTATCTGGACGGCGTGAGCCCGGCGGCGCTGGCCGCGGCCGGCCGGATCAGCGAACTGCGCCCCGGCGCACTCGCGGAGCTGGGGCGGGCGTGTGCGCCGCTGCAGCTGCCGTGGATGTCCTTCGGCTTCTAGCCGGGGTACCCGAGGCGGTGGCCGCGCCGCCTGCGGCAGGGGCGGCCGCCGCGCGCCGCTTCCGGGCCTTGGGCTGGCACTTGGGGCACCAGAAGAGGTTGCGGCCGGCCAGTTCCTCGATGCGGACCTCGGTGTCGCAGACCAGGCACGGCATCCCGGTACGCCGGTACACGTACACCTCGCCGCCGTGGTCGTCCTGCCGCGGCGGGCGGCCCATCGCCTCGGGGGTGTGCTCGGGCCGCACCGTGTCGATGCGGTTGACCCGGACGCCCTCGGCCATGAGGTCGACCAGGTCGGCCCAGATGGCATCCCAGGTCGCCCGCTTGACGAGGCGTCCTTCGCGGTGCGGGTCGAGCCCGGCGCGGAACAGCGCCTCGGCGCGGTAGACGTTGCCGACGCCGGCCAGCACCTTCTGGTCCATGAGCAGCTCGGCGATGGGCTTGGCGCTGCGGGCGATGCGCTCCCAGGCCTGGTCCGGGTCGGCGTCCGGGCGCAGCGGGTCGGGGCCGAGGCGGGCGTGCAGCGCGTCCTTCTCGGTGCGGGTGACGATCTCGCAGGTGTTGGGGCCGCGCAGGTCGGCCCAGGAGTCGTCGCCGGCGATCCGGAGCCGGACCACCCCGACGACCGGCCCGGGGCCGTCCGCGGGGTCCGCGATCTCGCCGAACCGGAAGACCCCCGCGAGCCCGAGGTGCACGTGGATCCAGCGTTCGCCGGGGAACTCCAGGAACAGGTGCTTGCCGTGCGCCTCGGCGCCGACCAGCTCGGTGCCGTCGAGCAGCGCGGCGCCGTCCGCGAACCGGCCCTGCGGGCTGGACAGCGCGACGGTGCGGCCGGCGAAGCGGCGGGTGTTCTCTTGGGCGAGGCGGTGGATCGTGTGGCCCTCGGGCACGTACTCCCCCTTCGGCAGGTCGGACCCCACCAACGTAGCCGACCCCGCCGACACTCCCGGACGTGCGCGATCCGCCCGGAACCGGCCCGGAGACGCCGCAGGCCCGGCGGTTCCGCGAGGAACCGCCGGGCCGTGCGTCAAGCGTTGCGGGGTGTGGGTGCCGGGGCTCAGGCCTCGGGCAGCGGCGGGAGCTCGCCGGTGGTCTCGTAGGTGCTCATCTGCTCGATGCGCTTGATGTGCCGCGGCGCGTCCGAGAACGGTGTGTCCAGGAACACCTGCACGAACTTGGCGGCCTCCTCGTCCGTGTGCATGCGCGCGCCGAGGCTGATCACGTTGGCGTTGTTGTGCTCGCGGGCCAGCGCGGCGATGTCCTCGCGCCACACCAGCGCGGCACGGACGCCCTTGACCTTGTTGGCGGCGATCTGCTCGCCGTTGCCCGAGCCGCCGATCACGATGCCGAGCGAGCCCGGGTCGGCCGCGACGGCCTCGCCGGCCCGCAGGCAGAAGACGGGGTAGTCGTACGCCTCGGCCTGGACGGCCGGGCCGCAGTCCACGGCCTCGTGGCCGTGGGCGTTCAGCCACTCGATGAGGTGTTGCTTGAGGTCGTAGCCCGCGTGGTCGGAGCCGAGGTAAACGCGCATGGAGGCAGTCTCTCAGGACCCTGCGCGGAACTCACATCGCAGGGTCCGGTCGAGTGCCGCGGCCGGTCAGTAGCGGTAGTCGGACGGCGGGTACGAGGGCGGCGCGGCGGGCGGGGGCGGCGGCGAGCTCGGCGGCGGGCCGGCTGCGGCGTGCGCGGCCGGGGTGCGTCCCGCGGCGGCCGCGAGGGCGCAGACCAGTCCCACGAACCAGCCGGCCAGCAGGCCGTACCCGCCGCCGGCCGCGAGGGCGTTGAGCGCGGCGGAGAGCGTGCGCTCGTCGTCGTCCCCGAAGTGGCCGGTGACGCCGAAGCCGCCGGTGATCAGGTAGCTCGTCAGCACGCAGACGGCGCCGCCCGCGACGAGCGAGAACCAGCCGATGACGAACGGAGAGGCCGCGGACGAGCGGGCCAGGGCGAGCACCGCGCCGACCGTGACCACAAGGATGGCCGCGCCGATCAGGTAGCCGGCCACGAACTTGCCTTCCAGCCCTTCGAAGGGGCCGCTCTTGTCGAGCACGAAGTGCGGGACGTTGAGCCAGCCCAGGATGTGGTAGCCCGAGTTCTCGCCGACGTCCTCCTGCTCCAGGAGGTGCTCCCAGACCCACTGGTTGCCGAAGCCGGCGACCAGCAGGAACGAGGCCACGGTGCCGGCCCATACGACGCGTCGTGCTGTCCCGGTGTCCATGGCGCGGATGGTAGGCCGTGCGCACCGGGCGCGGGAAGCATCCGGCCGGTGAATTCCGGTGAATCCCAGGGAACTTGAGGGAATGCGCGGGAACACGCAGGAACGTGCGGGAGTCCGGCGGAACGCGGGCGGAAACGGCAAGGCCCGCCCCTGCGCCAGGAGCGGGCCTTGCGCGTCGTGCGGGAGGCGGGCTCAGCCGCGGCGGCCGACCAGCTTCCAGGCGGCGGGCAGCAGGCCCATCGCGAGGACGATCTTGAGGGCGTCGCCGAGCAGGTAGTTCTGCATGCCGATCTCGTACGCGCGCTCCAGCCCGATGTTCAGGTCGTACGCGAGGTAGGCCAGGCCGGCCGCGTAGATCACCGCGTTGCCGAGCACCATGACCCCCGCGGTGCGCAGCGGGCTGCGGTCCGCGCCACGCTCGGCGAGCGCACCGGCGAGGCCGGCCGCGAGCACGAAGCCGACGATGTAGCCGAGCGTCGGCATGCCGGTGCCGGAGCCGCCGTCGGCGAACCACGGCATGCCCGCGGCGCCCGCGGCCAGGTACAGCGCCATCGCGGCGAGGCCGCGCCACGCGCCCAGTGCGGTGCCGGCCAGCAGGACGGCGAAGGTCTGGCCGGTCACCGGCACCGGCGAGCCGGCCACCGGGATGGCGATCTGGGCGGCCAGGCCGACGAATCCGGCGGCGCCCGCGACCAGCGCGGCGTCGCGCACCAGCGCGCCGCGGAAGACGCGGGACGGGACCAGGTCGGCCAGGACGGGCAGGGAGTTGCTGGGCAGAGCGGTGCTCACGGAGCCTCCACACTCGGAATCAGTTGCGGGACTCTGCGAACGTACCGAACCGGTTAACGAACGTTTATGCCGGTCCCCGACAACCCCGCGGGCCGGACCTTGTCGCCTCCCGCACAACCCGCGGGGCGGGCAGAAACCGCGCGGTGCCCCGCCCCGGGACCGGGGCGGGGCACCGTCATGCCGCACTCACAAACTCACAGCTGGATGGATTTGACCTCCAGGTACTCCTCCAGGCCGTACTTCCCCAGCTCGCGGCCGTTGCCCGACTGCTTGTAGCCGCCGAAGGGGGCCAGCGGGTTGAAGGCGCCGCCGTTGACGTCGACCTGGCCGGTGCGCAGCTTGCGGGCGAAGGCCAGGCCCTCTTCCTGCGTGCCCGCCCAGACGGCGCCGCCGAGGCCGTAGGGGGTGTCGTTGGCGATGCGCTCGGCGTCCTCCTCGTCGGCGTACGGCAGGATCGCGAGCACCGGGCCGAAGATCTCCTCGCGGGCGATCGTCATGTCGTTGTGCACGTTCGCGAAGACCGTCGGGCGCACGAAGTAGCCGGTGTCGATGCCGTCCGGCCGGCCCGGGCCGCCGGTGGCCAGGGTCGCGCCCTCGTCGATGCCCTGGGCGATGTAGCCCTGCACGCGGTCGTACTGCACCGCGGAGACCAGCGGGCCCATCTTGCCGTCGAGTTCGGCGGCGGCTTCCACCGCGAGTCCGACCGCGCGGTCGTGGTCGTCGCGGTGCACGAGCATGCGGGTGGTGGCGTTGCAGCGCTGCCCGGTGTTGAGGTACGCGCCGTTGACGCCGGCCTTCACCGCGGCGGCCAGGTCCGCGCCGGGGAGGATGACATTGGCCGACTTGCCGCCCAGTTCGAGCGAGACGCGCTTGACGGTGGGGGCGGCCAGTTCGGCGACCCGGGTGCCGGCACGTGTCGACCCCGTGAAGGACACCATGTCGACGCCGGGGTGCGCGGCGATGGCCTCGCCGACCACGGGGCCGGTGCCGGAGACCAGGTTGACCACGCCGCGCGGGAGTCCGGCGGTGTCCAGGATGTCCATGAAGACGTACGCCGCCGAGGGGGCGACCTCGCTCGGCTTGAGCACCACGGTGCAGCCGGCCGCGAGGGCCGGGCCGAGCTTGTTGGTGATCTGGTGCAGCGGGAAGTTCCACGGCGTGATGGCGCCGACCACGCCGACCGGTTCGCGCACCACGAGGGAGTTGCCGATGCGCTCTTCCCAGGCGAACTCCTCGGCGAGCCGGACGAAGCTGCCCAGCACCCCGATCGGCAGGCCGACGTGCACGCGCTGCGCGAGCGGGCCGGGGGCGCCGATGTCGCGGACCACTGCCTCGGCCATCTCGCCGGCCCGCTCGGCGAGCAGGTCGCGGACCTTGGCGAGATACGCGGCGCGCTCCGCGGGCGGAGTGGCGGCCCAGCCGGGGAAGGCCCGGCGGGCCGCGGCGACCGCGCGGTCGACGTCCTCCGCGGTGCCGTCCGGGACGGTGGCGTGCACCTTCTCGGTGGCCGGGTCGACCACCTCCAGCCCGCCGGTGCCGGTCGAGGGCACCCAGGCCCCGTCGATATAGACGGTGTCGTACACGGTGATCTCCGCCTTGCCCTGCGCCTGTCCGGCCATGCCGCGTAGCCCTCCTCCGAGTGGGGACGTCCCCCTGCACGCTACGTCGGGCGGGCGGCGAGGTCACCCCTTCGGCCGACACGCACCGCCGCCGGATCCCCCTGCTGCTGCGGGAATAGGTTTCTTGCATAGGATCTTCAATTGCAAGTAACTTGCAACTGAGAAGCTCTCGGAGGAACTGATGACCTACACGCTGCCCGAGCTGCCGTACGACTACGCGGCGCTGGAACCCGTCATCAGCGGCCAGATCATCGAGCTGCACCACGACAAGCACCACGCGGCGTACGTCAAGGGCGCGAACGACACGCTCGAGCAGATCGCCGAGGCGCGCGACAAGGACCAGCTCGGCGGCATCGTCGGCCTGGAGCGCACCCTCGCGTTCCACCTGGCCGGGCACGTCCTGCACTCCATCTACTGGACGAACATGTCCGGCGACGGCGGCGGCGAGCCGGGCAAGGACGGCGCCGAGGGCGAGCTGCGCGAGGCGATCGAGGAACACCTCGGCGGCTTCGACAAGTTCAAGAACCAGCTCACCAAGGCCACCGCGACCACGCAGGGCTCGGGCTGGGGCGTGCTGGCCTGGGAGCCGCTGGGGCAGCGCCTCATCGTCGAGCAGGTGTACGACCACCAGGGCAACATCGGCCAGGGCGCGGTCCCGCTGCTGGTCTTCGACGCCTGGGAGCACGCGTTCTACCTGCAGTACAAGAACGTGAAGCCGGACTTCGTCGACGCCATGTGGAAGATCGTCAACTGGCAGGACGTGGCCGCGCGCTTCGGCAAGGCGAAGGCGGCCGGCGCCCTCATCTGAGGCCGCGTCATCCGCACCGCAGATTCCGGAGGGACGTGACCTCCGGGGCCTTTCGAACCGATCGTCTTCCCAACGTCGATTCAGTCAGGCCGCAGACGACCCCGCGCGGGCCAATCGCGCGGGGTCGTCGTGCTGCGCGCCAAGCGTAGCCAGGACCGGCCGTCAGGCTCCGGGCACCTCGGGCATCCCCGCACCCCCGGGCGCGCCCGCACGGGCCGGCGCGGCCCACACCAGCGGGCGGCTGCGGCCGACGACCGCGTACTCGCGGGCGAGGCCCGCCTCGTGCAGCCGGGCCAGCGGCGTGAACGACAGGCCGTACTCGTCCTCGCCCTTGTCGAAGCCCCAGTCCTTGTAGACCTCCACCTCGTAGACCACCCGCACCAGCGCCTCGGCGGCGCCGTCCGGCGCCCGGTCCGGCACCTCGGGGATGTCGCCGCCCAGGCCGGGGGTGATGTCGATGCGCCCGGTCATCCGGTACTGCAGCCCGCGCAGCGCGAGCCACCAGTCCAGGTCGTCGCCCTTGCCGATGCGCACCCCGTGCCAGTTGGTGGTCGCGTCGAACTCCCGCTCCACGCCGCCGCTCTCCTGCCAGCGGGCCACCGCGAGGTCACGCCACTCCTCCAGATGCCGGTCCGCGACCTGGCGGAACGGGCCGGTGGCGAGCGGGCCCTCGGGGTCCACCGCGAAGCGGCCCCCCGCGCGGTTGTAGTAGTGCCGCAGGGTCGCCGCGCTGTGCCGGAGGCCGGCCAGCTTCCAGCAGGCCGCGGTCGGGCGCAGGGCCACGGCGAACGCCCGGTCGCGGATCCCGGGCCGGCGTGACCCGAACGGCGCATTGCCGTTGGGGGTCCGCGGGTCGGGACGGCCGCGGCGGGCCGTACGTACCAGAGGTCTCGAGCGTTCAGGCGCGGTCATCTGTCCAGTTTATTGGGTTATGTCACGATACGTTCAGTCGTCGCTGCATGGTGTCGCCGACCGAGTCGCAGACCGGCTGGAGAGCCGCTGCAGACTCGCTGCAGAGCCGCTCCGGACCCGCTGCAGACTCGCCGCAGACCAAAGGGGCCGCATCCGGCATTGTCTCCGGATGCGGCCCCTGGCACGCAAGACGACACGGGCGCCGCCGAACAGCTGCCGTCAGTCGAAGACCGGGCCCTCGGTGCGGGTGCGCTTGAGCTCGAAGAAGCCCGGGGTGCCGGCCACCAGGACGCAGCCGTCCCAGAGCCTGCCGGCCGCCTCGCCCTTGGGTGCCGGGGTCACCACGGGGCCGAAGAACGCCACCCCGTTGACCGCGACGACGGGCGTGCCGACGTCCTCGCCGACCAGCGTGATGCCTTCCTTGTGCGAGGCGCGCAGGGCGACGTCGTACTCGTCGGAGTCCGCAGCGTCCGCGAGCTCCTTGGGCAGCCCGGCCTCGACGAGAGCTTCCTCGATGGTCGCCCGGTCGTAGTCGCGCCCGCCCGGGTGCCGCCGGGTGCCGAGCGCGGTGTAGAGCGCGCCGAGCACCTCGTTGCCGTACTTCTGCTCGGCGGCGATGCACACGCGCACCGGGCCCCAGCCCTTGGCGAGGAGTTCCTTGTACTGCTCCGGGATGTCGTCCCGGTTCTCGTTGAGCACCGACAGGCTCATCACGTGCCAGGTGACGTCCACCGGACGCACCTTCTCCACCTCGAGCATCCAGCGCGAGGTCATCCAGGCCCAGGGGCACAGCGGGTCGAACCAGAAGTGCGCCTGGTCGCGCTCAGCGGTCGTCAAGGTCGGTTCCTTCCCAACGCGGTCCGGCCGCGGGACGGGGGCCCGGCCGCAGCCATCTCAGTTGCCTTCTCCAGGCTGCAACCGCGCCGGTTCCGGGGGCATTCCTCGTCCCCCTGGCGCGGGGCGCGGCGTGAAAGGATTCGCGGGCAGGCAGAAACAATCCGCATCTGCTGCGAACGGCGCAAACAGGGAGCGTGATCCGTGCCCGGCAAGAACCTGACGCGCGACGAGGCCCGCGAACGGGCCCGGACGATCGGCGTCGAGGCGTACGACATCACCCTCGATCTGACCACCGGGCCCACGACGTTCCGGTCCGAGACGGTGATCCGGTTCGGCTGCACCGAACCCGGCACCTCGACCTTCGTCGACCTGCTCGCCCCCGAGGTGGCCGAGGTCCGCCTCAACGACCGGGTGCTCGACCCCGCCGAGGTCTTCGACGGCACCCGCATCGCCCTGGACGGCCTGGCCGCGGAGAACGAGCTGCGCGTGGTGGCCTCGTGCGCGTACAGCCGCACGGGGCAGGGCCTGCACCGCTTCGAGGACCCCGCGGACGGCGGCGTGTACACGTACACGCACTTCGAGCCCGCGGACGCCCGGCGGCTCTACGCCAACTTCGAACAGCCGGACCTGAAGGCCTCGTTCACCTTCACGGTGACCGCTCCCGAGGAGTGGACCGTGGTCTCCAACGCCGCCGAGGCGGTCCGCGAGCCCGCCGGTGCCGGCGCTGCCACGTGGCGCTTCGAGCCGACCAAGCGCATCTCGACCTACATCACCGCGCTGGCGGCCGGCACGTACCACGTGGTGCGCGCCGTATACGAGGGCGACGGAGTCGTCATCCCGCTCGGGCTGCTGTGCCGCAAGTCGCTGGCCGAGCACCTGGACGCCGACCGCCTGCTCGCGCAGACCAAGGCCGGCTTCGCGTTCTTCCACCGCGCCGACCGCTTCGCGCTGCCCTACCCGTTCGGCAAGTACGACCAGGTCTTCGTGCCCGAGTACAACATCGGCGCGATGGAGAACCCGGGCTGCGTGACCTTCCGCGACGAGTACATCTTCCGCTCGAAGGTCACCGAGGCGTCCTACGAGGGCCGCGCCAACACCGTGCTGCACGAGATGGCGCACATGTGGTTCGGCGACCTGGTCACCATGAAGTGGTGGGACGACCTGTGGCTCAAGGAGTCGTTCGCCGACTACATGGGCACCGCGGCGGTCGCCGAGGCCACCGAGTACGAGGACTCATGGGTGTCCTTCGCGATCCGCCGCAAGGCCTGGGCGTACCGCCAGGACCAGCAGCCCACCACGCACCCGATCGTCGCGGACATCCGCGACCTCGAGGACGCGATGCTGAACTTCGACGGCATCACCTATGCCAAGGGTGCCTCGGTGCTCAAGCAGCTGGTGGCGTACGTCGGCGCCGAGCACTTCTACGCGGGCGCGCGCCGCTACTTCGCGGCGCACGCGTACGGCAACACCGGCCTCGTCGACCTGCTCTCCGCGCTGGAGGAGGAGAGCGGGCGCGACCTGTCCACGTGGTCGAAGGCCTGGCTGGAGACCACCGGCATGAACCGGCTGGTGCCCGAGGTCGCGGTCGGCGCGGACGGCGCGGTCGCCGGCTTCGCGGTCCGGCAGGAAGGCGAGCCGCTGCGGCCGCACCGCATCGCGATCGGCTGCTACGACGACGACGGCAGCGGCAAGCTGGTGCGCACCCGCCGGGTCGAGGTCGACGTCGTCGGCGCCCGCACCGAAGTGCCGGAGCTGGCCGGCGGGCCGCGCCCCGCGCTGATCCTGCTCAACGACGACGACCTCACCTACTGCAAGATCGCCTTCGACGAGGTCTCCACCGCCACCATCGGCGAGCGCCTCTCCGACGTGCAGGACCCGCTGGCCCGCGCGCTCATCTGGTCGGCCATGTGGAACCTCGCCCGCGACGCGGAGCTGCCCGCCCGGGAGTTCATCGCGCTGGTGCTGCGGCACGCGGCCCGCGAGTCGCGCATCGCGGTGGTCCAGATGGTCCTGGAGCAGGCCGAGGCGGCACTGCACCACTACGCCGCACCGGACTGGCACGCCGCCGGGCAGGCCGAACTGTCCGCGGGCGCGCTGCGCGAGCTGCGCGCGGCGGCCCCGGGCAGCGACCACCAGCTGGCCTGGGCGCGCTGCTTCGGCCGCACCGCGGCCGGCGACGAGCAGCTCGCGCTGCTGCACGGCCTGGTGTCCGGCACGGAGTCGGTGCCCGGCCTGGACGTCGACAAGGAGCTGTCCTGGCTGTTCGCCGAGACGCTCACGGTGACCGGCGCCGGGACGAAGGCCGACCTGGACGCGCTGCTCGCCGCGGACGAGACCGCCGCCGGCCGCCAGCACTACACGGCCTGCCGGGCCGCGGTGGACACCACCGCCAACAAGGAGCGCGCCTGGCGTTCCGTGGTGGAGTCCGACGACCTCCCCAATGCGATGGTCGACGCGGTCATCCGCGGCTTCGACCGGACCATGGACCCCAAGAACCTCGCGCCGTTCACCGAGCCGTACTTCGCGGCCCTGGACCGGATCTGGTCGGAGCGCTCGATCGAGATCGCCCGGCGCATCGTGGTCGGCCTCTACCCGATGGGGGACGTGTCCGCCGAGCTGCTGCGGCGTACCGACGACTGGCTCGCCGACGACGGCCGGGCGCCCGCGCTGCGCCGCCTGGTGCTGGAGCGCCGGGACGACGCGGCCCGGGCGCTCAAGGCCCGCGCCGCGGACGCCCGCGCGGCCGCCGCCGGCTGACCCCGCAGACCTCTTCGCCCCGAACCACCCAACGCAAAGGAGACGACCGGCGTGCCCGGTACCAACCTCACCCGTGACGAGGCCCGCGAGCGGGCCCGGATCCTCACCGTCGACAGCTACGACATCGCCCTCGACCTGACCGGCACCGGACCGACGTTCGCCTCCGAGACCACGCTGCGCTTCTCGTGCGCCGAGCCGGGTGCCGCGACGTTCGTGGACCTGGTGGCGCCGTCCGTCTCCGCGATCACCCTGAACGGCGTGGCGCTGGACCCGGAGAAGGTGTACGCGGACAGCCGTATCCAGCTGGACGGGCTGGCCGCGCAGAACGAGTTGCGCGTGGTCGCGGCCTGCGCGTACATGAACACCGGCGAGGGCCTGCACCGCTTCCTCGACCCGGTCGACGGCAAGACCTACCTGTACACGCAGTTCGAGGTGGCGGACGCCCGCCGCGTCTTCGCGAACTTCGAGCAGCCGGACCTGAAGGCGACGTTCGCGTTCACCGTCACCGCCCCGGCCGACTGGCAGGTGGTGAGCAACTCGCCGACCCCCGAGGCGGTCCCGGCGGTGGGCTGCGACGGCGCCGCGGTGTGGGCGTTCGCGGCCACCCCGCGGATCTCCACCTACATCACCGCGCTGGTCGCGGGCCACTACCACGCGGTGCACGACAGCTACACGGCCGCGGACGGCACGGTCGTCCCGCTGGGCGTGTTCTGCCGCGCGTCGCTCGCCGAATTCCTGGACGCCGACAACATCTTCGACGTCACCAAGCAGGGCTTCGACTACTTCCTGGAGCAGTTCGACTTCCCGTACCCGTTCGCGAAGTACGACCAGCTCTTCGTGCCGGAGTACAACGCGGGCGCGATGGAGAACGCGGGCTGCGTGACGATCCTGGAGGACTACGTCTTCCGGTCCAAGGTCACCGACGCGTCCTACGAGGTGCGCGCCGAGACCATCCTGCACGAGCTCGCGCACATGTGGTTCGGCGACCTGGTCACCATGCAGTGGTGGGACGACCTGTGGCTGAACGAGTCGTTCGCGACGTACGCCTCGATCCGCTGCCAGGCCGAGGTCACCCGCTGGACGCAGGCCTGGGCGACGTTCGGCAACCGCATGAAGACCTGGGCGTACCGGCAGGACCAGCTGCCGTCCACGCACCCGATCTTCGCGGACATCCGGGACCTGGAGGACGTCGAGGTCAACTTCGACGGCATCACCTACGCCAAGGGCGCCTCGGTGCTCAAGCAGCTCGTCGCCTACGTGGGCAGCGAGCAGTTCATGTCCGGCGTGCGCACCTACTTCAAGCGCCACGCGTGGGGCAACAGCACGCTGGCCGACCTGCTGACCGCACTGGAGGAGACCTCCGGGCGCGACCTGTCGGCGTGGTCCGCGGCGTGGCTGCAGACCGCGGGCATCAACACCGTGCGCCCCGAGATCGCGGTCGACGAGTCCGGCACGATCACCTCGTTCGCGGTGCTGCAGGAGGCGCCCGAGGCGTGGCCGACGATCCGCACGCACCGCATGGCGATCGGCTTCTACAACCGCACCTCCGAGGGCCTGGTGCGCTCGCACCGGGTCGAGCTGGACGTGTCGGGGCCGCGCACCGAGGTCACCGAACTGGTCGGCCGCGCCCGTCCGGACGTCGTGCTGCTCAACGACGACGACCTGACGTACTGCAAGATCCGCCTCGACCCGCACTCGCTCGGCGTCGTCACCTCGGCCATCGGCGAGTTCGCCGACCCGCTGCCGCGCGCGCTGTGCTGGGCGGCAGCGTGGGACATGACGCGCGATGCGGAGATGGCGGCGCGCGACTACCTGACCCTGGTGCTGTCCGGCATCGGGCAGGAGAAGGACATCAACATCGTCGGGTCGCTGCACCGCCAGCTGATCAGCGCGCTGGAGCTGTTCGCCGACCCGGCGTGGCGCCCGGAGGGCCTGGCCCGCCTCGCCGAGGCGGCGGTCGGGCACCTGCGCACCGCGGCGCCGGGCAGCGACCACCAGCTCGCCTGGGCCCGCTGCCTGTCCTCGGTCGCCGTCGCGGACGACCAGATCGCGCTGCTCCAGGGCCTGCTCGCGGGCACCGAGACCATCGAGGGGCTGGCGGTGGACACCGACCTGCGCTGGGCGTTCCTGCAGCGCCTGGTCGCGGTCGGCGCGGCCGGCACGCCGGAGATCGACGCCGAGAAGGCCCGCGACGACACCGCGGCGGGCGCCCGGCACGCGGCGTCCTGCGTGGCGGCCCGTCCGACGCGCGAGGCCAAGGACGAGGCCTGGGCGCAGGTCGTGGAGTCCGACGCGCTGCCCAACGCCACGCAGGCGGCGGTGATCGGCGGGTTCGTGCAGACCGGCCAGCGCGAGCTGCTGACCGCCTACACGGACCGGTACTTCGCGGCGATCGCGGGCGTGTGGGAGTCGCGCACCAACGAGATCGCGCAGCAGATCGTGCTGGGCTTGTACCCGTCGATCCAGGTCTCCCAGGACACCCTGGACAAGACGGACGCGTGGCTGGCCACCGCCGAACCGGCGCCCGCGCTGCGCCGCCTGGTGGTGGAGAGCCGCGACGGCGTGGCCCGGGCGCTGCGCGCGCAGGCCAAGGACCGGGGCAAGTAGGGACGGATCCGCACGGCCGCGGCTGCCCTCGGGCGGCTGCGGCCTCGGGCGGCGCGGCCGGGACGGGAGCGCTTTCCCGGCCCGCCGCGTCACCCGAGAGGCTGCCCCGGTGGGGCAAGGTGGCAGTGCGCCGAGTACGGTAGATCCGTGGTCAACAAGAACGCACTGCGTGCCGGCACGGTCAGCGCCGGGCTCACGCTCATGCTGCTCATCTCGTCCCCGGCGGCCTTCGCCCTGACCCGGGACGACGGCGACGACCCCGGCTCCGGCCTGAGCATCGGCGAGACCCTCGGGTACTTCGTCGGCCTGCCGCTGCTGCTCTTCGCGGTGATCGCCTTCCTCGTCTCGCTCCCCGACATCATCGGCAAGGGCAAGAAGAACTGACGTCTCGCCGACGGGTGTTGCGCGGCTCCTGAACCGGAAGGTCAGAGGCCGCGCAGCACTCGCGCGAGCGAGGCTGCCCGGGCATTCTCGGTCAGGTCCTCCAGCAGCACGCGCCGGCCCGCGGCATCCGCGACCGGCAGCAGCCAGTTCGGGTACTCCCGTGACGTCCCCGGGAGATTCTGCGGACGCCGGTCGCCGACCGCGTCCGGCAGCCACACCCCCAGCATCCGGCAGGGCGCCCGCACCAGCAGCCTGTGCAGCGCCTCGACGGTCTCCCGCTCCCCCGCGCCGGGCCGCAGCAGCCCGCGGGTGCGCAGCAGGTCCAGCCACGCGTCGCGGTCCTTGTCCGCCTCCGCGTGCGCTTCCTCGGCGCTGCCGGCCAGCAGGCCCAGTTCCGCCCACAGGTCCACGTGTTCGCCCGCGAGCCGGGCCGCGGTGGGCGGCAGGTCGTGGGTGGTGACGGTGGCCAGCGACAGCTCGCGCCAGTCCTCGGGGGCGACCGGGCCGTCCTCGTCCTGTTCGAACCACAGCACCGAGGTGCCGAGCAGGCCGCGCTCGCGCAGGTAGTCGCGCACCCACGGCTCGACCGTCCCGAGGTCCTCCCCGACCACCGCGGCGCCCGCGCGGTGCGCCTCCAGGGCCAGGATGCCGACCATCGCCTCGTGGTCGTAGCGCACGTACGCGCCGCGGTCCGGGCGGTTGCCGCGCGGCACCCACCAGAACCGGAACAGCCCGAGGATGTGGTCCACGCGGACCGCGCCGGCGTTGCGGAAGGCGGTGCGCAGGAGTTCGCGGTACGGCGCGTAGCCGGCCTCGGCGAGCCGCACGGGATGCCAGGGCGGCTGGCCCCAGTCCTGGCCGAACGCGTTCATGGCGTCCGGCGGGGCGCCGCCCGAGGCGCCCAGTGCGAGGACCTCGCCGCCGCGCGCCGAGCCGAGCACCCACGCGTCGGAGCCGTCCGGGTGCACGCCGACCGCGAGGTCGTGCACGATCCCGACCGGCATGCCCGCGTCGCGGGCGGTCCGCTGGGCATCGGCGAGTTGGCCGTCCGCGATCCACTGGCACCAGCGGTGGAAGTCGACGGCGGCGGCCAGCCTGCGGCGGGCCTGGCGGACCGCCGGGGAGTCCGGGTCGTGCAGTTCCTCGGGCCAGTCGTGCCAGTTCCGGCCGTACTCCTCGACCAGTGCGCACCAGGTGGCGTGGTCGTCGAGCCAGCGGCCCTCGGCGGCCAGGAACGCGCGGTACTCCGCCTCGCGCCCCGGGCTGCGCGGCACGCGGTGCACGAGCGCGAGCGCCTCGCGCTTCGCGGCGCGCACCCGGTCGCGGTCCAGGCGGTCCGCATCGGCACCGTCGGCGGACTCCAAGTCGCCGGTACCGAGCTTGAGTTCCTCGACCACGGCGTGCTCGACCGGGCTCAGGTAGGCGTATTCGGGGACCGCCTCGACGCGCACGTACATCGGGTCGGTGAAGCGGCGGCTGACCGGGAGGTACGGGGACGCCTCGACCGGCGCCGCCGGGGAGGCCGCGTGCAGCGGGTTGACCAGCACGAACCCGGCGCCGTGCCGGCGCGCCGACCAGCCGGCCAGGTCGGCGAGGTCGGCCAGGTCGCCGAGACCCCACGAGCGGCGCGACAGCAGCGAGTAGAGCTGCACCATGAAGCCCCACGAGCGGCCGGCGGGCGGGGCCAGGGTCGCGGGGGTGACGGCCAGCGGGGTGCCGGCGTGCTGCTCGGCGGTGCGGGTGCCGGGTTCGCCGCCGGAGCCGAGCGGGGTGTCGTCGGACGGCAGGATGCGGGCGTGCAGGGTGTGCCAGCCGAGCGGCAGGTCGGCGGGCAGGGCGTAGGTGCGCTCCTGCACGACGTGCCCGTCGACGGCGGGCGGCAGGTGCCGGGAGCGCTCGGCGACGTCGCGGCGTACCCCGCCGTCCTCCTGCTCGATCCACAGCTCGACGCGCGCGCCCGGTTCGGTGTGCACCGAGAACGACTCGGCGCGCCCGGCGCGCGTGACGATCACCGGCGGCAGCACGCGCTTGCGGCGGGCGGCCTCGTGGCCGGCCAGCGCGGCGCCGATCTCCTCGGGGGTCTCGGCGGGTACGCCGAGCGCGCCGAGGACCGCGCGCACGGTCGCCTCGTCGGCATGCACGACATCGCCGCGCCAGCCGTGGTGCTCGGTGGCGACGCCGTATGCCGCCGCGAGGCGGGCCAGGTCGCCGGTCACCGGTCCCGCCGTACGTGCTTCCTCGGTGCTCGTGCGCTCCATTGGGCGAGCATCGCACCTGAACGGGCGATTTATGGGTTGTTCGCACACGACGTCGCCCGAAGGGGCGCTCCGGACGGCACGGAGCGCCCCTTCGGTCTCGCCCGCCGGCCCCGGGTGGAGGGGCCGGCGGGCCGCTCAGGAGAGCCGGCCGAACGCGTAGTCGCCCTCGACGCCTTGGGAGCGTTTGCCGAAGTAGCCGAAGCTCTCGGGGGCGACCGGGTCCGTGGCAGCGTCGATGTCGGCGGCGCTGCCGCTGCCCGACACGAAGTTGCCTTCCGGCGTGACGCAGCCGTCGGTGACGAACTCGCCCTGCGGGCAGGGCGGGACCTTGGCCCTGTCCTTGGCCGCCTGCTGTTCCTCGGCCCACATCTTGGCCTCCTCCTCGGGGTCGCCCCATCCCGGGAAGGTCCCCGGCAGCACCCCTTCGGTGCGGGCCCGGCCGACCGGGGCGCCGTTCGCGTCCAGGCCCTGGACGACCACGGATGCACCGGCCGGGGCGATGACGGCGACCGCGAAGTAGCTCACCCCGGCCGCCTCGGGCGCCCTGGCGGTGTCCGCGACGGCGACGACGACGCCGTCCACGCGGATCTCGGCCTTGGCGGCGTCCGGCGGGGCGATCCCGTACATCAGGAACTCCCCCTCGTCCGGGGTCGGCCGGTAGCCCGTGAAGGCCGTGCCGTCCGCGAACGTCAGGGGCAGTGCCGGGTCTTCGTAGTACGCGACGTCGCCGCGCGAGGTGCCGGCGTGGGCGACCAGGCAGCGGACGTCGGACAGCGTGAACTGCGGCTGCGGCCATGCCCAGACGCGGCTCGGGTCCACCCCGATGGGCGGCCACATGACCTCGGCCGCGCGGCCGGCCGGGTCCGACCCGTCCTTCGGGCATGCCGACGCACGCACCCACCAGGGGCCGAAGGAGGCGTTCCCGGAGATCGCCCCGGGCGGTGCCGGGGTCGGGGTCCTGGGCGCCACCGCCGGGCCCGCGTCGCGGTGCGGGAGGCCGAGGTATTCGGGGGCCGCGAATGCGGTGGCCACGAGTGCCGCGGCGACGCCCGCTGCTGCTGCGGCCCGCAGGCGGTCGCGGCGCCGCCGCCGCCGTACGCCGGTCATGACCCGGTCGAACGGGTCCGGGTCGCCCGGGTAGTCGTCCGGGAGGCGTCCGGCGTCGACGAGCCGGGATGTGAAGCGGTCGGTCATGCGGCACCTCCCGGGATCGCCGTGTCGCCGAGGATCCCGACGGAGCGCAGGGCCTCCAGGCCGCGGGACGCGTAGGTCTTGGCGGTGCCCACCGAGCAGCCCATCAGTTCGGCGACCTCGGTTTCCGGAAGGCCGTGGGCGTAGCGCAGGACCACGGCGACGCGCTGCCGCGTACCGAGTCCTGCCAGCGCGCGGCGCATGGCGTCGCGGTCCTCGGCCTCGCCGGCCCCGCCGGCCGGGGCGTCGGCGGCGACGTCGGACGGTGCGGTCGGTTCGGACGGTCCGGCCGCGGCGCGGCCGGTCCACCATCTGCGGCGGCCGGACGCGACGGCGAGGTTCACCACGATCCGGCGACTGTAGGCCTCGGGCTGCTCGTCCCGCAGCTTCGGCCAGACCTTCCACAGCCGGGCCAAGGCCTCCTGGGCCAACTCCTCGGCGCGGTCGACGTCGTGGACCAGGCTGTACGCGAAAGCGGTCAGCGCGGTCCAGCGGCCGCGGGTGAAGTCGGCGAACTCTTCCTGTGCAGTGGCGTCCATCGGCTCAGGCCAATCTGCCGAAGCCGTGGTCGCCTTCGATGGCCTGCGACCGCGAGCCGCGGGCACCGAAGTCGTCGGGGGACGCCAGAATCGCCTCCGCGTCGGCGCGGGTGATGCCCTCGGAGCCCAGCGGGCGGTCGATCATGCCCAGCCGACCGGGCACGCGGCAGGTGCGGGGCCCTGGAAGGGTCTCGGGGCATACCGGAACATCGGCGATCTGCCGTTCCTGCTCCTGCTCTTCGGCCCATGCCGCCGCCTCGGCCTTGGGGTCGCCCACTCCGGGGAAGGTCCCGGGCATGACGTCCTGTGTGCGGGCCCGGCCCACCGGTGCGCCGTTCGCGGCGAAGCCCTGCACGGTCACGGAGGCACCGGCCGGGGCATCGAGCAGCAGGGCGAAGAAGTTCATGCCGGCCGCTTCGGGCGCCGCCGCGGTGTCCGCGGTGGCGACGACGGCGTCGTCGACCCGGATCTCGGCTTTGGCGGCGCCGGCCGGAGCGATTCCGTACAGCACGAACTCTCCTTGGTCCGGGGTGGGCCGGTAGCCCGTGAAGGCCGTGCCGTCGGCGAACGTGAGCGGCAGCGCGGGGTCTTCGAAGAACGTGATGTCGCCGCGCGAGGTGTTCGCGTGCGCCAGCAGGCACCGGACGTTCGCCTTCCAGCGGTCCTGCTCCGGCGGGACCTCCTCGCCGGTCGGCACGGCGCCGACCGGCGGCCACGCGATGAGGCGCCGTTCGCTCAACGGATCCCCGGGGTCCCGTTCGCGGCATTCCGAGGCGCCCACCCACCAGGGGCCGAACGACGCGGTCCCGGAGATCGCCCCGGGCGGCGCCGGGGTCGCCGGCCTCGGGCTGCCCGGGGTCTCGGGTGCCGGCACGGGGACCGTCACGTCTCCGTCGCCGCCGCCGCTCCAGGGCCGGGGCACGGTCAGGGCGGCGACCGCGAGCGCCGCGGCGAGGCCGGTCGCGGCCGCCGCGCGCAGGCGGTTGCGGCGCCTTCTGCGGCGCACGCCAGCCATGACGCGCACGAGCGGGTCGGCGTCGGCCACGTAGTCGTCGGGCAGGCGGCCGGCGTCGGCCAGCCGTCCGCCGAGGCGGTCCGTCATGCCGCACCTCCCCGGTCGCGCCGGGACGCGGACTGCGGGCGAGGCCGCGGGAGGACGGCCATCACGCGTTCGCCGGGGTCGGGGCGTCCGCCGGGGGGTCCTTCGTCCGGGCCGAGGACCCCGCTGGACCGCAGGGCCTCCAGGCCGCGGGACGCGTGGGTCTTGACGGTGCCCACCGAGCAGCCGAGCAATTCGGCGACCTCGGTCTCGGGGAGGTCGTGGGCGTACCGCAGGACGACCACGACGCGCTGCCGGGCGCTGAGCCCGGCGAGTGCGCGGCGCATGATGTCGCGGTCCTCGACCTGGCCGCCGGGGCCGTCGACCGCGATGTCGGGCATCTTCGCGGTGGCGCGCTCGCCCCACCACCGGCGGCGGCCGGAGGATATGGCGAGGTTGACCAGGATGCGGCGGATGTAGGCCTCGGGCTGCTCGGTGCGCAGCTTGGGCCATACCTTCCAGAGCCTGACGAGGGCTTCCTGCACGAGGTCCTCGGCGCGGCCGACGTCGTGGACCAGGCTGTGCGCGAATGCGGTCAAAGCCGTCCAGCGGCCGCGGGTGAACTCCGCGAACTCCTCCTGCTCCGTGGCGTCCATCCATCCCCCGGTCGCGCCTGCCTGTCCCCCGGGGAACGCGATGGCGGGCAGGTCGCGTTGACACGGCCGGGAAAAAATACGGCCGGCGGCCCGAAGGCTCGGGGTGCGAGCCTAGGGGCCGCCGGCCGGACGGCCGTGCGCGGGATACCCGGGATACGGCGACGGCGGCGGACTGGCTGCCTCGTCCGGCAGAGCCCGCCGCCGTTATGCGCTTGCGGCTTGGTCGAAATTATCAAATTGTCCAAAATGCCCATCGCGGGCGCCGTGCCCAAAATGCTGATGCTGATGTTGGTGCTGGTGTTGGTGATGCGGCTGGTACTGGTGATCGGTGCGGGACCCGTACTCGTCGGCCCCGTACGGCGCCAGGTAGGGCTCCCAGCGCGGATCGCGGAACCCCGTCCCGATGATCCGCCACGCCAGACCGCTCGGCTGGGTGGGCTTGCGGTGCATCCGCCACCCCAGCTCCGCGATGTAGCGGTCGCTCTTGACGTGGTTGCAGCGCCGGCACGCCGAGACCACGTTCTCCCAGGTGTGCTGCCCGCCCCGGCTGCGCGGAATGACGTGGTCGACGCTGGTAGCGGCGCCCCCGCAGTACACGCAGCGTCCGCCGTCCCGTGCGAAAAGCGCACGGCGGGTGAGCGGAACCTGCCCCCGAAAAGGGATGCGGACGAATCGCGTCAGGCGGATGACGCTCGGAACCGGGATCTCGGTGGTGGCGCTGTGCAGAATGCTGCCGGATTCCTCCAGGCAGGTGGCCTTGTTGTTGAGCACGAGGATCAGTGCTCGCCGCACGGAGACCACGCACAGCGGCTCGTACGACGCGTTGAGGACCAGTGAATGCGGCACGTAATGCCTCCTTTAACGCCTGCGGCACGTGGCTCGTGCCGGGACGATCGGATCCCAGTGTCGCTGCCCGCCTACCCCTCGCGCTACAAAGAATCCCCAAGGTCACACGTCGTTCACCTGTGGGTGCCCTGATCCGGGCGGCATTAGGATCCACGCCATGACGCGCCCGGAGTATCCCGCCGCCCCCAGGTCGGACACCGTCGACGTGCTCGCCGGGCGGCCCGTGGCCGACCCGTTCCGGCCACTCGAGGACGCGGACTCCGCGGCCACCCGGGCATGGTCCGCGGCCCAGGAAGAGCTGTTCCGGGCGGCCGCCGGCGACCTGCCCGCCCGCGACCGGATCCGGGACCGCATCGCCGGTCTGCTGGCCACCGGAACGGTCGGCACGCCGGTCTGGCGCGGCGACCGCTGCTTCTTCCGGCGCCGGCTGCCCGGCCAGGAACACGCCGTCCTGCTGACCGCCGGCCCGGATGGGGCCGAACGGGTGCTTCTGGACCCGGTGGCGCTCGATCCGGACGGCACCACCACGCTCGACGACTGGCGGCCCTCGCTCGAAGGCGACCTGCTGGCGTACCGCATCTCCCGCGGCGGCACCGAGGAGTCCGAGCTCCATGTGATCGACGTGGCCACCGGCGCGCGCGTCGACGGACCGGTCACCCGCACCCGCGAATCGCCGCTGGCCTGGCTGCCCGGCGGCCGGGCCATGTACATCCAGCGCAACCTGCCGCCCGGGCAGGTCCCGGCGGACGAGGCGCAGTACCACCGCCGCGTCTACCTGCACCGGCTCGGCACCGACCCGGACACCGACGACGTCGAGGTGTTCGGCGCCGGGCAGGACAAGACGTCCTTCTTCCGGGTGTCCGTCTCGCGCGACGGCCGCCACCTGGTGGTCAGCGCCTCGGAGGGCACCGCGCCGCGCAACGACCTGTGGCTCGCCGACCTGGCCGCGTCCGCCCCGGAGGCGCCGGTGCTGCGCCCTGTCCAGGTCGGCCTCGACGCGCGGACCGGCGCGTACCCGGCCCGCGACGGGCGGCTCTACATCTTCACCGACCTCGACGCGCCGCGCGGCCGCCTGTGCGTGGCCGACCCGGACGCCGCCGACCTGGGCCCGGGCACCTGGACCACGCTCATCGCCGAGGACCCGGCCGCGGTGCTGGAGGACTACGCGATCCTCGACGGCCCCGAACTCGGCGACGCGCCCGTGCTGCTGGCCGCCTGGACCCGGCACGCGGCCGGCGAGCTCACCCGGCACGACCTGCGCACCGGAGCCCTGCTCGGCCCCGTGCCGCCCGGCGGCACCGGACCGGACGGCACCGGACCGGCGGCCGGCCCGGGGTCGATCGGCAGCCTCGTGGAACGCGACGGGGGCGGCTGCGAGGCCTGGTTCGGCTGGTCCGACTACCGCACGCCGTCCTCGGTGCGCCGCTACGACGCCCGCACCGGCGAGGTGACCACCTGGGCCACCGCACCCGGCAGCGTGGACGTCCCGGACGTCCACGTGCGGCAGGAGGAGTACACCTCCAAGGACGGCACCACCGTCCGCATGTTCGTCATCTCGCCCACCCCCGAGCCCGACATGCCACGGCCGACCGTGCTCTACGGCTACGGCGGCTTCGCGATCCCGATGACGCCCGGCTACTCGGCCGGCGTGCTCACCTGGGTCGAGGCCGGCGGCGTCTACGCCATCGCCGGCCTGCGCGGCGGCAGCGAGGAGGGCGAGGACTGGCACCGCGCGGGCATGCGCGAGCACAAGCAGCGCGTCTTCGACGACTTCCACGCGGCCGCCGAGCACCTGGTCGCGGAGGGCTGGGCGGCGCCCGGCGGGCTGGGCATCTCGGGCGGCTCCAACGGCGGCCTGCTGGTCGGCGCGGCGCTGACCCAGCGGCCCGAGCTGTACGCCGCGGTGGTCTGCTCCGCACCGCTCCTGGACATGGTCCGGTACGAGAACTTCGGCCTGGGCCGGCTGTGGACCGACGAGTACGGCACGGTCGAGGTGCCCGAGGAACTGGACTGGCTGCTCGGCTACTCGCCGTACCACCACGTGGCCGAGGGCGTGGAGTACCCCGCGGTGCTGTTCACGGTGTTCGACGGCGACACCCGCGTCGACCCGCTGCACGCCCGCAAGATGTGCGCCGCGCTGCAGGCCGCCGGGGCGGGCAGCCGCCCGGTGCTGCTGCGCGCCGAGTCCGACGTCGGCCACGCCGACCGCTCGGTCACCCGCTCGGTCGAACTGTCCGCGGACACTTTGGCGTTCCTGGCACGCTGGACCGGACTGACGCCCGCGCCCTGAGGGCAGAAACCGGGCATGGACCGCCGTGCCGTTACCGTGGTGGGGGAAACCAGCCCCTGCAGAGAGGTCCGTTCGTGTTCGTTCCGGGAATGCCGGCCGTCCTGCTCGCCGCCGACGATGGGCAGCAGAACGAAAAGGTGTCGACCTGGTTCGACCGGCACGGCGAGGCCCTCGTGGTGACCCCCATCCGGATCCTGGTCATCATCATCGTGGCGCTGATCCTGCGGGCCATCACCCGCAAGATGATCACCCAGCTGATCGCCCGGATGGCCAACGACGGCTCGAACGGCAGCGGCCGCCCGGTCACCGGGTTCCTGCTCAACGCCGAGCGCCGCAGGCAGCGCGCCGAGACGGTCGGCTCGGTCATGCGCAGCATGGCGTCCTTCGTGATCCTCGGCATCGCCACGCTGCTGGTGCTCAGCGAGCTCAACGTGAACCTGGCCCCGCTGCTGGCCAGCGCCGGCATCGCGGGCGTGGCGATCGGCTTCGGCGCGCGGAACCTGGTCACCGACTTCCTGTCCGGCATGTTCATGATCCTCGAGGACCAGTACGGCGTCGGGGACTTGGTGGACGCCGGTCCCGCGTCCGGCACGGTCATCGAGGTCGGGCTGCGCATCACCAAGCTGCGGGACGTCGACGGCACGGTCTGGTACGTCCGCAACGGCGAGATCAAACGGGTCGGGAACCGCAGCCAGGGCTGGGGCACCGCCAAGGTCGACGTGCAGGTCGGCTACCGCGAGGACGTCGAGAAGGTGCGCGACCTGATCGTCACCGCCACCGAGCAGCTCGCCGACGACGAGCAGTGGAACGAGACGGTGTGGGGCCCGGGCGAGGTGATCGGCATGGAGTCGGTCACCGCGGAGTCGGTGGTGCTGCAGGTCCAGATCAAGACGATGCCGGGGCAGGAGCTGCCGGTCGCGCGCGAGCTGCGGGGCCGCCTCAAGCACGCGTTCGACGACGCGGGGGTGCGGCTCAGCGAGCCGGTCGTGGTGCCCACCGGCGTACCCGAGGCTGCCTCCGCGGGTGCCTCGGCGCCGGCCGAGCCCGCCCCGCCGGCCCCGCCGCCGGCCGCTCCCCAGCCGCCTGCGTAGCCCGCGGATTCCCCCGTTCGGGGGTTCCCGTCTGCGAGGATGGTCGGGTGAGTGATTCGACGGCGGACCAGCCCCCTTCCTTCTACGACGCGGTCGGCGGCGAGGAGACCTTCGCCAAGCTCGTGCACCGCTTCTACGAAGGCGTGCGGACCGACCCGCTGCTGCGTCCGATGTACCCGGAAGAGGATCTGGCGGGCGCCGAGGACCGGCTGCGGCTGTTCCTCATGCAGTACTGGGGCGGGCCGCGGACCTACAGCGACGAGCGTGGCCATCCCCGGCTGCGCATGCGGCATGCGCCGTTCGCGGTCACCCCGGCCGCGCGCGACGCCTGGCTGCGGCACATGCACGCGGCGGTGGAGGAGCTCGCGCTGGAGGACGCGTACCGCGACCAGCTGTGGGACTACCTCGTGTACGCCGCCGAGTCGATGGTGAACCAGGCGGAGTAGCGCGCCTCCGCCGCCCGGTGCGGTTCGCTCGGGCGCGGGCGGCTCCGGTTCAGTCGGGTTCAGCCGGGTTCGGTTTCCTTCGATTCGGTTCGGTGCGGTCCGCTTCGGGAACGATCCGTACGGCTCAGAAGGCCCGGACGGCTCGGACGGCTGCGGAGGTGGCGACCCACGTGGACGGCGGCGAATGGTGGCGGGACGCGGTCTTCTACCAGGTGTACCCGCGCAGTTTCGCGGACGCGGACGGCGACGGCGTCGGTGATCTGCCCGGTGTGGTCGAGCGGCTGCCGCATCTGCGCGACCTGGGCGTCGACGCGCTGTGGCTGAGCCCCTTCTACCCGTCGCCGATGGCCGACGCCGGCTACGACGTCGCCGATCCGCGCGGCGTGGACCCGCTGTTCGGCACGCTCGCCGACTTCGACCTGCTGGTGGACCGGGCGCATGCACTCGGGCTGCGGGTGGTCGTCGACGTCGTGCCCAACCACACCTCGCACGAGCACGCGTGGTTCCGGGCGGCGCTGGCCGCCGCGCCCGGTTCGCCGGAGCGGGCCCGCTACCTGTTCCGCGACGGCCGCGGCCCGGGCGGGGACGCCCCTCCCAACGACTGGACGTCGCAGTTCGGCGGCGCCGCGTGGACGCGCACCGCCGATGCGGACGGCCGTCCCGGGCAGTGGTACCTGCACCTGTACGCGCCCGAGCAGCCCGACTTGAACTGGCGCAACCTCGAAGTGCGCGCCGAGTACTTGTCGATCCTGCGGCACTGGCTCGACCGCGGCGTGGACGGGTTCCGCATCGACGTGGCGCACGGCCTGGTCAAGGCGGTCGGCCTGCCGGACGCGGGCGAGATCCCGCAGGGCTGGGAAGGCCGCATGAACCACCGGCTGCCGTACTGGGACCAGCCCGAGGTGCACGACATCTACCGCGGCTGGCGGCAGGTCCTCGACGCGTACCCGGGCGACCGGATCGCGGTCGCCGAGGCGTGGGTCCCGCAGCCGGAGCGGCTGGCCGCGTACACCCGGCCCGACGAGCTGCATCAGGCGTTCAACTTCCCCTATCTGATGGCCGGTTGGGATGCGGAGCGGATCCGGTCGGTGGTGGACTCGTCGCTCGCCGCGGCGGACAAGACCGGTGCCCCGCCGACGTGGGTGCTGGCCAACCACGACGTGGTGCGGGCGCCGACCCGGTTGGGCGGGCTGGACCGGGCGCTTGCCGCGCTGCTCGTCGAACTCGCGCTGCCCGGCTCGGTGTACCTCTACCAGGGCGAGGAACTGGGCCTGGAGGAAGTACTCGACCTGCCCGACGAGTTGCGCCAGGACCCGGTGTTCCTGCGGTCCGGCGGCAAGGTGCGGGGCCGGGACGGGTGCCGGGTGCCGCTGCCGTGGTCGGACGACGGGCCCGCGCTGGGGTTCTCGCCGAGCGGGCGCTCCTGGCTGCCGCAGCCGGCCGCCTGGCGGGCGCTGAACGCGGCGTCGCAGGCCGCCGATCCGGCGTCCACGCTGCAGTTCTACCGGCGGGCGCTGCGGCTGCGCCGCGAACACCCGGCGCTGGGCCGCGGGACCGGGCCGGCGGAGCGGGCGGGGCGCCTGACGTGGATGCGGACGCCGCCGGGGACACTGGCGTTCGTCCGCGATCCCGGGTTCGTGTGCACCGCGAATCCGACGGACGCGCCGGTGGAGTACGGGCCGATCGGGGCGCTGCTGCTGGCGAGCGGGCCGGTGGACGCGAGCCCGGACGGCGGGCACGTGCTGCCCGCGCACACCACGGCGTGGTGGAGCGTGGGCGGCTGACCCGTACGCCGTGCCGGCGCCGGGCGGCGCTCCTGCCGGACATGCCAAGGGCGGCCTCCTGGGGGTGAGACCGCCCTTGCCGGGATGCCCCCACATGCCGTCCCCCCCTCGGGTCGGCACGCGGGTCCCGCGATCCGCCGGTCACCACGGGGCAGTCCGGCGGGCTGGGTCCAGATTGGCGGCGCCCCGGCGGCGGCACCATGGGTTCGGGACCGCGGTTACCGGTCCAGGACACAGGAGTTGCGTGCCGCGCACGTTCGTACATATCCGGTGACACGTGGCGGCCCGGCAGGGATGGGGAGTGTATGTCACGCAAAGGGGCGCGCGGTAGACCAAGATTCGCATCTCGGACCACCACGCGCCCCTGGCGGTACGGCTGCTGACGGAGCGTCGGCGGCCGTACGCGCCCTGCTGCATACCTGCCGGTTGCTGCTGTTGCTTGTTGCTTGTTGCTAGACGAGCACCTTGTCGCGGTCGTCGCTGCCCTGGCCGCCGGCACCGCCGTCGTCGTCGGGCTCGTCGGGCCGGTTCGCCAGCTCGCCCGGCCACCAGATCTTGCGGCCGATGTCGTGGGTCAGCGCGGTCACCAGGACCGAGCGGACCACGAAGGTGTCGAGCAGGACGCCGAGGGCGACCGCGAAGCCCATCGTCACGAAGCCGACCAGCGGCATCGCGGTGAACACCGCGAACGTCGCGGCGAGCACGAGGCCGGCCGAGGTGATGACGCCGCCGGTGGCGGACAGGCCGATCAGGGCGCCCTTGCGGGTGCCGTGCTTGACGGACTCCTCGCGGACCCGGTGCATCAGGAAGATGTTGTAGTCGATGCCCAGGGCGACGAGGAAGACGAACACGAACAGCGGCAGTGACGGGTCGCCGCCGACGAATCCGAAGACGTTCTCGAAGAAGAACGCGCTGATGCCGAGCGCCGCGGCGAACGACAGCACCACGGTGGCGATGAGGATGAGCGGCGCGATGATCGAGCGCAGCAGCACGCACAGCACCAGGAACACGGCGATCAGGATGAGCGGGATGATCACCTTGTCGTCGCGTTCGGACGCCTTCATCATGTCGAGCACCAGGGCCGGGCCGCCGCCGACGATGGCGTCGGCCTGGGGCACCGCGTGCACCGCCTTGCGCATCGCGGTGACGGTGTCCCGGGCTTCGTCGGTGTCCGTCGGCACAGTGAGCGTGACCGACAGCTCGACCCGGTCGCCCGCTTCCCCGGTGGGGATGATGCCGTTCGGGTCGACGTTCTTGACCGAGGCCAGTGCGGCCTGGACGGCGCCCTGCTGGCTCTTGTTCGCCAGCACGTGCACCGGGTCGCCGGAGCCCTGCGGGAAGTACTTGCCGGACACCTCGGCACCGACGATGGACGACGGCTTGTTGGTGAACTGGTCCTCGTTCTTCACGCCGCCGGTCTGCAGCTGCATGATGCCGAACGAGAGCGCACCGAGGATGATCGCGGTGACGACCCAGACCGAGCGCGAACGGCGGCCGATGAGGCCGCCCACGCGGTCCCAGATGCCGCCCTTGTGCACCGAGACCTCGCCCACCCGGGGCTTCTTGGGCCAGAAGATCCAGCGGCCGCAGATGACCAGCAGCGCGGGCAGCAGGGTCAGCATGACGACGAGGCCGACCGCGATGCCGATCGCGCAGACCGGGCCCATGCCCTGCGTCGAGTTCATGTCCGCGGCGAGCAGCACCAGCATGCTCAGCGCCACGGTCGCGGCGCTGGCCACGATGGCCGGGCCGGCGCGGTGCAGCGCGTGCGCCATCGCCTCGTGCCGGTCCTCGAAGTTGGCGAGCTCCTCGCGGTACCGGGCGATGAGCAGCAGCGCGTAGTCGGTGCCCGCGCCGAAGATCATGATGTTGAGCACCGCGAAGCTCTGGCCGTTGACCGTGACACCGGCCTTGGTGCTCAGGTACACCGCGGACCACGCGGTGAACATCGCGAACACCGCGGAGAGCACCGGGACGATCCACAGGACCGGCGAGCGGTACGTCAGCAGCAGGATGAGGATGACGACGCCCATGGTGGCGTAGAGGATCGTGCCTTCCAGACCCTCGAACGCGGACGCCTGGTCGGCCCCGATACCCGCCGGGCCGGTCGTGTAGTGCTTGAGCCCCGCGGGGTTGTTCGCCGCGGTCTCCTCGATCGCGTCGACCGTCTTGAGGAGGTCGCCCCAGCCTTCCTTGGCGATCTCGATCGGGATGACGATCTGCGCGGCCTTGCCGCTCGGGTCGTACGTGACACCGGGCAGCGGGCCGATGACGCCCTTGATGCCGGCGAACGCCTTGGCGTCGTCGTCGATCGCGGCGCGGTCGGCGTCGGTCAGGCCCGACGCGCGCTCCCACACCACGACACCCGGCGCGAAGAGCTCGTCGCGGAACTTCTCCTGCTCCTCGACGACCTTCGTGGACTCGGCGCTGCCGGGCAGCCACGCGGCCATCTCGTTGTTCTGCGCGCCGGCCAGCTTCGACCCCAGCGTCGGCATCAGTGCCATGACGATGATCAGCCAGCCGACGACCACTACCCATTTACTTCGCCGACCGCATGGCAGCGCGGACAGCTTTTCCCAGCTCTTCATGTAGCCCCCACAAACGCGATATGTCGCGAGCCTTCTCACGGACACGATGTATCGCGTTTACGCAAGGTGTCAAGGAAACAATCGGCTAGTTGGCAACCCGGTCGGATTGGTCCAGACCATGGCCGCAAACGCGCGTAGTCCGACCCTCAATCCAACAGGTCGCGACACCTTCTGCGCCATCCGTTTTTCGCGTACATCGCGCAGTGCCGCGGGCACCGCCGGGCAGGCGGGGGCGTCCGCCGAACCGCCGGGCACGGCTGCCGCTCATGCGGTGCCGTACCGGCGGGGCCGCCTCCGGACCGTCCGCCGAAGTTGCCGCACATGCCGCTGCCCGCTGCCCGCTGCGCACGATGCCATGCGGCTTTCCGCCTGGCGCAGTTCCACGGCACCCGGCGGCGGGAGGTGGGCCCGCCTCTTTCCCTGTCCGCGGTAGGGAGCCCCTGCCCTAGAGCGGGGCGGCGTCTCCTTCCGTATCGGCCGCAATCCGGTGTGCCCCTTGGCTCTACGGCGAGGGCCTCCTCTCCCGTCTCCCCCTCCGCAGCGCGGCGTGCCCCGTCGCCCTCTCGCGCGGCCGCGCCTCCTTGAGCCCCTCCGCAGCCCGGCGTGCCCCATGGCCCTATGGCGACGCCTCGTCTCCCTCCTCCCCCTCCGCAGCGCGGCGCGGCCTCTGGCCCTATGCTCGGCCGCCACGTGGGGGCGGTCGCGACGGAGGGGGCTCCGGTGTTTCGGAGAAGCGTGTTCGGATCGGTTTTGGCGGTACTCGCAGGCTTGTTGGCCTGCTGGGCCGCGCTGTTCCACTACTACGGCTGGGGACTGGTGTCCGATGTCGGCGGCGAGTGCGGCGACGACGGACCGGCCTGCCCCACGGGCACCGCACCGCTGATCGTGCTCGCGTTCGTCTGCACCTTCGCCGCTGTCTTCGTGCTGATCGCGGCGCTCGCGCTCACCACCCCGAAGAGGCTGGCCATAGTCCTCGCCGCGGTCGGCATCGGCGCGGCCATCTTCCCGGGGCAGTCCATCGAGCGGGCCCTCACGTCCGACGGCCGCGTGCCGGTCGCCTGGACCGCGCCGCCCGACCGCCCGGCAGGCATGGCCGCTGTCGCGATGTGGCAGCACGGCACGACGGTGGTGCGCATCCGCCCCGACCAGGCCACCGGGTACGACACCGCCAAGCCCGCCACGGCCTGGACGTTCACGCTGCCCGGCACCGACGTCGTGTGCTCGGCGAGCCCGCGGCCCGATGCCGGGGTCGGCCTCCTGCTGCACGGCCCGTCCGACGCCGCGTGCGCCACGGTGACCGCGCTCGACCTGGGCACCGGGCGCGCGTTGTGGACGTACCGGATCGGCGAGCCGGACCGGGCGCTGACCAACGCGCTGATCAAGGGGAACGACAAGCAGTCCGGCAAGGTCGCGGCGGCCGGCGGGGTCGCCGTCGTGGTCGAGCACGAGAAGCTGCAGGGCCTCGACGCCCGGACCGGCGCACCGCTGTGGCAGGCGGCGACCGGGGAGAACCAGTACGCCGTGGACGTCGACGCGGACGCCCGCGAAGTCGTGGTGGCCACGCTCGGCGGCACGGTCCGCTCGCTGTCCCCGGCGGACGGCACCGAGCGCTGGGCCGCGAAGCTGCCGCGCCCGGACAAGGCGACTTCCGTCGCGATCATCGGCACGGGTCCGGTGGCGGTGTGGCACCAGGGCCAGCAGCCGCGCTCGAACCCGGCCGTCACGGCGTTCGACGGCAGCGGCAAGGCGCAGGCCGACATCCCGGTCACCGGCGCCGACGAGGACCTGGTGATCGGCCGCTGGGACCGGTTCGGTGCGCAACTCCCGCGCCTGAGCGCGGTCGTCGGCGGCATCATGGTCACCGCGGCCAAGGCGGCCGGCACCGACGAGTACCGGGTGTCCGGCTATTCGCTGGCCGACGGCCGGCGCGTGTGGTCGCAGGACGTCGACCGGACGGTGGTGGGGCTGCGCGCCGAAGCGGGCGGGGTGCTGGTCGCCACCGACGCCTCGTACGGATCGTCGCCGCGCATGCGGACCTTCGAGCCGGGCACCGGCAAGGTGCTGCGCGACGACCAGATGCGCGAGGTGCACGGCAAGAGCCCCGTCGACTCGAAGTACGCGGTGGCCCCGGTCGGTCCGGGCCGCTACGCCGTGGTCAACGAGACCAGCACGCCGACGACGCGGCCGCTGGTGCTGATCGGCTGACCCGGCGGACTCAGGGGCGCCGGACTCAGGGGGCGCCGCGGCCGTAGTGCAGCGGGGACCACGCGGCCAGCCAGACGAATCCGGCGGCGAACAGAACTGTCACGATCACGAACGTCCGGCCGCGCAATCTGGCTGCCGCGGCGATGAACAAGGGGAACGCGGTCCACACGAACCGCGGTTTGCTGCCCTGTGCAGATGCCGTGAACGAGAGGAACAACACAGTCAGCGTGAACACCGTGACCGGTGCCGGGAGCCGCTCGCGCAGCAGCCACACGACACCGATCACGGCGAGCACGAAGAAGACGGTGTGCATGAGGTTCTGCGCGGGCTCGGCGCGTACCCCGGCGTCCAGCCACAGCACCCGCCGGACGGTCGCCGCGCCCCAGTCGGTGTGCTGGTTCCAGCCTTCTGCCTGGGTCTTGAACCAGAAGCGCGGGTCGTCGTAGCGCAGCGACCCCCACGCCAGGTACGCGGCGCCGCCGATCGGCGACAGCAGCGGGGCCCACAGCGCACGCCAGTCCCGGCTGCGGTGCACCGCGATCGCGGCCGCCACCGCGCAGGCCGCGCACAGCGCCACCATGTTGGGACGTACCGCGGTGCCGATTCCGGCCAGCACGCCGGCCGTGACCCATTGCCGCTTCACCAGCGCAAGGAGGCAGAACGCGGCGAGCAGTGCGGCGAGGGACTCGGAGTAGAGGAAGCCGAAGACGAACGCCCCGGGGAACAGGCAGTACAGCACCACCGCCCGGTCGGCGATGCGCCGGCCGCGCAGGTGGTCGGCCAGCTTCCACACCGCGAACGCGCTTGCCGCGCCCAGCACGACGGACACGACGAGGGCGGCCAGGACGTAGCGGCCGCCGAGCGGCACCGCGACTGCCTTGACGAGCATGGGCAGCAGCGGGAAGAAGGCCGTGTTGTTGGCCTTGACCGAGCCGTCGGCGTCCAGCGGCAGCGCGTCGGGGTAGCCGAAGCGTGCGACGTCCAGGTAGTTCGAGGCGTCCTTGAAGACGAAGTGCAGTTCCCAGCCGTGGTACTTGCGGCGCTCCACGGAGGGCACCTGGGCGACGTTGCGGTCGCCGAGCCAGGCCCAGACGCCGAGCGTGAGGATCCAGGTCGAGGCGTACGCCAGCAGCGGGAACAGCCAGGGGCGGGGCAGCCTGCCGCTGAGCGGGGGTGGTCCGTCGGGGTCGGCGGCCGCAGCGGCCGGCTCCTCGATCGTGCGGGTGCTCATGTGCGGCTGCTCTCTGCGCTCGTCCGATGACGCTACGTGCTCGCCTCAGACGATAGAGGCTCCCGCGGGCGGACCCGGGAGCCCCTCACACGAAAGAGGAACGCGCAAAGAGGAACGCACACAGCGCGGCGCGCCGGATCGCCACCCGGATCAGCGCGGGGCGAAGAGAGTAGTCGCGCCCGGGCGGCGTACCGAGACCGAGCCGTACGGGCCGTCGAGGCGGAGCCAGCCGCCGACCGACAGGACCGTCGCCTCGGTGCCCGCGTCGACCGCGCCCAGGAAGCCGAGCGAGGCCGCGGCGTGCGCGGCGCGCAGCGGGACGTGGGTGCCGGGGACACCGGGGAGGGCCTTGCTCCACACGTCCTCGGCGATCCGGTCGAGTGCCGGGCGGGTCCGCTCCTCGGCGGGCAGTGCCTCGGTACGGGCCCGGAACCGGCCGACCGCTTCGGCGACTTCGCGGACCAGGCCGGGGATCGGCAGGGATGCCAACTGCGCCCAGCCGGTGCGCGGCGGCAGCATCGCGGACCACGGCGGGCCGGTCACCGCAGCGGGGAGCACGACGTCGATCGCCCGGGTGGGCGGGGTAGTCGGGGGCAGTGCAGCCTCGTGGCACGCGGGCGCGGCCGCCTCGGTGGCCGCGGCCTCGGCCTCTGCGGTCTCCCCGGGCGCTGCGGTCTTGTCCGGCTGCCCGGCTTCCGCGGTCCCGCCGGCCGGGTCCGCAGCGCTCAAGGCGTCCAGCAGTTGCCCGGCCGAGTAGGCCGCGTCCAGGCGGGCCGGCTCGGCGAGTTCGGTGGTGCGCAGGGCGATGACGCCCGAGGTGCCGCCGCCGAAGGGCAGGCGTCCGAAGGTGCCGAGCACCGGGCCGTCGGCGCGCAGGTGGACGACCGCGGCGCGGTCGTAGCGCAGCAGTCGGACGAGGTATCCGGCAAGGTCGGCGAGACCCGATCGGTCACCGAGGTGCAAGGCGGTCATGGTGGTTCTCAGGGCTCCAGGAAGCCTTCGAGGTAGCGGCGTTCCTCGTCGTTGACGCGGCGCGGCCGCTGGCCGTCCAGCGAGTAGGGCACCAGGACCGACGCGGCGCGCGCGTACACGCCGTCGTCGTCCAGGACTTCGTAGGCGAGCGCGAAGCTGGCCGCGCGGATCTGCGTCACCCAGGTCTCGATGCGGATCGGCTCGGGGCGCCAGACCAGCGGGCGCTTGTAGTCGATCTCGTGCCGGGCGATGACGACGCCTTCGGACAGCGTCTTGGCGCCTTCGCGCTGGCCGAGCGTGAACATCATGTCGACGCGGGCCTCCTCCAGGTAGCGGAGGTACTGCACGTTGTTGATGTGCCGGTAGGCGTCCATGTCGGACCACCGCAGGGTTGCCTGGTACACGTGCCTGGCCACGATAGGCCCTTTCTGTGGTGGTGCCGGGCGCCCGGGGCGCAGCGCGGCCCCCCGGTGCGGTCTGCCCGCACCGAGGGGCCGCGCCCGACCGCGGCCGATCCGCCGCGGGTGAGCTTCTTGTAGGTCGCGCGGTGCGGACGGGCCGCCTCCGCACCGAGGCGCTCGATCTTGTTCTTCTCGTACGACTCGAAGTTGCCCTCGAACCAGAACCACTTCGACTCGCCCTCGTAGGCGAGGATGTGCGTCGCGACGCGGTCCAGGAACCAGCGGTCGTGGGACACGACCACCGCGCAGCCGGGGAACTCGAGCAGGGCGTTCTCCAGCGAGGAGAGCGTCTCGACGTCGAGGTCGTTGGTCGGCTCGTCCAGGAGCAGCAGGTTGCCGCCCTGTTTGAGGGTGAGCGCGAGGTTGAGGCGGTTGCGCTCACCGCCGGACAGCACGCCCGCGGGCTTCTGCTGGTCCGGGCCCTTGAAGCCGAACGCCGACACGTAGGCGCGCGACGGCATTTCGACCTGGCCGACGTTGATGTAGTCCAGGCCGTCGGAGACGACCTCCCACAGCGTCTTCTTGGGGTCGATGTTGGACCGGCCCTGGTCGACGTACGAGATCTTGACGGTCTCGCCGACCTTGACGTTGCCGCCATCCGGGTTCTCGGCGCCGATCAGCATCTTGAACAGCGTGGTCTTGCCCGCGCCGTTCGGGCCGATGATGCCGACGATGCCGTTGCGCGGCAGCGTGAACGACAGGTCGTCGATCAGGATCTTCTCGCCGAACGCCTTGTTGAGCGCGTCGACCTCGATGACCACGTTGCCCAGGCGCGGACCCGGCGGGATCTGGATCTCCTCGAAGTCCAGCTTCCGCATCTTGTCCGCCTCGGCGGCCATCTCCTCGTAGCGGGCCAGACGCGCCTTGCTCTTGGCCTGCCGGCCCTTCGCGTTGGAGCGGACCCACTCGAGCTCGTCCTTGAGCCGCTTGGCGCGCTTGGCGTCCTTCTGGCCCTCGACCTTGAGACGGGTCTGCTTGGTCTCCAGGTAGGTCGAGTAGTTGCCCTCGTACGGGAACGCGCGGCCGCGGTCCAGCTCGAGGATCCACTGCGCGACGTTGTCGAGGAAGTACCGGTCGTGGGTGACCGCGACGACGGTGCCCGGGTACTTCTCCAGGTGCTGCTCCAGCCACTGCACCGACTCGGCGTCGAGGTGGTTGGTGGGCTCGTCGAGCAGCAGCAGGTCGGGCGCCTCGAGCAGCAGCTTGCACAGCGCGACGCGGCGGCGCTCACCACCGGACAGGTTGGTGACCGGCCAGTCGCCGGGCGGGCAGCCCAGCGCGTCCATCGCCTGCTCCAGCTGCCCGTCGATGTCCCACGCGTTGGCGTGGTCCAGCTCCTCCTGCAGCTTGCCCATCTCGTCCATGAGCGCGTCGGAGTAGTCGGTCGCCATGAGCTCGGCGATCTCGTTGAAGCGGTTGAGCTTCCCGAGCGTGGCCGCGGCGCCTTCCTGGACGTTCTCCAGGACCGTCTTCTCCTCGTTCAGCGGAGGCTCCTGCTGGAGCATGCCGACCGAGTAGCCGGGCGACAGGAACGCGTCGCCGTTCGACGGCTGCTCCAGGCCCGCCATGATCTTGAGCACGGTCGACTTGCCCGCGCCGTTCGGACCCAGGACGCCGATCTTGGCGCCCGGCAGGAACGACAAGGTCACGTCGTCGAGAATGACCTTGTCCCCATGGGCCTTGCGCGTCTTGCGCATCGTGTAGATGTACTCCGCCATACTCCGATCCTAGGGTCTGCGGGTGAGGTCCTCGGACACGAGTGTCTTCCGGCCCCCCACCACGACGCGAACGGATTCCCCCGGGGACCCGCGCAAATGTGACGCAGGTCGCTTTCCACCCGTCGCACCCGTCCGCAGACCGGGACGCCCGAGCACCGCCCCGTACGGACACCGTGACGCTCCGTCAGACCTACCCGGTGCAACCCTCGTCAGCGGTCCCGCCCTGACCCGCACGGCCATCACCGCGTACCGCCGGCGTGACACTCCGTCAGCGGCTCCCGCGCTTCGGGGCCCCGGGCGCGGACTTGCGGGTCTGGAGGAATGCGTCGATCTCGGCGAGCTGCTCGGCGGTGAAGGCGGTCTGGGACCGTGGCGATCGCTCCGCCCGGAATCCGCACGACGAGGTGTCCGAGCCTGCGGTACCGCCTTCGCCTTGGCACTCCCTCTTCGCCGTTGTCCGGCTCCGGCTAGGGCCGGTCCGCCGCGGGTGCCGGGCCGCCATGCGCTCGCGCTCCTCGGTCAGCGGGTAGAGCGGCCGCAATGCGGCCGCGATCTCCTGGTCGGTCACTGCTTGCATGCTCGGTGCTTCCTTTCGCGGCGCAGCCGGGGCGGCGGTGCGAGTGGCAGGTGCCGGATGCTCCGGCATTGCCGCGAGAGTGGCACCGGTGGGCGCGGCTCAAACCCGTCGGGCCGTGCTGTGCGTCCACCGGGCGTTCAGCGGTGGCGGCGTTGGGCTCGGGTCCAGTGGGACTTGTCCTTTCGGTAGGCGCGGGTGTCCGGGTGTTTGGGGCCGAGGACGCGCTCGGTGTCGGCGACGAGTGCTTCCAGGAGCCGGCGGGCGTTCAGGGGGTCGCCGAGCTCGCCGGTGCACACCGCGTGGACGCGGCGGGTCCGGAGGGTGTCGCGGTGGTCCGGGCCCAGGATGCGGGTCTGGTCGGCGAGGAGCGGGGTCAGCAGGGCCATGGTCTCGGGGACGCCGACGACCGCGCCGGCGCACAGGGCGTACATGTACTGCGAGTCCATCGAGTCCCGGTGTTCGCGGCCCAGGACGCGGGCGCGGTCGGCTGCGACCTGGGCGAACAAGGCGTACGCCTCGGCCGTGCGGTCGTCCTGGTCGGTCCAGTAGGCGTGGTGGTGGCGGCTCTCCAAGGTGAGTGGATGGTCGGGGCCCAGGACCCGGGAGCGGTCCCAGGCCGCCGAGGCGAAGAGTGCGGCGGCGACGTGCGTGTCCCCGGCGGCTCCGACGGACTGGGCGTACAGGTGGCGGGCCCGCAAGGTCTCGGGGTGATCGGCGCCGAGCACCCGGGCCCAGTCGGTGGCCAGCGCGGCGCGCAGCTTGCGGGCCTTGCCGGCGTTGCCGCTGCGGAGGACGTAGGCCGCGTGGAAGTCCCGGACGGTCAGGGTGTCGGGGTGCTGGGGGCCGAGCACCCGGATCAGGCGCTCGACCAACTTGGCGTACTGCGCGACGGCTTGGCCGGTGTCGCCGGCCTCGGCCACGCACCACAGGTAGGTGTCCCTGGCCCGCAGCGCCTCGGGGTGGTCGGGGCCGAGCACTTCGGCGCGCTCGTCCACCGCTTCCCCGAGCCGGTCGCGGACCACCGCCGCGGTCCGCAGGTCGCCGCGGAGCACGAGGTGCTGGTGCTGCGCCGCCAAGGTGTCCGGGTGCTCGCGGCCCAGGTGGGCGATGCAGAGCTCGGTCAGCTCGGCGAACAGCGCCACGCCGTCGGCCGGTTCCCAGGTCCAGTCCTGCCCGCGGGCGTCCCGGAAGCGGGCGCGGGTCCCCTCGGCGGCCGTCATCCTGCACTCCCAACCGCGCACTCGCGCTGGTCCCGGCGTGCCTTCGTCGCTCCCTTCATCATCCCGAACCGCCCTGCCGTGGAACAGAGTCCAGACCTCCCGAGGCCTGGGCAGGTACCGCATGTGCCGAGCTTGTCGCGGACACGCACCGGGCGTACCCGGAGTCGACGAGACCCCGGGCACCGTAGCCGGGCGACGCGGAGTCGGATCCCCTCCCTCCGACGCCACGGGCTCAGGCGGCCCGGGCTGTCGTCTGGTGCTCCTTTCTCTCCCCGAGGTGGGTGGCCGCAGGTGACGATGCGGGCTCGCGCTGCTCGCCGAGGAGGGCGGATTCCTCGGGGCGCCCGGGTGGTTCGGGGCGTTCGGCGGCCGCGGCGAGGGTGCGCTGCGTGTCGGGGTCGCGGCGGCCGGCCCGGGTGAAGCGGGAGGTGCCGCGGGTGAGGTCGTGGCCCAGGGACCAGGCCTCGACCTCGGCGTTGACGTGCCAGCGGTCGTCGCGCATCCACTCGCGGACGTTCAACCGCCCGGTCACGACGAGCGGATCGCCGCGGTCCACCGAGCTGAGCGTGTGCTCGGCCAGGCGGCGCCAGGCCACCACCGTGTAGTAGCTGGAATCGCCGTACGTCCACTCGTTGCGCTCGCGGTCGAAGCGGCGCGGCGAGACACCGAAGCGGAACTTGGCCATGGGCACGCCGTTCGCGGTGGTCGCGGAGCGGATCTCGCCGACGACGTTGCCGATCAGGGTCACGTAGGTGTCGTTCACGGGGTCCTCCCGGTGGGGTGAGGCGGGGTGCGGTGCTGGTCGGTGGCTGCGGCGGCCCGGCGTGGGCGCTGCCGTACGACCACGATCCCCGCATCCGGCACGGCTCCGCGGCACCTCGGGCCCGGTCTGTGGACAACGGGAGGGGGACGCCCGTCCCAACGGGGTTGCCGCACACCGGCGAGCGCGGCGCAATCCCTCGGGGGCGTGAAACGGCCCATGGGGGCTGGGCCGTTGTCCACAGGGAAGAGGAATCCGACTTGCGGCCCCGGCGGTCTCAGCGCATGCGCTCAGCGCACGTGCAGCGGTTCCCGGGCCGCGACGAACAGCGCGTGTGCCTCGCGGTACCGCTCCAACTCCACGGTGGCCGGTTCGACCAGGTACTCGTCGACGACTTCGGCGACCCGCTCTGCCAATTGCCGTTCCGCGTCGTCCCGCCGATCGCGCTCGGCCTCGGCGCGCCACTGCTGCCCCAGGTACATGGCGCCCACCGCGAGCAGGATCCCGAGGACGAGCGGGAGCAGCGCCGCGTACCAGCCGTTCCAGCGTCCGACCGGTTCGACATCGGCAAGGGCCAGCGCGACGCCGACGATGCCCAGGCAGGCCAGCACGATCCCGGCCCACATCGCTGCCGCGGCGCCGAGCACGCGGCCGGGCATGCCCAGGCAGCCCACCGGCCCGGCGGCCATCTCCACTTCCAGGGCCGCCGGTACGCGCCGGGCCCCGCGTCCCAGCACTCTCCGTACGCCCTCGGCCCACGGCTCCGGGAGCCCGCGCGTGAGTTCGGCGGCCGCGTGCCGGACCGTGAGGTCGACCTGGTGCGCCTGCACCGGAACGGGCTGCGGCACGGCACCCGCCTCGCGGGCCGCGGCCGCCGCGACGGTCCCGATCCCCGCGGCCGCGCCCAGGCCGTGGAGGAGTCCGGCGCGTACCGACGCGGACACCGGCTCGGCGCCGGGCACGACGCCGGTGAACTCCGGGTCGAAGCCTTCGGCGAGCAGGTCAAGGTCGGCCGACAGCCGCAGGACTGCGGCCCGGCGCCCGGCGGCGACGGCCGTGACGATGTCGCGGAGTTCGCGTACCCCTTCGCCGGTCACCGCCGACGTGGTGACCACGCGTACGTCGGGCAGCCCGTCGGCGGCCAGCAGCCGCCGCAGGTCGGCACGGCAGGTGTCGGCCGTGCCCTCGGGAAGCCGGTCGATCTGGTTGAGCACGACGGTCATGACGTCGCCGTGCCTGGCGAGCGGCCGCAAGTAGCGTTCGTGGACGAGCGCGTCGGCGTATTTCTGCGGGTCGAGGACCCAGATCAGGTGGTCCGCGGCGGCGACGAAGCGGTCGACCTCGTCGCGGTGCCCGGTCTCGACGGAGTCGTGGTCGGGCAGGTCGACGAGCACGAGCCGGGACAGCACCGGGTCCTGGAGCGGCCCGGTGCTGTCCAGGGCGCCGTGCCGCGGGATCTGCCGGGCCCGCGGCAGGCCGAGGAGGTCGAGCAGCGGGCGGGCCCCGTCGGGGTCCCAGGCGCACGAGATCGCGGTGACGGTCGTCGGCCGCCGCGCGCCGGTCTGCGAGAGGCCGAGTCCGACGAGTTCGTTGAACAGCGACGATTTGCCCGAGCCGGTGGCGCCGGCCAGCGCCACGACGGCGTGCTGGGGTGCGGTGCGCAGCCGTGCGTCGGCCCGGTCGAGCAAGGCACGGGCGCGGGCGAGCTGTTCGGCGGGCAGCCGGCCGTCGGCGGCGTCCGCCATGCGTTCGAGGGCGGAGAGCCGGGCGAGCAGCCGCGACGGCTCCTCCTCGGTTCCGTAGTCGTGGCCCGGGAAGGGCCCGGTGAAGCGTTCCGCCAGCGCGTTCATCCCGCCCTCCTCACCGCGCTCATCGCCTGGTGCAGTCCCTCGGCGGGATCGGTGCGGAGGGCCCGCACGGCGCCGAGCTGCCGTTCCCTCGCTGCCCCGAGAACGGCGGCGGCACACTCCCGGATCCGGTTCCGGGCGGGTTCGACCTGGTCGGCGAGTCCGGCGGGCAGGAGGTCGCGGGCCTGGGCGCCCGCCTCGCCGTCCGGGTCGGTGAGGGCGGCGACGGTCAGGAGTACGGCCGCGCGCCGGCGGTTCTCGAGCCCCGCGGGCACCTGTGCGTCGGTATCGCGGTGCCATGCGCGGACGGCTTCCGCGGCCTCGGCGTATGCCTCCGCTTTCGAGGCGGACGGCATCGCCACGCCGCCGGGGCGGCCGCGCCAGCAGGTGTCGGTGAGCCCGGCGGCGCGTTCGGCGATGTCGCGCAGCAGGCTCTCCGTGCCGTGCGCCAACGCCTGTTCGACCGCGGCGGCGCCCGCCTCGGGCAGCCCGGACGCGTGCCAGGCCCGCCACGCGGCGAGGACGTCGCCGGTGAGGAGTGCGCCGCTGCACAGCGAGTGGTCGGCATGGCGTACGGCCGCGGCGTACGCCCGTTCGGCACACGCGGCCAAGGCGGCGGCCGCCTCGTGCTGGCGTCCCGCGGCCCGGCCGAGCACCCCGGCGCGCCGCGGCAGGCTGCCGAGCGCGCCGCCGAGGGTGCGGCGCAGCGCCGCCGCGCGCACGTCGGGGTCGACGGCCAAGCCGTACAACCAGTTCCGTACCGGGGCGACCTGATCACGCGTCAGCATCCGGTGCCGGAGCGTGGACTCGGGCAGCAGGAACAGCGGGACGCTGCCGAGCCCGGCGCTGGTGAGCATGGCCTCGAAATGCGCGCGGACTTCGTCGAGGTCTTCCTCGGGCACCCGGTCGAGGACGATGCCGATCTCGGCGGTGCGCTCGCGGGCGACACGCAGTATGTGCCACGGCACGGCGTCGGCGTACCGCGCCGCAGTGGTGACGAAGACCCACACGTCGGCGGCGCCAAGCAGCCGTACCGCCAGGTCGCGGTTCGCGGAGTCGACCGAGTCGACGTCCGGGATGTCGAGGACGGCCAGCCCCTCCGGGATGCGGTCGTCCACCTGCAGGACGACCGCCGGCCCCTCGTCCCCGGTCGTCGCGCCCGCTGCCACGCGGCGCAGTCCGGGAAGTACGCGCGTGCCCGAGAACCAGCGCCGATCGGCCGCACGGCATACGAGCACAGGTACGCGCGTGGTCGGCCGGAGGACGCCTGCCGGGCTCACCTCGCGGCCGACCAATGAGTTCACCAAGGTCGAACGGCCTGCTCCCGTCGACCCGCCGACCACCGCGAGCAGCGGTGCATCCGGCTCCCGCAGACGCGGCAGGACGTAGTCGTCGAGCTGGGCGACCAACTCGCGCCGCGTACGGCGGGCTTCGTCCGCGCCGGGCAGGTCGAGCGGCAGCCGCACCCCGTCGGCCTCGTCCCGGAGCCGCGCCACGGCGCCCGGCAGTTCCCCGCCGGAAGAGCTCACCACGTCATCACCACGACTGGACAATCCCCCGATCTCGGGGAAAATCACCCATCCGTTCCAGTGACGAAACACGCCCGAACGCCGCGCGCGACGTTCGGGCGAACGCTTCTCGGGGTGGACGCAACGGGTGGTGGAAGGTGAGGGCCCAGCATGCGCCGACCCGTCAGCCCTCGACCTTCGGCAGCGCCACCACCCTCCCCGCCCGCGCCGACTGCTGGGCCGCCGCGATCGTCTCCAGTACCGCGATCGACTCCGCGAGCGGGACCGGCGGTGCGGCGCCCTCCCGCACCGCGGCCGCGACGGCCCGGTAGAAGTCGCCGTACGCCCCCGGCAGCGTCCGCACCGCCGCCATAGCGTCCGGCGTGCCGAGCCTCCCCCACGCCTCCGGCTCCTCCGCGCCCCACTCCGCGCCGACCGGCGCCTGCCCCGCCCGCAGCAGCGCCTCCTGCACGTCCATGCCGTACTTCACATACGCCGCCCGGCTCCCCAGCACCCGGAAGCGCGGGCCGAGGTCCGCGGCCGCCGCACTCGTCCACAGGTGCGAGCGGACCCCGCCCGGATGCGTGAGCGCCACGAACGAGTCATCGTCCACCACGACCCCGGGCCGCGTCAGGTCCAGTTCCGCGTACACGCTCTCCGGGCGCCCGAACAGCGCCACGGCCTGGTCGATCAGGTGGCTGCCGAGGTCATAGAGGATGCCGCCCAATGCCGCCGGGTCCGCGTCCTCCTTCCACCCGCCCGCGGCCGGCTGCGGACGCCACCGCTCGAACCGCGACTCGAAGCGGTGCACATCCCCCAGCTCACCGGCCTCCATCAACTGCCGCACCGTCCGGAAATCGCCGTCCCAGCGGCGGTTCTGGAAGACGCACAGCAGTCGGCCGCTCGTGTCCGCAAGGCGCGCGAGAGCCCGCCCCTCCCCCGGCGTCCCGGCGAACGGCTTGTCGACCACGACATGAAGACCCGCCTCCAGCGCCTGCGCGGCCAGCGGCGCATGGAAGCGGTTCGGCACCGTCACCACCGCAAGATCGAATTCCTCGGCCCGCGCGGTCAGAAGATCCGGAGTGGCGAAAATCTCGGTGGAGTCGCCGTACCTGGCCCGGACCTCCGCCGCCCGCTCGGGATTGCCGGTGACCACGGCCGCCAGTTCGAATTCCGGCAGCGCGCCCAGAAAGGGAGCATGGAAGGCGGCGCCGCCCAGCCCGTACCCGATGAGCGCCGCGCGCAGCGGCCTGGTGCCGTTCACTTATGTACGTCCTCGCAGGTGGGTGGCCATGAACCGGGCGGTTCCGGAGCCCCTGCCGACCGGCGGTCGGACGCCCCGGGCCGGCCCGTGTCCGATTTGCCACGAACCGGAACCCCGCCCGATCACATTCTGGCCGCCAACTGCGTCTGATCAGGTAACGGTCGCTGCGGCGCGGGCAGTACCAACGGGTACCGGCCCTATTGTGTTGTGCCGCGACCGGATCCCGTGCATGATCCTCAATCGCCCCAGCCCCCGTAGCTCAGCGGACAGAGCAGGTGCCTTCTAAGCACTTGGTCGCAGGTTCGATTCCTGCCGGGGGCACACTCAAAGGCTTTCGCCTGGTCAGACTAGGTATAACGAGCGTAAGAACGGCGTAAGCGCCAGGTTGGCCGGTAGCACGTCTGTCATCCACCAAGTGCCTTCCAGGGGCTTTACCTTCGCCTTTATGACGAAGCGCGCACACATCCAGGACGAGCAGCCGTACGACCTGACGCCGCTCATCGGTTCGTGGCTCCGCGCCCTGAAGGACCAAGACCTCTCCCCCAACACGATCAAAATCTACGAGCGGGCCGCCCGCGGCCTGGCCGCGTCCCTGCTCGCATACACACCTCCGGATGAAAAGGCCCGGCCGGCACCGGCAACGATCGAGGCAATTCACCGCGAGCACATCGGGGCGTACATCACAGCCGTACGCGAGCGGACCAGCCGGACCACCGCGAACCAACATTTCCGCAGCCTCAAGACGTTCTTCGGGTGGCTGGTCGACGAAGAGGAGATCGACCGCCACCCGATGCGGACGATGAAAGCACCGAAGCCCGAGGACACTGTCGTGCCCGTACTCGCCGACGACGCGATCCTGAAGCTGCTGAAGACGTGTGCCGGCAAGGAGTTCGCGGACCGCCGAGACACGGCGATCCTGATGCTGCTGCTCGACACCGGGGCACGCCTGTCCGAGATCACGCTGACCACGATCGACGACGCTGACCTGAACCAGAACGTGCTGCGCGTCCTCGGGAAGGGACGGCGGCCCCGCGCGGTCCCGTTCGGTAGGGCCTCGGCACTGGCCGTGGACCGCTACCTACGTGCCCTGTCGCGCCATGCCGGGGCCTCGGCAACAGAGCCTGAGTCGCCGCTGTGGATCGGCATCAAGTCGAAGCGGGCAATGGGCGTGTTCGGCATCGGGCAGATGCTCGGGCGCCGGGCGAAGGCCGCCGGCCTGGAGCACATCCACCCGCACCAGTTCCGGCACACCCTCGCGCACACCTGGAAGTTGCAGGGCGGCGGCGAGGACGAGCTCATGCGCATCATGGGCTGGTCGTCGCGGGCGATGCTGAGCCGCTACGGGGCCTCTGCGGGCGACGAGCGGGCGCGTGAGGCCCATAAGCGGCTGAGCCCCGGCGACCGGCTCAAATGAGCCGGGCCGGGGCGTCCAGTGGCCCGTCCTATCGGGCCGCGGGAATCACCGTGGTGGGCTGCTGCATGTTGGGCGTCAGGCTCAGCTGTCCTGCGCTCCAGGCGTCTCGGAGGTAGGTCGTCAGCGCGGCAGCGATTGCTGCCGGCGGGGCTTCCTCTTCGAGGATCATGCGGTAGACCTCTGGGTGGTTGTAGACCAGGAGGTCACAGCCGGGATCGAGTCGGTCGGCCTCGACGAGGATTCGTGGCCGTGGCACGCGGTGCAGAGTCGGGGTGTGGTCGGTCATGCAGCCCCCCGGGGCATGACTACTCGAACTCTCGTTCGAGCGGGAGAGGACTGCCAACAATACGCCTGCCCCGTACACGTTTGGCGGAAACTCACCGGGGGAGCTTGATCCGTTTTGGTTAGTCGCCGAACTCTTCCTGTTCGATTCGGTCGATGTGGGCGCGGTTGCGGGATCCGTCCCGCACCGCGCCCGGCCGGTGTACGACCGTGGCGACGGCGTCCGGGGCAGTCTCGCCCTCGAAGACCTGGGTGGCCCGGAGGCCGGCGAACTGGACAGCCGCCGCGATGGCGACGCGCTGCGGATCGAGGCCGAGGCCGGCGGCCAGGGCAGCCACGAGCTTGGGGTTCAGCTTGACGGAATGCCCCAGCTTGATGTCGCCGATCAACGTCTTGCTCGGCGTGTAGCCGCTATCAGGGTCGATGCACCGCGCGGCCAGTTCGCGCACGGTGAGGCCTCCGTCCAGTGCCTCCTGGATGAGGCGGCTCAGTGGCTGGTCCTCCATCAGTACGTCCTTCATGTCGCCCCCGGGTACGTGCGGTCCGCGGCGTCCGGCAACGCCGCCGGTTGCCATTGTCCACAGACGCGGACGCGGACAGCCATACGGCCTGCGCAGTTTGGCGAGATGTTGCCCGAATCTGTGGACACTGGCGAGATTCTGGCGAGGTTGTGGACATGAAGGGACAGACGTGCTTAGCTTGTCCGTGTCCGGGGACACGGACAGCAAGGAGTAGCCGAACTTGCGCCAGACCCGATACCGCCTGCATGACGGCCTGCTCCTGCGGCGCCTCATGGAAGGCCCGACCCCCCAGGGATCCCGGCATTCCGTGCGCAGCCTGGCTGCCAAGACCGGGATCTCGAAGAGCAAGGTTCAGTACATGATCAGCGGCGACGGCCGGCGGGACTCCGTCACGGAGGACGACGCCGACCGCATCGCCGCAGCACTGCACGTGAACCGCAGGTCTCTTTTTCGGCCCATCTTGTCCGCGTCCGGGGACACGGACGACAAAGGAGTGATCGATGACCCCCGCTCAGCGTTCGATGCGCGCCCGGCAGGCGGCTCACATGAGCTGGAGCAACACGACGGACCGCCGGGCCCGTACGGCCGCGGCCACCAAGTCCAGCCACTGGACGCGCCACGAGAAGGCCGTCCGTGAGGAGGCCGCCGCCCGCGGCGAAGAGCTGACGGACGAGCAGCTCGAAGCCCGCACCCGGTCCCGGCAGCAGGCGGCGTTCAACAAGCTCGCCGCGGCCGGTGTCGCCGCCAGGCAGGCCAAGAAGGCGGCCGCCGAGGCCGCCGACCGCGCGCAGGCGGAGGCCAAGCTCCGCCGCCGTTCCCGCGCCGCCTGATCTGTCCCCAGACATGAGGGCGGCCGCCCCGATCTCTCACCCCCGGGACGGCCAGACCCCGCCACCCACCTGAACCCTGAAGAGGAGTGGATGACGTTGCAGAACCACGGTATCCCCCCGACCCCCGCCGAGTGCACCGGTTCCGGTGTCGTCGCGGTCCCGCCCGGCTCGGCCGTCGTCGGCCGGCGGATCGTCGAGGACGCGCCCGGCCACCGCATGGTGGAGGTGACCGTCGAGCGCCCGGCCGGGCGGACGCCGGCGCGGCGCAGCGTGGACCGCACGCTGGGGCGCGGCGTGTCGGCCGCGTTCGCCGGTCTGCCGGTTCCGCCGCCGGAGCTCGGCCCGGCGATGCCGACGACCGCATACATCGTGTGGGCGATGGACCCGGACAAGCAGGCCAGCGAGGGCCTGTATTGGACGCGCACCGCTGCCTACGCCGCTGCGCTGACGATTGCCGGGGCCGGCGCCCGGACGGTTCCGTACGAGCACGGGCGCGGCGCGGTGGTGTACACCGCGTTCCCGGAGCTGCGCATGGTCGCGTCCGTGACCGAGATGCCGGTGCACCGCGACGTTCCGGCGCACGGGCTGCCGGTCGTCGACCAGGCCGCCGTCGTTGCCGCGCTGGACGACCTCGGCGCGGCACCGGTGCAGGACGGCTGCTACTCCGACCCGGCCGTCCGGAACGCCATCGCCGCGCACCTCGCCACCGTCGACCCGTACGACGGCATGACCAACGACGACATCGGCGAGGGCTGGAGCTACGAGGACGAGCGAGACGCCGAGTTCGCCCTCGACGCGCTCGACGACGAGCGCAACGCCGAGCTCGCCGCCGCGGACGACGTGTACGACCCGGCCGAGGACGAGCCGTACCAGGGCCTCGGCTACGACGACTACGACCCGTGCGACCCCGCCGACGACGGCCCCGCTACGGCCGATGAGAACGGGGTGCCCACCGAATACGGCCTGACCGCCATGTTCGGCGCCATCGACGACGCGGACCGCGAGTGATTCGCGGCTCGGCGATGACGGGGCCGCCGCCCGCCCCCCGGGTGGCGGCCCCGAACGACCCGGACCTGATCCCGTGCGAGATCTGCCGCGAGACCGGCATCGCACCTGATGACCCCGCCGCCGACTGCGAGTTCTGCATCCGCGGCTACCGACCCACGGACCACGAAGAGGTTCCGGCATGACCGAACTCGCCATCCGCCCCGCCGCCCCGACGCTGCTGGACAAGGTCAACTACGCCGAGAAGTTGGCGAACTCCGGCCTGCTGCCCTCGCAGTACCGCGCGCAGCCCGCGAACGTGCTGTACGCCATCGAGTACGGCGAGATGCTGAACCTGTCGCCGATGGCCGCCATCAACGGCATCCACGTCATCGAGGGCAAGCCGACCGCGAGCGCCGGACTCATCGCTGCGCTCGTCCGCCGTGCCGGCCATCGCCTCAGGGTCTCCGGTGACGACCGGCGAGCCGTCGCAGAGATCGTGCGCTCCGACGACCCGGAGTTCGTGTTCCGTGCCGAGTGGACGATCGAGCGCGCAATCGCTGCCGGTCTGGTGGAAGAGAAGAACGGCAAGCTGTGGTCGCGCGACTCGAAGGGCCGCCCGAAGCCCTGGGAGCGGTACCCGGCAGCGATGCTGAAGGCGCGCGCCGTGAGCGAGGCCGCCCGCGACGCGTGCGAAGAGGCCTTGTCCGGCGTGCACTACACCCCGGAGGAACTCGGCGCCGACGTGGACGAAGAAGGCGTTCCCGTCGTTACCGCCGAACAGGCCGGGCCCGCGCAGGCGCACCCGTGGGCAGCACCCGCAACGCGGGACTTCCTCGCGGAGGCGAACGCGGCCACGAACGCGGAAACGGTGCGCGAGATCTACCGCGCAGCCTTCGAGGCGTCCATGCCGGACGTGGTGCTCACGCAGATCACCAACATCGGCAAGCGCCTGGCTGAGGCCGCTGCGTCGCCGGATCGGGCCGAGCAGCCCGCGGGCGAGGGCGATGGCAGTGATCAGGGCAACGACAGCAACGTGATCGAGGCGGAGATCGTACCCGGTCCGGGAGCGGACCGCGAGCAGGCCCTCGCCGCGCTGCGCGCCGAGGCGGCCCGGCACAACGTGGCCGAGACCGACCTCGACGGCTACGCAGGCGACAGGCACGGCCGGCACCTCTCCGAGCTGACCATCGCCGAAATCCGCGAGATGACGCAGGTCTTGGCGGGTGCGAAGTGAGCATCAAGGACATCGCCCAGCGGACCGCGGTGCTGCGAAACCTCGCAGCCTCGATCAACTCCGCGTTGGCCAACGCCGAGACGGAGTTGAAGACCGCGCTGCGCGAGCAGAAGAAGGCCACCGGAACCACGAAGATCAGCATCGAGTTGCCGGACGCGACGCCGATCGGTTCGGTCACGTTGGTGCAGCCGCCCCCGGCCGCGACGGTCGTCGACGAGGCCGCGTGGCGGGACTGGGTCCGGAGCGTGATGCCGGGCGAGATCGAGCCGACGTTCACCGTGCGGGTGCGCCCGTCGACGGAGAAGGCGCTGCTGAAGTCCATTTCGGCGGCCAGCAGCACGGTTCCGCAGTGGTGCGACCCGGAGACGGGTGAGGTCCACAACGTGCCGGGCGTGGAGGTCCAGCCGCGCGCGGCGTACGCGCGGATGACGCTCCCCGCCGACAGCAACCAGGCCATCGCCGCAGCGTGGCAGCGCGGTGACCTGGCACACCTCGTCCTCCCCGCGCTGACGGCGGGCGGCGAGTCGTGATGGCGACCGTCATCGCGTCGGGGCGGCCCTCCGCGGCCGCCCCGGTCCGCCCCGAACTCGTCCGCCTGCTGCCGCCGTTCACAGAGCACCTCGGATGGTGCCCGGTATGCGTGTCGCATACGCCCCGCCTCGGCCGTCTGACGGCCGCCGGATGGTGCTGCCCGGTTTGCGGGGAGGTGACCCCATGTGGCCTGTGATCCTCATGGCCTGCGGGCTCGCCTCGCTCGCGCTCCTGGCCTGGATGCCGGTCTGCGCCGCGGACTACCAGCGCCGCGAGAAGGCCGCCAACCCGGAGCCGGCCGAACTGCCGCCCGACGTCAGCCCCATGTCGCCGGAGCGCTGCGAGCTGTGCACGCCGCACGGACGGCACGCCCGCATCGAGCTGTGCCCGGCCTGCGCGCTGCTCGCCGCCGTGTTCCCCGAACATACGGCCCCGCCACGGCCCGACAGCGCCCCGGACGGCCCGTCATGACCGGCCGGTACCGCGTCGACACCACCGATACGACGCTTGGCGACATCGACGTGATCGCCGTGGAACGCGTCGTCAACGGCGACAACGGGCCGCACCCGACGCTGACCGACGCCGAACAGCAGTTCGCCGCGGTCGCGATGTTCCGGCGCGGCGCCGGACCGCGGACGGTTGCCGAGGCAGTCGGCGCTACGGAGCGGGTGGTCCAGCGGTGGCGCCGTGAGGCCGGCCTCGTGCCGCAGGCCCGCGGGGAGCCGCCGCCGTGCGGGACGAGGTCCGCGTACCAGCGGCACCTGCGCCGCGGCGAGACGCCCGATCACGCGTGCCGTGAGGCGAACAACGCTGCGCACCGACGGCTGCTCGCGACCGGCAGCACGCTCGCCGGAGGCCGGGCATGAGAGTGCTCATGTGCGCCTGGTGCCGCGCAATCGCAGGCGTGCGCCTGTACGCGGTGGGGGCGCGCTGCCCCGCACACACGCCCGCGGCGCTCGCTGGCCTTCCGGAGCCGGGCCGATCGGTGTACTGCCCGCCACGGATCTGCTGGTGCGGCACCTGCCCGCACGCGGACCAGCTCGTTCCCGCCGCTCCGTCCTCGACGGCGATCGACGCGGCGCACGTCATCAGCGGCAAGCGCCGGTCGACGTACCAGCGAGTACGGATCCTGCGCGACGCAACCCCGGCAACTACCTGAACTCCGGCGCCCGACCGCGACTCCCCGGCGGTCGGGCGCCGGCACCAACCCCGAGCAGCACGACCGAGAGAGAGATCCGAGTGAGCCACGAGGCGGTGACCTGGGCGATGCGCGACGCGCCCATGCTGCGCACCGAGGCCGGCAAGCCGGACCACACGGCGCGGCATGTGCTCCAGGTGCTCGCTGAGTTCGCGCAGAAAGACGGCTCCGAGGCTCGCCCTTCGACCGTGACGATCCGGTATCGCACCGGTCTGGACCGCAGCACGGTGCAGCGCGCTCTCCGGCGCCTGGAGGAGGCCCGGCTCATTGCCGCGGTCGGCATCGTGAACGGCTGCACGAACTACACGCTCGCGCTTTCGCAGGTCCGTCCGGCGTCCGACTGGGACGAGTTGGTCGAAGAGGAGGAGCGTCGTCGAGCGGCCGCTGCGGAGCGCAAGCGGAAGTCCCGCGCAGGCGCTGTCACGGACTCTGCGTCCGTGACGGTCACATACGCAGAGTGTGTGACCGAACCCGATGTCACGCCCTCAGAGTTCGTGACCGAGGGGGAAGTCACAGACTCTGCGCCCGGACGTCACGCACTTGAAGTGTGTGACACCCCCGATGTCACACACTCTGCGCCTGGCCGTCACACACTCAACGCGGCCGTACCCGTTATAGACCCGTCCCTAAAAGAAGAACCGTCCGTAGACCCGTCTGCTGCGGACGCACTTCCCGGGATCGACGCTCCGCCCGCTGAGGCCCCCGTCGCGGACAAGCCGCGCCGCGCGCAGAAGGCCGCCGCGCCGACGCCCAACCGGCACGCCATCGCCGACGAGCTCACCTCGGCGTTCTGGGACGTCCACGGCGCCGGCCGCGCGCAGTCCTTCATCGCGACCCGCGGCGTCATCCGAACCGCCATCACCAACGGCGTGGCCCGCGACACCCTCGCCTGCGCGCTCGACCTCATCGCCCGCGAAGGCCGGTCGATCTCCGGCGGAACCATCCAAACCGCCCTCGGCCAACTTCAGCACCCGCAGCAGCACCGCGACCGGCCCGTTGCCGGCGGCCTCACGCAGGCGCAGTGGGACGCCGCGTACGCCCGCGCGCAGGCCCGCGACGCCGCCGAGGCCGCAGCACACCAGGAGGCATCGTGAACTCCACCGAGACCATCCAACTCGTCCGCTACGTCGCCGCGCTGTTCCCTGCGGTCCGAACCGATCCGCACACCGCCGACGCGTGGCACGACGTGCTTCACCGCTACCCGATCGAGCAGGCCCGCGCCGCAGCCGTCCGCGTGTCCGAGCGGCAGACGTTCTGCTCGCTTGCCGACATCGTCGCCGAGCTGAAACGCACCCGCGCCGTAGCACTCGACGGATTCCGGTACGTGCCCGTCCCCGGCGACGACGACCCGACCGTCTATCTCGCCGCGCGTCGCGAGCAGCTCGCCGCGGTCGCCGCCGGCCACCGCGCCGCCGACCCCGAAGCGCTGACCGCGGCCCGCCCGCGGCCCGTCGCCGAACTCACCGCCGCCACCGGCCGCGACATCCCGGAGGAACTGTGACCGCCATCGCGCCGCCCGCCGTTGCCGCCGCCATCCGCGGCGCCCTCACTGACCGCCTGCGTGCGTTCCGAGTACCCCGAGCCGAGCACCTGGCCACCGTTCTCGCCGACACCGCGATCCGCACCATTCGCAGCTACGGCTGGGAAATCCGGCCCGAACCCGCGCGGCGCTCGGACATCCCGCGGATCACCCACCGCCGCCGCCAGGTCCTCGTATTGGTTGCCGCGGGCCTGACGTCGGAGCAGGCCGCCCAGCACCTGGACCTCACCGACCGCGGCATCCAGTCCCACATCCGCGAGCTGCTGGTGATCCTCGGCGCGCAATCCCGCACCGAACTCGCGGTGCGGGCCATCGCGTACGGACTCGTCACACCCGACGAGGCGCTCGCCGCGGCTGACGCAACGCGTACTCGGAGCCCTGCGGCGTGACCAGCCGGACTGTCTGCCGCGGCTGCCGGCGCCCGCTGCGTGCCGCCGCGTCGGTCGCGCTCGGCTACGGCCGCAAGTGCGCCACCGAGCTCGGCATCCTCCAGCCGCGCCAGCCCCGCGCGCCGCACCGCGCCGACGACCGCCAGGCCGAGCAGCACCACCCCGGACAGACCGCCATCCCGATCCAGATGGAGATCCCGACATGACCACCCCTCCCGATCTCGCCGCCTCACTGCCGCAGATCGCCGTGGACTGCCCCACCTGCGGATCCGCCGCCGGCCAGTTGTGCACCAGCCACAGCGGCACGCGCACCCGCCGCCACGACACCCACCAGGCCCGCCGCAAGGCCTGGAACGCGACCGCGAAGGACACCGCCTGATGGCCGGCCTTCCCTGCCCCTCCTGCGGCAGCCAGAAGCAGCCGCAGCAGTACCTCTGCCGCGACTGCTGGGGACTGCTCCCGCTGCCCACCCGCAAGGCCCTCAACCGGCGCGACACCGCAGCGTTCGCCCGGCTCCTGGACCTCCGCGCCCAGATCACGGCTGGAACCCCCCTCGCCGACATCACCACCCTGAAGGAGACCCGCTAGTGGCCAACGAAACGACCATCACCGTGGTCGGGAACCTCACCGCCGATCCCGAGCTCCGCTTCACCCCGTCCGGCGCGGCCGTCGCAAACTTCACCGTGGCGTCCACGCCGCGGACCTTCGACCGGCAGGCGAACGAATGGCGAGACGGCGACGCGCTGTTCCTCCGCTGCTCGGTCTGGCGCCAGGCCGCCGGGCACGTTGCCGAGTCCCTCGCCAAGGGCATGCGCGTGATCGTGCAGGGCCGGCTGCGGCAGCGGTCGTACGAGAAGGACGGCGCGACGCGCACGACGTACGAACTCGAGGTGGACGAGATCGGCCCGTCGCTGACGTTCGCGACGGCGCGCGTTGAGCGGGCGTCTCGCGGCGCGAACTCCGGTGCGGGTGGCCAGCCCCCGCGGGAGCCCCAGCGAGGCCGTCAGGCGCCCGCCGAGGACCCGTGGGCGGGCAGCCAGGGCCGCGGTGGATGGGGGCAGCAGGGCGGATCTGAACCGCCTTTCTGATCTTGCTCGCCAGCCGGGCGCCGGCCAACCCGGCGCCCGGCCACACCCAGGAGGACCCATGCCCCGCCCCAAACTCACCGAACTGGAGCGCGCCGTCCGCGACCTGATCACGCACGGCGTCATCGACGGCATCCCCGTCAGCGAACTCGCCGTGACCGTCGTAGCCCGATGCCAGGGCCCGAGCCCGATCACGACCAAACCGAACGCGCTGCCCGAGGACGCCCGGCGTATCGCCCGACGTTTTGATCGCGGCGCGCCGCCGCCGCCCGGCGCCTGACACCACAGGAGATCCGATGACCGACACCGACACCCTCCGCGCTGCCGCCGCCCGACTCCGCAACCTCGCCCGCGACGCCACAACGGACGGCGCAGCCCCGTGGCGCTACCGCGACCGCACGCCCACGACCGGCACCCTCCTCTACGCCGACCGCGGCCACCCGATCATCCGCGGCGGCTCAACCGGCCGCGGCGACGGGCCGCGCGTCCACCGCGCCACCGGCATCTGGATCGCCACCCTCGACCCCACCCTCGGCCTGCTGATCGCCGCCTGGCTGGACCACGACGCCGACACCGGCCACCCCAGCGAGGCCGCGCTCCACGTCGCACGTGCGGTCCTCGACGACAGCCACATCAACCCGGAGACAACGCGATGACCGATCCCCGCCACACCGCGCACCTCGCCGTCGAAGTCCGTTTCGAGGGCGACTACTACGGCCCCGATGAGCTTGTCGCCCTGTGCGACGGCTGGATCGGTGCCGCGTTCGAGGACCGCGACAACCTCCGCGGCTACACGCTGACCGGCAGCGTCAACCCCGGGCACGACACGGCACCGAACCTCGACGCCGATCCGGCCGCCCTCGCCTGGGCCCGCGGCAAGATCCAGCACCACATCGACAAGCTCAACCGCTTCCGCGAGAACGCCGCCGAACGCGGCGACTCTGCCGCAGCCGAGCAGTGGCGACGCATCGCCGGATACATGAGCCGCTACCTCATCGCCGGGGGCAGCTGCACCATCGGCAGCTTCGACGAACGCCTCCCCGACTGGGCCGTCCTGGCCGACAACACCGAGGACACCCCGCGATGACCGAGCCGTACACCTACGCCGACACCCCCGACGGGTGCGAACTCAGCTTCCAGGCCTACCCGCCTGAGGGCGTGTCCCCGGCGGTCCTCGTCCACGCCTGCGAGGACGGCGTCCGCGTCCCCCTCGACGAGCTGCACGACGTGATCGCGGGCCTGCTCGCCATAGCCGCCGCCGCACAGGGCCGCACCTGGACGAGCGCGCTTGCCCAGGCCCGCGACGACACGGCCACCCTCGCCAACATCACCGCGGGCGAGACCCCGCAGCGGCTGGCCGCACTTGCCCGCACGCACTACGAGCACCTGCCGCTGCTGCTGGCCCTCGCCGAGGCGTACACCGGCCAGGACGCGCCGCTGTGGCACCAGTACCGACAAGTCCAGGCCGAACGCGACACCGCGCGGTTCAACAACGGGGCCCTCCAGGCAGCCACCCGGCTCGCCCAGGAGGAGGCCGACAAGCTTCGCGCCGAGGCTGCAGAGCTGCGCACGCGCATGCACAAGCTGGAGGACGTCCGGACCGAGGCCCTCGCCGACGCCGAGCAACTGCGCGCCCGGCTCGTCGCCGTCGAAACGATCGCCCGAGCGGGCGGTGGGACCGTGCGGTCCGACATCCTCGCCGTCCTCGACGACGACACCGACGCAACGGAGTTCGCGACCGGCGGCATCGTCACCAACCCGGCCGCCATCGGCCCGGGCGACAACGGCGGATGCATCATCCCCGCCCGCAAGGCGACCCCGCGCGGCCCCGGCATGACCGCCGACCAGTGGAACACGCATCACCCCGTCGGTACCCCGGTGCACGCCTGGCTCGGCCGCCGCGACGAAGCGCCCCTCGTAACCCGCACCCGCAGCGACGCCTGGAACCTCGGCCACGGCGAACCGGTCGTGTCCGTCGACGGCTACGCGGGCGGCATCGCGCTGACCCACATCGAGCCCCGCCCCGACGACACCCCGGAGCAGCCGTGAACAACCGCCAAGCAGCCGAGGCGAACATCCGCGACGGATTCGCGCGCCTGGCCCGCATCCCGCTCGGCGACGTCCGAACCGAAGTCGTCGTTGCCGGATCCAGCCTGGCCACCGCCTACTTCACCGCCGCCATTGCGCAGGGCCTGGCCGACGTGGCCGACGCCATCCGCGAGAGCAGCGACGCCCGCCCGCGCCTCGTCTCGATCGCCCAGCTCGCCGACGCGCTCGGCGACCAACTCCCCGGCGACGGCTGGCACCTCGCGCACGCCATCAAACGCCTCGCCGACGGCACCGTCACACCCGACGAGATCGCCGCCGAGACCGACGGCTGAACGCAGAGCGGCCCGCCCCTTGCACCAGGGGCGGGCCGACCAGGTGGACCACGACGCCGGAACGCACGGTCCCCCGCAGCGTACGACCAGGGAGCGACACACCCCATGCACCCGCACCCCGCCGACACCATCGCCGAGTTCTGGCCCGACCTGCTCGCCGCCACCGAACCCGGCACCCGCCGCCGCACCAACAGCCTGGCCCGCCCGATCGCCGAGGCCATCGTCGAGCGCGACCGGATCGAGCGCGCCGAACGCTCCACGCTTGCCCGCGGCGTCGCGCCGGCACCCGCCACAGTCCACGTCATCGACGTCATCCGCGACGTCACCGCCGCCGTCCGCTACGTGGAGGCAGAGACCCGCGAAGCGCTCCGTCTGCCCTACCTGGTGCCCGCCCCGTCAGCCGACACCGACACCCCGTCAGCCTGCCGCCGCATCCTCGGCTACCGACGCATGCTCACCGTCGACCAGGCCGCGTGGATCGAGACCCAACTCCGGCCCGCAGCACGCGCCGTCCTGACGGCCGTCGGACTCGACGAGCGGCCCGTCACGCTCCTTCAGCCCTGCCCGTGGTGCGGAGGGCCGCTCACCGTCCACGCCGTCACCCCCGTCGGCCCGCACGTCCTCTGCTCCGGTGACGCCCCCTGCGACGCCGTCTCGTCGACCTGGCTCTACGGCCGGCCGCTGTGGCACCTCGACGACCTCGGCCGACTCGGCGCCCTGCTGCACGTCCCCACCAGGTCGGCCCGGCAGCCGCTCAAGGTCAACCTGCACAAGGCCGCCTGACACCCCGTCATTTGCCTTCACCGTGTAGGCTGCTCCACGGCTTGCCGCTCCAGCAGCGTCTGAACGGCCGCCCCCACAAACGAAAACGGCCCCGGCCGGTGCGTCAACACCGAGCCGGGGCCTGACCACAACAGACCCTCTGGAGGTCTCACCGTGGCTACCGCGCATCCTAAAGCGCCCGCGATCGGCGCGCGCATGCCGTGGCTCGTCCGCGCCGCCTGGTACCTCGTCCTCGCGATGATGCTGACCGCCGCCGCATGGTCCATCGCCCACCGGCTCATGGCCTGGGGCATGAGGCCGGAACTTGCCTGGGGCATCTCGCTGATGTTCGACGGCTCCGCGCTCGTCTGCGCCGAATACGCCCGCCGCGCCATCACCCGCGGCACCCCCGCCGGCCTCCCCCGCGCCGCCATCCTCGCGTTCGTCACCGCATCCGGCGTCATCACCTACACGCACGGCCATGCCGTCGGCGGCGTCCCGGCCGGTATCGCGTTCGCGTCCACGAGCCTGCTTGCCGAGCTGCTTTTCGAGCTGAACCGGCGCGACCTCCGCGACACCGAACGGCACGCCCGCGGCCTCGTCCCCGAGATGCTCCCCCGCATCCCGCTCGTCGCCTGGGTGATGTTCCCCGCGGAGTCCTGGCGCACCCTGCGGCGCGCGGTCGGCGCCCGCCTCGCGACCCTGGACCCGGTGTCCGCCGAGACCCCGGACGCCCCCGCGGACACCCCCGGACATGCGAACGGGACTGTCCGCGCGGCCGTCCGGGCTGCGGCCGCAACCATGCCCGAGGCCACCGCCGAGGACATCGCCGAGAAGCTCGCCGAAGTGCGCATCGACGTGGACGCGGACACGGTCCGGACAGTCCTCGGACAGCAGGACAGCAGGTCAGTCGAAGTGACCGACCTCAGCGAGGGGACGATCAGCGCCACCGTCCGGGACTGTGTCCGGCTCGGTGTCCGCGACGTCGAGGACATTGTCCGAGCCGTCCACAAGGTGCACGGCTCCGAGGTCCCGCGCGACACCGTCACCCGCACCCTGCGCCGCATCTCCTGACCAACCGTCACCCCGCCCGGTGACGGGCCCGGCGCCACGCGCTGCCCACACCCGGGCCACCACGCCTGGAGACCCCCATGCCCGACACCACCCCCATCCCCGCGCCCACCCCGATCACCGGAACCGGCGTACAGCAGGCCCCCATCCCGCCCGCGCAGGCACCCGCGTACACCGGCGCCACCGTCGTCACCGCCGGCAGCATCTCGGCCGTCCTGCTCGGCGTCGCCGTCTGGTACGTCCTGAAGCACAAGAAGGCTGTCGGACTGCACATGCTGCTCGGCGTGTGCCTCGGCCTCGCGCTCGCCAACTCCGTCATCGGCCGCGCGCTCAATCAGGTCGTCGCGTCCCTCGTCGGCGCACTCATCGGCGTCACCGGCTCCCTGTGACCCGACGCCCCGTCGCCGCGCTGCACCGCCTCGCAGACGGCAACGCCGCCCAGGCCCGCCACGTTCGGGCCTGGGCGGTCGTCCGCGACGACCCGCGCGCCACTGCCCGCCGCATCGGCGGCCTGGCGCTCGGCGCCTACGTCACGCTCAAGGCCGGCCCCGCAGGCGTCGCGCCGGTCGGCTGCTGGTGGCTCTGGCAGGCATGGCGCCGCGCACCCACCCCCGCCGAGCACACCCTCGACACGTTCACCGGCTACCTGCACGCGCTCATCGGCGACCGCACCGGCATCCACCTCGACGAGCTACACGCCGTACTCGTCGAGGGCGGCCTCGACTGGACCCGCGCCGACCTCCGCGCCAACCTCGCGACGATGGGCATCCCCGTCCGCGCGTCCGTCCGCGTCGGCGGCCTCGTCCGCAGCGGTATCCACAGGGACGACCTCCCCTCCCCCGGCCGACCCGCACCCCTACCGGACCGCGGAAAGGCTGGTCACGGCGATGTAGCGGCACCCGCCGAGCCGATGTAGCGGCCGTGTGGCGCGCACATGATCGGCTTGACGCGGGAGTTATCCACAGGCACACTGGCCGCAGCTCGTGGCTTTACCGTGCCCGCAAAACCTCAGGCCCCGTGAGTCCAACTCCGGGGCCTTTGCCGTGCCCGGACACAGGAGCGGCCCAGGCCGCCGTCACAGACGTTACGGTCACCAAGCGGTCACGAACTCCACGACCAGCCAGAGCGATTCGATGCCAACTGCTAAGCAGGTCGTCCGCACAGACGACGCTTGGAGGGCAGATGGCGAACCCGATCACCAACCCACCGCGATCACACCGGGACATCCCAACCTGGCAACGCGCGCTTTGGGCTCTCCTGCCGTTGGCCACTTTCGGACTTGGGGCGTGGGGCCCATTCGTCTACTGGGCGAATCGGCGAACGTACGGATCTGGGGACCAGCGCTGGTGGATGGGCTTCGCTGCGGCGACTGTGGTTGAGGTGATCCTCCTGGCTGCCATCCCGCGTGGCAGCAGTGCGGGTGCCGCCGGAGGCGCATACGTCGTTGCGCTCGCTCTTGCTGGCGCGATCACAGCATGGATCAAGCTGGCACCAAAGCAGATCTGATTGACGTTCTGGACCCAGGCCCCGAGAGCCCTAACCAGGTTCCGGGGCCTCCGTCATGTCCGGGAGGTGATCCGTGCGCTACGACTTCGACGGCATCGCCCGCGGCGAAAGCTGGAGCCGCGAATTCCGCTTCCGCGACGCCCAGGACCAACCCGTCGACCTCACCGGCCGCACCGTCCGGTTCCTCCTCCGCGACACCGACGGCATGCTCGCCGACATCACCAGCGGCACCCCCGACCCCGACGGCAGCATCGCCGTCACCCCCGCAGACGGCCTCGTCATCGTCACCGTCAAGCCCGCCGTCACCGCAGCAGCCAGCACCCCCGCCGAGTACACGCTCTGGCTGGACGTCGGACTCGACACCGCCGACGCCACGGTGTGGGGCAGCTGGCGAACCGTCAGGGTGGTGACCCCCGTTGCCTGACGCCGACATCATCGTCATCACCGAGCCCGAGACCATCGTCGTGGCCGGCACCGGCACGCCCGGCCCCCGGGGCGAGCAGGGCGACCCCGGGCCGCCCGGAGCCACAGGTGCGACCGGCCCGCAGGGCCCCCAGGGCGACCCCGGACCACAAGGCGCGCAGGGCATCCAGGGCGTACAGGGCCCGCAGGGTGTCCAGGGTCCGCCCGGGGACGACGGGGCACCAGGCGCTGACGGCGCAGACGGAGCCCCCGGCGCGACCGGGGCAACCGGCCCACAAGGACCGGCCGGAGCCAGCGCAGCCGCCCTGTTCCGCGGAGCCTGGGACGCCGGCACCGCCTACGTCACCGGCGAGCAGGTCCGGTACGGGCCGGCACTCTGCATCGCCAAGCGCAACAACACCGGCGTCCGACCGCCCGACACCATCGCCACGTCCTACGGATACCGCGCGCCGATCGAACCCGGCGTCAGCGTCAACTCCGAGAGCACCGCCAACCTGCGCCTCGGCGTCGTCGGCCAAGCGAACCGCCCCGGCAAAGTCCGCGGCGGCAAGTTCTGGAAGGGCTCGACGGACAACATCGGCCCGCACACCGTGCGGCTGTGGCGCCTGGACACCGTCACGCTCCTGGGCACCGCAGTATCCAGCGGAGAACCCAGCGGCCCCCAATGGGTCGATGTGCCGTTCTCGTCGCCCATCAGCGTCCCGGCCAACGTGGACCTCCTGCTCGAAGTCGAGTTCCCCGGCAGCCGCTACGGCAACACCAACAGCCTGTTCACCTTCGGGGCGCTCGTCCGCGGCGCACTGACCGCCCGCTACTGCGTGTTCGGCACCGGCGGCCGCCCCACCGGCGTCCCGTCCGGCTCGTTCGCCGGTCTGCACTACGCAGTGGACATGGACTTCGAGCCCGACCCGGCCGGCACAGACGATTGGGACGTCATGGGCGGGCTCAGCATCTGACAGGAGGCGCCGTGTGCCTCCCCGCATCGACGACGACAAACGCGCCGCCATCCTCGCCGACATCAAGGCCGGCGAACTCTCCGCGCGCCGCATCGCCGCGAAGCACGGCGTAGCCCAGAGCACCGTCTCGAAGCTCGCCAAGGACACCGGTGAAGCCACCGCGTTCGATCGATCGAAGACCGTTCGCGCTACGCGTGCGCGCACGCTGGACGCCGCCGCGGTCCGTGCCGAGCTGACCGAGCGGCGCCTCGCGATGGCCGTCACGCTTCACGACGTCGCCGCTCGCGAGGTGCGCAAGATGGCCGAGCCCACGACCTATTGGGACTGGGGCGGCAAGGACCACGACTACGACGAGACCACCCGGCCCGAGCCGCACGCGCAGGACCGCCGGGCCATGATGGCCACCGTCGCGCAGGCGCTCGACAAGAGCCTGAAGCTCGTGCCGCAGACCGAGCAGGCCGGGGAGCAGTCCCGCAGCCTCGTCGGCGACCTGATGGCCGGCCTCGCCCGCGACTACGCCGAGCGCCACGGTGGGCCGCCGCCCGAGGTGACCGACGATGGCGAGTAAGGACGTCCTGTCGTTCAAGCAGCGCGACAGCATCATGGAGGCCCGGGCGTTTCAGAACGTCTGGGAGGGAAGCGTCCGGTCCGGCAAGACGATCGCCTCGCTGCTGCGGTGGCTCGCGTTCGTCGCCGACCCGCCCGAAACCGGCGAGCTGGTCATGGTCGGCAGGACGAGGGACAGCCTCTACCGGAACATCTTCGCGCCGCTCATGGACCCTGCGATCTTCGGGGATTTCGCGCGGGACATCAGCTACACCAACGGCGCCCCCATGGCCACGGTCCTCGGACGTCCGGTCCACGCCCTCGGCGCCAACGATGCCCAGGCCGAACCGAAGGTAAGGGGCTTGACGGTCCGCGGCGCGTACTGCGACGAGATCACCACCCTGCCGCAGCCGTTTTACGATCAGCTCGACGCCCGATGCTCCGTCCCCGGCAGCGCGATCTTCGCGACGACCAACCCCGACAACCCGAACCACTGGGTCCGCAAGAAGTACCTGCTCCGGCCCCGCGAATCCAGGCTCCGCAGCTGGCACTTCACCATGGACGACAACCCCGGATTGAGCGAGGAATACAAAGCGCGCCAACGAGCCAGCCAGAAGGGCCTGTTCTACCAGCGCAACATCCTTGGCCTGTGGAAGATGTCCGAGGGCTCGATCTACGAGGCGTACGACGAAGACGCCCACGTCGTCGATGAACTGCCGGCCATGGCCCGGTACTGGCTCGGCATGGACTACGGCACCGTCAACCCGACGTCCGTGCTCCTGCTCGGCGAGGGCGTTGACGGCCTGCTGTACGTGTGCGCCGAGTGGCGGCACGACTCGCGCGCCGCACAGCGGCAGATGACCGACGCGCAGTACTCCACGGCCATCCGCGGCTGGCTCGGCGACCTAGGCATCGTCCCCGAGTGGTCGTTCATCGACCCGTCGGCAGCATCGTTCATCGCCCAGGCGTACGACGATGGACTACCGAACATTGCGCACGCCAAGAACGAAGTGGTCGACGGCATCCGCTCGGTGTCCACCGCGTTCGGTGCCGGCCTGCTGCGCATCCACCGGTCCTGTGCGGGCCTCCTGGAAGAGCTGCCCGGCTACGTCTGGGACGAGAAAGCCGCGGCCGAGCAGGGCAAGGACAAGCCGGTCAAGCTCAACGACCACTCCTGCGATGCGCTCCGGTACGTCGTCCACTCAACCGCCAACGAATGGCGGCACCTACTCAACCGACTGACCCTGGCCGCCTAGGAGGTCTCCATGCCGCTGCCGCCTGACGGCGCCTCCTGGCCGCCCGCCCAGTGGACTCCCAGCTACGCCACGATGCGTCTCAACGACGCCTGGTACAGCGGCGACAAGAGCAGGTTGGCGGCGGCCGCTGGGATCCATCAGCCGCAGCAGACCCGCCGCCGCTGGAGCCTGTGGCGCCGCAAGGACCACGCCGCGCCGGCCCCGGTCGGGCTGCACATTCCGCTGCCGGCCGACATCGCCCGCACCTCGGCCACGATGCTGTTCGCGGACATGCCGACGATCACCGTCGACAACGGGCCGACCAACGACCGCCTCGCCGAGCTGATCGTCGAGGCGCGGATCAAGCAGACCCTGTTGGCCGCAGGCGAGCAGTGCGCCGCGATGAACGGCATCTACCTGCGCGTCACCTGGGACAAGGAAGTCCTGCCGGACCGCCCGATCCTGTCCGTCATGCAACCCGACCGGGCCGATCCCGAGTTCCGGCACGGCATCCTCACCGCGGTGACGTTCTGGCGCGACCTCACCGTCGACGGCGCTTCCACCGTGTGGCGGCACCTGGAACGGTACGAGCCCGGACGCATCGTGCACTCCCTGTACAAGGGCACCGGCACGAACCTCGGCAAGCGGCAGCCTTCGCTCGGCTCGCACCCGCAGACCGCAGATCTGGCCAAGAGCCTGGGCCCGGACGGCGAGAGCATCGCCACCGGCTACCCCGGCCTGGCCGCCGCCTACATCCCCAACATGCTGCCGAACCGACTGGACAGGGCTTCGCCGGTCGGTCGCAGCGACTTCGACCAGTGCTACGACTTCTTCAACCCGCTCGACGCCACGTGGACATCGTGGATGCGGGACCTGAAGTTGGCACGCTCGCGCATCATCGTCCCCAAGGGCTACCTGCGCGACCGCGGCCCCGGCCTGGGCGCCGAGTTCGACGACGACGCCGAGGTGTACGAGGCGCTGAACATCCCGCCGACCGAGGCCGGCGCCGGGATCACGCTGAACCAGTTCGAGATCCGCGTCGCTCAGCACATGTCGACGGCAGAGTTCAACGTCCGCCAGGCCGTCCAGACAGCCGGGTACGACGCGCAGGCGTTCGGCATGGACGGCGGCGGGCAGCCGATCACCGCGACCGAGGTCAACGCCCGCACCAGCCGCAGCATGGGCACCCGCGACGCCAAGATCGGCTACTGGACACCGGAACTCGCCTCGATACTGGAGGCGTTCCTCGCCATCGACCGCGCGCAGTTCAACCGGCCCAACGTCGTCGAGCGCCCCACCGTCGAGTTCCCCGAGGGCGTCTCCGAGACCGCGCTCCAGATCGCCACGACGATCGAGATGCTGAGCCGGGCCGGAGCGATCAGCACCGAGACCAAGGTGCGCCTTGCTCACCCGGACTGGGACGAGCAGGACGTCAAGGCTGAGGTCGCGAAGATCCTGGCCGAGCTGGGCATGGCCGTGGCCGACCCGACCCGCGTCGGCGCCGACAACGTTCCGCCGCCGGCCGGCGACGAGCCCGAGCCCGAGGACGACGAGGCCGAGCAGGTGCCGGAGTTCGCCGGGGGGTAGCGCATGCCCGTCTCCCCGGCGATCGCCGAGCAGCTCGCGCAGGTGATTGGTGTCCTGTACGCCGAGGCCGAGTTGGCGCTGATCGAGCGGATCCAACGCTGGCTGGCCGCGGACATCGAGGCGCCGTACTGGCTGTCCGCGAAGCTGGCCAGCGTCCGCGACGTCCAGGCCGCCGTGCAGGCCATCCTGGACGCCCTCGCGACCGACGCGGACGGGAAGATCCGGCAGGCCCTCGCCGAGGCGTACGGCCGCGGGCAGCAGGCCGCCGTGGCCGAGCTCGGAGCACTCGCGACCGGCCAGGCTGCCGCGGCCGCTGTCGCCATCCCGGGCGCGCCCGTTGTGGACCGCCTCGCCCGCGAGGTCATCGACGGCATGGGCCCGGTGTATTCACGGATCCTGCGCACGCCGACGGACGTCTACCGGGCAGTCGTCGCCACCGCAACGCCGCGCACCTTGCTCGGTGTCGAGACTCGCCGTGAGACGTCTCAACGCGTCCTCGACGGCCTCGCCTCGCGCGGAGTCACAGGATTCGTGGACACCTCGGGCCGGGCCTGGGACATGGCCTCGTACGCCGAAATGGCTGTGCGGTCCGCGACCGGCCGGGCCGCGATCGAGGCACACACCGACCGCCTCGGCGCCGCAGGCGTGGATCTCATCATCGTCAGCGAGCAGCCATTGCACTGCAAGAAGTGCGACCCGTGGGCAGGCAAGATCCTCACGCGCACGTCGGGCCAGGGCGGGGCGCGCACAGTCGAGGTGGAGCATGCCACCCGAGACGGCGAGACGGTCACCGTGGAGGTGGCCGGCAGCCTGCCCCAGGCACGCGCAGCCGGGCTGCTGCACCCCAACTGCCGCTGCTCGATCAGCGCCTATCTGCCCGGTGTCACCCGGCCCATGTCCACCCCGCCGCATCCCCAGGGCGCCACGTACGAGGACACGCAGCGGCAGCGCGAGATGGAACGCCACGTCCGCCGCTGGAAACGCCGCGCCGCGGCCGCGATGACCGACGACGAGCGTCGCCGCGCCAACGCCCGCGTACGCGAATGGCAGGCAGCCATCCGAGCCCTGACCGACGAGAAGGGCCTGCGGCGCAAACCACAGCGCGAGCAGATCAAGAGCGCGCGCTGACCACAGACCACGGACCGAACTGCCCGGCGCAGACAGGCCCGTCAGCACCACCCCATCGTGCGCCAGGCGCGCACCCCAACACGGCCCAGGAGGCCTCACCCATGACCACCCCGACCCCCGCGGCACCCACCAGTGATCCGGCGTCCACGCAGGCCCCGGCGGCCCCGCAGACGCCCGCGCCGGCCACGCCTGCCGCGCCCGCGATCCCCGCGGCACCGGCAACTCCCGCGGCCCCGGCGGCCGCACCGGCAGCCGAACCGCAGGACGTAGCGTCGCTGCCCGTCTGGGCACAGCAGGAGATCCGCGAGGCCCGCGCCGACGCGGCCCGCTACCGCCAGCAGGCCCGCGACGCACAGCAGGCGGCCCCGCCCGCCCCCGTGGCGCCGGTCGACGTGCCCGACGGCGACATCAGCCGACTGCCCCGATGGGCACAGACCCAGGTCACCACCGGGCAGGACGCGGCCCGTCAGCTCGCCGTACAGACCGCCGTGATCTCCGCGGCGCCCGGCGCCGGAATCGACATCACCCGGGTCCTGGACTCGCAGGCCACCATGGCCGCCCTCGCCCAGGTCGACCCGACCGACGCGGCGGCCGTCTCCGCAGCGCTCGCCACCGCGCTGACGACGCATCCGCACCTCGCCGCCACGCTGGCCGGCCCGCCGCGCGGCGGCTCCGACTTCAGCACGCAGCCCGCCACCGTCACCCCCGCGGATTTCCAGCGCATGGGCTACGGCGAGCGCGCCGAACTGAAGGCCGCCAACCCCGACCTGTACCGGCAGCTCGCCGGCACCTGATCTGTCCGGCTCCGGCCGGGCACCAACGCCCGGCGCCCGCGCCGGAGAAGGAGCCCTGACTCATGGCTCAGACCACCGCCGCCATGGTGATCGACCCCGAGGTCTACGCCGACATGGCGCAGGCCCGGTTCCTCGGCGCCGTCCGCGTCGCCGGATCCCCGGCTGTCCTGGAGGACGCCTCCCTGGAGGGCGTGCCGGGCTCGACGATCACGTTCCCGAAGTGGAACACCATTGGCGAGATGGACAACCTCACCGAGACCGTGGCCATGGTCCCGGTCGCGATGGGCACCGACGAGGCGACCGCCACCATCAAGGAGGTCGGTAAGTCGGTCGAGATCACCGACAAGTCCCGCTTGGTCTCGCTCGGCGACCCGGTCGACGAGGCGGCCCGGCAGTTCGGTGTCATGGCCGCCCGCAAGGTCGACGCGGACCTGATCACCCAGGCGCAGGCCGACGAGACCGCGCAGGGCGGCAGCACCCCGCTGGCCGTGACCGCATCCGCCGGTCAGACCACGTTCACCTACGCACGGTTCCTCGACGGCGTGAAGTTGTTCGGGGACGAGTGGGAACCGTCGGACTTCGCCGGGCTGTTCATCAACTCCGCCCAGGTCGTCGAAGCTTTCAACGAGGACAAGTTCATCTCGGCGGACAAGCTCGGCTCGGCCGGCCTGCCGGTCGCCCGCGGCCAGATCGGCGCGATCATGGGCGTGCCGCTGTATGTCACCGACCGAGTCGCCGCGAAGAAGCTGCTGTTCCTCAAGAACAACAGCCTCGGCCTGCTGTACAAGCGCCGGCCCCTGGTCGAGACCGACCGCGACATCCTCGCCCGCGCCACGGTCGTCGCCTCGACGATCCACTACGCCGTGAAGCGCCTGGATGACCGGGCCGTCGGCGTGGTCACCCTGGCGGCGTCCTGATGGGGATGCTGCTGCGCCGCCACCGCGCGGCCGACGAGACACCGCCCGAGACGGACACCCCGGACGCCCCGAAGGCCGCCAAGCCCTCGGGGCGTTCGCGTTCCAAGGGGACGCCGGCCCCCGCCGACGAGGCGGACAGCGACAGGGGGTGAGGGCATGCCCCGACCCACCTACGCTACGTACGACGACTACATCGCCCGGCCCGGTGCCGGCACCCCGCCCGACGACATCGAGCAGCGGCTCACAGACGCGTCGCGCCGACTGGACCGGTTCCTGATCAGTGCGGTGTACGACGTCGGCACTGACGGCGCCCCGATCGACGCCGATGTCGCCGAGGCGTTCGCGGTCGCCACGTGCGAGATCGCCCGGTCCGAACTGCGCGCGGACGACGGCGACGACGGCCGCACGGTGTCCGTCACGGCCGGGCCGGTCAGCATGACGCGCTCCGGCCCGGATCTCGTACTCGCAGGCGAGCAGCTGCCCAACCGGGCGCTGGACGTCCTCGGCTCGCTGCCGTGCGACGTGTTCCGGCTCGGCGTCATCACCGGGGCGTGCTCATGGTGACCCGGGTCCCGGCCGCGCTGCTCGTCGACACGGTGAGCGTCACGCCGTACACCGGCGAGGGCTCGCACGGGCCGCAGTACGGCACGTCGGCGGCCGTCGCGTGCCTGCTGACGGAGCGCACGCAGCTCGTCAGGGCGCCCGACGGGCGTGAGGTCACGTCGGGTGCCTCGTACATCACCACGCCCGACCACGCCCCGCCGCCCGGCTCTCTCGTGACGCTGCCCGGCGGCCGTCAGACAACCGTCATCACCGTGCAACGCGTCGGCCAGGGGCTGCCCGTCCCGGCCAACTCGGAGGTGATGCTCCAGTGACCCGAGCCCGCCTCACTCTCAACATCCAGCAGGCCGTAAGGGGCATGCGCGAGGGCGCCGCGCGCGGGCTGCTGCTCGGTGCCGAGCACGTCCTCGACGAGTCGTCCCGGCAGGTCCCCCTCGACGAGGCCACGCTCCAGCGCAGCGGGACCGTCAGCGTCGACGAGGGGACGCTCACCGCGGCCATCTCCTACGACCAGCCGTACGCGGTCCGGCAGCACGAGGATCTGAGCCTCAACCACCCGATGCCTGGCCGCAACGCCAAGTACTTGGAGCGGCCGCTCATCGCCGAGGCCGGCACGGTCGGCGAGATCATCGCGGCCGAGACGCGCAGGTCGCTGCAATGAGCTGGACGTCGCAGCTCCTGGACGGCCTCGCGCAGCACCTGCACGACCGTGGGCTCGGCGTGTATCGGCCGAACGGCGTCTACCTGCCGGGCGACATCGCGATCGTCGTCGGCACCCTGCCGCCCACCCCCGACCGCGTCATCTGCCTCACCTCGTACAACGTGTCGCGCCCCGGGGGCCTGGCCACGGCCGCGGTCATGGTGCAGATCCGCGTGCGCGGGCCCGCCGGCGACTCCCGCAGCGCGGACGCGATCGGCGATCCGGTGTGCGAGGAACTCGACGACGCCCGCGACCTCGTGCTCGGCGGCATCCCCGTGACGCAGATCCTCCACGCCTCCGGCCCGGCGCCGATCGGCACCGATGCCCTCGGCCGGCCGGAGCGCACCGACAACCACCAGGTCTGGGCCGAGCGCCCGACCGCGGCCTATCCCGACTGACGAGGAGTCAGCACCCATGGCACTCACCATCACCGGGGCCGTCCCGAACACCGGCTCCGAGGACGGCGGCACGCTCGTCCAGATCACCGGCACCGACCTGAATACGGTCACCGGTGTGACGATCGGCGGCGAGGCCGCACAGTTCGAGATCATCGCCCCGACCCTGATTCACGCCATCGCTCCGGCCCATGCCGTCGGTGCCGTCAACATCGTCGTCACCAACGGCAGCACCCCGCAGACGCTCACGGCAGGGTTCACCTACACGGCGTCCACCATCGACGACGAGGAACTCGTCGCGACCCTGGCCCGCGAATGGGCGATCGACTTCAACATGGCTGCGGCCGGGGTGACCCCGAAGGACTACCTGAGCGTGCGGGCGGTCCGCAACATGGTCCCGAAGGTCACGCCGACCATGCAGGACGACAGCGACTACGAAAACGAGGGCTGGACCAGCCAGGCGAAGACCATGCTGGGATGGGAGATCACGCTCACGATCTCCCGGAAGGTCGGCCGCGTGTCCGGGCAGTACCCGCGTTCGGTCGAGCGCCTGCGCGCGTGCGCCACGCAGTTTGGCGGCGACGGGCTCGCCGACGTTCGCTGGTACAAGCGGAGGCCGGGCGACGAGGCGTACCAGGGTGTGGCGCACGTCAACTGGGACCCGCAGGGCGGCGAGGCCGCCAACCTGGACGAGGTGCAGTGCATCCTGACCGGCAACGGGAAGCGCACCGAGATCATGAACCCGACGGTCTGACATGGCACTCACCGACCTGTCGGGCATCGGGCTCGACGACGAGACCCTGGAACTCCCCATCCACGGGGAGACGTACGCGTTCAAGGCGGTCGGTGCCCGGTTCGGGCGCGCGTTCCGCAAGGCCGCGACGAGCGGCGTGATGGACCGCGAACTCCTGCCGGACGACCCGAACTCCGACGAGTACCGGCATCTGTTCGGCGACCAGTACGCCACCATGCTGGACCTGCTCTCCGATCCCGAGTGGCAGCACGTCACCAACACCCTGGCCGCCTGGATCCTCGGCGGCCGCACCTACGCCGAGCAGGTGTGGGAGAGGGCCGTCCCGGAACGCACGGCCCCGGCGGCGGGCTCGTCGGCCGGGGCACGGTCGACGAAGACGGCTTCTACGAGTGGTACGAGTACCGCCAAGGCCACGAGCCGCCGCCCGGCCAAGAAGGCGGCGGCCCGCGCGTCGGGTGGACGGACCTCTTCCAGCACGAAGACCTGATCGAGGCGGATTTCGCCGAGGTCTACGGCATCGACTACGGGCAGGCCCTCGACACCCACTCATGGCGCTGGCTGAGAGTGCGCATCGAGGGTCTGCTCCGCCGTGACTGCACCCTGACCGCCGCTCTACGCGCCGCGAGCCCTACCGCGGCGGCCTGACGCCACGGAGGTGATCCGCCGTGGCGCTGACCGTCGGCACCCTGACCGCGTACATCGAGCTGGACGACCGCGCGCTTACGCAGACGGCGGCGCGAGCTGAGCGCACCATCGGGCAGCTCGCGCAGCAGGTCACCGCGACGACCGAGCGCGCGGGCGAGCAGGCCGGGCAGAACCTCGCCGCTGGGGTCCAGGCTGGCGCGCAGCAGGCAGCCACCCGTGCAGGCGCCACGCTCGCCGAGGTTGCCCAGGCCGCAGCTCGCGCAGGCCAGACCGGCGGGGAGGCACTCGGCCAAGGTCTCGCGGACGGCACGCAGGCCGGGGCACAGCAAGCCGGGCGCGCTGCCGACGCTGGTCTCGCTGCGGTGGCTCAGGCCGCCGCGGCCGCGGGTGCTGCTGCCGGTCAGCGCCTGGACACCGAACTTACGGCAGGCGCGCGTGAGGCCGGTGAGGATGCCGGGCAGGCGCTGGACCGGACGCTCGGCGACGCGGCCGAGGACGCTGGCCAGGATGCCGGGGAGCAGGCCGGGGAAGGTCTTCAGGACGGCCTGTCGGCGGCGGACGCCGGCCTCGCCGCGGTCGCCCTGGCCCTGGGCGCGACGTTCATCGCCGGGTTTGCCAGCGCGTTGGAAAACGATGCGGCCTCGGGGCTGCTACAGGCACAGCTCGGGACGACAGACGAGGTGGCCGCCCAGCACGGCAAGATCGCGGGCGACCTGTACGGCACGGCGCTCGTCGAGTCGGTGGCCGATGCCGCGGACGTGATCCGCGGCATCGCACAGCAAGGCCTGTTGCCGCCGAACGCGACGAACGCGCAGATCCACGACATGGGCAAGCGCGTGGCCACGGCCGCCGCGGTCATGGGCGAGGACGTCTCCAAAGTTTCCCGGGCCGTCGGCACGATGCTGAAGTCCGGCATCGCACAGTCCGCCGACGAGGCAATCGACATCCTCGTGGCCGGCACGCAGCGCGGCGCCAACGCGGCCGAAGACCTGTTGGACACGTTCGCGGAGTACCCGACCCAGTTCCGCGACCTGGGCCTGTCCGCCGAAGAGGCAATGGGGCTGCTCCAGCAGGGCCTTCAGGGCGGCGCGCGCGACGCTGACACCGTCGCCGACGGGCTCAAAGAGTTCGCGATCCGCGCCAAGGACATGTCGACGACGTCGGTCGAAGGCTTCGAGGCGATCGGCTTGTCGGCCCGCGAGATGGCCGCGATCTTCGCCAAGGGCGGGCCGGCCGCCCGCGATGCACTCCAGACGGTCATCGCTGGACTGAACGCGATGGAAGACCCAGTCGCGCGCAACACGGCCGGCGTCAACCTGTTCGGCACCAAGTTCGAGGACATGCAGCAGGCGTTCTACAGCCTGGACCCGGACAGCGCGGTAGCCGCGCTCGGCCAGGTCGAGGGCGCCACGGACCTCGCCACTCGGGCGCTGTCCGAGACGGCGTCCGCGCGCATCGAGCGGTTCAAGCGGTCCGTCGAGCACGGCGTCACCGAGGTCATCGGCAACTCGGTCATCCCGGCCTTGATGGACATGGCCACGTTCGCCAAGAACCTCTGGGAGGGCATGCCTGAGGAGGGGCAGGCGGCTATCAAGGTGCTGACGGTGGCCGGGCTGGTCATCGGCGCCGTGACGCTGACGTTCTCGCTGGCCTCGCGGGCCGCCGCAGGGTTCCGTACGTGGCTGGCGGCGGTGCAGACGCAGGCGACCGCCACGAGTATGGCCATGCGCGGGCTCCAGCTGTCGATGGGCATCATCGGCGTCGCACTCGTTGCGGCTACCACCGTGATGTCGCTGTTCGGGTCCGCGTCCCGCGACGCGAAGATGGAGAGCTCCGGTTTCGCGCGGAGCTTGGAGCAGGACGCCGGCCGGATCGGCAAGGCCACCCGCGAGCAGGCCCGCGCCGCTTTGGAGGCCCAGGGCCTCGGCGAGGCCGCACAAAAGGCCGGCATCGGCATGGACCGCATGGTCGATGCTGTGCTCGGCGTAGGCGGCGCATCCGAGGAAGTCAACGCGAAATTCAAGGCCTACACGGACACCATTGAGGGCAATGCGGGCGCGATGTCCCGCGGCGAGCTACAGCAAAAGTACTTCGAGAAAGCGCTCTCCGATGCGCAGGGAACCATGGAGTCCGGCCGCGAGGAATACGAGCGCACGCAGCAGGTGCAGGAGGCCTACACCGAGACGACCGACGACGCCACGTCGGCGGTCGAAGACCAGGAGAAGGCCCTCGACGAGCTTGGCAAGGCCTTCGATGCGCTGCGCGGCCAGTTCCTCGACGCCCGCGCTGCCCAGGCTGAAGTCGAGGCTGCGGTCGACGAGTTCACGGATTCGGTTCGTGAAAACGGCAGGACGTTGGACCTCAACACGGAGAAAGGCCGAACGAACGATGCGGCCCTGCGCGACTTGGTCGACTCCGCGTACTCGCTCAGCGAGGCGACGCTCCGGCAGACCGGATCGACGGAGCAGGCGAATTCGGTCTTGCTTCAGCAGCGTGAGCGGTTCGCGCAGGTGCTGACGCAGATGGGCTACACCCGGGCCGAGGTCGACCGGCTGACTCAGCAGTACTTCTTGATCCCCGAGAACGTCGGGACGATGGTCTCGGTCGACGCCGGCAAGGCGTTTGGGGTCCTCGGCGGCCTGGCCGCGTCCCTGTCGGCGCTGCCGTCCACGAAGAAGATCACGCTTGATGTGTCGGTCAGCCAGGCCATGAACAAGGCGTTCAGCCGGTTCGACTTCGCGGACGGCGGCATCATCAAGTCCTACGCGGACGGCGCGCACGAGGCGCAGATCGCCCGCCCAGGCACGATCCGCGTCTGGAACGAGTACGAGGCGGGAGGCGAGGCGTACGTCCCCCTGGCCACGTCGAAGCGCGGCCGCTCAACGGCGATCCTCCGGCAGGTAGCGCAGCAGTTCGGCTACCAGCTGCTCCCCGCGCGGGCGCAGTCGGGCGCGCGCCCGGTGGACTCCGGCGGCGGTGGCGGTTCGTCGTCGGCGGGCTCGACGTGGACCGCGGCGGGCGCCCGCGGGGGCGGGCTGAACATCACCAACTACTACGAGTCCGATAGCGGCGGCGCGCGCGAGACAGCGGCCGAGCTGGACTGGCTCGCCCGCAACGGCTGACAGGGGGTGGGCCGTGGCCGGTGAGCTGGTGACCCGGGCCGGATTGATCGAGTGGGCGGGCCTGCTGTTCGGCGGCCGGCCCCTGCCCTGGCGGTTCCGTGCGATCGAAGGATGGGAGGAACTTCCGGCGCTCGACGATGCGTCGGCGTTGCGGTCGGGTGCGCACGGCGCCGACGTCGGGCAGCTGCTCGCGCAGCCCCGCATCGTGACCCTGGACGGGGTCATCACCTCCGACCAGGTCGGCGTCGACGTCGCGGCGCTCAACCGCGCCACGACCGTTCGGGACGGCGAGCAGCCGCTCGTGGTGTGGCTCGACGACCGCGGGCCGCTGCTCGCGCACGGCCGCGTGGTGCGCCGCCGCGTCCCGACCGAGCGCGAGTACGCCCTCGGGATCTCGTTCGGTTGGGCGGTGCAGTGGGTGTGCTCGGACCCGCGGCGCTACGACCTGGCCGAGCAGCAGGCCGCCACGGGCCTGCCCGTCCCGGAGCCGGGCCTCGACTGGGGCACGTCTCCGGCCGGCCTGGACTGGACGACGGGCGCGGGCGGCCTGGACTGGGGCGCGCCCGGGGCGACCGGCGACATCCTCGCGGTCAACTCCGGCAACGCCCCCGCGCATCCAACGATCACCATCACGGGCCCGGTGCAGACTCCGACGCTCCTCGATGTCGTCTCCGGCGCCCGGCTGGAGTACGACCTCACGCTCGCCGTCGGCGACGTGCTGACCGTGGACACCGCGGCGGGGTCGGTGCTGCTCGGCGGTGCCGACCGGCTGTCCAGCGTCACGGCCCGCAGCGTCCCGGAGCAGACCTTCCTATTCGAGCCGGGCGAGACCGCGCTCGCGTACCGCTCTGCCGACCTCACCCCGACCGCATCCACGTGCACCGTGACGTGGCGCTCCGCCTACTGGTGACCCCGGAGGTACCGACATGACCGTGATCGCCGGATGGCTCACCAACCGCGGCGACCCTGCCGGAGGGCAGACGCGCGCCGGCACCCGGCTCCTGGCGCTCGGCGCCGGTTACCCGACCGCGGCCACCGCTGTGCGGTCCGGGCTGCTGCCGGGCGGCTCGCCGTGCCAGGTGACCGGGTCCGGGATGACCGTGACCGTGGCGATCGGCCGCGGCATGATGCAGGGCTCGGCGGCCGCCGGAGCGTACCCGGTCGCGGTCACCGCGCCCGATGCGGTGGTCGTGACCAACGGCGACCCCAGCAACCCCAGGCGCGACATCGTCGGCATCCGCGTCTACGACAGCCTCGTTGACGGCTCGGGCTTCTACAAAGCGCAGGTAGAGATCCTGCAAGGCGCGGCGGCGCCGTCGCCGGTCGACCCGACCCCGCCGGTCGGCGCCGTGTGGCTGCCGCTCGCGCGCCTGCGCATCCCTGCCGGCGCCTCCGCCGGTTCGCCCCCGACCTGGGGCAGCATCATCGACGACCTGAGGACGTACACCGTCGGTCCTGGCGGCGTCCTCCCGGACCCCGCGAATACCGCGGTCGGCGCGTACACGGACCAGGTCCGGATGCGCAGCAACCGCCTGGAGCGGTGGTCGGGTTCGGCCTGGGTGGAGTGCGACCTCCCGTCCGCGATCACCGCGGACGCGTATGCCGACTGGATCCCGACGTGGTCATCGTCCCTCGGGTCGGTCGCCATCGCGGACGGCTACATGTACGGCAAGAGCCACCGCGTGGCCCGGATGGCCAACGGCTACCTCAAGTTCAAGATCGGCCCGTCCACGAACGTCGGGTCCGCAGGCGGGCAGTGGCGCTGGACCATCCCCTACGCGGCACGGGTGTTCATCGACACCGACGACGTCACCGTGGGCAGCGCACGGGCGTTCCGGCCCGGCATCAGCAACTACATCGGCGTCGTGATGCTGAACCGCCCCGGCGGGTACTTCTACATCGCCGGCAACGCGGCCAACGCGTGGGGCAACGGGACCGGGCCGTGGCCGAGCACGCCGACCAACGGCGACATCGTGACGTTCCAGTACAGCTACGAGACCGCGGCGTGATCGGCACCCGCGTCCTGTTCGCCGACCTGCGCACCGACGCTCTCATCGATGTCCTGCCGGTCGACGGCCTCGGCTACGACGCCTACGTCGGCAAAACAGGCTCGCTGCGCGGCACGATTCCGGTCCCGTCGGCGGCAGTTGCTCGCAGGTGCATGCGGCTACTGCCGGCGCGCACCGCGGTGTGGCTGGAGCAGGACGGCCGGATCGCCTGGGGCGGGATCCTGTGGACACGGACGCCGACGACCGACGACCGCGGCCGCGCGTCCATGCCCATCCAGGCCGCCACGTTCGAGTCCTACTTCGACCATCGGATCCTGTACGACTCGCTGTCCGCGACCGGCACCGACCAACTCGCCATCGCGCGCCAGCTGGTGGACTACGCGCAGGCCGTGACCGGCGGGGACATCGGCATCGAGGTGGATCCCGCGCAGATGTCCGGGGTGCTGCGCGACCGCACGTACTCGAGGTACGACCACGGGCGCGTGCGCGCGGTCCTGGACCAACTCGCCAGCGTGGAGGACGGGTTCGAATGGCTGGTCCAGCCGTGGCGTGACGACGCCGGGATCCGGCACAAGTCCCTGCGCCTGGGCTACCCGCGGCTGACCGCGGGGTCTGCGGACGTCGTCCTCGACTACCCGGGCCGGATCCGGGCGTTCGCGTGGCCTGAGGACGCGTCCGGGCAGGCCACCGCGTGGCAGTCCCGCGGCGCCAGCACCAATCAGAACCAGGCCGCGGCGTCCACGCCGTTGCTGTCGCCGCTGCTCACCTACCCCGACCTGCTCGACGCCGGATGGCCGCGCCTCGACGGCACCTCCGACTACACCACGGTCACCACGCAGGCCGTACTCGACGAGCACGCCGCCGCGGACATCGCCGCCGCCCGCACGTCCCGCCTCATCCCCGAGGTCACCATCGGCCTGGCCGGCGGGTATCCGGTGCCGCCGCTGGGTGCGCACGTGCGCCTGCGGATCCGCGACCAGGTGTGGCACCCGGACGGCTTGTCGGCCCGATACCGGGTCGTCGGCGCCTCCGTGCAGCCTCCCGCCCGCGGCCAGCATCCGACGGCGCGGCTCTACCTTGAGGAGGCCGCGTAGTGGCACAGGTGCCTCAGGATCTGCTCGATCGGATCCGCGAGTTGGAAGAGGCGGTCCGGCGCCTGGAGGGCCGGTCGCAGATCCGCCCGGCCCAGGACCAGATCCTCGGCGGCTCCGTCACGGTGGGCAACGGAGGGATCTTCCGCGTGCTCGACACGGACGGCTCTTCGCTGCTCTACACGGGCGGGATTGGCCCGGCGCACCCGGACGGCAGTCCGCAGCGCGGGACGCTGATGTACCGCGAGACCGGCGAGATGGCCCTCGCGCTCTACACCACGACGTCCGGTCCGCAAGACCTCGTGATCATGGACATGGACGCGAACCACGTCCTGAAGACCGGCCCGCTCGGCCTCAAGAAACCCTGGATCCCGGTCGGGCTCTACCCCGGCTATCCCTCGTGGGCGACGACATGGCCGAGCACCTCGTCCGCGACGATGGAACAGGTCCTCATCGGCGAGGTCGTCAAAGCAGCTGAGCGGATCCGCGTCGTGGCGATGGTCAGTTCATCCGCCGGCGGCGTGACAGGCGAGGCCCAGGTGTTCCTGAACAACGTAGCGATCGGCAGCCCGCAGGCCGTGGGGTTCGCGTTCGACTGGCTTGTCGTGACCACCGACCTGCCCGGCAGCGTCGGCGACACGATCCAGATCGAGGTACGGGCGCGCGTGACCGGCGGCGCCGGATCGATCCGCGCCCGCGCCCACTCGGCCTGGTGCGGAGGTGACATGTGACCACGCCCGAGCCACCGGCCGACGAGATGCCCGGCCTACCACCGCCCGCGCCCGCAGTGCCCCGGGTCGACGACGGCCCGCCCCCCGAACCGCTACCCCTGCCGCCCGATCCTGAGCCCCCGGTGCCGGGCGAGGTCGTCGTCACCGACCCCGCCCCGGACCCGATCGAACTGCCGCCGCCCGAGCCCACCGCGGCGATCTGACCCCCGAACCCCGGCCGCGTGCCGGGGTTTTCCCATGTCCCCAGGAGAGTCCCATGTCCGAACCGACCGAGACCGGTGACGTCTACGCCGAGTCCGCCGGCGACCCCGGCAAGGCCGCCGACCTTCCGGCAACCACCGGATGGGATCCGGAGTCCGGCACGCCCGACACCGAGCACGCCGAGCAGGACGGAGAGAGCGCATGATCACCGCCGCTGATGTGATCGCGGTCGCCCGCCCGGAGGTCGGCGTTCGCGAGGGCCGAAGCGAGAGCGGCCACCCGAACAACATCGTCAAGTACGCGCCGCAAGTCCCGGGCCTGGGTTGGGCGCAGGGCATGGCGTGGTGCGCCGTGTTCGTGTCGTGGTGCGCGATGGTGGCCGGCGCCGCGGACCTGTTCCCGCGCACTGCCTCGTGCGCCACGGGGCTGCGGTGGTTCCGGGAACGCGGCCGCGTCTCCGAGTACCCGGCGGTCGGCGCTCAGGTGTTCTTCGGTGCGCCTGGATCCCCGTACGGGCCGGGCGGCACGCATACCGGACTGGTGTACGCGTACGACGCGACGTACATCTACACGATCGAGGGGAACACGAACGCCACCGGCAGCCCCGAGGGCGACGGCGTCTACCTGAAGAAGCGCCTGCGCCGCGACCCGTACGTCCACGCGTATGGCTACCCGGCGTACGCGGGCGGGATCGTGTCGGCTGATCCGGCGTGGGCCCGCCAGGCGCCGCCCAAGCCTGCCCCGGTCCCGGTCCCGACACCGGCCCCGGCGCCGCCTGCGTTCCCGGGGGCGGGCGCGTTCCGGCTCAACGCCGCGCACTCGGCGGTGACGCTGCTTGACCAGCGGCTGATTGCGAAGGGCTACGTACGGCACCACAACGGCGACGGCTATCAGGCCGGCCCCGTGTTCACCATCTTCACGCTGCGGAACGTGCGGGACTTCCAGCGCGCGCAGGGCTGGAGCGGCACGGACGCCGACGGCTACCCGGGCCCGGAGACGTGGAGGCGGCTGTGGCTGTGACCGACCGGCGGGACGCCGCCCGGCGCACCATCCGCACCGTGGTGCAGACGGCCATCGCGATCGCCGCTGCGCTGCCGCTGCTCGTCGCCGCGTCGGGCCTGCCCGAGTCCCTGCCCGGCGTGGGCGTGGCCCTGGCGGTCGCCGCCGGGTTCACCCGCGTCATGGCGCTGCCCGCGGTGGACGCCCTGTTGCCGCGGTGGCTGCGGCTAGCCGATCCGGACGCGGACCTCCGCCAGGCCCTGGAGCGTCGCGAGTGACGGCGTCCACGCCGATCCCCGACGGCAGCGTGATCATCACCCCGACTGAGGTCTACCGGGAGCTGAGAGCCACGCACGACGCAGTACGCGACGTCGCCGCCAAACTCGACGGCATCGCGCAGGACATCGGCGACCACACCGAGACCATCGAGGACCACGAGACCCGGATCCGGGCGCTGGAGCGGACCGCGCTCAAGGAGGACGACGTCACGTCGTTGCGTGCCGACGTCGAGTCCCTGAAGCACGCTCGCTGGCCGCTCCCGTCGATTGCTGCTGTCACCGGTCTTGCCGCGCTGGGCATCACCGTGTGGACCGCATCCGGACGCTGAACCGCCCCCGCTCACCTTCGGGTGGGCGGGGGCGGTTTCGTCGTTCCCGGCGGTCAGTACGTCGGGCAGAGGTGCTGGTGTACGACGTCGAGAATGCGGCTCGCCTTCGAGAGCCCGAACCCTTCGGGATGGTCCGGACTGCTGAACCGCTGGTTCGTCAGATCGACGAGCTTCGTCCGGTCGCCCTTGTGGTCCTTGATGCTGCGGCACTGATTGCGGCCCCGGTCGACGGCTTTCTCTTCCTTGCCGTGGACGATGTCAGGGTCTATCGCCTTCAGGTCACGGATGTAGGCGGCCCAGGTCGTAGCGTCGGGCTCTGGCGGGTATCCGGCCTCGGCGAGGATGCTGGCGCGCTGCTCGGCAGTCAGCCCGTCGCCGGCCTGTGTGGCAGTAACGCGTGCGGTCGGCGGGCTGCTCTCGTCGTCGTCGTCTCCGCCGACGATGCTGACGGCGACGACCAGGGCGACGATGATGACGACCGCTGCGACGATCCACACCGCCATCGGTGTCCGCTGCGGTGGCGGTGGCGGCGGTCCCCAGCTTGGGCCGGCCCCGTACGCCCCGGTCTGAGGCTGGTACGGGTACTGCTCGGGTTGCTGCGGCCCCCACGGCTGCTGACTGCTCATGCCCACCCCCACGGTTTGTGGGGGCGACGGTACAGCGATCTGCGTGCACCTGGGCGTGATTCTCAGGACCGCCCTACGGTGGAAGCGTGAGCGAGGATGCCCCGACCCGATGCGAGACCTGCGGCCAGCCCTGCGCGGCGACGCCGTTCGGTCCGCTGTGCTCGTGGGACTGCTTCGATGTCGTGCCCGACGACCCGGCGGCCGCGGCCGAGCGGATGGCCGGAGCACCGGCAGCGTTCGCATACTTCCTGCGGCTCGGCCCCGGCGTCCGAGTCGACGACGAGGGCTAGAGCCGCGGGTTCCAGCGCTCCCCGCGGAGCGCCTGCTCGACGAGCCGCACCTCACGGTCCAGGGCCGCGGCCCGTCCGCCGACGTCCTGGTAGGCGGCCAGGAGCGCGCCGAGTTGCTCGTCGCCGACGTCCGGGAGATCTGCGCGGGCCTCGCCGTAGCCCCATCGCGCCGCGTGCAGCACCGCGCCTACGTGCTGGACGGCCATGCGCGCGAGGAGCTCGGGGTGCCGGCGCAGGATCTCGTGCCTGCGGTACTCGGGCGGGAGTACCTCACGGAGCCAGTTGACCGCGGACTCCTGCCAGTCCTCGGTGCCGGGCGGCCGGACAGCAGACGGCCACCCGGGAGGCGCGACGCCATCCCGGCCACGTGGCCGAATATCGCTCATACGTTCGATTCTGGCACATCTGGCTCTACCCGCATCCGTGCAAGTTCGTGCACACTCATGGCTATCAGCCGTCACGCCGCGCACACTCGTACGCACAGAACGTCCGCCACGGCACAGGAGGCCCACCATGGCACTGCACCGGCTCGGCAAGGACCCGGAGAGCCCCAACGGGGGCAGCCCCACCGTCTGGTACGACGATGAGACCGACCAGTACCTGTTGCAGGGCAACACCGTCACGGACCCCGCCCGCCTGGCAGAAGTGAACGCCCCCGCCCACGAGACCGTCATCGAGTTCCCGCGCCGCATGATGCAGTTCTTCCCGGAGGTGAACGGTGGCCAGCCCGGCCGTGATCAATGACCTGATGCGCGCCTGCCGGCGGTCCGCAGTGCACCTGGAGATGCGGGACGCCTACATGCTCGACGAGGCGTACGACGACTGGCAGGCCGGGCGCCTGTTCGATCCGGCCGAACGCTGGCCGGAGTGGACCGCGCTCATGGCGTCCACCACGGGCAGGGGCGTCGCGATCCGGCGGGCCCGGATCGTGTCGGAGCCCGTCAGCGACTACATCCGGTACGAGCACAGCGTCACGACCACGCACAACGTGGGCGGCGGAGAGCAGGTGCGCTGGCTGCCACGCCGCCGCGCGACGGACATCCCGCTGCCGGGCAACGACTTCTGGTTGTTCGATGGCGAGACCCTCGCGGTCAACCACTTCAGCGGTGACGGCGACTGGCTGGACGTCGAAGTGACCGAGGACCCGGCCGTCGTGAAGCTCTGCGCCGAGGCGTTCGAGTCCGTGTGGGAGCGCGCCGTGCCGCACGCGGAGTACCGGCTGCACTGACCATGTCCGAGCAGTCCAGCAGCGTCGCCGAGGCCCGCCGCGCCCTCGCTCAGCGCCTGCGCGAGATCCGGCTCGATGCCGGTCTCACCGCGCGGGCGCTCGCGGGCGCGGCGGGCTGGCACGAGTCGAAGTGCTCGCGTCTGGAGCACGGCCGCACCCCGCCGTCGGATGCGGACCTGCGTGCCTGGACGCGCTATTGCGGCGTCCCCGGCCTGGCGCCGGACCTGATCGCCGCCGCCCGCGGCATCGACGGCATGTACGTGGAGTGGCGCCGCATGGAGCGCGCCGGCCTGCGCCACGCGCAGGAGTCTGTGGTGCCCCTGTGGGAGCGCACGCGACAGTTCCGGATCTACTCGTCGTGGCTCATCCCCGGGCCGGTCCAGACCCCGGCGTACATCCGGGCGCTGCTCACCGCGCTGCGCGACCGCCGCCAGCTCGCCGACGACATCGACGCCGCGGTTGAGGTACGCGTCGCCAAGCAAGCCCTGTTGCATGGGCCGCGGCAGTTCGCCGTGCTCCTGGAGGAGAGCGCGCTCCGGGTGCGCATCGGCGGTGCGGAGACGATGGCCGGCCAGCTCGGGCACTTGCTCGCGGTGGCGTCGCTGCCGTCTGTCTCGCTCGGCATCATCCCGGCGGCCGCCGACCGGTCCGCGTTGTGGCCGACCGAGACGTTCTTCATGTTCGACTCGGAGCAGGTGGCCGTGGAGCTGGTGTCCGCGCACCTGACGGTCACTCAGCCGCGCGAGATCCGGATGTACGAGGACGTGTTCGCCGCGTTGGCCGAGCTGGCCGTCTACGGCGCCGACGCACGGGCCCTGATCACGGCGGCGATTACTGCGCTCGGGTGAACGTGTGCAAGTTCGTACACACTCCTGGACCCCAGCGTGCGCGGATTTCTACGGTCGATGCATGGACGCCCCCACCATGCAGAGGGGCCGCATTGCGTGTGGCATCTGCCAGCGCTGCGGCGTCCCCATGAACCCCCTCGTACAAGTGCACCGCGGCCACCGATCGGTCGACCATCCGGTCTGCCAGGCCTGCGCGCCGATCCGACGGCCAAGCTGATGCCGGCCGGGCGGATTGCCGCAATCTCACGCGCGAGCGTGCTGCCGGTTCTGCCGTGGTCGTCCGCGGAGTGCTCCATCTGCGGACGACGCGCCCCGACGGTCCCCGTGGCGGATGCGGTGACGTCCTGCGCCACGTGCCTGCGGCGCCTGGCTCAGCGGGAGTTGAACCTCCAGCAGATAGCGGCCGGGGCGCCTCAGATTCCCGCGCCTGCGATGGCGCCGTGGGGGGCGCCTGCGCTCCCGCATGCGTTCGTGCACTGCGAGCGCTGCATGCCCCAGGCGCTGGACCCTACGGCGTTCGTTGCGGTCGTCGGCGGATTCCTGTGTCCCCCGTGCCTCGGCGACGTCGCGGCAGAGCAGGACGGGGCCGCGGATGCCGACGGCGTGTGAGGTGTGCGCGTCGCGCCTGGCGGACACCGAGGTGCGCGACCTGGCCCAAGACGGCCGCCCGGTCGCCATGTGCGCGCCGTGCGGAATCACCAGGCTGGTCGCGATGAACCGCGCTCGCCTGCGCGCGGCGTCAAGTGATGCGCAGGCGGCCTGACCGGTGCGAACTTGCGGGACGCGTCCCGCAGATGGGCCCACATGGGTGAATTCGTAGGTTTGTCATTCCATGCTGAACTGATCGGCGCTACGGTTCGGGACTCATTGCCGTGCGGAAGTGACGATTCCGCATCCCGCGGTGATCACTGGGTCAGGTCTGCGAGGGGGATCCGAAGCTCATGCGCTATACGCAGCAGGACCGAGTAGGTCGGATCCATCGTGGCGTACTCGATGCGGTGGATCGTGCGCCAGCTGACACCGCAGCGCTCCGCCAGTTCTTCTTGCGTGAGGTCTGCATAGAGACGCGCTGCCCGGACCTTGGCCCCTAGGGCCCGCTGTTGGGCGAGGACCCAGTCCGGCTGATCGTGGTGCACCCCGCATAGGGTTGCGTGATCATGATGCCGTGTCCCTGACTGGCCAGTCAGATTTTTTGATCTTGAACAGCGAGCGGCGGCGCACCCACAGAGCGCCCGGGGGAAGTGCACCCCCGGGCAAGGCGGGCGGGCGGGCACGGGCATCTTCGGGAGAGGCGTCCGCGGGTGACATCATGAGGCACCCGGCGCCTGCCCGCTCGCCGCTGGTCAGGATCCAGCCAAAGTTCGGCCCATGGATAGACCAAGTGCTATTCGGCTTCTTTGTTCTCTGCCACCTGCATCGATGCAGGTGAGTACGTCTGTACGATGCAGATTCCTTCTAAGCACTTGGTCGCAGGTTCGATTCCTGCCGGGGGCACACTCAGGAATGGCCGGTCTCTCCCTGCGCCACCCTGCCGCATGATGCGTCAGTTCCGCGTAAGTGCCGCCGCGTTCACTCGCCCAGGTGAACATTTGCCGAGGGCCGAACTCCGCACCCCGACGCGGCAACACTGCAGCGCGGAACGACAGCACTACCGTATGTGCACGACCCAGGAGCCCGTCATTCGCGCGTGGATCACCGCCCACAGGAAATCGCTCATTATTTGGGCCGTCGTGGTCGGCGCCGTAATCGCCGTGGTCAACACGATGAACTCTATGGACCCCGGTGCACATCGCGACAAGGACGGCCGAGTCACCACGGCCGGCTATGAAGAACTTGTCAGTCTGCGTTCCGGCGACTGTTTCGACAGCGGAGGCCACCTGCCCTCGGCGGGCACGCGCATCATGCCCCTGACGACGGTGAAGGTGGTGCCCTGCGACCGTCCTCACGACGCCGAGGCCTTCGCGTCGATCGAGCTGCCCGCGATCGCGCCTGCTCCCAACACGCCGCCATTCGCGGAGTACGCGCACGGCCAGTGCACCTCGCAGGCGGAGGCCTACATATTGGACCCGTGGTCGGCGCCCGAGGGCCTGAGGGCGTTCTACACGGCGGAGGCGATCAAGAACTGGGGCTCCGGTGACCGGCGGATGGTCTGCTACTTCGGGCTCGCCGGCAGCACGTTGACCTCCTCGCTGCGCACCGACGACGCGGCGCTGACCACCGAGCAGAAGGCCTATCTCAAGGCCGCGGGGCCGCGCGGCTCGGCCGTCGCGGCGCTGCCTCGCGGCCCGGAAGACCTGCAGGCGAAGCTCCCCGCCTTCAACGCCTGTGCGGCGCGCGCGGCCGCGGCCACCCGCGAGGAGATCCGGGTCCTGGAATCGACGCCGTGGTCCCCCGCGGTCGGCACCGAGATCACCGCTCTCGTCGCGGAGCTGCGCAAGGAAGCGACCGTGCTCGACGGACTGGCCCGCACAGGGCAGGCCGGGGCGTTCGGCGAATATGCCGACGGGACGGCGTACAACGCGCCGCTGCAGGACGCGGTCGTACAGGTACGCAGAGCGCTGGGGCTGACCACGGAGTCCTGACGGCGGCACCGGTGCCGAGTGGCGGGGTGGGTAGGGGTCTGTTGGGATCGAAAGTGTCCGGTAGCTCAGGGATCCCTTGCCGAAAGGAACAGGCCTGCCATGGACAAGATGCCGCTGAAGGCCCGTGATGTGATGCACGCCGGGGCGCAGTGCGTGCCGGAGAATTCGTCGCTCATGGACGCCGCGAAGATGATGAGGGACTTGGACGTCGGGTGCGTGCCAATATGCGGCACCGACGACAAGCTCAAAGGTGTCGTGACCGACCGCGACATCGTCATGCACTGTTGTGCCGAAGGCCGCGACCCTGCGCAGGTGAAGGCCGGCGAGCTCGCCGGAACCCTTTACTGGTGCGATGCGGACGCCGACCTCAACGACGTGCTCGACTTGATGGAGATCCACCAGATCCGGCGTATCCCCGTCATCGACATGACCGAGGGCCACCGGCTTGTCGGGATGATCAGCGAGGCCGACCTGGCCCGCAATGTGACCGACCGGCAGATGGCCGAGTTCGTCGAGAAGGTGTACGCCGCGAGCTGACGCCGAACGCATCGGCAGACGCAGAACACGCCGCATGCGGAACGTGCAGAACATGCAGAGACGGCACCCGCAGGGCCGAGCCGGCACCCCGGCTCGGCCCTGCGGTTGTGACCTGCTCTGTCCGGTCCTGCGGATCCGCCAGGGCAGGTCAGGCAGGTCAGGCAGGTCAGGCAGGTCAGGCCGGGGGCTCCCCCGCCGTCAGCAGCCGGAACCCGTAGTCGACGCTCTCCCGGTCGAGAAGGTCGGCATAGCGCCGCTGCCAGGCCCCCGTCGCCAGGTCGTCGGCCAGCCGGGCCACCGCCGGGCGCACTGTCTCCCACGGGGTCTGCGCGAACGGCGAGCTGGCCAGGCGGACCCGCGAGTCGAGGTAGGCGTGCGGGCGGCGCCAGTACGCGTACTGCGAGCCGTCGGTGAAATCGTGCGGGATCGGGAAGGCCGTACGCGTGTGCGCGCCGAGGGCTTCCGCGGCATCGTCGAGGGCCGGGCAGCGGGCCAGGTCCAGGGCGCGCAGCTCGGGCAGGTAGTCGCGCACGATCCACAGCTGCTCGTCGTGTCCCGGGTCCCACAGGAACAGCACCTGGCGGCGCGAGACCCGCCGCATTTCCGCGAGCCCGCGCCGGAAGTCGGTCCAGTGGTGGATCGTCATCACCGCCATCGCGGCATCGAATTGGCCGTCTTCGAAAGGGAGTTCCTCGGCGAACGCGCGGACTTTGCGGGCTCCGGGATGTGCCGCGAGCATGACGTCCGACGGGTCGACCGCGGTGACCTCCGCCCACTCCGGTTCGTACGCCCCGGTGCCCGCACCGATGTTCACCACCGTCCGCGCCCCCGCCAGTGCGGCGCCGATCACGGCGCCGAGCCGCGGGTCGGGGTGCCGGACCGTGTTGTAGCCGGCGCCGATGCGGTCGTAGACGGGCATGCCGGAGACACCGACTGGCAAGCCGGGGTCATCGACGGGCCTTTCGGAGTCACCGGAGGGGACGTCGCGGCCATCGACGGTCAGGTCTTCGCGGTGCGGGGTGGCGGTCATGCCCACCACCCCACCCCGCGTTCCGGCCCGGTGCGCGGTTCTGCACCGGGCCTTCACAAGATCATTCGCTCTTCGGACGGGCCAGTCCCGCGGCCAGGCTCAGCGCCAGTGCCCCCAGCACCAGGCACAGCGGCGAGTACACGCGCCAGTCGAGCCGGACGTACTCCGGCGTCGACCCGCTGTTGGTCAGCGGCCCCAGCACACCCCGTCCGACCAGGACGCCGGCCAGCCCCACCGCACCCAGCCGGTACGCCCACTTCGGTCCCACGCGCGGCACCAGCCCTCCCGCTGCCAGGACGAGGTACGCCCCCGCCGTCAGTCCGGCGCCCACGCCCAGGCTCGCCCAGGCAGGCGGCGCGGTCTCGCCGAAGCCCAGCAGGTGCCGGGCGAATTCCTCTTCGGTGTCGTACGGCCAGGTCGTCCCGGCGCCCCACGCCAGATGCAGCGCGCCGATCGAGCCGAGGCCCGCGGCCAGTGCGGAGGACAGCACGGGTCTGCGGCGCGCCGGAAGGTCCGCATCCACCCAATCCCGCGCTCGGCGTACCGCGGAGCCCTTCACCCGCTCGCCGCCCGTCACAGGAACACCGGCTCGTTCTCGGCGCGTTCGCGGATCGCCTTGAGCCACACCCGGCGGATCATGCCGCTGGGTCCGCGGATGACCATCCAGTACGCCCGGAACCGGCGCCGGGTCCGCTCGTCCGTCGCCCACACGCGCGTCTCGGTCGAGACCGTCGAGCCGTGCCGCCGGAAGTTGACGGCCGCCTTGAGGTATCCGGGCTCGCCGAACTTCAGGAACGCCTCGGCCGGCAGGTCGGCGGGCAACTCCCGGTGCTTGCCGAAGCCGATCTTCATGACCGTGCCGAGCACGATCTCGTTGTCCCGGCGGTCCAGGACCGCGAAACCTTCCTGGGTCATCGACGCGAAGATGCGCGGGTCGCGGGCCGGGTCGCCGAACATGCGCAGCGCCATCAGGGCCCGGAACACCGGGACCTCGCGCCAGGTCACCTCCTCCACGGCCCGGAAGACGGTGTCGGCGTAGGCGTCGACTTCGATGGAGTGGTGTTCGCGGAAGTGCCAATCGGGGATGACGTCGTCCAGGCTCATTGCGGGCCGGCCCCTCTCACGGCGGCGAGGCGGGGTCCGGCGGCTGCGGACCCCGTACGCCGATACTCCCGCCGCAGGCGGCCCGCGCTCATCGCCCGGGCGGACGGTTCAGCTCCTGCGCCTGCCGCTGTAGGGGCGCCCGGAGTACCCCCACAGGGCTACGCCGCACGCACTACACGAGCCGCGGGCGGACGCCGGCCCGCCGCGGCAGACCTGCCCTAACTGCGGCCGGGACGGACCAGTCCCGACTCGTATGCGGCGACGACAAGTTGCGCGCGGTCGCGTACGCCCAGTTTGGCCAGGATACGGCTGATGTGCGTCTTCACCGTGTGCGGGCTCATGCCGAGACCCAGGGCGATCTCGTCGTTGCCCAGGCCGGCCGCGATCTGGCACAGCACTTCGCGTTCGCGCTCGGTCAGCGCGTCCATGAGGGCGTCGACCCGGCCGGTGTCCGCCTGCGGCCGCAGGTCGGAGCGCGCGAACATGCCGATCACCTGGCGCGTGATGCCGGGCGACAGCAGCGCGTCGCCGCGGGCCACCACCCGGATGGCCTGCACGAGTTCCTCGGCCTCGGCGTCCTTGACCAGGAAGCCGCTGGCCCCGGCCCGCAGCGCGCCGTAGACGTTGGCGTCCTCGGCATAGGTCGTCAGGATCACCACGCGCACCCCGGCGAGTTCCGGGTCGCCGACGATGCGCCGGGTCGCGGTCAGGCCGTCCACGTCGGGCATGCGGATGTCCATGAGCAGGACGTCCGGACGCAGTTCGCGGGCCAGCTCGACGGCCGCGCCGCCGTCCGCAGCCTCGCCGACCACCTCGAAGTCCGGTTCGGTGCCCAGCAGGGCCCGGAAACCGGTACGCACCAGCGCCTGGTCGTCGGCCAGACCGATCCGGATCATCGCGTCCCCATCCCGTGCCCCGAAGCTTCTCTGTGCCCCGAAGCTCCGCTGTTCCCCGAAGCTTCTCTGTGTACCGAGCCTCTGTGTACCGAGTCCGCCGCTCAGCGGGCCGCCAGCGGCAGCCGGGCCGCGACCCGGAACCCCCGCCGGCTGCCGTCCTCGGCCGCCCCGACCGCACCCGCCACCACCGAACCGCCCACCGACTCGGCCCGTTCGCGCATGCCCGACAACCCGTGGCCGACACCGTGCCCGTCCACCAGGCCGCACCCGTCGTCGACGATTTCCAGCACCAGCTCCGCGTCACCGTACGCGACGCGCACCCGCGCCTTGGCGCCGTGCCCCGCATGCCGCAGCACGTTGGTCAGCGACTCCTGCACGATCCGGTACGCGGCATGCCCGGTCTCCGCGGGCAGCGGCACCGGCTCCCCGTCGCGCTGCAGGTCGACCGGGACACCGGCCTTGCGTACCGCCTCCAGCAGCGTGTCGAGGCGTTCCAGCCCGTCGTTGTCGGGCGCACCCGTCTCGCGCAACATGCCTACTGTGGAACGGAGTTCACCGAGCGCCTGGCGGCTCGCGGTGCGGATCGCGAGCAGCGCGTCGCGTACCTCGGGGTCCGGATCGCGGAGCAGGCGCAGCGTCGCCGCGGACTGCACGGCGATGCCGGCCATGCTGTGCGCCACCACGTCGTGCAGCTCGCGCGCGATGCGCAGCCGCTCCTCCACCACGCGGCGCTCGGCATCGCGTTCGGCCTGCGCGACGCGCGCCTCGGCGGCTTCCCGGCGTACCCGGACCACCTCGCCGAACAGCACCGGACCGCCGAACGTCGCGAACACGACCGCGTAGAACAGCGCCAGGGTGCCGAAGAACGCCGACGTCCCGTCGAGCATGCGGGCCATCCTGGGCACCCACAACGTGCACGCCACGATCAGGAACGCCAACGCCCCCAGTGCGGTACGGCGCCGCCGCCCGGCGGACGACGCCGTGTACAGGCACAACATGGCCGGCAGCACGATCGGCCCGACCGGGTAGCCGCGCGCGAAGTACGCGGCGAGCAGGGCGCTCTCCGCGACCAGCGCGAGGCGCGGACGCCGGGTCCGCCACGCCAGCATGACCGTGGCGGCGACCAGCAGCACCACCGCCAGCCAGTCCGGGTCGGTGCCCTCCAGGCGGGTCGGCGGGCCGCCGCCGGTGTCCAGCGCGTACACCGGCACCGAGATGACGAAGATGCCGATCAGCTGCACCGGCAGCATGAACAGCACCAGCGCGACATCGACTCCGGGCAACCCGAACACCCGCGCCGGCAGCCGCTCCGGCAACCCCGCCAATTCCCGTATCGCCCGCACGGGCCAACCCTACGGAGCCGCGTGGCGTGCTTCCCACTCCGCCAGCAGACGCTCCTCCTTCTCCGCGTCGATGCCCTGCGTCCCCGCATGCCCGCGGTAGGACGGCAGCGTCTGCGGCAGCCCCGCCGCCTTGAGCCACGCCCAGGTGTCGGCGACGGTCTCGCGGACCGGCCGGCACCTGAATCCGTCCTCGGCCGCCTTCGACGAGTCCGACAGCCACACCCCCGCCATGTCGTCGGTGGGCGGCGCCCACAGCGGCAGCTCGGTCCACGGCGACACTTCGCGTTCGAGCAGGAAGTCGTCGTCCACCCAAACCAGTTCGGCATCCGAACCGGTCGCCGCGCGGCAGTCGGCCAGCCACTGGCCCATCGTCGTGTTGGCCGCCTCGCCGCCCACCAGGTAGCGCCCCTCGGCGCCCGCCTCGATGCGGTCCAGCGTGAACACCGCGATGTCGCGCGCGTCGACGAGCTGCATCGGGCGGTCCGGGTCGCCCGGCGCCAGCACCTTGCCGCCCGCCGCGATACGCCGCAGCCACCACGGCAGGCGCCCGACGTTCTCGTACGGGCCGAGGATCAGGCCGGGCTGCAGCACCAGCACGCGGCCCTCGAACTCGCTCTCCACCGCGCGCTCGCAGCCGGCCTTCAGTATCCCGTAGCCGCCGTCCGTCTCGTCGGCGTCGGGAGCGCACGCGAAGCGCGGCGAGTGCTCGTCGACGCGGGCCGCCGGCCAGTCCTCGTACGCCGAGATGCTGGAGATGAACGTGTACGACGACGCGCGCCCGTTCAGCGCCCGCACCGAATCGCCGACCACGCGCGGCGTGAAGCCGCACACGTCGATCACCGCGTCCCACGGGCCCGCCGCGGCAAGGCGTTCGAGATCCGCCTTGTCCTCGCGGTCGCCGTGCACCACGGCGGCGCCCGGGACGTCCGTCCCGGTGCGCCCCCGGTTGAACGTGGTCACCGCATGGCCGCGCGCCATCGCCTCTTCGACGATGGTGCGGCCGAGGAACACCGAACCGCCGATCACCAGAATGTCCATGGTGTGAGACTCCCCTGACCGCCGTCCGGAATGCTCCGGATTCGCCTTTCGGCGAACGGATTACGCGTTCGGATGAACGGACTTGCACATCACCCGCACATCATCAGTGGTCGTCCCAGTGCCCGTCGTGCTGCGCGTGCCGGTGCCCGTCGTGGATGTAGTCGACGTGGTCGCCGTGCGGCACCGCGACGTGGCCGCAGCCCTCGCCGTGCTCGTGGTGGTGCCCCTCGTGCTCCTGATGCGCGGCCGTCGAGCACTCGTCGACATGGCCGTCGTGCACACGGTGGATGTGGCCGTCGTGCACGTAGTCGATGTGGTCGCCGTGCGGCACCGACACGTGCCCGCAGCCCTCACCGTGGACGTGGTTGTGGTGGACGTGCTCCTGGTGCTCGACCGCGGTGCCCAAGTGGACCATCCCCTGTTTGGTAGGCGTTTCCGACGCAGTGGTGCTCGGTAGTACTCGGGGAACGATTCATCCAGGTATGGGACACGGGATCAACGCGCCACACCGGCCGCCCGCACGGCACAGCACCGCGCGACACCACACCGCGCGGCAGCGCACGGCACCGCGCCCGGTGTACGCCACACTTGCCGCCATGGACATCACGCTCGACCCGCACTCCCCCGCACCGCCGTTCGAGCAGGTCCGGCAGGCCATCGCCGAGCAGGCCCGCACCGGGGTGCTGGCGGTGGGCACCAAACTGCCGACGGTACGCGCGCTGGCCGCCGAGCTCGGGCTCGCGGTCAACACGGTCGCGCGGGCGTACCGCGAACTCGAGGCGGACGCGGTCCTGGAGACCCGCGGCCGGCACGGCACCTTCGTCGCGGCCGTCGGCGACACCGCGCACCGTGAGGGCGCCGCCGCAGCCGGCGACTACGCCAAGCGGGCCCGGCGCCTCGGCCTGACCAAGGACGAAGCACTCGCCGCAGTGGCCACCGCCCTCGACGCCGCGTATACCGATCACTGACACAGCGTCAAAAGCGCAGGCCGGGCCCGCAAACCTGCCCTGCGCCACGGGTTTTCCGTCCCCCGGAAGAGTTCCCGGTTACGCAAAACCGCTGTACGCCCGCCCCGGGGGCACCGATCATCGAAGCATGTCCATGCCCCGTCAGATACCGGCCCGGATCCACGGGGTGGAGGAGGCCGAGAGCGGCGGAGGTGCGCCGCAGGGCGCCACCGAGCCCCTCGACCCGTCCCGAACCCTGCCCTACTCCCTCGGACTCGACGATTCGGACACCCCGTACGACGTGATCGACGCGCTGACGCTGGCCGAGTTCGTCTCGGGCCGCCAGCCGTGGGCGAGCACCACCAGACTCGACCGCATCCGCCCCGGCGCGAAGCTGGTGCCGCGCGGCGCCAAGGTGCTGCGCGAGGTCGAGGAGGACGACCGGCAGTCCACCCTCGCGGCCGGGGAAGGCTGGACCCTGCGCGCCGTGGTGTGGCGCAGCGGCGGCGGCGAGGTCACCGTCACCGCGGACAACCCGAAGACCGGCCGCGCGGTGATGAAGAAGGCGGTCAAGAACGCCAAGGCCGAACCGCAGCCGCAGGACGAGTCCGTGGCGATGGGCTTCTGGTACCACTCCGCACGGCGCGGCCCGTACCGCACCACCCGCTCCATCACGGCCGCACCGTGGGAGCAGATCCGCCGCAACTACGCGGGCGGCACCGCGGCCGCGTTCGACAAGCTGATGGCCGTGGGACGCGACGACGTCGCCGGCCGCCTGATCCTCCTGCACGGCCCGCCCGGCACCGGCAAGACCACCGTGCTGCGCTCGCTCGCCCGCGAGTGGCGGGACTGGTGCCGGATGGACTGCGTCCTCGACCCCGAGGCGCTGTTCGGCGACACCGGCTACCTGATGGACGTCGCGATCGGCCGCACCGGCGAGGAGGACGACTCCGAGCACAACCGCTGGCGGCTGCTGGTCCTCGAGGACTGCGACGAACTGATCCGCGGCGAGGCCAAACGCTCCACCGGCCAGGCCCTCTCCCGCCTGCTCAACCTCACCGACGGCCTCCTCGGCCAGGGCCGCAACGTCCTGGTCGCCATCACCACCAACGAATCCCTCGGCCAACTCCACCCGGCGGTCGTCCGCCCGGGCCGCTGCCTCGCCCAGATCGAAGTCGGCCCGCTCGACTACCAGGAAGCCACCGCCTGGCTCGGCAGCTCCAACGGCGTCGGCTCCGCCTCCACCCTCGCCGAGCTGTACGCCCTGAAGAACGGCGCCGCCCCGGTCGAAGCCCACCGGCCGCCGATCGGCGACGGGATGTACCTCTAGCCACGCGCGGACAAGATGCTCGGAGGGGCGGGGCTCCGGCCCTGCTCCTCCGCACGTCGTGACCGGTGCGCGGGCAGCCGTCCGACGCCGGATGCACCTGCCCCATGAAGTCGCCGTCGATGATCGCGTGCGCTACGAACGCGGCCCGCAGCAGCGCTGAAACCTCCCCCACCGTCGTCTTGCCGACGCCAGCGCGTCCGCCGATGAGCAGTACGTGTGCGTGATCGGCGTCGTCGACCTGGTCACCAGGGTCCATGACGGCCGCGTGGCGGCGAGCGCCGCCGCTTGCGATCGGATATTCCGGCACTGCGGCTACCTTGGCGCCATGCACGCGATCACGTTCGAGAAGGGCCGCGACGAGTCGGGTCTGCGCGTCTACCGGCACCTTCCGGGCGAAAACGTCGCCGTGACCCGCAACTGGGCCGGGCTGTACGAGGCATGGCCCGACGCGGACACCACGCCGAGTCCGTGGCCGATCAACAACGCCGTGCCCGAGGAGCTCGCCGTCTACGCGGGCCTCGCCTGGCGCCTGACGGACGGCTTCGCGCGATACGCGATTCCCGGCTACTACCGCGACGAGGCCCAGCGGCTCCTGCAACGCGAGCCGGTGTTCGTCGACTGGGAGTACGAGGTCGACGCAACGGGCCTCACCGCCGAGACGCGCGACAAGGGCTTCGTGCCCGCACGCGCGATGGTGCGGATCCGTCCGAAGCCGACGCCTTGGGAGCGTGAACATGCCAAGCACGCCGGGCTGTTCGTCCTGGACTCCCCGCGCGACCTGCTGAGCGCCCTGCGGGCGGTGCACGGCGACGCGTCCGGAGCGGTCACCATCTTCGCCGTCGCCCCAGGGGCGGAGCGGTTCACGCGGCTGGTCGAGGCGCTGCGCGGGCCCGAATGCCCCCGGCTGGCCGATGTCCTTGGCGAGGACGGGTTGCTCGTCGACGTGACCTTCGGCGAGGACCTGGGCAACTACCACTCGCTCACCGTGGCCTCCGCTACGGACCTGGGCGGCACTCTGGACACGCTCGCGGCGGAGTACACGCGCAGGGTCGAAGCGTACGAAGCGCGTGTCGACGAGATCGCGGACATGGCCGGCTTCCGGCGCGCGATGGCCCAGTTGTCCGGCATCGATCCGGACGCGGCCTGAGTCCCGCAGAAGCGCGTTCATGTCGGTGCAATAGCGCGGCGGTTGAATTCTCCAGAGACGGCACAACGGCGCGACCTGCCGGGGAACAAGTGGCAGGCGTATCGGGTTGGGGTCCGGAACCGGCACCACGGCAAGGAGTGAGACCCATGGCGCAGGCCATTCGACTGCACGAGACAGGCGGACCGGACATCCTGCGCTGGGAGGAAACCGAGGTCGGCGAACCCGGCCCCGGCGAAGCGCGGGTGCGGCACCACGCGATCGGGCTCAACTTTGCGGACGTGTACTTCCGTACGGGCCTGTACCCGGTGCCGCTGCCCACGGGCCTGGGTGTCGAGGCGGCCGGGGTCGTCGAGGCGGTCGGCGAAGGCGTCGCGCACGTCGCCGTCGGCGACCGGGTCACCTACACGAGCGGCCCGCTCGGCGCGTACAGCACCGAACGCGTGCTGCCCGCCGACTCGCTGATCAAGCTGCCGGACGCCATCTCCTTCGAGACCGCCGCGGCGTCCACGCTGCGCGGGCTGACCGCGGCGTACTTGCTGCGCCGCATCCACCCGCTGCAGGCCGGCGACACGGTGCTCCTGCACGCGGCCGCGGGCGGCGTCGGGCTGATCTTCGCGCAGTGGGCGAAGCTACTCGGGATCCACGTGATCGGCACGGTCTCGACCGAGGAGAAGGCCGAGATCGCCCGTGCACACGGCGTCCGCGACGTGATCTTCTACCGCCGCGAGAACGTGCCGGAGCGGGTCCGCGAACTCACCGGCGGCGAAGGCGTGCCGGTGGTGTTCGACAGCGTCGGCAAGGACACCTTCGAAGGCTCGCTGGCATCGCTGAAGCGGCGCGGGCTGCTGGTGGTGTTCGGCACGGCGTCCGGCGTGCCTTCCCTCGACGTCAACCAACTCAACGCCGCGGGTTCGGTGTTCCTCACCCGGCCCGGCCTCGCCGACTACATCGGGGACCCTGCCGAACGCGACGCACTCAAGGACGAGTTCTTCGGCCACGTCACCTCCGGCCGGATCGACGTGACCATCGGCCAGCGCTACGCCCTCAAGGACGCCGCCGAGGCCCACCGCGAGCTGGAGGCAGGCCGGACGACCGGCTCGACGATCCTGCTGCCGTAGGCCGGTACGCCTGCCCAGGCACGGCGGGTCTGAGCGCTGGGCACGCGTGTTTCTCCCACTGCGGGAACGGCGTTCAGTACATCGCGGCGAGCAGTTCGCCGTTCTCGCAGTCGTCGCGCGGCAGGCTCACGCCGAACTCGGCAAGGCTACGGACACACCCAGCAGTAGAGACGCTGTCCCTGGGTGACTGCCCGGGTCGCAAGCTCGGCGAGGCTGCACAAAAAGTCGCCCATGTCTTCGATGTCTTCCGCATCGGGAGTCTCAAAAAAGTCGCCCGATGCAGCCCACCCCCGGGCAACGTCCTCGAGCAATTCCCGATCGAAGTCGGCCAGCCGGTCACGGAACACGTCAGTGAGGGAGACGGTGACCACCTCGCCATCCCCGACCATGGCGATCAGGCATCCGTGCCGGGCGTCGGTCGTGACCTCCGCCGCGCTCCTGCCGGTGATGAGCACCTCGGCAGGCATCAGGGCCACTACCGGATCGATGCCTTTGACCACCAACTCGTCGTATCCGGTTCCGGTCGGCTCATCGTCCTCACGCACAATGGCCCGACTGGCGTCGTGGTCGTCAGCAGCGGCGTAGTAGCCGAACAGAACCCCCATGCCGCGGATCATGCCATCGGCTACCGACAGTCGGACACACATCGGCGTGCCGAAGGTTGCTCTTGGCCGCCCCGCCCATCGAGGCGGCCCAGAGAACCTCCGCGTCCTGGCCGGCGACCGCGGTCGCGACATCGCAGACTGCGACGGCAGGACATGTCATTTGCCCGGGGTCGGCGTCACAGCTCCAAGTCGACGACCACGGGGGCGTGGTCCGAGGCGCCCTTGCCGCGGCGGGCCTCGCGGTCGACATACGAGTCCTTCACCGCGGCATTGAAAGCCGGGTTGCCGAGGACCAGGTCGATGCGCATGCCCTTGTTCTTCGGGAAGCCGAGGTCGCGGTAGTCCCAGAACGTGAAGGGCACGTCGTACTTGAGCGCCCGCGGCATGACCTCGGCAAGCCCGCCCGCCTCGAGCTCGTCGATTGCGGCCCGCTCCAGCGCGCTGACGTGCGTGGCGCCCTCGAAGAGCTTGATGTCCCACACGTCGGTGTCGGCGCGGGCGACGTTGTAGTCGCCGAGCACCGCGAACGGGCGGTCGCCGGCCGCATCGTCGGCGACCGCGGCCTTGAGGGCCTTCAGCCACTCCAGCTTGTACGCGTAGTGCGCGTGCGCGACCTCGCGGCCATTGGGCACGTACACCGACCACACCCGCACCGGCCCGCAGGTCGCGCTGACCGCGCGGGGCTCCTGGACGCCCTCGTAGTCCGGGCCGCCGTCGAGGCCGCGGACGACGTCGTCCAGGCCGACCCTGGACAGGATCGCGACGCCGTTCCAGCGGCCGTCACCGTGCGCGGCGACCTCGTAGCCGAGCGCCTGGACGGCCTCGTAGGGAAAGGCGTCCGCGGTGGACTTGAGCTCTTGCAGGCACAGCACGTCGGGAGCGGCGCTCTCCAGCCACTCCAGCAGCCGCGGCAGCCTGGCCCCGACCGAGTTGATGTTCCAGGTGGCGACCCTCATGCGACCGTGACCGACCTTCCGTACGCGTGTTTCGGACCCGGCCATTCTCCCCCGGGGCACCGACACCTGCGGGTGGCGGCACACTGGACGGCATGACTTCTCCGGAGCAGGACTCCCTTGACGAGCTGTCCGCCGCGATCCGCACCTTCGCCGCCGAACGCAATTGGGAGCCGTTCCACACGCCCAAGAACCTGGTGATGGCCTTGAGCGTGGAGGCGTCGGAGCTGGTCGAGATCTTCCAGTGGCTGACCCCGGAGCAGGCCGCGAACGTGATGGACAACCCGGAGGTCGGCGAACACGTCCGCGAGGAGGTCGCCGACGTCTTCGCCTACCTGCTGGGCGTGTGTGGTGTCCTGGGCATCGACCTGGCCCAGGCGCTGAGGGACAAGCTCGTCAAGAACGCCCTCAAGTACCCGACCCCGAAGCCGCTGGCCTGACGGGTCAGAGGGCGGAGCCGGCCACCCCGGCGAGGAACACGCTCCACGCGCCCGCATCGAACGCGAGCCGAGGCCCGCCCGGCCGCTTGCTGTCCCGAACCTCGGTACGGCCAGAGGCCGCGGCGACCTCGGTGCACTCGCCGTTCTGGTTGCTGTGGCTGCTCTTGGTCCACCTGACTTCGGTGCACTCACCGTTCTGGGCGCTGTAGCTGCTCTTGATCCAGCGGGAGGGTACGCCAGCCATCGATGCCTTCCTAGCTGCTCGTGAGTCGATCCGTGTAGTCGTTCATCAGTGCCTGCGACTCCAGAGGACTGAGGGCAACGGCCCGCAGCTCCTCGAAGACTCTGGCGAAGTGGTCTGTCTCGTCAGGGTTTTCCAAGTACAAGTGGCCGGTCAGGTACTCCAACGTCACTACCTCCAGACCGGACGGTGGAGGGAACCCGTAGATCAGGAACGGCAACGGACCACCCGGATAAGCCCCTGCCGAAAATGGTAGTACTTGGATGGTTACCGTGGGCATCTGCGCGACCTCGACCAGATGAAGCAGCTGCGTGCGCATGACGTCGGCCCCACCGACCATCTGGCGCAGCGCCCCCTCCCCGAGAACGGCGCGTACTTCCAGAGGCACTTCCCGAGTCAAGACTCTCTGGCGCTCCAGCCGCACCCGCACCTTGGTCCGTCGCTCATCGTCAAGCGGACCCACGCGACCGCCCTGGATCACCGACGTCGCGTAGTCCTCGGTCTGGAACAGCCCGACAACCATGCTCGGATGGAAGATGCGCAACGTGCTCACGTCCGCTTCCAGCCCGATCAAGTCGAGGAAGTCCGTCGGGAGCTTGTCCTCCAGGTCGCGCGACCACCGTCGCTTCCGATCGGTCTTCGCCAGCGCCAGGAACCCGGGCCACTCGTCCTCCGTCACGCCGTACGTACGCAGCAGCTCCTTGAGTTCCGCGGAGCGTACGCCGCTGTGCCCGAGCTCGATGCGGCTGATCTTGGCGATGTGGCAGTCGAGGACTGCCGCAGCGTCCTCCAGCAACAGCCCTTTGCTTTCACGCAAGTTCTTCAGGTTTCGGCCAAGGACCCTCTGCCGTACGGTCGGTCGCCGATCCGCCATCTCGCCCCCAACATCACGTTGCGTGCGGGCATCGTATCCACGCAGCCACTACCGCGACTGCAATATCTTGCTTCGCTTGCAACTTCATGACTTCGCACTTCATGCTACCTAGAGCAACCGCATCGACACTCCGAGTCGATCTCAATGCCTCTTGTCTTGGGGGTGTGGCATGTCCACAACACAGACGGAAGCCCAGTTCGAACCCCTCCCCGCCAGCGTCGGCGAAGCCCGCCATTGGGCCGCCAAGTGGCTGGCCGGCCAGGGGATTCCGGACCACGTGATCGACGACGTGACGCTCTGCCTGTCCGAAGTGACCACTAACGCGGTGCGGCACCACGGCTCCACCACGCCGCTCCACGTACGTCTCGCCATCCACGCGACAGTCGTCCGCCTCAGCGTCCAGGACGACAACTGCGCTCCCCCGAGCCCACGTTCGCCCGCCGAGGACGACGAGAACGGTCGCGGTTACGTCATCCTCGACGCGCTCGCCGCCACCTGGGGCTTCAGCTCTTCCGCCCGCGGCAAGACCGTCTGGTGCGATATCACGTACCGCCTAGAGGAGCAGCGAGCACATGGGTGACCGGACCGCGTCCACCGTCATCGACGTACACATAATCCTGCGCAATCAGGATCGGATCCTGCTGTCGCAGCGCGGCGGCCCCTATTGCCACGGCCAGTGGCACGTCCCCAGCGGCAAGCTCGACACCGGCGAAACGGTACTCGACGCAGCGGTACGCGAAGCTTGGGAGGAAGCCGGGGTCGCCATCGACCCCGGCGACCTTCGGCTCGTCCACACGGTCCACCACCAAGGCCCGGACGTCCCAGACCGTATCGGCCTGTTCTTCGAGGCGACGCGCTGGCACGGCGAGCCGGACAATCGCGAACCCAACAAGTGCCTGGCCCTTGAATGGTTCGCGATCCACAACCTCCCGTCCGAGCTCATTCCGTATCCAGCCGCCGGAATCCGCGGATACCTCGACGACACGGGCGGGATCAGCGTCCACGGCTGGTGATGCCCGCACGGCGACTAAGCGCTCGACGTGGCACAGGCGGGACGCCAGGGTGTGCCGTATGGAGTTCTTCGTGTACCACCGCGATCGGCCCGGTTCCACTCCCCTCCGGACCGGGATGGTCGAGGAGCACTGGGCCTATATGGACCGGTACGCCAAGGAACTCATCGCCCGTGGACCGACGTTCGAGGACGACAATGAGACGCTCACCGGGAGCGTGCACATCGTCGATCTGACGGACGCTGCCGCGGTCCGAGCCTTCGCCTTCGACGAGCCCTGCTACCAGGCAGGCGCGTACCGGGATGTCCTGATCCGGCGCTGGCGCAACGTCCTCGGGCGCACGATGTGGGAGTACCCGGGCGGACGCACGGGAGGCCGCCGGTTCCTGGTCATCGGCCTCGGCGCCGGCGAAGCTTGCGATACGGAGCCATCAGCCGAGCACGCCGACCGCCTCATCGCGTACGGGCCACTGCTGTCCGACGACGGCTCGGCATGGCTCGGGACCGCCGCTCTGGTCGAGGCAGCGGATTCGGCTGCCGCGCGCACCGTGCTTTCCGCCGACCGGTACGACGCCGTCGAGGTCCACAACTGGCAGTTCGGCGGGCGGCACGAGTAAGCGGGGTGGCTCAGGCCTCATCGACGTCCAAGCGCTCTCTGCTTGGCGCCCCCATCGCACCTGGCCGGGTACGGATGTGGGCGCGTTCTCCCTGGCGGCCGAAGAGGCTGAGGATCTCGACGCTGCCCTGGCCTGTCGAGCCGAACCAGTGCGGGTGGCGGGTGTCGAACTCCGCTACCTCGCCCGGGCCCAGGATCACGTCGTGTTCGCCGAGGACCAGGCGGAGGCGGCCGTTGAGGACGTACAGCCACTCGTATCCAGCATGGGTACGCGGCTGCGGCTCCGACTCGCTCGGCGGGATCGTGAGCTTGTACGCCTTGGGCTCCCCCTGCGTACGCGACAGCGGGACGATGACCCGGCCCCCAGTACGCCGCGGTTCCTGCGGCAGTCGCGGGTCGACGATGCGCGGGGCGGCGACGATCTCGTCCAAGGCCACGCCTAGTTCGGCTGCGATCGGCAGCAACAGTTCCAGGCTTGCCTTGCGCTGCCCGGACTCCAGCCGGGACAACGTGCTCTTCGAGATTCCCGTGGCCCGGCTCAGGTCCCCGAGCGAGACGTCCTTGCGCTCCCGGACGCTCCGCAGGCGCGGCCCGATCCGGTCCAGTGCAGCATCGATCGCGGGGTGGGAGGAAGAACGGGTCGGTGACGACACGGGTACCTGACCTCGCTTCCCAATGCGTTCCGGTTTCGGCAACGACCGTCGCCGTTTCGGCACGTGATGAATCACGGTCGCCTCACTGGAGGTGACACTGATGGACAACCGTCCTGAGAATTCGATCATTCCGGCGGCCGTACGGTCGTCCGGGTCCGACGGCCTGGCAGCGCTGGACCGAGCAGCGACTACAGAGGAAAAGCCCGACACCCCAAGCACCCGCGGTCTCCCCTTCGGCGTGTACCTGCTCGCGTTCAGCCTCTTCACCATGGGCAGCGCGGAGTTCCTGCTCGCCGGCGTCCTCCCGGACGTGGCAGACGACATCCACGTCAGCCTCGCCTCCGCAGGCGGCCTCATCACCGCGTTCGCCGTCGGCGTCGTGGTCGGCGGCCCGCCGTTCGCCATCGCGAGTCTGCGCTGGCCGCGGCGTACGGCCCTGGTCCTGACCCAGGTGGTCTTCGCGGCCAGCATTGCCGCGGGCCTGGTGATCGGGACGTACCCCGCGCTCCTCGCCACCCGCTTTGTGGCAGGCCTGGCCTACGCCGGCTTCTTTGCCGTGGCCGCCGCCACCGCTGTCGGACTGGTCGCCCCCGACCGAGCCGCCCGCGCGTCCGGCGTCGTGGTCAGCGGCCTCGGCCTGGCCATGACCATCGGCGGTCCGGCCGGCACGATCGTCAGCCAGCACGCGGGCTGGGAGGGCGGGTTCTGGCTTGTCGTGGCCTTCACCTTGGCAGGGGCCGTGGCCGTTGCCGTCGCCATGCCTCGGACATCGACCGGCCCGGCCCCCAGCGTGCGGCGCGAGCTGCGCACCATGAAGCGCCCCGGCCTGTGGCTGGTCTACGCAGCGACGCTGCTCAGCACCGCGGCGTACATGATCACGGTCAACTACCTCGCCGAACTCCTCGACGACGTCACCGGCGTCCCGGAGGTGTGGGTCGCCGTCGTCCTCATGCTCTTCGGCGTCGGTGCCTACATCGGCCTCGCCATCGGCGGACGCATCGCCGACCGTCGCCCGCACCACGCGCTGCTCGCGGGCACGGCCGGGATCGCGGTCTGCTCGGTGCTCATCGCGCTGCTGGCCGAACACCCCCTCGCCGTAGTCCCGTTGGTCCTCCTACTCGGCGTCGCCGGGTTCGTACTCAACCCCGCGGTCTACGGCCGTGTGTTCGCCCTCGCCGCCGATGCGCCGACGCTCGCCGGAGCAGCCACGGTCTCCGCGTTCCAGCTCGGCATCAGCGTCGTCCCGCTGCTGGCGGGCGTGGCTCTGGACGCGGGCGCGCCGGTGACCGCGGTCGCGTGGATCGGGGCGGGGCTGGCCGTGCTCACCGTCCCCGTCGTCCTGCTCGAACGCGCCTCCGTCAAGGCCGACGGGCCAGCAAGTGCGCGTCGAGAAAGCCCCGTTCGGACGCCGGATCGTGGAGCAGCCGGGCAAACGTGACGAAGCCGGCCTCGGCGAGCAGCGCGGCGAACCGGTCCACCGGCCAGCAGTAGGCGGGCGCCACCTTGTGGTCGAAGCGGACCGGCTCGGCTCCGGCCTCCGGTCCGTCCATCGCGAAGAACGAGACCAGGAGCAAGCCTCCTGGCGCCAGGACGCGCATCTGCTCGGCCAGCACCGCGGAAAGCCCGCTCGGCGGCGTGTGGATCATCGAATAGTGGGCCAGGACACCACCCAGCGTGCCGTCCTCGACCGGCAGGGCCTCCATCCCCGCTTCCTCGAAACGCAGCGCTGGATGGGCCCGCCGGGCGTGGTCGACCATGCCCGGGGAGAGGTCGAGACCGAAGGCGTCCAGGCCCAGACCGTGCAGCATGGCGGTCAGATGCCCGGGCCCGCACCCGACGTCGGCCGCCCGCAGGTTCCCCGTGCCGCGGACCAGTTCCGCGAACGTGCCGATCATGTTCCGCGAGAACGGGTGCGTCTCCAGCCCGTCCGCGAACATCGACGCATACAGCTCGACGACGCCGTCGTAGGCCGCCCTGGTCGCTTCCCGGTAGTCCCCGCGTTCCCGGTGCTCCCCGTTCTCCGCGTGCGCTGTGTGCTCTGTGTGCTCTGTGTGCTCCGCCATGGAACGCGAAGCTAACAGCCGCGCCCCGCAGAGGCCCGGCCCGGCCAGAATCGGTGCATGGGGACCGACATCCACGGCTACATCGAGTGCCGCACCTGGAAGCCCGGGCTCGATCCCGGCGAGACCGCGTGGCAGCCGGCCGTCGACCTGGCCTTGCTGGGCCTGTACCGCGACTATGCCGGGTTCGCCGTCCTGTTCGGGGTCCGCGACATCCACGACGAGTGGCGGCCGGTCGCGGCCGGACGCGGGCTGCCCGCGGACGTGTCGGGGGTGGTCCTGGCCGCATACGACATGTGCGAACCCGCGGTCGACGCCACATGGATCGGCTGGGGTGAGGTGTGCGCCATCGACTGGGACGAGCCGGCCGCCGCGCGCGCCACCCGCATCGCACGCTACCGCGTCCTCCCGGACGGCCGAAGGGAGTTGGTGCACCGAGAGGACTGGAGCCGCGGCTTCACCCGGGCCAGCGGCATCGACGTGCTGTCCGCCGGCACCGGCAGCCTCGGCGGCCACTGCGCCGAGGGCGACGAATGGCAGACCGGCACCACCGTCTTCCGCGCCGAACGCGACCGCCGCCGCGACCTCGTCCCGGCGGACGGCCCGTGGGAGCCGATCTGGTCGGTCATGCGCACGCTCGCCGGCGTGCACGGCGGACAGAACGTACGCCTGGTCGTCTGGTTCGACTAGGTCGTGTCCACTACGTCCCCTGATGCGCATGGCCGTGCGGTCACCGGCCCAACCTCCTTTCCTGCTCGAAGCGTTCGGTTCGTGCTGACCGCCCGTCCAGGAAGGAGTTCCGGCGTGGCACGCAGCAACGGCAATCGCAGGCAGCGGCGTCGACCGCCGTGGCGGGGCCGCCCCTGCCACGCCACGGCGTCGGCCGACTTGGATCCGCCACACCAAGTACCGGACGGACGAGGAAGCTTGGCGCCCGTGACCGCCGCTACGCGCTGCCCGCAGGATGCACCCGTCGATCATGCGGCGTGCCCGTCTCCTCATAGAGGCGGCGGACGGCCTCGGGCGAGAAGATCTCGTCGTGGCCGACACCGCCCGCAAAGAGGCCGAACAGCCGGGTGGTCCACTCCGGGCTTTTGCGGATCGCCCCGAAGATGCCGCGCAGGCGCGGGGACAGCTCGCCGAATGCGCTCAGCGTGGTGGTGAACTCGTAGTTTTCCGAGCTCATTTCGTCACGGAGCTTGTGGTACTCGGCCAAGGCGTCGTCGAACGGCCGCTCGCCGGACAGCGCCTGGTCGAGGCGTTCCGCGAGGATCTCGCCGTGGATGAAGGCGTCGGTGATGCCGAAGCCCGGGTACGGGTCCTTGTGGTACGCGGCGTCGCCGACCAGCGCCCAGCCGGGGCCCCACGGCTGCCGGTAGTAGTTGTCCGCGTGCGGCATGGCGACGAAGTCACTTTCGCGGCGGCCCTGGTCGCGCATTTGCGCACCGAGTTCCGGGTGGATCTCGTCCCAGACCGCCTGGTAGTTCCCCGGCACGTCGCGGCGGAACTCCTTGAACCGGCTTCGGCCGCAGATGACGGCCGCGACGGTGAGGCCGTCATGGGTGGGCCACGCGCCGCACCAGGTCTCGTGCAGGCCGACGCGGTGGTGGAGGTCCCCGTCGAGGCCGCTGTAGTAGGCGTAGTAGTTCACCCCGGTCGCCGGGACGACCTTGTACGCTTCGGCGCCTGCCTGGGCCGCCACCATCGACCGGCAGCCGTCCGCGCCGACGACGATCGGGGCCCGGAACTCCCGCATGGGACGGTCTCTTTCCTGACCGCGGATGCCGACGACACGCCCCTCGGAGAAGACGAGTCCGGCGACCGTGAAGCCCTCGATCACCTCGGCGCCGGCTCGGCGCGCGGCATCGACCAGCAGCGCGTCGAGGACGGTGCGGCGTGGTGCGTACGCGGTGTCGATGCCGTCGACCGGTTCCGCCCAACCGCTGAGCTGCAGTCCGCGGTACCCGAAGTGCGCCTGCCGGATCGCGGCCGGTTCGGTGCCGAGCAGTTCGTCCAGGAGCCCCCAGGCGCGGAGGCGGGCGAGGCCGTTCTGGTGGATGTAGTGGGTGGAGACGGTGTCGCTGGGGAAGGTGGCGCGGTCCACGGCCAGGACCCGGTATCCGCGCCGGGCTAGGTGCATGGCGAGGGGCGACCCCGCGACGCGGGCGCCGACCACGATGGCGTCGTACATGGGCATCCTTCGGAGTTCGGTGGAGTCCATAACAACGGAAGGTGTCCGGGCGCAGCCCCATCCCACCCCACCCGCCAACGGATTCGTACCTCCGGAGATGTGCCTTGGCTGTGCCTCGGGCGGGCACCCGCCCCGCGCCGATGGTCGCCAAAGGCCCGACCGCCGCCGTCCCCGAGGACGGCCCCTGGTAGCCGGTCTGGTCCGTCATGCGCACCCTGGCCGGCGTGCACGGCGACGAGAACGTACGCCTGGTCATGTGGTTCGACGACCAGCAGTGCCCTTGTAGGTCGGTCTGGGTTTGCCGTGTGCGGTGGGTCGTTCGCAGGTGGGGCATGTGCCATCCAGACGACGGCCCCGACCTGCCCCGCGACTACGACAGTTCCCCCGGCGTCATACCGACGGCAAACCGTCGGAAACGACCAAATGCCGGCCGCCTGGCAAGAGCACTACCAGCGCTGCGCCGGTCACGGAGTGGCGGAGAAGTCGACGCGCAGCGGCAGGTGGTCGGAGGGTTCGGTCAGGGAAGGCAGCGCGCTGTCGCGGGAGAGCTCGGGCAGGGCACCGGGGCGCGGTGCGAGTCGCCCTTCGGAGAAGAGCAAGTAGTCGATCTTGCGTGGCCGGCCGTTGATGGCGCAGGTGTCCCACGGCCGCTGGGTACGGCAGCTCTCGTCCATGCCCCGCTCCAGCGCGGCCGCAACGACGTTACTCCGGGACGTGGCGTTGAAGTCCCCGGCGAGGATCCAGGTGGCGTCCGGAGCCGTGGCGTCGCGGTGCGCGAGGAGTTCGAGCATCTGGCGGCGGCCGACGTGTTCGTCGCGGGGCGTCGACTCGGGTTGCCAGGCCAGGTGGGTGCAGGCGACGTGGAGCGGTTGGCCGTCGAGGGTGAGCCGGACGATCAGCGCCAAGTCGTCACCCCCGGGGCGCTGCGCCGCGAAGCGCAGTTCCCGGGGTTCGAGTCCGCCGAAGCGGGTATGCCGGGCGAACACGGCCAGTCCGTCGGGGCGTCGGCTGCGCCGTGCGTAGACCGCGTCGTGGGTGGCCGCCAGTCGGGCGCGCAGGTCCTCGTATTCGGCGGGCTCCAGTTCCTGCAGGCACAGGAGGTCGGCGTCGAGCGCCTCGACACGGTCGAGCAGCAGGCCGCGGCGGCGGGCCGGGTCGAGTGCCTCGCGAGGGCACAGCGGATAGCGGTCAGGGCGGACGAAGGACTGGGCGAGCACGTTGTAGGTCACGGCGCTGAAGGTCATGCAGCGCACGCTAGGGAAGGAGCCCGCGGGCACGGTAGGACACGATTGCGGACATGACCGTGAGCGAGCACTCGCCGATGGGCTGCACATGGCAGCGCTACCTCGACCACGTGACCAACGAGCACGGCGGCTGGACCGCGCTTACCCACACGCTGATGCGGCGCGCCGGGCCGTGGGCGGGACTGCCGCTCGACCCGGGAACGATCGAACGCGGGCTGCGCCGCCTCCGTTCCCGGGGCAACGCGTCCGGCGGTCAGTACGGGCGCTGGCTGCTCGAGTACTTCGGTGTGCCGCAACCGCTGGAGGAGACGGCGCGCTGGATGGGCCAGTACCACGGTCGCTTCGCGGACCTGCCGCTGTCACTGCGCGAGGCGCAGCTGTGGCTGTGGGACCGGCCACCGATCACCGAGTCGCCTGCCGCGTGCTGGATCCACCTTGGCCTGGCGTCGGTCGCCATGCGCCGACGCGACCCGCGTGCCGCCGGGCTCCGGTTGGCCCAGGCCGCCGACACGGCGCGCGTGGATCCGGCCGCGCACGTCGAGTCCACACTGCTCGAAGCCCGTCTGGAGAGCGACGCGGGGCGGGCGGGGCACGCCGACCAGGCACTCGCGCGGGCCCGGTCGCAGATCGCGCGGCTGCCGCAGGGCGGCGAACGGGACTGCTACCACGCGCGTTGGGCCGACCAGCGTGCCTTCCTGCTGATACACGGCGGTCCGCAACCCCGCCTCTCGGCAGCGGCGCGACTGTACCGGTCCATCGACGTCCGCAGCCCCGCCGCCTTCGCGCGGTTCCGGCGCGATCACGGGCTGGCGTACTGCCATTGGCGGCTCGGCGACCGCGACCGGGCGAGCCGCCACGCCCGTGCCGCTGCCGAGCATGCGGGCGACGCCGGGCTGCTGCGCTTCCGGGTGATGGCGCTCCAGCTCCTGGCCCGCGTGGAACCGTGCGAAGCCGAGCGGCTGCACAGCCGTGCCGACCGCATCATCAGCGAACTGGAGCACGCGGACCTTGCACCGCCCGCCCCCGCGCCGTTCGTTGCGGTAGGCCCGACGCGGGGGTAGGCGAACACGTCCGGGAGGAGGTCGCGGACGTGTTCGCCTACCTGTGTGCGGTGTCCGGACTGCGCCGCGGTGCCGTGTCGCCCAGGCCCTGCGCGATGCGGCACTTCGGGGACAGCCTCGGACACCCGGCTCCTCGCTCACCCCCCGATGCGTGAGGAGCCCCGCACCTCCCTAGGCGTGCGCCGCATCACGTTTCCCCAGGAAGGACGCCAACAGCGAGTCGCGATCGCCCAGTTCGTCCGCGGTACCGGACAGGGCGAGGCGGCCCGCGGACAGTACGAAGCCGCGGTGGCATAGCTTCAGTGCCGCCACGGTGTTCTGCTCGACGACCAACACCGGTACATCCGCAGCGATCCGGGCGAGCGCGCCGTAGACCGCCTGGACGACCACCGGGGCCAGCCCCAGTGACGGTTCGTCGAGCAGCAGCATGCGCGGCGCGGACACCAACGCCCGTCCGATGGCGACCATCTGCTGTTCGCCGCCGGACAACGCGTACCCCGCCCGGTCGCGGAGCGGGACGAGGGCCGGCAGCAGGTCGTACACATCCGCCTCGGTCCACCCCTTGCGGCCTGCCGCGGCGATGCGGCCCATCCGCAAGTTCTCGTCCACGGACAGGGACGGGAACACCCGCCGCCCTTCCGGCACATGGACCAGGCCCCGGCGGGCGATCTCCGAGGGGCTGTGCCCGGTGATGTCGGCTCCGTCGAAGAGCACGGTCCCCCGAGTGACCGGGACCAGGCCCGAGACGGCATGCAGAGTCGAGGTCTTGCCGGCCCCGTTCGGGCCGAGCAGGGCGACCGCCTCCCCCGCGTCCACGCGCAGGTCGAGGCCGACGACGGCGCGGGTGGTGCCGTAGTCCACGCACAGTCCGGTGATCTCAAGCATCGTGGGCCGTCCCCAGGTAGGCGTCCATGACACGGCGGTCCTGCCACACGTGCGCGGGCGGCCCTTCCGCGACCACCTGCCCCGTTTCGAGAACGGTGATCCGGTCGCAGAGCGCGTCGATGAAGTCGATCTTGTGGTCGATGACCAGCAAAGCCACCCCGTCCGCGGCGACCGACCGCAGCAGGACGAGGAGTTGCGCGGTCTCCGTGTCGTTGAGGCCCGCGCTCGGCTCGTCGAGCATCAGGACGCGGGGCTCGGCGGAGATCCCGCGCGCGACGTCGAGCAGGCGCTGCTCGCCGTACGTGAGGATCGCCGCGGGCACCTGTGCCTTCGCGGCCAGGCCCACACGGTCGAGCGCCGCCAACGAGGCTGCCCACCGGGCGCGTTCGATGTGCAGCATGCGCGGACGCAGCAGCCAGGCCGACCCCAGCCCCCGGGCACGCCGGTCCGGCGTCGCGATCAGGACGTTCTCCTGGCACGTCAGGAACCGGTACGGCTGCGGCTGCTGGAACATGCGCACCAGCCCGGCCCGCCGCGAGCGCTCCGGCCCGCCGAGGCGGACCCGGTGCCCTTCGACCGCCAGGCGCCCGGACGCCGGGACCACTCCGCTCAGCGCGTTCAGCAGCGTGGTCTTGCCGCTGCCGTTGGGTCCGATGACACCCACGACCTGGCCTTCCGCGACGGACACGGAGACATGGTCGACAGCGCGCACGCCGCCGAACGAGACGCAGATATCGGCGGCGTCGAGCACGGTTCGTCCGGAGGTCTCAGACATCGGCGGACTCCTTTCCGGTCGACGCCGACGCGGACGCAGAACCGGAATCAGAAGCGGAATCAGAAGCGGAATCGGATGCCGAAGCGGACGCGCCCGCAGGTGCGGCGGTCCGGCCCGGCAGCGCGGCCCGGACCTTGGCCGCCACCCCCGCCACCCCCGCCACCCCCGCCGGCCCCGCCACACCTGCCCGGCGCAGCAGCCCCCGCACCCGCCCCGCCAGCCCGATCAGCCCCTCCGGGCAGATCATGATCATGACGAGCAGCAGCGCGCCGTACAGCACGCCCTGGTACTCCTTGAACTCCTGGAGCAGCTTCGGCGCCCACACGTAGAACCCGGCGCCGAGCACCGGCCCCCAGATCGACCCGGCCCCGCCGAGGATCACCATCAGGAAGATCCCGATCCCCAGGTCCAGCCCGAACTGGTCGACCCCCACGAACCCTTGCCAGTTCGCCAGCAGTGCCCCCGACAGGCCGCCCGCGACCGACCCGAGCACGTACAGCATCAGATGCAGGCGCCGGACGGAGATCCCGGCCGTGCGCGCGACCATCTCGCCGTCCCGCGCCGCGACCGCCTCCCGCCCGATCGGCGAGCGCTCCAGGAACACCCCGAGCAGCAGCGCGAGCCCGAGCACCCCGAGGAAGAGCCAGAACGCGCTGCGGTCGGAGTCGAAGGTGTGCCCGAACAGCGACGGGTACGGCAGCCCCGTCACCTGGCCGTTCACCCCCGTGAAGTCGCTGGTCCGGGCGAAGACGACCATGCCGATCTGGGACACCGCCAACGTCCCGATCGCGAAGGCGAAATGCTGCGCGCGGGCCAGCGCGAGCCCGACCACCGCGGCCACCGCGCCGGCCGCCAGCGCACCCAGCAGCGCGCTCTGCCAGAACGGCCTGCCGTGCTGCTCGGTGGCGTACGCCGAGGTGTACGCGCCGACCGCCATCATCGTGGTCTGGCAGAACGCGAAGCGGCCGCCGAGCCCGAAGATCCAGTAGAAGCCGAGTCCGGCCAGCGAGTAGAGCAGCCACAGGTCCAGCAGATTGCTGCCCTCGGCCGAACTCACCAGGTTGGGACCGGCGATCGCGGTCACGGCCACGAACGCGAGCACGCCCAGGTATTGGTGCCGCCGGTACACCGGTGGCTTCACCGTGCCGCGCGGCGCCATCCCGACCCGGGTGCGCAGCGTGTCGAGGCCGGCCGTCAGCATGTGCATCCCGGACGGCTCCGGAGCACGGCCGTCCGCCGCCGCGGACGTGTCCGCCCCGGACGAATCGGCCGCGGGAGCCGCCTCAGGACCAGTCTCGGGTCCGGCCCCGGGATCGGCCCCGGGATCGGCCCCGGGATCGGCCCCGGAGGCGACCGCCGGATCGAAGGTGTTGCGGGTCTCGGTCATGTGCTTCGGCTTCCTCAAGAAGGTCACAAGCGGGTCAGAGGCGCGACGCGTGGGTCTTGAAGAGCCCTTGCGGCCGGACGGCGATCACCAGGAACAGGGCGAGGTACGGCAGCGCCCCCGCGTAGTCGCGCAGCACATATCCCCCGAGGAGTTGCTGGACGAGGCCGACGCCCAGGCAGCCCAGCACCGCGCCGCCGAGGTTCCCGAACCCGCCCGCGACGGCCGCGGCCATGCCGCCCAGCATGATCGCGAAGCCGAAGTTGAGGTCCAGTACGGTCAGCGGCGCGACGAGGATCCCGGCCAGCGCCGCGAGTGCACCGGACAGCGCCCACGCGCCCATCGAGACCCGGCGTACCCGGACCCCGCACAGCTGTGCGGCGTCCGGGTCGGCGGCCAGTGCCCGCACTTGCCGGCCGAAGGACGTGTACTTGAACGCCCACACCAGTGCGCCGACCACCAGCACGGTGACTCCGACGATCAGTACTCGCTGCCAGGCGATCGCCGCCCCCGCGACGTGCCAGGCGCCGTCGCCCAACGGGCCCGGCAGGCGCCGGGGTTCGCTGCCCTGCCAGATGCCGATGAGGGCCCGGATGACGAGGGCCGCGGCGAGCGTGGCGACGATGACGGTCATCTGCGGGCGTTTGCGCAGCGGTGCGTACGCGACGCGTTCGAGGACCACGCCGACCACCGCCAGCAGGGCGATGGCGAGCAGCGAGCCGGGGACCACCGGCCAGCCCAGGTCGTCGATGGCCCACCAGGCCAGGAACCCGCCGAGGGTGAGCAGGTCGCCGTGCGCGAAGTTGACGACGCCGGTCGCCTTGTAGAGCAGCAGGAAGCCGACGGCTGCCAGCGTGAGGACGGCGGCGTACGCGAGTGCGCCGGCGAAGAGGGCGATGAACGTCGCCATGGGGACCACCAGTTCGTGTGGTTCGCGGTCGAGCGGACGGACGCGGCATAAGGCGGAGCAAGCCGAGCAAGCGGATGGGGCGGAGGCGGGCGGAGGCGGGAGGGGTGGCGGCGTACCCGCTGTGTGGGCCGAGAGGGGCCGGCCCGAGTACGCCGCCACGCTCACGCGGGAGCGGCGGTCGGCGCGGGAGCGTCAGCTCGCGCCCTTGGCCAGCTCCGGGATCTTGTACGTGTCCACCACCGTGGGCACGCCGGCCGCGTCGTACTTGATGGCGATCTGCTGGTGGGCGAGCACGTGGGACGGGTCCGCCTTGTACTCCGGCTGGCAGGCGCCTTCCGTCCACACCAACTGCTCGAGCGCGGTCTTGATCTTGGCGTGGTCGGTGGTCGTACCGGCCTTCTTCATCGCCTCGGCCTGCATCCACACCGCGTCGTACGCGGCCGCAGCGAGCGGCGGGGCGTCGGTGCCGTACTTGGCCTTGTAGGCGTCGTTGAACGTCTTGGCCGCGGGCCGGGTGTCGACCTTGGGCAGGCAGGCGAGCACCGCGTTGAGGTTGTCGATCTCCGGTCCCTTGGCGAGCCCGTAGTTGACCACGACCGGGGTCGAACCGCCGCTGACCACCGGGGTGTCGATGCCGGCCTGCTGCATCTGCTTGAGCTGGGTGGCCAGGGTGTTCGGGTACGACCAGGAGATGACCGCGCTGCTGTCCTTGAGGGCCAGGACCGCTTCGGTGAGGTCGGTCGCGGTGACCGGCACGAGGCGCTTGTCGCCGATGGTGACGGGGGTGCCCTTGATGGCGGCCTCTGTGCGGGCGGTGCCGTCCCGGCCGTAGCCGAGGTCGTTGCCGAGGATGCCGAGCCTGGTCCAGCCGTTCTTCTGTGCGAGGGCGACCATGTTGCGGGCCGTCGCGCCGTCGTACGGGTTCGTGGTGAACATCCACTCGCTGCCGTTCTTGGCGCCGTACAGCAGCGTGATGTCGTTGTTGACGTTCACGATCGGGATGCCGGCCGCGTCGATGTCGCGCTGCAGGCCCTGCGCCTCGGTGCCGCCGGGGAAGCCCACCATGCCGCTCGGCTTCTTGTCCTTGGCCTGCAGGAACGCGGTGCGCGCGGAGGTCGGGTTGAGGCCGCTGGGCACCCGCTCGAACTCGAGCGGCTTGCCGAGCACGCCGCCCTTGGCGTTGATCGTCTCGACGGCGAGGGTCGCGCCGTTCTGGTAGTCGTCGATCGCGTTCGGGTCCTCGCCCTTGACCTGCCACAGCCCGATGATCTTGGCGGGCGGCTGGTTCGGGGCGGTCGCGCCGGAGGCCGGACTCCCGGACCCGCCAGGCGTGTTCGCGGTGTCGTCCGCATCGTCGCTGCACGCGGTGCCGGCGAGCGCGAGGGCCACGACGGCGGCGCCCGCCGCGAATCGGCGGGCGGCCCGGCCGCGCCGGGTCGGAGAGGTGATTGAGCGGTTCATGAGGGAGCAACGCCTTTCGCGTCCGCTCCCCGGACGACCATCCCCCACGGATGGTGCGGGTCAACGTAGAGCACGAGTCTGGGGCGCACAACCCTTGACAGGCAACACGTGCGAGCGTAAAAGTTCATCTGCGCCTAACAAATGTTAGATAGCCAACGAACGCTTGTTAGGTTAGTGCTCGGGCCGGAATCCCAAGTACTCCCCGGCGACCTCCCCCACGACATGAAGAACCGCCGTGCGGCAGCAGGTTCGGTACGGCGCGGACCCCGGGAAGGCGGTGCCTCCGACCAGCGGAAGGAAACCCTCCGGAAGACCCCTGTCCTGCGGTTAGGCTGCGCTGAACACGAACAGCGACCGGCCGAACCAGGAAGACACGGACTGATGGCACGCAGGAAGACGGCGCCCGAGGCGCCCGCGCGACGGGAACTGATTCTCGCGGAGGCGGCTTCGCTGTTCGCCCGCAAGGGCGTCGCGGCGACGACGGTCCGGGAGATCGCCGACGCGGTCGACATCCAGGCCGGCAGCCTCTACCACTGGTTCGAATCCAAGGAGGAGATGGTCGACGAGCTCCTCACCGGAGCGATGGACGACCTGTCCTCCTGGTACCAGGAAGCAGTCGAGGCCGAGACGGAACCGCTGCCGCGGCTCCGCGGCCTCGTGCACGCGGCCTTCAAGGTCATCGCGGCCCACCCGGACGCGTGCACCGTGTACCTGCGGGACTACGCGTACCTGGCCACCCTGCCGCGGTTCGCGCACCTGAACGAGGCGAGCCTGCGGGTCCGGTCCCTGTGGATCGACACCCTCGAAGCCGGGATCGCGGCCGGCGACTTCCGCGCCGACCTCGCCCCCGACCTCGTCTACCGCTACCTGACCTACCCGCTGTGGCTGTCCGTCGGATGGCACCAGAGCAGCGGCCACTCGCTCGAGCAACTCGAAGAGCAGTTCCTGGGCCTCGTGCTCGACGGGGTCACCCCGCGCACGGCGGTCGTGCCGGCTGCCGCGGGCCGGACTCCGGCCAAGAGCGCGGGCAAGGGCAAGAACAGCACCGGCAAGAACAGCACAGCCACGAAGAGCACGGGCACGAAGAGCACCTCCGCACCACGATCGGCCGGCACCCGCCGCAAGGCCGCGGGGACTCCCGCGGACTGATCCCGTCGCCGACGGGTCGCGACGGCTCGCCCGATCGGCACCGACGCAGGCGGTCCCCGCGGCCGCCGCCCGGACCACGACTGGAGCCGTCCTGTGGAAGACCTGACCGTACAGGGCCTCGCCGCGCCCGAATTCGACGCAGTGGCCCGGGAGTTCCGGGCGAACTTCGCCGACCGCGGCGAAGTCGGCGCGGCACTCGCGGTCCACTGGCGCGGCCGCCCGGTGCTCGACCTGTGGGGCGGCCTCGCCGATCCCGCGACGGGCCGGCGCTGGGAGTACGGCACCGTGCAGGTCGTCTGGTCGGCCACCAAAGGCCTGGTCGCGACCTGCCTGGCGATGCTCGCGGACCAGGGCCGGCTCGACTACGCAGCCCCGGTCTGCCGCTACTGGCCGGAGTTCGCGCAGGCCGGCAAGCAGCGCGTCACGGTCGGCGAACTCCTTTCCCACCAGGCCGGATTGCCGTACCTCGACGAGCCGATCACGCTCGCCCGGGTGGCGGTTCCGGATGCGCTGTCCGACCAGCTGGCCCGGCAGCGCCCGCACTGGACCCCCGGCACCGCACACGGGTACCACGCGGTGACCTGGGGCTTCTACGCCGCCGAACTGGTGCGCCGGATCGACGGGCGCAGCGTCGGCGCGTTCCTCACCGACGAGGTCGCCGGTCCGCTCGGCGTCCAGGCGTACATCGGTACGCCGCCGGATGTCGCGGCCACGGTGGCCACCCTCGTCCCGGCGGCCGCCGCGGCGGCCGGGGTGCCTGCGGGAGGCGGAGCGGAGCCCGGGGCCGATCCGCCTCCCCCCACTCCCCCGGCTCCCCCGGCGGCCGCCTGGGACCCCGACTCGGAGCTCGTCCGCGCCATGCTGGCGATCCCCGAACTCGCGGCGCCCGGCGCCGCGCACGACCCGGGCGTACTCGCCCTGGAGATCCCGTCCGGCTGCGGAGTCACCAACGCCCGGGCGCTGGCCCGGGTCTACGCGGCGCTGGCGGCCGGCGGCACGCTGGACGGCATCCGCCTGATGTCCCCCGACACCGTCAAGGCCGCCGGCACCACGGCGGCAGAGGGGCAGGACCGCATCCTGGGCGAACCCACCGCGTTCGCCCAGGGGTTCATGAAACCTGCCACCTCGTTCTTCCGGGTCTCGGGCAATCCCGAGGCCTTCGGCCACCCGGGCAGCGGGGGCACGCTCGCCTTCGCCGACCCGGCCGCCGAGATCGCGTTCGCGTACACGACGAACAGCCAATCCGCCGCGCACACCGACTGGCGGGCACTGTCGCTGGTCGACGCGGTGTACCGCGCGCTCGACGCCTGACGCGTCCCGACGCGCCCCCTTTTCCGCGGGCCCCCGGCCACCCCGGGGCCGCCCGTGCCCCCGTGCCGACTCCGGCGCGCAAAACGGAACCAGAAGAGCCGATTCCGGTCCCGCCAGGTACGTCCTACCCCGATCCCCCTAGGAGGGCGACGCACCATGTCCCGTTCCCCGTCCCACCGCAGACCGCGCGGCAGAGCAGGGCTCCTGCTCGGCGCGATCCTGGCAGTGCTCGCGCTGCTGTTCGGCACCGTCCCGGCCTCCGCGGTCACCCCGGTGCCGCCCACGCAGCCGGGCACCTACAAGGTCGGCACCTACGAGTTCCTGTACTGGACCGGCGGCCCCGGCTTCCAGAACGCGCGGGTCTCGTACCCGGCCACCTCCGACGGCTGGCTCAAGCCGGCCGACAAGACCGAGGGCAAGTACCCGGTCGTCGCGCTCGCTCCCGCCTCCTGGGTCGGGTTCGACTACTTCGACTGGATCATCGGGTACCTGACCTCGCACGGCTACATCGTGCTCAGCTACTACCCGCCGAACATCCTGTCGACGGACCCGTACATGCACACCAAGAACATCAAGGCCGCGATCACCAAGATGATCAGCGAGAACAGTGCCTGGGGCAGCCCCGTGAAGGGCATCGTGGACACCGACAAGATCGCGGCGGCGGGCGCTTCGCTCGGCGGCGCGGGCGCGCTCGCGGCTGCTGCGCAGGACAGCCGGATCGACGCGGTGGTGGCCCTGACTCCCGGATACGACCCGGCGGACACCGCGACGTACGACAAGGTCGAGGCGGACGTCCGGAACATCCGCGTGCCGACGCTGATCGAGAGCGGCCAGAACGACTGCATCTCGCCCGGAGCCGGCAAGCGGTACTACAACGACGTGCCCGGCGCCTACAAGCAGTACGTCGAGATCGCCGGCGCCAACCACGTGCAGTTCCTGGACGACCAGGGGTCGAGCATCCCGATCCCCGGGGTGCCGCAGGACTGCACGCCGGGTGTCTCGTACGCCTCGCAGCACCAGACCGGCAACGTCTACGCGACCGCGTTCCTGGAGTACTTCCTCAAGGGGCGCACGCAGTTCGGCACCTACCTGTTCGGCGCGCACGCGCAGGCCGACCGGGCCGCCGGGGTGCTGTCCGACCTGCTGGTCGTGCAGTAAGCCGGAGCTCGGGCACGTGGACAGCTGATACGTGTGAGCAGATGAGCAGGTGAGTACAAGCGCATGAGCGACCAGGCGGGCCCGGGGTGTGCGGCGGCACCTCCCCGGGCCCGTCCGGCGCGGCGCAGCTCTCGGCGCCGGCACTGATACCGATACCAAAAAGACAGACTTCCTTACCTTGTGCCTTGCCGCGGACCGCCGCACAATGGCGGGGATTACTTAACCGAGGCAAGCGATCTACGAGGTGGGGCACGCATGGCATTCGTGTTCGATGCCGACAATCACTATTACGAGGCGCTCGATGCGTTCACGCGCCACCTCGACCCGCGGCTCGGCGGCAGCGTCATCCAGTGGTGCGAGATCAACGGCCGCAAGTACCACGTGATCGGCGGCAAGGTGAACCACGCCGTGGTGAACCCGACGTTCGACCCGATCGCCAAGGCCGGGGCGATGGCGGAGTACTTCCGCGGCAACCCCGAGGGCCGCAACCCGCTGGAGTTCCTGCGCGAGCGCGAGCCGATCCGCCCCGAGTACCGCGACCCGGCCGCCCGCATCCCGGTGATGGACGCGCAAGGGCTGGACAAGATCTGGCTGTTCCCGACCCTCGGGATGATCTACGAGGACGCGCTGAAGCACGACCCGAAGGCGGTCGGCCAGCTGTTCCGGTCGTTCAACCGGTGGCTGGAGGAGGACTGGGGCTGGAACCACCAGGACCGGATCTTCGCGGCCCCCTACATCGCGCTCGCCGACCTCGACACGGCGATGGCCGACCTGGACCGCGCGCTCGAGAACGGCGCGCGCGTGGTGTGCATGCGCCCTGCGGCGCCGACCACCGTGGACGGGCCCTTCACGCCCGGCGACCCGGTGTTCGACCCGTTCTGGGCGCGCGTCAACGAGGCCGGCATCCCGGTGGTCGTACATGCTGGCGACAGCGGCTACTCGTCCAACGGCTACAGCCGCAAGCAGGGGCTGTCGACGGACTTCAAGGGGCACGGCAAGCCGTCGGTCACCATGCTGTGGACGATGGAGCGCCCGATCTACGACTTCCTCGCGTCGCTGATCCTGGACCGGGTGTTCCACCGCTTCCCGAACGTGCGCGTGGTGTCGGTCGAGAACGGCTCGGAGTTCCTCGGCGACCTGTTCCGCAAGCTGCGGTCGGTCAACCGCAAGGTCCCCGGCCTGTTCCCCGAGGACCCGGTGGAGACCTTCAAGCGGCACATCTGGATCAACCCGTTCTGGGAGGACGACGTCCACGAGACGGTCGAACTCATGGGCGCCGACCGGGTCGTCTTCGGCTCGGACTGGCCGCACATCGAGGCGCTGCCGAACCCGCTGGACTACGAGGTCGAGGTCAAGGACTTCGATGCGGACACCCGCGCGAAGATCATGGGCCTGAACGCCGAGGAGCTGAACACCCCGCGCCCGGCCTGACCAGGGCACCCGGGACTGCTCGGGAGCGCTCGGACGAAGCGCAAATGCCCGGTGGGGCACG
>NZ_JAKFHA010000027.1:0-17944 GCF_021502675.1 Yinghuangia soli
TTGAACTCCGGCGTGAACGAGCGGCGAGGCCGAGGCTTCTTCTTCCCCATGCTCTCCATGATGGACATCCTCCCCAGAGAGGCCAAAGCCCCTCATCCAGGGTGTCCGTCAAAGTGGATCAAGCCCACCGCAACCACGGTCGGCAGCGACTCCGAACGCACCATCACCCGCATCTGGCGCGTCACCCTCGACTGCCTCGCCGAGACGCCGCTCGCCGGGGAACTCCTACGCATCCTGGCCTGGTACGCCCCGGACAGCATCCCCCGTGATCTATTCGACGGAGTCGCCGAACCCCCGGAACTTGCCACGGCAATCGGCCGACTCACTGCGTACAGCATGGTCACCGACAACCACGACGGCACTCTGTCCGTCCACCGGCTCGTCCAGACCCTCGCCCGCACCCCTGACGACAGCGACCCCCATCGCCAATCCAGCGACATCACGTACGCCCGCGACCACGCCACCAGGCTCCTCGCCGACGCGTTCCCGGAAGGCGTCGAACAACCCCCGAATTGGCCTCGATGTCGCGAACTTCTGCCACACGTCGACACCCTTACGCGTCGGCACACCTCCGACTATGACAGCGCCTACACCGCTTACGCCCTGGACCGTGCGGCCACGTACCAGCAAGGGCAAGGCGTACTGGCGCCTGCCGTGGAGGGCTTCCAACGTGCCCTCACGGCCGTAGTACGGTTGCTGGGCGACGATCACCCGGACACCCTGGCCTCTGCCAACAACCTCGCGAGCGCCTATGCGGCGGCGGGGGATGTGGGGCGAGCGATCGAGTTGTATGAACGTACCCTGGCCGATTCCGTGCGGGCGCTGGGCGACGATCACCTGAACACCCTGGCCGCCCGTAACAACCTTGCGCATGCCTACAAGTCGGCGGGGGACGTGGCGCGGGCGACCGAGCTGTTCGAACGTACCCTGGCCGATTCCGTGCGGGTGCTGGGCGACGATCACCCGAACACCCTGACCTCCCGCAACAACCTCGCGAGCGCCTACGAGTCGGCGGGGGACGTGGGGCGGGCGATCGAGCTGTTCGATCGCACTCTCGCCGACCGGATACGGGTCCTGGGCGACGATCATCGGGACATCCTGGCCTCTCGTAACAACCTTGCGCATGCCTACGAGTCGGCGGGGGATGTGGCGCGGGCGATCGAGCTGTTCGAACGTACCCTGGCCGATTCCGTGCGGGTGCTGGGCGACGATCACCCGAACACCCTGACCTCTCGTAACAACCTTGCGCATGCCTACGAGTCGGCGGGGGATGTGGCGCGGGCGATCGAGTTGTATGAGCGCACTCTCGCCGACCGGATACGGGTCCTGGGCGACGATCATCGGGACATCCTGGCCTCTCGTAACAACCTTGCGCATGCCTACGAGTCGGCGGGGGATGTGGCGCGGGCGATCGAGTTGTATGAGCGCACTCTCGCCGACCAGATAGGGGCCTTGGGCGACGATCACCCGGACACCCTGACCTCCCGTAACAACCTCGCGAGCGCCTACGAGTCGGCGGGGGACGTGGGGCGGGCTATCGAGCTGTTCGAACGTACCCTCGCCGACCGGATAAGGGTGCTGGGCGATGATCACCCGAACACTCTGACCTCTTGCAACAACCTTGCACATGTGTATGCGACGGCCGGTCACGTGGTGTGGGCGATCGAGCTGTATGAACGCACCTTGGCCAACTGCACACGGGTGCTCAGTTCAGGGCATCCGATGATCGCGACCGTGCAGGCCAATCTCGACTGGGTTCGACAAGCACAGTTTGACTCCGCCTCGGAGAGGGCGGAGGGCACGGGCAACGTCGCCTGACAGAGCTGGAAGTCCTGTAATCGTCCGGCCTCTGGGTGGGCTTGGACGCAGCGGACCTTCATCTGCCCGCCAACTCAGCTGCTTCGGGCTATTCGATGGAAACCTGCTGCGGGTTCACCATTTCTCAGATTACGGCGTGGTGGTCAAGGGACGAGATCACGGCGGACGTGGCCACGGTGAACCTGTGCAGCGCAGCGTTCGAAGCAGTCTGGGGCTGGCGGTTCCGCACCACCTATACGAGATCTGACTCGGCTCCGGTACGGGTGGGGGCGCGGCCTTACAGGGGTCGGGGCGTCCGGCTGAGTCCCGATAAAGACCGTCCCTGCGACGTGCGTCCGGTCGCCTTCCTCCGCTCCCGGCCATTCGCGTTCGCTGGCCCTGATGAGTGGGGTGTTCGATGCTCTGACAGACTGCGGGGCATTGGCCGGAAGGCGGCGACTGGGACTCTGGGACCTACGGGGGAACCGAGTATGTGGGGTCGAGGCACGCTCCTTGGCGGGCGCTACCAACTGGGCGAACGCCTCGGTGGCGGCGCCATGGGTGAAGTCTGGCGCGCCGAAGACCGCGTGCTGGAACGGCAAGTAGCCGTCAAGATCCTCCTCCCGGCCCTCCTGGAGGACGAGCGCTTCGCGAAGCGCTTCCGGCGTGAGGCGAAGGTGCTGGCCGCGCTGGACCACCCGGGCATCGTCGACGTGCACGACTACGGTGAAGGCGAATCCGAGCCGCCCATCGCGTACATCGTCATGGAACTCGTCGACGGGCTCCCGCTCGACCGCCTCCAGGCCACCGCCGGCCCGCTCTCGCCCGCCCGCGTCCTGGGCATCGCCGCGCAAGCCCTCGACGCCCTGCACGCGGCGCACCGCCGCGGCATCGTGCACCGCGACATCAAGCCGTCCAACCTCATGATCGGACGCGGCGACCGGGTCACCGTCACCGACTTCGGCATAGCCCTGACCGCCACCGACACGAAGATCACCGCCTCGAACTCCGTTCTCGGCACCGCCCGCTACATGGCACCTGAGCAGGCCCAGGGACACGGAGCCGTCCCGGCGTCCGACCTCTACGCCATGGGTGCACTTTGCTACGAACTTCTCGTGGGAACGCCACTGTTCAGCGGCGAGAGCGTCTTCGACGTGGTGCTCCGACACATCCGCGAGCCCGCCCCGGATCTTCCGGCGACGTTCCCGGAACCGGTACGCGAGCTGATCGCGAAGTCGCTGAAGAAGACGCCGGACGAACGGCACACCGACGCCGCCGCCATGGCCGCCGCCGTCCGCAGCGCGGCACTTGCTCTGCCCGATGAGGACGCCGCCGCGGCTGTGGCAGCCGCGGCGGTGACCGAGCCGATCGCGGTTTCGGAGGCCGCTTCTGAAGCGAACTCGGCAGCGCTGCCGGCATCGGATCCAGCAGCAGCGGAAATGACGTTGGAACCCACGTCCGCGTCGATCGCCGAGTCGATACCTGGGTCGATACCTGAGCCGATATCCGGGTCGGGAGCGACGCCCGTACTGGCTGTGGGTTCGGACGCGCCGCCGAAACCGTCTCCGGAGCCTTTGTCGCAGCGAGCCTCGGAATCGGTTTCCGAATCGGCTTCCGCATCGGTGCCGGAGCCGGCTTCGGAACCGGCCCCGGGGGCGATCTCGGAACCGACCCCCGCCCGGGAGGCGTTGCCTGCCGTCGTCCCCGTGCCCGCGGCGCCCGCAGCAGCTGCGGCCTCCTCCGTCCCTGCCGCAGGTGCGGCCGCCGCCGTACCCGCACCAGCCGTGGCCGCCGGACCAGCCTCCGAATCTGCATCGGCCTCCGAAGCCCCCGCCCCGCCCGCCGCCCGCTGGAAGCGTCACGGCCTTGCCGCCGTGCTGCTGGTGCTGGGCGTCATTGCAGGCGTCGTCGCGTCCGTCCTCTACCTCGGCCCCGGTTCCGGCTCGGCGTCCGGCAAGGACGGCGGTGCGGCAGATGCCGGCCAGCAGAAGAACGCCGGTGCCACGCAAGGCGCTGCGGATCCCTCGCCCGTCGGAGGCAGCGACGCCGGGAGCGCCCAAGGCCCGTCCAACGCGCCGAACGGCGACCCCAGCGCATCCGCGGCCGGCAGTTCCCCGCCCGCAAGCGGGGCACCCGCGGCCACCGCCGCGGCGAACGGCGCCCCCGGCAGCACCGGAAGCAACGCGGTCGCGGCAGGTGGCGGCACCGGAAGCAAGTCCGGCACCAGCACGGGCACTGGCAACACCACCGGCGGTGCCCCCAATCCGGCCACCGGCGGTGGCTCCGGCGGCGGTACGCCCCCCACGCTGCCGCCCGCAGGCCCGCCTCCCGCGGTGACGCCTCCGCAGGGCTGCGGCGGCTCCGGATGGGGCCACATCACCAACGTCGGGAGCAATGCCCGCCTCGGGCTGAGCGGCGAGCCGGTCGAAGGTACGCAGGTGGTGCTGGGCGGGCGTACGGAGTTCGGCTGGTTCCGCAAGACCGCGCAGTGGGACCAGTTCTTCCCCTGCTCGCTGAGCAAGCCCGCGTTGTCGATGGTGATGGGCGCTTCGGACCCGCTGAAGCTCGAACTCGGCTCGGCGTACCCGCACTTGCCGAACTGGCGTCTGGTGGCGACCACCGGCGGCGCGTTCCACATCCGCGACTACATGGGGCAGGACTGCCTCACCAGCAACGGTGTGGGCAAGCCGCTCAGTATGGAGGCCTGCACGCCCGGCCTCAAGACGCAGGAATGGTGGATCCCGGCCAGTTCATGATTTCGCGGGCCGGTTCCTGATCCCGGCCGGCTCGCGAAACCCGCTGCCTCTCCCTTACGCGTCGGCCGCGGTGGTCGCTGCGTAGTGCGCCGCGATCTCGTCGCTCGTCGTGGTCCACACGCCGGCGTGGTTCACGACGTACTCCAGCGCCTGGTCCAGGTACTTCGCCCGGAACGCCTGGCCGGTCACGAACGGGTGCAGCGCCAGGGACATCACCCGGCCGCTGTGCTCGCTGTCCTCCCACAGCTGGTCGACCTGGTCCTTGACGATCTGCACGAAGTCGGCGCCGCTGATCGAGTGCGCGGTGAAGATGCCCAGGTCGTTGAGCTCGAGGGTGTACGGCACGCTCAGCAGGCCCGGCACATTCAGCCGGAAGGGCTGGTCGTCTGCGGTCCAGTCGAGGACGTAGTCCAGGCCGAGCTCCCTGACCAGCTCCGGCGTCTTGAAGGTCTCGGTGAGCGCCGGGCCCATCCAGCCGCGCGGACGCTGCCCGGTGGCCTTCTCGATGGTCGCGACGATGTCGGCCAGGTAGGCCTCTTCGTCCGCCTCGACCTCCGGCTGAAGCGTGGAGTTGTTCTTGCCGTGCGCGAGCCACGCCCAGTTGCGCGCCCGGCCCGCCTCGATGATCTGCGGGTACTGCTCGGCGACGTCGGAGTTGAGCAGCGCGCTCGGGCGGATGCCGTGCCGGTCGAACACCTCGATCATGCGCCAGATCCCGACCCGCGGCCCGTAGTCGCGCCACCCGTGGTTCAGCGGGTCGGGCAGCAGCCCAGCGGTTGTCGTGTTGATGCTGGTCGACGGCTTGCCCAGCTCGAAGTGCTCGATGTTGAGCCCGACGTAGAAGGCCACCCGGGCGTCGCCCGGCCACGTGATCGGCGCGCGGTCGACGATCGGGCTGTAGTCGTAGAGGCGGTTCTGCATGATGACGCTCCCTGGCCGGGCGGCCGCATCGGCCGCACTGTTTCGGTTCTCCGGCGGTCTCTCCCGCCGACAGGACTTACAGTGCCGATCCCCGCTTCGGGTTCCCTGATGATCCGCTGATGGCTGCTGATGGCCGCGGACGGCTGCGGACCGCCGTTGATCGTCGCGTTGAAGGGCGAAGCCGCGTACTGCCCGGAGTTCCCCCGCGCGGTCCCGGGATGATGGGGGTGTGACGCTTACCGAGACTGCCGGCCGGGCCCGGGTGCTCCGCATCGCCGCCGCGCTGTTCGCCGAGCGCGGGTTCCACGGGACGTCGGTACGGGACATCGCGGTGGCGTGCGGGATGCGGCCGTCGTCGCTGTACAACCACGTGCAGGACAAGAACGACATGCTCGTCGAGATCGTCGGACGCTACCTCGACGCACTGGACGCCGTACTCCCGGACGCCTCGTCCGCGCCCGGCGACGGAGCCGCGCGGCTGGACGCGATGATCCGCGCGAGCCTGGCCGCGGCCCGCGCCCACCCGGACGAGTTCCTCACACTCTCCAACAGCTGGACGCACATCCGCCGCGCACCGGAGCTTGCCGGGATCGTGGTACGCCGCGATGCGGGACGCGCGCTGTGGGCGGACGCGCTGGCGGCAGGCGTCGCCGACGGCTCCCTGCGGGCCGGGCTGGACCCGGGGGAGGTGCTGCGCATCATCTTCAGCGCGCTGCACGGCTCGCTCGACCACCGCTTCGACGTGCCGGAGGCCGCCGCTGCTCCCGCGGGGAGCGCGGACACTCTGGTGGCGCTGCTGCTGGACGGGCTCCGCCCGCGCCCGGAGCCGCGTACCGAATCGGCAGGCTGACCGGTCGCTGGTCGCCGGTATGTGGTCGCGGCTACGCGGCCGCAGGTCAGCGTGGGCCGCGCGGGCGTACGTGCTCCCGCCGCACCTCCGCCGGCGACGCACAACCGCAGAACGCCAGCGTGCGACGTACGTCCTCGCGCAGGTCCGCAAGGTACGCGGCCAGCCCCGCGGCGCTCCCGTCCGCGAGTGCCCGCAGCGCGGGACGGCCCACGAACGCCGCCCGGGCGCCGAGTGCCAGCGCCTTGACGACGTCCGGGCCGGTACGGATGCCGCCGTCGACGTAGACCTCCGCGCGGTCGCCGACCGCGTCCGCGATCTCGCCCAGCACGTCGGCCGTGGCGATGCACCCGTCGAGCTGGCGGCCGCCGTGGTTGGACACCGCGATCGCATCCGCGCCTGCATCGACGCAGGCCGCCGCATCGTGCGGGTGCAGCACGCCCTTGACGACCAGCGGCAGGCCGGTGCATTCCTTGAGCCAGGTCAGATCCGCGAACGTGACGGACGGATCGAATGCCGACACCGCCGCACCCAGATCCACACCCCGGCCGTTGGCAGAAGCAGCGGCAGCAGCAGAGACGAGGTTCGGGAACGCCATGCCTTCCGGCGGGACGAACGCATGCCCCTCCAGCCGTGCGCGCCGCGGCACTGCCACGCCGTCCACGCACACCACGATCGCGCGGCTTCCCGACTCCTTTGCACGTACGGCGAGTTCGCGGGTAAGACCACGGTCGCGCAGCACGTACATCTGAGCCCACAACAAGACGTCGGTTGCCGCTGCCGCGGTGTCCTGCCAGGAGCGGTTGGCCGCCTGGGAGGCGACCATCAGCGTCCCGGTCTCCGCGGCGGCGCGGGCGGTGGCCGTCTCGCCGTCGGGGTCGACCAGGCAGTGCATCGCGGTGGGGGCCAGTCCGACCGGCGCGCCGACCGCGGTTCCGAGCAGCGTCGTCGCCGTTTCGACCTGCGTCATGTCGCGCAACACCCGTGGCTGGAGGGCGAGTCGGCGCCATGCGTCGAGGTTGTCCCGGAGCGTCTCCTCGTCTCCGCTGCCGCCTTCGATGTACGCGAGTGCGGGTGTGGTCACCGGGAACCATCCGCCGCGCGGGTCGCCTCGCGAGTCGCTTCGGCAGTCGTATCGACAGCCGTATCGGGAGTAACGAGGCACGGCAGCGTGCGCTGCCCCAAGGCCCAGAACACCGGATTAGGCCGCGCCACGAAGCCAGGATCCAACTCCAATACCGCTACCTGATCGCAGAGTTCGTGCAGCACGGCCACCGCCTCGGCACGGGCGAGCGCGGCGCCGGGGCACACGTGCGCACCAGTGCCGAACGCCAAGTGGTCGCGCGGGTGCGGGCGGTCGATGCGGAACTCGTCGGCGTCCGGAAAGCGTGCCTCGTCGCGGTTCGCCGACGCGATGCCGAACACGACGCGGTCGCCGCGCGTCAGCGGGCAGCCGCCGAGCGGCCCGTCCGCCAGGACCTCGCGGGCCAGAAGCTGGACGGGGGAGTCGTGCCGCAGGGACTCCTCCACGACGACGGTGACCAGGTCGCGGTCGGCGCGGACCGCTGCGTACAGGTCGGGGCTTTCGGCAAGGGTGCGCAGGCAGTTGCCGATCAGGTTCCGGGTGGTCTCGTTGCCGGCCACGATCAGGAACATCGTCTGGGTACAGACGGCCGCATCGGAGAGCCCGGCGGCGATGAGCCGCGTGATGACGTCGTCGGGCGGGTCGGCGGCGGTCCTGCGCGCATCGATCTCACGCTGCACGTACGCCGCGAACTCCGGGTGCATCCGCGCCATATCCCCGTCCCGGGTCTCGCCCTGCGCGGCCAGAAGCTCGTCGGACCACAGCCGGAACCGGTCCTGGTCGGCGGCCGGCACGCCGAGCACGTGCGCGATGACGACGGTCGGCAGCGGGTCGGCCAGCGTCGCGACCAGATCGACCGGCCCGCCGTCCGCCGCGGCGGCGACGGACTCCGTCACCAACTGGGCAGCAGTCTCCCGGATGAAGGGCAGCGCGGCGTCCAAGTGCCGGGCAGCGATGACCGAGTTGACGATGCCGCGCAGCCGGCTGTGCTCCGGCTCGGGGAGCGCCGGCAGGATCACCTTGTCCGGGTGCAGGGCCGACGTGTCGACGAACGATCCGACGAAGCGCTCCACTTCGCGCAGCCCCTGGCGTACCGCGGCCTCGGTCGCGAAGTAGCGGCCCATGCCGGTCGCGATATGCCCTTCTCCGCCGCGCACTTCGGCCATCGCCTGGTAGCGGGCGCACGCGTCCCCGGCGAGCGGGTCGGATGCGGACGAACTGCGGTCGACGGCCATGGCGGCTCCCGAGTCGGGTGGCAAACCGGACTAACGATCGTTCGTACCGGACGGACCATAGCCGTGCCCCGGAGAGCCTTCAAGGCTCTCCGGGGACGGATCTCCACAGCAACTCCCCAGGCGTACGCCGGATTCGCCGCCCGCCTACACGCTCGGCCGGTCCCGTGCCGGGGCGGCCTTGGCGAGGTACGCGTCGGCTTCGGCGCGGTCCAAGACCTTCTCCAGGACGAGGTCGCCGGCGATCTGCGGATAGAAGCGCGTCGCCTGCCAGGCCCGTCCGTACGGCGGCGGGTCCAGGATCAGCAGGCGCTCGCCGTCCACGACCGGGATGTCGGCGGGGCAGCCTTCGTTCCAGATCCAACTGCCGTCGGCCGCCGCCAGGTTGAACGAACCCGTGGCCTGCGGGGGAGGGTCGGCAAGGGGCGCGTCCCGCATCGCCGCGACCACGGCCGCCGGCGGCGCTTCGCCCGGGACGTGCCCGCCGCCGACGAGCAGGTGCGCGAGCAGCGTGTGCAGTTGGAAGTTGTCGCCGATCCGGCTCATGCGCATCCGGTACGCGGTCCCGGTCGGCCGGTGCACCACGACCAGTGGCTCCGCGTCGAACATCTTGAGCAGGTAGCGCAGGCACTTGAGGTCGGCATCGCCCATCGCGGCCGCGTCGGCGAGCACGACGAGGCTGCCCTCTTCCTGGACCGCCTGGCGTATCGGCTCGTACGACAGCAGCGTGACCGCCGCCATCTCCCACAGCGGCAGCTCCATCCACGCGGACACCGCGGCGAACGTCGCCTCGTCGATGCCGCCGGTCACCTCCGCGATCCGGCCGAGCGCCTCGCCGAGCGCGAGGTGGTCGCGCTGCGGCAGTTCGCCGCCCACGGTCTCGTCCCACAGCGCAGGGAAGCCCGCGACGTTGGTCAGCGCGTCCTCGATGCGGTCGAACACCGGCCCGGCACAGGCCGCCGGATCGGCGCCGTGCTCCACGCACGCCCCGATCATGACGGCGAGAATCGCCGCCGCGCCCATCGGCGTTCGCGGCAGAAGAGCGGCGAGACGCGGACCCGCGGCCGCGCACGTCTGCGGCTGCGATTCGCCCATCGCATCACGCAGATTGTGGAAAGCGTCGTTCAGAAGGGCCTCGTCCTGCCCCTCCAGAGCCCGTTCCAGCAGGTCGACAGCCTTGGGGAGCGCCCGGTCGCGAAAGATCATGCGCGGACTGTAACGACGCCCACTGCCATCGCTGCCCCTGCCACCGCCGGCAGGACGTCAGTCCGACAGCGCGAGGCGAAGCCCGAACGCGGCGATGATGCCGCCGGTGATGCGGTCGATCGCCTGCCGGACGCTGGGCCGGGCCAGTTGGCGGCGTACCGCGCGGGCGAACGCGATCAGCACCGCCGACCACGCCAGACCGAGCGCGATGTGAATACACGTCAGAAGCACGCCGAACGACAGGTGTTGCGCCCCGGCCGGGATGAACTGCGGCAGCAGCGCGACATAGAAGACGCCGACCTTCGGATTGAGCAGGTTCGTCAACGTCCCCCGCCGCCACCCGGCGACCAGCCCACCGCGCGCATCCCCGACGGCAGCGGCCTCCTGCGGGACGCGGCGCCAGGTGTCGTACAGCATCCGCGCCCCCATCCACACCAGGTACGCGGCCCCGACCCAGCGCAGGATCGTGTACGCGAGCTGCGAAGCGGTGAGCAGCGCGGTGATGCCCAGCGAGGTCAGCACACCCCAGGTGAGCGTGCCCGTCTGTATGCCGAGCACCACGCCCCAGGCCCGGCTCCGCTCCCCGAGCGCCGCGGTGCGCAGAATCAGCGCGGTGTCCAGACCAGGGGTGAGGGTCAGCAGGCCGACGACAAGAGTGAAGGACCAAAGCGCGGTAGTGGCGTCCATGGCCGCGACTTTAGAGCGTGGGGTGGAATGGCGGCCGTCCGGGACCGCGCGTGCGCGGAGCCGCACGCGCGCAGGTGCGAGACTGCCGTCGTGGAACTTGATGGGGTGCCGGCGACGGTCGATCAGATTGCTGCGTTGGGGCTGGTCAACTACGGCCACTTCACTTCGATGCGGGTCGACGACGGCCGTGTCCGGGGGCTGGCCCTGCATCTGGAGCGGCTTCGGCGGGACTGCGGGGTCGTCTTCGGTGCGGAGCTCGACACCGACCGGGTGCTGGAGCTGGTGCGCCGGGCGGTGGACGGGCGGGGCGGCACCTTCGTGGTCCGGGTGACCGTGTACGACCCGGCCTTGCCGCTGGCGAATCCCGGGGCGGATGCCCGGCCGCGCATCCTCGTCACGCACCGCGCGATCGCGGCGCATGACCTGCCGCCGCTGCGGGTGAAGTCCGTCGAGTACCGCCGCGACCTGCCCGCGGTGAAGCATGTCGGCCTGTTCGCGCAGCTGCATGCCCGCCGGACCGCGCAGGCTGCGGGCTTCGACGACGCGCTCTTCGTGTCCGGCGGCGAGGTGAGCGAGGGCGGGACCTGGAACGTCGGCTTCGTGGACGGCTCCGGCGTCGTCTGGCCGTCCGCCGAGCAACTGGTCGGCGTCACGCGGCAGCTGCTGGACGAGGCTCACCCGGGGGCCCGCACCGCGCCGGTGCGGGTGTCCGAACTGGGTGGCATGCAGGCTGCGTTCGCGACCAACACCAGCATCGGCGTCCGGCCGATCGCGGCGATCGACGGTGTCGCCTTCGATGCCGCGCATCCGGCATTGGCGACGCTGGCCAAGGCGTACGCGGATACCCCGCCCGAGCGGCTCTGACCGCCGAGGTCAGGCCGCGTGGTGGCCGGAGGGCGCTGCAGGGGCGGCGTACGGGCGGATCGAGCCCATGCCGTCGTGGTGGATCGGGCCCTCGGTCGCGGAGAGGGGGCGCCCGGTGCCGCCGCGGCGGTGCGCGACGATCTCGGCGCCGACCGCGATCGCGGTCTCCTCGGGGGTGCGGGCGCCGAGGTCGAGGCCGATGGGGGAGTGCAGCCGGGCCAGTTCGGCCTCGGTCAGGCCCAGGTCGCGGAGCTTCTGCAGGCGGGTCTCGTGGCTGCTGCGGGAGCCCATCGCGCCGACGTACGCGACCGGCAGGCGCAGGGCGCGCTCGAGGAGCGGGATGTCGAACTTCGCGTCGTGCGTGAGCACGCACAGGACGGTGCGGCCGTCGACCTCGATCGAGTCGAGGTAGCGGTGCGGCCAGTCGACGACGACCTCGTCGGCGTCCGGGAAGCGGCGCGGCGTCGCGAAGACCTCGCGGGCGTCGCACACGGTCACCTGGTAGCCGAGGAACTTGCCGATCCGGACGACCGCGGCGGCGAAGTCGATGGCGCCGAAGACGATCATGCGGGGCGGCGGGGTGTAGGCCTCCACGAAGACCGTGGCGGTGTCCGGTCCGACCGCGCACAGGCGGCCGTCGGGGCCGTAGGTGACCAGTCCGCCGCGGCCGGTGTCCAGCATCGCGGCGACCTCGGCGCGGACCGCGGCCTCGAAGAGCGGGGTGCCGCCGAGCGAGCCGCTGACCGGGCCGCTCTCCGCAGCGCCGTCCGAGGTGCCGTCGGGGCCGCCCGCCGAAGCGCCGTCCGGGCTGCTGCCCGGGCCGGCCCCTTCGCCGTCCTGCACGGCCGCCGAAGGGGCCGCGGCTGCGGCCGTGAGCACCAGCGTGGCGCCCAGCCGGTGGGCGGGGCCCGCGACGACGCGGGCCACGGCCACCGGGGCCCGGTCCGCGATCGGCCGCAGGGCGGCGTCGACCGCGGGCTCCGGGTGGACGAATACGTCGATCACTCCGCCGCAGGTCAGGCCCACGGCGAAGGCGTCCTCGTCGCTGTACCCGAAGCGCTGGAGCACCGGCGTACCGGTCTCCAGCGCCTCGCGGCACAGCTCGTAGACCGCGCCTTCCACGCAACCGCCGGAGATGCTGCCGACTGCTTCGCCGTCGGCGGAGACCGCCAGCGCCGCCCCGGGAAGCCGGGGCGCGCTGCCGGAGACGTCGACGACCGTGGCCAGCGCGAAGGCCTTGCCTTCGGCACGCCAGGCATTCAGCTCGGGCACGATGTCGAACATCGTCATCTCCTCACGGTTGCGCGGAACCGCGCGAGGATCAAGCCCACCCCTTCCGGGGCGGTCAGCTGACCCCCAGCCATTCCTTGATCGGGTGCAGCGCGAACCAGGCCACGAAGGCGACCGTAAGGATCCACATGAGCACACCCGGATCCTTCCACTTGCCCTGCGCGGTCTTGATCAGGGTGTAGGAAATGACACCCGCGGCCACGCCCGCCGTGATCGAGTAGGTGAACGGCATGATCACGATGGTCAGGAACGCCGGGACCGAGGACGCCAGGTCCTCCCAGTCGATGTGCTTGACCTGGGTGATCATCATCGACCCGATGACCACCAGGGCCGCGGCCGCGACCTGGCTGGGGACCATGCCCGCGATCGGCGTGAAGAACAGCATCAGGCCGAACAGGCCGCCGGTGATGACGCTGGACAGGCCGGTCCGGGCGCCGTCGCCGACACCGGTGGCGGACTCGACGAACACGGTCTGGCCGGAGGCACCGGCGACACCGCCGATGACGCCGCCCGCACCGTCGACCGCGAGGGCCTTGTTGAGGCCCGGCATGCGGCCCTTGTCGTCGACCAGCTTGGCCTCGGAGCCGATGCCGATGATGGTCGCCATCGCGTCGAAGAAGCCCGCGAAGACCAGGGTGAAGACCAGGACGGAGGCGGTGATGGCGCCGGCCTCGGAGAATCCGCCGAAGAGGCTGACGTCGCCGATGAGGCTGAAGTCCGGGGTCTCGACGACGTTGTCCGGGAGCTCCGGGACGCCCAGGCCCCAGGCCTTGGCCGGGATGTCGACCGCGGCGTTCACGATCATCGCGACGGCGGTGCCGATGACCAGGCCGATCAGGATCGCGCCGCGGATCTTGCGGGCCATCAGCATGAAGATGCTCAGCAGCGTCACCGCGAAGACGATGACCGGCCAGCCCTTGAGCTCGCCCGCCGGGCCGAGCATGACGGGGCCGCCGCCCGGTGCCGCGTTCTCCTGCACGAAGCCCGCGTTCACCATGCCGATCATGGCCACGAACAGGCCGATGCCGATGGTGATGGCGTGCTTCACCGACATCGGGATGGCGTTCATGATCGTCTCGCGGAGGCCGGAGAAGACCATGAGCATGATGATCGCGCCGTAGATGACGCACAGGCCCATCGCCTGCGGCCACGTCATCTCCGCGATCACCGCGGTGCCCACCACGCCGGAGACGCTGAGGCCTGCCGCGAGCGCCAGCGGCGCGTTGCCGACCACGCCCATCAGGACCGTGGTGACCAGCGCGGCCAGTGCGGTCACCGCGGTGACCTGGCCCGGGTCGAGCTTGTTGCCGAGGACGTCGGCACCGCTCAACATGATCGGGTTGAGCAGCAGGATGTACGCCATCGCCATGAAGGTGGTGACGCCGCCGCGGAACTCGCGGCCGATGCTGCTGCCACGGGCGCTGATCTTGAAGTAAGTGTCCAGGAACGTCCCGTTCCCGGCCGGGGGGGCCGGCTGGGTTCCGGTGGAACCGGGTTCTCTGGGGCCGTGCTCTGATTCTGAGTCCGAGTGCACAGATATCTGCGTCATGGACCACTCCCAAGTGTCTGAGGTGTTGTTGGGGTGGTGCTGGAATCCCGGCCCCGCGTGAGCATGCCAAACGTACGGCTTGCCCACGCGAGGCGGGGTTGTGCGATCGGGGGCGCGATTCACCGCGTGCGTGTTCCACGCGGTCCAGCAGTCCGGTCCGTGCGCTTGCGCGAGCGGTCCGGCGGTACGGGATCTCCGGCGGTCGGCCGTCAGCTCCCGGTAAAGCGTTCCGGGCGTACCGGAACACGGTTCGAGGCGGCCTCGGCCTTGCGGGCGGCGGCCAGGCGGACGGCGTCCATGATCTTCTCGTAGCCGGTGCAGCGGCACAGGTTGCCGGACAGCGCTTCGCGGATCTCCGCGTCGCCGGGCTGCGCCTGGCGTTCGAGCAGGTCGTGGGTCTGGACGAGCAGTCCCGGTGTGCAGAATCCGCACTGCACGGCGCCCGCGTCCACGAACGCCTGCTGCACGGGGTCGAGCGTGTCGCCGTCGGCGAGGCCTTCGACGGTACGGACCTCGCGGCCCTGCACCTGGCCGGCCGCGACCAGGCAGGCGCATACCGGGTCGCCGTCCAGGTAGATCGTGCAGCTGCCGCATTCGCCCTGCTCGCAGGCGTTCTTCGAACCCGGCAGGCCGACGCGTTCGCGGAGCACGTACAGCAGGCTCTCGCCTTCCCAGACGTCGTCCGCCTCGGTCCGGCGGCCGTTCACGTCGAAGGTGATCTTCATGCGGCTGCCCTCCCGGCTGCGCGGTACTCGTCCCAGGTCCAGGTGAGGGTGCGGCGGGCCAGCACCGACAGCGCGTGGCGCCGGTACGCGGCCGAGCCGCGCACGTCGTCGATCGGCGAGGCGGCCTCGGCCACCAGTTCGCCGAACCGCTTCGCGGTGGCCGCGGCCAGTTCGCCGCGCGACGCCCACATGCCGGTGTCGGCCAGCTCGGCGGCGATGAACTCCTCGGCGGCGCCCGCCCGGCGCGGGGTCGGCGCGGCGGACCCGATGCCGGTGCGCACACTGCCCGCTTCGGGGTGCAGTGCCATTCCGAAGGAGCACACCGCGATGACCATGGCGTTCCGGGTGCCGATCTTGGCGAACTGCTGCGGCCCGGTGGCCGAGGGGATGTGCACGGCGAGGATGAGCTCGTCCGGCTCCAGCGCGTTGCGCTTCACGCCGAGGAAGAACTCGTCGATGGGGATCATCCGCGGTCCGCGGTCCGCCGAGGCGGCCTCGACCAGGCATCCGGAGGCCAGCAGGGCCGGGTGGGAGTCGCCGGCCGGCGATGCGGCGCCGAGGTTCCCGCCCACGCTGCCGCGGTTGCGGATCTGCGGCGAGCCGACGGTGCGCGCGGCGAGCGAGAGGCCCGGCAGGCGGTCGGAGAGGTGCCCGATGATGCGGGCGTAAGGCACGGAGGCACCCAGCCGGACGACGCCGTCGGCCCCGGTCTCCCAGTCGTGGAGTTCGGGGATGCGGTTCAGGTCGATCAGCGCGACCGGGCGGTGCCGGTCGAAGTTGAGCTCGACCATGACGTCGGTGCCGCCGGCAATGGGTACCGCGGTGGGGTACTCGGCCTTCGCGGCGAGTGCCTCGTCCCATGTCGCGGGGCGCAGGAACTCCATAGCGGGGGTCACCTCCTGTCGTGCCTTGCGGGTCCAGCCGTTGCGGAGGGAGCGCCGTGCCGTGCACCTGCTCCGTGGTTTCGGATGTGACCCAGTACACACAGGCGAAACACGTTCGCAGTAGCCACGGAAACCATGAAGCGACGGGTCGGATCGTCCGCTTGTTCCCGTAGCTTTCTACGAGTGTTCACCCGGCCCGCCTCCCGGTATGACAGGACACGCACCCCCATAAGCGTGGACGTAGGAGATCATGGTCGGGACGGCAGCGGCAGGAGGCGAAGACGTGCGGTTGCGGGCTCTGCTCGACTCGGGAGTACCCGGAATCCGGCTCCTGGCCGGCGAGGAGGAACTCGACCGCGGCGTGCGCGGTGTCATGACCACGGATTTGTACGATCCGAGCCGCTACTTGTCCGGCGGCGAACTGGTGCTCACCGGCATGCTGTGGCGGGCCGCGCCGGAGGACTCGGAGCATTTCGTGCGCGTCCTGGTCGGGGCGGGCGTCGCGGGCCTGGCGGCGGGCGTGACCGAGGTGGGCCCGGTCCCGGACGACCTGATCGCGGCGTGCGAGCGGCACCGGCTGCCGCTGTTCACGATCGGCGAGGAGCTGTCGTTCGCCCGGTTGACCGAGTTCGTGGTCCGCCGGATTTCCACCGAACGGGCCAGTGACCTGACCGCGGTCGTGGACCGGCACCGGCGCCTGGTGCAGGCGGCGACCGGCGGCACGGGCCTGGACGGCATCCTCGGCATGGTCGCCGCGGACATCGACATCCGCTGCTGGGTCCTCTCGCTCACCGGGCGCCAGGTCGCCGCGGGCGCCGACCCGCTGACCGGCGAGCTGTGCACCGCGCTGGCCCGCGGCCACCTGGCGGCGCGCGCCCGCCGGGCCCGCCCGCCGTACCGCGAGCGGATCGGCGGCCGGGTCTTCTCGATGCTGCCGATCGAGCGGGACGACGGCACGGCCGCCGCCGCGCAGGGCGTGTGGAGCGAGTGGTCGCTGGTCGTCGAGGAGGACGTCGCCGACTGGTCCGAGCAGCGCCGCGGCCTGCTGGACGAGCTGGCCCGGCTGGTCGCGGTCGAGGCGGACCGGGTCGAGGACGGCCGCCGACTGGGCCGGCGCCTGGCCGAGGACGTCCTGCACCTGCTCGACGCGGGCGCCGACCCGGGCGAGATCGCGGCCCGGCTGCGGGTCGCCGAACCCGATGCGCCGGACGCGGTGACGTGGCAGCTGGTCGCCGCCGCGGTGACGGTCCCGGGCACCGACCCGGACGCCGCACCGGGCCGGCGCGGTGCGACCACGATCGGCCGGATGGCCCGCACGCTCGTCGAGGAGGCGCTCGCCGACCTGGGCACCCAGGTCCTGGTTGCGGCCACCGCGGACGGTGCGGTCGCCATGGTGCCCGGCCCGTCCGAGGACGTCGCGGCCGAACTGCGCGAGCGGCTGGCCGGCCTGGAGGGCGCGGCGGGCGAGGGCATCCGGCTCAGCCTCGGAGTCAGCGCCCCGGTGACACGTGCCGATGCGCTGCGCGGTGCGCTGGAGGAGTCCTGGCACGCGGCCCGGATCGCGGACGGCCGGCCCGGCGCGTTCGCGGTCGTCGGCCACGAGGAACTGGCGTCCCACGTCCTGCTGCTGGCCGCGGCGCCGGAGAGCGTGCGGCGCGGCTTCCGGGACCGGCTGCTGAGCCCGCTGACCGCGTACGACGCGCGGCACCAGGCCGACCTGGTCACCACGCTGGAGGCGTTCCTGGACTGCGACGGGTCCTGGACCCGGTGCGCGGCGCGGCTGCATGTGCACGTCAACACGCTGCGGTACCGGATCGGCCGCATCGAGGAGTTGACGCAGCGGGACTTGTCCCGGCTGGAGGACAAGGTGGACTTCTTCTTGGCGCTGCGGCTGCGCTGAGCCGGGGGCGGGCCGGAGCTCGACTGTTCTCGACCTGTGCTCGAGCTGTTCGCGTCTGTGCCCGAGCTGTTCGCGGCTGTGCTCGAGCTGTTCTCGGCCTGCGCTCGACCTGCGCTCGGCTTGCGCGGCTCGCGCGCTCGGTCCGCGCCGGATCCGGCAAGCGGGGGGGGGGCCGCCGCCGCGGGGGGGGCGGGGCCGCGCC
>NZ_JAKFHA010000027.1:17954-72345 GCF_021502675.1 Yinghuangia soli
GCAAGCGGCGAGGGCCCGTCCGCGGTGTGCGGACGGGCCCTCGCCGTGGTCGTGTGCGGGCGGCTGCTGCCCCCGGGCCGGATCAGGCCTGGTTGAAGAAGCCGTCGTGGTTGTTGCTGCCCGGGTCTCCGGTCAGCAGTGCGACGTCGCCCGGCAGCAGGAGGAAGACCCGCTTGGCGAGACGCTCTATCGTGCCTCGGCGGCCGAACGTCAGCCCCGACGCGAAGTCGACGACGCGCTTGGCGTCCGACTCGTCCATCGCGGTGAGGTCGATGATGACCGGGATGTCCTGACGGAAGTACTCGCCTATTGCGCGAGCCTCGTGGTAGCTCTTCGGGTGTACGACCGAGATCCGCGAGGTCGGCTTGACCAGTTCGGCCGCAGCCGCGGCGCGGGCCGCGAAGATCTCCGACGCCGGCACGACGCTCCCTTCCAAGGGGCGGGAGCGGTCCTCGGGCTCGTCGTCGTAGACCCAACCGGCGTCCACGTCGTCGTCCTCGTCGTATGACCCTGTGTCGTACGCGCCCCTGCCGGTGCGGTACATGTCGTCGTCCTCGTCCCCCGAACCGAGCCCGAGCCAGGAGCCGGCCTTGCGCAGCGCGCCCATGGGCACCTCCCTCTCCGCTCGTCCCGGCCCCGTCCGGGCTATCTCTTCGTCCTCCACTCGACCGCACTGTATGCCAGCACCCGGCCCGTTGGGCCGAGCGACGCGCGCGCCGGGTGGACATTTGTCGACCTGAGATAAACCGGGGCCGAAAGAGCCCCTCATCGTCCCGCAGCGGGCACGGGGGATCCAGCGGGATTTCCCTCATACCGGCGAATCGTCGGGAAACGCGGCCCCGGCGAGTCGGAGCGGTGGTACGTGCCGCCGTACGTACCACCGCTCCGATCGGGGCGGGCCGGTCCCGCGTCCCGGGCTCCTGGCGGGAGCCCGGGACGGTTCCGGCCGCCCGGTTCCGGGGCGGTCCGGCGCTCGGCACCGGGCCGCGGTTCCTGCTCTCGGGGGTGCCTGTGTCGGCGCCCCCCGCCATGCTTGTCGGGGGGTGCCTTGGCGGGCGCCCTCTGCTCCTTTCGCTCCTTTTCGAGGTGCCGCGGTGCGCGCCTCTACTCCTTCGAGTCGCGCGGGGCCAGGAAGGTTCCGATGTTGTCCCGACTCCCGGGGGCGGGCTGCGTTTTCGGGATAGGCACGGACGGCGGCACGTGTCGACTTCCTAGCCTGCCGGGGAGTCGGCTGACAGCCAGGGGGAGGTCGGATGGCGCACAGTGCCGGAGTCGGCGTGCTGGGCCCGCTCGAAGTGCGCGCCGCAGGCACGCCCCCGCACGGCCTCTGGCAGCCGGTGCCCGGGGCCCGGCCGCGCTCGCTGCTGGCCCGGCTGGCCGCCGCGTCCGGACGCGTCGTGCTCACCGAGCGGCTGCTCACCGAGGTGTGGCCGGATGAGCCGCCTGCCATGCGTGCCAAGGCAGTTGCGCAAGTGGTGCACCGGTTACGGAAGTTGATCGGGGATCGGCAGGGCGTGCTGATCGCGACCCGGCCGCAGGGGTACGAACTCCGAGTACCGGACGTGGAGATCGACGCGGTTCTCGCCGGCCTGCTGGTGGAACGCGGCCGGGCGCGCCTGGCCTGCGGCGACCCGGTGGGTGCGTCGGCGCTGCTGGGCCGGGCGCTCGGCATGTGGCGCGGCGATCCGTACGACGGGGTCGACATGGCCGACCCGGCCGGCCCGGTGGCCTGCCACGGCGCGCACCTGGCCCGGCTGCGCGTGACCGCGCTGGAGGCGCGCATCGACGCGGACCTCGCGCTCGACCGGCACCGCGAGGTCGTCGACGAACTGTCCAACCTGATCGCCGCCGATCCGCTGCACGAGCCTTGGTGGCCGCGGCTCATGCTGGCCCTGGACGGCTGCGGGCGGCGCGGCGACGCGCTGTACACGTACCAGCGGCTGCGCGCCCTCCTCGTGGACGGCCTCGGCATCGAACCCGGTCCCGAGGCGCGCCGCGTGCACCGGCGGATTCTGGCGGGCGACGACCTCGGCAAGGAGTGCGGCTGCGTGTGCGGGTGCTGCTGCAGCTGACCGGCGTGCGCGGGCACCTTCGTGCCAGGGCGCCTTCGTGCCGGGAAGCTGCGTACCGAGCTCCTGGTTACCGGGCTCCCGGGTACTGAGCTCCTGCGTCCGAGCCGGCGGTGTTTCCGGGCGCGGCCCGGCGGCCGCTGCAACAGCCGCCGCGCCGCACCCCGTGCCGCCCGCGGGGGACGGGCGGTGCCCGGCCGGACGTCCGGATCGCCGTCCGGGGCCCGACCGGGGCAGGCTGCTCCGTTCAGGGGATCAGGGATCAGGGATCGGGGGTCAGGGGATCAGGGGCAGGCCGTGACCAGGGGCGACCAGATCACGCGGCTCTCGTACCAGTAGTAGCCGGTGGACGCGAAGACGTTGATGCAGCTCGACGCGGTGATCTTGTTCAGCGGGCCCTTGCAGAACCGGGTGCTGTAGGTCGGGAAGCTGCTCGCCGCGCAGCTGTTGGCGCCGCCGTTGCCGCCTGCCGCGTCGATGACCGAGATGCTGTTGATCGGCGGCAGGTAGCGGGTGCCGGTGCTGGTGTTGTAGGCGATCACGTACGCCTGCGCGTAGCCGCCGCCCCACGCGATGCAGCTCTGGATGGCCGAGTCGCTGGTCAGGTACGTCGGGTCCGAGCACTTGGCGTTGCCGAGCTGCGGGTACGAGGTGCCCCAGCTGACCGCGGCGGCCGAGGCACTGGTCTGCGTGGCCGCGGTGAGCGCGATCGCAGAGGCGAGCAGGCCGACGGCCTTGCCGATCTTCGAGCGGAGCATACGGAGCCCTTTCGGGGGAGACGCCGGCGGCGGGGGGCACCGCCTGACCTGACACGTGATCAGGCCCGCATGATGCTGGCGGCCGCTGGTTCCACACCGGTTCCACGCCGGTTCCACCGCGGTTCCACGTCGGAGCGGGTGTGCCGGGGGTGCCAGGGGTGGGTGCCGAGCGGATGCTGGGGGCCCGTATCCGCATGCGCGCCGGGCCGTACCGCCTTAGCGTGGAAGGCGTATCCGGGATGCGCAAACCGCTGGAGGAGGCCATGCACATGGGCGAGCTGGGACCCGTCGACGCGATCGTGCTCGGATTCCCGGGCCAGCGGTTGACTCCGTCGGTGCTGGACGCGGTCGACGAGGTGGAGGCCCGCGGCGACGTCCGGGTCATCGACATGCTGATCGTGGTCAAGGACGTGCACGGCGAGATCAGCCACCACGAGATCAGCGAGTACGAGGACCTGCGCGACATGGCCGCCGAGGTGGCCGCCCGGCGCATGCTCGGCCTGGCGGGGGAGAGCGACGCCGAGCAGATCGGGCTGATCATGCCGCCCGACTCGCTGGTGGTCGTGGTCTTCGTGGAGAACGTGTGGGCCCGGGAGGTCGCGGTCCGGATCCGCGAGGCGGGCGGCCGGCTGCTGTCGTACACCCGTTTGCCGCAGGCGACGCTGGACGACATGGAAGACCAGATCGAGACCGCGGCGGCGATGGGCGGCGGCGACAACGGCCCGGAGCAGCGCGACGTTTGAAGAGGGGGACGGGGCCGCTACCTGCGCACCCCGGCCGACGGCCTCCGCCGCAGGGCAGGCTGCCGCGTGAGAATCCGGACGCGGCACCGCGCCCACAAGAAGGGCACTCGGGGCCCGGGCCGCCGCTGAGCTCCTTCGCTGAACGGGTTTGCCGCTGAGCGGCTCCGGCCTTGTGGCATCCCGCTCGCTGTGCCGCATCCCGGTCGGCTGTGCCTCGCTCCGGCCTTGTGCCGCACCCCGGTCGGTTGTGCCTGTGCTCCGCCCTTTGTGCCGCACTCCGGTCGGCTGTGCCTCGCTCCGGCCTTGTGCCGCGCCCCGCTCGCTGTGCCGCATCCCGGTCGGCTGTGCCTCGCTCCGGCCTTGTGCCGCGCCCCGCTCGCTGTGCCGCATCCCGGTCGGCTGTGCCTCGCTCCGGCCTTGTGCCGCACCCCGCCCGCTGTGCCGCATCCCGGCCCGCTGCGCCGCGCTCTGCCCCGCTGTGCCGCGCCTTGCCCCGCGCCCCGTGCCACGCCCCGCCGCCCACGCCGCCGACGCCGCGCCACACCGTGCCATACCGGTCCATCGCCGGCCCGGAACTCCGCCCCACAACCCATTCGTTGTGGAATGCAAGGGGCCCACCCACTTTGCCCGCCCCTGACGTCCCTTTCCACCGACCAATGCCATCGCGGCGGCCCCCTGCCGCGGCCCCCTACCGTGTCCGCCATGCAGCGAACCGACGAGCCGCCGACCGTGCTCCTCACCCGGCACGACTCCCCGCTCCCCAAGCACTGGCGACTCACCCGCGACGGCACCCGCATCACCCGCGAGTCCTGGACCGGAGCCGGCAAACCGCGGTCCACCTCCCGGCACATCGACGGCCCACCCGCTGCCGCGGCCCAGGAGTTCCGCAAGCAGGTGCGCCGCAAGATGCACGAAGGCTTCGCCGTCCTGCGCGTCCCCGACGCAGCCCGCCCGGGCGATCTCCTGCTCGAGTGCACGGTCCCGAACCGGTACGTCTCCAGCGCCTTCGACCTGCGCCCCGACGGCGCCGAGGTCGCCGTCGCGACCAGCCTCCGGGACGGCTCCGGCGCCGAGATCCACCTGATCGACGTGGCAACCGGCGTACGCCGCCCGGTCCACACCGAGCCCGCAGCGGGGCCGCACGGCACCCGGGCGTACACCGTCCTGCACGCGCTGGGCTACGACAGCACCGGCACCGCACTCGTCTTCGCCCTCGACGGCGAGACGCGCCGACTGGACCTGCGCACCGGCGAAATCCGCGTGCTCGCCTCGTACCGGCACCTGCACGACGCGCACTTCAACCCCTACCGCCTCGAACCCGAGTGGGACGCCTCCCGCACCCGCCTGCTCGTCTTCGACACCGGCGACACCGTCCGCATCCAGGACGCCGACGGCACCGCCCTGTTCGCCCTGCCCGTCGCCGACCCCGTCACCGGCCCCGCCACCGAGTGCCGCGCGGCCGCGCTGTCGCCGTCCGGCCGCCTGCTCGCGCTCTACCGGCCCAGCCACGGCAGCATGCACAGGTACGGCGACGCCATCGAAGTGTGGGACGTCGACACAGGCACCCTCCGCAGCCGCATCCAGGTACCGGCGCCCTACCCGGACAACCGACTGGACCGCATCGGCTTCGACCCGGACGAGAAGCTGATCGTCGCCAATATCGAGCCCGCGCAGGGCCCGTTCGCCTTCTCAGCAGAAACCGGCGAACTGGCCTGGCACACTCCGGCCGCCACCCGGACCGAGCCCGACGACCCCTGCTTCACCTGGGCGTACGCACCCGACGGCAGCCTTCTGGCGATCGGACGGCAACGCGCCGACCGCGGCATCGACCTGCGCGACGCGACGACCCGCGAGCCGGCGCCGATCACCCTGGAACGCATCGAAGGGCACCGCGTGCGCAGGCTGGTGTTCTCCGCCGACAGCAGGATCCTCGCGGCCGGCGGCGATTCGGACCTGCTGACCGTCCGCAAGATCCGATAGCCCCCAAGCCGCCCAAGCCGCCAAGCCGCCAAGCCGCCCAAGCCGCCAAACCGCCTAAGCCGCCCGAGCCGCCCGAGCCCGCAAGCCGCCCAAGCCGCCAAACCGCCCAAGCCGCCAAACCGCCTAAGCCGCCCGAGCCCCCAAGCCGTTCGGGCCCCCAAGCCGTTCGAGCCGCACCACGCGACACCCATCCGCACCCGGCCGCACGAACCCGACCGATTCCTCAGCCCCCGGCCCGCGTCCCGACAAGCCGCGCGAACGCGACCACGTTCGACTGGTAGCCGCCCGCTTGCCTGTCGTACGCGCCGCCGCACGTGATCAGCCGCAGCTGCGCGTCCTCGGTGTCCGCGTACACCCGCTCGCTCGGGAAGTCCTTCTTCTCGAAGACCTCGACCGACTCGATGCGGAACGTCGCCACCACACCGTCCGCCCGGGTGATGTCGGCGGTGTCCCCGGGCCGCAGCTCACCAAGGCCGAAGAAGGCCGCGGGGCCCGTCTTCGTGTCCACGTGCGCGACCACGATCGCCGTCCCGGGCGAGCCGGGCGTGACGCCGTCCTGGTACCAGCCCGCCACGTTGCGGTCGTCCGGATCCGGCACGGCAAGTTCACCGGACGCCTCCAACGACAGCCCCACGAGCGGCGCATTCGTCCCGATCTTGGGAATCGCCACCCGCACCGGAGCCGACGGCGGCAGCACCGCCGGGGCCCCCGCCGCCGGGTCGACCGCAGCCTGCGCGTCCGGGGTGATCGCTCCGTACGGACGAGCCGCGGACGCAGGCGGCTGCGGCGGCCCGCCCCCGTCCCCGCCCGGCGTCCGGGAAACCAGCAGGCCGCCCGCGAGGACGACCAGTACGGCAACAGCCAGCAGCATCCGGAATCCGCGTCCGGACTTCGACTCGGCGGCCAACAGGTCCTCCTGAAAGGGCGGTTCGGCAAAGTCGGCAGGCCCTACCCGAAGGCGGGCCCCGAAGAGCCCGCCCCGCAAATCCCGGTGCCGAAGCCGGGAATGCGGGACGGGCTCTGGAACTGCTCCACCCGACGAGTGACGCGGCGCGCCGCCGGTGCGTGAGCGCGGTGCAAGGAAGACGCGCGGCCGGCCCGTCAGGCCCGGGTCGCTACGCCGTGGGGCTGGAGGAACTGCGGCGGCGCAGCGCGTACACGGCAAACGCGCCACCACCGAGCAGCAGCGCACCGCCGGCCGACAGGCCCGCGGTTTCAGTCTCGGCAGTGCCGCCCGAACCCGCCTTCACGCCGCCCGTGGGCTTGGTCGTGGGCGTGGTCGGCTTGGTCGACGTGCTGCCGGTCACCGAGAACGAGCCGGACGCCGACTTGCCGTTGCCGCAGGTCAGCTTGACGCCGTACGACCCGTTCGGCACTTCCTTCACGGTCCCGGAGCCGACCATGGTCTGGGTGCCCTTGGACAGCGTGATCGTGCCGAAAGCCTCGGAGGTGGCACTCGCCGCCGTGCCGGCGCAGAGGTTGCCGTCGTTCACGGTGACCTTGGTGCCCGGGCTTCCGGACCCGGGAAAGACTTCTGCCCCCTGGGCGTGGGCGGCGGTGGGCGCGAGAGCGAGCAGGGCTATCGCGGAAGAAGCGCCAAGGACGTAAGTGCAGGAACGACGCATGACAGGTGAGTCCTTTCGGCGTCTGCGGCGGGCGCGGCCGTCGATGACCGCGGGGGACCCCGCAGTGCCTCACTCATCTTCAACGGGCTTTCCGGACATTGCATCTCGAAATCCATCAAACAGACACGTATTGACTGAAGGTCAAATGATGCCCCGTCACCCGATCGGCGCATCCGCAATCCGCCAGGAGTGCCCCTTTTGCCCCGCCCCGAACGGCGGCCCGGCTGGTGCCCCCCGCATGACTGTCCGAATCCTTGACCCGAATCACCCCATGAACATGGCCCTACCGCGTCCGCAACTCGAAGCCACCACCACCAACAGGCCCATGCAGCACGGCATTCGCTGCGCGATCCACCGCCGCCAGGAGCCCGCTGTAGGAGGCCTCACGCCGGAACGGGAGTCGCTGCGCCGCCAGTTGCCCCCGACGCTGATCTCCTGGTCACCGTTGTTGTTCCCAACCGATCGGAAGCCGTTCACTGCCCTGGGGTGCGCGGTCGCGCTACGGTCGTCTATGGGGGTCTCGGTGGGCCGCCGACGACGTGTCCGCGTGCTGTCGCCTGAGGGGACCGGATGACACGACTGAACTTACGCGCCGCCTTCATGAGTGGTGCTTCATCAGCTGTCGCCGCACAGCAGGTGTTCACCAATCGAGTCGACGAGGTGGCTGCCTTTCGGCGGTCGCTGACTGCGCTGCACCAGTCCCTGGCCGATGCGCCCATCTCGCCCGTGGTCGACCGGATACAAGGACGCCGCAATGTCCTCTCGTACTACGGGGTGGGCGGGATAGGAAAGACGACGCTCTCCCATGAACTGGAGCGTCTCTTCCTCACCGCCGCCCAGGACGACGGACGGCAGGACGTCGTGGCCGTGCGCATCGATCTTTCCGAGGACGGCGCCTCGGACCTTGAAGGCGTTCTCTTACGCCTGCGCGCCGGCTTGGGGCAGTTGGGAAGCCGCTGGCAGGCGTTCGACTTGGCGCTTGCCGCGTACTGGGAACGCGCCCATCCGGGGGAACCCCTGCAGGAGTTCCTGGACTCCTCGCCGGCAATGCGCCGAGCTTCGCGGAGCGTCGGTCTGAACGAACAGTTCACGTCCAACGTCGGTGCCGTCCTCCCGCCCGACCTGGGCGGACTCGTCGGCATCGCGCAGCGCGCGGCCCTGGGCACCTACCGGGCGATTCGGGACCGCGTACGCGAGGGGCGACTGCTCTCGGACTGCGACTTGTTCGCGGAGTTGGTCGAGGCAGAGGCCGACTACGAGACGCTCTCGTACTTCCCCTACTTGCTGGCCTGGGATCTGGACCGCCAGACCAAGCGGGGCAAGCGACCTCAGGTCTGCGTCTTCCTGGATACCTTCGAAGCCCTGGGCGGGGCGGCGGACCGCACGGCCGAGCGGTTCCTGCAGCGGTGCGTGTACCTGATGCCGAACGTCCTGTTCGTGGTCACCGGCCGCAACCGGATCGACTGGGCCGACCACGGCACCAGTGGCGAGCTCGACTTCACGGGCCCGCAGTGCTGGCCGTCCCTGCACTTCAGCAACGACACGGACGAACCACGGCAGCATCTCGTCGGTTACCTGTCGGACTCCGACGCCGACAGCTTCCTCCGCGAGGCCCTCACCGAAGACGGTGCACCCGCGATGCCCGCGCCGGTCCGTGAACGCATCATCTCCGGTGGTCAAGGACTACCCCTCTACCTGGACCTTTCCGTCTCGCATTTCGTCGAGTTGCTCGCCCGTGGAGCACAGCCCTCGGTCGACGACTTCGGAGGATCGTTCACCGCCGTCGCCACACGGTCCATCCGGGACCTCTCCCAGGAGGAACGCGACCTCGTCCGTACCGCGGCGTTGATCGACCGAGTCGATGCAGCGCTGCTCCGCGCAGGCCAGCCCTCGCTCTCGGATGGGCGCATCGCCCGCTTTCTCCGGCGTCCGTTCCTGACCCACGACGATGCCTACGAACGCCCGTACGCCCTCCACGCCGCACTCCGCCACGCCATCGGAGAGGCCGACCAGGGACTCCCGGACGGCTGGTCCGATCGCGACCGCGCCGAGGTCGCCAACCGGCTGCTCAGGTGGCTCGGCAGGCAACTGGAACCTGACACGGGACGTGTGCTCGTGGCCCAAGCACTCGAGTCCGGCCTCAGACTGTCGGGCTCGTACGGAATCTTCGAAGACTGGATGGTCCGCGCAGCCCAGCGCCTGGTCGAGGCCGGCCAATGGACGAGCATCGGCGCGGGCCTCGCCGGCGGCTCGACGGGTTCTCCGGAATTCAGGACGATCTCCGCTGCGATACAAGGTGTGCACCTGCGCCGGACCGGGCGCGCTCCAGAGGCCGTAGCGGTCCTGGACGGCGCCCAGGCAGGAATCGGCAGCGGGAGTCTTGCCGCGCATTTCGTCCAGCTTCACCTCGCGCATGCGCTGCGGAACGCGGGTGACTACAAGCGGGCCGCGGAGATCTACCGCGACCTGCTGGGCGGAGAGTTTGATGCCGCTGCGCGCTACTGGCTCTGCGATTACGACTACCTCAATGGACGCTTCGTCGCAGCCTTGGAGGCACTGCGAAGTGAACGTGCCGGCAACGCGGCTGAAGAAGGCGAACGGCTGCGGTTGATCGGGCACATCTGGCGTGTCAACGCGCGGTTCGCCGAAGCCACGGACGCCTACACCCAGGCGATTGCGCTGGCCCGAGGTGAAGGATTGGCTGCGGCCGAGGCGAAGGCGCAGGCCAACCTCGCCCAGACCGCCTGCTGGTCCGGAGACGCATCGACGGTGGCTGCCGCCGCGGAGCGCGCGCGGGAACTGCTGGACCTTGTCCCGAACCCGGTGGAGCTCGTCAAGGTCCGTTCTGCCGAGGCCGTTGCCGCAGCGATGGGCGAGGACCACGCGGCAGCCCGCCGGACGGTCGCCGACACCCGGCGGCTGACGGACGGAATCGGGTACCGCGGGGGCCACAACCTGGCCGACGTCGCGGAGATCCTCCTCAACGTGCGCGCGGGTGACTACGAAGCCGCTCGCCGCTTACGTGCCGAACTGGATGAGCGCACGCGTGCATCCGGTGGCAACGTCTACTGGGTACCGGTCGCCACGTCCTGGATCGACGGTGTCGATTCCGCGGCGCAAGACCCGCACGCTGTCGACTGGGTGGACGGCCCCGAGGCGGCCTTGGGGCGCTGGGCGCAGGCGGTGGTTCAGAGGTGACGGTCCGCGTACGGCAGAGCCCCGCGCACGCAGGGCTTTCACGACAGGAGCAGCAGAACAGTTGAGTGGTTCGGTACAGGTCGGCCTGGTCGGCCTCGGGCACATCGCGGAGACCCACCTCGAAGTCCTCGCAGGACTGCCAGACGTCTCCCTGGACTTCACCGTCGATCCGCACCCGGACGGACCGGTCGACTTCCGCGGAGGCACGCCACCGCACTACGGCGGCGTCGCAGAAGCGCTCGAGGTCCACCAGCCCGACCTGGTCGTGATCGCCACACCCACAGACACCCACGCTGACCTCGCCGAACAAGCGCTCGCCCTATCGTCCGCTCGCGTGCTGGTCGAGAAGCCTCTTGTCCACGACCTCGCCGCGCTCGACCGGCTGCGGGCGCTGGACGCCAAGGCCGACGTACGCGGCCGCGTGTTCACCGCACATCACTTCGCCTTCTCACCCGAAGTGCGATGGGCTGCCCAGCAGCTCGGCGAGCATCCCGAATGGGGACCGGTCACCACGATCACCTCGGCATTCCATGACCCGTACATCCTCCGCGGCGAGCAGGCCTTTGCCTCGTACGGATCAAGCTGGATGGACTCCGGGATCAACCAGCTCAGCGTGCTGGCCGGCCTGGTTGACCTGACGAGCCTGACGTCCGCGACGCAACTCGACGGCGGCGCGAGCGCGTGGTGCACCTTCGCCTTCAAGTCACGTGGCGCGACAGGAACGGCAAGGCTGCGCACCAGCTGGCTGACCGGCTCCAGCAGCAAGGAGACCGTCATCGCCTTCGGGGAATCCGGTGTGGAGGTATGGATCGACCACACCGCAATGACCGGTTTCGCCGCCCGCGGCGAGACGCTCCTGGCCGCGCACACCGACGACGGCCGGACCCCAAGGAAGCACGCCCACTACCGGCCGCTCTACGAGAGCCTCCTGTCCGACCACCCCGACACCGTGCTCGGCTTCGACGCCGCAGTGACCGTGACACAGCTCCACCACGCAACGCCGCCGGCGTCTGCGGTCGAGTAGCCGATGGCTGTCGGCGATGACAGGGCGCTGCCGCTCCTGATCAGGGACGGCAGACGCGCCGAAAAACGACCAAGGCCATCCGTACGAATACGGATGGCCTTGGACTTGGTGCGCCGCCAGGGACTCGAACCCCGGACCCGCTGATTAAGAGTCAGCTGCTCTAACCAACTGAGCTAGCGGCGCGTGCTGCGTGGAAAATAGTACCCGATCTCCGAGGGTGCTCGACACCGCATTAACGGCGGGTCGCGGGGGGCGGCGCCGAGCGGGCGTCAGGGGCCTCCGGGGCGGGTTCAAGCGGTGGGTGTGTGCGGGCGCACTACGGCGGACTGATTGACATCGCGGGCGGGCGCGCGTAGATCTGACGGGTAATCAGATCAAGGTGTGAGGAGCGCGCCCATGACCGGTTTGGCTGAGGATTTCGCGACGAAGACCGGCGCGGCGGTCGTGGTCGGCGCCAGTGGCGGCCTGGGAGCGGCGATCGCCCGCATGCTCGCGGAGCGCGGCAGCGACCTGGTCCTCACCTACCGCAGCAATGCCGGGGCGGCCGACGAGATCGCCGAGGAGGTCCGCACCAAGCACGGGCGCCGTGCCAAGACGTGGAAGGCGGACCTGACGGACGCCGCCGGGGTGGCCGCGGTGCTCGACGAGGCGGCCGCGGAGTTCGGCGGGATCCACACGCTGGTCTACGCGTCCGGCCCGCACGTGCCGATGATCCACCTCAGCCGCGTCTCGCCCGAGCAGTTCAAGGGCCAGATCGACAACGACGCGGTGGCCTTCTTCAACCTCGTGCACCCCGCGCTGCCGCACCTGCGGGTGAGCAAGGGCAGCATCGTCGCGGTCACCACCGCGGCCACCAAGCGTTATCCGATCCGGGACGGGCTGTCCTCGGCGCCCAAGGGCGCGGTCGAGCAGACCGCGTGGGCGCTGGCCGCCGAGGAGGGCCGGTTCGGGGTCCGGGTCAACTGCGTCGGCCCCGGCATGCTGACCGAGGGCATGGCCGCCGAGCTGATCGGCAGCGGTGCGCTGGACGAGCGCGCCCTGGACGTGGCCCGCAACAACATCCCGCTGCGCACGTTCGGCGTCGCCGCCGACATCGCCGAGGCGGTCTGCTTCCTGGCCTCCGACCGGGCCGGCTTCATCAGCGGCCAGAAGCTGGACGTGGATGGCGGGTACGGCGTCTGAGGATGCCGGCGCGGGCTGCTGCCTGCGACTTGCGGCGCGCCGAGTGCGCGCTGCGTGCTGTACGACTTCGAGAGGCGGCCCGCAGGCGCGGGCCGCCCCTCGGCGTTCGTCCGGGGCTACGGCCGTACCGCGTAGTCGCCCAGCGCGCGGGTCAGCTGCGCGAAGGCCGCTTCGGTGCTGTCCCGGACCGCGGCGGCGATCGCATCGTCCGGTTCCCCGTCGCGGGTGCGGCGCTGCAGTTCCTGGAACAGGGCCCGGTGTACACCGCCGATCTGCGCGGCGGCCAGCTTCGGTACGAGGTCGCCGGCGTCGGCACCCGTCTCCGCGGCCAGGACGTCAGCCAAAGCCTCTTCGCGCTTGTCGTGCAGTTCGCGCAGCCGGGCGACCAGCGTCGGGCTCGCCGCGACCATGCGGGCGAACGGCTCGCCGCTGAAGCCGAGCACCGGGTTGCGGGTGGCCAGGGCCTCCCGGAACGCCTCGTGCAGCGCGCCGACCGCGGACACGCCCGGCGAGCGCGCCGCGACGGTCGCGGCCAGGCTCGCGACGAAGGCGTCCGCATGGTCCAGCGCCAGGTCCTCCTTGCGGGGGAAGTAGTTCGTGACGGTCATCTTGGCCACCCGCGCGGCGCCCGCGATGTCCGCGATCGTCGTCGCGTCGAAGCCGTTCTCGATGAACAGCCGGGTGGCGTGGTCGGAGATCGCCTGCCGGGTCTCCAGCTTCTTCTGGGCCCGCAGCCCGACCGCTTCTCGCGTGCTCATGGGGGTCATCCTCGCATAGGTCCGACACTTTTTTGGGTCGGATCTATTTTTAGGGTTGACAGTCTCTGGTGTCGATCCTAAATTTAGGACCGACCTAAGGAGATGCTTTGACCACTGCCGCCACCGCCGCTCCCACGACCGCCACCGCCACCACTGCTGTGCAGGCCGACCCCGCGGCCGCCTACCTCAAGGCGATCGGGCGCACCCGGCTGCTGGACGCGGCGGCCGAGGTGGAGCTGGCCCGGCAGATCGAGGCCGGGCTCTTCGCCCAGGACCGGCTCGACACCGCGGACGGCCTGACCGCCGCCGACCGCGCCGACCTGGAATGGCTCGCCGCGGCCGGCCGCATCGCCAAGGACCGCATGGTCGAGGCGAACCTGCGCCTCGTCGTCTCGGTGGCCAAGCGCTACATGTACACGGGCATGCCGCTGCTCGACCTCGTGCAGGAGGGCAACATCGGGCTGATCCGCGCGGTCGAGAAGTTCGACCACACGCTCGGCTTCAAGTTCTCCACCTACGCCACCTGGTGGATCAAGCAGGCGGTGCACCGCGCCGCGGACGACCAGTCCAGGACCATCCGCGTCCCGGCGCACATGGCCGAGCTGATCGCGAAGGTCGCGCGCACCCGCCGCGCGCTGGAGACGGCCCTGGGCCGCGAGGCCGCCCCCGCCGAGATAGGCGCCGAACTCGGCCTGACCGCAGACCGCGTCACGGAGGTCCTGGCGTACGACCGGGCTCCCGTCTCGCTGCACGCCCCGCTGGGCGAGGACGGCGGCGAACTCGGCGACCTCGTCGAGGACACCGCGGGCCCGTCCGTCGAGGACTCCGTCACCGGCGCCACGCTCCGCGCGCAACTCGACCAGGTGCTGGCGGAGTTGACCGAGCGCGAGGGCGAGGTCCTGGCGCTGCGCTACGGCCTGGCCGACGGCGAGGTGCACACCCTCGACGAGGTCGGCCGGACGTTCGGGGTCACCCGCGAGCGCATCCGGCAGATCGAGAAGAAGGCCCTCGCCAAGCTGCGCCTCCGCCCGCGCGCCGAACTCCTGCGCGACTACCTCGCCTGACAGGGCCGGAGCCGGACCTGCCGCCGCCGTACTTGCCTGCCCCTTGAGAAGAGGAACGCCTTTGCTCGCCCGCCCAGGTGCACGTGCTTCGGCCGCCATGCCGAAGCTGTCCGTCGTCCCTGCGGTCCTTGCCGCCCCTGCTGTTCGTGAGGAGTCGCTTGTGTTCACCCGTACTGCCGCGGTTGCCGCGGTTGTTGCCGTTGCCGGCTTCGGCCCCGTCAGGACCTCGGCCGCGGAGGCCCGGCCCGCCGGCGTCCTGAGCGCCGCCTTCGCCACCACGGCGACCGCCGCCAAGCCGCGACGGAACGGCTCCGCCGCAGGCCACCGCGCTTTGATGCCCACCCACGCCGCCCCGGCCGCCGCCAGGTTGCCGCACCGAGGCCGGGCCCGGTGATGCCGCCGCCCGCTCCCGTGAGCGGTCCGGTCGAAGGCCCCTGATGCCTCGGTGCAACGGGGGCCTTCGTCGCCCGCGGAATAGCCGGACACCCGGCGCGGCTTGAGTGATCCGCGGCGTTCGCCGCACCACGATCGTCTTGATGTCCGCGCCCGGCGGCGCGGCCCGCCCGCTCACGGATTACGGAGTCGTCGATGCCCACGCTGCCCTGGACCGTCCCCAACCCGCCGCAGGGCGAGACCGCGCTCGTCATGGCCTCGCGCTTCGAGGTACGCAGCCTCAAGGACGTGCCGCGCTTCTTCCTCAAGTCGCTGTCCGCCTGGCGCCAGGTACGCAGCGCCCCCGGCTGCTTCGGCGCCTCGCTCGTCGCGAGACCCTTCGCGCGCACCTTCCTGACGCTCTCCGCATGGGACGACCGCGCCTCGCTCATGGCCTACAACGCCACCGACCCGCACAAGAGCATCGTCACCGCGATGCGCCCGACGATGAAGACGTCCGTCTTCGTGTTCTGGAACACCGGCACGGCCGACCTCCCCGTGACGTGGGCGGAGGCCGAGCGCCGCATCGCGGAGAAGTCCGCGGAAGGCGCGGCATAACGCGTACGTCCGCGGCGTCTTCGCCACCGCGGACGGGCTGACGGCACGGTCACCTGGCTCCCGATCACCTGCCTGATCACCCGGCGACCGAACACCCGACGGCTGGCGTACCGGCGACCCTGCGACCCTGCATGACACGGAACCGTTTCGGTTGGCGCACGAATCCGACCGTCCTGTGGCCGGTTCGCCCGCTGGTCGTGTTCCGTTGCGGACACGGCCGCTCGGCCGACCAAAACGGGGGCCGCCATGTCCGGACAAGCATCCGCCGCCCAGCCCGCGTACTGGCGCCCGCCGCCGCGCGAACTTCCCACCAGCCCGGCGCGATTGGCCAGACTGGCGGTGGCAGCCTGCTGCGGCACCCTCGCCTTCGCCGCGGCGAACGTGTACGCGTCCCTCGTGTACCGGGACTGGCGCGCCGAGCTGGCGGCCCGCATCGACGACCCCGCGGAGCGGGCCGAGCTGGCCGACGCGAGTCTGATGATCCGGACCGGCAACGGCGCGACGCAGTGGGCCGGGCGCCTGATCGTGCTCGCCTTTGCCGCCATGGTGGCGCTTCTCGTGTGCTGGGCGGTCGCGGCGCAGCGCAACCGCCGCGCCTTCCGGCACCCGCGCCCGGGGTTTGTGGCCTGGCCCCGGGACGAATGGGAACGGGAGGCCAAGCAGGCCGCCCGGCTCCGCATCGGCCCGATTCCGCTCGCCTGGCTGTGCCTGGCGGTGTTCGCGGTCGTGTTGTTCCTGCGGGCCATCGGTCCGATGAGCCACTACTACGACGAATCGACTCTCCAGCAGCTGGAGATGGAGACCGACTACGTGGGGGAGCGGATCGTCTACGCGCTCACCCACGCCGGCTGCGCACTCGCGGCCGGCGTCGTCGTCCTGCGGACCACCCGGCGCCAGTTGGCGGCACTGCGTCGAGCCGAGCAGCCCGGCGGCGCGGATGCGGAAGCGCCGCCACCTGCCTCCTGACGGCGCCCGACGCCCGGCATCCGGCGCCCGGCGCCCGGCGCCCGGCGCCCGGCGTACGACGTACGGCCGTGCCCCGCGCCGGTCAGAGCGCGGGGCACGGGGCGAGGTGCAGCACGAGGCAGGAAGACGGCGACGGCCTCACCGCAGCAGCAGGCTGGAGTCGCCGAACTCGTGCCACAGGTAACCGTGTTCGAGAGCCGCCTCGTACGCCCGGCCGACCACGTCCGGGCCTGCCACCGCCTCCAGGAGCAGCAAGTGCGAGGCGTCCGGCGCGTGCAGGCCGCTGATCAGGCCGTCCACCACATATGCGGGGCGGTCCGGGCCGAGTACCAGGTCGGTCCAACCCTCGCCGGGCAGGATGCTCCCGTCCGGCAGCGCCGCGCTCTCCAGCGCGCGGGTGGCGGTGGTGCCGACCGCGATGACGCGGCCGCCGCTGCGCCGGGTCAGTTCGACCAGCCGGGCGGTCTGCTCGGGTACGCGGTAGCGCTCCGGCAGCGGCGGTTCGCCGGCCTCCAGCGAGGAGACGCCGGTGTGCAGGGTGATCGGCGCCACGACGACCCCGGAGGCGATCAGGTCGAGGACGATGTCATTGGTGAACGGGCGTGCCGCACTGGGCATTTCAGCGCTGCCCGGGTCGCGTGAGAAGACGGTCTGGTAGTGCGCGAGCGGCCAGCGGCCGCGCAGGTATCCGTAGGTGATCGGGCGGCCGTGCTCGGCCAGGTACGCGGGTACTCCGGCGGGCGCGTCGGTGCGCACCGCCCACAGCCTGCTGCCGGTGATCGTGCACGGGTCCGGGTACGCCGCGTCCACATGCAGCCGGACGCCGCCGGGCAGGAGCACCGCTTCGCCGACGCGGCCGTCCGGGATCGGGCCGCCCTTGTTGTCCGGCGGCCGCAGTTCGGCGAGCCAGCGGCCGTCGTCCAACTCGGTGGAGAAGTGCACGATCACACCGCGGCCGTCCTCGCGGACCGCGTCGACCGCGGCCGGGAGCGTGCCGGAGGTGTTGACCACCAGCAGGTCGCCGGGCCGCAGATGGGCGCCGAGTTCGCGAAACCGGGCGTGCCGGACGGTGATCTTGCCGCCGCCTGCGGCCTCGCCATCTTCGGCGCCACCGCCTGCGGCCCCGCCCCCTTCGGCCCCGCCCCCTTCGGCCCCACCGCCGTCGGCGACCAGCAGGCGGACGCCGTCCCGGGTCAGCCCCCGGGCCTCCGGCGGTTCTGCGGCGTGCAGTTCGTCGGGGAGGGAGAAGCGGGTCTGTGCGGCGGCCAGGTCGAGAACCTTCATCGCGGGACCTCCTCAAGCGTGACGGTGCTACTGCCGGACGAGTCACCGGAGTTGCCAGGACTGTCGGTCTTGCCGGTTGTGCCGGTCGTGTTACTCGTGTCGGTCGCGCCGGTCGTGCCGGCCGTGCCGGTAGCGCGGGAAGCGCCCCCCGCCGCGAAGCCGGAAGCACGGTGGCGTCCGCTCTCCGGGCGCCGGTCGAGCAGGTTCAGCAGCCCGGGCACGACAGTTCCCGGTTCGGGGCGGTCCGAGATGTCCTCGCCGGGGAACGCCTCCTGGTGCATCGCGGTGCGCATGTCGCCCGGGTCGACCGCGTAGAACCGCAGCTCCGGGTTCTCCGCGGCAAGGGTCCCGGTGATGTGGTCGAGGGCGGCCTTGGACGCGCCGTACCCTCCCCAGCCGGGGTATGCCTCCACCGAGGCGTCCGAGGTGACGTTGACGACGATGCCGCCGGCCGCGGCGAGTTGCGGCAGCAGCAGCTGGATCAGCGCCAGCGGCGCGACGGTGTTGATGCGGAAGGCCTCTTCGAGCGCCTGCGCCGGGTAGTCGGCGATCGCCGGGAGCGGGCTGATGCCGAGCGTCCCGGCGTTGTTCACCAGCAGGTCGAGAGAGCCGAGCGCGGCGACCGTACGGGCGATCTCGCGCCGGTGGTCCGGATCGGCGACGTCGCCGGTGACCGTGACGACCTTCGTCTCGGTACGCAGGTCGGCGGCCGCCCAGGCCAGCTCGTCGACGCCGCGGGCCGTGACGATGAGCGTCCAGCCGCGTTCGGCGAGGCCGTGGGCGAGGGAGAGGCCGAGTCCGCGGGAAGCGCCGGTGATGAGGGCGACGGGCATGAGGATCATCCCCAATTCCTGTGATGGTCCGTCAAGGAGCGGTTACGTCACCTATGCTGCAAGTTGAAGTTGACTTCAAGTCAAGGAATCTGCGCGAGGCGATGCAAGAAGGGCCCGGCCATGAAGGACACCGACCTGTTGACCGTCTCCGAGGTCGCCAAGCGCAGCGGCTTCGCGGCCTCGGCCCTGCGCTTCTACGAGCGCGAAGGCCTCATCGGCGCACTGCGCACCAGCGGGGGCCAGCGCCGGTACGAGCGCCACGTCCTGCGCCGGCTCGCCTTCATCCGGGCCGCCCGCCACGTGGGCCTCAGCCTCGACGAGATCCGCGCGGCGCTCGCCACCCTGCCCGCGTCGCGCACCCCCAACAAGGCCGACTGGGCCCGCATCTCGCGCAGCTGGCGGACCCGGCTGGACGAGGAGATCGCCGCCCTCACCACCCTGCGCGACGGCCTCGACCAGTGCATCGGCTGCGGCTGCCTGTCGCTGCAGCGCTGCGCGATCTCCAACCCGGACGACTCCGCGGCCCGCTTCGGCTCGGGCGCCCTCTATCTCCCGCAGGTGCTGCGCGAGGACCACTGACCGCCCGGCCCCGCCGGTAACCGCTTGCCTCCAACGAGTCGGATCATCACACTGTCCCGGTGATCCGACCTGACGAGACCGCCGACCCGTCCGCCGCCGCCCCTGCCGCGGCGCCGGACGGCACCGCAATCCCGCAGCAGGGCGCGCGGCCGGCGGCCGGCGCGGCCTCCGCCGCGACCCGCACGTACACCTGCCCGCGGCCCGGCTGCGGATGGTCGGGCAGCTTCGACCCGGCTTTCGTGGCCTGGTGCCGGCAGTGCAACCACGGCGCGGTGCCGTCGGCCGACGCGGTCACTCAGGCAGAAGCGGCTGCCATGCTCGGGCGCCGCGGGGCCGCGCGGGCCCTGCGGGCGGCCGAGGCGAGCCGTGCCCGCGCGGAGGCGCTGTACACCGAGCTGAGCTCGGGGGCCGACCCGCGCCCGGCCGCCGGGACGCGCTGGGCGGTCGCCGCTTTCGGACTGGCCGTGCATCTGCCGTTCGTGCTGATCGTGGCCGGTGCCGCCGCCTGGTTCGCCGCCGATCCGGGCAACTGGGTCGCCTGGCTCGGATGCGTCATGGCCGTGGGACTCGCCGGCGCGGTCCGGCCGCGCGTCGGCCGCGGCCCGCGCGGCCGCGACTGGCACCGCCGCGAGCAGATGCCCGCGCTGTTCGGCATCCTCGACACCGTCGCCGCGTCCGTCGGCGCGGCACCGCCGGACGCCGTCGCGTTCGACACCCGGGTCAACGCCGCCACCGGCCGCGCCGGCCTGCGCCAAGAGCGCTTCCTCGTCCTCGGCCTCCCGCTGTGGACGGTGCTGCGCGAGGACGAACGCGTCGCGCTCCTCGCCCACGAGTTCGCCCATCAAGTCAACGGCGACGCCACGCACGGCGTCATCGGCGGCAGCGCCCAGGCCAGCCTCGCCGAGTGGGAGGCGCTTCTCGACCCGCGGGCGGCCCGCGCCGCCGGCCACCACCGGAGCGGCGACGAAATCGGCTTCCTCATGAGCTTCGTGCAGACCTACCTGCTGCCCGTCCTGCTCTTCCCCTTCTACCTGTTCGCGAAGGGCATGCGCCGCCTGCACGGTCGCATCTGGACCGCCACCAAGCCGCGCGCCGAATACCTCGCGGACCGGCTGGCCGCCCGCGCCGCGTCGACCGATGCGGCGATGCGGCTGCTCGACGTCGTGGTCCTGGCCCCGCGCATCGACGGGTTCATCGACCGGCAGCGCGCCCGGACGACCTCCCGCCAGGGATCCGCGTCGCTGTGGGACGACCTCCAGGCCTACCTGGCGGTGCTCCCGGAACATGAGCGCGAGCGCCTCTCGCTGGTCGACGAGCAGACCGGCGCGTCGGTCGACGCCACCCACCCGCCGACGTACCTGCGCCGCCGGCTCCTCGCCGAACTCCCGGCGCAGCCCGGCGACGTACGCGTCGCACCGGAGCAGTGGACCCGCGCGGAGGCCGAACTCGACGCCGTGAAGCGGGAGAAGGCCCGCGACCTCACCGTCGGCTGATCGGCACTCCAGGGGTCAGCCGAGATCGGCGACCGCGTCCGCGACCAACCGCCGTGCGTACGCTCCCATTTCGTGCTGCGGTGGCCGTGTCGTGTCGACCAGCGAGCGCTGGTGGATGCCTTCGAGCAGCACGGCCAGCCGGAAGCGGGACAGCGTCACGTAGTAGGTGAGGTCCGGGACTTGGCGCCCGCTGCGTTCGGCGTACCGGGCGGCCATCTCGTCCCGGTCGCTGCCCTCGTGCGGACCGGTCTCGAACCAGATGCGCAGGAACGCGGCCAGGTCGAGCAGCGGATCGCCGATCGTCGCGGTCTCCCAGTCGACGATCGCGGCCACGCGCACCGGGGGTTCGGGGGCGATGAGGACGTTGCCGAAGTGGTAGTCGCCGTGCATGAGCACCGGTGTGAACGGCCCGGGCAGGTTGCCGGCCAGCCATGCGGCGACCTTCTCGATGCCCGGCAGGCCGTCGCCGCCGTAACTCGCGAGCTGCTTGCTCCAGCGCCCGACCTGCCGCTCGTGGAAGCCGTCCGGCCGACCCAGGTCGGCCAGGCCCAGCGCGTCCGGGTCGAGGGCGTGCAGGTCGGCGAGGGCGTCGACCATCGCGAGTCCGATCGCGCGGCCGTCGAAGCCCTCGGGCAGCGCACCGGGCATCGGCGCGAAGCCGCGGACCCGTTCCATCATGTAGAACACCGTGCCCAGCACCACGGGTTCGTCGCACAGGCCGATGACGCGCGGGTGCGGTACGCCGGTGCCGCCGAGCGCGTCCAGGATGCGGTACTCGCGGCGCAGCCCGTCCTCGGCACGGGCCATGGCGACGCCCGCGGGGCGACGCAGGACCCAGGAGTGGTCGCCGCGGCGTACCTCGAACATGGCGTTGGAGCGGCCGCCGGACAGCGGCGAATGGGCGATCGGCTCGCCGGCCGCCAGCCCCAGGCCGTCGAGCCAGGCGGCCAGCCGGCCGGGGTCCAGGAGGGAACTCATGTGGCCGCTCCGCGCAGGTTGTCGACGATCCCGTTGCCGCCGCTGCCGGTACGCCGGGTCGACGCGGCCCGGACCCGCGAGCCGCCGTCCACGATCAGGTCCGCCCCGGTGATCCAGGCGGCCTGCTCGGAGGCGAGCCACACCGCGGCGGCGGCGATGTCGCCGGGGATCCCGATGCGGCCCATCGGGATGCCGGACGCCGCGGCCGACTCGTCGGGCGCCCAGATGGCACGGGCCATCTGCGTCTTGACCAGGCCGGGGGAGATGGAGTTGACCCGCACGCCCGGGGCGAGTTCGCCGGCCAGCTGGCGGGTGAAGTGGGCGAGGGCGGCCTTGCTGGTCTCGTACGCGCCGATCATGGGGGCGACGCCGTACGTGCCCTCCGTGCTGATGTTGACGATCACGCCGCCGTGCTCGCGCATCCAGGCCCGCCAGACCGCCTGGGCGAACAGCAGCGGGCCTTCGAGGTTGACCTGGAACGTCTTGCGCCACGCGCCGATCGAGACGTCCATCAGCGGCCCGAACGCGGGATTCGTGGCGGCGTTGTTGACCAGCACGTCCACCCGGCCGAATTCGGCCACCGCGCAGGCGACGGCCGCCTCGACCTGCTCGGGCTCGCCCGCCGACCCGGCGAACGCGACCGCGCGCCCCGGGGCGCCGAGTTCGGCGAGCCCGGCCAGTGCCTCGTCCAGCTCGTGCTGCTTGCGGGCGGTCAGGCACACGTCGGCGCCCGCGCGCAGGAACGCCTCGGCGGTCGCCAGCCCGATGCCGCGGGAGGCCCCGGTCACCAGGACGGCCTGGCCGCGGAAGGACGGCGACGTCGGGTCGGCCGGTTCGTGCATGGGGGCACCGCCTCGCGTTCGGGGTCCGGGTCCGGGACCGGTACGCGGTACCTGACCTGCTGGAATGTCGGTCGATGCTAGGTGCGCCCCGGCTTGGTGTCCAGGTGCGTGGCATAGTCAAGTAACTGGGGCGGGGCATAAGCAGGCGGCACCTGCGGCCCGTCATTGCCGTACGGCATGACAACCGGAATGACCGGACCGCCCCTCGGCGGGACGGCACCGGGCACCGCCGTGGTTCGCTACAGCCATGATCACAACTGAGCGTGTCACCTTCGCCGTCGACGGCGTGGAGCTGATCGGCGAGCTGCGGCTGCCGGACGGCGCCGGACCGGACGCACCGGCGCCCGGACTCGTCTTCACCGGCCCCTTCACCGGCGTGAAGGAACAGGTCGCCGGCCTTTACGCGGCGGAGTTGGCGGCGCGCGGCTACGCGACGCTCGCCTTCGACCACCGCAACTGGGGCGAGTCCGGCGGCACCCCGCGGCAGCACGAGGACCCGCAGGCCAAGCTCGCCGACCTCGGCGCGGCGGTCAGCCTGCTGCGCGGCCGCCCCGAGGTGGACGCCGAGCGGATCGGTGCGGTCGGGATCTGCCTCGGCGGCGGCTACGCGCTGAAGTTCGCGGCGTTCGACCCGCGCGTGAAGGCCTTCGCGGGCATCGCGGGCGCGTACAACACCCCGTACGGCATGCGCAGCGGCTTCGGACCGGACAACTACCGCGCGGTGCTCGGCTCGTTCGCCGCCGCGCAGGAGACGATCGACAACGGCGGCGAGCACGAGTACCTGCCCGCGGTGGCCGCCGAGGGCGAGGCGGCGATGCCCGGCGACGAGCCGTTCGCGTACTACGGCACCGAGCGCAGCTTCTCGCCGCACTGGGAGAACCGCGTGACGCGCGTGACGCCGCGCGCGCTCATCACCGTCGACAACATGGCCGGGGCGGACTTCCTCGGGCCGACGCCGGGCCTGATCGTGCATGGCGTCGAGGACGCGTTCTGCTCGCCGGAGGGGGCCAAGGAGGCCCACGAGCGGATGACCGGGCCGAAGGAAATCGTCTGGCTGGACGCCAAGTTGCACATCGACCTCTACGACAACGCGCCGTATGTCGCCCAGGCCGTCGACGCCACCGAGCGGTTCCTGCGCACCCACCTCTGAGGCTCTCGGGATGTCTGCCGGGTCAATCGGCCCGGGCGTCCCGGACCTACCGCCCCCGGAACGCCGAGAGGGGTGCCCCGCGCTCGCGCGCCGGGCACCCCTCTCGTCGACTCCGGGTCGGGCCGCCGGTCAGCCGGCCGGCTTCACCCCTGCCGGGACCCCGGCCGGAACTCCCGGCGCCGGGGCGGCCGGAGCAGCCGGCGGAGCCGCGGGCGGCGCGGCCGGGTTGAGGAACGTCCCCCAGTCCGGCTTCTCGCCCACGTTCAGCTTCTGCAGCTTCGCCAGCACCGCCGGGTCCTGCGCGTCCAGCCAGTCGGCGAGCTGCCGGAACGACACGCAGCGCACGCCTTCCTTGGTGCACGCGGTCCGCATCGTCTTCTCGACGGCCTTCATGTAGATGCCGCCGTTCCAGCTCTCGAAGTGGTTGCCGATGATCAGCGGCGCCCGGTTCGAGGAGTAGGCGCGCTCGAAGCCGCCCATGAAGCTCTGGTACGCCTGCTCCTGCCACGCCCCGAAGTTCGACGGGTCGCCCTTGACGGTGCGCGACTGGTTCATCATGACGTTGTAGTCCATCGACAGGACTTCGAACTTACGGCCGGGGAAGGGGATCTGCTGCAGCGGCATGTCCCAGATCCCGTTGGCCTTCGCGGGCCAGACCTGGCGGCCGCCCGGGCCGCTGGAGTCGTACCGGAAGCCCATCTGCGGCGCAGCCTGCAGCAGGGCCTTCTGCCCCTCGAGGCACGGGGCGCGCCCGCCGACCAGCTCCTTCTTGTAGTCGAAGGGCAGCGGCGGCAGGTCGGTGATGCCGGTGGTGGACTTCCACGTCTGCACGAACTTCAGGGCCTGCTCGGTCTCCTTGGCCCAGTCGGCTGGCGACCACGAGCCGCCGCCGGTCGGGCCGCAGAAGTGGCCGTTGAAGTGCGTGCCGACCTCGTGGCCGTCCTTCCACGCCAGGCCGAGCTGCTCGATGGTGTCGCGCACTTCCTTCGGTTCGAGGAAGCCGATGTCGCTCTGCCCGACCGCCTTGTTCGGCCCCTGGTACTGCGCCCGCTGGCTGCCCGGCAGGACGTAGATGCCGCTGAGGAACAGCGTCATCGTCGCCTTGGACTCCTGGGCCACCTTGCGGAAGTGCGAGAACAGGTGCTGGTTGTCCTCGCCGACGCCGTCCCACGAGAACACCACGAACTGCGGCGGCACTTCGCCCGGCTTCAGCTTCTCGACCGGCAGCTGATTGGGCTGCGGGCCGGTGTGCGACGTCGAGCCGTCGCCGATCAGGGTGACCGCGCCGGCCGGCGGGGGAGCGGCCTGGACCTTCTGGCCGTCCTTGCCGCCGCCTTCCGCGGCCTTGGCGGTGTCGTTCTTGGCTTTCTTGTCGTCGCCGTCCTTGGCCAGGAACACGAATCCCACGGCGGCCAGGACCGCGACGACGACGAGCAGGGCTGCACCACGAGCGGAGCGCACGACTCACCTCGTCCGGAGGGTGAAGAGCAAATGGACCCTCACCGTACGGCGGCAATATCCGCTTTCTTGGGAAAAGCAATGACTCATTCGGGTGTGTCGCAATATGTTCATCCGTTAATAGTTGACCCCTGCATGTATATCCCCGCACAATCGAGGCAGACGCGGAGCGAACCCGCGTACCACGTGCAGTCGTTGCACGCGTGTGCGGCTGCCCGCACACCATGAGCCGGAAGGGAGAACCGCGATGCGCGAGCTGGTCCGCCACCGCATCTCCCACCTTCCGGTGCCCCCCGGCGCGCACTGTCACTGTCGCTGACCGACGCGCGCCGCCCCTCCCGTACGCCCTATCCGCGCCCGAGGCGCGGCGGTCGCGCGCATCCGCCTGTCCCCGAGTGCCGCCCCCTGCGCGGCGCCGGTACGCCGTATGCCAAAACCGAAGGGAACCCGCTCGTGACCGCCACCACGCTCGCCACCACCCCTGCTCTCCCGGACACCGCCGAGGGCATCACCGTCACCAAGGTCTCCGGCCGCATCGGCGCGGTCATCGGCGGGGTGCGCCTCTCCGGCGACCTCGACGAGGCCACCGTGCAGGCCGTCCGGGACGCGCTGCACGCCCACAAGGTGATCTTCTTCCGCGGCCAGGACCACCTGACCGACGAGGCCCAGTTGGAGTTCACCCGCCTGCTCGGCGACCCGATCGGCCACCCCACGGTCAACCTCGAGGGCGAACTCGTCCTGCCCATCACCAGCGAGTACGGCGGCGCCGCGGACCAGTGGCACACCGACGTCACCTTCGTCCCGGCGTACCCGCTCGCCTCGATCCTGCGCGCCATCGAGATCCCGGAGGCCGGCGGCCACACCCTGTGGGCCAACACCGCCGCGGCGTACGACGAACTCTCCCCGGCCCTCAAGGAGTTGGCTGACTCCCTGCGCGCCGTGCACACCAACCTCTACGACTACGCCGCCATCTCCCCGGACCGCGACCCCGAGCTGATCAAGCGCTACCAGGAGATCTTCGCCTCCACCGTCTACGAGACCGAGCACCCGGTCGTCCGCGTCCACCCGGTCACCGGCGAGCGCAACCTCCTGCTCGGCGGCTTCGTCCAGCGCCTCGCGGGCTACGGCGGCGACGACTCCAAGCTGCTCATCCAGCTCCTGCAGAACCACGTCACCCGCGTGGAGAACACCGTCCGCTGGTCCTGGCAGCCCGGCGACGTCGCCATCTGGGACAACCGCGCCACGCAGCACCGCGCCATCTCCGACTTCGGCACCGCCAAGCGCGTCCTGCACCGCACCACCGTCGACGGCGACATCCCCGTCGGCGTCGACGGCCGCAGCAGCACCGCCATCAAGCCCGCCCCCGCAACCCCCGCCCAGGCCGCCTGACCCACCAAGCGCCCCAGCGGACCACACCCGGCCCCGGCCGCCCACAAGGCACGGCCGGGGCCCGGGCACACTGGGCTCCCGCCACGAGAGGACGCCCATGCCGCCCGCCGAGATCGCGCCGAGCCCCGACCGAACTGCTGCGCCCGCCGCGCCGCAGGTCACAGTCACCCCGGTGGCCGGGCGGATCGGCGCGGTGCTCGGCGGCGTGCGCCTGTCCGGCGATCTCGACGCCGGCACCGTCCAGGAGATCCGGGACGCCCTGCACGCCCACAAGGTCGTCTTCTTCCGCGGCCAGGACCATCTGGACGACCGGGAACAAGTCGCGTTCACGCGCCTGCTCGGGGAGCCGAGCGTGCACCCGCTCGTGGACCACGACGACGGGTTCGTGCTGCCGATCACCAGCGGCTACGGAGGCCAGGCCGACGCCTGGCATACGGATCTCACGTTCGTCCCGGACTTCCCGGCCGTGTCGATCCTGCGCGCGGTCCGGCTGCCGGCCTTCGGCGGCGACACCATGTGGGCGAACACCGCGGCCGCCTACGCGGGCATGCCGGAGCCGCTGCGGGACTTCGCCGACCGGCTCGACGCCGTGCACAGCAACGTCTACGACTACTCGGCGCTCGCGCCCGAACGTGACCCCGAAGCGCACGCCTGGTACCGCGAACTCCTCGCCGCGGCGCCGTTCGAGGCCGTGCACCCGGTGGTGGGCGTGCATCCCGAGACCCGGGAACGCACCCTGCTCCTTGGCGGGTTCGCCCAGCGGCTCGACGGCTTCAGCGCTGCCGACTCGGCGACACTTGTCCGACTCCTGCAAGGGCACGTCATCCGGGCGGAGAACACCGTCCGGTGGTCGTGGCGGCCCGGTGACGTCGCGATGTGGGACAACCGTGCGACGCAGCACCGGGTCGTGGCCGACTTCGGGGACGCGGTCCGGGTCCTGCACCGGACCACGGTCGGGGGACCGGAGTCGGAGGGGGTGGACGGCAGGCGCGGCCGGGTTGCCGGGGTGCCCGGCCGCGCCTGACGGGGTTACTCGGCGGGGTTCCAGGGGGCCTGCCAGGGCCAGGGGGCGGCTTCTTCGAGTTGGGCGGAGAGGCGGAGCAGGGTGGCCTCGGAGCCCATGCGGCCGGCGAGTTGGACGGCCAGGGGGAGGCCGCGGTCGTCGAAGCCGGCCGGGACCGAGGCGGCGGGCTGGCCGGTGACGTTGAAGACCGAGGTGAACCAGGTCATCTTGCCGGCGTTCGGCATGGTCTCCATGCGCGTGGTGTCCATCCAGCCGAGCTCCGGCACTTCGAGGCCCAGGGTGGGGGTGAGCCACACGTCGAACTCGGCGAACCACGGGGCGATTCCGCGGCCGATGGTTTCGGCCTGCTGGAGGGCGCGGACCAGGGAGGTCGCGTTGCCGAGGTGTTCGTGGGTCCAGCGGGTGGCGGGTTCGAGGTCGTCGTCGGCCAGGTCGCGGCCCAGTTCGGCGAGCCGGTCCTCGATCTGCGCGGACGTCGCGGTGCCCATCACCGATCCGAGGACCGCGGTGACCGCGGTCATGTCCCATGAAGGGGCGGACTCCACGACCTCGTGGCCGAGTTCCGCGAGCAGCGCGGCGGTGCGCTCGACGGCGCGGGCGGCTGCCGGGGCGACCAGGGTGCCGTTCGCGCTGACCGTGGAGTAGCCGATGCGCAGGCGGCCGGGCGGCTCGGCGAGGGCGGCGAGGAACGAACCCGGGTCCGCGGGCGCGAGCGTCGCGTCGCCGAGTACCGGGCCGGCCACCGCGTCCAGCAGGGCCGCGTTGTCGCGGACCGTGCGGGTCACTGCGTTCGCCACCGACAGCGGGTAGGCGAAGGCCGCGTTCCCGGCGTCGAACGGGACGCGCCCGCGCGACGGCTTGAGGCCGAACAGCCCGCAGCAGGCCGCCGGGATCCGGATCGAGCCGCCGCCGTCGTTCGCGTGCCCCGCGGGCACGATGCCAGCCGCCACCGCGGCCGCCGAGCCGCCGCTGGAACCGCCGGTGCTGTGGCCGGTTTTCCACGGATTGCGGGACGGTCCGAACAACTGCGGCTCGGTGCTCGCGTTCTTGCCGAACTCCGGCGTGTTCGTCTTGCCGACGATCACCAGGCCGGCCTTGCGGTAGCGGGCCGCCAGGATCCCGTCCCGCGCGGGGATCGCGCCCGCGAAGAGCCGGCTGCCATTCGTCGACGGCAGGCCCGCGACATCGCAGCCCAGGTCCTTCACCACGAACGGCACACCGCGCAGCGGGCCGTCCGGCAGCCCCTCGGCGATCTCCTGGTACGCGGCGTCGATACGGGTCGCGACCACCGCATTCAGCAGCGGATTGCGCTCTTCGAGGCGCGTGACCACGGCGTCGAGGATTTCCGAGGGCTTGACCTGGCCGCTGCGCACCAGTCCCGCGAGGCCGACCGCGTCATGCCCGTCGAGCAGTTCCACTATGTCCACGCCGTGCTCCTTGCGTCGCTCTGCGGGCGCGGGGGACGCCCGCAGAGCATCATGCGACCGGAGCGTGACGATCTCCAGAGCCGCACAGCATGCACTTCGGCAGGAGCAACGGTCTTGACGGTGTGTCAGCGCGCCCCGGCGGGCACCCGGCCGCGCTGCCGCGACAGCACACCGGTGCTCCGGCTGCGCAGCGTCCCGGCACGCGGCACGGCCGTACGGCTGACCACGCGCCCGCGCCGGAACACGATGCGGTCCGCGGGCGGCGCCATGACCGCCTCCGCGAGGCTGCTCGCGCGTACCGCCAACAGGTCCGCGACCGCGCCGGGTTCGGGCCCGGCCTTGGGCAGGCCCATGATGCGCCGGGCATCGGCGCCGACCGCCGCGTACGCCTGCTCGACGGTGAGCTGACCCGTCGTCACCAGCAGCGACGCGGCCTCCAGTGCGTCCGCGCGGCCCATCGGGTGCAGTGCGTCCCGCAGGTGGTCGCCGCCCGCGCCCAGCGGTACGCCCGCCTCCAGGAGCGCATGCAGCGGCCCCGGACCGCCGCACGGCGGCACCGCACGGGTCCCGTTCTCGGTACGCGGCGCCGCGGGCAGCGCGATCACCGCCATGCGCGACGCCGCTATGGCCTCGACCACCTTGGCCAGCGCGGGCGGCCGCAGGACGCCCAGGCCCGCGCAGTGGCTCGCGGTCACCTGGCGCCCGAAGCCCGAAGCCCGCAGCAGCCGGGCCAGGTCCGCGACGGCCAGGACCCGGGAGTCGGGCTGGTCGTCGAGGTGCAGGTCGAGGTCCACTTCGGCACGGTCGGCCAGCCGCAGCAGGCGGCGGGTCTCGGCCCGCGGGTCCGCCGCGGAGTGCGGGCGCCCGCCGAGCAGTCCGGCGCCCGCCGAGAAGGCGTCGAGTGCGGACCGGTCGGCCAGACCCGGCGACGGCACCGCGACGATCTGCAGGTCGAGGATGCGGTGCAGGTCCTCGCGCAGTTCGCGCAGCACCTCGACGGCCCGCAGCGGCGACCCGGCGCCCACGCCGATGTCGATGTGCGCGCGCACCGCGGTCACCCCGTTCGCGGACAGCGCCTGCAGCGCGCTGCGCGCCCGGCGGCGCAGGTCCGCGGTGCTGTACCGGGCCGGCCAGGCGCGCCACGAACGCACCGGGCCGTCCCGGCCGTCCGGGTCGCTGCCCACCGGCTCCCAGGTCAGCGCCCGGTCCAGATGCAGATGCGGTTCGGCGGGGGCGGGCAGCAGCAGATAGCCGGTGAGGTCGATGACGGACTCGCCGGGATCGGGTATCCCGACCGGACGCAGGTGGCTCACGCTCCCGTGCCGCAGCACGACGTTGCGGACGTGCCCGTCGGGCAGCGTCGCTCCGGTCAGTGTGGTCGTTTCGGTCACGGTTTCTCCTATGCGCCGGGTGTGCTGCGTGCGCTGCGACTTGTCCGGGTGCGCGGGAACGGTGTTGCCGACAACTGTGGTGGTGGGCTGTTGCCACAGGGTTACCGAGGGGTTACGGGCCGGGCGATCCCGCAGGAAACCGGCGCGTAACCGGCACGACGCAGCGTGGTTACGGACCGGGCGTACAACCTGGGACATGTCCCGAGATCTGCTGGCGTCGCGGCCCGGCACCGTGCTGTGGGGATGGCTGCCCGGCGCCGTGGACCGGCCGGTCCTGAGCGTCGCGACGGGCGCCACCGTAGTCGTGGACACGCTGTCGCACCAGGGGTTGATGCCCCATCAGGGACGCGACCCGGTGGCCTACTTCGGGGCGTTCGGGGTGGACCCTGCGGAAGTGCTCGAAGACGCCCGTGAGCTGGCCGCTTCCGGTGCCGCGCACGATCCCGCGGTGGACGGCCCGCACCTGGTCACCGGCCCGATCGAGGTGCGCGGCGCGCGTCCCGGCGATGTGCTGGCCGTCCACATCGCGGCCCTGGAACCGCGCGTTCCGTACGGTGTGATCGCGGCGCGCGGCGGCGCCCCGGACGAACTCCACCGGATCGGCCCGGCTGGCCCGGTGCCTTTCCGGCCGTCGCTCGCCGTGATGGGCGTCGCGACGTCGGACGGGCTGCGCCGGCACTCCGGCAGCGCCGGGAGCTTCGGCGGCAACCTGGACCTGCCCGAATTGTCGGCCGGCGCGACACTCCACCTGCCGGTCCAGGCGCCCGGCGCGCTGTTCCACGTCGGCGGACCGCGCTTCGGGCGCCGCCCCGGCGTCCCCGGCGCGCTGTGGGAGGGCCCGCTGCGCGCCACGCTGCGGCTCGACGTGATCCCGCACGCCCAGGTGCGCGACTGGTCCGGCGCGGGCCGTCGGCCGTACGTCACCACCGCCGAGCACCTCGTCCCGCTCGGCCTGGACGCCGACGTGGAGCGCGCCCTGATGCAGTGTCAGTCCCAGGCATACGGGCTGCTCGCGGGGCGGTACGGCGTGCCCGGCGCGGCGGCCCGGGCCCGCCTCGCCGCCGCCGACTTCCGCATCCACCGGTCCGGATACGGAGTGCATGCACGCCTCCCGCTGCCGCGCCGTGAAACGGTCGCCGCGACCGCCGCCTAAGCGGCCGTCCGCATTCCGCTTCGCCTCATGAAACTGCTTGTTTTCCAAGGCAGTTCGTGTCGAGTGCGAACGCGGAGCCTTCCCTCGCAACCCGAGTCAACCGCGCAATGCGGGAACTCACGGAGATATACGGAGAGTTGCCATCCGGAGGGTTGCCATGGCGCGCGCCACTGGGTCAGGATCGCCCCCATGACGACTTCGGAAACCGCTGAGGCACCCGAGACTCCGCTGTGGCTCCAGGGCCGCGATGCCGTCGTCGCGGCCGCACCCGCGAGCGACTGGCGCGAGGAAGCCCCCGACTACCACCTGTCCCACACGGTGATGCCGGGGCAGCGCACCCACACCTTCGACGCCGGCTCGCTGGAGGCCATCGTCGAGAGCATCGTGCAGGTCTTCGAGATGGAGGTCTCGCACAAGAAGGACCCGGACACCTGGGTCTCGATGGTCACCGAGAAGTTCCGCACCCGCGTCAACGGCGGCCCCTGGGCCACCGCGGCCGACATCGCGGCGATCGGCAGCTACAACATCCTGATCGGCGACAGCGTCTTCTACCGCACCGGCCAGGAGAGCTTCGAGTCCTCGCACGACGTCTTCCACGAGGCCATGCCCAACGGCTTCTTCTGGGAGGTCCTCGAAGTCCTCACCCCGCCGCCGGTGGTCACCTTCAAGTGGCGGCACTGGGGCTCCTTCGACGGCGCCTACAACGGCTTCGAGCCGACCGGCGAGACCATCGAGATGTTCGGCATCAGCATCGCCAAGGTCAGCGACGACCTGCGGCTCCTCGACGTCGAGCACTTCTACGACCCCAACGCGTTCCTGGGCAAGATGACCGGCGGCTGCCCGGTCGCGCACCGCCCCGCGGCCGAGTAGCGGGATATCCGGTAGGCCGGGCCCGACCCCGTGCCTACTGTGGGGACGTGCCGAACGCGACCGACCCCACGCACCCCGCTCCCGCTTCTGCTCCGGAGCCCGCCGCCGACAACGGCGTCGACGGCCGGCCCGAGACCGCCGAGCAGGCCCGCGCCCTGCAGGACCGGCTCCGCCCGCTCGTCGTCACCACCGGCCCAGGGCCTGCCGACGTGCGGCGCGTCGCCGGACTGGACGTCGCGTACGCCGAGGACTCCGACCGCCTCGCCGCCGCCGTGGTCGTCCTGGACCCGGACACGTTGCAAGTGCTGGAGCGCTCGGTGGTCCTCGGCCACGCCCGCTTCCCGTACGTGCCCGGCCTGTTCGCGTTCCGCGAGCTGCCCTCGCTCGTCGAGGCGCTGGACGGGCTGTCCGTCCCGCCCGATCTGCTGGTGTGCGACGGGCAGGGCCTGGCCCACCCGCGCCGCTTCGGGCTGGCCTGCCACCTGGGCGTGCACACCGGCATCCCGAGCATCGGCGTCGGCAAGACCGCGTTCGTGGGCACCTACGACACCCCGCCGCCGCACCGCGGCGCCGCCTCCGACCTGGTCCTGGACGGCGACGTGGTGGGCGCCGTGCTGCGCACCCAGGACAACGTCAAGCCGGTCTTCGTCTCGGTCGGCCACGGCCTCGACCTGGCCGCAGCCTGCCGCCATGTCCTCGCCCTCAGCCCGCACTTCCGGCTGCCGGAGACCACCCGCCAGGCGGACACCGCCTGCCGCGCCGCACTCGCCCAGGCCACCGCCGCGGGCCTGGCCCGCGACGCGGTCCGCAGCGACTGACCGCGGAATCCGCCGCACGCGCAAAGGCGCCTGCTCCCCCGACAGGGAGCAGGCGCCTTTCGCACGGGCCGGACGGCCCGCCGGGATCACTCGGAGGCGATCGCCGCCAGCACGTTCATCCGCGAGGCCCGCAGCGCCGGCAGCAGCGCGGCCAGCAGGCCGACCACCGCCGAGGCGATGACCACGGTGACCACCGTGCCCCACGGGATGGTCAGGACCTCCAGGCCCTGCTCGGACAGCAGCCGCTGGGCGGTGACGCCCCACGACAATCCGAGCACCAGGCCCACCAAGGCGCCGAACACCGCGATCACGATCGATTCGAGCCTGATCATCCGGCGGATCTGCCGGCGCGAGGCGCCGATGGCCCGCATGAGGCCGATCTCCCGGGTGCGCTCGACCACCGAAAGCGCCAGCGTGTTGATGACGCCCAGGATCGCGATGATGATCGCCAGGCCGAGGAGGCCGTAGATCATGTACAGCAGGACCTTGATCTGGCCCTGCACCAGCTCCTTGTAGTCGGCCTGGTCGCGCACCGACACCTGCGGGAACGGGTCCAGCGTGGCCTCGAGCTTCTCGCTCACCGCGGACTTGTCGGCACCCGGCGCGGCGTTCGCGAAGATCAGGAAGTCCTGCACGTCCGGCGCGACCTCCTCGAGCGTGGAGATCGGCAGCGTCGGGATGTTGCCGAAGCCGAACTGCAGCCCGCCCTTGACGTGCTCGCGCAGCGCGACGACCTTGGCGTCCACCGACTTGCCGCCCGGGAACGTCACCTTGACGGTGCCGCCGACCCCGACGCCGTGGTCCTTCGCGGCCTGCTCGTCCAGCACGATGCTGCCCGGCGTGCCGACCTGGCTCGCGTCGCCGGCGGTGTACTTGAGCTTCCACACCGAGTCGAAGCCCTTGTCGACCGCGTTGACCTGGTCCTTGCTGGTCTGTCCGTCGGGGTAGGTGACCTCGACGTCCGGCAGCAGCCGGGCGCGGACCGGGGTGCCGACGCCCTCGGCGCCCTTGACCGTCTGGTAGATGTCCGGCCCCATCGGGCCGCCGCTGTTGCCCTGCACGGTGAAGTCCGCGCCGAACGAGCGGTCGATCTGCTTGGACAGCGAGCTGTTCATCGACGAGGCGAACACCGCGATGCCGCTGACCAGCGCGACACCGATCATCAGCGCGGCGGCGGTGGCACCGGTACGCCGCGGGTTGCGCATCGAGTTGTCCCGGCTGAGCTTGCCCATCGGGCCGAACAGCTTCGGGAACCCGGCGCCCAGCCACGGGATGACGGTACGGGCCAGCACCGGGCCGAGCACCACGAACGACACCAGCGTCATCAGGATGCCGATGACCAGCATGAAGCCGCCGTTCTTGGCGCTGCTGGCAGTCGCCGCGGCGACCAGGCCGAACACGCCGATCGCGGCGATCACGATGCCGATGACCGTGCGGCGGCGCAGCGGCTTCTGCACCGGGGCGCTCGCCTCGCGCAGCGCCGCCATCGGCGAGATGCGCGCGGCGCGGCGGGCCGGGATGTACGCGGCCAGCACCGTGACGATGATGCCCACGCTGTACGCGGCGATCGGGGTGGCCGGGTTGAACACCAAGCTGGTGCCCTTGAGGTTCATCCCGAAGCTCTGGATCAGCGCCTTGAGCCCGATGGCGAGGCCGAAGCCGGCCGCCAGGCCCAGCGTCGAGCCGACCACGCCGAGCAGCAGCGCCTCGACCACGACGGAGCGCTTGACCTGCTTGCCGCTGGCCCCGACGGCGCGCATCAGGCCCAGTTCACGGGTGCGCTGCGCGACCAGCATCTGGAAGGTGTTGAAGATCAGGAAGATGCCGACCAGCACCGCGACGCCGGCGAAGCCGAGCATCGCGTACTTCATGAAATTGATGAAGGTGCCGATGTCGTCGGACGCGTCCTTGGCCGCCTCGGCCTTGGTCTTGACCTCGAAGCCGGCCCCGAGCTGGCTGCTCACGGTCTGCTTGAGCTGCTCGTGGGTGACGCCGGGTGCGGCGTCCAGCTCCACATCGCTGATCTTGTCGGTCGACCCGAGGAACGCCTTCTGGGCCGCCGCGGTCTCCAGGAACACCAGCGTGGCGCCGGGGTTCGTGGTGGTGAAGGTGGCGACACCCACGACCTTGACCTCGGTCGTGCCGGGCGCCGCGATGACGCGCAGCGAGTCGCCGATCTTGATCTTCTTGCGGTCCGCGGTGTCGGCGTCGACGACCGCCTCACCGGCGGCCTGCGGCACCCGGCCACTGGTGATCTTGACCGGCGAGCGGTCGCTCTCGTACCAGTTCAGGCCGATGGTCGGGGCGCCGCCGTCCGGGCCGACCGACTTGTTCTTGCTGTCGACCACGGTGATGTTCTCGACCGAGACCGCGGCGTGCGCGGCCTTGACGCCGGGCATCTTCGCGACCTGGTCGGTGGTGCCCACCGGGATGGACTTGACCTGGCCGGTGACCGCGAGGTCGCTGTCGCTCTGCTCGGACTTCTGGGACACCGTGACGTCGGCCGCGGTGGACTTGAAGAGGTCGTCGAAGGTCTTGGTGATGGTGTCGGTGAAGATCAGCGTCCCGGAGACGAACGCCACCGACAGCAGGACGGCGATGGCGGAGAGCGCCATCCGGCCCTTGTGCGCGAGGAAGCTTCTGAACGTCGCTTTGAACATGGTCGTCGGCCCGCCCGGTTCAGCTCGTGCGGGCGGCGTCGAAGCGCTTCATGCGCTCGAGCACCGCATCGGAGGTGGGCCGGTGCATCTCGTCGACGATGCTGCCGTCGGCGAGGAACAGCACGCGGTCGGCGTACGACGCGGCGTTCGGGTCGTGGGTGACCATGACGATGGTCTGGCCCAGCTCGCGCACACTGCGCTGCAGGAAGCCGAGCACCTCGGCGCCGGCCCGGGAGTCGAGGTTGCCGGTCGGCTCGTCGCCGAAGATGATCTCCGGGCGGCTGGCCAGGGCGCGGGCGCAGGCCACGCGCTGCTGCTGGCCGCCGGACAGCTCGGCGGGGCGGTGCCCGAGCCGGTCGCGCAGGCCGACGGTGTCGATCACGTTGTCCAGCCAGGCCTGGTCCGGCTTGCGGCCCGCGATGTCCATCGGGAGCGTGATGTTCTCCAGCGCGCTCAGCGTGGGCAGCAGGTTGAACGCCTGGAAGATGAAGCCGATGTTGTCGCGGCGGAGCTTGGTCAGCTCCTTGTCCTTGAGCCCGGTGATCTCGGTGTCGCCGATCCAGCTGCGGCCCGAGCTGACCGTGTCCAGGCCGGCCAGGCAGTGCATGAGCGTGGACTTGCCGGAGCCGGACGGGCCCATGATCGCGGTGAACTGCCCGCGGGCGATCTCCACGTCGACGGCGTTCAGCGCGACGACGCGGGTCTCGCCGTCTCCGTACGCCTTGGTGAGCTGCTGGGCGCGGGCGGCGATGCCGGTTCCCCGGGGGTTCGCGTCTTTCGAGGCTGCCGTGGCCGTGGTCACGAGTTTCTCCTGCGGTCTGTGGCGTTTCCGCCGCGGTGTTGCTGAGGACGATTCGAGCGAACACGATCACGCTATGGGCCGCGTAAGGACGATGAATCGTCGTCAGGAACGGAAGACCTGCTCCTACGCAAGGAGGATCGGAGAGCCGTCGGCGTACGCCTCCCCTTAGGGGAGACCCGGGTCAGAGATGCCGGGTAGGACGGTCGGGGACCGTCTGGAGGGGCTTGACCGCGTTCTCCTCGGCCACTACGGAAGCGGCTTCGGCATCGAGGTCGGCGGTGTCCGCGTCCTGGCTGCGGGCCTCGGACGGGAGTTCGGCGGCATCCGCGGGGAAGACCGGGACGCCGTCCTTGTCGAGCAGGGCGCTCGGGCGCAGCAGGATCAGGGAAACCCCGAGCATCAGCACGAGGTTGGCGAGCAGCAGGCTGTTGCCGACCACGCTCTGCCACATCGTCCAGGTGAGGTCGAAGCCGTCCTGATGGGGCGTCATCCACACCAGGCCGTACGGGAGTGCGTGCATCGAAGAGTCGAACTCTCCGTGCTTGCCCAGCCCCACGGGGTAGCACATCATCAGCGCGAGGTACGCGACGAGCCCGGCGAACAGCTGCTTGCGGCGCCGGCCGACCGCGGTGACCGCCTTGTGGGCGAGCAGGATCGCCGCGGGCAGCACCCACACCCAGTGGTGCGACCACGAGATCGGGCTCACCAGCACGGTGACGCCGCCGCACAGCAGGACGCCGAGGAGCTCCTCGCGGCGCCGCGAGGCCTGGACCGCGGCGGCCAGCAGGATGGGCGTGGTGATCGCGCACGCGGCGACCCACAGCAGGCTCGCGGTCGAGTTGTCGGCACCGACGAGCCGGATGAACATCGCCCGGAACGACTGGTTGATGGCGTCCGCGATCGATACCGAATTGTTGACTTGCTCGGGCCCGCTGATGGCGTCGAACCAGAACCGGATCGCGGCTTTCGGGAGGAATGCGAAGCCCACCGCCACGGTCGCGGCGAACGTCGCGGTCGCCGTCGCGGCGGCCCGGAACCGCCGGGTGAGCAGCAGATAGACGATGAACAGGCCCGGGGTGAGCTTGAAGCCCGCGGCCAGGCCGATGCCGATGCCCTTGGTGCGCGACCCGTCCGGACGCGACATGTCGTACAGAATCAGGGCAAGCAGGGCCAGGCTGACCTGCCCGTATCGGAAGGTCTTGTCGACCGGCTCCAGCCACATGGCCACGGCCGCGGTGCCGAAGGTCGCGGCCAGCCGCACCGCGGTGCGGTTCTTCGCGACCATGCCCCACGACCACCACGCGATGGCCAGCACGCACAGGTGGTTGACGATCGAGGTCAGGACTTTCCAGGTCTCCCAGTCGAAGACCAGCATCGCCCTGAAGAACACCGCAGCGATCGGCGGGTACAGGAAAGGCCCAGGCCAGGGCCCGAAGGACTCCGTGTACAGGGCGTCCTGGCCGTGGCCCAGGGACTCCGCGGCACCGCGGTAGACCGCCAGGTCGAGCGACGTCCACAGCATGCCGGTGTTGCCGACCAGGAGCAGGATCCACAGCCCGAGCGAAATCGCCCAGGCCGCGGCCGCACCCGACACGAGCAATACCGCCCTGCGGGTAGGCCGAGATCTGCCGCCGTCGGACCGTTGACGGGGAACGAGCACGCCGAAACCCCTCCCGGCCCTGCTTGATGGACACCTCGTTGAGCAATGAAGCCTAGACGCCCGAGGTTGCACTCCGTGCACCGGGCGAGATCTCGGCTCCTCCTTCAGGGGGACGCGCCGCGACTCTCGCAGGTTCTCCGGGCTTGCATCCGGTCTACCGGGACGGGGCACGTGCGGGGGAGTCTGGACGTACAGCCACACAGTTTCCCCGCACTTTCCCCGCACTTCTTCCCGCACTTCGTCCCGCACTTCCGACGCACAGCCACCGAGCAACCACTCAGGAGGCTCCTCGTGGAGGACCGACGCGACAACAGCCCCGACCGCAACTCCGACCGCAACTCCGACCGCGATTCCGACCGGACCGGCGCGGCGGCGCGCGCCGCGCAGCTGACCAAGGCGTACGGCGAAGGCGACACCCGGGTGGTCGCGCTGGACGCGGTCGACATCGAGATCCCGCGCGGCCGGCTGACCGCGATCATGGGCCCGTCCGGGTCCGGCAAGTCGACGCTGATGCACTGCCTGGCCGGGCTCGACTCGGTCACCCGCGGCCGGGTGTGGATCGCCGGGACCGAGATCACCGGGCTCAAGGACAAGGAGCTGACCAAGCTCCGGCGGGACAAGATCGGCTTCGTGTTCCAGGCCTTCAACCTGCTGCCCACGCTGACCGCCGAGGAGAACATCACGCTCCCGACGGCCATCGCGGGCCGCAAACCGGATGCCGACTGGGTCGAGCAGGTGGTCGCTGCGGTCGGCCTGCAGGACCGGCTGCGGCACCGGCCTGCCGAGCTGTCCGGCGGGCAGCAGCAGCGCGTCGCGTGCGCGCGGGCCCTGGCAGCCCGGCCCGAGATCATCTTCGCGGACGAGCCGACCGGCAATCTCGACTCGCGCGCGGGCGCCGAGGTGCTGTCCTTCCTGCGCCGCAGCGTGGACGTGCTCGGCCAGACCGTGGTGATGGTCACGCACGACCCGGGCGCCGCGTCGTACGCGCACCGGGTGGTGTTCCTCGCGGACGGCCGCATCGTCGACGAGCTGGCCGACCCGACCGCGGAGGGCGTGCTGGAGCGTATGAAGCGCTTCGACAAGATCCGCACCTCCTGATCCGGTGGCTGCCGGTTCGGCAGCCCCGGCAGGCGAATGCGGTGGGGCGCCCCCCCCGGCGGGGCGGGGGGCCCCCCCCGGGGGGGGGGGGGGGGCGGGGGCCCCCCCCCCCGGCGGGGGGGGGGGGGGCCCCCCGGCCGGCGTCCTTCGCCGCGCCGTCCGCGCCGTCCGCGCTGTCCGCGCTGTCCGCGCCGTCCGCGCCGTCCGCGCCTTCCGCGGCCGGACCGGCGCCGTGGCGGGCCGCCTTGGCCGCGGCGCGGGCCACCAGCAGGCCGAGGACGGCCGCCGCGCCCATGAGCACGGCCTGGACCTCGAAGGCCCGGCTGAAGCCGTCCACCGACGCGGTCATCCGGTCGGTGCCCGACTTGATGCGGTCGTCGCGCACATTGGTGGCCAGGGTGACCAGGACCGCGATCCCGATCGCCGCGCCGATCTGCTGGCAGGTGGTGACCATCGCGGACGCGACGCCGCCGTCGGCCTCTCCCGCACCGCCGGTGGCCACATGGATGACGGCCACGAATGCCATGCCCAGGCCCAGGCCGGTGACCACCAGCGCGGGCATCAGGTGCGCGGTGAAGGAGCTTCCGGCATCCAGCAGGCTCATCGAGTACATGCCGCCCGCCGCGACGACCGGGCCGAGCACCAGCGGGACGCCGGGGCCGCGGCCGGTCAGCAGCTTCGCGGTCACCGCGCTGGCCACGCCCATGCCGGCACTGAAGGGGAGGTACGACAGGCCGGTGCGGAGCGGTCCCCAGCCCTGGACGTTCTGCATGTACAGGGTGAGGAAGTAGAACATCGCGAACAGCCCGCCCGCCGCGACCAGCACCATGAGCTGCGCGAGCACCGCCTGACGGATCTTCAGGAGGCTGCGCGGGATTAGTGGTTCGGCGGCGGTGCGCTGCCGCAGCGCGAATCCGGCGGCGAGCACCGCGGCACCGGCCAGGCCGAGCAGTGTGCGGGCCGAGGTCCACGGGTGCGACTCGGTCTCGACGACGGTGTAGACAAGCAGTAGGACGGCCAGGGTGCCCAGCGCGGCCCCGACGAAGTCCGGTACGCGGCCCGGGGTGCTGCGGTCGTCGGCCGGGATGATGCGCGGCAAGGCCAGCAGGGCGACCGCGCCGATCGGCAGGTTGATCAGGAAGATCCAGCGCCAGTCGGTCCATTCCACCAGGGCGCCGCCGAGCAGCAGGCCGGTGGCCGCGCCGAGGCCGGTCAGCGCCGCCCAGACGCCGAGTGCCCGGGCGCGTTCGCCGCGCTCGCGGAAGGTGGCCAGGAGGATCGCCAGGGCCGCGGGGGAGAGCAGCGCGCCGGCGATGCCCTGCGCGGCGCGGGCCGCGATCAGGGTGCCGGCGTTCGGGGCCAGGCCGCAGGCCGCCGAGGCCAGCACGAAGGCGGCCAGTGCGCCTGCGAAGAGGCGGCGGCGGCCCAGCAGGTCGGCGAGGCCGCCGCCGATGAGCAGGAAGCCGCCGAAGGTCAGGAAGTACGCGTTGGTGACCCAGGACAGCGCGCTGGAGGAGAACTCCAGGTCGGTCCCGATGGTCGGCAGTGCCACGTTGACGATCGTGTCGTCGACCAGCAGCACGAATTGGGCGGTGCACACGAGCAGCAGTACGAGCTTCGGGTCGGCCCCGGCCCGAGCCGGGGTGGAGCCGTGGGCTTCCATCGCGCCCCTCCTACGACTGTAGAAATGTTTTCTCCAGTTGTAGAGAAATCTTCTACAGGCGTCAAGCCGAGGTCATAATGGGTGCCATGGAAGCGAGTGAGGACGAGACTCCGGAGCGGCTGCCGGGCGAGGCGTCCGGGCGCCGCGTCCAGCTGCTCGACGCGGCGATCCGGGTGCTCTCGACGCAGGGGCTGCGCGGTCTCACGCACCGCGCGGTGCAGCAGGAGGCCGGACTGCCGCACGGTTCGGTGACGTATTACTTCAAGACCCGCGAGCAACTGGTCCTGGGCGTGATCGGCCGCATGACCGAGCTGGAGAGCGCGCAGGCCGGCGATGTGGCCGACGAACTCCTGCGCACGATGGCGGTGCGCCCGTTCGCGCCGGACTATCCGCGCATAGCGGAGCTCACCCACACCTGGTGGAGCACCAGCCGGGAGCGCCAGATCGCGCGCTACGAACTGCAGTTGGCGTCGATCCGCGAGCCGCTGATCCGCGAGGCGATGAAGCGCTCGGTCCAGGAGTTCTGGAAGCTCACCGAACTGGTCGCGATGGCCACCGGGTCGGCGGACCCGCGCAACGACGGGGAAGTGCTGCTGGCCTTCATCGACGGGATGCTGCACCACTTCCTGGTGCACGGCCCGGAGAACCCGAAGTACCTGGAGACCGGCCTGCGGCGGGCCATCGAATCGCTGCGCGCGGTACCGGACGACGGGGTGGCCGCCCCGGCTTGACGGCCGGTGCGCGGCGGGCCGGGCGCGCGGCCGGGCGTGCAGAGGCCCGCCCGGCGTGCGCCTGCCGGACGGGCCTCGGACTGCGGGGAGGGGCGGGGTCAGGAAGCCGCCCACTCCTCGTCGCGGCGCACCGCCGCCTCGTGCACGGCGCCCGGCGGCAGCGCGCCGAGCAGCCGCTCGCGCTGCTCGCGCAGCGCCGCGTCGTGGGTCGCGGCCCGGAACTCCGGGCGCAGGTACAGGCGCTGGGTGTACGCCCACAGGTTCGGGTAGTCGGGCAGCGCGCGACCGTCGCGCTCGATCGCCGCCTGGTAGCCGATCTCGAAGCGGATCAGCTTCACCCACAGCCGGATGTCGGACAGCGTGAGCGCGCTGCCGTGCACGAACTCCGCCTCGCCGAGCAGGGTTTCGTAGCCGTCGAGGGCGTTCGCCGCGGAGCCGGCGGAGTCTGCGGAGTCCGGCAGGACGCCGCCCGCGCGGCCGTCCGCGGTGATGCGGGCGTCGAACGCGTCGATGTCCGCGCGCAGGGCCTCGGGATACAGATCGACGTCGTTCGCGGCCCAGGCGTCGAAGCGGGTGGCCAGGTCCACCGGGATGACCGGGAAGTCGTTGCTGACCACGCGCGAGGTGGTCCGGTCCCACAGCGTCGGCACCGAGATGTGCCCGTCGTACCCGGGCTCGGTGGCCTCGTACGCATCGCGCAGCAGCGCGAACCCGTTCACCGGGTCGGGGCCGAAGCGCTCCCGGAACGCCCAGCCGCGGCCGTCCCGCGCCTCGTCGACGTAGGACGCGGTGACCGCTTCGCCGAGCCCCTTGGCCTCGCGGACGATCGCGGCGATCTGCGCCCACGGGCAGCCGTGCGCCAAGTAGAGGTGGTAGCGCCCGGGTTCGGCCGGGTAGAGGCCGTCCCCCGAAGCGGAGACGCGGTCCTGGAACGGGTAGAGCGGCCGTTCGACCCCGTCGCGCGGCGACGGCGGCCGCCCGCGGTAGGTGCCGAAGACCTCCTGGTCGACGGGACTGGCAAAGACGGTGATGGTGCTCATGGGACTCCTCGGGCGAAGAGCGCATCCCGATGCGGCGGGTGGCTGCGCGTGCGAGAGGCGCGGTGGCGGATGCGCTCGGGCGCGGCGGAACGGCGGCGGGAGCGGGGCTCAGGCGCGCGGACAGGTGCTGCCGGCCACTCGGCAGAAGTCGATGTGGCGGCAGGACACCAGGCGAAGGTCCGCACTCACGTGATCGACGCTACGAAGCCCGGCACGCGGCTGTCAACGTTGACCGAGCCCGGCGCGTCACGTAGGTTCCGAAGCAGGTCAGCCACGAAATCGGCGTGGTTCATGGGCAGTTCACAACTCGGCAATAACTGATGAGGCGTCAGGCCGGGAGCGGGAGGACGGGGGAGCGCGATGCCGCACCGGACCCTTGGCGGGGCCGCGGCGGTCCCGGCTGCCCGGTGTCCCGCGTCCTCCCCGGATGCCGAGGCGACCGCATCCCCGATGCCCGCCGGGCCGGCCCTCTGCGCACGCCTGTACGTCGACCTCGGCCGCGTCTTCAGCGCGGCGTGTAGTCGCGCCTGACCGAGGCGGTGCGGCCGGGGCCGACACGACCCGGCGGTGCGCTTCCGCGCAGCGGTCAGGCTTCCCGCGTCCGGCGTCCAGGAGCGCTGCCCACCCCCAGGGGCAGCGGGCACCACGCCGCACGCCGGCACCGCGGGCCCGCGCTTCCTGCGCCGGCCGGCGGAACTCCGCACGTACCGCCCCCCGTTCGAAGGGACCCCCATGCCCGCCGTGCGCGACCACGTCCACCTTGCCGTCGCCCTCGACGGCGCCGGCCGCCACCCGGCGGCCTGGCGCGCCGCGGACACCCGGCCGGACCTGGTGTTCTCGGCTGCCTACTGGACCGCGCTGGTGCGCGAGGCGGAGCGCGGAACGCTCGACTTCGTCCGCATCGACGACGGACTCGGCCTGCAGTCGCTGCGCGCGGACCGGCTGCGCGGCCGGCTCGACGCGGTGGCGCTGCTCGCCCGCACGGCCCCCGCCACGCACCGCATCGGACTTGTCCCGGCGGCCACCACCACGCACACCGAGCCGTTCCAGGTCTCCACCGCGCTCGCCACCCTCGACTTCGTCGCGCGCGGCCGGGCAGGGTGGTGGCCCAAGGTGTCGGCCACTGAGGACGAGACCCGTTTGTTCGGCCGCAAGGCGCTTGCATCGGATGGGGAACTCCTGGACGAGTCGGTCGAGTTCGTCGACGTGGTGACGAGGCTCTGGGACAGCTGGGAGGACGGCGCGGTGGTCCGGGGCGGGCCGCGCGGCGACTTCGTCGACCGCACCCGGCTGCACCAGGTCGACTTCGAGGGCACCTACTTCGACGTCCGCGGCCCGGCGGCCATGCCGCGGCCGCCGCAGGGCAGACCCGTCGTGACGATGACCGTGGACAGCGAAGAGGCTCTGGACGTCGCCGCGCGGGCCGCCGACGTGCTCTACATCGACGTCTCCACGCCCGGCCAGGCGCGGCGCCTGCGGGCCCGCGCGCACCGCATCGCGGAGGCCGCCGGGCGCGACCCCGAGGACCTGCGGGTGATGGCGGACGTGACCGTGCTGCTGCGGCGTACCGCGGCGCAGGCCGGCCGGGCCCGCCGCGACCTCGACGCGCTCGATGCGTGCGACGGCCAGGAGGGACCGGACGACACCGGCTTCAGGTCCCGCTCCGGCCTTGCGGCAGGCGCCGCTTCGGCCGTGCGGCGGCCCGGAGTCCTGCAGTTCACGGGTACCGCGAGCGGGCTCGCCGACCTGGTGGAGTCGTGGACGGCGGCGGGCGCGGTCGACGGCTTCACGGTCCTGCCGTCCGTGCTGCCCGACGGCCTGACCCGGTTCGTGGAGGCGGTCGTACCGCTCCTGCGCGAACGCGGCCTGTTCCGCACCGCCTACACCGCGGACACATTGCGCGGGCACCTCGGCCTGGGCCGGCCGCCGAGTCGGTATGCCCGGCCCAAGGCGCCGGCGGAACCTGCCTATCTGAAGCCGCGGTTGCCCGACGTACTTCCGGAGGGCCTCCGGGCGGCCGGCTTCGCGGGGATTGCATGAGCGGCCGGTCGTCCGATGCGGGCGCAGGCCGCCGTCGGCAGATGCACCTTGCGGTGCAGTTCCCGGGCGGCTGCGCCGACTTCGCGGCGTACGAGCGCATCGCGCGGACCGCCGAGCGCGGCAAGTTCGACTTCTGCCTGCTGGGCGACGGGGACTTCGCGGGCGGCGGCGGCCCGGACACGGTCACCGTGCTCTCCGCCCTCGCCGCGGTGACCCACCGGATCGGCTTGGCCGCCACGGCGACCGCCGTCTACAGCGAGCCGTACGAAATCGCGCGCCGGATCGCCTCCCTCGACCACCTCAGCGCGGGCCGCGCGGCGTGGGACATGGCCACCTCGCCGGATGCGTACGACAGTGCGAACTACCGGCGCGGGGACTTCCTTCCGGCCGTCCGGCGCCACGAGCGGGCCGACGAATTCGTGCACACCGTGCGCGCGGTCTGGGACGCATGGGCGCCCGGCGCGGTGGCCGCCGACCAGGCGGGCGGCGTCTTCGCGGATCCCGGCGGGCTCCGGCCGTTCGCCTTCCACGGCCGGTACTTCTCGGTCTCCGGGCACGCGACGCTGCCGCGCAGCCCGCAAGGGAACCCCGTGCTGATCCATGCCGGAGATGCCGACGAGGCCCGCGATTTCGGCGCGGCGCACGCCGACGTCGTGCGCACCGCGTGCACCGGACTCGACGAAGCGCGGGCCTTCGCCGCGGACCTGGAGGCCCGCGCGGCGGGGCACGCCCGCGGACCCGGGGACGTCCGGGTCATGCTCGACGCCGGGTTCGTGCTCGGCGGCAGCGAGGCGGACGCCCGCGGACGCGGACTGCAGGCCGGCCTGCCGGACGCGGACCGTCCCGTGTTCGCCGGCAGCGCCGCGCACATCGCCGCCCGCATGGACGCCTACGTCCAAGAGCAGGCCTGCGACGGCTTCGTCCTGCAGGCGGCCGACGCGCCGGACGGGTCCGGCTCCGCGGCCTTGACCGCCTTCGTCGACCAGGTGGTCCCGCTGCTCCGAGACCGCGGGTCGTTCCGCGCGGACTACACCGGGTGGACCCTGCGGGACCACCTCGGCCTGCCCGTTCCCGCGCCGCTGCCGTGACCGGCGCGAATTCCCCGTCCCTACCCGCACGGTCCGCCCGTGGCGCCCGCGACCGCGCCGAGCGCCGCATCCGCGGGGACGCCGTCCAACCGCGCCCAGTCCACGATCGGAACCGCGCTGCCGCTTGCCGCGGGGCCGCGACAACTGGTGCGGTGGTGCTGCGCGATGTGGTCCAGCCGGACGTTGCGCCGGAACGCCGGGTGCTCGTAGAGCCGGGCGAAGTAGCCCCACAGCGCGGGGTGGTCGGCGATCCGGCGGACATCGTCGGCGTGCAGGTGGCGCCGGTGGACGGCGTCCACGTGCAGCAGCGTGGTCCACAGGTGCACGTCGGCCGCGGTCAGCTCCTCGCCGAGCAGGAAGCCGCCGTACGCCAGGCGGTGTTCGAGCATGCCCAGGGTGTTCAGGACGGTCCGCAGCGCCTCGTCGTAGCGGGCCCCGGCCCGGGCCCGGCCGGCCTGCTGAGCCGCCTCCCAGACGTCGTCGTCGAACAGCGCGGAGTACTGCGCGAGTCCGGCCGCGAAGCGGGCCGGGTACAGGTCCGGGCCGGTGCCGGCGAAGGCCGTGGCGAGGTCGGCCAGGATGTCCTCGGGCCGGTTGTTGACGATGCGGCCGCTCCAGCGGTCCCACAGCACGGGCACCGAGACGGGGCCTTCGTAGTGGTGCTCGGTGGCGTCGTACGCCTCACGCAGCAGCGCGAACCCGCCGACCGCGTCCGGGCCGTGGCCGTCGCCGTCGCGGAAAGCCCAGCCGCGGCCGTCGCGCACCGGGTCGACCGCGGACAGGCCCACCCGGTCGGCGAGGCCGCGCAGGTCGCGGGTGATGGCCACGCGCAGCGAACGCGGGCACGCGAAGCAGACGTACAGGTGGTAGCGGTTCGGGTCGGCGGTGAAGCCGCTGCCGGGCATGCGGCCGATCCGGCCGCGGAACATGGGGGCCGGCCGACCCAACGTGCGGTGGCGCCCGTGCCGCCGGAAGTCGACGGGGTCGGCGGAACGGGGCTGCGGGGCGAGGGGCTTGGGCATGGCGGAACTCCCTGGAGGCCGGATCGGGCAGGGAACGGGAACGGCGGGCGGCACGGCACGCGATGCGGCCGCGCGCGGGCGGTCCGGCGCCTTGCGGGCGCGCGGAAGCCCCGCGGACGGCGGCGGGAACGGCCAAGGGCAGCGCGGCTCTAGGCGGCGCTGCAGACCCGGAGGAGATCGATGTGACGGCGCCTCAGGAAGCGTCCCGAGACGAGGGGGAGCGGCTGGGGGAAGAACGTCCCGCGGACACCGCGCATCGTCATCCCCCTCCTCGGCTCACCAGTCCGGATTATTCGCGGGCCGCGAACGGGCGTCAATACCGGCTATCCGCATGGCAAGACGGTCGGTGAGACGGACGGAGAAGAGCGCAGGTGAGGCACGACGCAAGTCGTGAGGCCGCTGATGGGCGGGGTGGCGGGCGCCACGCGACGAGGGGCGGGACGGCGGCCGGACCAGGGGGCCCCGGCCGACCTCGGAGGACGGGCGTTGCACACGCTGCGGGGGCGCCTCCGGATCGGCAGCAGCGCGGTCGACGCATCCACCGGAACCGATCGGCGACGAACGCGGGTGCGGGGTTCGGCCGGCAGGCATTTCGCGGCGGGAAGGATCGGCGAGGCAGTCGGTACCAGGCGGTCGGCCGACGCCGTCAGTGCTCCGGGATCGGGCGGCGTTCGTGGCGTTTCACCCAGGCGCCGGGGCCGGTGGTCCAGCGGTGCCGGCCGACGGCCTCGCAGACCATGCAGGCCTCCTGCTTGCCGACCGCCGCGACGCGGCCGCCGATCACCGCGGCCCGGCCGACGTAGCGCCAGCCGTCGCCGTCGCATGTCTGGCAGACCACCGTGAGGTCCCGGGGAAACCCGGGCGGCGGGTCGTCGAAGTGCTCCGGGGAGTCCGGAGGGCCGTCGTCCACTGCCCCCACCGTAGCCCGGCCGGCGCCGGAGCGGCATGACCCGGGCGGGTGCGCCGCGCCGCGGTCACCCGGTCGGGGAACCCCGCCCGGCGGGTTCCGGGGCCGCCTGCCGCTCCCACTCGGTGGCCGGGAGGGCCTGCGGATCCGGTGCGGCAGGCCTCGGCGCGCGGCCCGCCGCGCGGGCCGCGGTACGGCTCAGCGCGCGGGCGAACGCGCCCGGCTCGATGCCCTTGGACTCGCGGTACAGCCGGATGAAGCCCATGACCATTGCGGCTCCGATGGCGATCAGGTGCTCGCGGCCCGCGAGGTTGGGCACCGCGACCGACTCGATGATCATCATCAGGCTGGTCAGCGAGAACAGCACCGGGGCGCGCTTGACCACCGCGATGTAGGAGAACAGCCCGACCACCGCTGCGGACGGCCCGGTGTCCAGCACGTACGCCTGGTCCGCGCCGATGCCCAGCAGGTGGTCGGGGCCGAGCCAGATCATCAGGCGTGCCGACATGGTGCCGGCCAGCGTCGCGACGTACGCGACGAGCAGGGTGCGCTTCCAGCCCAGCAGCAGTTGCGCCAGGGCGAACGCGATGAACAACTGGGTGAGCCCGCCCCAGACCGGCAGGTGCAGGGCCGGCACGTACAGCGACATGGGGGTGCGCAGCAGGGCGAGCGGCAGCGGCAGGCCGGCCTGCACGCCGCCGATCCAGCGCACGAAGTCGTGGCCCCACGCGGTCAGGTGCACCGCGTGCAGGACGATCACGCCGAGGCAGGCCACGACCGCCAGGGTCAGGCCGCTCCAGCGGCGTTCCAGCACGAGCTTTCTGACGGGCAGCACGACGATGGCCTTGAACTCGGCAGCCAGGGTGCACCACAGAAAGCGGAGAAGTCGCAACACGATGTGACAATTTACGTATGAGATGCCCGGATGTCGTCCGTCCGCGGTCTGACATCCGGGCATGTCACCCGTCCTGCCGGATGACCCCCGCCCCCGACCTGCCGGCGGCCCGGCCCGCGGCCGGACCCGCGGCGTGTCGGACCGTCAGAGGAACGCCTTCGCGTAGTGGTCCAGCGTGGCCAGGACCTCGTCCCTGGGCGCGTGCGGCACGGTGAGCACCACCTGCTCGACCACCCCCAGCTCGCGGTAGCGGTCCAGCTCGGCCGGGGTGGGCGGGAAGCCGCCGCACGGGATGATGCGCAGCTCCGCGGGGTCCCGGCCGATCTCGGCGCAGGCCCGGCGTATCTGCGGCAGGCCGTATTCGAGGCTCATGCTGCCCACCGGCAGCCAGCCGTCCGCGTACTCCGCGACGTGCCGGGCCAATACCGGGCCGCCGATGCCGCCGAGCAGCACCGGCGGCCCGCCCGGCTGCACCGGTTTCGGCCAGCACCAGCTGGGCGCGAACCGGACGTGCTCTCCCTCGTATGCGGCGACCTCCTCGCGCCACAGCCCGCGCATCGCCAGGACCCGCTCGCGGACCGAGGCCCGGCGCTCCGCCCAGACCACGCCGTGGTCCTCCGCCTCCTCGACGTTCCAGCCGAACCCGACCCCGAACTCGACGCGGCCGCCGGACAGCAGGTCGAGGGAGGCGACCGCCTTCGCCGTCACGATCGGTTCGCGCTGGGCCAGCAGGCAGACGCCGGTGCCGAGCCGCAGCGTGCGGGTGGCGCCGGCCGCGGCGGTCAGCGCGACGAGCGGGTCGAGGGTGTGCCCGTACTCGACCGGGAGCTCGGCGAACATCGGCAGATTGCTGCGCCTGCTGGTCGGCAGGTGGGTGTGCTCGGAAACGAAGAGCGAGGCGAATCCGCGCTCTTCGGCGGCCACCGCGATCTCGGTGACCGGAATCGTGAGGTCGGTCGCGAACATGGTCAGTCCGAATTGCATCGGCCCTCCGGGTGTCCGAATTCCGCCGCATCCTGTCGGCAGCGGTATTCCGCTGTGCGGCGTCGTACGCCAAGGTTCGGTCGGAACGAATCATGGCCGAAATTCCGAACCGGCGGGAGCGCGGATCAGCATGGGAATATTCGATCTTGACGGGAAGTCGGCTTTCGTCACCGGCGCCTCGCGCGGCATCGGCCGGGCGGTTGCGCTGGCCTACGCCGCGGCGGGCGCCGACGTGGCATTGGCGGCGCGTTCCGCGGACGCGCTGGCCGAGGTCGCGGACGAGGTCAAGGCGGCCGGCCGGCGCGCACTGGTGCTGCCCTGCGACGTCACCGACCCGGCCGCGGTGGAGGCCGCGGCCCGGGCCGCGGTCGAGGGCCTGGGGCGCGTCGACATCCTGGTCAACAACGCCGGAGGGGTGCCCGCGGCAGGGCCCGCGGCGGGCCTGGATGCGGCGGGCTGGGAGGCCACCTGGCGGCTCAACCTCGACTCCGCGGTCAACGTATGCCGGGCGCTGGCACCGGAGTTGCTGGCCCGGGGCGACGCCTCGGTGATCAACATGACCTCGGTCGCGGGCATCGTCGGGGTGCCGTTCCTGAGTGCGTACGGTGCCGCCAAGGGCGGCATCGCGGCCTACACCCGCGGGCTCGCCGCGGAGTGGGCGGCGGCCGGCGTGCGGGTCAACGCGATCTGCCCGGGGCCGGTGTGCACCGACCTGAACCGGCCGTTCTGGGAGCATCCCGCGGTCCGCGAGCAGACCGCCGCGGTGGTCCCGATGCGCCGCTGGGGGCAGCCGGAGGAGGTGGCCGGGGTCGCGGTCTTCCTGGCCTCGCGGGCCGCCTCGTACATCACCGGCCAGGTGCTCGCGGTGGACGGCGGGCAGACCTCGGTCTGACCGCGACCGGGCGACCGCTCCCGGGAAGGAGTACGCGGCATGCCGCGCCAGGCTGTCCCGAATAGGCCTGGCGCGGTTTCCGTTCGGCTTCCGCAACGTAAACAAACGGAAGTCCGGACGCCGTTTGTCGAGATTGTGTGCGCGAGTCCTGCGCACTCTTTATTGACCGTGCCAAGCGCTGTTAGAAAGCCCGCCATGGAGCAGGTGACGAAGATCATCGATGACTGGCGTAAGCGGATCGAAGACCACCCTCTGCACGTCTGGTTAGCCGCGGAGGACGAAATCGAGCCGGAGCAGAAGCTCTGGTTCTCGCTTTACTTCACGAACTTCATCATGTATTTCCGCGAACTGAACATCTACCACATCGCCTACAGTTCACCGGCCGGCCTGGACGCCCCGCGGGCCGCGCTGACCGGGCACGCCGACGAGGACATGACCCACTCCCGGCTGTTCATGGCCGACTTCAAGACGCTCGGCTGGGACGAGCTGCTCGACTGGAAGCCGTCCGAGGTCTTCCACTGGCTCTTCAGCAGCCAGGTCAACGAGCAGCTGCGGCGCCGCACGACCGCGATCACGAAGCTCTACATCGAGGCCCAGGACCCGGCCGTGCGCTACGCCGTGGTGGAGGCCATCGAGGCCTGCGGCAACGCGCTCTTCCGGCACACCGCGCGGCTCGCCGACCGCTACACCGCGAAGACCGGCCGCGAGCTCATCTACTGGGGCCAGTACCACCTCGAGCGCGAGACCGGGCACGCCGTCGAGGACGAGCACGAGGCCGTGTTCGCCGACATGGAGCTCACCCTCGCGCAGCGCGAGGACGCGGTGCGCCTGGCGGTCCGCGCCTTCGAGCTCATCGAAGAGCAGAACAGCCACATGCTGCAGCTCGCCCAGGAGACCCTGTCCCAGGGCGGCTTCGACTTCCGCCGCCGCACGCAGGCCGAACCGCCCGCGCAGGTCGAAGCGGTCGAGCGGGAGGGCGACTACCAGGCCGGCGCGCTGTGGCCGGAGGGGTACTCGTTCAACTTCTGGCCCACCGACCCGCACCCCACGCAGCAGCCGCTCGTCGAGACGCTGCGCCGCGAGACGGACAAGGTCGCAGAGTCCGGCGTGCTCGACTTCTTCCGCGTCGACGACCTCGACGAAGGCGAGGCCCGGCTGCGGCTGGCCCTGCTGTTCATGGCCACCGACACCACCGGCACGCCGACCGTGTACCGGCACATGGTCCCGTACGCGTTCCCGGCCACCCCGGCCGAGCGGGCCGTGAACCGCCTTGCCGCGCGCTTCGGTTCGCGGTCCAAGATGCTGTACGTCGACTGGCGTTCGCTGGACCTGGACCGGCGCCTGGCCTGGCCGGTCAGCCGCACGCTGGAGTTCATCTACCTGGACCGCGCCACCGAGACGCACCGCGACCTGCGCGCCGTGGTCACCCACCACATCGACGTCACCACCGACCCGCTGCTGCGCTACTGGACCGTCGTGGCGCTCAAGAAGATGACCGCCACGTACGCCGACGCGGTCGGCGCGCTGGCCCGCCGCGTCGAGGAGAAGACCGGCCGGCCGCTGCCGTACCTCACCCTCAAGCGCACCCCGCACGACACGGTCATGGAGCCCGACCCGGCCGCGGACGCCGTGCGGTTCGACACCTGGGCGGCCGCACCGGAGACGGTGGACGCCGCGCAGGCGGCGATCGAGGGCATCGCGTCCTCGATCTTCGTGCGCTACAACCGCATGCTCGACTCGCTGGCGCACCGCGACTACCCCGAGGTCGCCTGATGCCCGACGCGACCGGGCCGGGCGGGCCGATCAAGGCGGTGGTGTTCGACGTCGGCGGCGTGCTCGCCCACCCGCCGGGTGGGCCGATGGCGCCGCCCAAGGACTTCTTCGGGCCGTCCGACGCCGACGGCGACCACCCCTGGCACCGCCTCGAACGCGGCGAGATCACCCTCATGGAGCTGTTCCGCGAGGCGATGAGCGGCAATGCCCCGGGCGGGCTGCAGCTTCCGCCGATGCCGCCGGGGATGCCGATGCCGCCGATGCCGGCGGCCGGCGGTCCGGGCGGTCCGGGCGGTCCCGGGGGATTCCCGGCGCCGCCGGGCGGGTTCCCGCCGCTGCCCCCCGGCGGTTTGCCCGGGGCGTTCCCGGGCGGCGGTCCGGGGCCCGCGGGCATGCCCGGCGGGATGCCGCTGCCGCCGCCGTTCACGTTGGACACCACGTACACCGGCCTGGCCGAGAAGCTCGCGGCCGCCGGAGTGCCGCTGGCGCTGTGCACCAACGCCGTCGAGGAGTTGGAGCCGCTGTGGTGGGACCTCTACCCGTGGCCGGAGCTTTTCCCGGTGGTGGTCAGGTCGTACGAGGTCGGGGCGCGCAAACCGAACGCCCTGCCCTACCGCACGGTCCTCGAACTGCTCGGCACCAGCGCCGCGGAGACGCTGTTCGTCGACGACTCCCCGGCGAACATCGCGGCGGCCGCGGAACTCGGTTTCGCGACCGTGCTCGTGGACGGCCCGGCCGAGGCCGTCGCGGCGCAGGTGTGGGCCGCGCTCGGCATGGCGGCGCCGGCCGTCGAGCTGGTCGACGAGCCGCTGGACGAAGAAGTGGAGCCGGAGGCCGAGGCGGCTGCACCGGTCGCCGCCACCGAACTGTCCGTCGTGCCGCCCGCTTCTGCGCGCGCCGGTGAAGTCCTGCTCGCAGTCGCGGAGTTCGCAGCCGGAATCGCTGGGCGCGGCGCCGAGATCGAGGCGGCCGGGCGCATGCCCGAAGACGTCGTCGCCGGTCTGCGCGGTACCGGGCTGCTCGGTGCGCTCTTCCCCGAAGAGCTCGGCGGACCTGGCATGACGCCGTATCAGATCGTCACTGCGGTGGAGGAATTGGCGTACGCCGATGCCTCCGTCGCGTGGTGCGCCGCGATCGGCATCGATGCCGGACTGTGCGCGATGCACTGGGACGACGAGCAGGTCCGGGCCCTCTTCCCGGTGCCCGACCGGCTGGTCGCGGCCGTGCTCCCGCCGCTCGGCCGGGGCCGCCGCGTCGCGGGCGGCTACCGGGTGTCCGGGCGCTGGTCGATGGCCAGCGGCATCGAGGCCGCCGACCACGTGCTGTGCGGGGTCCTCGCCGAGGACGACGCACCCTCGTGGCGGATCGCCGTGCTCGACGCGTCCGAGGCGCGCGTGCTCGACACCTGGCACACCACCGGGCTGCGCGGCACCGGCTCGCACGACTTCGAGGTGCACGACGTGTTCGTGCCCCGCACGCACACGTACGAGTTCACCGCGAAGCCGCTGCGGACCGATCCGCTCTATGCGACCGCCGACCATCTCGTCGCGAAGATGGCCGGGGTGGCGCTCGGCATCGGACGGTCCGCACTGGACGCGGCGCAGGAACTGCTGCGCGACAAGACCGATGCCATGACGCGGCAGAAGGCCGGCCGCAACCCGCGCGTCCAGGCCGAGTTCGCGCATGCGGAGACCCTGGTGGGGGCGGCGCGCGCGTACGTCCGCACCACGCTGACGGACAGCTGGACCGAGCTGCAGGCCGGGCGCACCCCGGACCGCGGGCCGGGTGCGCTGGCCCGCCGGTATGCCTTCCGGGCCTGCCGCGAAGCGGTGCAGACGCTGTACGACCTGTGCGGCTCGGCGGCGGTGTACACCGGACGCACCCCGCTGGACCGCCAGTTGCGCGACATCACCACGGCGTGCCAGCACATCGCCGTGCAGGACCGGATGCTGGAGACGGTCGGCGACCTGCGGCTCGGCGGGGAACCGTTCTCGCCGTTCCTCTGACCGGCCTTCCGCACCGAGGAGCGGGGGGGGGGGGCGGGCGGGGGGCGGCCCGCGCGGGGGGGGTGGAACGCAGCTGGGCCGGCG
>NZ_JAKFHA010000027.1:72355-113279 GCF_021502675.1 Yinghuangia soli
CGAGGCAAGCTGCCTCGGCCGGACGCTTCTTGACGCCCGATGAGGGCATCGGCCGCGCGCCGCGGTCCGCGGGAAGACAGGACCGGACACGGCGCGCGGCCGGCATCTCGGCCGCACTGGGGCTTCAGGGCAGCTTCAGTGCGGCCGGGCTTCCGGTGCGCGGCGGTGCCGCGGTCTCAGGGCACCAGCACGACCTTGCCGCGACCGTGCCCGTTTTCCACGATCCGATGCGCCGCGGCGGCTTCGGCCAACGGCAGCCGGTGTGCGATGTGGAGGCGCAGCGCGCCCTTCTCGTAGAGGTCGACGAGCTCTCCGAGGCGCTCCCGGGACCGGGCGCCGGGGCCACCGCGCAGTCCGGCGACACCGAGCCGCGCGGCACCCTCGAAGTCGATGATGGTCGCGATGCGGGCGCGGTCCGCCACGAGTTCGACCGACGCGTCGAGCGCCCCGCGCCCGGCCGCATCGAACGCCGCATCGACCCCCTGCGGGGCGGCGGCCCGGACCCGGTCGGCCAGCCCCTCCCCGTACACCACCGGCACCGCCCCCAGCGAACGCACGTAGTCGTGGTTGGCCTCGCTCGCGGTACCGACCACGGAGGCACCCCAGGCGATCGCCAACTGCACCGCGACCGTCCCCACGCCACCGGCCGCGGCATGCACGAGCACGGTGTCGCCCGGCCCGACGCCCAGTTCCCGCAGCGCTCGGTGCGCGGTCTGCCCGGATGCGGACATCACGCCCGCCACATCCCAAGCCATTGCGGCCGGCTTGGCCACGACCTGTTCGGCGGGCACCGCGACGGCCTGGGCGTAGCTGCCCAGCAAGCTCCAGCCCAGCACTTCGCTGCCTATCGAGAAGTCGGTGACGCCGTCGCCGACTTGGTCCACCACCCCGGCGAACTCGTTGCCGGGCACGACGGGCAGCGGCACGGCCATGCTCGGCGGCGCGGCTCCGCGGCGCAGCATCGTGTCGGCGGGCTGCACGCCGGCCGCCCGGATCCGCACCCGGATCCCGCCCGGCCCGGGCACGGGGTCCGGGACCTCGGCGAGCCGCAGCACGTCGGGAGCACCGTATTCGCTGAGTACCACTGCCTTCATGAAGTCGCCCGTCCCATCGGTTCCGAGGCCGTCGGTCCCGGTAACGATGCAACGTGAAGCGCAGTTGAAGTCAAGCCGCCCTGGAAGGCTGCGGCCCCTAGCGGGAGATGACTGCTCCGTCGGAGGTCACCACGAGCCCGGCCTGCACGCCGTCGTCACCGCAGCGGGAGCCGTGCGAGTAGGACAGCGACGGGGTCAGCCTGATGTCGTCGGTGAGCACCGTGCCGCCCGAGGAGTCGCGCAGGATCAGGGTGACGAGGACCGGGCTTTCGGGAAGGTCCGGGATCTCCGCGAAACCGTTCTTGCTGCCGGTCGCGCCGGGCATGGCCGAGCACATCTCGTCCGTGCAGCCGCTGTCCGCGACGGCCGTCGAGGCGGTGAGCTCCAGTTCCCAGTCCTGGCAGCGGTCTTCGGTCCAGCAGGTGCGCATCGCCGCACTCTCGGTGCGGTCCGCGACCAAGGGGGCTATGTCGAGTCCTATGCCGGTGCGGGCGGCCGAAGCAGTGCAGGCTGATGGCACTTTGTCGGCGCAACCGGTCAGGAACGCCAGCGCCGCGGCGACTGCGGCAACGTAGGCGCGTCCTGCACGGCTGGTCGGCATAACGATCTCCCTCGCCCTGAGTGTGATGGCGAGTTCACCGTAGTCGCAGCAGCACGTAAGGTCGATGAAGGGCCCGGGCAAGTTGCGTTTGCCCGGGCCCTCCTTGCACCGATGCCGACTACTGCGGTATGTCGGCTGTGGAGTGGTTCGCCGCCTGGACTACTTGTCCGTGTTGTCCGACTGCCACTGATAGATGTTCTTGCCTGCGGCGTCGTAGGCCGTGAACGTGAACGAGCCGCCGTGGTTGCCGCCCTTGGTCGGGAATGCGATCACTACGAAGCCCTCGGGCGTGTCGGGGACCGGCTTGGCGACCCCCTCCATCTTCGTGCCGTCGGCGAATACCAGTTCCAGTTTGGCCACTTCGGGCGTCACCTGGGAGACGATCACGGACTGCCCGGAACCGCTGGCCCGGTGCAGCCAGTTGACGGGGTGGCCGCTGCTGACCGCCGGATCCCAGGGCCACTGCGTGCCGGCGCTGCGACCGCTGATGTCGGCCTGCCAGGAGCCGTTCACCGTCAGGTACACGTGCTCTTGGCGGGAGCGGTCGACCGGCTTGCCGCCAGGGCCGGACACGGTAGGCCGTGACGGGCTGCCGGGCGGGTTGCTCGCGCCGAGTACCCGGACGACCTCCCACGGCTTGCCGTCGGCCGTCGTCCCGGAAGCGAGGACAAGCTTGTCCTCCGCAGCGGGGGTCGTAGGGGCCGGCGCCGGGGTCTGGGTGGGGGGCGCCGAGGTGACCGTCACCGTCGTCGGAGATCCGGCCACGGAAGCGGAGTTGCCGTCCCCGTCACCGCCGATGAACGTCACCGCGCCGGCGAGGCCCGCGGCCACCAGGATGGCCGCCACCGAGCCGCCGATCACCGACCTCCGCCGGCGCCGGCCGCGGCCCTCCGTCTCGATGGCCTCGTGCGGGGCGAGTGTGTCGGGCACATCGTGCATGCCTCGAGCGAATCTGTCGCGCATCCACTGTCCTTCCTCAGACTCGGTCATGGACCGGCACCTCCGAGATGTCGTACGTTCCGGCGGCCCACTGGGGGCCGGACAATGCGGGATCGGCCCGCAACTTCGCGAGGCCCTTCGAGGCTTGGCTCTTGACCGTGCCGGCCGAGCAGCCCAGGGCGCGGGCCACATCGGCTTCCGGCAGGTCGTCCCAGTAGCGCAGGACCACCACCGCCCGCTGCCGTACCGGCAGCCTGGCCAGTGCCCGCACCAGGGCGTCCCGCAGGTCCACGAGGTGCGTGGGATCCGGCGAGCGGGCTTCCGGAGGCGCGGCGCCGAGCAGTTGCGTGATGCGTCTCTTCCGGAAGCGTGCGGCGTTGGCATTGACCAGGATCCGCCGCACGTACGCGTCCGGACTGTCACTGGCTTGCACGCGGGTCCAGGCGACGTACGCCTTGGCCAGTGCGGTCTGCACGAGATCCTCGGCTTCGCCGTGGTCGCCGGTCAGCAGGTACGCGGTACGCACCAGCCTGGGCCAGCGGGCCTGGACGAATTCGTGGAACTGCGCCGCCTCGTGGGGCCTCAAACGACACCTCCTTCAGCCCCCTTGAGTACCGCCCGCTCCGGACCGGTTGCCCGGCCGGGCGAAGAATCCCGCGGAGGTACCGGTCCGACCCCGGGCACGCGCGAAGGGCGGTGCTGCCGTGGGCAGCACCGCCCTTGCGGTGGCGGGTCGTTCCGGAGGGTCAGCTCGCGGTGAAGACTCCGGCGATCATCAGGGCGCCGGCGAGGATGGCCAGCAGGCCGCGGACGGTGTTCATGCCCGTCCACTCGCGCAGGTAGCGCTCCCAGAGGCGGTCGGCCTCCGGGGTGCCCGCGGTGACCTGGTCGAGTGCGGTGTTGCGCGGGACGTGGTAGCCGGCGGTGACCATGAACGAGCCGACCAGGTAGACCGCGGCGCCGGCCACGAGATACGCGGAGGACGTGCCGTCCCAGTCCCGTACAGCCCAGACACCCAGGGCCAGGGAGAGCAGGGCGGCGCCCATGAAGACGCCCATGAACGCGGGGGTGTAGGCGGCCCGGTTGACGGACTGCATCACGCCGACGCCGTGTGCGGCGGGGACGGTGCGCAGGCCCTTCATCACGAGGACCGTGAAGCCGTAGAACACCCCGCCCATGACGATACTGGCGAGCGCGGTGGCCAGGGTCAGTGCGAAGAGGATGCCGTCCATGGTGATGCCCTCCGGGCCTTCAGGTGGTGCCGGGTCGACGGGTTCTGCAGAACGGCGGGAGCCGGTCGACAGATTGGATCATGCGGATCGAGCGGATGCGGCGGTGCGGGGGAGCGGGGCCGGCCCGGCGTGGTGGCGAGGGAGTGCACGGGCCGGCCCCAGGGGGTGGTGGTCAGACGTTCCAGACGCCGGTGGCCGCGGCCGCCTTGGCGTAGTCGGCGAAGTCGCGCGGGTCCTTGCCGGTGGCGCGCTTGACGCCGTCGGTCAGGTGCGCGTTGCGGCCGTCCAGCACCTCGGTGAAGAGGTAGCGGATGAAGTCGACCGTCTCCTGCGGCTCGCCGAGTTCGAGCAGCACTGCCGCGTACGCGTCGAGCGGCACCTCCACGAACGCGATCTCGCGCCCGGTCGCCGCGGCGACCTCCGCGACCGCCTCGGCGAAGGTGAGCAGGCGCGGGCCGGTCACCTCGTACACCTCGCCCGCGTGGCCGTCCTCGGTGAGGGCCGCCACCGCGACGTCGGCGATGTCGTCGGCGTCGACGAACGGCTCCTTGACGTCGCCGACCGGAAGCGCGACCTCGCCGGAAAGCACCGGGTCGACCAGGAAGTTCTCGCTGAAGTTCTGGTGGAAGAAGGACGCCCGGACGATGGTCCAGGCCGCGCCGGACTGCTGCACGAGCGCCTCGGCCTGCTGGGCCTCCGGCTCGCCGCGGCCGGACAGCAGGACCAGGTGGCCGACGCCCTCGGCGGCCGCGAGCTTGGCGAAGTCGCCCACGGTCTCGGCCGCGCCGGGCACCGCGAGGTCGGGGTAGTAGGTGATGTACGCCTTGCTCACCCCCTGCACCACCGGCTTCCAGGTCTCCCTGTCGTTCCAGTCGAACGGGATCTCCGCGCTGCGCGAGCCTATGCGGGTGGCGATGCCGCGCTCGGCGAGGCGCTCGACGACCCGGCGGCCGGTCTTGCCGTTGCCGCCCAGAACCAGGATGGTGCTCGTCATTTGGGGCTCCTCAGGTGAGTGGTGCGTCTGCTTGCTTGACTCGATTCAAGTCCACGGGAGTAAGACGGAACATAGTTGAGGAGCCCAATTACATGTTCCATCGTCTCGATCGCGTCGAGGCCCCGCGTTCCGTGGATAAAAGTTCGCATTCGCGACCGGGAAGCAAAGGCCGAGGCCCGGCCGTCCGCGGGTGCGGTCGGCCGGGCCTCGGGTGCGCCGGGCGGCAGGTGCGGGTCAGCCCGCGAGGGTGCCCATCCACTCCTCGATCGCGTCCGGATCGCGGGGCAGCGCGCTCGACATGAGCCGGGCGCCGTCCTCGGTGATGACCAGGTCGTCCTCGATCCGGATGCCCATGCCGCGCAGTTCGACCGGCAGCGTCTCGTCGTCCGGCTGCAGGTAGAGGCCGGGCTCCACGGTGAGCACGTGGCCGACCTCCAACTTGCCGTCCAGGTACGTCTCGGCGCGCGCCTTGGCGCAGTCGTGCACGTCCATGCCGAGCATGTGGCCGCTGCTGCACAGCGTGTACCGGCGGTGCAGGCCGCTCTCCGGGCGCAGCGACTCCTCCGCGCGCACCGGCAAAATGCCCCAGGAGTGCAGGCCTTCGGCGATGACGCGCATCGCGGCCTGGTGGAAGTCCCGGAAGCTGGCCCCCGGGCGCAGCGCGTCGATGCCGGCCTGCTGCGCGTCCAGCACCAGCTGGTAGGCCTCGCGCTGCGCGCTGCTGAAGCGGCCGGAAAGCGGCAGCGTGCGGGTGATGTCCGCGGTGTAGAGCGAGTCGGTCTCCACGCCCGCGTCCAGCAGCAGCAGCTGCTTCGGGTCCAGCTTCCCGTCGTTGCGGATCCAGTGCAGCACGCACGCGTGCGCACCGGACGCCGCGATGGTGTCGTACCCGGTGCCGTTGCCCTCGGCGCGGGCGCGCAGGTCGAAGACGCCCTCGATCCAGCGCTCGCCGCGGTGGTGGCCGAGCGCGGCGGGCAGCGCGCGCACGACGTCGGTGAAGCCGGCCGTGGTGTGGTCGACCGCGAGCTGCAGCTGCGCGACCTCCCACTCGTCCTTGATGAGCCGCATCTCCGAGAGGTACTGGGCGAGTTCGCGGTTGCGGTCGGTCTCGCCCGGCTCGCTGACCACGGCGTCCACGGCCGGGTCGACGCCGGCCAGCACGCGGGTCGGCACGCCGCCCTTCTTGAGCCGGTCCTCCAGCGTGTCCAGGTGCACGCAGTCGATGCCCAGCATCGTCGCGGCCTCGTCCAGGGTGGGCCGCCGGCCGACCCAGAACTCGCCGTAGCGGCGGTCCCGGAAGAACGCCCCGGTGTCGCGCACGGACCGCGGCCGCAGGTGCAGCAGCGCCTCGTGGGTGCCCCCGACCGGCTCCATGACCAGCACCGAATCGGGCTCCTGCTCGCCGGTCAGGTACGCGTACGCGGTGTGCGGTCGGAACCGGTAGTCGCAGTCGTTGCTGCGCACCTTGAGCACGCCGGACGGGATGACCAGGCGCTCGCCCGGGAACCGCGCGGACAGCCGGGCGCGCCGCTTGGCGGTCCACGGGCCGATGTCGGACAGGGCCAGGTCGGGCAGCGGGCTGGCGGCCCACCGGTCGCTCATGAACGCCGCGAGGGCGTCCGAGACCGGCAGGTCGTGGCTGCCGGTGTGGAAGCGGTCGGCACTGGCGTCCTGGGTCACAGGAGCTCCTCCAGTCGGTTCGGCGCACCTGGGGACCGGCGGTTTCGCGCGGTCCGGGTACGGGATATTTCGGGACATCCGGGCGGTGGCAGCAACGCTACCCCGCCGGTCGGCGGGCCGGGTTCACCGGTCCGGTTCAGGGCGCCGCGGCGCCGGCCGGCACCGCGGCGACCGGCCCGGCCGCCGCGGTGGGGTCGGGCGGGGCCGGGAAGTGGCAGGCCACGTCGGGGGCGGGGGCCGCACCGAGCCGGACCAAGGGCGGTTCCTGCTCGGCGCAGACCGCCTGCGCCTTGGGGCAGCGGGTGCGGAACCGGCAGCCGGACGGCGGGTTCGCCGGGCTCGGCAGGTCCCCGGTGAGGCGTACGCGCGGACGCCGGGCGCCGTCCGCACCGCGCTCGCCCGGGACCGCGGACAGCAGCGCGTGCGTGTACGGGTGGTGCGGGTTCGTGTACAGCGACGCACGGTCCGCGACCTCCACGACCTTTCCGAGGTACATCACCGCGACACGTTCGCAGAAGTGCCGCACGACCGCGAGGTCATGGGCGATGAAGACGAACGCGATGCCGAGGTCGCGCTGCAGCTCCTTGAGCAGGTTGACGACCTGTGCCTGGATCGACACGTCCAGTGCGGACACCGGCTCGTCCGCGACCACCAGCCGCGGTTCGACGGCCAGTGCGCGGGCGATGCCGATGCGCTGCCGCTGGCCGCCGGAGAACTCGTGCGGGAAGCGGTTGTAGTGCTCCGGGTTCAGGCCGACGATCTCCAGGAGTTCCTGCACGCGCTTGCGGTGGCCGCCGGGCGGGTCGATGCCGTTGACCTTCATCGGCCCGGAGATGATCGTGCCGACCGTGTGCCGCGGGTTCAGCGACGAGTACGGGTCCTGGAACACCACCTGGATCTGCGAGCGCAGCGGCGCCAACTGGCGCCGGCTCGCGTGCGTGATGTCCCGGCCGTCGTAGCGGATCGTGCCGCCGCTCGGCTCCAGCAGCCGGGCCACCAGCCGCCCGGTGGTCGACTTGCCGCAGCCGGACTCGCCGACCAGCCCGAAGCTCTCGCCCGCGCCGACCGAGAACGACACGTCGTCGACCGCCTGCACGGCCCCGGCCTTGCGCCGCAGCAGGCCGCCGCCGATCGGGAAGTGCTTGGTCAGGCCGCTGACTTCGAGCAGCGGTACGGCGGTCGGGGCGGCGGACTGCGGGTCGCCCGCCGGGGCCTGGGCCGGGATCGCGGCGGTCATGCGGTGGCTCCTTCGCGGGTCGCGGTGTCCAGGTGGCAGGCCGAGACGCCGTTGCCCGGCCACGGGACCGCATCGCCGCTGCCGGGTGCGAGGGCCGGACGGGCCAGCACCGGACGCTCCGTGCGGCACAGTTCGACGGCGTGCCCGCAGCGCGGGTGGAACGCGCAGCCGGACGGGGGGTTCAGCAGGCTGGGCGGCGAGCCGGGCACCGGGCGCAGCGGCTCGTCGACGTCGCCGTCGAGGCGCGGCATCGACGACAGCAGGCCCCAGGTGTACGGGTGCTGCGGGGTGTCGAGGACCTCTGCGGTGCTGCCGTACTCGACCGCACGCCCCGCGTACATGACCAGGACGTCGTCCGCGACGTCCTCGACCACGCCCAGGTCGTGCGTGACCAGGATGATCGCGGTGCCCAGGTCGCGCTGCAACTCGCCGAGCAGGTCCAGGATCTGGGCTTGCACGGTGACGTCCAGCGCGGTGGTCGGCTCGTCCGCGATCAGCAGGTCCGGCTCGCACACCAGCGCCATCGCGATCATCGCGCGCTGCCGCATGCCGCCGGAGAACTGGTGCGGGTAGTCGCGGATCCGCCGGGCGGCCTGCGGGATGCCCACCCGGTCCAGCATCTCGACCGCCCGGGCGCGGGCCGCCTTGCGGTCCGCTTTGGTGTGCCGGCGGTACGTCTCGGCGATCTGCTCGCCGATCGTGTAGTACGGCGACAGTGCGGTCAGCGGGTCCTGGAAGATCATCGACAGGCGGCGGCCGCGCAGGTCGCGCAGCCGGCGCTCGGGGGCGCCGATCAGGTCGATGCCGTCGAACCGGGCGCGGCCCTCGATGGTGCTGCGGGCCGGGTTGTGCAGGCCGAGCAGCGCGAGGTTGGTGACGCTCTTGCCGGAGCCGGACTCGCCCACGATGCCCAGCGTGCGGCCGCGTTCGAGCCGGAAGGTCAGCCCGTCCACCGCCTTGACGATGCCGTCCTCGGTGCGGAACCGCACCTTCAGGTCGGCGACGTCGAGCAGCGGCTCGGCGGGCGCCGGGTCCGCCGCGGCCCCGTTCCCGCGCGCCGCATCGGCCATGTTCTTCTTCGTGCTCTGCACTGCGGTCACGACAGCCTCACCCTCGGGTCGATCACCGCGTACAGCGCGTCGACCACGACGTTGGCGAGCACCATCGCGCCGGCCGCGATGAGCACCACGCCCATGATCATGGGCAGATCGGAGTTGGCCACCGAACTGACCGCCAACTTGCCGATGCCCGGGATGTTGAAGGTGGTCTCGGTGACCACCGCGCCGCCCAGCAGCGTGCCGAGCTCGATGCCGTACACCGTCAGCACCGGGGTGACCGCGCCGCGCCAGGCGTGCTTTCCGGTCACCTGGAACGGAGTAAGTCCCTTGGCGCGCACGGTGCGCACGTAGTCCTCCTGGAGCGAGTCGACCATCGAGGACCGGGTCAGCCGGGTGTAGACCGCGGCCTGCACGACGGCGAGCGTCAGCCACGGCAGCAGGAGTCCGCCCGCCCAGCCCGGGGTGTCGTCCAGCAGCGGGACGTACTCGGGTTTGGGCAGCCAGCGCAGTTCGTCGACGAACACGTAGCGGGCGATGACGCCGAGGAACTGGATGGTGACCGATGCGCCGATCAGCGACAGCGCCATGGTGGTCTTGTCCAGCCAGCCCCCGCGGTTGAGCGCGGCGACCACGCCGACGCCGATGCCCACGGTCAGGAAGATGACCGAGGCGCCGAAGGCCAGCGACAGGGTGGCCGGGAAGCGGTCGAGCAAGGTGTCGAGCACCGGCTCGGAGTTCACGAACGAGTAGCCCAGACAAGGCGCGTCGCAGCGCATCTCGCCGTAGTCGCGGCCCACGAAGATGCCGCTCAGGTAGTCCCAGTACTGCGCCGGCACGGACTGGTCCAGGCCGAGGTTCGCGCGGATCGCGGCCAGCGTGTCGGGGGTGCAGGTCTTGCCGCAGGACAGCCGCGCCGGGTCGTCGGGGACCGCGAAGAACAAGAAGAAGGTGGCGGTGATGACGATGAACAGGATCAGTGCCGCGCCCAGCAGCCGCCGTACGAGGAATCGGAGCATGACTAGTCCCAAGGGCTGGGCACCCCCCGGTCCGGGGGACGGACCGGGGGGTGCGCGGCGGCTACTTGACCCAGACGTCCGTCGGGTAGGTCGACCCGATGAAGCCGACCTTCACCCCGCCGAGGCCGGGACCGTAGAGGGTGAGCTGGCGGCGGTAGACGAACGGGACGACCGGGGAGTCCTCGGTCATGATCTTCTTGTCCAGCGCGGCCCACTGCTTGCCGGCCTCGACGACGTCCGAGACCAGGGCGATCTTGTCCATCTCGGCGCTGACGGCCTTGTTGTCGTACAGCGCGTAGTTGGTGCCGTCGTCCTGGATCTTGCGGCCGTCCAGCTTGGCCGGCAGGACCGCGATGCCCGACGGCCAGTCGGCGCCCCAGCCGGACCAGTACAGGTCGTACTCGTTCGCGGTGCGGCCGATCTCGGTGTAGTAGCTCTTGTCGTTGATCGGCTTGGCGACGACCTTGAAGCCGGCCTTGGTGAGCGCCTCGTTCACCGCGACGCCGATCTGCTCCCAGACCGGGGTCTGCGGGAAGGCGAAGACGATCGTCGGGGTGGCGCCGGCCAGGATCTGCTTGGCCTTCTCCGGGTCACCGGTGGGCGGGACGCCGACGCTGTCGTACTTCTCGTAGCCGAGCACGGTCGGCGAGATGAGCGTGGTGGACAGCTCGCCGTACGCGGGACCGCCGAGGATCTGCCGGACCTGCTGCTTGGGGAACGCCGCGACGATCGCCTGACGGGTCTTCAGGTCGGTGACCCGGCGGTTGTTGATGTCGAAGTACTCGGCGAACGGGGTGAACGCGTCCGCGGTGCGGGCCTTCAGGTCCGGCGTCTCGAGCACCTTCTGCGCGGACTCGCGGCCGACCGCGGTGCGGAAGGTCATCGCGTTCTTGTCCTCGCCGTTGGCGGCGATGATGCGCTCGTTGATCTGCTGGTTCTGCGCGCCGAACTCGAACTTCCACTGGTCCGGGTAGGCGTGCCGGACCGCGTCGGTGGCCGGGTTCCAGTGCTCGTTGCGGCTGAGCACCATGCCCTTGTCGATGTCCCGCGAGGAGATCTTGTACGGGCCGGACGAGAACGGCTTCTTGTCGAAGTCGAGCTTGGTGTCCTTCTCGCGCGGCACCGGCGAGGAGGTATGCATCGCGACCGCGAAGGGGAAGTCGGCGCGCGGCTCGGCGAGTTTGAAGACCACGGTCTTCTCGTCCGGGGCCTCGATGGCGTCGTACGACTTGCCGTTGTAGGGGCCGTCGTACACGGTGCGGAAGTCCGCACCCTTGCCGGTCAGCCACTCCTGGATCCACGTCGGGCCGCCGGTGATCTCCTTGGCGAAGGAGCGCTCGACGCCGTACTTGATGTCGGCCGCCTTGATGGCCGAGCCGTCCTCGTACTTGAGGTTGTCCTTGAGCGTGAACTTCCAGGTCTTGCCGCCGTCCGGCGAGCTGCCGGTGTCCTTGGCCAGGTCGCCGACCAGCACGGTCTGCCCGTCGACCTGCTTGAAGGTGGTCAGCTGCCGGGACAGCAGGAGCAGGACGGTCTGCTCGTGCGAGACGTACACGCGCGCCGGGTCGAGGTGGTTGAAGTCGGCGCGCTCCAGCACCAGCGCGGTGCCGCCGGTCTTGGCCTCGGGTATCGCGGCCGCGGGGCCGGTCGAGTCCGATGCGTCGCCGATCCGCACGGCGGCGGTCTTCGCGGCGGGCGGCGCTGCGCTGCCGCCCGGCTTGGCGGCGTTGTCGGTGGAGCCGCCGCCACTGCTGCAGGCGGTCGCGCCGATGGCGAGGACCGCGCCCATTACGGCGAGGCGCTGCCCGGGACGAAGAGTCATGATGCCTTCCAGATCGTTGCGTTGAGAGGGATCAGCGGTCGGTCTTGGGATCGAGGGCATCGCGGATCGAGTCGCCGAGCAGGTTGAAGGCCACGACGAAGATCAGCATCGAGATGCCGGGCACGAACATGTACGTGATGTCGGTCTGGTAGACCTCGGCGCCCTTGAGGAGCATCCGGCCCCAGTCCGGGGTGGGTTCGACCATGCCGACGCCCAGGTACGACAGGGCCGCCTCGGTGGTCACGTAGGCCGGCACGGCCAGGGACGCGGTCACCAGGATCGGCGTCCACAGGTTGGGCAGCAGCTCGTGGAAGATGATCCGGTGCGGCGGCGAACCGCTCGCCCGGGCCGCCTCCACGAACTCCCGGCTGCGCAGCGACAGGACCTGGCCGCGCAGCAGCCGCGCCACGCCGGCCCACCCGAAGGCGGACAGCACCATGACCAGGATGCTGCCGCGCAGCAGGGGGGACATCTCCTCGCCCGGCGAGGTCAGCAGCGAGGTGACGACCGGGGTGAACGCGATGAAGAACAGCGTCGAGGGGAACGACAGCATCACGTCGATGACCCGGCCGGCCAGGTAGTCGGTGCGCCCGCCCAGGTAGCCGGCGGTGACGCCGACCACCACGCCGAGCACGGTCACGATGGCGACCACGGCCAGCGAGATGAGCAGCGATGTGCGGATCCCGTAGAGCAGCTGGGTGAGCACGTCGCGGCCCAGGCCCGGCTCGATGCCGAGCCAGTACTCGCCCGAGATGCCGCCGTTCGGGGCGATCGGGTAGCCGTAGTCGTTGAGCAGGCCGGGCTCGTTCTGGCCGTACGTCGTGTACGGGTCCTTGCCGTACAGCTTCGCGAACAGCGGTGCGCCGAGCCCGGCGACGAAGAACAGCAGGACCACCGAGCCCGCCGCGACGCCGGCCTTGTCGCGGCGGAACCTCCGCCACGCCAGCCGCATCGGGGTGAGCCCGGCCGGCGGGCCCGGCGCGGGGGCCGCCGCCGGGCTGCCGTCGGTCGCGGATGCGGACGAAGGAGCCTCGGCGGTCGGCGAGGACAAGCTCATCTGGCAGCGCCCCCAGGTGGTGTCGACCAGTCGGATTCGCGTCGCGGCAGCGGTCCCGGGAGAGCCCGGGCGGGCCGCGTCGACGGTGGGGACACTCGCTGATTTTGCGGCGCAGGGTCAAGGTCTAAGCAGTGTCACATTTAAGGTGCGACATTTTATTTGCAATCCCTTTACTTTTGACCTGCGGTTTTCCCGAAGTTGGCCCTTCGGTCATCCAGGTGAAGAGGGGGCTGGCGCCAAGCAAAGCCATGTGACATTGTACTGACGTGACCGAGGCACACCTGGCACATCCATGCGATGTGATCGTCGTGGGGGCGGGCATGGTCGGCGCGGCGTGTGCGTACTACGCCGCCCGGGCCGGGCTCGCCGTCACCGTCGTCGACCGCGGCCCCGTGGCGGGCGGCACCACCGGCGCGGGCGAGGGGAACCTCCTGGTCTCCGACAAGGAGCCGGGCCCCGAGCTCGATCTCGCGCTGCGCTCCGCGCAGTTGTGGGAGGAGCTGGCCGCCGAGGAGCTGCCCGGCGGCGGCACCCTGGGCCAGGTCGCCGAGTACGAGGCGAAGGGCGGCCTCGTGGTCGCCGCGGACCCCGCGCGGCTCGCCGCGCTGACCGCGTTCGCGGCCGGGCAGACCGCCGCGGGCGTCACCGCCCGGCCGGTCGACGGCGACGGGCTCCGCGCCCTCGAACCGCACCTGGCCCGCGATCAGGCCGGCGGCGTGTACTACCCGCAGGACGCCCAGGTGCAGCCCGCACTGGCCGCCGCACACCTGCTGCGGCAGGCCCGGCTGGCCGGCGCGGCCCTGCGCCTCGGCGAGAACGTCGTGGGCATCGACACGGACAAGGAAGGGCGGGTGGCGGGCGTGCGGACGGACCGAGGGCGCATCGCCGCCCCCGCGGTGATCAACGCGGCCGGTACCTGGGGCGGCGAACTCGCCGCCCTGGCCGGGGTCTTCCTGCCGGTCATGCCGCGCCGCGGCTTCGTGCTGGTGACCGCACCGCTGCCGCCGCTGGTCCGGCACAAGGTGTACGCCGCCGACTACGTCGCCGACGTCGCCAGCGACTCCGCCGACCTGCAGACCTCCGCGGTGGTCGAAGGGACCCCGTCCGGACCGGTGCTCATCGGCGCGAGCCGCGAGCGGGTGGGCTACGACCGCACGCTGTCCGTCCCGGTGCTGCGGCGCCTGGCGGCCCAGGCGGTCGCGCTCTTCCCGCGGCTTGCGGAGGTGCCGGCGATGCGCGCGTACCGCGGGTTCCGCCCCTATATGCCGGACCACCTCCCGGCGATCGGCGAGGACCCGCGCCGGCCCGGCTTGTTCCACGCCTGCGGGCACGAGGGTGCGGGCATCGGACTGGCCCCGGCGACCGGTTTCTTCATCGCCCAGCAGCTGGTGGGCGAGAAGCCCGACTTCGATCTCGCCCCGTTCCGTCCGGACCGCTTCGAAGCGGATGCTGCGGCGGGCGGGGGCGTCCCGTACGGCGGTTCCGAGACTGGTCCGGACATCAGCCCGGAGATCGGCCCGGAATCCCGGCTCGACGGCGGTGCGGACAGATGACGGGCACTCCTCGCGACTTGGTCGCGGCCCGCCCCGGACCGGAGTTCACCGTACGGGTCGACGGCCGCCCGGTCCCCGCACTGCCTGGCCAGACTCTGGCCGCGGTGCTGTGGGCCGCGGGCATCACCGCGTGGCGCACCTCGCGCGTGACCGGCGAACCGCGCGGCGCGTTCTGCGGCATCGGGGCGTGCTTCGACTGCTTGATCACCGTCAACGGCGTCCGCGACCAACGCGCGTGCCTGGTCCGGCCGGAGCCGGGGGACGAGGTGCGGACGCGTGACTGACGTGAACGACGTGAACGACTTGAACGACGGGGTCCGCGACCGGTACGACCTTGCGGTGATCGGCGCCGGCCCGGCCGGGTTCGCCGCCGCGGTCACCGCGGCCGACGCCGGACTCGCGGTCGTGATCCTGGACGCGGGCCGCGCCGCGGGCGGGCAGTTCTACCGCCAGCCCGCAGCCGCGCTCCGCGCTGCCCGGCCGGACCGGCTGCACCACGGGTGGCGCGCGTACACCGCATGGACAGGGCGCCTCGCGGCACATGTCGCCGCAGGCACGATCAATCATTTGACGGACCATCATGTGTGGACCGTGGAACGGCTGGACGCCGACGCGGCGGACGGCCGCGGCTTGGCGGGGGCAGGGAGCGCCACCGCGGAAACTGCCGCCTCGCCCGGCACGCTCTTCGCCGTGCACGCCGTCATCGGCGCGGGCGGGGCGACCGGGCGTGCCGTCCAGGCCTCCGCGGTGCTGCTGGCAACCGGTGCGTACGAGCGGCAACTGCCTTTCCCCGGCTGGACGCTGCCCGGCGTCGTCACTGCGGGCGGGGCCCAGGCGCAACTCAAGGACTCGCTGGTCGTGCCCGGTCGGCGGGTCGTGGTCGCGGGCACCGGGCCGCTGCTGCTCAGCGTCGCGGCGAGCCTCGCGCTGGCCGGGGCCAAGGTGCCCGCGGTCGTCGAGGCCGCCGATCCGCTGCGCTACGCCCGGCACGCGAAGGCCCTCGCGCTCAACCCCGGCAAGCTCATCGAAGGCGCGGGCTACGCGGCAACCCTGGTCCGGCACGGCATCCCCGTCCGGCCCCGGCACGTCGTCGTCGCCGCGCACGGCGAGCGCCGCGTCGAGGCCGTCAGCATCGCCCGCACCGACCGCGCGGGCCGCCCGGTTCCCGGCCGCGAGCGCATGATCACCTGCGACGCGCTCGCGGTCGGCTACGGCCTGGACGCCCAACTCGAAATCGCCCTCGAACTCGGCTGCGGCACCCGCCGCGAACCGGACGGCGGCTGGGTGCTGACCGTCGACGCGCAGCAGCGCACCGGCGTGCCGGGGGTCTGGGCGGCCGGTGAGACCACCGGCGTCGGCGGCGCCCAACTCGCACTGATCGAGGGAGAGTTGGCGGCTCACTCGATCGCCGCGACATTGCCTGCGGGCGGGTTTGCGGTCCGCGCGGCAGGTGCTTCGCGACCCGGGCGCGCGATGTCCCAGACCGCACAACCGTCCGCGGGGGACGGAGGAGAGACGGGCTCGGCGGACCGGGTCGGCCCCGTCGCCGCGGCGGGGCGTTCTGTCGGATCGGCGGCACGACCCGGCCGCAAGGTTGCCAAGCTCGTCCGGCGCCGGGCCCGGTTGCGGGCCTTCGCCGACGTCCTGCAGCAGGTGCACACCCTGCCCGAGCGCTGGTCCGACAACCTGCGCGCGGACACCGCAGTATGCCGCTGCGAGGAGGTCCCGTACGCGGCGGTCCGCGACGCGGTCACCGACCTCGGTGCCACCGACTCCCGCTCGGTCAAGCTGCTCACCCGGGCCGGCATGGGCTGGTGCCAGGGGCGCATGTGCGGCACCGCCGTGCAGTGCCTGGTCGGCGAACTGACCGGCGGGGAGGCGAAAGCCGCCCCCGCGGCGCGGCCGCTGGCCTGCCCGGTGCCGCTGGGGGTGCTGGCGGAAGGGGCCTTCGCACCGGCTGCGCCTGCGTCCGGTACCTCTCCTGCTCCCGCAGCGGCGGCCCCGCCGCACGCGGAGCGCCCCGCGGACCCGCCGGACTGAGTCCGCACCGGATCCGGACCCAGTCTGCGGCCTCGCGAAACCGCGCGGACGGACCGTCTCCGGGGTCTTTTCCTCCCGTCCGCCGCTTTGTACCATGTCACATCTCATTCAAGGGGTTTCCCGTGAACACTGCCTCCGTCCCTGCCCTGCCGGACCGCACCGGCCGCCCGTGGCGCGGCATCATGGTCGCCACCGCGCTCCCGCTGCGCGACGACCTGAGCGTCGACTACGACGCGTACGCCGAGCACGTCCGCTGGCTGGTCGACTCGGGCTGCGACGGCGTGGTGCCCAACGGCTCGCTCGGCGAGTACCAGACCCTCACCCCCGAGGAGCGCGCCCGGGTCGTCGAGACCGCCGTGCAGGCGGTCGGCGGCGACCGGGTCATGCCGGGCGTCGCGGCGTACGGTGCCGCCGAGGCGCGGCGCTGGACCGAGCAGGCCGCGGAGGCCGGCGCCGCCGCGGTGATGCTGCTGCCGCCGAACGCCTACCGCGCCGACGACGCCGCCGTGCATGCGCACTACGTCGAGGTGGCCCGCGTCGGCCTGCCGATCGTGGCGTACAACAACCCGATCGACACCAAGGTCGACCTGACCCCCGAGACCCTCGCCAAGCTGCACGCCGAGGGCCTGATCGTGGCCGTCAAGGAGTTCACCGGCGATGTCCGGCGCGCCTACCGGATCGCCGAACTCGCCCCCGAGCTCGACCTGTTGATCGGCGCCGACGACGTCCTCCTGGAGCTGGCCATCGCGGGCGCGGTCGGCTGGGTGGCCGGCTACCCCAACGCCCTGCCGCTGGCGAGCGTCGAGCTGTACCAGGCCGCGGTCGGCGGCGACCTCGCCCGCGCCCAGGAGCTGTACCGCACCCTGCACCCGCTGCTGCGCTGGGACTCGCGTACCGAGTTCGTGCAGGCCATCAAGCTGTCGATGGACATGGCCGGGCGCCGCGGCGGCCCGACCCGCGCGCCGCGCACGCCGCTGTCCGCGGAGTCCGAGGCGTCGGTGCGCGCCGCCACCGAGGCCGCGCTGGCCGCCGGGCTGCGCTGACCCGCGGCGCCGGCCGGCCCTGACCCGGCCGGCGCCTGCCACCTGCCACCAGCCGGACCGAGCAAGGGACTTCACATGCGCACCCGCCATGTATTCCATGCCGTCGACTCGCACACCGAGGGCATGCCCACCCGGGTGATCACCGGCGGCGTCGGGGTGATCCCCGGCGCCACCATGGCCGAGCGCCGGGCGCACTTCCTGGCGCACATGGACCACCTGCGGACGCTCCTGATGTACGAGCCGCGCGGGCACAGCGCCATGAGCGGCGCGATCCTGCAGCCGCCCACGCGCCCCGACGCCGACTACGGCGTGCTCTTCATCGAGGTGTCCGGCTGCCTGCCGATGTGCGGGCACGGCACCATCGGGGTGGCGACCGTGCTCGTGGAGACCGGCATGGTGCCGGTCGTCGAGCCGGTCACTACGATCCGGCTGGACACCCCGGCCGGCCTGGTGGTCGCCGAGGTGGCGGTGCAGGACGGTGCCGCGACGTCGGTGACCATCCGCAACGTGCCGTCGTTCAGCGTCGGCACCGACCTCAAGGTCGAGGTGCCGGGGCTGGGCACGGTCGCCTACGACCTGGCGTACGGCGGCAACTTCTACGCGATCCTCCCCATCGAGCGCATCGGGCAGCCGTTCGACCGGGCCGCCAAGGACGGCATCATCAAGGCGTCCCTGGCCCTGATGGACGCGATCAACGAGCACGACCGCCCGGTGCACCCCGAGAACCCGGAGTTCGCCGGGGTGCACCACGTCTACCTCGCCGCCCCCGGCTCGGACGCCCGGCACTCGCGGCACGCGATGGCCATCCACCCGGGCTGGTTCGACCGCTCGCCGTGCGGCACCGGCACCAGCGCCCGCATGGCCCAGCTGCACGCGGCCGGCGAACTCCCGCTCGACCGGGACTTCGTCAACGAGTCCTTCATCGGCACCCGGTTCGTCGGCTGCCTGGTCGAGGAGACCACCGTCGCCGGGCGCCCCGCGGTCGTCCCCGCCATCACCGGCCGCGCCTGGGTCACCGGCACCGCGCAGTACTTCCTCGACCCCACCGACCCGTTCCCCGAAGGGTTCTTGCTGTGACCGCTCAGCCTTCGACCGCAGTTCCTTCGGATGCCGACGACCTGCTGGTCAGCCACAACCCGGCAGCACCCGACGACATCGTGGCCGCGGTCCGCTCCGCGACGCCCGACGAGGTCGCGGGTGCCGCCGCCCGAGCCCGCGGCGCCCACCGCACCTGGACGGGGATGGGCGCCGCGGCCCGGTCCGCCGCGCTGAACCTCGCGGCGGACCGCCCCGCGGAGGCCCCCGGCGGGCGCGCCGCGCTGATCAGCCGCGAGGTCGGCAAGCCGATCGCCGAGGCGCGCGCCGAGGTCGGCCGGGCCGTCGCGATCTGGCGCTACTACGCCCAGCAGGTCTTCGACCCGGTCGGCGCGGTCCACGAACCCGCCTCGGGGCCCGGCCTGTTGCTCACCCGGCGCCGCGCGCACGGGGTGGCCGGCCTGATCACACCGTGGAACTTCCCGCTGGCCATCCCGGTGTGGAAGGCCGCCCCGGCGCTGGCGGCCGGCAATGCCGTGCTGCTCAAGCCGTCCCCCGACGCGGTGGGCTGCGCGCAGCGCCTCGCCGCGCTGCTCGAAGGCGTCCTGCCGCCCGGCCTGTTCACTGTGCTGCCCGGCGGCGCGGCGACCGGGGGCGCGCTGGTGGACGCCGCCGACGTCGTCTCGTTCACCGGGTCCACTGCCGTCGGCACCGAAGTCGTCCGCGCCGCCACCGCGCGCGGCATTCCCGTGCAGGCCGAGATGGGCGGCCACAATGCCGCCCTCGTCCTGCCGGACGCGGACCCGAAGACGACGGCCGCGCAACTCGCGGCGGCTGCCTTCGGGTTCGCGGGCCAGAAGTGCACCGCGACCAAGCGGATCATCGTGGTCGGCGACCCGGCGCCGCTGCGCGAGGCGCTGATCGAGGCGACCACCGCGCTGCGGGTCGGCGATCCGGCCGACGCCGCGACGCACGTGGGCCCGGTCATCGGCGTCCGGGCCCGGGACGCGGTGCTGGCCGCCGCGGAGTCCGCGGTCGCGGCCGGCGGCACCCGGCTCGCGGGCGGCACCGCCGCCGAGGCGGAGCATGCCGGGGACGGCGACGGCTGGTTCGTGGCACCCCAGTTGCTCGAAGGCGTACCCGAGGACCACATGCTGGCCCGGGAAGAGGTCTTCGGCCCGATCGCCGTGCTGTTCTCCGTCCCGGACCTGGACGCCGCGCTGGCGCTGGCCGCCGCGGTCCGGCACGGCCTGGTCACCTCGGTGCACACCCGGGACCTGGACGCCGCGCTGGCCGTGGTGGACCGCGTGGACACCGGGCTGGTGAAGGTCAACGCGCCCAGCACCGGCGTGGACTTCCACATGCCGTTCGGCGGCGACAAGGAGTCCAGCCACGGTCCGCGCGAACAGGGCAAGGCGGCGATGGACTTCTACACCAAGTCCTGCACGGTCTCGCTGGTCCCGGCGGGCGGCCTGTGATGAGCACCTTTACTTCACGGGAAGACGAACTCGTCGTGCACACCGTCGATTACCACACCGCGGGGGAGCCGTTCCGCATCGTCGCGGACGGACTGCCGCCGCTGGCCGGGGAGTCCGTCGCCGAACGCCGCGCGATCCTGCTGCGGCCGGACGGCAGTGGCCCGCGCGACACCCCCACCGACCGGGTGCGCCGCCTGCTGTGCCACGAACCGCGCGGGCACGCCGACATGTACGGCGGGTTCATCGTGCCGCCGGACGACGACGGCGCGCACTTCGGTGTCCTGTTCTGGCACAAGGACGGCTACTCGACCGCATGCGGGCACGGGACCATCGCGCTCGGCGTCTGGGCGGTGGACGCCGGACTGGTGGCCGCCCCCGACGACGGCGAGGTGCCGGTGCGCATCGACGTCCCGTCCGGGCGCGTGGCCGCCCGGGTGCTGCGCGCCGGCGGGCGCACGGTCGGCGCGGTCTTCCGCAACGTGCCGACCCGGATCACCGCGCGCGGCATCACCGTGCTCACCTCGTATGGCAAGGCCACCGTCGACCTCGCCCACTCCGGTGCCTGCTACGCCTCGGTGTCCGCGCAGTCCCTCGGACTCGCGGTGGTACCCGAGCAGTTCGCCGACATCGTGCAGGCCGGTCGGGAGATCAAGGCGGCCCTCGCGGGCGACCCGGCCGTCCGGCATCCGCACGACTCGCGGCTGTCCGGCGTGTACGGGGTGATCCTGCACGACGAACTCCCCGTTCCCGAAGGGAGCGGCGACGTGCACCAGCGCAGCGTCACGGTGTTCGCCGACGGCCAGGTGGACCGCTCGCCGTGCGGCTCCGGCACCTCGGCGCGGCTCGCGCTGCTGCACGCGGACGGCAGGCTGGACGCGAACGGCGGCGCGGTGCTTCGGCATTCGTCCATCGTGGGCACGGAGTTCGTGGGCCGCGTGACCGGCACCGACCCGGACGGCTCGGTGCTCACCGAGGTCGAGGGCACCGCCTACCGCACCGGCCGCCACCACTTCGTCCTGGACGCGCACGACGCGCTCGGCACCGGGTTCGTGCTGCGGTGACCGCCTTGGACGCGGTGCCGCGCATCGGCGCCGAGGAGCTGGCCGCGCTTGTGTCCCCGGCCGACGCGGTCCGGGCGATCCGCGAAGCGTTGCGCGCCGGACTCGATCCCGAGGCCGAACAGGCGCGCACCGTCAGCGAGATGGCGGCCGGGCAGCTGCTGCTGATGCCGGCCGAGCTGGGCGCGTACGCAGGTGTCAAGATCGCTGCGGTGGCGCCCGGCAACCCGGCGGTCGGCCTGCCGCGGATCGGCGCGGTGTACGTCCTGCTGGACGCGGCGACGCTGCTGCCCGTCGCGTTCCTGGACGGCACCGCCCTCACCTCGCTCCGCACCCCGGCCGTCTCGGCGGTCGCGGTCGACCTGCTGCTCGCCCGGCGCGACGGCGTGCACGCGGTGGTCTTCGGGACCGGGCCGCAGGCGTGGGGGCACATCGAGGTGCTGCGTACCGTGCGCAGCCTGGACCGGGTCACCGTGGTCGGGCGCGATCCGCGCCGCACCGCCGATCTGGTCGCGCGCTGCCGCGAGGCCGGGCTCGCGGCGTGGGCGGGCACGCCCGCGGACGTCGCGGACGCCGACGCGGTGTGCTGCTGCACGACCGCGCGCACGCCGCTCTTCGACGGCGCCCTGGTCGCCGACCATGCCGTCGTGGTCGCGGTCGGTTCGCATGAACCGGGCGCCCGAGAGCTGGACGGGGACCTGGTCGCGCGGGCCGGGACGGTCGTGGTCGAGTCGCGCGCCGCGGCGCTGCGTGAGGCGGGCGACCTGCTCGTCCCGCTGGGCGAGGGCCGCTTCGGCCCGGAGCGGGTGGACGGCAACCTCGCCGACCTGGCCGCGGGCCGGGTCGCCCGGCCGGAGAAGGGCCCGTACCTCTTCAAGAGCGTGGGCATGGCCTGGCAGGACCTGGTGGTCGCGGCGGCCGCGCATCGGAAGGTCACTGAAGATATGTCAGTATAGGTGTGACATTGTACATTTTTCCCAGGGCCGGAAGCGGCGCACCGGTTGCGCGGGGCAGTAATCTGCCCGGATGGAGGACAAGCGCATGAGCGTCGACTTCGCACCTGCCACCACAGGGGCATTGAACCTGCCCTCGATCCAGGAGCACCGCAGCCTGCGCGACCAGGTCACCCATGCCCTGCGTGCCGCGCTCATCGCGGGTGAACTGCGTCCGGACGTCATCTACTCGGCGCCGACGCTTGCCGCGCAGTTCCGGGTCTCTCCGACGCCGGTCCGCGAGGCCATGCTCGACCTCGCCAAGGAGGGCCTCATCGAGGTCGTCCGCAACAAGGGCTTCCGGGTCACCGCGCTGACCGCCCGCGACCTCGACGAGTACACCGAGATCCGGGCCCTCATCGAGGTCCCGACCGCGGTCCGCATCGCCCGCACCGGGGACCGCGACGCCCTGGAGGCGCTGCGTCCCGTCGCCGCCGCCATCGTGCGCGCCGCCGAGGCCCGCGACCTCATCGGCTACCTGGAGGCGGACCGCCAGTTCCACCTCGGCCTGCTCAGCCTCGCGGGCAACCAGCGGCTCGTGGAGACCGTCGGCGATCTGCGCAAACGGTCCCGGCTCTACGGCCTCGACAGCCTCGCCGCGCGCGGCGCCCTGGTCGCCTCCGCGCAGGAGCACGAGCGCATCCTCGACCTGATCATCGCCGGGGACGCCGAGGGCGTCGAGGCCGCGATGAGCGAACACCTCGGCCACGTGCGCTCGTTGTGGGCCGGCCCGGACGGCGCCGAAGCCGCCGGGCGGGACCCTGAGCAGGACGCCACCGGCTCGGCCTGAGTCCCCCGGCGCCGCGCGGCGCATTTATTCCGCATCTGCGCTTGAGACATGGCATATCCGCATCGATGGACCGGCTCGATCGGGCCGACCTAGGGTCGGGGCCATGACTTCACCCGCGATCGGAATGTTCCTCCCGATGCCGGCCCCGGGCATTGGTTCCGCCCACAACACGGCCCAGGCCGCCCGGCAGTTGGAGGCGTACGGGTTCGAGTCGGCGTGGCAGAGCGACCTGCTGCTCGGGCGCTATCCGACTATCGCGGCCGGCCACGTGCTGGCTGCGGCGGCCGCGGTCACCACGCGCATCAAGCTCGGCTACGCGGTGCAGGTGCCCGCGCTGCACCCGCTGCCGTGGCTGGCGCAGGAGTTGGCGTCCGCGCAGTACCTCTCCGGCGGCCGCATTCTCTACGGCGTCACGCCCGGGGACGGCCCGTTCGAGCGCTGGCGCGGCGGGCTGCGCGACCGCGCGGCGTGGCACGCGCTCGGCATCGACTACGACGACCGGGCCGCGCTCACCGACCGCATCCTGGACCGGCTGCCCGGCGCGGTTTCCGGCGAGCCGGTTTCGGTCGACGCGCCCGGCAAGGGCGAGTTCACGGTCGGGATGCCTGCCGAGATGCCGCCGCTGCTGATCGGCGGCGACGGCGGCGACGACGCGGTGTTCGCGCGCGTGCTCCGGTACGGCGCTTCCTGGTTCCCCGCGGTCATGGCCCCGTCGCGGCTGGCCGCGGGCGCCGCCCGGCTGCGCGAACTCAGCGACGCTGCAGGGGTGCCGATGCCGGCCATCACCGTCGCCCTGCCCGTCTCGCTCGGCATTGCCGGACCCACTGCGCAGCAGCGCGAGCTGACCGCCCGCACGATCCACGAGCTGTACGGCGTCCCGGCCGGGGAAGCCGGCCAGGTCATGGTCCTCGGCAGCCCGGAGGCCGCCGCGGAACGCCTCGCCGAATACGCCGAGATCGGCATCGAGAGGGTGGTCTTCAGCGTCTCCAACGAGATCTGGGACGAGCAGTTCGCGCTCATCGCGGAGGCGGCACGCCTGGCCGGATGAGGCAGGGGCGCCGTCGGCACGCCCGCCCGGGGCAGCGCCGCTTCGCCGCCTCGCGCGGCGGGAGGTCTTGACCGCGGCCCCGGGCGCTGTTCGTGCCCGCTTGGCACGGCGTTGAACTCCACCACGAGGCCAGGCGTGCCTCCCTTGGGGGCACGTCTATTGCGGGGAGCCATGAGCCACGGACCTGCACAGCCGGAGCCAGAGCCGCAGCCGGAGCCGTATGCGCGTGCGCGTCGGGAAGGCGGCGCTTCTCGCGGTGTGGGGCCGCATGCCGCCGAGACCTGGCTGGATGCATGTGCTTCTGCGGACTACGCCATCGCTCCCGCGCGGTGGCGGCTCGGGTCGCGTTATCGGTCCGACGAGCTCGAACGGATTTGCGCGGAACACCCGTTCATCGGCCAGGCGGAGGCCCGGGTATGGCTTCACCTGCACCGGGACGAGCTGCGCCGGGCCGTGGAGCACGCGGCGGGCGACGGACTCGACCGCACTGCCTGGGAGTTGTGCGAGGCGCTGTGGACGCTCTGGTCCCGCTTCCGGCACTTCGCCGCCTGGGAGGCGACGCACCGGCTCGGGCTGGCGGCCGCGATGCGTGAAGGGAACCGGCGCGCCGAGGCCCGCATGCGCGTGCAGTGGGGCTTCGCTCTCGCCGAACAGCAGCACCACGACGCGGCTGCCGAGCAGTTCGCCAAAGCTCTGACGGCCGAGCAGGCCACCGGGCATCACCGCGGCGAGGCGACCGCCCTGGAAGCGCTGGCGCTCGTCGCGGTCGCGGAGTGGCGTACCGACGAGGCCCTGGACCTGCTCGGCCAGGCGCAGGCTGCGCTGTACCGCGCCGGCGATCCGGTCGACGCGCGGGCTGCCGCCCTGCTGATGTTCCACCGCGGCCGGGTGCTGTTCCGGGACGGCGACATCCACGGGGCGCACCTGCATCTGCAGCAGGCCGAAGGGCGGTTGCGCGGCCTCGACCCGCCGGACGTCTACAACGCCGCCCTGGCGCACACCGAGCTGGCCCGCGTCCACATCGAGGCGCAGGAGTACGTCCTGGCCCTGGATCTGCTCGACACCGCGGACGAATTGCGGGCGCTCGGCGCGTACCACCGCGAAGCCGAGGCACTGCAGGAACTGAGCTGGGCAGCAGGCCACTTCGGCAACCATCCGGTCGGAACCGAGGCCGCCGGGCGGATCCTGGACCTGCGCACGGTCCTCGGCCGCGGCTGAGTGCGCCGAAGCAGCCCCCACGAAGCCCTGCTCGGACGTAGCGTGGTGCGTGTCGGCCGACGCGATCCCATGTGATCCCAGGGGGTACGAGGTGGAACCGATTCCGGCAGCAGTGCTCGGCGCCATCGCGGGGGGCGCCGGCGGCGACAGCGGACGCGAGGCGTGGGCAGCGCTGAGCGACCTGGTCAGACAGCTGTTCCGGCGCTCCGGCACAAGCGGCGACGCGGCACTCTCGGCGCTGGAAGAGCGCCCGGACGACCCCAAGCGCGCCGAGGTGCTGTCCCAGGTGCTGGCCGCCCGGGCGCACATGGACCCCGAATTCGCCGCCGCGCTCGACGTGTGGAAGGCGCAGGCCGACAAGGTCGCGCTGCCGGCTCCGGACGTCCGGGACACGGTCGCTTAGGGCGTGTCCGCTCGGGCGGGCATCGCGTTCAGGACTTCAGGTACGTGCCCGGCGGGACACCGACCGCCGCGGTGAAGTCGCGCGTCAGGTGCGCCTGGTCCGAATAGCCAAGGTCGGCGGCCAGGGCTGCCCAGTCCACATGCGTGCCCTGGTCGGCCCGCTGTGCGGCTTCGTGCAGCCGGGCCCGGCGCAGGACCCACTTGGGGGACGCGCCCACGTACTCGGCGAAGAGCCGTTGGAGGCGGCGTACCGAGATGTCCAGCTGCGCGGCGACCTCGTCGACGCGGACCAGGCCCGGGTCCTCGGTGATCCGGGCGACCATCGCGGCGACCTCGTCCACGACCGGGTCCGGCTCGGGCAGCCGGGCCAGCAGGAACTTCTCGGCGTATGCGGTCATCTCGGCCTCGTCGTCGGTGCCGAGGATCGCATCCTGGGTGGCCAGGACGCCTTCGCTGAACAGCTCTGCGGCGGGCACCACCTGGTCGACCAGATCCGCCACCGGGCGCCCGAGGAAGGGCCGGAAACCGCCCGGCCGGAACTTCACGCCCAGCACGTGGCCGCGCCCGCTGATGCGGCGGGCGAAGGCGCCGCGCACGATCCCGTAGACGGCCGGGTGGGGTTCTTCGAAGACGAGGTGCACGCTGGGGTGGGACAGCGTCTTGGACTCGTGGGATGCCTTGCCGCGCAGGTCCCACGCCACGATCCAGTAGTTCTCGACGAAGCGCGCCAGCGGCTCGCTCGGCTCGTGCCGGTTCAGCGTGATCTTGGTGGCCATGAGCTCGGGATAGAGGACCCCGCGTCCCATATCCTCCGGCTTCGTCCTGCCTTCGGTCATGCCGCCAGGCTAGCTGTCGCGTTTCTTCAAGACCCCCCAGCGGGCCCTTCCTAGGCTCGTGGCCATGGAACTTCTGCCGCATCTCACCGCAAGTGCCGCCGAGGCCGCCCGCATCGCGCGGGGCGTGCCGGCCGGCCCGCTCACCGCCGCGACTCCGTGCACCGACATGGACCTCAAGGCGCTCGTCAACCACTGGGTGCTCTACAGCGGCTACGGCCTGGAGAAGCGCGCGCAGCGGCAGCCGCTGCCCGAGGGATGGCTCACCCGCGACTTCACCGCGGAGCCCGACTGGGCCGAGGCGTACGCCGCGCAGCTCGACCGCGCCCTCGCCGCGTGGTCCGACCCGGCCGCCTGGGAGGGCGACGTGGAGATCGGCGAGGGCTACTCGATGCCCGCCGCCACCATCGCCGGGATGATCATCAAGGAGCACCTGCTGCACGGCTGGGACGTCGCCAAGGCCAGCGGCCAGGAGATCCGCGTCCCGGAGGACACCGCCAAGGTCCTGTACGAGATCGTCGACGAACATGCCGAGCTTTTCCGCGAGTACAAGGGCTTCGCCGACCCGGTGGTCCTGCCCGCGGACGCCTCGACGTTCGACCGCGCCCTCGCCCTCTCCGGCCGCGACCCGTCCTGGACGCCCGCCGCCTGACCGGGCGAATGCGGCGTGACCGAAACCCGCACAAATCGTTCAGGTCGTCATGAACTCCATCATGCGTGCTCTGGGCACCGTCGCCGTCGCCGGCGCGGCCGCCCTCGCCATCCCCGCCGTCGCCCAGGCCTGCGAACTCCACGACGCCGCCGAGACGGCCACCGCCCCCGACCACGGCTACGCGCCGTACCTCCCGGAGAACGCGTCGGACGCCGTCACCCTGGCCTGGCTCAGCGCGCCGACCTGGCCCGCGGGCTGACGACGCACGAACCCTCCTGAGGCTGCCCGACACGCGCCCGTCGGCGCAGGGGCCCGCGGCTTCCCTTCACCACCGGCGAAGGGAGGCCGCGGCAGCCGCGTCGCGACCCCCGCAGCCGCGGCACGTCCCCCCGAGCCTGCATGATTGCCCTCCGGCACCGGCAGGCGAGGGGAACAGTGGCGATCTTCGGAACGAAGAACCCGGCGAAGGCGGAGCGCGCGGACGTCGCGCGGCGCATCGAGGCCGCGGGCAGATTGCAGAGCGCCCGGAAGCTCGAGGAACTCCTCGTCCTGGTCGATGACTTGGCAGCGGACGCCGACCGCGTCTTCGGCGCCGGCACCCACGAAGCGGGCCTCGCGCATCGCATCCGCATCCGGGCCCTTGCGGACGCCGGACGCCTCGACGAGGCCGAGGCCCATTTCCACGCCGTCCTGCCCGGCTTCCCCACCGGGGGCAACGACGGCGCCCCGGGCGCCGCGCTGCGGGCCTGCATGGCCGGGATCCTGAGCCGGCAGGGCCGCGCGGCCGAGGCGCACCAACTCGGCTACCTCGCCGACGCGGAACGCCGCGCGGGCGGCCGGACGTCCCCGACTCTGCCGGTCGAGGCCACTGCCGCGCTCACCGACGCCCTGCATGGCCGCTTCGCCCAGGCCGAGCAGCGGCTGAACGCGGTTCTGGGGCAACTCCCCGACCTGCCCCGCGACATACGCCCGGCGACCGAGGCCGGCTGCCGCAACAACCTTGCCTTCGCCCTGATCGGCCTGGAGCGCTGGACCGACGCCGAAGCCCAGGCACGCCGGGCACACCAGGTCTTCCTGACTCTCGAAGGTCCGGGCAGCGACGGAGCCCTGTCCTCCGGCGCAAACCTCGCCTGGGCCCTGCTCGGCGCGGGCAAGCCCGAGGCGGCAGCTACCGAAAGCCGCGCACACATCGGCCTTCTGCTCGCCCGGGGAGCCTGGGGGCACCCGCTGCTGTGCATCCTCCGTACGACCCTGGGAAGTGCCCTTGCAGAACAGGGTGCGCACGCCGCGGCCGCGGCCGAACTGCGCGAGGCGGTGAACGTCGGCGTCGCCACCCAGGGCCCGACCGGCTGGCCCACCCTGCGCGCAGTCGCGGCCCTCGCCGCCGCCCTGACGGCCTCCGACGACACCACCGAAGCCCGCCGCCTGCTGGACACCGCGGTCCGCACCGCCGAGACCGACCCCAACACGGTGGCCCATTGGCTCGACCCCATCCGCAAGCAACTGGCGGACCTGCCAGGCGCGTAGGCACCCGCGACCAAACGATCACAATCCGCAGTTCGCCCCAAGAATCCCCCGCCCTGCACACAATTGCCCTTCGGGCCGGCAGCCAGGGGCAAACTGGCGACCAGTGCCGGTATTCGTGCGGTCGTGGTCCGCCGTGGTGCGGGCGCGCCGCGCGAGTGCCGGACGGCGTGAGTCGCAAGCGGTCTGACCACAGCGGCCGTTTGCGCCGCGAGTGAGGCTCTGCGGTGTCAGCATGCTTTCAGTGGGACGGGGCGACTGAAGCTTTCTGGGGGCGGATGTGCAGGCTGTCGCGCGGTGGTTGGTGGCGGTGGCGGGGTCACTGGCGATGTTCGCGGTGGTGGCCGTCCCATGGGCGGTGTTGTCCGACGGAGGCGACGATCCATGGGATGTGATCGGCCCGGTGGCCGGCGTCGCGGCTGCGGGTGCGCTGGCCGGGCTGGGGTGGTGGGCGGCACAAGCCGGAGTGGCCGGGACGACACGTCGGGTACGGCAGGACGCGCAAGGCCCGGGGGCGATCAGGCAGACCGGGGGCAACCGCGGTGCGGGAGCCGGGGCGTCCGGCGCCGGGGGACCCGAGGACATACGGCAGCGGGCTCGTGGTGGCGGCGATATCGACCAGGTCGGCGGGAACCGGGCCTGAGGCGGCGGGGAACATGACCGAGCGTTTTGGGCGGCGCCAAGTAAGCCAGCGTGGACACGCGGGGCGGGACCTCGTCCAGATCGCGGGCGACCAGCATGTGTATCCGGCGGCGGACCCGGTGGTCGAATGGCCGGTGTGGGTGGGTGAAGTCCCGAAACTGGCTACGGCGTTCCAACCCAGGAAGCGCGTGAGCGGACAGGCCCGCAAGGCCTACCAAGCCGGCCGGGACGTGGTCTTGTCGGGCTCGGGCGGGGTGGGCAAGAGCCAGTTGGCCGCCTTCTTGGCACGCGAATTACGTGATCAGAAGCGGACCAAGCGGACCGGACTCGATGTCTTGGTGTGGGCACCGGCAGCCGGCATCGACCAGGTCATCACTGCCTACGCGGAGGCAGCCGCGCAGCTGAGGCTCCCCGGCGTATCCGATGACAACCAGGTCGCAGCCGCGCGGGCATTCCTGGCGTGGCTGGGTGGAACGCGCCGGCGGTGGATGGTGGTGCTCGACAACATCGCCGACCCGGCGGCCGTCCAGGAGTGGTGGCCCGACACCGGGAGCGGCCGCGGCTGGGTCGTCGCCGCCACGCGCCGCGACCACGCCATGCTCAGCGGGCAGAGGCGCATCGTGCTCGAGGTCGGTACGTACACCAAGGAGGAAGTCGCCGCCTACGTGCGCCGTCGCCTCACCGATGCCGGGTACGCCTCGCTGTACGACCCTGGGCACGCCGGTGAATTGACCCGAGACCTCGGCCGCCTTCCGCTTGCCGTCGGACACGCTGCGGCGTACATGATCAACAAGCGCTGCACGACGGGCGACTACCTCGCGCGGCTGCGCCGCGCCGACGTGCGATTGGCCGAACTCCTCCCGGCCGGCGCCGACACCGAGAACTACGGGATTCCCGTCACGACTTCTTTGCTCCTCTCCCTGGACGCCGTGGAGGAAGCCGACACCACCCGCTTGGCCAGGCCCCTGCTTCAACTGGCCTCGTTGACGGACCCGCTCGGCCACCCCGGCCGGCTGTGGACGACAACCGATGCCCTGAGCCACCTGCGTACTGCGCGGCCGCCCCGGCGCCGTTGGCTGCGTCGCGCGTACCCGCCGGTCACCATCGAGCAGGTGCATTCGGCACTGGAGCTCTTGCGTACCTATGCCCTGATCACCCAGGACACTGCCGATGCCCCGATTCGCATGCACGCCCTGACTGCCCGCGCGGTCCGAGAGTCCATCGTGCCGGGGAGGCTGCCTGCCATGGCCAAAGCGGTTGCCGCCGCCTTGGCCGGCCTCTGGCCGTCGCACCACGTCTACGAGACATGGGAGTTGTCCGCGCTGCTGCGTGCCAACACCGTCCATCTGGACGCCTGCACGCGCCCTGTTCTCTGGGTGCCCGCCGTCCACGTGTGCATCCGCAGGGTCAGCAGGAGTCTGACCGAGGCAGGGCTCTACCGACAGGCCCTTGCCTATGACGAAGCGATGGTCGCCTATTGCCAGGCCAACCTCGGCGCCGACAACCCGGACACCCTCCACGCCCGCAGCAGTCTCGCTGCTTCTTATGGCGCTGTGGGGCGGAGCGGCGAGGCCCTGGAGTCGGGGGAACGGCTCCTCGCGGACTTCGAGCGTGTGCTGGGCGCCGATGATCCCGACACTCTCGGCCTTCGCCACAACCTTGCCAACTTCCACGACCAGGCGGGGCGGCACCAAGAGGGCCTGGAGCTCCGCAAACGGCTTCTCGCGGACTACGAAAGGGTGCTGGGCCCGGATCACCCAGATACCCTCTGCGCCCGCGGTGATCTCGCCGGCTCCTATGGAGCTGTGGGGCGGACGAAGAAGTCGGTCAACCTGTATGAACGGGTTCTCGACCAGCATGAGCGGATGCTGGGCCCCGATCATCCCGACACCCTCCGCGTCCGGCACAACCTTGCGGTCGCCTACGGCGAAGCCGGGCGCGTGCAGGACGCCACGGAACTGCTCGAGCAGGTTGCCGAGGACTACGACCGGGTGCTGGGCAGCGATCACCCCACCACTGTCAACGTCCGCTACAACCTCGCCCTCAGCCTTGTCCGGGAACTTGACGACTTGCTCGGGGACGACTGACCGGTCGCGGTCCCGCCTACTCCCGGGGGAGTAGGCAGGCGCACTTCCGGGCGGGGTTCGGCCTGTGTCGAGAGCAGGCGGAGTGCCTCCTGCGGCGGGATTCTGTGCGGGCGTCTGAGCGGGAGTCTGGAGGACGTCGGAAGAGAGACGTTCCCAGGAGGGCATCGTGAGTATGGTCGCCGAATCCCCGGCTCCGTCGTCGAGCACCACCCCCGGTTCCGCCTCCCGTACGGCCAAGGCCGCGAAGGACGCGAAGGGTACGCAGGACAGCAGGATGAAGGGCCCCGCGAAGAAGGGCCGGCAGTTCTCGCGCGGGGTGCGGCGTGCGGTGAACTCCGGGCATGTGGTCGCGTCGGTCGGGCTGGTCGGTGTGGAGATCGTGATGATCATGCTCGGGGTGATTGCCAAGAACACCGGCGACGCCACTCTGCAGCACGCCACGTACCAGCTGATGCGGATGCTGGCCTATGCCGCGGGCATTCCGCTTGCGGTCCTGGCCATGGTCTCCGGCGTCGTCCTGGCACTGCGGACACCGTGGGGGCTGTGGAAACACCAGTGGATCAAGGTGAAGTTCGTGCTGCTGATCGTGGTGATCGCGATCGGGGCGGGACTGGTCTCGCAATGGGTGCGGGACCTGGCGGACAAGACCGAGGTGGGGGCGGACCAGGCCGGGCTCGCTGCGGTGCAGTGGTATCAACTGGCGGGAGCGGGTGTGCAGTTGACTGCGTTGGTGGTGGCCACGTTCCTGTCCGTGTACAAGCCGTCAGGATCCGGCCGGGTCGCCAAGAGCCGCGGGAGCGGGCGCGGCAGCGCGTCCGTCGGATAGCGGGTCGGACGTCCAGTCGGGGTGGCCGGGCATCGGCGGCGTGGTCGCGCCGTACAGCCAGGCTGTGAGGAAAGGCGCGAGGTCGCGGCCCGCGACGAGGGAGGCTAGGCCGACGAATTGCTGGGTACTTGCCGCCCGGCCTTGGTACCACGTGACCCAGGCCCGCTCGATCTCCCGGAAGGCGGCGTCGCCGACCTCCTGGCGCAGCGCATAGAGCACCAGCGCGGAGCCGTCGTACCGCATCCGCTTGAAGAGCATCGGCTCGGACGGTTCCGCGGGAGCGCCGAAGTCCCGGCGCCACACGTTGTGTTGGCGGTACGCATCGCGCATCCGGTCGGCCATTGCGTCGCCGCCGTGCTCCTCCGAGTACAGCCGTTCGTAGAAGCGCGCATGGCCTTCGCTCAGCCACAGGTCCGACCAGCGCGCGAGGCCCACGCTGTTGCCGAACCAGTGGTGGGCGAGTTCGTGGACCATCGTCCGTTCGGCGGCGACCCGGTCGCCGGTCAGTTCGCGGTACGGCACCAGCGACAGCGTCTGCGTCTCCAGCGCGACGCCCAGGTCCGTCGGGGCGACCAGCAGGCCGTACGTGTCGTACGGGTACGGCCCGAGGCGTTCCGTGAGCCACTTCAAGTGGTCGCCGGTCAGCGCCCGGTTCGCGGCGGTGGCCTCGACGAGGTCGGGCGGTACGACGTCGCGCAGCCGGACTCCGTCGGGGCCTTCGGATACGAGGACTTCGTAGCGGCCGACCGCGAACTGCACGAGCTGCCCCGCCACCGGCGCGGGGGACTCGTACGTCCAGCGCAGTCGGCCAGGACCGTCCTCTTCCTGGTTCTTCAACTCGCCTGCTGCGACTGCCCGGACGTCGTCGGGTGCGCTGATCGAGACGGTCATGGGGCTGCGCACGCTGGGGTGGTCGTTGGAGGGGAAGAGGATCTGAGTGCCGTTCGGCTGCGGGTAGACCACCGTGCCGTCGGCGGTGGGGATCCACCCGTAGTCCTCGATGGCGTCCTCGCGATGCCGGGTCAGCGTCGGGTCCGCGGTGTACTCGACCCGCACTTCGAACGCCCGCCCGCGCGGCACATGATGCGCGGGTGTGACGACCAACTCGTCGCCTTCGCGGACTGCTTCGGCGGGTGTGCCGTCCACCGACACCCGCATCAGTGTGTTGCCGGCGAAGTCCAGGTTGAAGCGCGACAGCGCGTGCGTGGCGACCGCGGAGATCGTGGCCGAGGCAGGGAACGGCGTACGCGGGGCCTGCCACTCGAGGTCGAGTGCGGTGTGCGTGACGCGGTACCCGCCGTTGCCGCTGAGCGGAAAGAGCGGATCCCCGAGCCCGGCCGCCCCCGGCGTGCCGGTGGTCGTCCGTACCCCCGCAGCAGCCGGATGACCGCTGAACACCAGCGCCGCGCAAGCGGCGAGCACCGTGAGGCGTACGGAACGACGAGCCGAGCGACGGAGAGCGCGCATGCGCACGAGGTTGACCGATCGGGTTGGCCGCTGCGGCGGTGACATGCCGGAGCCGCGCAGGAGACCACCCGAATGCCGCCGCGACGCGTCACGGCACATGCGATCGACTGCCGCCTCCGGGATGACGTCCGTGCTCAAGGACGCCTGGCCTCTGCGCAGTTGTCGCATCGTGCCGGTGCGCCCGCGAACCGCGGGTGCACCTGACCCTTCCATCGCTGCGCCCGCGGCTCGCGGGCGCAGCGATGACCCCCTTCACCAGGGGTCGCGGGGGGGGGGGGGGGGGGGGCCCCCCCCCGCCCCCCCCCCCCCCCCCCCCCACCACCCCGTCGGTGCAGGGCCGTTCAGCCGGCTGCCCGGGGGAAGGCGTACACCTCGGCGTCGCCGGACCGGGTGGTCTGGGACGGGAGGCGGCCGTACGCCGCTCGGTACAGCGAGCCGAAGCGGCCCAGGTGGCTGAAGCCCCAGCGCAGCGCGATGCCGGTGACGGTGTCGTCGCTGCGGCCTTCGGCGACCGCGAGCAGGTCGGCATGCGCGCCGGCCAGGCGTACGTGCCGCAGATGGGCGAGCGGCGTGACGCCCAGGTGGGTCCGGAACTTCTCCTGCAGCGTGCGCACGCTCATGTGCGAGGCGGCGGCGATGTCGGCGACCGATATCGGCTCCGAGGCGTGCTCTTCGCAGAAGGCCAGGGCTCGGCGCAGCGCGACCGGGGCGCCGACCGGGCCGCCGCGCAGTGTGCCGCCGCTGAGGGTGTGCGACTGGCAGGCCAGCAGCCCGTGCACCAGCATCTGCTCGAAGTGCGCGGCGGTGTCCGGGGAGCGGGTCAGCAGTCCGGAGTCGACCATCGAGCCGAAGCTGTGCGCGAGGTGGAGCCACTGCCGGACCTCGTCGTTGGCGGTGTCCAGCAGCGGTTCGAAGCGCAGCGGGGAGTCCTCGGTGGGGTCTTCGGCGTACGGCCGGATCGCCGCATCGATCACCCGCCGCGGGATGCGCACCACCAGGCCCGTGGTGTCCGGGGTCCAGCGCGCCACCACGTCCTGGCCGGGGCCGGTGACCACGGGCGACAGCGGGAGTTCGCGGCCGTCCACGGTCAGCTGTCCGCCGCCGCAGTGCGTCAGGTGCACGAGGTACACGGGCGCCTGCGGGTCGAACCGCAGCTCGGCGTGCGCGCCGTAGCCCATCTGGTACAGCGCGATCTCGCCGCGGTGCAGGACGCGCAGCTTGGCGCGGACCGCCCCGGTGCCGGGCACCCGCAGCCGGTGCGGGATCACGTGGCTGCCCACCGCGTGGTGGATCAGCCGGGCCTCGGTGCCCTGATACAGCACGCGGCCCCGCGGCGGCAGTCCCCCGCCGGCCGCCGGGGAAGTCGAGGGATTCGTGAGGGAGTTGCCTGCGGGGCTCCGCGGGGGACCCGACCGCGGGGGCGGGACCTGGCGGACCGGCAGGCCCGGCTGCGGGCGTTGCGGGCGCTGCGCGACCTGCGGAACCGACGGGCGGGACGCGGCGTTGGGGGTGGCGCCGGCCAAGCCGGTGGTGCCGTAGGAAGTGGTGACGAGGGTACGGGGGTAGACCCTGGCGGGCATGCGGGACTCCTGCCTGGAGAACACTTCAGAGAGGTTCACGCGCGGGGGGCGTTGTGTGTCGCGCGTGCGGGGGTGCGTTGCCGGGGTGCCGGTGCACTTCGGGAGATCTCGCGGCAGCGGGCCGGGGAGCCCGATGCCGTTGCCCGACGCGCCGCTCGGTGCGGCGCACGGGAAGACTGTCGAGGCCCGCGCGGTGCGGCTGCCTCGGAGAGATTCCTCGGACACGGACTAACCGGCTTCAGGGGTGTCGAGTACGGTGCCGCACGCCTCACGGCGTGCGCTGGGCCGGTCCGGCCGGGGCCGGTCGGCGACCCGCAGCGCGAGCCACAGATCCGCTTCCGCGGTGCGGCCGTGCAGCAGGTCGAGGCCGAGGACGCCGCCGATCCGGGCCAGGCGCTTGCGGGCGCCCGGCACGGTCAGGCACAGCGCGGCCGCGGTGCCGGACAGCCGCGCGTCGTGCGCCAGCCACACGCGCAGCGTCTGCGCGTCCGGCCCGGCGGTGCCGCCCGCCAGCGGCCGCAGTCCGGCGTACGCCCAGCCGTCGAGGGCCGGGAGGTCCCACGGGAGGTGGGCGGCCGCAGAGCCCGGTGGCCCCGCGTACGACGGGCCCGGTGGTGCCGCTGCCCCGGCCGGGCGCGGTACGTCCGGCCCGGGCGCGGCCATGCCGGGCGCGGTGCCGGATGCTCCCGGGGCGCCGCCGCGGGTGAGAGCGGCGATCCGCAGCGCGAGGGACAGCTCCGCGCGGTCGCCCACCCGCCGCAGGTCGCGGCCGAGCAACTGCTCGATCATCCGCAGCCGGCCGCTCAGGGTGTTGCGGTGGATGCCCAGCCGGGCCCCGGCGGTGCGCCGGTCGCCGAGCCAGACGTCCAGGGTGTCGAGCAGTTCCGCGGCGTCCGGGTCGCCGCGGCGCCGGGCCCGGTGCGCGTCCAGGGCGGCGAGTTGGCCGAGTGCCCACGGTCCGGCCTGCCGGACCATCAGGAGCTCGGGATCGAGCCACGCATGGAAGCGCGCGTAACCGCCCACCGCGCCATGGGCCGCGGCGAGCGCGTGCCTGGCCTTGGCGTAGGCGGAGCCCACCCGGGCCAGCTCGACGACGGGGGACGCGCCCACCCGGCACCGAGGGTGACGCCGGGTCAGTTCGCGGGCCAGGCGCCGGGCGGCGCCGTCGTCGTCGGCGTCCTGCTCCCGGGCCGGGAGAAGGACCACGAGCGAGGTCTCGTCGCCGGTGCCGGGCACCACCCAGGCGCCGGGGCCGGCCGCCTGGCGGAGCAGGCCGGACACCTCGCCTGGATCGGTGCCGCCGTCGCATGCGACGGCCAGCACGCGCAGCGACGCGGGCAGTGGCGCGTCCATCGCCTCGGCCATGGCCGCCGCGGCGACGTGCTGTTCGCCGCAGAGCAGGCCCCAGACCGCGCGCCGCCTCCGCTCTTCTGCGTCGTCGATGATGCGGACCGCCTCGGCGAACCGCCGTGCGGCCCAACGGGCCAGGTCGACCGAGGAGACTGCTCCGGGAAATCCACCCGACATCCCGTCGAGGTCCACATCGTGCCGTGTGAGCCCCAAGTCCCCTCCCGTCGCCCGATTCGAGTGCCGGACATGGTGCGTTGCCGCACCGCCGGTACCGCCGGTTACCACCGTCTCTCCTTGCCTGCCTCGCGTGCCACGGGGAAGAACCGCAGATCGCGAGGGGAATCCGAGACTCCTGTGACGGAGTCGGTGAGGGTCCCCGGCCGTGTCGGGAACAGACGGGAACCTCCCTACGGTTGACGAGTATCCGAAGTGGGGGGGTCATGAAATAAGGTCGAGTCGGTTATCCGAGGCAGGTAAACTCGCCGGTAACTTCGCATTCGCCGGAATGCGGGGGACGGCGTTTGGGGGGTTTTGCGAATGACGTATCCGAGTCGTGAAAGCCCCCTGCCGGACGCACTTCTGACCAGCCCGGCGATGCGCCGGGCGTGCGCCGAGCGGGACGTGGGCGCGATCTTCGCGCTGGCCCGCGATCACGGCGGCATGAGCCTCAGCCGGCTCGGCCGGCTGTGCGAGATGACACCGAGCCGGGTCGGCGACTACATCAAGGGGCGCGCCCGAGTTCGGCAGCAGCACGTGGTCGAGCGCATCGCGGACGGACTGCGGATACCCGGCGAACTCCTGGGTCTCGCACCGCGCCCCTGGCAGGCCGATCCGGACCCGGATCCGGCCGACGAGGTCGCGGTCGCTCCGGGGCTGCGGGCCCGTCTCGCGGACAGCGTCGTCGAACTCGACCTGGGCATAACCCTCGAGGTCGACAAGGAAGGCTGGGCGCAGGTCACCTACCGGCACCATGTGCTGAACCTCACGGACCGCCCGCTCACCCGGTTCGCCCGCGAGTTGTGGTTCGAGCACGGCGAAGGCCCCCTGGAGATCACGCCGGTGCCGGATGCCAAGCACAACGTCGCGGTGGAGCGCATCCACGACGCCGGAACCCTGGCCAAGTTCGCCTGCCGCGTCTCCCCGCCGGTACCGCCGATGGGCAGCGCGACCATCTCCTACCGGTGCACCGGCGGACGGTTCACCGAGGGGCACTACTGGCGCCAGGCCATCACCCGCTACACGCTCCGCCTGCACATCGACGTCCGGCAGCAGGGTGTCGCCCGTCTTGTGGACGCGACCGCGGTCGAGGAGTATCCGGACGGCGCCACGCAACCGATCGACGCCGAAGTGCGTTGGTCTCATGAAGGCAGCGAGGCGTCGGTCCAGTTGGTGCGCGAGGATCTGCGTCCCAACCAATTTGTCACCCTGCACTGGGAGGCCGTGCGTGAAGGCACGTGACGAGCTCGAATCGGTGATCCTGGCGTGGCACCGGCTCGAGGTCGAGCGCGGCGGCGCCGGGGTGGTCGAGTTCGACTGCCGTCCGCCGGACGCCAGGGCGGCTGCCGAGGTACCGCCCGCGGCCGACCGCATGGAAGTGCACGCCCGCCTCGGCGGGCTGGCCGCCGACATCGCGGCGACCGGCGAGCCGTACCTCGCCGCCCGCCTCGCCGCCGACCTCGCGTACCTCGGCGCCCGGCTCGGCGAACGGCCCGAACTGGACGCGTACGTGCGCGCCACCCAGGGCTGCGCCGCGGCCGGCTGGCCCGCCTCGTACGTCGAACAGCGCCGCGACCAGGCCCGCGAGCACCTCGACCGGCTCGGCATCGGCTGGGACGCGGGCACCGAGGACGCGCTGCGCGCCGCCGAGGAACCGCTCGACGCCCGGGACGCCCCGCACGCCATCCGGGCCGCCGCGGACGCCCTCGAACCGCGCGTCCGCAAGGCCGTCGGCTCCGACGCGCCCTATGAGCTCAGCATCGAATGCGCCGACGTCGACGCTTACTGGTCCTACTGGTTGGACGGCGCCGGCCGCCGCGTGCGGCTGCGCCTCAACCCGCGCAACGCCCGCTTCACGCGCGCCGGGGTGCGCCAGTTCGCCCTGCACGAAGTCCTCGGCCACGGCCTGCAGTGCGCCGCACTGTCGGACCGCTGCGCGACCGGCGAAGTCCCCTGGGTGCGGCTGCTGTCCGTGCACGGGCCCACCCAGGTGCTGCTCGAAGGGCTGGCCCAGGCGCTGCCGCTGTTCGTGGTGCCCGAGGACGAGGTGCTCGTGGCGCGCGTCCGGGTCGACCACTACTTGCAGCTCGTGCGCGCGGAACTGCACCTCGCGGTCAACTCCGGAGTCCCGGTCGAGGTGTGCGCCCGGCACGCCCGCGCCCGGGTGCCGTTCTGGACCGACCGGCACATCGCCGACATGCTCGCCGACCGCGGTGTCGACCCGCGGCTGCGCTCGTACCTGTGGGCATACCCGGCCGGGTTCGACTGGTTCGCCAGGCTCGCGGAGGCGGACGCTACGGTGATCACGGAGGTGCTGCATGCCGCTTATAGGGACCCCCTCACACCCGAGGGACTCCGCCGGATCTGGCCGGCCGGACCGCCTGTCGGCGGACCCGGATCGCCTGTTCGCCTATGGGAGCCTGATGTTCCCCGAGGTCCTGGCCGCGCTGCTGGACCGGGTTCCTGACCTCGGTCCCGAGGCGGTCGACGGTTGGCGCGCCGCCGCGCTGCCCGGCCGCCTCTACCCCGTCCTGGTGCCCGGCGCCGGACGTGTGCACGGCCGCCTGCTGACCGGGCTCGGCGCCGCCGACTGGCGCATCCTGGACGCCTACGAGGACGACCTGTACGACCTGGTCCGGCTGCCGCTGGCCGGCGGCGGGCACGCTTGGACCTACGTATCGCCCGGCGACGGCGGCGAATCCGAAGCGGACTGGTCGGCCGACGAATTCGGCACCCGGCACCTGGACGCGTACGTGCGGGCCTGCGCCGACTGGCGGACCGGATACGAGACTTCGCTCGCGGACGGGGACGGCCCCCACTAGCCTTTGCGGCTCACCGGCCGGACCGGCCCACGCGCCTCAGGCGGCCGGGCCGGACGACCGCAGCGCGAGCACGCCCGGCGCCGCCGAACGCGGCAGCAGCCGGGCCCGCGCCGCCCCCGGAGCCAGGAAGTCCGCCTCGCAGTCGCCCAGCAGCCGGTACGGATCCGACCCCAGCCGGTGCCCCAGGACCGGCCGCAGCCGCGACAGTTCGGCACGCACCGTGCCCGCCCGCCCGGCCGCGCCGTACACCTCGCGGGCCAGCTCCTCGGCACTCAGCCCGCCCGGGTGGGCGAGCAGCACTGCGACGATCTCGCCGTGCCGCACGGTCAGTTCGTGCTGCATGTTGCCGACCGTGAGGCGCGCCCGGCTGCGTCCGAGTCCGGCGAACCGCAGCACCGGCTCGGCGCCCGGCCGCCCGCCGCCCAGCACCAGGAAGAAGCGGCCTGCCTCCAGGCTTTCCACCACCGCATGCCGGCCGTCCGGCAGCACGACGGGGCCTTCCTCGACGATGCCCGGGAGCCGGGCGGGCAGCCAGCCGCTCGGTCCCTCGTAGAGCACGCTGCCGTCCGCGGCGATGATCGCGCCCTGCGTCCCGGCGCGGCGCGACAGCCGGTCCGCGTACTTCTCGCGCAGCCGCGCCTGGTGCTGCAGCCGCTCGGTCATCAGCTGCGACTCGGCCAGCCGAGCCGCGGTGGTGACCAGCGCGAGCGCCAGCGCGCGGTCCGCGTCCAAGCCGCTGGTGAGGTCGACCGAGCCGAGCAGTTCCCCGGTGACCGGGTCGTGGATGGGGGCCGCGGTGCACGCGAAGGTCCGGGCGAACGACAGGTAATGCTCGGGCCCGACGACCTGGATGGGCCGGCGCACCGCAAGTGCGGTGCTGACGCCGGTGGTGCCGACGGTGTCCTCGCTCCACAGCGCACCAGGGAGCATGTTGACGCGTTCGGCATGCCGCAGCGGTGCCCGGTCGCCGTGGCACCACAGGAGATGGCCCTCGGCATCACTGACGATCAGCAGCAGCCCGGTGTCCGCGGTGGTCCAGCGCAGCGACTGGCGCAGCACGGGCCATACTGAACCGACTGGATGTTCGCGGCGGTAGCGCTCGATCTCGTCCGCCACGAACGGACTTGGCGGGACGGTGTTGTCCGGCCGGATCCCGGCACTGCGGGCACGCTGCCACGAGGCCTGGATGGCGGGGGTCACGCCGCGTATGCTCCCGCCCCCGAGCATTTCTTCGCGTGCGGCATCAAGGTTCGCCACGCGGTGATCCTGCCCGCCGCACCTGCGGCATTGCAACTCTGATGCAACCCCCCTTGCCGGGGTGTGCGGGCCGGACGACCGGATTCCACACTGCAGAGGACGTACACATCGAAGCGCCCCCCGCTTTGAGGAGTCCCATGGTTCGCCAGGCAGTACCCGCAGCTGCTTCCCCGGCAGCACGACCGGCAGCACGGCCGGCCCCGCGCCGGTTCTCCGTCGTCATGGGCGGCGGCCATGTTCCCGGGCCGCCGCCGCGGCCCTCCGGCCGCCCCCCGGCCGGA
>NZ_JAKFHA010000028.1 GCF_021502675.1 Yinghuangia soli
CGACAGGTTTCCGGTGGTCATGGCGAAGAGGAAACGCCCGGTCCCATTCCGAACCCGGAAGCTAAGCTCTTCAGCGCCGATGGTACTGCACTCGAAGGGGTGTGGGAGAGTAGGACGCCGCCGGAATTAACTTCAAATAAGGGGTTCCACCGCTCGGTGGAGCCCCTTATTTGCTTTTCTGTACAAATTTCTTCCCCGCATGAATTTCCGTGGGCCATGGCCGGCGGTGGCTGCCCGGTGCGCCGGGTGCCTTCGGGTGCGGGACAATGGGGTGCGGCCGTGTTGTCGGCCTGCCCGTTCGATGATCCGAGGAGCCAATCCCATGTCCTATCCCTCTGAGGGGCGACCGCATCGCCGTTCCGGTGGTTCGCAGAACTCGGGGGGTGCCGGCCGGCGCGGACCTGGTGGCGGCGGACGCTTCTCGGGCGGAGGTCAGGGCGGTCAGGGCGGTGGCGACCGCCGTCCGTTCCGTTCGGACAGCGGAGGCTCGGGATCGCGCGAGGGTGGCGGCAGCGGCGAGCGCCGTTCGTTCCAGCAGCGTGACGATCGTGGCGGCCGTCCTTCCTACGGGGACCGGGACCGCCAGGGGCAGGGCGGCGGGGACCGTCGTCCGTTCAACCGCGACCGCGATGACCGCGGTGGCCGTCCCTCCTACGGGGACCGCGACCGTCAGGGCGGCGGCCAGGGCGGAGGGGACCGTCGTCCGTCGTACGGGCAGCGGGACAACCGCGAGGGCGGGGAGCGCCGTTCGTTCCAGCCGCGTGATGACCGCGGTGGCCGTCCCTCGTATGGGGACCGCGACCGCCAGGGCGGCGGCGAGCGTCGTCCGTTCAACCGGGACCGCGATGACCGCGGTGGCCGACCCTCCTACGGGGACCGGGACCGTCAGGGTCAGGGTGGTGGCGGCGAGCGCCGTTCCTTCCAGCAGCGTGACGACCGGGGCGGGCGTCCCTCGTACGGGGACCGCGACCGCCAGGGCGGCGGGGACCGCCGTCCGTCCTACGGCCAGCGGGACGACCGCGGCGGCCGGGGCGAGGGCCGGCCGTACCAGCAGCGTGATGACCGCGGTGGCCGTCCCTCGTTCGGTGGCGACCGTGATGACCGCCGTCCGTCCTACGGGCAGCGTGACGACCGTGGAGACCGCCGTCCGTCGTCGTACGGACAGCGGGACAACCGCGAGGGTGGGGAGCGCCGTTCGTTCCAGCCGCGCGATGACCGTGGCGGGCGTCCCTCCTACGGGGACCGCGACCGTCAGGGCCAGGGCGGCGGGGAGCGCCGGTCGTTCCAGCGGGACGACCGCGGGCCGCGTCGGGACAGTGGCGACCGCCCGTCCTACGGCAACCGGGACCGCGATGACCGCGGTGGCCGTCCGTCGTACGGCGACCGGGACCGTCAGGGTCAGGGTGGTGGCGGCGAGCGCCGTTCCTTCCAGCAGCGTGACGACCGGGGCGGGCGTCCCTCGTACGGCGACCGCGACCGACAGGGCGGCGGCGACCGTCGTCCGTCCTACGGGCAGCGCGACGACCGCGGCGGCGACCGCGGCGGGCGTCCGTCCTACGGGGACCGGGACCGTCAGGGCGGTGGCGACCGCCGTCCGTCGTACGGGCAGCGGGACAACCGTGAAGGCGGCGGCGAGCGTCGTTCGTTCGCGCCGCGTGATGACCGTGGCGGGCGTCCCTCGTATGGCGACCGCGACCGTCAGGGCCAGGGCGGCGGCGAGCGCCGGTCGTTCCAGCGGGACGACCGCGGGCCGCGCCGGGACAGTGGCGACCGCCCGTCCTACGGCAACCGGGACCGCGACGACCGCGGCGGCCGACCGTCGTACGGGAACCGGGACCGCGATGACCGCGGCGGGCGTCCGTCGTACGGGAACCGGGACCGGGACGACCGCGGTGGCCGTTCCTCCTACGGGGACCGCGACCGCGGCAACCGCCGGCCGTTCCAGCACGACGACCGCGAGCGCGCGAACCCGCCGGTGGACCGGCTGCCGATTCCGCCGGACGTGACGGGCGAGGAGCTCGACCAGGCGGCGCGGCGCGAGCTGATGAGCCTGCCGAAGACGCTGGCCGACGACGTCGCGCGGAACCTGGTGATGACCGGGCGCCTGATCGACGAGGACCCGGAAGAGGCGTACCGCTACTCGCGGGTGGCGCTGCGGCTGGCATCGCGCGTGGCCGCGGTGCGGGAGGCTGCGGGTATCGCCGCGTACATGACGGGCCGGTACACCGAGGCGCTGTCGGAGCTGCGTGCCGCGCGGCGGATGACGGGGTCGGCGGAGCACTGGGCGGTCATGGCCGACTGCGAGCGCGGTCTGGGCCGTCCGGAGCGGGCCCTGCAGATGGCCGGTGCGCCGGAGGTCCAGGAGCTGGACAAGGCCGCGCAGATCGAGCTGCGGATCGTGGCCGCGGGTGCGCGCCGCGACATGGGCCAGCTGGACGCTGCCGTGGTCACCCTCCAGGTGCCCGAGCTCAACGCCCAGGGCGCGAAGGAGTGGACGGCCCGGCTGCGGTTCGCCTACGCGGACGCGCTGATGGCGGTGGGCCGCGAGGACGAGGCGCGCGAGTGGTTCGCGCGGGCCGCGGACGCGGACACCGACGGTTCGACGGGTGCCGCACAGCGCCTCGCCGAGCTCGACGGCCTCGAGTTCGTGGACGCTTATGACCCCGAGCTGGACGACGTGGACGAGGACCTCGACGACGCCGAGGAGCGCCGCGACGTGCGGGCCTCGCGGTCGCGCGACGAGGAGGACGTCTTCGCGGACGACGACCTCGACGATGACGACGACCTCCCGGCCGACGAAGGCGACTTCGAGGACGACGAGGACGACGAGGAGATCGACGACGCGGACTCGGACGACGAGGAAGAAGACGACGAAGAAGACGAGGACGAGGACGAGGTCGAGGGTGACGAGCCCGAGGCGGGCGACCGTCGCGCCTGACGTATGACCGAGCGGAGGCCCGGCACCTGATCGAGGTGCCGGGCCTCCGCTTTTTTCATTTCTGCGGCCTGTGGGCCTGCCGGCCTGCGGGCACGCTGTCGTCGGTGCCCGCAGGCGGGGGTGACTGCTCGGCCGTCAGGCCTGCTTCGCGTCGAGCAGCTTGGCCATCAGCTCGGGGTGCCCCTCGAGCGCCGTGCGGATCTGGCCGTCGGCGATCGGGTCGTACGACGGGATGTCGATGGCGTCCCAGTCCAGCGGGCCCTGCGGCGGCTGCGGGTCGTACTCGATGAACAGCTGGGTGAGACGCGAGAATTCGGTGCTGACCAGGCGTTCGACGAGCTTGAGGGCCATGTCGATGCCGGCCGCGACGCCGGCCGCGGTGATGACGGGGCCGTCCTCGACCCAGCGTTCGGCGACCGGGGTCGCGCCGAAAACGGGGAGGCGCTCGCGGTAGATCCAGTGCGTGGTGGCGCGGCGTCCGTCGAGGAGTCCGGCTTCGCCGAGCAGCAGGGCGCCGGTGCAGACCGAGGCGATGACCTGGGCGGTGGCTCCGGCGGTGCGGATGTAGTCGACGAGTTCCTTGTCGGCGAGCGCGGCGAGGGTGGGTTCCTCGCCGCCGGGGACGATGAGGACGTCCGGGGCGGGGACTTCGGCGAAGCTGCGATTCGCGGTGATGCCGAGCGGCGTGTCGGTGCCCATGGGCGTGTCCTTCTGCGCGGCGACGGTCACCACCTCGAAGGGGAGGTTGAAGCGCGGCAGTGCGGCGAGGGTCTGGAGCGGGCCGGCGATGTCGAGCAGGGTCAGCCCCGGGTAGGCCACGAAGGCGATGGTCTTGCGGGGAGTTGCATCGGTTTCCGTCATGGCAGCCACCTTGCCGCCGGGCGGGCCGCCGCAGAGCGTCGATGTCCGTATTCCTGCGATGCCTGTCTGCCGGACCTCCTGCCCGGGCCCAGGCAGGGCTGGGTACCGTCGTCGCCATGGCGAACGAGCAAGCAGTGGAGGCGTTCCGGCGTGTCGTGGTGGTCGGCTACCACGATGCCTCGCTGCTGGACATCGCGTGCGTGGTGGAGACGTTCGACGCGGCCAATACCTTGGGCGCGGTGCCGCCGTACCGGGTCGAGCTGGTGTCGCCGAAGGGCCGCCCGGTGGTCGGTACGGCCGGGTTCACGCTGGCCGTGCACGGGGCTCTGGAGACGGTGACGGGCCGGATCGACACGTTGGTGGTGGCGGGGGGCTACGGGCACGAGGAGGCGGCCGAGGCCGACGGCATGGTGCGGCACGTCCGGCGTCTGGCGCCTGCGTCGCGGCGGGTGGCCTCGGTGTGCACGGGGGCGTCGGTGCTGGCGGCGTCCGGGCTGCTGGACGGCCGGCGGGTGACGACGCACTGGGCGTTCGCGGCACGGCTGGCCCGGCGGCACCCGGCGGTGCACGTCGACCCGGCGCCGCTGTACGTCAAGGACGGGGACGTCTACACGTCCGCCGGGGTGACCTCGGCGCTCGATCTGACGCTGGCCTTCGTGGAGGAGGACAACGGGGCTGCGCTGGCCCGCTCGGTGGCGCGCGGGCTGGTGACGTATTTGCAGCGGCCGGGGAACCAGGCGCAGGTGAGCATGTTCGTGGCCGGGCCGCCGCCGGACCATCCGGTGATCAGGAAGCTGGCCGGCCATATTGCCAAGAACCCTGCGGACGACCTGTCGCCGGCGGCGTTGGCGCGGGCGGCGGGGGTGAGCAGCCGGCATCTTGCCCGGCTGTTCGAGGTGCAGATGGGCACGACGCCGGCGCGGTATGTGCGGGCGGTGCGTACCGAGCATGCCGCGCAGTTGCTGTCGTCGTCGGCGCTGCCGTTGAGCGGGGTCGCGCGGCGGTGCGGGTTCGGGTCGACGGAGACGCTGCGGCAGGCGTTCATGGACATGTACGGGGTGTCGCCGTCGGCGTACCGGCGGATGCACCGGGGCTCGGCCGAGCCGCAGGACACGCAGGACACGCAGGACATGCAGGGCAAGCAGGAAACGCACGAAACGCAGGACGCACGACACCCACAGGCCGCGCAGGCGACAGGGGACGCTTCCGAGGTGTCCTGACCGGTCATCCCCGGCTATATGTCGCTGATGTCCCGTCAGTTGATCTTGATAACTAGCCCGAGCTGACTGGGCCTCAGCCCAGTGCAAGACTCCGCAGCACCAGACCGGTCGCCGGCTTCGGCCCGAACGACGTGGACTTCCGCGGCATCCGCACCGCCTCCTGGGCCAGCTCCCGCACCACGGACTCGGTCGTGGCCCGCAGCAGCAGCGCGCTGCCGCCGGTGCGCTGCGCCTCGCGGATCGCGGCCACCGCGTCGTGGTGGTACGTGATGTGCTCGGGGTCGTCGGGGACCTGCCACACGTGGTCCAGCAGCGCCGAGTGCAGGATCGTCGCGTCCAGGCTGCGCCACGCCTCCGGCCGGTCCTCGCGCACGGTGGCGGCCAGGAGTTCCGGGTCGGGGTCGGTGAGCAGGTGGAAGGCTCCGTCGCCGGCCAGCAGGAAGGCCGGGCCTTCGATGCGTTCGAGGGTCCACAGCACCGACGGCCAGGGGTCCTCGACGCGGCGGGCCAGGAACGCCCCCGAGCCGGCCGGGCCCTGGGTGCGCAGCAGGTCCAGGATGCGCGGCACCGGCAGGCCGGGCAGCACGCGGTGGATCGCGCCGACCTGCAGCGGGTAGCGGGCCGTGTCCACGAGGAGGACCAGGCCGCGGTCCCACGGGCCCGGGCCGCGCCCGGCGGCGTACGCGTCGTCGCGCAGCCTGCGGTAGCCGGCCCAGCGGTGGTGGCCGTCCGCGACGAGCGCCTGGCGCTTCGTCAGGTCGGCGGCGATGAGGGCCAGTTCGTCCGGGTCGGTGATGGCCCACAGGCGGTGCTCGGTGCCGTCCGGGGTGCGCGTGTCGAGCAGCGGCGGGCCGGCGGTCGTGGCGCGGTCGACGGCGTCCGAGGCGGGCCCGTCGCCGGTGTAGACGAGGAGGATCGGCTCGGGGTTGGCGTCGGTGGCGCGCATGAGCTCGGTGCGGTCCGCGACCGGGCCCGGCATGACGTCCTCGTGCGGCAGCACCGCGGGGTTGCCCGGGCCGTCGCCGAGGGCCAGCGCACCGATCAGGCCGCGCTGGTGCGCGGTCGCGGTGATCTGCTCGTAGACGTACAGCGCGGGTTCCGGGTCGGGCCGCAGGACGCCTTCGGCGAGCCAGGTCCGCAGCGTCACGCCCGCGTGCGCGTAGGGGCCTTCCGCGCCGCACGCGTCGGCGCGCGGCAGCACGACGCGCACGATGTTGTGCGGATCGGCGTCTTCGAGCAGCCCCACGCCGCCGGGCTCGACCACGTCGTACGGGGGAGAGGTGACCAGCGACAGGTCGCCGACCATGGCGGGGTCGTAGCGCAGCCCGCGGAAGGGGGCCAGATCAAGCCCGTTCGTGTCGGCGTGGTCCATGACGGGCATGCTACGTCCAAGATCGCGCGTGAGCCGACGGGTCGGGCTGCCGCGCATCGCCGGAGCGGCATCGCGCGACGGACAGGAGCGGACGATGACGGGTGGGCAGCAGGAGCAGTTCGGCGGTGAGGCCGGCGGTGATGCGGACGGCGGGGGCGGCGCCCCGCACGGGGACGTGTACGACTGGTACCGGCGCGGGCTGGACCTGCTGGACCGGGGGCATCCGGCCGCGGCCGCGCAACTGCTGGCGCGGGCGGCGGGGGCGGTGCCGGAGTCGCGCAGTCTGCGCGAGGCGCTCGCCCGGGCGCTGTTCGACGCGGGGCGGCATGCCGAGGCGCTGGCCGAGTTCCGGGCCGTCGCGCAGTCCGATCCGGCGGACGACTACGCGCAGTTCGGCTGGGGGCTGGCGGCCGCGCGGGTGGGTGATTTCGAGACCGCGGTGGAGCACTTGGCGCTGGCGGTCGCAATGCGGCCGGGGACCAAGCACTACCGTGTGGCGCTGACCCAGGCGCGGGCGACGTTGCGTGCGCGGGAGAGCGCCCGGCAGGCCGGGGACGGAGAAATGGGAGGCAGGCGCGCGTGAGCGGTGGCGGTGCGGCAGAAGGCTCGGTGGTCCCGGTCCGGGCGTACGACGTTGCGCTGCTCGACCTCGACGGGGTCGTCTACACCGGGCAGCGGGCCGTGCCGCACGCACCCGAGGCGCTCGCGGAGGCGCGGGCGGCGGGGATGACGCTGGCGTTCGTGACCAACAACGCGTCGCGTACGCCGGAGGCGGTCGCCGCGCATCTGGCCGGGATCGGGGTGCCGGCCGAGCCGTCCGACGTGGTGACGTCGGCGCAGGCCGCGGCGCGGCTGGCGGCCGAGCAGGTGTCGGCCGGTTCGCCGGTCCTGGCGGTGGGCGGCGAGGGGCTGACCGCGGCGCTGCGCGAGCGCGGGCTGGTGCCGGTGGCCTCGGCGGCGGACGAACCGGTGGCGGTGGTCCAGGGGTTCGCGCCGACGGTGGACTGGGCGCTGCTGGCCGAGGCGTCGTACGCGGTGGGTGCGGGGCTGCCGTGGATCGCGTCGAATCTGGACCTGACGATCCCGACCGAGCGCGGTATCGCGCCGGGCAACGGGGCGCTGGTGGGTGTGGTGCGGGCCGCGACGGGGCGGGAGCCGGTGGCGGCCGGGAAGCCGGAGCTGCCGCTGCACCGCGAGTCGATGCTGCGGACCGGGGCGCGGAACCCGCTCGTGGTGGGGGACCGGCTGGACACCGACATCGAGGGTGCGGTCGCGGGCGGGGTGGACAGCCTGCTGGTGATGACCGGGGTGACGGACGTGCCGGGGCTGCTGGCCGCGCCGGAAGGCAGCCGCCCGACGTTCGTGGCGGCGGATCTGCGGGCGCTGTCGGCGGAGTTGCCGCGGGCGCGGGAGGGCGCCGACGGGCGGTGGGAGTGCGGCGGCTGGACGGCGGCGGTCGACGGCAGGTCGCTCGTGCTGGCCGGCGGGGGAGAGCCGTACGACGCGCTGCGGGCGGCGTGCGCCGCGGTCTGGGCTGCGGGCGGCGCGTCCGAGGTCGATGTCGACGAGGCCGCGAAGGCGCTGGCGGCCGCGGGCCTCTAGCCGGATCACCGCAGGTGCCGGGTCACTGCGGCAGCCGGGTCACAGCAGTTTGCGCAGCGTCAGCAGGTCCTTGAACGACGCTTCGAGTTTGACGCGGCCGCGGGCCCAGGCGGAGGCGAAGTTGAGCTCGCCGTCGACGAGCGCGACCAGGTCGTCGCTGCCGGCTTCCAGTCGGATCTGGGCCTTCTCCGGGCTCGGTTCGGTGGTGATGTCCTGCAGTGCGCCGTCGTGCAGCCGGCCGGAGAAGGTGACGCCGAGGTCGGGGACCCGGCAGCTGAGGCTGCGGTCCAGGCGTACCGCCTTGCCCAGGTCGCCCTCGGCTCCGCCGAGCTTGGCGGAGAGCTGCTCGAGTGCGGTGCGGCACTCTTCGACGGTCGCCATAAGGGGAATGGTCCTTTCCGTTCCTGGGCCGCTGCCGACGGTACCCCAGCCCTCGATCGGACCGTTGCGGGCGGCCCGGGGCGCGCCGAGGCGGTAGCGTCGAGAGGGACGAATGGGCGCAGTCCCGCCCGACCCGAGTCCTCAGGAGGCGCCCGACCATGCGTGACGCACTGCGTAGTTACCTGCAGATCGCGACCGGCCTGACCGAGATGACCGTCATGCGGGTCACCGAGGTGGCGAAGCAACTGGTCGAGAAGAGCGGTGTGGACCTCGACACCGTGCCGTCGCAGGTGGCGCAGCAGGCCCAGGCGGTTCCGCAGTATGTGCAGCAGGTCGCGGACGATCTGTTCACGACCGGCAAGGCCAACCGGGACCTTCTGGTGGGCGTGGTGCGCAGCGAGGTGGACAAGGCCATGGGCCGGTTGCGGCCGTGGATGGACGACGTGACCCGGGTGTCGGACGACGTGGAGCGCGTCGAGCGGCGGGTGACGGATCTGGAGCACCGGCTGGCGGTCGCGGCGGCGGCGCCGCGGGCCCCGCGGGTGCAGCCGGTGCCGGAGGCGGACGAGGAGCCGGTGCCGGTGCGGCGGGCGGGTGCGCGGGCGAGTGCTCCGGCGGCTGCGGCCGCTCCGGTGGCGCCGGCTGCGGACGAGGCGGATGTGCCGGTCGCGAAGCGTACGGTGACGCCGGCGCGGGCTTCGGCGAAGAAGGCCGCGGCGAAGAAGAGCCCGGCCAAGACTGCGGCCGCGAAGAAGGCCGCGGGGGACAGGCTGCCGGCGAAGAGTGCCGCGAAGAAGACGGCCGGGGGTGCGGCGGCGAAGAAGACCGCGCCGCGGCGTCCGGTGCCGAAGGCGGCCCCGAAGAGTGCGCCGGAGTCCGCTCCGGGCGCGGGTGAGTAGTCCGGCATGGCCGTGGTGACGGCGAGCCTCGAGGGCCGGAGCGCCGCCGGGGTGCGGGCGGCCGTGGACGTGGCGGTGCGCGGCGGGCGGTGTGCCGGGGGCGGAACGTGCCGCGGCGTGTCGGAGCTTGCGGTGCGGGTCGGGGTCGCGGCCGGTGCGCGAGTCTTGGTCGGACGGGCGGCGTGGGTCCGCGCGAGTGCGATGGCGAAGGACTGCTTGTGAACGTGTGGGATGGCGCGCCGAAGCCGGGTCCGCGGCCGGGGCCGAGGCCTGGCCCGGCGCCGGGCTTCGGGTCGGGGCCGGCCGGCCGGGACCTCGACGAGGACCGGGGCCTCGGGTCCGGTCCGGACCGCGACCCGGACAACGACCTGGACCACGACCTGGACCACGACGCGGACCAGGACCCGGGCCGGGAAGGCGGGTTCGCAGCGGCGGGCACTCCCGAACCTGCCCCGCAGGTCGCCGCTCAGGGCGCGGCCGGTGCGGTCGCCGCGGCTGCGGATCCGGACGAGATCGTGCCGCTCGGGCTGGATGCCCCGGAGCCGTCCGGGGATGCCGTCGTGGACCGTGCCGTGCAGCGGTTGACGCAGGTGGACGTCCTGCCGACGGACCGGCATGGGCAGGTGTACGAAGATGTGCACCGGGAACTGCGTGAGGTGCTGACCGGTCTCGACCGCTGAGCACGCCGCAGCCCGCGGGCGGCACGTGGCGACGCGCATTGCGTGCCGCGCCGTCCGCGCCACCGCACGAAGCAGATCGCGCCCGTGCCGGGGCACGGCCCGAGGTCCGGGCGCGTGCCGCGGGCTCAGGCCGTACCGGATCGAAGGCAGGCAGGACACCGTGGCACGACGCAGGCTCGATGCGGAGCTGGTGCGCAGGGGATTGGCGCGGTCGCGGGAGCACGCGGGCGAGTTGATCGCGGCCGGGCGGGTCTCGGTGGGCGGGGCGACCGCGACGAAGTCGGCGACGCAGGTGGAGACGAGTGCCGCCGTGGTGGTGGCGCAGGACGACTCGGATCCGGATTACGTGTCGCGCGGGGGCCACAAGTTGGCGGGTGCGCTGGCCGCGTTCGTGCCGATGGGGCTGGTCGTCGAGGGGCGCCGCTGCATTGATGCAGGGGCGTCCACCGGCGGGTTCACGGATGTGCTGCTGCGGTCCGGGGCCGGGCATGTCGTCGCGGTGGATGTCGGCTACGGGCAGTTGGCGTGGTCGCTGCAGAGCGACGAGCGTGTGACCGTGGTGGACCGGACGAACGTCCGCGAGTTGACGCTGGATCAGGTGGGCGGGCCGGCCGGGCTGGTGGTGGGCGACCTGTCGTTCATCTCGCTGGGCCTGGTGCTGCCCGCGCTGGTGCGCTGCTCGGCGCCGGATGCGGACCTGGTGCTGATGGTGAAGCCGCAGTTCGAGGTCGGCCGGGAGCGGCTGGGCACGGGCGGTGTGGTGCGGGATCCGGCGCTGCGTGCGGAGGCGGTGCGCGGGGTGGCCGCGCAGGCCGCCGGGCTGGGCCTGGGGGCGCTGGGGGTGGTGGCGAGTCCGCTGCCGGGGCCGTCGGGGAATGTGGAGTATTTCCTGTGGATGCGGCGCGGTGCACCGGAGCTGGAGGCGGCCGCGGTGGACCGGGCGGTTGCGGAGGGCCCGCAGTGAGGCCGCCGCGCGATGACGGGGGTACGCGGTACGGTCGCCGGATGCGGGTGTTCAGGGCGGCCGGCGTCGGTTCCGGCGGAGACGGGTGGGCAGGGGCATGACCGGGGGCTCGATGGCCGGGCGCACTGTGCTGGTGGTCGCGCACACCGGGCGTCCTGCTGCGCTGCGCAGTGCGCGGCTGGTGGTGGACGGTCTGGTCGCGGCGGGGATCGTGGTGCGGGTCCTGGAGTCGGAGGCCGAGGAGCTGGCGCTGCCGGGCATCGAGGTGGTGCCCGCGGAGCCGGGTGCGGCCAAGGGCTGCGAGCTGGCGATCGTGCTGGGCGGCGACGGGACGCTGCTGCGCGGTGCGGAGCTGGTGCGGGATGCGCGGGTGCCGATGCTCGGGGTGAACCTGGGCCGGGTGGGTTTCCTGGCCGAGGCCGAGCGCGAGGACCTCGGCGAGGTGGTCGAGCGGGTGGTGCGGTTCGACTACGACGTCGAGGAGCGCATGACGCTCGATGTGGTGGTGCGTACCAACGGCGATGTGGTGCACACGAACTGGGCGCTGAACGAGGCGGCGGTGGAGAAGGCCGCCCGGGAGCGGATGCTGGAGCTGGTCACCGAGGTGGACGGGCGTCCGCTGTCGCGGTGGGGCGGTGACGGTGTGGTGTGTGCGACGCCGACGGGTTCCACGGCGTATGCGTTCTCGGCGGGCGGCCCGGTGGTGTGGCCTGAGGTCGAGGCGTTGCTGATGGTGCCGATCAGTGCGCATGCGCTGTTCGCGAAGCCGCTGGTGGTGTCGCCGCGTTCGGTGCTGGCGGTGGAGGTGCTGCCGGAGACGCCGAAGGGCGTGCTGTGGTGCGACGGGCGGCGCACGGTGGATCTGCCGCCGGGGGCGCGCGTCGAGGTGCGGCGCGGGGCGGTGCCGATCCGGTTGGCGCGGCTGCACGAGGCGCCGTTCACCAACCGGCTGGTGGCGAAGTTCGCGCTGCCGGTGCGGGGTTGGCGCGGGGGTCCGCACGACGGGCCGGACGCGGAGCACGGAACCGAAGAAGCGGCCGGGCCCGACCGGGTGTTCGCCGCCGAGTCCGCCGATGTTTCCCCGGACGGTGCCGTCCCGGGGCCGAAGAACCCGTAGGGTCGGTCGCCGTGCTGGAAGAGATGCGCATACAGGGCCTCGGTGTGATCGAGGACGCCGTGGTCGAACTCGCGGCCGGTTTCACGGTGGTGACCGGTGAGACGGGTGCGGGCAAGACGATGGTGGTGACCGGTCTGGGGCTGCTGTTCGGCGGCCGGGCCGATGCCGGGCTGGTGCGGACCGGGCAGGGCCGTGCGGTGGTCGAGGGCCGGGTGCGGTTGTCCGCGGACGCGCCGGCCGCGGTGCGGGCCGCGGAGGCGGGTGCCGAGCTGGACGAGGACGCGCTGCTGCTGAGCCGTACCGTCTCGGCGGAGGGCCGGTCGCGGGCGCATGTGGGCGGCCGGGCGGCGCCGGTGGGTCTGCTGACCGACCTGGCCGAGGAGCTGATCGCGGTGCACGGGCAGACGGACCAGCAGCGGTTGCTGCGGCCGTCCCGGCAGCGTGCGTCGCTGGACCGGTATGCGGGCGAGGCGGTGGCGAAGCCGCTGGCGTCGTATGCGCGGGTCTACAAGCGGCTGCGGACGGTGGTCGCGGAGCTGGAGACGATCACCACCCGGGCCCGGGAGCGGGCCCAGGAGGCGGATCTGCTGCGGTTCGGCCTTAACGAGGTCGAGCAGGCCGCGCCGCTGCCCGGTGAGGACGTGGAGCTGGCCGCGGAGACCGAGCGGCTGGGGCATGCGGATGCGCTGCGCGGGGCGGCGACGACCGCGCATGCGGCGCTGCTGTCGGATCCGGAGGCGGGCGACGAGGGCCCGGATGCGGTGACGCTGATCGGGGCGGCGCGGCGGGCCGTGGAGGCGGTCGCGGCGCACGACCCGGCGCTGGCGGCGTTGGCCGAGCGCCTCGGCGAGGTCGGCTATCTGGTGTCGGACGTGGCGACCGAGCTGGCGTCGTACGCGGCCGGGGTGGATGCGGATCCGGTGCGGCTGGCGCTGGCCGAGGAGCGGCGTTCGGTGCTGTCCGGGCTGACCCGGAAGTACGGGGCGGACATCGGCGAGGTGCTGGCGTGGGCGGAGCGTTCCGCGATGCGGCTGGCCGAGTTGGACGGCGACGACGACCGGGTGGGCGAGCTGGCCGAGGAGCGCGAGGCGCTGCGGGCCGAGCTGGCCGAGCTGGCCGGCGAGGTGTCGGCGGCGCGGGCCGCGGCGGCGGGCCGGTTCGCGGACGCGGTGACGATAGAGCTGGGTGCGCTGGCGATGCCGCATGCGCGCGTGTCGGTGGCGATCACCGGGGTCGACGATGCGGAGGGGCTGCCGGTCGGCGGCCGGGTCTTGGCGTACGGGCCGAGCGGGGTGGACGAGGTGGAGCTGCTGCTCGCGCCGCATCCCGGGGCGCCGCCGCGGGCGCTGAACAAGGGGGCGTCGGGCGGTGAGCTGAGCCGGGTGATGCTGGCCGTCGAGGTGGTGTTCGCGGGTGCGGACCCGGTGCCGACGTTCGTGTTCGACGAGGTCGATGCGGGGGTCGGCGGCAAGGCTGCGGTCGAGGTCGGGCGGCGGCTGGCGATGCTGGCCCGGTCCGCGCAGGTGATCGTGGTGACGCATCTGCCGCAGGTGGCGGCTTTTGCGGACCGGCACTTGGTGGTGGAGAAGTCGAACGACGGCACGGTGACGCGGTCGGGCGTGGTGGCGCTGGACGACGAGGCGCGGGTGCGGGAGCTGTCGCGGATGCTGGCGGGTCTGGAGGACTCGGAGCTGGGCCGGGCGCATGCGGAGGAGCTGCTGGCGACGGCGGCGAAGGCGAAGCGCGGCTGAGCGCCGCGCGGCCGGGCGGCTGCGGGTCCGCGGGCCGGTCGGGGCGGCGGCTCAGGGGTGGCCCTGAGGGTGCGTCCGGCAGTTCCCGATCATGAGTCACGACCGGATAACGGCTTGGGTACGGGCGTGCACCGGGGGTCGGCGCGGCGTGTGAAGGGCGCCATAGGGGCCACCAGTACCGCCCTGACCAGGACCGTCTGCATGGCAGGATGACCACGATGAGGATTCCCGTGCTGCGCCGACGCCGCGTGCCCGAATACGAGGGCATCGCCGGCGCAGCCAGGCTGGACCGGCGTACCAAGAACCTCACCAAGCGGCTGCAGCCGGGCGACATCGCGGTCATCGACCATGTGGACCTGGACCGGGTGGCCGCGGAGGCGCTGGTGGCGTGCCGGCCGGCCGCGGTGGTCAACGCGTCGGCGTCGATCAGCGGCCGCTATCCGAACCTGGGTCCGGAGATCATCGTGGCTGCCGGGATCCCGCTGCTCGACTCGGTCGGCCAGGGCGTCATAGGGCGCCTGCCCGAGGGCGAGTGGGTGCACATCGAGGACGACATCCTGTATCGCGGGGACCGTCCGGTGGCGGTCGGCACGATGCTCGACAAGGAGTCGGTGCGCGCCGCGATGGAGGAGGCCCGGGCGGGGCTGTCCACCCAGATCGAGGCGTTCGCGGAGAACACCCTCAAGTACATCCGCGAGGAGCGCGACCTGCTCCTGGACGGGGTCGGGGTGCCGACCATCCGGACCGCGATGGACGGCCGGCAGGTCCTGATCGTGGTGCGGGGCTACCACTACCGCGAGGACATCGCCGCGCTGCGCCCGTACATCCGGGAGTACCGGCCGGTGATGATCGGCGTGGACGGCGGTGCGGACGCGCTCATCGAGGCGGGCTACAAGCCGCACATCATCATCGGCGACCTGGACTCGGTGTCCGACGAGGCGCTGCGCTGCGGTGCGGAGATCGTGGTGCACGCGTACCGGGACGGGCGGGCGCCGGGCATGGAGCGCCTGGACGAACTGGGCCTGGAGGGCATCCCGTTCCCGGCCACCGGCACCAGCGAGGACATCGCGATGCTGCTGGCCGACGACAAGGGCGCCAACCTGATCGTGGCGGTCGGCACGCACGCGACGCTGGTGGAGTTCCTGGACAAGGGCCGTGAGGGGATGGCCAGTACCTTCCTGACCAGGTTGCGGGTGGGCGGCAAGCTCGTGGACGCCAAGGGCGTCAGCCGCCTGTACCGCAGCCGCATCTCGACCACTTCGCTGCTCGTGATGTGTCTGGCCGCGCTCATCACGATCGCGGTGACCATCCGGGTCAGCCCGCTCGGCCAGGCGTACTACCACGTGTTCAAGGCGCAGTGGGACTCGCTGGTCTTCTGGCTCCAAGGAATCTTCTCTTGATCGATTTCCGCTACCACGTCGTGTCCATCATCGCGGTGTTCCTGGCGTTGTCGGTCGGCCTCGTGCTGGGCAGTTCGTTCCTGGGCGACATCGCGTCGAAGAACCTCGACAAGCAGATCAAGGACCTCGGGAAGACCGCGGACGGGCTGCGCCGCGACCTGACCGCGGCGCGCGAGGAGCGCGACGACCTGAGCCGGTTCATCGACGCCGCCAAGCCCGACCTGGTGCAGGACAAGCTCAAGGGCAGGTCCGTGGTGCTGGTGACGCTGCCGGACGCCGACTCGGACGTGACCGCGGCGACCGTGAAGACGCTGGAGGAGTCGGGCGCGACGGTCACCGGCACGGTGGCGGTCAAGTCGGCGTGGGTGGACCCGGAGAAGGAGGCGGCGCTGTCCGCCGCCGCGGGGGTGCCGAACGGGCAGACGCCGACCGACCGCACCACCGAGAAGGCCGCCGACCGGGCCGCGGCCGCGCTGGCCGGCGCGGTGGTGCACAAGTCGAAGAACGGGTCGGGGACGCCGAACCCGGGCGGCGCGCCGACCGGTTCGACCACGCCGCCCGCCACGCCGCCCACCGGCGCGCCGACCGGGGACGCCCCGACCGGCGGCATCGGCCCGACGCCCACCGCGACGGCGAACGGCGGCACCGGCGGCACCGGGAACGGGAACGGGAACGGCAGCGGGAACAGCGATGCCGCGCTGACCGTCCTGGAGCGCCTCAAGAGCGCCGGGTTCATCGACGTGAAGGGCCACCCCGAGAAGGGCGCCACGCTCGCCGTGGTGGTCGCCCCGGCCGGCCCGGTCACCGGCAGCGACCCGGCCCGCGCCAACACCCTCTACCTCGGTCTGTCGCGCACCCTGGACGCGTCCGACGACGGTACGGTCATGGCCGGGGACACCGCGTCCGTGCAGGACGGCGGCACGGTGGCGGCGCTGCGCCGCGACGACCGCACCGCGAAGGTCGTGTCCTCGGTGGACGCGGCCGAGACGACGGCCGGCCAGGTTTCGGTGGACTGGGCGCTGGTGGTCGAGTCCGAGGAAGGCAAGTCCGGCCAGTACGGGGCCACCGGCACGGACGGCTGGCTGCCCGAACTCCCGGACGCCACGAACGAGAATGCGGGGAAGACGTCGTGAGTTCGGCACGCCGCGCGGTGCGCACCGCGCTGGTCGCGGGCACCGCGGCCCGGGTCGCGTACACCGTGGCCGGGCGCGTCCCGCCCGGGCGCGCGGTGGGGGAGCGCCGCAACCACCGCGGCGAGGCGGTGACGCTGCTGGAGGGGCCGGCGGCCGCGCTGGGCACCGCGCTTGCCGCGGCGACCGCGCCGGGCGTGCCGGGCCGGCAGCGGGCCGCGGCTGTGCTGGCGACTGCGGCGGCGGCCGGGTTCGGGGCGTACGACGACCTGCTCGGGGCGACCGACAAGCGCGGTTTCAAGGGCCACTTGGGGGCGCTCGCCAAGGGCGAGGTGACCAGCGGCGCGGTGAAGATCCTCGGGATCGGCGCGACCGGCCTGGCCGCGGGTGCGCTGCTGCAGCGGCGCCCGGTCGACAAGCTGCTGGCCGGCGTGGTGGTGGCCGGGACGGCGAACGCGGTGAACCTGTTCGACCTGCGGCCGGGCCGTGCGGCGAAGGTCGCGGTGCTGGCCGGGCTGCCCGGTGTGCTGCGCGGTGCGCGGCTGGCCGCGGCGCCGGTCGGGGCGGCGGCCGCGCTGCTGCCCGAAGACCTGGGCGAGAAGGCGATGCTGGGCGACACCGGGGCGAACGCGCTGGGCGCGGCACTCGGCGTCGCCGCGGCGGCGGGCGCCTCGCGGCGCGGCCTGGTGGTGCGGGCGGCGGCGCTGACCGCGCTGACGCTCGCGAGCGAGAAGGTCAGCTTCACCAAGGTCATCGCGGGCAACCCGACGCTGCACAAGATCGACATGCTGGGCCGCCGCCCGGTGGCCCAGCGCCCGGCACCGGCCGCCGAGCAGACCGGCGAGCGCTCCGGGACGCAGGCCGGCGCGGCATCGTAGCCCCGATGCCCGACCGCACACCCGCCGATCCGCCCGCTTCCCCGGCAGACCGACCGGCCGACCGACCGGCCGACCCGCAGGCAGGTGCCGCGGCAGACGCGGCACCCGATCCGGCGGCCGAGGCCTCCGCCGGGAAGCCGCCCGGATCCACGGGCGCCTCGGCGGGCCGTGCCGCACGCGGGGCTGCGGGCGAGGCCGGCTCAGGGGCGAACTCTCCGGAGGGTTCGGAAGGTTCTCCGCGCACGTCGCCGTCCGGTGCGTCCGCGGGCCCGTCGGCGGGCCGGCGCGTGGCTCGCGGGCTGGCCGGGGCGGCGCTGGTCATCGCGGTGCTCACCACGCTCGCCCGGGTGGCCGGGTTCGGCCGCCAACTGGTCTTCAACGGGACGGTCGGCCCGACCCTGGTCGGCGACGCGTACGCCGCCGCCAACTACGTGCCCAACATCGTCTTCGACGTCGTCGCGGGCGGTGCGCTGGCCAGTCTCGTGGTGCCGCTGCTGGCCGGTCCGATCGCGCGCGGCACCGTCGAGGAGGCCCGGCGCACCGCGTCGGCGCTGCTCGGCTGGGTGCTGCTGATCCTGGTCCCGGTCGCGGTGGCCGGCATGCTGCTGGCCCGGCCGATCATGGAGCTGCTGCTCCGCGGCCAGACCGATACGCCGGGCATGGTCGACCTCGGCACCGGGTTCCTGGTCGCCTTCATGCCGCAGATCCCGCTGTACGGGCTGGCGGTGGTGTCCGCGGGCATCCTGCAGGCGCACCACCGCTTCACCGCGGCCGCCGTCGCGCCGCTCGTGTCCAGCCTCGTGGTGGCGGGCGCGTACCTGGTGTTCGAGGCCGGGTACGACGGCGACGGAAGCGACCCGCAGTCGGTGCCGCGGAGCAGCGAACTCGTCCTGGGCCTGGGCACCACGGCCGGGGTACTGGCCCTGGCGCTGTGCACGCTGGTGCCGCTGCGCGGGACCGGTCTGCGGCTGCGGCCCGCGCTGCGGTTCCCGGAGGGGGTGGCGCCGCGCGCGCGGCGGCTTGCCGCGGCCGGCGTGGCCACCCTCGTCGCGCAGCAACTCGCCACGGTCACGGTGCTGATGCTGGTCAGCGCGCACGCCCCGGACGGCGGTCTGGTGACCTACCAGAACGCGTGGATGGTCTACACGCTGCCGTACGCGATCCTGGCGGTGCCGATCGCGACCAGCGCGTTCCCGCGGCTGACCGCGGCCGCGCACGCGCGGGACCACGCGCGGTTCGCGGACACCGCAGCGTCGAGCACGCGCGCGGTGCTGCTGGTGTCGTTCGCGGGAGCCGCGGTGCTGGCCGCCACTGCGTATCCGGTGGCGGAGTTCTTCGCCCGATTGGGCGGCGGCAAGACCGACCCGGATGTCCTGGCCCGGGCGTTGGTCGCCTTCGCGCCGGGTCTGGTCGGCTACGGGCTGATGGCGCACCTGGGCCGGGCGCTGTATGCCCGCGGCCACGGGCGGGCCTCGGCCGGTGCGGTGGTGCTGGGCTGGCTGGCGGTGATCGTCACCGACGTGCTGCTGGTGCCCGCGGTGCCGCAGGACTGGGCCGTCGGGGCTCTGGGGTTGGGCAACACGGTCGGCATGACGCTGGCCGGGCTGCTGCTGGTGGCCGCGACCGCGAAGACCGCGGGTGGTGCGGCGCTGGCCGGCGTCGGACGCATCGCCGCGGGCGGCCTGTTCGCGGCCGCCGCGGGCCGCTTCGCCGGTGCCGCGGTGGCCGACCTGGTGGGAACGGGCGCCACGCCCCGCACGTTGATCAGCGGAACGGCAGCGGCGCTGGTCGGCTTGGCGGTTTTCGCCGCCGGGGCCTACATGACCTGCGGAGACGAGGTGCGCGCCCAAGTCCGGCGGGACCGAAAGGGCCAGGGCGAGACGGCCGCCGGAGGAGCCGAGCCGGACAGCCGGACGGACGGGCAGACGGGCGGCAAGACGGACGGCAGCGCGGCCGACGGGACGGCCGACGGCACGGTGGAGGGCGAGGGCGGACGTGATGGCACGACAGCCAGGTGACCCGGTTCCTCCGGCCGGCCGCGCGGACGCGACGGGCCCGCAGGGCATGTCGGGCACGAGTGCGGCCGGCCGTGACCGGCGCCCGACCGCCTCGCGCTTCGCCGGCCTCCGCGGTGGCGTCTCGGCCGTCCGCACGGCGGGCGAGGTGCAGGTTCGCAGGATGGGCTGGGTGCGTGTGCGGCCGACGGTGATCGGTACCCGGCCTCGTTCCGGTGGCCCTGGCAGCTGCGCCACAGGCCTGGACATCCGCGGCTTGCCCGGCGCGGCGGCGAGGCCCGGTCGCGCGGCCTGTCTGCGCCGGGTGGCGGGTGCGGGCGACACGGGCGGGGGTGTGCGCGGGCAATTCGGTGCTGTTGCGGGACCATGGACGCCGGTCGGTGCGGGCCGTCGGCCGGTCGGCGGCCGGGGCGCCGGCACGTACGGGACGGGCGAGACGAAGGAGAGCCGTGGCTGAGGGTACGTCGCAGGAGCGCGCCGGCAAGCCTGCCCGGCTGCGCGCGGTGCTGGTGCTGGCCACGGCGACCGGCGGTGCCGGGGCGCATGTGCGGTCGCTGGCCGAGGGGCTGTCGGCGCGCGGGGTCGCGGTGACGGTGGCCGGGCCGGCGTCGACCGAGGCCCGTTTCGGGTTCAGTGCGGCAGGTGCCCGGTTCACGCCGGTGGAGATCTCCACGTCGCCGCGCCCGTCCGACGTCGCCGCGGTGCGGGCGCTGCGCGAGCTGGCCGCGAGTGCGCATGTGGTGCACGCGCACGGGCTGCGGGCCGGGCTGATGGCCGCGACCGCGGTGGGCCGGCGGCGGCCGGGCCGTACTCCGCTGGTGCTCACGCTGCACAACGCGGTGCTGGCGACCGGCGCCAAGGGCGGTCTCGCGCACCTGATGGAGCGCCGTGCGGTGCGGGCCGCCGACGTCGTGCTGGGCGCGTCCGCGGACCTCGTGGACCGGGCCCGCAAGCTGGGTGCGGCCGATGTGCGGCTCGGTCCGGTCAGCGCTCCGCCGCTGCCCCCGCCGCGCCGCGACCCGGCCGCGGTGCGCGCCGAACTGACCAGTGCGGACCGGCCGATCGTGCTCGCGGTCGGGCGGCTCGCGCCGCAGAAGGCGTACCCGGTGCTGCTGGACGCCGCGGCGCGCTGGAAGACGCTCGACCCGGTGCCGCTCCTGGTGGTCGCGGGCGGCGGTCCGCTGTACGACGAGCTGCAGGCGCGGATCGACGCGGAGTACCTCCCGGTGCGGCTGCTGGGGCATCGCGACGATGTCGCGGACCTGCTGTCGGCCGCCGACGTGGCGGTGATCGCCAGTGAGTGGGAGGCCCGTTCGCTGGTCGCGCAGGAGGCGCTGACCGCGGGGGTACCGCTGGTGGCGACCGCGGTCGGCGGGCTGCCCGAGCTGTGCGGGGATGCGGCGGTGCTGGTGCCGTACGGCGACCCGGTGGCGCTGGGCGATGCGGTGGCCGAGGTGCTCGGCGACCCGCGGCGCCGCGAGGCGCTGGTCCGGCTCGGGCATGCGCAGGCCGAGACCTGGCCGGACGCGCACGACACCGTCGAGCAGGTGCTGAGCGTGTACGAGGAGCTCGGCCCGAACTGAGCCGGCCGCCGTCCGGCCGCCGACCAGTCGGCGGCCGGGGTCAGCCGATGCCCTGCCGGTCCGGGGTCAGCGCGAAGTCGCGTTCCGGGCCGGGCGGGAACGCCGCGTGCACGGCGTCGCGCAGCATCTCCTGCTGCTGGAGCAGCGGGCCGCGCCGGTGCTCCGGGGCGAGCCGCAGCAGGTCCTCCAGCGAGGCCGCCAGCCGCCGGGTGACCTGCGGGGACGCCGCGCCGTAGAGCCGCGTCTCGGTGTAGGCCAGGTCGACGATGTCGGCCCATTCGGGCACCGCCTCGACCACCCGTACGTCGCCCTTGCGGTCCAGGTGGGTGCGGGTGCCGAGCGGAAGCTGCAGCGTGCCGGCGAGCAGCATGTGCAGCCGGTCGAAGGAGTTGACCGCGGTGGTGGGGTCGTTGACGGCGGGGGACAGGGCGCGGGCCGAGATGTCGGACAGCTGCCGGAAGCCGTAGGCGAAGTCCTGGTGCATGCTGCGCTCGGTGCCCAGCTGCAGGGCGCCCGCGACGTCCACGGCCGCCGGAGGGGTGCCGTCGCCGTACACCTCCGCCAGGGGCGTGCCGTTGACGATGAAGTCGCCGACCCGCGGCGCGAGCCGCAGCACGACGCCGTGTCTTCGGGCGATCTTGACCAGGCGGCGGACGTCGACGTAGCGCAGCACGCCGCTCGGCCCGGCGTACGCGATGAAGGACGCGGGCGGCCCGTCCGGGGCCGCGGCGTGGCTGCGTTCGAGGTACCACAGCTCGCGGGAGGTCTCGCCCGCGACCGCGGCGATCACGTGGGTGACGCGCATCATCCGCAGCGTGGAGTCGACGTAGACGACGAACAGCACGAGGGACGTGATGACCAGGCCCATCGCGATGAACGACGAGACGAAGGGCTGGGCCTCCTCGGTGGTGGCCCGGCCCTTCTGCACGCGCAGCGCGAACAGGAACGTGCACAGGAACATCGCGAAGGTGGTCTTGGTGACGCGGTTGCGCACGTAGAGGCGGATCACGCGCGGGGTGAAGCCGGACGCCATCTGCAGCGAGACCAGCGTGATCGAGAAGACCACGCCGATGAAGGTGAGCATCGCCGAGCTGATGGTGCCGATGACCGCCGATCCGGCGCCGCCGACGTTGTCGATGAAGTCGAGCAGCCGGTTGTCCTCGGTGCGCGCCGCTTCGTCGTGGATCTCCTGGTCGATGGTGAGCGTGGCGGTGGCCAGGAAGAACCCGGCGACGAGGCCGAGGACCGGTGCGAAGAGGAAGGAGTCGCGCAGCCGTTCGCGGAGCGTGGGGAACGCCCGGCGGCGCGGCGAGCGCGGCAGGTTGCGCCACGGCGCCGCGGCGGACGCGGCCGGGCCGCCGGCCGCACCGCCCGCATCGGAGCCTGCAGCCGCGCCCGCGTCGTCCATCTGTTCATTACGGCACGCGGGCGCGGCGCGGGCGCGCCGGGCTACTCCATCAGGCGGATGCTCAGGCCGACTCGGCCGCGGCGGCAGCCGAGGCGGCTCCGTTCTGCTCCAGGCGGCGCAGCGAGGTGAGGCGCAGTGCCGTGTCGATGAGCGGGACGTGGCTGAAGGCCTGCGGGAAGTTCCCGACCTGGCGCTGCAGGCGCGGGTCCCATTCCTCGGCGAGCAGGCCGAGGTCGTTGCGCAGCGCCAGCAGGCGTTCGAACAGCTCGCGGGCCTCGTCCACGCGGCCGATCATGGCCAGGTCGTCGGCGAGCCAGAACGAGCAGGCCAGGAAGGCGCCTTCGTCGCCGGTGAGGCCGTCGAGGCCGACGCCGTCGCCGCGGGTGGGGTAGCGGCGGACGAAGCCGTCCTCGGTGAGCTCGTGCTGGATCGCCTCGATGGTGCCGACCACGCGCTTGTCGTCCGCGGGCAGGAAGCCGACCTGCGGGATGAGCAGCAGCGAGGCATCGAGCTCGATCGAGCCGTAGTACTGGGTGAAGGTGTTGCGTTCGGCGTCGTAGCCGTATTCGCAGACCTCGCGGTGGATTTCGTCGCGGACGCCGCGCAGGTGCTCCAGCGGTCCTTCGGTGCCGTCCGCTTCGAGCATCTTGATGGTGCGGTCGACCGCGACCCAGGCCATGACCTTGGAGTGCACGAAGTGGCGGCGCGGGCCGCGGACTTCCCAGATGCCCTCGTCCGGGTTGCGCCAGTGCGACTCGAGGAAGTCCATGAGGCGCAGCTGCAGCTGGTGGGCGTGGTCGTGGCCTTCCATGCCGGCCAGGCGGCCGTGGTGGAGGGCGTCGACGACCTCGCCGTAGACGTCGAGCTGGAACTGCTCGGCGGCGGCGTTGCCGATGCGGACCGGGCGGGAGTTCTCGTAGCCGGGGAGCCAGGAGGCCTCGTACTCGGTGAGGCGGCGCTCGCCGTTGACGCCGTACATGATCTGGAGGTTCTCGGGGTCGCCGGCCACCGCGCGCAGCAGCCATTCGCGCCAGGCCTTGGCCTCGTCGAGGAAGCCGGTGCGGACCAGGGCGGACAGCGTCATGGCGGCGTCGCGCAGCCACGTGTAGCGGTAGTCCCAGTTGCGGACGCCGCCGATGTCCTCGGGCAGGGAGGTGGTGGGGGCGGCGACGATGCCGCCGGTGGGCGCGTAGGTGAGCGCCTTGAGGGTGATGAGCGAGCGGACCACCGCGTCGCGCCAGGGGCCCTCGTACGTGCACTGCTGCACCCAGTCGGCCCAGAACTCCTCGGCGGAGCGCAGGGCTTCCTCGGCGTCCAGGGGCTGCGGCGGTTCGTGGTGCGAGGGCTGCCAGGTGAGCACGAAGGAGATGCGGTCGCCTTCGCGGACGGTGATGTCGGAGTACGTGGTCAGGCTGCGGCCGTAGGTCTTGGCGGCGGTGTCGAACCAGACCGCGTCGGGGCCGGCGACGGCGACCGTGCGGCCGTCGTCGTGGCGGCGCACCCACGGGACGATGCGGCCGTAGTGGAAGCGCATGCGCAGTTCGGAGCGGACCGCGACCTCGCCGCTGACGCCCTCGACGATGCGCATGACGGCGGGGCCGGTGCCGTTGCGCGGCGGCATGAAGTCGATCACCCGGACGGTGCCGCGCGGGGTCTCCCACTCGGACTCCAGGACCAGGGAGTCGCCGCGGTAGGTGCGGCGGGTGGCGTGCCCGCCGGAGAGCGGCGCTATCTTCCAGCAGCCGTTCTCCTCGGTGCCGAGCAGCCCGGCGAAGACCGCCGGGGAGTCGAAGCGGGGCAGGCACAGCCAGTCGACGGATCCGTCGCGGGCCACCAGGGCCGCAGTCTGCATGTCCCCGATGAGGGCGTAGTCCTCGATGCGATTGCTCACGCGGAATCCGTCCTGCCGTTGTCCGGCGTCGCGCTGTTCGTAGGGGGCCGTCCGGTTGGTGCACCGGACCCGGCCGCGAGCGGGCGGGACTGCTTCGGCGCCGGGTCGGCGCGGTGTCGCCGGGGTGCGCAGCGGGCGCCTCCGCGGCGCTCGCGGGCTCTTGATCAGGGTAGTCGACGCGCGTCGGCGATGACGCCTGGTCCGTGACTCTGCGTGCTCCCCGGGCGGGGGTTTCTCGCGAGTCGACACGGTTTCCGGCAAAATGACACCTCGGCGGTCACGCTCCGAATATGCCGGATCGTCCTGCGTGGTGACGGCCTCGCCTACGGGACGATGTCGCCGAGCGCTGTTACCCTGGTCTCCCGTGGACTTCTAGGGACCACTCCGGACCTCTTTGTCGAGGTGGAGATTCCCCGTCGAATTCCCTCCTCGAATCACGACCCACGGGAGCCCCTCCTTGGCAGTGCCCCAGACGCCCGGCAGTTCGACGCGCGGCGCGCGTCCGTCGACTCGTACCCGGCCGACCAAGCACCTTTTCGTCACCGGGGGTGTCGCCTCCTCGCTCGGCAAGGGGCTCACGGCATCCAGCCTCGGCGCGCTGCTGAAGGCGCGCGGGCTGCGGGTGACGATGCAGAAGCTCGACCCGTACCTGAACGTCGACCCGGGCACCATGAACCCGTTCCAGCACGGCGAGGTGTTCGTCACCGACGACGGCGCCGAGACCGATCTGGACGTCGGCCACTACGAGCGGTTCCTCGACGAGGACCTGCACGGTTCGGCGAACGTCACCACCGGCCAGGTGTACTCCTCGGTGATCGCCAAGGAGCGGCGCGGCGAGTACCTGGGCGACACGGTCCAGGTGATCCCGCACATCACCAACGAGATCAAGTCGCGGATCCGGCAGATGGCGGTCGAGGACGTCGACATCGTCATCACCGAGGTCGGCGGCACGGTCGGCGACATCGAGTCGCTGCCGTTCCTGGAGTCGGTGCGGCAGATCCGCCACGAGGTGGGCCGCGACAACGTCTTCTTCCTGCACGTCTCGCTGCTGCCGTACATCGGCCCGTCGGGCGAGCTGAAGACCAAGCCGACCCAGCACTCGGTGGCCGCGCTGCGCTCGATCGGCATCCAGCCGGACGCGATCGTGCTGCGCGCCGACCGCCCGGTGCCGGCCGACATCAAGCGCAAGATCTCGCTGATGTGCGACGTCGACGAAGAGGCCGTGGTGGCCGCGATCGACGCGCCGTCGATCTACGACATCCCCAAGGTGCTGCACGCCGAGGGCCTGGACGCGTACGTGGTGCGCCGGCTCGGCCTGAACTTCCGCGATGTGGACTGGTCGACCTGGGACGACCTGCTGCGCCGCGTGCACCAGCCGGACCGCGAGGTCACCGTGGCGCTGGTCGGCAAGTACATCGACCTGCCGGACGCGTACCTGTCGGTGACCGAGGCGATCCGCGCGGGCGGCTTCGCGAACAACGTGCGCGCCAAGATCAAGTGGGTGACCTCGGACAACACCGCGACGCCCGAGGCCGCGGCGCGCGAGCTGGCCGACGTCGACGCGGTGCTGATCCCCGGCGGGTTCGGCGACCGCGGCGTCGAGGGCAAGGTGCAGGCGATCAAGTACGCCCGCGAGAACCGCATCCCGACGCTGGGCATCTGCCTGGGCCTGCAGTGCATGGTCATCGAGTCGGCGCGCTCGCTGGCCGGCCTGGAGGGCGCGAACTCGCTGGAGTTCGACGAGAAGACCGCGCACCCGGTGGTCTCCACGATGGCCGACCAGCTCGACATCGTGGCCGGCCAGGGCGACCTGGGCGGCACCATGCGGCTGGGCCGCTACGAGGCGAAGTTCGCCGAGGGCTCCATCGCGGCCGAGGTGTACGGCGCGGACCACAGCTTCGAGCGGCACCGCCACCGGTACGAGGTCAACAACGCGTACCGCAAGCAGCTCGAGGCGACCGGCATGGTGTTCTCCGGGCTGTCCCCGGACGGCCGGCTGGTCGAGTACGTCGAGCTGCCGCGCGACGTGCACCCGTACTTCATCGCCACCCAGGCGCACCCCGAGCTGAAGTCGCGCCCGACCCGGCCGCACCCGCTGTTCGCGGGCCTGGTCGCGGCCGCGGTTCGGCGGGTGACCGGCGAGGACCGCACCGCGGCGGAGGTCGCGGGCTGACCTCGCAGGCGGCGCGCGCGATGCCGCGCGTGAAGTGACGTTCCCGATGCGGGGGCGGCCCGGGAAGTCGGGTCCGCCCCCGCGTCGCGTTCCACTACGTTGTGCACCATGAACGCCGAAGCCCAGCCCGTGCCTGCGCCGTCCGCCTCGTCCTCGCGGTTCCGCGACGCGGCCGAGGAGTGGCCGGTCACCGAGACGTCCGTCCCGTACCGGGGCCGGGTGACCGCGATGCGCTCGGACGTGGTGGTCATGCCGGACGGCGCCACCGCGCGCCGCGACTACCTGGACCACCCGGGCGCGGTCGGCGTCATCGCGCTGGACGAGGACGACCGGGTGCTGGTGCTGCGGCAGTACCGCCACCCGGTGCGGCAGAAGCTCTGGGAGATCCCGGCCGGGCTGCTGGACGTGCCCGGCGAGGCGCCGCTGCTCGCCGCGCAGCGCGAACTGTACGAAGAGGCGCACCACAAGGCCGACGCGTGGCAGGTGCTGGTCGACTTCTACAACAGCCCGGGCTCGTCGAGCGAGGCGATCCGGGTGTTCCTGGCCCGGGGCCTGAGCGAAGCAGTGGGGGAGCGGTACGAGGCGCACGGCGAGGAGGCCCACCTGGAGGTCGCGTGGGCGCCGCTGGACGAGGTGATCGGGCTGGTGCTGGCGGGCGAACTGCACAACCCGACGCTGGTGGCCGGCGTCCTGGCGCTGGCCGCGGCGCGCAGCCGCCCGGGCGGCGAGGCGGCCCTGCGGCCGGGCGGCGCCCCGTGGCCGGCCCGGCCGTTCTGACAGCTGCCGCACGCGTACCGCCGTGCGTCGCGCGGGCAACCGCGGCGGCGTTCGCTACCCTGCGCAGCAGGACTGTCAGGGGACTGGGAAGAGGGGGTCGTCGGCAGTGGCCAGCACCGAATCCGCGGCCGCGCTCGACGCGGTCTCCGCCGCCGTCCCCGGGCCCCGCTCCGGTGACGACCCCGGCATCCCCACCCTGCGCCTGGGCCCCGCGCAACTGCCTGCCGTGCCGCCCGGGTTCGTGGGCCGCACCGACGAGCTGCGCACGCTGTACGGCTGGGTCACCGGGCCCGGTGCGGCGGTGCCCGTGCAAGGTGTCGCGGCGCGGGCCTCGCTGCTGCCGCCGGACCGCATCGTGGCGATCTCCGGGCCGACCGGGATCGGCCGCAGCAGCCTGGCCGTGACGCTCGCGCACCGGCTCGCCCCGCACTTCCCCGACGGCGTGCTGTACGCGCGGCTGACCGGCCCGCGCGGCGAGACGACCGCACCTGCGGACGTCCTCGAATCGTTTCTGCATGCGCTCGGCGACCGCGAGCCGCCGGCCGGCGGCGAGGACCGCTCCCGGCGGTTCCGCGAACTCCTGGTCGACCGCCGGATACTGGTCCTCCTCGAAGACCTGACCGGCACGGCCCAGCTGCGGCCGTTACTGCCGGAGAGCCCCACCGCGCTGGTCGTGGTGACGACGGTCGGGCCGCTGACCGGGCTGGGCCGGGCCGCGGTGGTGCGGGCCTGCTCGCTGGACGTGCTGGAGCGCGAGGACGCCGCCGAGCTGCTGGGCAGCCTCGCCGGGCACACCCGGGTGGCATGCGACCCGCGGGCCGCGGAAGAGCTGCTGTCGCTGTGCGATTACCACCCGGGCGCGCTCAAGCTCGCGGGCGCCTGGCTGCGCGCCCGCCCGCGCTATGCGCTCGCCGACGTCGGCCGCCGGCTGCGCGCCGAGCGGCTCCGGCTGCAGAGCAGTGTCGAGGACGGCGAACTGGCTTTGCGGGCCTGCTTCGCGCTCGTGCACCGCGAGCTGGTGCCGTCCGCGGCGCGGCTGCTGCGGCTGCTGGCGCTGGTGCCGGGCCGCGAGTTCGGCCCGGACGCGGCCGCCGCGCTGGCGGACTGCGGCCCGGACGCCGCGGCCCGCTCCCTCACCGAGCTGTGCGAACTGCACCTGCTCGAACCGGGCGGCGCCCCGGGCCGGTTCCGCTTCCACGAGCTGCTGCGCGGCTACGTCCAGGAGTGCCTGGACGCCGAGGAGCGCCCCGGCGAGCGCCGCACCGCCCGCGTCCGGCTCCTGGAGCGGTACGTACGCCTGGCGCGCGCCGCCGAGCACACGCTGGCCGGGCGCGGCGACCAGGTCCCGGCCGATGTGCGGTTCGAATCCCCCGCGCAGGCCCGCGCCTGGGTGCGCGAGGAGCGCCCCGAACTGCTGGCCGCCGCCCGGGTGGCGGCCGCCGCGGGCCTGGACGGGCCGACCCGCCGCCTGGTCGCGGTGCTCACCCGGCTCCTCGACCGCCGCGCGCACTGGCGCGACGTCCGCGAGCTGCACGAACTGGCGCTGGCCACGGCACGCCGGCACGGCTCGGGCCGCCAGGAGGCCGTCGCCCTGCTCAACCTCGGCAACCTGCACGTGGCCCGCGCCGAGCTGGAGCAGGCGCTCGCCTGCTACCGGGCGGCCCTGGAGGTCTCCCGGTCGATCGCCGACCCCGCCGGCGAGGGCCGCGCGATGGTCAACCTGGGCAACGCGTACGCCGACCTCGGCGACCTCCAGCGCGCCGCGGACTGGTACGACCGGGCCCTGCTGCTGCGCCGCACCACCGGGGACGCGGACGGCCAGGCCCGCGTGCTGTCCCACCTGGGCCGCCTGCACGCCCGCATGGGCCGGTTCGAGCAGGCGCTGCGCGACCACCGGGCGGCGCTCGGGGTCCGGCGCCGCCTGGCCGACCCGGCCGAGGTCGGGCGGGTGCTGGCCGACATCGGCGCCTGCCTGGGCGACGCGGGCCGCACCCGCGAGGCGCTCACCGTCTACCGCGACGCCCTGGAGGCGTTCCGCGCCGCGGGCGACGAACGCCTCGAAGCCCTGGCCCTGCTCCGCACCGCGGACCTGATGGAGGACTCCGGCGACCTCCGCGAAGCCCGCGCCCGCCGCAGGCAGGCCCTGGCCCTGCTGGCCGACATCCCCCAGGCCGACGCCGTCCGCCGCCTCCTCGACGACGAGTCCGCCCACCACGGCGGCTGACCGCACCCGCCCGAGGGCAAGGCCGCCCGCTGCGGCGCCGACCGCATCCCGGACCCCCGTCCTGAGCCTTCCCGGTGCCGGTCCGGTGCCTGTCCCGTGCCTGTTCGGTGCCTGTTCGGTGCCTGCGCGACGATCCGGGCGCTCCCCGCTGCGGCCGGGGACCGCCCTCGCGGAATTTTCGGAGCGGGTGCGGCTCGTCCCGCTGCCGGTGGGGTCCTCCGGGCCGGCGTCGGCCGCCCCGGGGTCCGCTGTCCGTCCACGGGCCGCCCTGCGCGGTGCTGCGCTGCGTGCCTCGGCGGTCTTTCCGGTGCCTCTCTGACCTGCGGCGCAGCGTCTCCCGGGCGGTCGGCCGTCCGTATTTCCTCGCGCGCGTACGCGCGCCCGCGCGCGGTGGACCACCCGGCCGGGTGGACTGACGGAGCGGCCCGGCGGGTACCCCTGGAATAGCGACCTCGGCGCCGTCAGCCTGGGAAAGTTAAACAACCTGCTGGGGTCACTGGCACTTTGTAAGGTTGGCAGGGCGTCAGGGCCGCATTAAGCTAGGTTTGCCTCGGAGTCGTGGCGGTGTGCCTCTGCCTGCCCACTGGTCTGTCCGACGGCGTCTTTCAACCCTCTTGTACGTAAGGACGTGGATCGCCGTGAAGGTCGGCATTCCCAGCGAGGTCAAGAACCACGAGTACCGCGTGGCCATCACGCCCGCCGGCGTGCACGAGCTCGTGCGCAACGGCCACGAAGTCTTCATCCAGAAGGACGCCGGCGTCGGCTCCTCGATCACCGACGAGGAGTACGTGGCCGCCGGTGCCACCATCCTCGACACCGCCGACGCGGTGTGGGAGACCGGCGAGCTGATCCTGAAGGTCAAGGAGCCCATCGCCGAGGAGTACGGCCGGCTCCGCAAGGACCAGACCCTCTTCACCTACCTGCACCTGGCCGCCTCGCGCGAGTGCACCGACGCCCTGCTCGCCGCGGGCACCACGTCGATCGCGTACGAGACCGTCCAGCTCCCGACCGGCGCGCTGCCCCTCCTCGCGCCGATGTCCGAGGTCGCAGGCCGGCTGGCCCCGCAGGTCGGCTCGTACCACCTGATGCGCCAGGGCGGCGGCCGCGGCACCCTCATGGGCGGCGTGTCCGGCGTGTACGCCGCGAAGGTCGTCGTCATCGGCGCCGGCGTCTCCGGCCTCAACTCGGCCGCGATCGCGCTCGGCATGCAGGCCGAGGTGCTGCTGCTCGACCGCAACATCGAGACGCTGCGCCAGGCCGACCGCATCTACCAGGGCCACCTGCAGACGGTCACCTCGAACGCGTACGAGATCGAGCGCGCCGTGCTGGACGCCGACCTCGTCATCGGCGCCGTGCTGGTGCCGGGCGCCAAGGCCCCGAAGCTCATCACCAACGAGCTCGTGTCGCGCATGAAGCCGGGCTCGGTGCTCGTCGACATCGCGATCGACCAGGGCGGCTGCTTCGAGGACTCGCGTCCGACCACGCACGACAACCCGGTCTACAAGGTCCACAACTCGATCTTCTACTGCGTCGCCAACATGCCCGGCGCGGTGCCGCACACCTCCACCTTCGCGCTGACCAACGCGACGATGCCGTACATCGTCGCGCTCGCGAACAAGGGCTGGCGCAAGGCGTGCCAGGACGACGCGGCGCTCGCGCTCGGCCTCAGCACGCACGAGGGCGCGCTCACGAACGAGGCGGTCGCCGAGGCCCACGGGCTCGGCTTCGTCGAGACGGCGCAGCTGCTCGCCTGAGCTCCGGCTCGCACGACCTGACCCGACCTCGACCTGACGGACCCCGGTCCGGCGCCGATGGCGCCGCCGGACCGGACCGCAGGTACCCGGTCGGCATCCGCATGGTGCCGGACCCCACAACGGCGTGGGGTCCGGCATTACGCGTTTCCGGGGGCGGCGTTCGCCAGACTGGCCCGTTGACGCACCTCGGCCAGGACCCCGACGAGACCGCCCCCGACCCGGCAGGGGGGTGGGACCGCGGCCCGAAGACCGCGGATGCGGGCGCGCGGGCACGCCGAGCCTGCCGGGCGGCAGACGGCTGCCGCGGACCAACGCGACCTGGGGCGATATCTGGCCGTTCTCGCGGCCGCGGGCCGCAGCGGTCCGGACGGCGTCTCCACCGCCGACGTGACCGCCTACGTGGGCTCGCTGCGCACCGGCGACGCGCACGGGCCCGCGCTGTCCGACGCGTCCGCGGCGCGCGCGGTGGTCGCGGTGCGCGGCTTCCACCGCTTCTGCCTGCGCGAAGGCCTGGTGGCGCGCGACGTGGCGCACGAAGTCCCGCCCCCGGCCCCGCCGATGCGGCTGCCCGAAGCCGTCCCGCTGGACCGCATCGAGGCCCTCCTGGCGGCCGCCGGGCTGCCCGACCCGCCGTTCGGGCCGCGGGACCGCGCGCTCCTGGAGGTCCTGTACGCCACCGGGGCGCGCATCTCCGAGGCGGTGGGTCTGGATATCGACGACGTGGACCTGACCGCTCGTACCGTGGTCCTGGCGGGCAAGGGCGGCAAACAGCGTGTGGTGCCGCTCGGTTCGTACGCCGCGGAGGCGGTCGAGACGTACCTCGTCCGCGGACGATCGGAACTGATCGGAACTGGTCGGGGCGGCCCTGCGCTGTTCCTCAACGCGCGCGGCGGCCGGCCGACCCGGCAGAGTGGTTGGACGGTGCTGCGTTCCGCCGCGCAGCGTGCGGGACTCGAAGACGAGATGTCGCCGCACACGTTGCGGTACTCGTTCGCGACGCACCTGTTGGACGGCGGAGCAGATGTCCGAGTTGTCCAAGAACTGTTGGGACATGCGTCGGTGACGACCACTCAGGTCTACACGCTGGTCACCATTGATCGACTTCGTGAGGTCTACGCAGCTTCCCACCCTCGGGCTCTTGACTGAACCGGTGCGATGTTGCATGGGTCGGGCGGTTCGCCTTGCTGCGACCATGCGACACGCCATAGAGTCGCGAACCGTCAGCAAGGATCGTCAGGCTGACGAAGCAAGAAATGGCCTGGTCGGCAAGGAGGTAAGACGACTTGTGAATGAGTCGACATTTGCTCCCGGGGGTGCCCAGCCAGCGTCGGCCCAGGCCTCCCGTGGGTCGGTTCAGGGATCCGGGACGGGAATTCCGGCCCCGGGCTCTGCCGCGGAGCAGCAGGGGACGCGCGACGCCGCGCTCCCGTCGACGGCCGACCAAGCGGGTACCGCGGGTGGTGCAGGGGTCCCGGGCGGGACCGAGACGGACGAGTACGCGTACGACATGTACTACTACGACGACGAACTCCGCTACGCCGAAGAGCTGCGCGGCGGTCCGTTCGATCCGGACGCCGACTACGAGCCGGACCCGGAGTACGCCGCGACCCTCGCCCCCGACGCCGCCACGCAGCGCCGCGAGCGCGTCGGTCCGACCGGCCGTCCCCTCCCGTACTTCCCGGTGCCCGGGCCCGTCTCGGAGCACGGCCCCGCGAAGATCATCGCGATGTGCAACCAGAAGGGCGGCGTCGGCAAGACCACGTCGACCATCAACCTGGGTGCCGCACTCGCGGAATACGGCCGCCGCGTCCTGCTCGTGGACTTCGACCCGCAGGGCGCGCTCTCGGTGGGCCTCGGGGTGAACCCGATGGAGCTCGAACTCACCGTCTACAACCTGCTGATGGAGTCGCACCTCAGCGCGGACGACGTCCTGCTGAAGACCATCATCCCGGGCATGGACCTGCTGCCCAGCAACATCGACCTGTCCGCGGCCGAGGTCCAGCTGGTCACCGAGGTGGCCCGCGAGACGACCCTGGCCCGCGCGATCCGGCCGCTGGTGCAGGACTACGACTACATCATCATCGACTGCCAGCCCTCGCTGGGCCTGCTCACGGTCAACGCGCTCACCGCCGCGGACAGCGTCATCGTGCCGCTGGAGTGCGAGTTCTTCGCACTGCGCGGTGTCGCGCTGCTGACCGAGACCATCGAGAAGGTGCACGAGCGGCTCAACCCGAACCTGGTGCTCGACGGCATCCTGGCCACCATGTACGACGTGCGCACCGTGCACGGGCGCGAGGTGCTGGCCCGGGTCGTCGAGGCGTTCGGCGAACAGGTCTTCCACACCGTGATCGGACGCACCGTCCGGTTCCCGGAGACCACCGTCGCGGGTGAACCGATCACGACGTACGCGTCGAACTCCGTAGGGGCCGCCGCGTATCGCCAGCTTGCGAGGGAGGTGCTCGCACGGTGCCGCGCCGAGTGAGCCTGCCGGGCGCCGACGAGTTGTTCCGGACCACCGGGGGAGCGTCGCTGACCACCCGTCAGGCGACCGAGGCCGCCGGTGCGTCCGGCGCACCCGGCGGCGCGGCCGCGGCAGCGGGCAGCGGGGCGGCCGGCAACGGGCACGCCCGCGCGGTCCCGGCGCCCTCCCCGGGCCAGGACCCCGAGCCCGAGCACTCCGGGGCGCACAACTCCGCAGCGGACCCGAGCGGTTCGGCGGACCAGCCGGGCGGCCGCCCGGCGGCCCACCAGGAGGCGCGTCCGGTCGAACAGCGCACGGTGCCGGCCCCGGCCCGCGAACCGGGGGCCCCGGCCGCCGCGCCGCGCGCCGTGGTGCCGCGCCGCAAGCAGCGCCGGCCCAGCGGCCGCGAACGGCACGACGAGAAGATCACCGTGTACGTCTCGGCCGAGGAGCTCATGGACCTCGAGCACGCGCGGCTCACGCTGCGCGGCGACTTCGGGCTCGCGGTGGACCGCGGCCGGATAGTGCGCGAGGCCATCGCCGTGGTGCTGGCCGACCTGGAGGCGCGCGGCGAAGCGAGCATCCTGGTGCGGCGGTTGCGCGGCGGACCCGGACCGGGGCACTGACCGGGCGGCTGATCGGATCATCTTCATCGGATGCGGTGCGCGGTGCGGACCTGGTGGCGACGTCGCGGAATGACGAAGACATGAAGTGACGAAGTGACCATGTGACGACGGCGGATCGCCGATGACCGGGGGCGGGAACGCGACCGGGCCGCAAGGCCCGGAAGTGGATCCGCCCCCGATCCGCGTCTCCGGGGCCGGGAGTTCGTCCCGGCGCCCGGCCCGCGCCGCCCGGACGCCCGGCCCGCACGGCCTCGCCGCGGTCCGCTCGGCACCGCCGGAACGTCCGCACCCTTGCGTCGATCAGCGGAAACCCGGCCCCGGCCCGGCGAGCCGACCCGACGGAACCGCCCCTGCCCAGCACGATGGAACCCGATGTCCACTGCGAACCCAGTCCCTCCCGCCCGGCGCGCCCTCGGCCGCGGCGCGCACGCCGCGCTGCCCGCGCAGGCGTCGCACGAGGACGAGACGAACACGGCGACGGCGTACGGAGACGGCACTCCCGGCGGCGGCAGCGTCAGCGGTGGTGATGCCGCGGAAGCGGCGGTGGCCGAGGTCTCCTCGGCGGCCGCGGTCGAGGTGGCCGAGAGCGCACCCGGGGCGGCACCCGGGGGTGGGGCCGAGAGCGAGCCCGAGGCTGCGACCGAGACCGAGACCGAGACCGAGACCGAGACCGAGACCGAGACCGAGACCGAGGCTGAGCCCGAGGCCGGGGCGCCCGCGGGGTCCGGCGGAACGGACGCCGCGGATGCGGCGGGCGATGCGCCTGCCGAGACCGCCGCGGCCGCCGAGTCCGCCGACGCCTCCGAGCACAAGGGCTTCGCGGTCCGCCTCGACAACTTCGAGGGGCCCTTCGACCTGCTGCTCGGGCTCATCGCCAAGCACAAGCTCGATGTCACCGAAGTCTCGCTGTCGAAGGTCACCGACGAGTTCATCTCGTACATCCGCGCCCAGGGCCCCGAGTGGGACCTCGGCGTGGCCACCGAGTTCCTGGTCGTCGCGGCCACGCTCCTCGACCTGAAGGCGGCCCGTCTGCTGCCGTCCGCGGAGGTCGAGGACGAAGAGGACCTCGCCCTGCTGGAGGCCCGCGACCTGCTGTTCGCCCGGCTTCTGCAGTACCGGGCGTACAAGGAGATCGCCTCGATCTTCGAGGACCGCTGGGCCAAGGAGAGCCGCCGCTACCCGCGCGACGTGCCGCTCGAGGAGCGCTACAGCGGCATGCTCCCCGAGCTCGTCATCAAGATGGACCTGGACAAGTTCGCGCGGATAGCGGCCCGGGCCATGACGCCCAAGGGCCCCAAGACCGTCTCGATCGAGCACATCCACGTGCAGCGGGTCAGCGTCCGCGAGCAGTCCGAGATCGTCGTGGCACGGCTCCGTAAGCACGGTGCGCTGACCTTCCGCGCGCTGACCGCGGACTGCCCCGACAACCTGCACGTCATCGCGCGGTTCCTGTGCCTGCTCGAACTCTTCCGCGAGGCCGCGGTCGGATTCGACCAGGTCGAGGCGCTCGGCGAACTGCACGTGCGGTGGACCGGCGGCGAGACGGACGCACCGGTGGTCGGCGCCGAGTTCGACGAGCAGGACGGCGACGTCGACGAGGACGGCGAGGACGACGCCGTACCGGAGGACGTACAGGACGCGGACGAGGCCGCGGCGGACGTGGAGGAGGCGGTATGACCGACGACGGATTCTGGATCGAGCCGCCGGACGAGGTCCCCGGTACGCCGGACGCCGCCACGACGGAGACGGCGGCCGCGGGGCTGCCGATACAGCGCGAGCACGCCCAGGACGAGCAGGCCGCGGAGGAAGGGGCGGACGACGCCTCGGACGGCCCTGCGCCCGTCCCCGAAACGGCTGATGCGCCAGAGGCCCGCACGGTGCCCGCCCAGCCCGCGGGCGGGCAGCCCGAAGGGGCCGGGCAGCCCGAGGAGCCCGAGCAGCCCGTGCGCGCCGAGGAGCCGCAGTACGAGGCACTCGATCCCGCGCTGCTCAAGCCGCAGCTCGAAGCCGTCCTGATGGTCGTCGACAACCCCGTACCGGACGTGGTCCTCGCGCAGGTCCTCGAACAGCCGACCGAAGCGGTCCTGACCGCGCTCCGCGAGCTGTCCGAGGAGTACACCGCGCAGGGCCGCGGCTTCGACCTGCGGCAGGTGGCCGGCGGCTGGCGCTTCTACACGCGCCCGGAGCACGCCGAGGCGGTGGAGAAGTTCGTCCTGGACGGGCAGCAGTCCAAGCTCACCCAGGCCGCCCTGGAGACGCTCGCGGTGGTGGCGTACCGGCAGCCGGTCAGCCGCAGCCGGATCTCCGCGGTCCGCGGCGTCAACTGCGACGGCGTCATGCGCACGCTGCTGGCCCGCGGCCTGGTCGAGGAGTACGGCACGGAGCCGGAGACCGGTGCCTTCCTCTACCGGACCACCGACTTCTTCCTGGAGCGGATGGGGCTGGTGAGTCTGGACGAGCTGCCCGAGCTGGCGCCGTTCCTGCCCGAGGTCGAGGCGCTGGAGGCGGAGACCGAGGGCGGCTTCGACGGCTTCCCGGTCCGCTCCCCGAACGGCTCGGGCCCGTCCGGCGGCAGCGCCGACGCCGACACCGGCGACGCAGCCGACCCGGACGCGGACCCCGACGCGGACCCGGACACCGAAGACGCTGCCGAGAACGACGCCGACCCCGAAGCGGCGGCCGACCCTGACGCCGACGCCGACGCCGACGCCGACGCCGACGCCGACACGGGCCGCGCGGCCGAAGGCCCCGACGTGCCCCGCGACAGCGTCCCCGACCTCCCCGAAGACCCCTCCGCGGACCCCGGCGGCCCCGACTCTGCCCCGGTGGCAGCCGAGGGGGCCGAAACCGGGGATACTGGTGGGGAAGACCCCGCGGCGGCGGATGCCGAGGACAGCGCCGACAGCGCTCCCGCAGACCCCGCTCCCGCGGCCGACGACCCCACCGACACCGGTCGTGTGTCCATGCCCGCCGAAGCGCGGGGCGTGGCCGACGAGGCCGGACTGACGACTACGGACGATTGATGGCTGGCACAGGCAGGCAGGGCTCCGGCCGCGGCAACTACCGCGGCGCGGGCAACAACCGCGACGAGCGCTCCGGCGCACCGCGCGGCGAAAGCCGCGGAGGGGCGGCCGGGCGCGACGGCGGGAGCCGGGGTGCGGGCCAGGGGTCCGGCGGCTACGGCGAGCGTTCCGGCGGTCCGGGCGGCGGCGGTTACGGCGGCAGCCGGGGCGCGGGCCAAGGCTCCGGCGGCCGCGGCGGGTCCGGCGGCGGCTACGGCGAGCGTTCGGGCGGCTCGGGCAGTTCGGGTGGCGGTTACGGCGGCGGCCGAGGCGGTTCTTCCGGCGGCCGAGGCGGCGCGGGCGGCCAGGGCGGCGGCCGCGGTGGCTCCGGCGGCGGGTATGGCGAGCGTTCCGGCGGGTCCGGTGGCGGCTACGGCGGCGGCTCGGGCCGCTCCGGTGGCAGCGGCAGCGGCAGCGGTTCCGGCGGCGGTTCGCGCTCCGGCGGCAGCGCCGGGCGTCCGGGCTCCGGCGGCTACGGCTACGGCGGCACCGGGAACACCGGCGGCCGTCCGGCGCAGAACCGGCGTCCCGCGGGTGGCACGTCGCGCCCCGACCGGCGCCCGACGACCGTCCGCGAGGGCGAGCGCACCCCGCGCGAGGCGCAGGAAGGCGTGCGCCTGCAGAAGGTGATGGCCCAGGCCGGCATCGGCAGCCGCCGCGCGTGCGAAGAGCTCATCGAGATGGGCCGCGTCGAGGTCAACGGCAAGGTCGTGCGCGAGCAGGGCATGCGCGTCGACCCGGCACAGGTCGAGATCAAGGTCGACGGCCTGCGGATCCCGACGTCCAGCGGCGAGGTCTACATAGCGCTGAACAAGCCGGCCGGCGTCGTGTCGACGATGTTCGACCCGGAGGGCCGCCCGACGCTGTCGGAGTACATCACCGACCACGAGCAGCGGCTGTTCCACGTCGGGCGCCTGGACACCGACACCGAGGGCCTGATCCTGCTCACCAACCACGGCGAGCTGTCGAACCGGCTGACCCACCCGCGCTACGAGGTGACCAAGACGTACCTCGCGCAGATCCAGGGCCCGATCCCGCGCGACCTCGGCAAGCGCCTCAAGGAAGGCGTCGAGTTGGAGGACGGCCTGGCGCGCGCGGACAGCTTCCGCATCATCGACCAGCTCGGCAAGACCTACATGGTCGAGGTCGTGCTGCACGAGGGCCGCAAGCACATCGTCCGCCGCATGCTGGCTGAGCTCGGCTTCCCGGTCGAGCGCCTGGTCCGCACGAAGTTCGGCCCGATCCAACTGGGCGACCAGCGCCCGGGCCGCACCCGCCGCCTCTCGAACGAGGAGATCGGCCTCCTCTTCCGCGAGGTAGGCCTGTAGGCGCTCGAATAGGTGTCCACTCCCACGGGTGAAGTGACGGTGATTCCCGGACATGGTCGACCGACGCGACGAAACTGACGGCGCCGAGGACAACCGGACGGAGGGGGTCATGAGTCTTGCTCACGGATTCGGGGGCGGCGATTTCCTGTCGCACCCTGGTGAATGGACAGTGCAGGAGGTTCTGGACCTGCCTGAGGACAGCCATCAGCGCACCGAGCTTGTGGACGGTGCGCTGATCATGTCGCCCAGTGCAGGTGTTCCGCATCAGCGGGCCATGGTCAGGCTGTGGCGCGTGCTGGCGGATGCGGCCGAGGCAGTCGGCGCGCCGGTCGAGGTGCTGCCGGACGTCAACGTCCTGGTGCCGTGCGGGTTGCTGATCCCGGACATTGCGATCCTGGACGCCCAGGTGGCCGCACGTGCGGACAAGGTGGTGCCCGCAGAGGCGGTCTTCGTGGTCGTGGAGGTCGTGTCCCCGTCCAATCGCCGGACGGACATGGCACTCAAGCCGAAGGTCTACGCCGAAGCAGGGATCCCGCAGTACTGGCGCGTCGAGTTGGCGCCGGCTGCGTGCATCACCGTCGATGAACTGGACGGGGGTCGCTACGTCACCACGCAAGTCATCACCGCAGGGCGGCCGGGGCAGGTGCTGAAGCCCTTCCCCGTCGACCTCGACCCGGGAATCCTGCCGGGGCCGCGCTGACGGCCGGTCGCGGCCGATGGGGCCGGAAGAGCGTCGCTACGCGGAGCGTGGCGGCGCTCTTCTACGATGAAGGGGGTCTGTACGGCACCCGCACAGGCGTTCGCTCCGAAGAGTGAAATGACGGTGATTCCCGGACATGGTCGACCGACGCGACGAAACTGACGGCGCCGAGGACAACCGGACGGAGGGGGTCATGAGTCTTGCCCAGGTGGAGGTTCCACAGCGGACTGGAATCAGTCAGCCGTGGACCGTGGAACAAGTCCTGCGGATGCCGGACGACGCGGAGCAGCGGACCGAGCTGGTCGGCGGGTCGCTGCTGATGTCGCCGAGTCCCGGACTGCCGCATCAGATGGCCTCGCGGCGGTTGGCGAACCGGCTGGAGAGCGCCGCTGCGGCGGCGGGGTTCCCGATCGTCGTGTACGAGGCCGTCAACGTCGTGTTCGCCGACAGTCTGCTGATTCCGGACATCGTCCTGGTCGACGACCTGGCGGCGAGCGACGAAGACGGCCGGGCAGTGCCTGCCGAGGCGGTGCTGCTCGCCGTCGAGATCGCGTCGCCGTCCAACCGGGCGAACGACGTCACGGTGAAACCGGCGATCTACGCGGCGGCCGGGATCCCCTGGTACTGGCGCCTCGACATGCGGCCGGCCCCGAAGCTGGTGATCAGCGAGTTGGAGGCAGGCCGCTATGTCGAGCGGTCGGTGGCACCGGCCGGCAAGGACACCTCGTGGGAGGAGCCCTTCCCGATGACACTGAATCCGTTGGAGCTGCTGCGCCTGCGGTGAAAGCGGCCCGAGCCGGAGAGAAGGAAGAGCGTCGCTGCACTTCGGTGCGGCGGCGCTTTTCTATGATCTTGGGATGGATTCGACCGGTTCGGAAGAGCGGCTGGGGCTCAGCCGCCAGGATGTGCGCACGTTCGCGCGGATGTGGCACGGGCTGACCGCGCTGATCGGGCTGGTCGGGCTGATCACGCAGTTCGTGCTGAGTGCCAAGGGCAGTTCCGAGTCCTCGTCGGACAACCCCGCGGTGCGGATCCTGCGGTACTTCAGCTTCTTCACGATCCAGAGCAACATCCTCATCACCGTGACCGCGGTGCAGTTGACGCTGCGGCCGGACCGGGACGGGCCGCTGTGGCGGGTCCTGCGGCTGACCGCGCTGGTGTGCATCACCACGACCGGGATCGTGTACGGGACAGTGCTGGCCGGCACCGTCGAGCTGCACGGGGCCGGGCTGTTCGCGGACAAGCTGCTGCACTACGCGATGCCTGCGGTGGCCGTGCTGGGCTGGTTCCTGTTCGGGCCGCGGCCGCGCATCGACCGGGCGACTCCGGTGCTGATCCTGGCCTTTCCGCTGTGCTGGGCGGTCTACACGCTGATCCACGGGGCGATCACCGACTGGTACCCGTACCCGTTCACGGACGTGGTGGAGCGCGGCTATGCCGCTGTCATCCGCAACATCCTGTTCGTGGGCGTGATGATCGTGGTGTTCGGCATGGCGTACGGGTACGGCGACCGCAAGCTGCCGGTGGTGCCGGACCGGCGGCGGGTGCCCCGCTGAGCGGTCGCGCACGCGTGGTCGACGCGCGTCCGGGGAAGTTGCGGCGTACGACACGCCACTGGGTTCGCCACCCGGCTGCGGCGCCGGGCAACGCCTGCTAGAACGTTGGCAGGGTGACGCGCCGCGTTCGAATGCGCCACCCGGTCGATCGGGGTGGGGGGTGGCGTGGCGGCGAACACGGGCGGAGCGATCCTCGACCGGATCGTCTACCGGTGGCAGGACCGGGACTTGCTGGGCGGGCACGGGTTGGGGCCCGTCGCGACGTCCCTTGCGCCCGGCGGGCTGGATGCATGGGCGGCCGAACTGGCCGGGCACGTGGGCATGGACGTCGACGCCGAGAGCGGCCCGTACACGAGTGTGTGCTGGGCCCGGACCAGTTCGGGGCCCGCGCTGGTGCACCGCGAGTTCGCGCTGCACGGGCGCGACAGCAGGCCCGGCAACGTGGCCCACGTGCTGCTCGACCCGGGGCGGGCGCTGGGGCCGCATGTGGTGCTGGCGCTCGGCAAGTTCGACTGGGCTGGCGAAGGCGGGCCGCCGGGCGAAGTCGCGCCGGGCTACGCGCTCACCGGGATCTCCGCGGAACGCCTGATCGCCGTCGCATACGAGCGTGCCGCCGGGCTGCGGGCGGCGGCCCGGACCAGGCGTCCGGCACTGGAGCGCATCGTCGAGACGCTGCTGGCGCGCCCGCGTGCCACGCTCTCGCTGCTGCAGCGCGACGCCGGCCCGGACCCCACGCCGCTGCTGTGGGGCGTGTTCGACTTGGTCAGCCATCTGGTGCGGGGGAGTTGGAGCTTCTCGACGTACGAGACCCGCGACGATGCGAGCCGCCCCCGGTTCGTCGTGCTGCCGCACTGGCCGCGCGACGAGTCGCCCGCGCGCGAGCGGCTGGACATCGGCGGGGACGCGGGGCCGCGCGGCGGCATCTACGCCGAGGCGGCGCGCCGCCTGGTGGCCTGCTACGCCGAGCGGCCGTGGGAGGAAACCCGGGCGCTGCTCGTCGAGTTGCGCCTTGCCGCGGAGCTGGAGCCGTGGGCCAAGGCGCAGGCGGTGCTGCGGGTGCTGGAGGCGGATCCGCCTGCGCGTGCGGCGAAGGCCGGCGCGAAGGCGGGGGCCGGTGCGAAGGCGGGGGCCGCGCCGGGCGCGGGCGGTACGGCGGACCCGACGTGGGCGGCGGGGGTTTCCGCGGCCGGCGGTGCGCCGAGTGCCGGCGGCTCCGGCGGTTCTGGTGGATCCGGTGGTGCCGTGGGCGCCGCCGCGGCGCTGGCTGCGGCGGCCAGGAACCTGCCGGAGACCGCGCACATGCCCGTGGTCGCGGCCGGTGACGCCGGCCGGCAGGCGGCAGGCGGTGATGCCCCGGACCGCGAGTCCCGGGTGTCGCTGGTGAAGGCCGGGCGCCGGCACGGGGCTTCGCCGCACGGTGCGGCGGGGCGGTCGGGTGCGGCGGCGCCGAGCGGGTGGGACTCGCTGGTGCGGGCGTCGGTCCCGGATCCGGACTCCGGGGCGGCGCGGCGCCGCGCGGAGGCGGTGCCGGGTCCGGCTGCCGCGGGTCCGGCCGCCGCAGGTTCGGCCCCGACGGGTCAGGCTGCCCCGGGTTCGGGCGCGACGGGTCCGGCGGCCGCGGGTTCGGCCGTCCCAGGCGCGGCGCTGTCGGCAGGCCACGCGCAGGGGCCTGCCGGGGCGGTGGATTCCATCGGGCCGGGCGGTCCGGGTGCGGCGCGGCACAAGGTGCGGAGCATGGACATCCCGGCACCGCCTTCCCCGGCCCCCGGCGGTGGTTCGGGCGCGGCGCCCGCGCCGGCCGCACCGGTGGCGCCGCCGCAGATCGAGCGGCCGCACGGGCCCGCCCCGGAGCAGCCCGAGACGCGCTACCTCCCCGTCGCGCTGCCGGTCCCCGAGCGGGCGGCTCCGGCGGCTCCGCCCGGCGCGCGGCGTTCCGGCCGGGCAGGCGGCCCCGGGCAGCCAGGGGGCGGGCCGCTCGCGCCGGGCACGCGCGGGCTGCTGCCACCGCAAGGTGCCCCGGCGGCACCCCCGCCTCCCAACGGGCCGCCCGAGCGTACGCCGCGCGACTGGGACCGGGCCGGGTGGGCCGAGGACGGCGTATCGGACCATGCGCTGCAGGCGCTGGCCGATGCGGCGCGCCGGCTCGCGGGCGGCGCGACCGTGCAGGACCCGGAGTTCCGGGCGCGTCTGGAGCAGGCGGACCTGGTCGCGGTGGCGGTCGGGCTCGAACGCGCGGACGAGGCCTTGCTGCCCGCGCTGGTCGAACGCCTGAGCGTCCTGGTCGCCAGTCCGCCGCGGTTCCCGACCCCGCGCGAGCAGGCCGCGCTCGAACGCGTGCTCGCCGGGCTCGACGGCCCGTTGCGCACGGTCGACCGGTGCGGTGTGGCGCGCCATCAGATCGCGTCAATCATCGGCCAGTTCGCCGCATATGTCCTCGACGGGTGTCAGACTGACAGCGCGGCCGACCACTTGGCCGCGGTCGTCCGCAACCTCGACACCGTCCCCGGCACCTATCGCCCGTACCAGCAGGAACTCATCCGGGCCGCGGTCGTGCACGGCCTCGGCGCACGCTTCTTCGAGGAGATCGGCCGGCTGTGGGCGGCCAGCCGATCCCTCCTTCCCGACCCGGCGGACCCCTTGGAGGGGTAGTCATGGAGGGCACCACCCGACCGGCGACGACCCGGCAGCCGCTGCACCAGATCGTCTACCGGTGGCAGCGCCAGGACCTGTTCGGACGCAAGGGCCTGGGCCCGGCGGCGACTTCGCTACCGGTCGTGGACCTGGCCCGGATAGCGCCGGACCTCGCGGAGGCGGTGGCCGCGGAGTTCGGCGGCGACGGCGCGCCGCTGACCAGCACGTCCCTCACCCACGTCGACAGCTATGCGGCGGTGATCCACCGGGTGGCCTCGGAGTTCGAGCAAGGCCGCCTCGGCAACCACGCGCACGTCCTCCTCGGCACCCGGGCCGGGCTCCTGCCGCACGCGGTGCTGGCCCTCGACAAGTGGACGTGGCGCGGCGGGCAGCCCCCGCTGGGCGAGATCCCGGTCGGGCGGCGGCTCGCGCGCGTCCCGTACACGATCCTCGACGACGCCCTGGCCGACCGGGCGTTCGGCCTGCGCGACGCGGCCCGCGAACGCGCCGCCGAACTCGTCGAGGTGCTGGCCGCGGTGCTGCGGCGGCCCGCGATGAGCTTCTCGATCCGGCTCTCCGACTGCGGCGGCGACCCGGTCGCGCTGCTGTGGGGGCTGTTCGACCTGATCACGGTGCCGCTGCCGGGACCGCTGACCTTCTCCACGTACGAGACCACCGACGGCAACGGGCGGCCCCGGTTCGTGGTGGTGCCGCGCTGGCCCTCGCAGGAGGTGTGGAGCGGCCGGCACCGCATCGACCCCGACGCGGAGGCGCGTACCGACGTGTACCGGGCCGCCGCGGACCACATGGTGCGGCGCTACGTCGAGGCCGACTGGGACACGATGTACCCGCTGCTGCGCAGCCTCCAGGAACTGCGGCGCTATCCGCCGTACGACCGGGCCGTCGAGATCCGCGACCGCTTCGCCCGCAGCGCGGTCGGCACGGGGGCGGACTTCGGCACCGACATCGGCTACACCGAGGCCGCACTCGCGGACGCGACAGTGGACGAGGTCGAGCCGCCGTACCGCGCCGAACCGGTCCAGGAGATCCGCACCCACGCGGGCTTGTGGCGCGACGACCCGGAACCTGCGGAAGGTACGAGGTTCATGCCCGTGCCGCAGCCGCAGGCGCAGGCACAACCTCCGGCTGCAGCACCCGCCCCCGCCCCCGCGCCTGAGCCCGCGCCTGAGCCCGCGCCAGCCCCCGCGCCGGCCGCGACCACTGCCGCTGCCGCGGTCTCCGCCCCCGCGCAGCTTCCCCGCCGCACTCCGGCCAAGCAGCGCGACCGGGGCTTCGAATCCACCCCTGCACCGCGCCCCCGCACCCCCGCGCCGGCCCCCGCCGCTGCTGAGCCACCGCCGCCCCGCAGCCCCGAGCCCGAGGCCCGCACAGCCGAGCCCGAGGCCCCCGCCGAGTTGTCCGCCCCGACCGCCCCCGCCCCCGTGGCGGAGCCCGATCCCCGACGCGATCCCGAGCCGACGGCCTCGCCCGTTGACGCCGGCACGTCCGCCGATGCCCGCACGTCCGCCGAACCCGAGGCCTTCCCCGCCCCCTCCGCAAGCCGCCCCGCCCCCGTGCCGGACCGCCCCGACGACCCGCCGCCCAGCGCCGCCACCGCCGAACGCGACCGCTGGAAGCAGCGCGGCGTCTACGACGAGGACATCGACGCCCTGGAGTTCGCCGTCGACCAGATCGCCGACGGCGGCGCGGACCGCGCCGTCGCCTTCGTCGAGGACGTCGTCGCCCTGGCCGCGGCCCTGGAACTGGCCGACATCAGGCTGCTGCCGTACGTCGCCGAGCACTTCCCCAAGCGCCTCGACGGCGCCCCGAAGTGGTCCCAACGCGAACGCCAGGCCGTCCGGCAGGTCCTGCTGCACCCCACCAGGTACGGCGACCGCCTGGTCGAGTCCGGCACCGACCCCAAGACCGTCCGCAAGCTCTTCGAACGCCTGGTCCGCGTCGTCCTGACCCTGGAGAAGGACCCCGCCAAGCCGTTGCGCGTCCTCGCCAAGGACCTCCTCAGCGAACGCCGCACGCTCGCCCCGTACCCGGTCCTCGACGACGTCCTGCGCAAATCCTCCTGGGAACCGGCCTACTACCAGGAACTAGGCCGCCGATGGGCCGAACTCCACCCCACCCACGACACCCCGCCGACAGGTGAGTGATCGGTCCGTTGCCGACATCCCAAGCAGGTCGCGTGCCACTGCACGACGCGTTCCCCTGGGTACGCCATCTCAGCGAGGCGGAGACCCGCGAGTTCGCCCTCGAACTGCGCGGGGCACTGTCCGGCGACGTGGAGCCCGAGGCGAGGCGCGCGGCGCAGTCCGCCATCGTGTCGTGGCGTGCCACGGCCCGGATCCACGCCGACCCGGTGCAGGAATCGGACGCAGCGCGGCCGCTCGCGGACGGCTTCGGGCGGGTCGAGGTCTGCGGGTAGCGGCAGCCGCCCGGCCACCGAATGGCTGGTCGCCCGGTGTCCACTGGGCAGACAGCGCGTGAGGGGTGGCCGGGGGGCGGTTAGCCTGAGGGGGATTCGCGTCCTCTCGTCTGCAACGGAGTTCCCTGATGCGTAGTGCTGCCGTCGTCGGCACGGGTCTGATCGGGACCTCCGTCGCGCTCGCGCTGACCGCTCGGGGAATCACGGTGTACCTGCGGGACGCCGATCCGACCGCGGCGCGGACTGCCGCGGCGCTGGGGGCCGGGCTGGACGAGGCGCCGCCGGCCGGGGGTGTGGACCTGGCCGTGCTGGCCGTGCCGCCGAACCGGATCGGGAGCACCCTCAAGGAGTGCCAGGACGCCGGGCTGGCGCACAGCTACACCGATGTGGGCAGCGTGAAGGAGCAGCCGCTGCGCGACATCGAGGTACTGGGCTGCGACATCTCCCGCTACATCGGCGGGCACCCGCTGGCCGGCCGGGAGCGGTCGGGGCCGCTGGCCGCCCGGGCGGACTTGTTCGACGGGCGGCCGTGGGTGCTGACCCCGTCCCGGGACACCGACACCGAGACCCTCAACCGGGCGCTGGAGATGGTCGCGCTGTGCCGGGCGGTGCCGGTGGTCATGGAGCCCCGGGCGCACGACCACGCGGTCGCGCTCGTGTCGCATGCGCCGCACCTCGTGTCCGCGCTGATGGCCGCGCGCCTGGAGGACGCGGCCGACACCGCGACCCGGCTGGCCGGCCAGGGCGTCCGCGACGTCACCCGCATTGCCGGGTCGGACCCGCGGCTGTGGATCGAGATCCTGGGCGCGAACGCGACCGCCGTCGCGGACGTCCTGGCCGGTCTCGCCGACGACCTCAACGAGACCGTCACCTCGCTGCGCGCGCTGGCCGCCGAGGACGAGGCGAAGCGGCTCAGCGGCACGGAGGGCATCACCGGGATCCTCCGCCGCGGCAACGCCGGGCACGCCCGGATCCCGGGCAAGCACGGTGCACCGGCCGCGCGGTATGACGCCGTCCCGGTGGTCGTCGGCGACCAGCCGGGCGAGCTGGCCCGCCTCTTCGCGGACGTCGGTGCGTCCGGCGTCAACATCGAGGACATGACCATCGACCACTCCCCGGGCCGCCCGGCGGGTCTCGTCGAGCTGATGGTGGACCCGGCCGCCGCCGAGGGCCTGGTCGTGGACCTCCGCCGCAAGGGCTGGAACGTCCAGCGCTGACTCCTGCCGGAGGTCCTGCGTTCCGCGCGGCGATCGGGCGCCGGTCCGGTTCTTGGCAGTTGCTGACGTGGACGGCGGGGCCGCGGTCTGGGTGCAAGGCCGGTTCGGGCGTACGGGTGGGATGGGTGTTCGGGTTGGGGCGGGTTGTGGCGGGGGATGACCGGATCGTTGCATCGCCACCCCCACGCCACCCCTGGTAACTGCCATGGCGTCGTGGGCATCTGGCAGTCTGGAGGGGTGACGCTGTCCACCACCGACTCGCTCGCGGTGTACCTCGCTTCGCTCTCCGCATCCGACCTCGCGCGTATCGTGACGACGACGCCCACCGTGCCCGATGATCCGCGGCCTACCACTTTGCGGCATGTCGCGGTCTGTCTCGCGGATCCCGAAACGGCCTTGCTGGCTTGTTCGTTCCTCAGCCGGGGCGAGTTGCAGCTGCTCGAGGTGCTGTGGGCGGTGGCGGAGGAGCGGCCGCCGGGCGGGGCCGCGCGGTTGGGGCGCGAGGCCGGCCCGCGGCTGGACGACGATCCCGTGGTGGTGGTCGAGCCCGATGCGCTGCTGGCCCTGGTCGGCGGTGCCGAGCAGGCCGAACTGTCCGAGCTGGGCCCGGCCTTGGAGTCGCTCACCGGGCGGGTGCTGGCGTGGCCCGAGGACGGGCGGATACGGCTGCACCCGGGGGCCGCCGCGGTGTTCCCGCTGCCGCTGGGGCTCGGGGCGCCCGCGTACGGGCTGCTGCTCGGGCAGCGTGCGGAGGATCTCCAGGCGATCGTGCGGGAGTTGGGCGGCCTGCCGGCCGGCCGCAAGGACGACAACGCCTTGCTGGCCGCGCGGCTGCTCGGCGATCCGGCCGTGGTACGCCGGATCGCGGCCCGCCTCGACCCGCCTGCGCGCGCCGCGCTGGACGAGCTGACCGAGATCGGGATCCGCCGTGATCCGGCCGCGGCGTGGGGCTACTACGCGGGCGGCCGGCCCAAGGGTGCCGCGGCGCAGGACGGCTTCGCGCGGCTGCGCCGCCGCGGGCTCCTGCTGCCGACCGGGGACGGCTGGGAGATGATGCCGCGCGAAGTGGCCCTGGCCCTGCGCGGCGACGACTACCGGGTGCCGTTCGAGGCGCGGCCGCCCGCGGTGGCGACGGTGCCGGTCGACCGGGCAGTGGTGCTGCGCGAGTCGGCGGCCGCGGCGTCCGGTGCGCTCGACATCGCGTCGCGCCTGCTGCACACGTGCGCTCTGGCCCCGCCGCAGCTGCTGAAGAGCGGCGGCGTGGGCGTGCGCGAGGTGCGCCGCCTGGCCCGTGAACTCGCCTGCGAGGAGGGCGCGGTCCGCCTGTGGCTGCACATCGCCGAGTCCGCGGGGCTGCTGCTGGCCGACGGCGAGCGCGGCCGCGTCCTGCCGACCGCCGCGTACGACGCCTGGCTGGACAGCGAACCGGCAGGCCGCCTCCTGGCGTTGGTCCGCGGGTGGGTCACGATGCCGGACGTCCCGACCCTGGACGCTGCGGAAGCCGCGGCCGGACGCGCCGGGCGCCCGCCCGCCCCGCTGTCCGGCGCCCCCGTGCACGGGGGCCTGGCCTTGGTCGCGCGCGGGGCGCTGCTGCGGACGCTGGGCTCGCAGGGCCCCGACCGCGCGGTGCCCGACATCGGCGCGCTGGCCCGCTGCGTGGCCTGGATGTGCCCCACGCCGTTCCGGCAGGGGCTGGAGGACATCGTGGCGGGGCTGGACGCGGGCTGGGAGGGGCCGGACGACGGCCCCGACGCAGGCCGCGGCGGCGACACCGCCGGGACGGCGACGCATCTCGCCGCGCACACCGCGGCGTTGGCGGTCGCCCGCGACAGCGTGACGGTACGGGTGGGACCCGCGGCGCCCGGTGAAACGCCCGAAGAGGGGGATCGGGCGGCCGAGTTGCCTGCTGGGGGAGCATCACCGCCCGAGCCGGGTACGACGCCCGCTGCGGCTCCGCCTCAGCCGGGCGGCACGCCTGCCGCGGTGCCCCCTCAGCCGGGTATCGCGCCCGCCGGGGCTCCCCCCGAGCCGGGTAGCACGCCTGCCGCGGTGCCCCCTCAGCCGGGTATCGCGCCCACCGGGGCTCCCCCCGAGCCGGGCAGCACGCCTGCAGCAGCTTCCCCAGATCCGGGCACCGCGCCCGCCGCGGCTCCGCCCGCGCCGACCGCTACCGCGGCTCCGCCGGCGCCGAAGGCTCCGCCCGCCGCACCCGCCGCACCCGCTCCCGTCCCCGCCGCATCCCTCGTCGTGCCGCCGAAGCCGTCGGTGCCGCCCAGGCCGTCCACCCCGCCGCCCCCGCTCCCGCTGCCGCCCGCGCCGCCGCCAGGTGCCGGCGATCCCGAAGCGCCCACCGATGTCGGGGGAGTGGTCACCCCCGGGGACTTCCCGTTCGCGTCCGCGTGCGACTGCCCGGACTGCCGCGATGTCGCCGACGAGATCGAGACCGCGTACCGGGGCCGCTTCGACGCCGTCGCCTTCACCGCGGCCACCCTGCAGGAGGCCGCCCTGCTCGGCCTGGTGGCGTGCGGGGCACTCACCGCGCTGGGCGGCGGCGTGGCGGTGCAGCACAGCGCCGCGGCGCTGCTCGCGGCGGCCGAGGAGCTCCTGCCGCCGGCGGTCCGGCGCGCGCACTTCCCGAGCGACATGACCGCGGTGGTGACCGGTACCGCCGCGGTCGAACTGGCCCGGCTGCTGGCCGGATGCGCCGAGCCGGAGCCGTCCGGGCGCGTGTGGCGCTTCACCGAGGAGTCGGTACGCCGGCACCTGGACGCGGGCGGCAGCGCGGCCGGCCTGCTGGCCGACCTCGCCGCCGTGGCGATCGGCAAACTCCCGCAGCCGCTCGAATACTTGATCCACGACGTGGGGCGCCGCCACGGGATCGTGCGGGCCGCACCCGCCGCCGGCGTCGTCTACTCGGACGACGAGGCCCTGATCACCGAACTGCTGCACCACCGGGGCCTGGCCGCCCTGCGCTTCCGCCGCATCGCCCCGACCGTGCTGCTGTGCGCCCAGCCGGTCGAGGAGGCGGTACGCCGCCTGCGCCGGGCCGGGTACGCCCCGGCCGCGGAGACCGAGACCGGCAGCGCACTCGTCGAACGCCCCGCCGAATACCGGGCGGACACCGAGGACCAGGGCAGCTGGCCTGTCGCCCTGCCGATGCCGGAGGACCTGTCCGAGGACTGGCGGTCGTGGGCCGCCGACCTGCTGGACCGCGCGTCCCGGGCGGCGCCGGCGCTGAGCGCGAAGGCGGCCCGGCTGCACGAGGCGGCGCCGCTGCTGGGCCCGGAGGACTGCCTGGTCCTCGCCGAGGCGCTGGACCGGGGCAGCGCGGTGCGGGTCGCGGCGACGGCGTACAACGGGGAGCCGCTCACCAGCACCGTCGCGCACTTGGCGATGGCCGGCGACAGTCTCTACATGCGCCCGCCCAACGGCCGTCCGGCGCTGCTGCCGTTCCGGCTGGAGACGCTGTGGCTGGTCCTGCCCGCGGAGCCTACATAGGCGGGATGTTCTGGTTGAGGTGGAAGACGTTGTCCGGGTCGTACTCCGCCTTCACCGCCGCCATCCGCCGGTAGTTGTCCGGCCCGAAAGCGTCGACGATGCGGGCCTGTCCCTCGTCGCCGATGAAGTTCAGGTAGGTCGAGCCCGTCGACCACGGCCGCATGTCGGCGCACACCTGATGCGCCCACTGCGCGGCCTGGGCGTCGTCGGCCGGGTCCTCCCAGAGTGCGAACGGGTGGACGCCGTAGCGGGCGTCGGTCCAGGCCAGCGGGTTCCCGGCGGCGCGGGTGGCGACCGCCGCGCCCTGCGGGAAGAAGGCGTTCATGGAGGCGGACGGCTGGACCATCCCGGGCGACCGCGCGCAGAAGGCGTCGACCGCGGCGTCCGGGAAGGAGTCCATGTACTCCGCGGACCAGTAGTTCCGCAGCCCCGGTGGGTCGTCGAGCATGGTCTGGAACATCATGTACGGCAGTTCCGCGATCATCGCCCCGTCGGGGGCCAGGCCCAGGAACGGAGCTGCGGCGTCCCGGCATTCGGCCTCGGTCCCGGCGTACGTGATCAGCACGGCGCAGGCCAGCCGGCCCACCAGGTGCGGCGGGACGAACTCCTCCGGCGGGCCCACCAGGTAGATGAAGCCGCCGCCCACTTCGTCAGGGGCCGTCTCGCAGAAGTCGCGGTAGGTGCGCAGCACGTCCGGGCCGTACTCGGGCGGCCACATCATGAGCGCCATGCTGAACGCCGGGAGTTCGTACAGCTTGAAGGTGAACGACGTGGCGATGCCGAAGTTGCCGCCGCCGCCGTGCAGCGCCCAGAACAGCTCGGAGTGCTCGGTCTCGGAAGCCTCGATCATGCGGCCGTCGGCGGTGACCATCTCGACCGCCGTCAGGTTGTCGCAGGCCAGCCCGAACTTGCGTTCCAGCCAGCCGGATCCGCCGCCCAGCGTGAACCCGCCGATGCCGGTCGTGGAGGCGCGGCCGCCGGTGGTGGCGAGCCCGCACGGCTGGGTCGCGCCGTCGAGGTCGGCCATGGTGCCGCCGCCTTCGATGCGGACCAGCCGGGCGTAAGGGTCCACCGTGACCGCGTTCATGCGGCGCAGGTCGATGGCCAGGCCGCCGTCGGTGAGGGCCTTGCCCGCGACGCCGTGCCCGCCGCCGCGCACCGATACCTCCATGCCCATCTCGCGGGCCGCGGCGAGCGCCGCGGCGACGTCCTCGCGCGAGGTGCACTGCGCGATGGCGCCGGGATGCCGGTCCATGGACCCGTTGAAGAGGGTGCGGGCGTCGTCGTAGCCCGGTGCGTCGGGAAGAAGGACGTCGCCGCGGAAGGCGCCGCGCAGGGCTTGGGCGGCGTCCAGGCCGAGGGTGGTCATGATGGGACCTGCTTTCGGGTGGACTCCCCGAGCCTCCCCGAGCGTGCGGCGGGCACGTGATCCCCTGTACAGCCCACGTGTACGCCGCCTCTATACACCGTAGCCCTGCTTCCGCGAACGGGAAACGGGACGGATAAGAACAAAGCGGCAAAGAATATTGCAAAGTAGGACAAGGTTGAACGAGGCGGACGGAGCAGGCCGACGCGCCCGCTGTGCCGGGCGGCCGTGCGTCAGGTCGCCGTGCGGCCTGCGGCCTCCGCGGCGGGCGCGCCGCCGTGCACCTCGGTCGGGGTACGGCCGTAGATGGTCCGGCCGATGACCGTGGTCAGGGTGTCGAGCAGCTCGTCCGGGACCGGTTCGGTGCCGGACGGGCCGATGGCGTCGGTGAGCGACGCGGTCAGCAGCCGGACGAGGAGGGCGGCCAGTGCCTCGGCGGGCGGGCCGTCCGGGGCGATGCCGGACTCGCGGTCGCGCTCGATGCGCGCGGTGGCGTTGCCGGCCAGCCGGCCCAGGAGGCGCTCGCGGCATTCGAGCAGCGCGCCGCCCGCGTCCTCGCGCAGCATCACCCGCAGCAGCGGGCCGTGGCGCTGCCACAGCGCGGCGACCCGGGCCAGCGACTGGCGCAGCTCGTCGCGGCCGATCGGGTCGGTCAGCCAGGCCTCGGCGACCTCGACGAAGCCGTCCGCCACCGGCTCGAGGAGTGCCTCGAACACGGCCTGCTTGCCGGCGAAGTAGAAGTAGAAGCTGGGACGCGAGATGCCCGCCCCGGCGACGAGGTCGTCGATGGTGATGCGCTCGGGCGGCTTGTTGGCCAGCAGCGTGCTCGCGGTCCGCAGGATCGCCTGCTCGCGCAGGTCGCCCTTGCTGGGGCCGCGCCTGCGGCCGGTGCTGCGGTCGTCCGACGCATGCTCGTCCATGACGTTCATTATCCGGGCCGCGCGGGGGTGTCCGGCGGCAAGGCCGGAGGCAGGCCCGGCAGCAGGGGCCGGAGACGCGGGCCGCGGATATGGCGCAGCGTGCCGCGGGCCGAACGGGATATCGCCGTCGCGGTGCGACTCCGCAATGCTCCCCAAGCATTCGGCGTGCCCCGCCGGCCTCATTCCGGGAATTTTCCCGAGGGAAATGAATGACGTCGCATGGCACGACTTTCGATGCTTTATTAAAGGCTGCTCACTGCGCGATGTCAACAACGGATGACCAAGATTCTTTGAGGTCGTGCGCCTGGCGGCGAGTCGACACGTGTCACCAGCATGAGTGGCTTCGCCGCTGGTGGTCCCGGCTGTCGTCGGCCGGGGAATCGGGGTGGATCGCGCCGCCTCGGCGCGGAAACCGAATTGTTTCCGGGAGCTTCCGGGATACGAAGATCATCGCCGTGGAATTCTTTGCGGTGACACGTGTAATCAGCGATCGAGGGAATTTACCGCTTGATTTTTTGCCGGACTGCGGTCAGATTCCACAAAGGCTGCCGGACCGCTGCTGCGGTGATTTCCGGGCGTACCGGTGTGGGCGGGGCGGATTTGCGAAGGAGCGCAGTGTTGTTGCGAAGCATGGTGCCGCGGCGGGCCGGAGCGGTTGCGGCCGCCGGGGCGCTCACGGCCGCGGGGCTGCTCGCCGCGGCCCCGGGCGCGGACGCCGGCACCGTCACGCCCGTCGTCGAATGCGTCCTCCCGGCCGGCCAGGGCACTGTCACCGGCCCGCAGGACGTCGCGGTGGTCCTGGACAAGTCGGCCGTCGCGCCGGGCGGTTCGCTGAAGGGCTCGGTCACGCTCGGCCCGGGCCCCGCGGTCGGCACCGCCGGCCTGTCGGTCCGGGTGACGCCGTCGATCACCCTCGCGATGCGCGGCGCGGCCACCGGCGAGGTCACCGTCATCGGCGAAGAGAGCACGGTCCAGGTGGAGCCGGGCCAGGCGCCGCCGATCCCGCCGTTCGCGGGCAACTTCACGGTTCCGGCCGCGGCCGCCGCGGGCGGGGGGATCGAGTTCACCGTCGTGAAGGTGGTGACCGACGCGCAGCCCGCCTCCGGGGGACCGCGGCTTCCGACCGTGTGCACGGTCAAGTCCGGCGGGGACGCAGCCGTGGCCAAGGTCGGCGTCGAAAGCCCGGCGAGCGGGCCGGCGACGCTGGCCGCCCCCGCGGACGCGGTCCGGCCCGGCGGCACCTTCACGCTGACCGGCGCGAAGTTCACCCCGAGCGCCGCGCCGCAGATCTCCCTGTGCGACGCGGCCGGGGCGAACTGCGGCGCCGGTCGGTTCACCGCCAACACGCTTGCCATCGACGGCCAGGGCAACCTGTCCGGCAGCGCGACCCTGGCCGCCGCGGGTGTTCCTGACGGCACGTACAAAGTCAAGGTGGCGGGCGGCGAGAAGCAGGCGCAGGCCTCCCTCAAGGTCAAGGCGCCTGCTCCGGCCGGTCCGCGTACGGTCGAGCTGGACCGGCCCGGCGGCCCGGTCGGCACGACCGTGGCGGTGACCGGCAGGAACTGGACCCCGAACGGCAGCGTGACCGTGGTCCAGACGGGCGCGGACGGGCGGGACGGCCCGCACACGATCCTCGCCGCCACCGACGCGGCGGGCTCGTTCGCCACGCCGTACACGGTCACCGACCCGGCCACCGCGAAGATCCGGGTGCGGGAAGGCATCTCCGACAGCGCCGCCGTGTCCGTCCCGTTCGCCCTGGCCGCGGCGCCCGGGCCGGCGCCCGGCGGCGAGGCGGCGATCGTCCCGGCCGCCCCCGGCACCCTGTCGATGAGCCAGGCCGGCAGCGGCATCGGCTTCGGGACCGCGACGCTCGACGGCGAGGAGCAGAGCCTGAAGGCCGCACTGAACCGCATCACCGTCGTCGACACCCGCGGCGGCAGCCTCGGCTGGTCGCTCACCGGCACCATGACCGACCTGGCCGCGGAGAACGGCCGGGACAAGATCGCGGCCGGCAGCATCGGCTGGGCCCCGGCCTGCGTCGCGGCCGCCGGAAGCCTGTCCGCGGTGTCCCCGGGCGCCGCGGGTCCGCTCGGCAGCACCCCGGCGACGCTGTGCAGCCAGGCCGGAAGCGCGGCCGGCCCGACCGGCGGGCAGTTCGCGGCCGACGCGGAACTCACCTTGACCACACCCCGGTTCGCGGCCGCGGGTGCCTATGCCGGAACCCTCACGCTCACGCTCGCATGAGGGGACCGCTCGCCAGGAAGTACCCGGCGCCGCGCACGGCCACCCCGTGACGACGCCCCCGACACGGCCGGGTGTTCGCACCACCCGGTCCGCCCGCTGCCGCACGGCAGCGCGGATGCACGGCAGTTCGACCGCACGCTGCACGACCGTACGAATGCCCGGCCGTTCCGCGGTTCCCCTTGTCCCGCGGTGCGCCGGCGCACAGGTTCGGCTGTCCGCCTGATTCGACTGTTCGACGGCCTGACCACCGGCCGCCGGGCGGCCCGGAGTGCCAGCTCCCGGCCGTACGGCGACCTGCCATCGGGACTCCGCCGCCGGGGGGCGGAGATCGGCCGGCCAGGCGCGGGGAGGACCCTTCCCACCCGCGCCGGACGGCCGCCGGGGCCATGTGCCCCGGTTCCCGAAACCGCGGGCCCGGGAGCATCTGCTCCCGGGCCCGCCGCATGCCTGCGGCGGCCCCGATTCGCGCTTTCGACGCGTCATCGGGAATACTCGACACACTGTCGAGTTTGTGTCTGCGTACTGCCGCCCATCACCCCGAGGACTTCGCCCGTGCCTGCCACCGCAGCTTCGGCGCCCGCGCGCGCCACCCGCGCTCCCCATCCCGGCGCCCTGATCGGCGCGCTCTCCTTCGCCGCGATGGTCGGCGCCATGCTCCAGACCCTCGTGGTCCCGGTCCTCGGCGCGATCGGCGCCGACCTGGACGCCGACGCGGGCGCGATCAGCTGGGTGCTCACCGCCAACCTGCTGGCCGCCGCGGTCATGACGCCGCTGTTCGGGAAGACCGGCGACCTGTACGGCAAGAAGCGCATGCTTCTGGTCGCGCTCGGCATGATCCTGGCGGGCTCGCTGCTCGCGGCCCTCACGTCCTCGCTGCCGCTGCTGATCGTGGCCCGGGTGCTGCAGGGCGCGTGGGGCGGCCTGTTCCCCGTGGCGCTCGGGGCGCTGCGCGACGAACTGCCGCCGCACAAGCTCACCGGGGCGATGGCCATGGTGTCCGGCATGATCGGCATCGGCGGCGGCATCGGCCTGGTGCTGACCGGCCTGCTCACCAACCACGACGGCGACTACCACCGCGTGTTCTGGGCCGCCGCCATCCTGACCGCGCTCGCCGCGGCCGCCGTCGCGCTGGTCCTGCCGCGCCGCACCCCGACCGCGACCGGCCGCATCGACTGGACCGGGGCCGCGCTGCTCGGCCTCGCCCTCGTCGCCCTTCTGCTGCCCGTCTCGCAAGGCAACGCCTGGGGCTGGACGTCCGCCAAGACCCTCGGCCTGTTCGCCCTCGCCGCGCTGCTGTTCGCCGCCTGGGCCACCGCGGAGCGCCGCATCGCCGACCCGATGATCGACATGAAGGTCTTCGTCAAGCGCACGGTCGCCTTCACCAACATCGCCGGCGTCCTGGTCGGCGTGAACATGTTCGTCGGCTTCCTGGCCGTCTCGCAGTTCGTGCAGATGCCCGAGAAGGTCGCGGGCTACGGCTTCTCCGCCTCGGTGCTCTCCGCATCCACCGTCTACCTGCTGCCCGGTGCGCTCTCCGCGATCATCGCCGCACCCGTCGGCGGCATCCTGGTCCGCCGCTTCGGCGGCCGCCACGCGCTTGCCGTCGCCGGGCTGATCAGCCTGGTCGCGTACACCTTCCTGGTGTTCGCGCACGACAAGAGCTGGCACCTCATCGCCACCGCGGTCGCCGTGCAGTCGTCCGTCGCGATCGCGTACGCCGCGATGCCCGCGCTGATCGTCGCCGAGGTCCCGGCCGCCCAGACCGGCATCGCCAACAGCGTCAACGCCATCGCCCGCTCCGTCGGCAGCTCGCTGGCCAGCGCGGTCGTCACCTCGCTGCTCACCGGCCACCTGATCGCCGGACTGCCGGTCGCCGTCCCCACCGAAGGCGCCTTCACCGCGTCCTTCGCCATCGGCGCGGTCGCCGGCTTCCTGGTCCTGGTCGTGGCCCTCACCGGCCTCCCGCGCAGCCGCCCCCGCCTGATCGCCGACCACCGCATCGACCCGGCGGACGCGGGGGACGCAGGGGATGCAGCCGACCGGTCCGAGACTCCGGCGCAGGCTGCCGCCAAGGCCTGACCTGCAGCGCCTCCCGCAACGCGAGAGGCCGTGGCTTCCGCGGCCGAGCCCGCGACGCCTATCCGGCGTTCGCGGGTTCGGCCGCTGCGGCGTCCGCCGGGTCGGCCGCGGTGCCGGTGCGGCGGGCCAGGGTGGCTTCCATTGCCTCGGTCAGGTGTTCCAGGAGTTCGGCGAGCGCGGTGCGCCGGGTGTCGTCGAGGCCGCCGAGGACTTCCTGCATCAGGGCGTGGCGGTCGCGGCGGATGCGGCCGGCGGCCCGGCGGCCCGTGGTGGTGGCGCGGACGACGACGTAGCGGCGGTCGGCGGCATCGGGCTGCCGTTCCGCGAGGCCCAGCCTGACGAGGCGCTCGGCGGTACGGCTGGCCGCGCCCTGGTTGATGTCCAGGGCGCGGGCGAACTCGTGCATGTGCCACTCGGGTTGTGCCGCGAGCGTCTCCAGGGCGTCGACCTGCGCCGGGGTGAGGTCCTTGCCGCCCGCGCGGTACAGGGCGCGGGACAGCTCCGCGTGCGCCGGGCTGCGGGTGAACTGCTGGATGGCGCGGATGACGCGGTCGCCCGGGTCCGCCGCGCCGGAAGCGGGGGCAGCCGGGGAGTCCGGAGAGCCCGGGGGGCCGGGGGAGCCGGGGGAGTCCGGGGAAGCCTCGGCGGTGCCGCGGGAACGACGTTCGACCATGGCTGAACCGTACCGGTCGATCGGCCATCTCCCCGCTCCCATGTGCTGCTTCGTCCCTTATACATGCCTAAGGCAACTCTTGCCTTGGGCATGTATCAGGGATACGTTGCGGCCGCGGCCCGGCAACGGCACGACCGGGCCGCGTCTGGAGGAGAGATGAGCGCGAACGACATCGCCGTACGCGGCGGCACGGTCGTCGACGGCACCGGCGGGCCCGCGCGCCGCGCCGACGTCGGCATCCGCGGCGGCCGCATCACCGAGATCGCCGAGCGCGTCGAAGGCGCCCGCGAGATCGACGCGACCGGGCAGCTGGTGGTCCCCGGATTCCTCGACATCCACACCCACTACGACCCGCAGGTCCTGTGGGACGGCCTGCTCACCCCGTCGTCCTGGCACGGCGTCACCGGCGTGGTGGCCGGCAACTGCGGCTACAGCCTGGCCCCGGCCCGCCCGCAGGACCGCCGCTCGCTGCTCGGCACCCTGGCCATGGTCGAGGACATGCGCGCCGAGACCCTCGCCGCGGGCGTGGCCTGGGACTTCGAGACCTACCCCGAGTACCTGGACGCGGTCGCCCGCCGCGGCACCGCGATCCACTTCGGCGGATTCGTCGGGCACACCGCGGTGCGCACCTACGTCATGGGGGAGGCGGCGTACGACCGGCCCGCCACCGGCGCCGAACTCGACCGCATGCGGGCCGTCGTCGCGGACTCGCTGCGCGGCGGCGCGCTCGGCTTCTCCAGCGACCGGGCCGGCTTCCACCTCGGCGACGGCGGCCGCCTCGTCCCCTCGATGGTCGCCGAGCAGGCCGAGGTCGAGGCGCTGGCGCAGGTCACCGCCGAGACCGGCCGGGGCATCGTGCACATCGCCACCGGCGAGAACTACGGCTGGGTCTACGACTTCCAGCGCCGCCTCGGCCGCCCGCTGACCTGGACGTCGATCCTCACCTACCCGGAAGGCACCGCGTCCCGGGCGCCGTACGCCGCCAAGCTCGCCGACCACCTCGCGGGCCGCCGGGCGGGCGCCGACGTGTGGGCGCAGGTCACCTGCCGGCCCATCACGCAGGAGTTCTCGGTCGCTGAACCGACCTCGTTCTACTCCCTGCCGGCCTTCGCCGAACTGGTCGCGGTGCCCGTCGCAGACCGCCACCGGGTGTACCGCGACACCGCCTGGCGGTCCCGGGCCTGGGCCGAATTCACCAGCGGGAAGTGGCTGAACCCGCGCTGGGAGACCATCACCGTCGCGCACTCGCCCGCCCGCCCCGACCTGGTCGGGCGCTCCGTCACCGCGATCGCCGCGGAGCGCGGCGGCGGCACCGCGTTCGACGTCGTGTGCGACCTGGCCCTGGAGGACCGGCTGGCCTGCCGGTTCACCGTCACCTTCGCGAACGACGACGTCGAAGGCGTGACCACCCTGCTGCGCGGCGAAGGCTGCCTGATGGGCCTGTCCGACGCGGGCGCGCATGTGAGCCAGATCTGCGACGCGGTCATGCCCACCGACTTCCTCTCCCGCTGGGTCCGGGACCGCGACGTGATGCCCGTCGAAGAAGGCGTGCACAAGCTCACCGGCCAGATCGCCGGCGTCCTCGGCCTGGACCGCGGACGCCTGCACCCCGGCGCGCACGCCGACCTGGCCGTCCTCGACTATGCGGCGCTGTCGCCCGGCCCGGTCCGCCGGGTGCGCGACCTCCCCGCGGACGGCGAGCGCCTGATCGCCGACGAGCCCGCCGGCCTGGACCACGTCCTGGTGGCCGGCGTCCCCATCCGCACGCACGGCCGCCCCGCCACCGCCGGGCTCGACCGCCTGCCCGGCACCATCCTGCGCAGCACCCCCACCCCGGAGGCACACCATGGCTGACCTGCTCGAACGCATTCTGGCCTATGCCGGACCGAAGGGCGAGCTGGTACGCCGAGGCGACGTCCCGCAGCGCGGCGGCCGCTACCGCATCATCTCCGTCGACGACCACCTCATCGAGACGCCCGACCTGTTCCGCGACCGCATGCCGGCCAGGCTGCGCGACCGCGCCCCGCACCTCGAACGCGACGGGCACGGCAACGACTGGTGGGTCTTCGAGGACGAACGCGTCCCGCTCCTCGGCTCCGACGCGCTCCGCGGCTGGGAGCAGGGCAAGGGCTACCTCGGGCCTGTCCACTTCGACGAACTGCACCCCGCGGTGTACGACGCCGACGAGCGCGTCCGGCACATGGACGCCGCCGGCATCGCCGCCCAGCTCAATTTCCCCTCCGCGCCGTTCGGCTTCGCGGGCCGCCGCTTCGCGGCCATGAAGGACCGCGACCTGGGCCTGGCGTCCGTACGCGCGTACAACGACTGGCTGCTGGACGCCTGGGTGCGGCCGTACCCCGAGCGGTTCATCGCCTGCCAGCTGCCCTGGCTAGGCGACCCGGACCTGGCCGCCGACGAGATCCGCCGCAACGCAGCGCGCGGCTTCACCGCGGTGTCGTTCACCGAGAATCCCGAGCGGCTCGGCCTCCCGTCCCTCTACAGCCAGGACTGGGACCCCTTCTTCCGGGCCTGCGAGGAGACCGGGACGGTCGTCAACCTGCACGTGGGGTCGTCCTCCGAGACCCTCGTGCCGTCCCGCGACTCCACCGCGGCCGTGCTCGGCGTGCTGTTCCCGGTCAATGCGATGGCGGCGGCCGCCGACTGGCTCTTCGCGCGCATCCCGGTGCGCTTCCCGGAGATCCGCATCGCGCTGTCGGAAGGCGGCATCGGCTGGGTGCCGATGTTCATCGACCGCATCGAGTTCATGGGCCGCGACCTGGACTACAGCGCCGACTTCGGCCCGCTCTCCCCGATCGACTGCCTGCGCCGCAACTTCTGGTTCACCGTCCTGTCCGACCCCGCGACCATGCAGCTCCGGCACCTCGTCGGCGTCGACCGCATCATGGTCGAGACCGACTACCCGCACCCCGACTCGACCTGGCCGGACAGCCAGGAGATCCTGGCCCGCCAATTCGCCGGCGTCCCGGACGACGAAGTCGAGTCCATGACCTTCCGCAACGCCGCCGCCCTGTACCGCCACCCGCTCCCCGAGGCCTGACCCGCCCGCCCGCGGGCCCGCGCCCGGCTTGCGTCCGGCCTGCGCCCGGGCCCGCGAGCGGTTACGGGGATGATCCGTCCGTGTGGTTCCCGGTACCCTCGGGGGGACATCCCCCAGGAAGCGAAGGGTCATCGACCGTGGAAACACGCACGCCGCTCGCGACGATCGTGGTCGCGGTCGACGGTCCGTCCGGCTCCGGCAAGTCCAGCGTCTCACGCGCCGTCGCGCAGCGGCTCGGGCTGCGCTACCTCGACACCGGCGCCATGTACCGCGCCGTGACGTGGTGGATGCTGCACAACCAGGTCGACGTGCACGACGCGGCAGCCGTCGCGGCCGCCGCCGACAAGCCGGAGCTGGTCTCCGGCACCGACCCGGCCGGGCCGACCATCACGGTCGACGGCATCGACGTCGCCGGGCCGATCCGCGGCGCCGAGGTCACCGGCGCGGTCAGCGCGGTCAGCGCGGTCCCCGAGATCCGCACCCGCCTGGTCGCGCTGCAGCGCGCGGCCATCGGGGCCGGCGGGATCGTCGTCGAGGGCCGCGACATCGGCACCGTCGTCGCGCCGGACGCCGCGCTCAAGGTCTACCTGACCGCCTCCGAGGCGGCCCGCGCCGCGCGCCGCAACGCGGAGAGCGACGACCCGGCGGCCAGCGTCACCGCGACCCAGGCCGACCTGGCCCGCCGCGACGCGCTCGACTCGGGCCGGGCCACCGCGCCGCTGAGCATGCCCGCCGACGGCGTGCTCGTGGACACCACCGAGATGGACCGCGACCAGGTCGTCGAGCACCTGCTCGCCCTGGTCGGGACCCGCGCCGAGGACGCGGTGCGGTGAGCCTGATCCCCGGACCGCGGCGCACCGGCGAGGGCGGCCGTACGCGCTGGCCCGTCCCCACCGACATCACCAAGCCGCCGCTGTCCGCCGCCGCGCACCGCATCGGCATCCCGCTGCTGCGCTCGTTCTGGCGGATCCGCTCGCTGGGCACCCACCACGTGCCGCTCGGCGGCCCGGTCATCCTGGCCGGCAACCACACCAACTTCGCGGACGGCCCGCTGCTGTACGCGTTCTGCCCGCGCCCGGTGCACTTCTGGGTCAAGCAGGAGATGTTCACCGGCATCATGGACCCGGTGCTGCGCGGCATCGGGCACATCCCGGTGCACCGCGGCAGCGCGGACCGCGGCATGATCATGGACTCGCTCACCGTGCTCCGGGCCGGCAACTGCCTGGGCGTCTTCCCCGAGGGGACGCGCGGCGCGGGCGACTTCGGCGAGGTGCACAACGGGCTGGCCTACCTGGCCATGCGCTCCGGGGCGCCGATCGTGCCGGTCGCGTGCCTGGGCACCGGGGAACGCGGCGCGTCCATCGCCGCGCTGCCGTCGTGGCGGGCGAAAATCGACGTCGTGTACGGCAAGCCGTTCCTGCCCGCGCCGGACACCGGAAAGCGCTCGCGGCGCGCGGTGACCGACGCGTCGGAACGCATCGTCGAGCGATTGACCGCACACTTGCACGAGGCCGAGCGTCTGACCGGCCGGAGCGCGGCACCCGCCGCCGTCCCGGCCTGAGCGACGCCCGGCCTGCAGAACACCACCGATCACGAGGACGCCACCCATGCAGCACGACGCCGGTTCCGGCGCATCCGCCGACGAGTACTCCGGGGTCATGGACCCCGAGGCGTGGGAGGCCGACTACGACCCCGACGAGTGGGTGGACGCCGGCGGCGACCTGCTCGGCGGCGGCGAGGAAGAGGCCGAGGCGCACACCGCCATGCCGGTCCTCGCCGTCGTGGGCCGCCCCAACGTCGGCAAGTCGACGCTCGTCAACCGCATCATCGGCCGCCGCCAGGCGGTCGTCGAGGACACCCCGGGCGTCACCCGCGACCGGGTGAAGTACGACGCCGACTGGAACGGGCGCCGCTTCACCGTGGTCGACACCGGCGGCTGGGAGAAGGACGTCGCGGGCATCGACCTGTCGGTCGCCCTGCAGGCCGAGTACGCCATCGACAACGCCGACGCGATCCTCTTCGTGGTCGACGCCACGGTCGGTTCGACCGACACCGACGAGGCCGTCGTCAAGCTGCTGCGCCGGGCCGGCAAGCCCGTCGTGCTGGCCGCCAACAAGGTCGACAACATGGCGCAGGAGGCCGACGCCGCCTCGCTGTGGTCGCTCGGCCTGGGCCAGCCGTACCCGGTCTCCGCGGTGCACGGCCGCGGCTCCGGCGACCTGCTCGACGCGGTCTTGGAGGCGCTGCCCGAGGCCCCCGCGCAGCGGTACGGCATCGGCATCGGCGGTCCCCGCCGCGTCGCGCTGCTCGGCCGGCCGAACGTCGGCAAGTCCTCGATGCTCAACAAGCTCGCGGGCGAGAACCGCGTGGTCGTCGACCCGCTGGCCGGCACCACCCGCGACCCGGTCGACGAGATGATCGAACTGGGCGGCAAGACCTGGAAGTTCGTGGACACCGCGGGTATCCGCCGGCGCGTCCACCTCACCCAGGGCGCGGACTTCTACGCCTCGCTGCGCACCACCGCGGCGCTGGAGAAGGCCGAGGTCGCGGTCATCCTGATCGACGCGAGCGAGCGGCTCGCCGAGCAGGACACCCGCATCATCTCGCTGGCCGTGGAGTCCGGCCGCGCGATCGTCATCGCGTACAACAAGTGGGACCTGCTGGACGAGGAGCGCCGCTACTACCTGGAGCGCGAGATCGAGCAGGACCTCGTGCAGGTGCAGTGGGCGCCGCGGGTGAACGTCTCGGCGAAGACCGGGCGGCACATGGAGAAGCTGGTGCCCGCCATCGAGACCGCGCTGGACAGCTGGGAGCAGCGCGTCCCGACCGGCCGGCTCAACGCGTTCCTCGGCCAGATCGTCGCGGCCCACCCGCACCCGGTCCGCGGCGGCAAGCAGCCGCGCATCCTGTTCGGCACCCAGGCCGGCACCAAGCCGCCGCGCTTCGTGCTGTTCACCTCGGGCTTCCTGGAGGCGGGCTACCGCCGGTTCGTCGAGCGCCGGCTGCGCGAGGAGTTCGGCTTCCCGGGCACCCCGATCGAGATCCGCATGAAGGTCCGCGAGAAGCGGTCCCGCAAGCCCGGCAAGAAGTAAGGCCGGCAGGCGAAGCCTGTACCCGCGGTCCTCGGTCCGCGGACGCGTGAGGCCCGGCACCCCGTCCAGGGGTCCCGGGCCTCACCCGTGTCCGCGCGGCAGCGCGGCGCCCGGCGCACGTGCCGGTCCGTCACAGCGGCATCTGCTGCGGCGCCTGGAAGCCGGCCACCGGCATGAGCGCCAACTCGGAGCGCACCGCTGCGGACTGCGCGTGCGCCTGCGGCTGCGCGTGGCGCGCGGTACGGGCGTACGGGTCGTAGCCGCCGAGCTGCTGCGGGTGGCTCTGCACGTTCCCGGGCGGCGGGGTGTCCATCTGGTAGTGCACGGGCGGCGGCGTGTGCGGCTGCGGCGCGGCCTGCGGGCCGGCGTGCGCGTAGCCGCCGGTGCCGCCCTGCGGCATTGCCTCGTAGCCGCCCGTGCCGCCGGGCGCACCCGGGGCCGGGTAACCGCTCGGACCTGCGTACGCCTGCGGGTATCCCGGATCGGGCCGGAAGGCCGGGACCGGCATCGGTGCGGACATCCCGTAGCCCCCCGGGGCGTACCCGGTCAGGCCGTTCGCCGCCGCGCCGAAGCCTTCCCCGTAGCGGTCCCCGGGCACCGCCCGGAACATCCGCTGCCACTCTTCCATCAGTTTGTCGAAGATCGGTGTGCCCGTTTGCGCCGCTGCCGCGGCGGCGAAGGGGCCGGAGGTGTTGGGGGAGACGGAATCGTCGAAGCTGTACACGAATGGTCCAACGACGGACGTCCCCTGGCGATGCGCTCGATTACCCGCGATTACCCGTCCAAGCCGGAAATTTGACCCGAATACCCCGGGCGGTGCCGCCCGGGGTATTCGCGGACTCAGGCCGTGTCCGCCGGTGCGCGGGGCGGGCGTCAGGCCGGGTGCTCGGCGGCGACGACGTCGACCATGGCGGCGGTGACCACGGCGAGGTCCTCGGCGGTCATGACGTACGGCGGCATGGCGTACACCAGTTTGCCGAACGGGCGGATCCAGACGCCGCGTTCGACGAATGCGGGCTGGACCGCGGACATGTCGACCGGGCGGTGCAGCTCGATGACGCCGATGCCGCCGAGTACGCGCACGTCGGCGACCTGCGGCAGGTCCGCGGCGGGCGCCAGGCCTTCGCGCAGGCCCGCCTCCAGTGCGGCGACGCGGTCCCGCCACGGCGAGGCGAGCAGCAGGTCGATGCTCGCGACCGCGACCGCGGCGGCCAGCGGGTTGCCCATGAAGGTCGGGCCGTGCATGAACGCGCCGTGCGCACGGCTGATCGCCTCGGCGATCTCGTCCGTGCACAGCGTCGCGGCGAGCGTGAGGTAGCCGCCGGTCAGCGCCTTGCCCAGGCACATGATGTCGGGCGAGATCCCGGCGTGGTCGCACGCGAACAGCTCGCCGGTGCGGCCGAATCCGGTGGCGATCTCGTCGGCGATCAGCAGCACGTCGAACTCGTCGCACAGTTCGCGCACCCGGCGCAGGTACGCGGGGGAGTGGAACCGCATGCCGCCCGCGCCCTGCACGACCGGCTCCAGGACCACCGCGGCGACCTCGTCGCGGTGCTTGGCGAGGAGGTCGGCGAGGTCCGCGGTGTCGGCGGCGGCGAGCGGCCGCGCGAAGCCGGCCGGCGGGATCGGCGCGAAGATCTGCTCGGGCAGCACGCCCGCCCAGAGGCTGTGCATGCCGCCTTCCGGGTCGCACACCGCCATGGGCGCGAACGTGTCGCCGTGGTAGCCGCCGCGCACTGTGATCATGCGCGTCCGGCCGGTGAGGCCGCGGGCGCGCTGGTACTGCAGGGCCATCTTGAGCGCGACCTCGACCGCGACCGAGCCGGAGTCGGCGAAGAAGACGCGCTGCAGCGGTGCGGGGGTGAGGTCGACGAGGCGGCGGGCCAGCTCGACGGCCGGCGGGTGGGTGAGGCCGCCGAACATCACGTGCGCCATCGAGTCGAGCTGGGTGCGCACCGCGGAGTTGAGCGCGGGGTGGTTGTAGCCGTGGATCGCGGCCCACCAGGAGGCCATGCCGTCGATCAGCTCGCGGCCGTCCGCAAGGCGCAGGCGCACCCCTTCGGCGGACACCACGGGGAAGAGCGGGGCGTCGCCCAGGGCACTCGCGTACGGGTGCCACATGTGCCGCCGGTCGTAGGCGACCAGTTCGTCGCCGTCGATGCGCCGGGCCGCTGCCGCCGGGTCGGGAACGGTGTCCTCGGCGGTCGCGGATGCCGCCGTCGCAGCGGGCGCCGCGGTCGCAGGGGGCAGGACGTCCGGGGCGTACAGGTGTTCCGGGTTCATCGCATCGACGCTAGCAGCCGGGTTCCGGACGCCGGTGCGCACGCCCCGGCCGGGGCCGGGACGTGCGCGAATCGGCCGATGTCCGGCGCATTGCGCGCCGGTCGGCTCAGGCGCCGGTCAGCGGGACCGAGCCGGCCACCAGCAGGCCGCGCCGGCCCGCCTCGCGCAGCGCCGCGCCCAGTTCGTCGTTGCCGGTGTGGATGCCGATGGTGCCGACCGGGGCCGCGTACAGCAGCACGACGCCGTTGCCGCGCGCCGCGCTCAGCCACGCCTCGGGCACCTCGGCCGGGATCTGCGCCTGCCACCAGGCCTCGGTGCGGCCGGACGCGCCCGGGAAGAGCACCGAGGTGAGGAAGCCGCCGTCGAGCACCACGGACCAGCCGCTCAGCAGCGGCGGCAGCGTCATGTCCGGAGTGGGGATGGCGCTGAAGCCGCGCTCGCTGAGCAGCGACAGGAACTCGTCGCGGGCACCCTGCGTGCCGGGCCGCGCGACCGCCGCGCCGGGCTCGACGACCAGGGCCGCGTAGGTGATGCCGTCGCAGACCATCATGCTGCCGGTGATCGAGATCGGCACCGGTCCGCCGGGCACCACGGTCGGGGTGGGGACGTTGGACGGGTCGCCCTGCTGGGCCGCGATGAGCGGCTCCACCGCGGCATCCGAGACCGGGATGACCTGCGACGGGATGCAGCGTGCGTGGGCGAAGGCGAGGACCGCGGTCTCCTGCGCGAGGTAGAGGAGCGCGCTGGTCTCCTCGACGGCGGTGTCGCCGCCGCCCCGGCACGATGCGCACGCGTACATCTGCGGTCCGGTCTCCCCGGACACGAGGCGGACCGCCTCGTCGTCGCCGATCTCGGCGCGTACTTCGGGGCTGACGTCCAGCAGTCGGGACACGGTTTGCTCCTCGTTGTGGCGGGTATCGCCGCCGGACGTTACCGTCCCGTCACGTTGGGTGACCTGCTGAAGGCGGGAACGTCACTCGTACGAGCGGACCGGTTTGGTTGGGGCCGTGCTCCGAACGGGGGAAACCGGTGCGGTCGGTCATGGTCTGCCGGCGCGCGGGTGCACCGCCGGCCGACTGGTTCCCGGCGGCGAAGGACGGCCCGCTGCGCACGGACTAGCGGGTGTTGCGGGTCTTGACCATCCAGCCGGTGAACGCGCCGGCCGCGAAGGTGCCGATGAGGACGATCCACATGGGCGCCTCGACCGTGGGGATCCAGAACCTGATGGACGCCGAGGCGGTGTTGGCGAGTACGAACCACACGCTCAGTACGGCGACCCCGAGCATCAGCCAGGTCTGGCTGCCGACCTGGGAGAAAAAGTTGCCGTCGCCCTTACCGCCTGCGCCGCTTTTGCTTACTTTTGCCATGTTTTCAGGCTAGGTGCGAAACCCCGATCACGCCGGAAGGCGCAACGCCCGCGCGGCACACGTCCCCCGAATGCCAAGGGATGGCAAAAGTTGCGGACTGCAACTAATGTGCCGTACAGTTCCGTGTATCGGGCAACGACCTCGTCGGCGCCCCGCAGGACTTTGAGGGGACCCCCGGCCCGGCGCGACCCGCCGGGCCGGGGGCCGAAGGGATGTCGTACGCATGGCGAGCTCCGCCGCAACCGCCGTACCCGGTGCCGCAGGCCCGGGCGAACCGATGAGCCACCGCCGCATCATGGAGGCCCTGTCCGGGCTGCTGCTCGGCATGTTCGTGGCCATCCTGTCCTCGACCATCGTCAGCACCGCGCTGCCGCGCATCATCGGGGACCTGGGCGGCGGGCAGTCCGCCTACACCTGGGTGGTCACCGCGACGCTGCTCGCGATGACCTGCACGACGCCGATCTGGGGCAAGCTCGCCGACCTGTTCAGCAAGAAGCTGCTGGTGCAGCTCTCGCTGGTGATCTACGTGTCCGGCTCGATGCTGGCCGGCCTCGCGCAGAGCTCCGGCATGCTGATCACCTTCCGGGTGGTCCAGGGCCTGGGCGTCGGCGGCCTGACCGCGCTGGCCCAGATCATCATGGCCGCGATGATCCCGCCCCGGGAGCGCGGCCGCTACAGCGGCTACCTGGGCGCCACCTTCGCCATCGCCACGGTCGGCGGCCCGCTCATCGGCGGCGTCATCGTCGACTCGGCGCTCGGCTGGCGCGGCTGCTTCTACGTCGGCGTGCCGTTCGCGGTTGCCGCGTTGGTCATCCTGCAGAAGACCCTCGACCTTCCGGTGGTCAAGCGCGAGGGTGTGCGCATCGACTACCTCGGCGCGACCCTCATCAGCGGCGGCGTCGCGCTCCTGCTGATCTGGGTGACGCTGGCCGGCGAGCAGTACGACTGGCTCTCCTGGCAGACCGCCGCGATGACCGGCGGCGCCCTCGCCCTGCTCTTCCTCGCCGTCCTGGTCGAGAACCGCGCGGCCGAACCGGTGATCCCCATGTGGCTGTTCAAGGACCGCACCATTGTGCTCGCGGTCCTCGGCTCGCTGTTCGTGGGTCTGGCCATGATGGGCGCCACGGTCTTCCTCAGCCAGTACTTCCAGATCGCCCGCGGCAAGTCGCCGACCGTCTCCGGCCTGATGACCATGCCGATGGTGCTCGGCCTCGCCGCCACCTCCACGGTGGTCGGCCGCCGCATCACCGCCACCGGCCGCTGGAAGCGCTACCTGGTGGGCGGCGGCGTCGCGCTCACCGCGGGCCTGGTCCTCATGGGCACCACCCGGTACGACACGAACCTGGTGCTCCTCGGCGCCTCCATGTTCCTGCTCGGCGCGGGCGTCGGAGCCCTGCAGCAGAACCTGGTCCTGGCCGTCCAGAACGCCGTGCCGGCCCGCGAACTGGGCGCGGCCAGCTCGACGGTGGCCTTCTTCCGCAGCCTCGGCGGCGCGATCGGCGTCTCGATCCTCGGCGCGGTCATGGCGCACCGGGTGGCCGGCTACCTTGCGGACGGCGGCCTCGGCACGGGCAGCGGCGGAGGCGGCATCCCGGACGTGCGGCACCTGCCGCCCGGCGTCCGCGAGACCGTGGAGAGCGCGTACGGCCACGCCATCGGCGACATCTTCCTGGTGGCCGCCCCGTTCGGCCTGATGACCCTGCTCGCGGTGATGCTCATCCGGGAGCAGCCCCTGCAGACCGCCAAGCAGGTCGCCCCGGCGCCCGCCGAGCAGACCGACGCGGTGGCCGCCCCGACGCGGGCGTGACTCCGGGACTCCGTGTCCGGGCCTGATCCCCGGCCCCCTTGTCCGGGCTTGAACCCCGGACCCCGAACCCGGGCGTGCACCCACCCCCCGTAGCACGCCCGCGGCGTGCCTCCGCCGAGCCTTCTCAGCTCCCGGGCGGGGGCACCGAGGCCCCGGCCGCCACCCCCTGGCGCTGGGGCCTCACCCCTATGCCGACCTCGGTCCGGACTTGATGCCGTCTTTCCCGACGTGTCCGACTCTGGAAACTCTTGACACTCTGGTGTCGACTCTCGGATTCTCACGAGGAGTTGGTCGGCGTTCGGACGAGGAGGTCGCATGGCCGGGACGATTGTGATCCGTCCGCCGGGCAGGGCGTACGCGACCGGCGGCAGCAGTACGCCGCAGGGCTGACCGCGGATGCGGCCTGCGGCGCTCCCGCTTCGGCAGGGTGACGGGTACGTCCTGGACGACTATCTGTGTGTCGATGAACTCCTCAAGCATGCAAGGGACTTGGCGGAAGACCGGCCGTCGCGGTGCCGGTGGCGCCGGATCGGGGCGTCGCGGGCCGGCGAGCCGATGGGGATGCTGTCGGTGGGGCGCGGCAGCCGCGCCGTCCTGGTCGTGGCAGGCGCGCATGCGAACGAGACGGCCGCGGGCGTAGCGGCCTTGGCGCTGGCGCGGTACGTCGCCGATGCCCCGGAGTGGACCGAAGGGCTCGATCTCACCTGGCACTTCGTCATGTGCCTGGATCCGGACAGCGCCCGTCTGCACACCGTTGCGCCGCACGCCGACGGGCAGTTCTTCGCGTACCACCGGGGGTTCTTCCGGCCGGTGGGGCACGAGCAGCCCGAACTGGCCCCGTCGATCCGCGCGCCCGGCGACGTGCTGCCGGAGTCGCAGGCGCTGATCTCGGTGATCGAGGAGCTGCGGCCGGTCGTGCAGATCTCGCTGCACGGGATCGACGTGGGCGGTACGTGGGTCCAGGTCACCCGGGAGATCCCGGGGCTGGCCGGGCCCTTGGCGGAATCGGCGGACGCGTGCGGGATACCCGTCGAGCGGGCGTCGTTCGACACCTTCTTCTGGCCGGAGGCCGAGCCGGGCGTCTTCGTCATGCCGCCGCCCGGCGAGAAGGAGCGCTTCGACTCGCATGCCGAGGATGCGGCGGCCTCGACCTGGTACCTCCCGAACCGGCTGGGCGGGGCGACCGCGCTGATCGAGGTCCCCATGTGGACGAGCGCGCTGGTCGCGGACCTCGGCGTCCACCCGGGTGCGGTCGATGCGGTGCGTACGTGCGTCGCACGCCTGCGGGAGAGGGGCGGCGCCACGGCGCGCCTGCTGGCCGGCGTCTCGCCGCGGGTGCCGCGGGGCCGTGTGCTGGAAGCCGCGCAGGTGATGTCGGACCTGTGCCCGGTGCTCGCGGACGACTGGTGCGCGCTTGCCGCGGACTGCGCGGCGGGGGCGCTGCCGCCGCTCACCCGGGCCCACATCACCGCGATCGAGGCGCACTCGCGGCGCTTGCCGCTGCGGGCGGCGGCGATGCTGCTGCACCACGTCGAGCGGGAAGGCACGGGTCGCGAGGGCGCGGGCCGTGGGGACGCGGGCGGGGGCGTCGGCGCGGGCGTGGCGCGTGGTGATGCGCGCGGTGCTGCGCTGCGGGAGCTCCATGCGGAGACGCTCGGGCTGGTGGCGCGCTGGTGCGACGAGCACCGGTCGGCGCTGCGCGGCCGGTGGCTCCCGGTCGCGCAGCAGGTGCAGCACCAGGCCAATACGGCGCTGGCGGTGGCGTCCCTGGTGGCCGGGGCGGCGTAGCCGGGGCCGGCGGTCGACGGGCAGCGGGACTTGTGATCCACGGGCGACGGGACTTGTCGAGTGCCGGGGGCTCGGTGCACGCTGTGGCATTGTTTGACTGAGACAATCACCTTGCATCGAGGGGTCGGTATGGGCGAGCACATGGGGCACGGCGTCAAGCAGCGCGACAAGGTCAAGATGACGCCGGAGGAGGTCGAGGCGTTCCTGAACGAGCGCCACTCGATGACCATGTCGACGGTCAACGCCGACGGCAGCATCCACTCCGTCGGCATGTGGTACGGCTTCCTCGAGGGCGAGATCGGCCTGGAGAGCAAGGCGAAGGCGCAGAAGGTGATGAACCTGCGCCGCAACCCGAACATCACGCTGCTGGTCGAGGCCGGCGACTACTACGAGGAACTGCGCGGCGTCTCGGTGGTCGGCAAGGCCGAGATCGTCGAGGACCCGGACCGCATCTGGGAACTGGGCGTCAGCGTGTTCAGCCGCTACTCGATGCCGTACACCGAGGCGCTGCGGCCCGCCGTGGAGATGATGCTGAACAAGCGCATCGTCATCAAGGTGACGCCGATCAAGGTCGTGACGTGGGACCACCGCAAGCTGGGGCTGCCGTCGACGCGTCCGCCGCAGTAGCGGGTCGCGGGAAGTGGAAGACGGGGTCTGCTGGAGGTAAAGCGGGTGGGCCCCCTGTGTGGCCTCAACGAATGGCGTGGGGGCCGGGTTCCGTGGCGGGCGGGTTCGCGGGCAGGCGGGCTGCGGGTCCGGTGGGCGGCCAGCCGGCAGGTGGGCTGCGCGGCCGGGGGTCGGGCGGTCGGCAGGCGGGCTGCGCGGCCGGGGGTCGGGCTGGGGTGGAAAAGCTAAGGTCCCCTGTCTTTTCCTTTGACCTTGACAAGGATATTGTCGGGTCATCAGGATCGGCGGGCCCGGCCCCTCACGCCCGGCGCCCGCACAGATAGGGGATACACGTGCCCATCGGATACACGCCCGAGCACCGGACCTTCGCCGAATCGGTGGCCGGATTCGCCCAGCGCCACGCCCCGGCCGAGGCCACGCGGCGCGATCTCGACGCGTTGTCCGCCGGGACCGTGCCGGAGTTCTGGGGCAAGCTCCTGGAGACCGGCGTCCCCGCCATCCACCTCCCCGAGGAGTACGACGGCATAGGCGCCGGGATCCTCGACCTCGCGGTCGCGCTCGAGGAGACCGGCCGCGCCCTCCTGCCCGGTCCGCTGCTGCCGACCGTGCTGGCCAGCGCGCTGCTCACCCGCTACGCCGGCCCCGACGCGGCCAAGGCGCTGCTGCCCAGGTTCGCCGAGGGCGCCACCGGTGCGGTCGCCGTCACCGCGGGGCTGACCGCCCGTCAGACCGAGGTCGGCTGGGAGGTCGACGGCAGCGTCGGCCCCGTGCCCGGTGCCGCGAACGCGCGCTACCTGCTCCTCGGCGCCCGCACCGACCAGGCCGACCAGGCCGAGATCTGGTTCGTGGTCGCCCCCGGCGGCCGCGACACCATCTCCGTCGAGCCGCTCACCGGCGTCGACCTGGCCCGCGGCGTCGCCCGCGTGGTCGCCCGCGGCCTGGAGGTCACCTCGTCGCAGGTGCTGGCCGGCGTCACCACCGAGCGCGTGCGCCGCGTCGCCGCCGTGCTCGCCTCCGCCGAGGCCGTCGGCGTGGCCCGCTGGTGCTTCGAGACCGCGGTCGACTACGTCAAGATCCGCGAGCAGTTCGGCCGCGCGGTCGGCTCGTTCCAGGCCGTCAAGCACAAGGCCGCCAACCTCTACACGCGCCTCCAGGTCGCCACCGCGGCCGCCTGGGACGCCGCCCGCGCCGCCGACGAGACCGGCCCGGACGCCGAGGAGCAGCTCGAACTCGCCGCCGCCGAAGCAGCCATCACGTGTCTGCCGGCCGCCCGCGAGATGGCCCTCGACTGCATCACCATGCTCGGCGGCATCGGCTTCACCTGGGAACACGACATCCACTTCTACTGGCGGCGCGGCGTGTTCCTCGCGCAGCTGCTCGGCCCCACCGGCGACTGGGCCGAACTCCTCGGCCGCCGCGCCCTCGCCACCCTCGAAGGCGGCCCCGCGCGCCGCTTCGAGCTCGAACTCGACGGCGGCGTCGACGAGTTCCGCGCCGAGGTGGCCGCCAACCTGGCACGCGCCAAGGAGCTGGACGAGCCCGCCCGCCGGCACTTCCTCGCCGACGAGTGCGGCTACGTCTCGCCGCACTACCCCAAGCCGTACGGCGTCGGCGCCAACCCGGCCCAGCAGATCGTCATCCAGCAGGAGTTCGCGGCCGCCGGCCTGGTCCAGCCGTCCACCATCATCGGCGAGTTCGCACTCCCGACGATCATGGCGCACGGCACCGAGCAGCAGAAGGACCGCTTCGTCCCCGCCACGCTGCGCGGCGACATCGTGTGGTGCCAGCTCTTCAGCGAGCCCGGCGCCGGCTCCGACCTCGCCTCGCTGGCCACCCGCGCCGAGAAGGTCGACGGCGGCTGGCGCATCAGCGGCCAGAAGGTCTGGAACTCCAAGGCCCACGAAGCCCACTGGGGCATCTGCCTGGCCCGCACCAACCACGACGTGCCCAAGCACAAGGGCATCACGTACTTCATCGTCGACATGAGCGAGCCGGGCATCGACGTGCGCCCGCTCAAGCAGTCCAACGGCCAGTCCGAATTCAACGAGGTCTTCCTCGAGAACGTCTTCGTACCGGACGCCATGGTGGTCGGCGAGGTCGACCAGGGCTGGCCCATCACCCGCACCACGCTCGCCAACGAGCGCGTCATGATCGCGGGCGGCCCCGGCATGGCGGCCTTCGGCAAGCTGCTCGACGACCTCGGCCCGGCCGGCGCCGCCGCCGCATCCCCGGCCACCGCTGCCAAGATCGGCGCGTTCGCCGCGGAGAACTGGGCGCTGCGCGCCCTCACCCTGCGCTCCACGCTGCAGCAGCTGTCCGGCCTCAACCCGGGCGCCGCGTCCAGCGTGCTCAAGCTCGCCGTCACCGAGCACCAGCGCGCGGTCATGACCGCCCGCCTGGAACGCGTCGCCGAGCAGGGCCTGGCCGCCGAAGGCGCCGGAGGCCTCGCCGAGGAACTGGTCACCGCCTACCTGTCGATCCCCGCCGTGCTGCTCGGCGGCGGCACCCGGGAGATCCAGCTCAACGTCGTCGCCGAGCGCATGCTCGGCCTGCCGCGCGGCTGACACCGTCCGTCTCCGCCCCGAAAACCGGTCACCGGAAAGGACGCTCCCTTGCCCGCTCCGCTCGACGAATTCCCGGTCCACCAGAGCCCGCTGTCCATCGCGCGCGTGGCCAGCAGCGACCGCAACTTCTACGACCGCTACTACTTCAACGCGCACGACCGCAGCGGCGAGATATTCCTCGTCACCGGCTACGGCGTCTACCCCAACCTCGGGGTCAAGGACGCCTTCGTCACCGTCGCGCGCGGCGGCCGGCACACCACCGTGCGGCTCTCCGACGCCTTCGAGGCCGAGACCGACGACCGGCTCAACCCGGCCGTCGGCGCGTACCGCATCGAGGTCAAGAAGCCGCTCGACGAACTGCGCGTGGTCTGCGACGCCGGCGCGCACGGCATCGCCATGGACCTCACCTGGCGCGGCAGCTTCCCGGCCGTCGACGAAGAACCGCACGTGCTGCGCCGCGACGGCCGCGTCATCCTCGACGCGCAGCGCTTCGCCCAACTCGGCACCTGGGAAGGCACCCTCAACGTCGAGGGCACCGACTACACCGTCACCCCCGACACCTGGGTCGGCTCGCGCGACCGCTCCTGGGGCATCCGCCCCAGCGGCGAGGCCGAGCCCGGCGGCCGCGCGGCCGCGGAACGCGACCCCAGCGGCGGCATGTGGTGGACGTACGTCCCGCTGCGCTTCGACGACTACGCGATCATCGTCATCGTGCAGGAGGAGCCGGACGGCACCCGCACCCTCAACCAGGCCACCCGGGTGTGGCCCGCGTCGACCGGCCGCCGCCCCGAGCAGCTCGGCTGGCCCGAGTTCGACATCGAGTACGCCCCGGGCACCCGCATGCCGGTCCGCGCCACGCTGCGCATGAAGGACCTCGCCGGAAAGCCCGTCGTCGTCGAGGTCGAGCCCAAGCACCACGTCGTCCTCAACTGCGGCCCCGGCTACGGCCTGGACCCCACCTGGACGCACGGCCAGTGGCGCGGCCGGGACTGGAGCGAGGGCGTCGTCGTGGACACCGCGACCGACGAAGCGGCCCAGGGCCGCGCCAAGTTCAGCATCCTCGACCACGTCGCCCGGGCCACCTGCGACGGCGCCGAAGGCTGGGGCCTGTTCGAGCACGGCGTGATGGGCCGTCACGACCCCTCCGGCTTCGCCGACTTCATGGCCGTGGCCCCCTAGCCGAACCCGGGGCCGGCCCCGGCCGGCCCCGGACCCGGCACCCGCGGACACCGCACCGCCCCTGGACACCGCACCGCCAGTTCTTCGCGTACAACCGTCCACTTCGTACGACGAACGTATCCACAAGGGACCCCGGGTCCCGGGAGGTAACCGTGCACATCGCCTACACGCCCGAGCAGGAAGAACTGCGTCGGGAACTCCGCGAGTACTTCGCCGGGATCATGACGCCCGAGGTCCGCGAGCAGCAGGCCTCCGGCGAGACCACCCTCCAGGGCCGCGACGGCGCCTACTGGAAGATCGCCAACCGGATGGGCAAGGACGGCTGGCTCGGCATCGGCTGGCCCAAGGAGTACGGCGGCCAGGACCGCTCCATGATGGAGCAGCTCATCTTCACCGACGAGGCCACCCTCGCCGGCGCGGCCGTGCCGTTCCTGACCATCAACACCGTCGGCCCCACGCTCATGGAGTACGGCACCCAGGAGCAGCGCGACTTCTTCCTGCCCAAGATCCTCTCGGGCGACATGCACTTCTCCATCGGCTACTCCGAGCCCGGCGCCGGCACCGACCTCGCCAACCTGCGCACCCGCGCGGTCCGCGACGGCGACGACTTCGTCATCAACGGCAGCAAGATGTGGATCTCGCTCATCCACGTCGCCGACTACGTCTGGCTCGCCGCCCGCACCGACCCGGACGTCAAGGCGCACAAGGGCCTGACGATCTTCCTGGTGCCCACCGACACCCCCGGGCTGTCCTGGAGCGAGGTCAAGACCCTCGGCGGGCAGACCGTCAGCGCGCTGACCTTCGAGGACATGCGCGTCCCGGCCTCCGCGGTGGTCGGCGAGGTCAACGGCGGCTGGGCGCTGATGACCGGCCAGCTCAACCGCGAGCGCGTCGCGCTGTGCTCGGCGGCCGGCGTCCAGCTCGCCCTGCACGAGACCCGCCGCTGGGCCGAGGAGACCCTGCTGCCGGACGGCAGCCGCGTCATCGACCAGGAGCAGGTCCAGCTCAACCTGGGCCGCGTGCACGCCAAGGTCGAGTACCTCAAGCTCATCAACTGGAAGATCGCCTGGGCGGTCGACCACGGCAAGAAGGTCGGCCCCTCGGACGCCTCGGCCACCAAGATCTTCGGCACCGAGTTCTCCACCGAGGCCTACCGCCTGCTCATGGAGTGCTTCGGCGAGGACGCGTACCTCACCGCCGACGCGCCCGGCGTGGTGCTGCGCGGCCGCATCGAGAAGATGTACCGCTCCGCACTCATCCTGACCTTCGGCGGCGGCACCAACGAGATCCAGCGCGACATGATCGCGATGTTCGGCCTCGGTATGCCGCGCCCGCCGCGCTGAGCCCGACCCACCACCGACGTCAACCACTGCGATAAGCAAGGGACTTGCGCCATGGATTTCGCATACACCGACGAACAGCAGGAACTGGTGGGTCTGGCCAAGCAGATCCTCACCGAGCGCGTCACCCACGAGTCGCTCACCGCACTCGAGGCCAAGGTCACCGGCGAAGGCGCCCCGCGCTTCGACCGCGACCTGTGGGCCGAACTGGCCAAGGCCAACCTCCTGGGCATCTCGCTGCCCGAGGAGTTCGGCGGCAGCGGCTTCGGCGTGCTGGAGCAGGTCCTGCTCCTGGAGCAGGTCGGCCGCACCCTCGCGCCCGTGCCGCTGTACGCGTCCATCGCGGTCGGCGCGGCCGCGATCGCCGAGCTCGGCACCGCCGCGCAGAAGGCCGCCTGGCTGCCCGGCGCCGCGTCCGGCGAGAAGATCCTCACCGCCGCGCTCGCCGAGCGCCTGGGCCGCGACGCCGCCGCCCCGGCCGCCAAGGCCGAGAAGGTGGACGGCGGCTGGCGCCTGTCCGGCGTCAAGACCGCCGTGCCGGCCGCCACCATCGCGGACGTCATCCTCGTCCCGGCCGCCACCGAGGACGGCGTCGGCATCTTCCTCGTCGACCCGGCCGGCGCGGGCGTCAGCATCGCCCCGCAGCTGACCACCGCCAAGGAGATCGCCGGCGAACTCACCCTCGACGGCGCCGTGGTGGCCGACGACGCGCTGCTCGGCGGCACCGTCGACACCGCCGCCGCGGTGTGGCTGCGCGACCGCGCCACGCTCGGCCTGTGCGCGCTGCAGCTCGGCGTCACCGAGCGCGCGATGCGCGAGGGCGCCGCGTACACCACCACGCGCGAGCAGTTCAAGCGCCCCATCGGCTCGTTCCAGGCGGTCGGCCACCGCCTCGCGGACTGCTACATCGACGTCGAGGCGATCCGCCTCACCACGTGGCAGGCGGCCTGGCAGGTCGGCGAGGGTCTGGATGCGTCCGAGGCGGTCGCCACCGCGAAGTTCTGGGCCGCCGAGGCGGGCCACCGCGTCGCGCACGCCGTCGTCCACGTGCACGGTGGCATGGGCATCGCCGAAGAGCACTTCGTGCACCGCTACTTCGTGCACGCCAAGCAGAACGAGTTCTCCCTCGGCGGCGCGAACGAGCAGGCCCTGCGCATCGGCGCCGGCTTCGCGGCCACCCCGGCCGGCGAATACGTCTGACCGGACGCCTGACGCCTGACGCCTTTTGCCCGAAGGCGGACGGCGGACGGCGACGCACGGCAGCAAGGCACGACGGCGCCCCCGGACCGCGGTACGAGCGGTCCGGGGGCGCCCGCTGTCGTCCACAGGGCCTCGTGAAGATCCGCACGTGCTCTCCACGCACCCTGCTATAGCCGCTGGCGTGGGAGTTCAATTCGCAGTCCGACAACCGCACTTGCCCACATCGGGAAGCGCGGCCCCGCGGGCGGCCCGGGACGCGGCCGCAGAGGAGGCACCAATCATGGGCGGTCCCACGGAGCCCGGCAGCGTCGCCGACGTCATCGTCGTCGGCGGCGGCACCAGCGGTGCGGTCCTCGCCGCGCGGCTCTCCGAGGACCCGGACCGCCGCGTCCTGCTCCTCGAACAAGGCCCGGACGACCGCCACTACGACGCGAGCGTGCTGCGCCCGGCCGCCGCCGGAGACGTGTGGGCAGGCACGCCGTTCGCCCGCCCGTACCCCATGAGCGCCGGCGCCGACCGCACCGTGCAGATGGTGCGCGGCCGCGTCCTCGGCGGCACGTCCGCGGTCAACTACCTGGCCACCATGCGCGGCCAGCCCGCCGACTACGACGCCTGGGCCGCCCGCGGCCTGGATGGCTGGGGCTGGCCCGACATCCTGGCCACCTTCCGCGCCATGGAACGCGACCTCGACTTCGGCGCCGGCGAACTCCACGGCAGCGACGGCCCCTTGGTCGTCCGCCGCTCGCCCGAGACCGAGCAGACCGAGTCCCACCGCGCCTTCCAGGCCGGCCTGCGCGCCCTCGACGTGCCGTGGACGGACGACGTCAACGACCCGCGCACCCTCCCCGGCGTCGGCATCTTCCCGCTCACCACGAGCGAGGACGGCACCGAACGCCTCACCGTGAGCCGGGCGTACCTCACCGACGAAGCCCGCGCCCGCCCCAACCTCACCATCACCACCGGCGTCACCGCGGCCCGCATCGACGTCGAAGACGGCCGCGCGACACGTGTCATCACCACGTCCGGCGCGTCCTACACCGCCGCTGAGATCATCGTCAGCTGCGGCGCCACCGGCTCACCCGCACTCCTGCAGCGCTCCGGCATCGGCCCCAAGGCCCTCCTCGACGGCCTCGGCATCCCCGTCGCCCTCGACCTGCCCGGCGTCGGCGAGAACCTCCAGGACCACCTCGGCATCGCCCTGCTGTACGTCCACCCCGACGGCACCCCGCTCCGCGGCGGCCCCGTGCAGCCCGTCTGGGTCGGCCGCACCCCGCAGTCCGACACCATCGACTTCCACGTCCTGAACCTCCCGATCGGCGAACCCGGCGAGCACGGAACGCACTTCTCGGTCGTCCCGTTCCTCCTCGACGTCACCGGCCGCGGCCGCGTCGCCATCGCCGGCCCGGATCCCGACGCCGAGCCGTCCGTGACCATGCCCGCCCTCACCGACCACGACCTGGCCCGCATGGACTGGCTCCTGAACCGCATCGCCGAACTGGAGACCACCGCTCCCTTCACCACCCTCGGCGCGCAACGCATCCACCCCACCGCGGACTTGGCGGCCCCAAACCCCGCCGCCGACCTCGTCGGCACGGGCTTGATCAGCTACGGCCACCTCGGCGGCACCTGCGCCATGGGTCCGGACGGCGACCCCCGGGCCGTCCTGGACGCCCGCTGCCGAGTCCGAGGAATCCCCAACCTCCGCGTAGTCGACGCCTCCGCCATGCCGGTCCTGCCCGCGGGCAACACCTACTTGGGCTGCGTCATGATGGCCGAACGAGCCGCCGCCCTCATCGCCAAGTAGTCGTACGGAGAAAGTGGTTGCGCCGCTCCGAAGCCCGGGGCGGCGCAACAAGCAGTTCTCCTATGTCTCGGCGCGGGCAGCGACCACTGCGGCGAAGCCGGACGCGCGCACCGTCCATTCGATGCCCCCGCGCTCAGGCCGCAGCCACACGGTCGTCTCGCCGTCTGCGGCACCCGTGACGTCCATGATCTGCTGCCGCCCATAGATCGTGTCCACCATGCTCCCCACGTTGGGAACTTCCATGGTCTGCGGCGGGAGTTCGTCCTGCATCCGGCTGCCTCCTTGTGCAGTGGCTCCGAAGTGCCTGCGGGCGCAGGCGCTCGGTTTCGGCCATTCGGTGATAGGGCAACCAGCCAACGGCACAGCCGTTACCGTGGGCTACGGGTGCGTATTCCTCAGTGAGGAATCGGCAACTGGACGGTCGGCTTTGTAGCAATGCCACAGGGGAGCGCGATGGCAGCCCGGCGAGAGATCGAGCCACCACCACAGTCGTGGATCTTGGGATTCCTCGGCCGTGAGATTCAGATCCGTCGAGAGGCAGCCGGACTCACTCAACAGGAGCTGGGGCGCCAGACCTTGACGTCTCGGCAGTTGCTCGCCGCGATCGAGGCGGGAACGCGCATTCCCAAGCAATCGTTCATCGAACGCGCGGAGATCGTCCTCAGGGCGGGCGGAACGCTGCGGCGGCTGTACGACGACATGATGGATGGCTTGTACGGACCGTGGTTCGGCCACTTCGTCAAGCTCGAGAAGACGGCAAAGGAGATCCGCGTCTTCTCCGCGCAGCTTGTGCCTGGTCTGCTTCAGACCGAGGAGTACGCGCGTGCGCTGTACGAGACGCATGAACCGCCCAGGTCTGCAAAGGAGATCGAAGAGCAGGTCGCGGCGCGCATGGCGCGCCAGCAGATCCTCGTGCGTGCGGACCCTCCGCCGCCAAGGGCGTGGTTCATCCTCGATGAGGCCGTGCTCCGGCGATGGCCGAACGCTCCCGACGTCGCGCGCCCCCAGCTGCGGAAGCTGTTGGAGGTCGGGAAGCTGCCGCACGTGACCATCCTGGTCGTACCGTTTGCGCAGGGGACGCACGCCGGGCGCGATGGTTCGCAGATCGTCCTGTCGTTCGAGGACAGCGAGGACATTGGTTACGTCGAGCCGGTGGGTGGGGGCCTCGTCGTCACCGACTTTCTACGGGTTGCCGAAATGCGTGCTCGCCACGATGTGTTGCTCTCGGAAGCACTGTCAGCCGACCAGTCGGCGAAGCTGATCCGCGAGATCGAGGAGAGCCTGTGAACGATGGACGCGACGCGCTCAAGTGGCGTAAGTCCAGCTACAGCAGTAGCCAGGGAGGCGAGTGCGTGGAGGTGGCCGGCAGCAGTGGGCGCACGATTCCTGTGCGCGACAGCAAGGACGCCACACGCGGCACTGTGGACGTCGCGACGGCAGCCTGGGCGTCGTTTACGAACGCTCTGAAGCGTTGACGGTAGGCGGTCTCCGGCACCCCATGTGGTCCGCGTGAACGCGCGCCGACCGTATCGCCAAGCAGGCGTATACAACCCGCAGATGCGCCGCCCCGGTTCGGGACGGCGCATGCAGGGGTCTCCGATGCGCGGCTTGCGCCGTGCCGGTCAGCCCTGGCGCCAGTTGGGGCCGGAGGTCAGCGTCCACCCGTCCACGGTGACGGACTGGCCATCCGGGAGCAGCGGGGCGTTCAACTCCGGTATGTCGACGGTGTCCCACTCGACGCGTACGCCGACCTCGTCGTAGTGGTCCAGCATTGCCTCGACGCGCATGTCAGCGAGGAGGTCCGGGTCGTCGATGCCGTCCGCGTCGCTGTCCGGTTCGGGGGCGCCGCCGGTGTGCTCGTAGTCGTCGTCGAAGCCCATCTCGGCGAACCCGGGGATCCGCAGGCGCAGCGCCTGCATCAGGTCGTGCTCCGCCACGAGCACGCCCTGCTGGTAGACCCGCAGGGACAACTCCTGGCCCGCCGATGCGGTCAGCTCGAAACCACCGCCTGAGCGGACGTAGTCCCGGATGCCGGACTCCGCCGCTGCCGTACTCCGGTGGACCTCCGCGTACTCCGTCAGCACGCTGCCCGACATGTTCGAGCCTTGGACGAGAAGGAAACTGTGCATGGGGCACAGACTGCCAGGCGCTCATCTCCCCCAGACGCAGGGCTGTTGCGGCCCGCTTGCTCGCCTATTCCATGCCGGTCTTGCCGGGGGTCCAGAAGGGCTTGGTCAGCACCGAGCGGCGCGGCCAGCCGCGTTCGCGGACGAGGTGCTCGCGGACGAGCTGGATGGTGCGGGCCTCGCCGGCGACGTAGGCGATGCCGGGCTCGGCGGGCAGGTCGAGGGCGCGGACTGCGTCCACGAGTAGCGCCGAGGCCGCTGCGGACGCGTCGCCGCGCAGTACGAACGAGAGTTCGCCGGCGCGCGGCAGCGGCAGGCGGGCTTCCTCGGTCGCGGTCTCGATCGCGCCGTACACGGGAGTGCCGGCCGGGACTGCGGCGAGCATGGCACCCAGGGCCACCGAAGCCGTCTCTTCTCCGACGAACAGGTGGTACGCGGCGTCCGGCCGCAGCGTGAACGAGCCCTCGGGGCCGCGGAACCGCACGAGCTGACCCGGGCGCGCGGCCAGTGCCCAGCGTGCCCCGGGACCCGCGTTCTGATGGGCCATCACGCACAGGTCGAGCACGCCCGCGTCCGCATCGAAGTGCCAGACGGAGTACGTCCGCAGGTCGCCGAGGCGGCCACGCATCGACGACGCGTCGGGATCGCCGGTGAAGACGCGCAGCTGCTGGCCCGGCGTGCAGGTCAGCTTCCGCAGCCCGTCGCCGGACAGGCGGACCCGGGTCATGCCCGCGGCGATCTGCTCCGTCTCGGTGATCTCGGCCTCGACCGACAGCCGATCCAGGATCATCTTGCCGACGCCGCGGCTGCGGCCGGGCCGGGCAGGGGAGTCGTGCTCGGTGGTGCCCTCAGTGCTGTGCGCCTGTGCCATGGGTGCGTCCCTTTCGCGGTACGTCGCCAGGTGAACTCTGCGGGGCGGTACGGATGTCAGTCGTGCGGTCGGCCGCGGCGGTGATGGTGGCGACGGGCGCGGTGGAGCGTCCGGGTCTCCGCCTTGATCTCCTTCATCTCGCGGCGCGCGTTGTCGAGCACCTCGCGGACGCGCTCCACCACCACCGGGTCGCCGTGCGCCCGCACGATGCAGCTCACCGCGGCCTTGAACAGCCGCAGTGCCGGAGTCACGATCTCTGCGGCATGCGGGTCGCGCAGCATGCCCCACTCACCGCGCTGCGTGGCCCGGGCCCAGATCCGGTCCGCCTCACGGGCCCGCCCGCGGACCTCCGCGCGGCCCTCCGGCGTGATGTGGAAGACCTTGCGGCCGCCGTCCGGCTCGATGCGCACCAGGCCTTCGTCGTCGACTTGCTGGAGCGTCGGATAGATCGCCCCGGCACTTGCTTTGTAGGCACCGGCGAACCGGTCCTCCAGACGAGACATCAACTCGTATCCGTGGCCGGGCTGTTCGTCGATCAGGCAAAGCAGTGCGAGACGCAGCTCGCCCGGACCGAAGAAGCGCCCGGTAGGCCCGGCCCCACCACCGGGGCCGCCCGCGCGTCGTGGATTCATGATCGGAAGATATGTCGTACGACATATCTCAAGCAAGAAGCAAGCCACGGAACTCCGGCTCCGCATGGGGGATATCGCGTTCTATGACTGCTATGCCCCACCGCAAGATTCGCAGTCCCGCTCTGATTCCGGCGGCGCCGGGGAGCCGAAAGCCGGTTCCCATCGGCCGGAGCGGCTGCGACGATGCGGCCATGCAGCCCACCGCAGGAGAAACGAGCCACGAACTCCCGGTCCGCTGGACCAGGACCGACGCCACGCTCACCGTCCTCGGCGCCGTCATCGTGTGCGGTGCGATCGCGGCTGCGGTCGCCGGTGCGCTGAGCACCGGGGGAGGCGTGGCCGCAGTTGTCCTGGCCGCGCTCGTCGGGCTGCTGCTTGTGTTCTCCGGCACCACCGCGTTCCACGGTCCGCCCACCCGCCACCGCTTCGACGCTGCGGGCGTCACCCTTGTCCGGGGACGGTGGCGCGGCCGCACGCGCGACGACCTGATTCCCTGGGCCGACATCGAAGCCGTCGTGGTCTGGAAGCAGCGCGGCAGCAACTGGGTCGGCGTCGTCGCCACCGAGGACTACCGCCGCCGCACCGGCCGCGGACAGGGCCGCCTCGACCAGCACATCGACGGCCTGCTCGGCCACGCCGTCTCCGGTACCACCCTCCCGTGGGACGGCCCCGACCACGAACTCCGCTCCCTGTACGCCGCAGTGGCCGCCTTGGCACCGGACGTCCCCTGCCTCGATCCCACCGACGGCACCCACTGGTCGCCGCGGCCGCCCAAGCCCTGATCCCGCGCCGACCAGCCAAGGAGTGCCCTGCGCTTGTTCATGCCCGACCTTGCTCCGTACTGCTACCGCACCGACGGACGCGAACTGCTGCAATTTCAGCACCATCCGCACGGATATCTGACGTGGGCTCCGCCCCATCCGCTCGTGGCGGTGGGGTGGCTCGATGCGGACGTGCCGCAGCACGCCGACGCAGTCCCCGAGGACGTCGTCGAAAAGCTGCGACTTCTCGTCCTGACGCAGCGGATCAACGGCACCTGCGGGCTGCACTTCTGCGGCTTCTGCCCCCCGGACGTCGACGAGGTCGCTCGAGAGGACCTGGGCAGGGTGCCCTCCGGGAGCGCCGAGATCCGGGTGGCGTCACCCTGTGGGAGCTTCGCCTACGCGGCACCGAGCCTGATCGGGCACTACGTCGAGGACCACGGGTACGTGCCACCGGCAGAGTTCGTCGATGCCGTCCGCGCGCTCCAGCCGGGAGACATGGACCGGTTCTTGCGCGCGCGGATCCCCGACGACGCCGAGTATCTCGATGTGGACACCATGGAAACCGTCCCGTTCGCCCTCTGCACGCTGCCTCCCGACGCGTCTGCGAGCTGGTAGGCGCAACTCCGCAGGGGCCGCCGCACGTCATTCCTCGCGACGCGCGCCATCGGCGGCACGGGCCGCCGTCTTGGGGGGAACGCGCGGGCAGGGGATACCTATGCGTAGCGGGCGCTATGACGAGCCCGGGATGTTCGAGGACGGGCGCTGGTGGCTCATGGTCGCGGCGGGGGCCGTGACCGCGGGCGTCATCGCCGTCGGGTTCGTGCCGGGTACCGGGCTCACCAGTGACGCGCGGGCCACGGCCGTCCTCGGGGGGATCGTCTTCGGCGGGTGGGCGGTCCAGGACACCTGGGCGTGGTGGCGCCGACGGAGCGGCACCCTGGTGGAGTTCGTCCTCGACGGGTGGATCGCGTTCGCCCGGCCCGGCCATCGGAAGCCGCTCGATCGCGAGGCCGCGCACCGGGTTGTGGGCATGACCGCCGACCGGCTGGCCGCGCATGTGGCCTGGCTGTGCGAACGCGACGGGCTGGCCGATGTCCGCACCGAACTCTCGGCCGACAATCCGCGTCTGGCGGAGGTGTCCGCGACAGCGCCCGACGGGACGCGGCTGGTCGTTCGCGTCCACGGGCGGCGCGTGGACAAGGGCGGAACCGCCGTACGCTCCGCCCTGATGCGCGCCTTCATCGCGCGGGCAGGCCGGGACGAGCCCGGCAAAGCCGTCTATGCGTTCGCCTCGGCGGCGTGGCGGGAGCAAGGTGCCGCCTTCACCCACGAGGCGCGGGTGCAGGCGAGGCGCCACGGAATCGTCATGCTCCCCGCCGACGACCTCGGCCTCTGGGAGATCGGCCTCCCTCCGCGCGCGCTCGTCGTCGTGCCCCGGACGCGGGAGTGACCGCGGGCTTCGACGCGACCCACCCGAGTCCGCATCGAAGCCCGCGGCAGCTGCTCGGCCTCCTCGGCGGCGCAAGGGCCTCCGCGCCCTCCGCGCCCGCCAAGCCGAGCAGCTTCGCCGTGGGAGCCCGCCGTACCCAGTCGGCGGGCTCCCACGGTGGTCGGGAGTGGCTAGGTGAGCGTCAGGGTGAGGGTTCCCGTGTACGCGCCTGCCGCAGTGAATCCCGGTGTCCTAAGCGATAGTTGGGCATCCGCGGTGAACCGGCCGCCGGTGGTCGAGCCGTCCGGTGTCACCCCGCACAGCAGTGCGGCGGTCGGGCCCAGCGGACCCGCGGTGCCGCCGACCGCCTGGTCGAGGCTGCTCGGAGCCGCCGCGCACGAAGGCGTCCACGACAGGTTGCCCGCCGGGATCTTGTCCTGGCCATTGGCTGCCGTGAGGTCGGTCATCGTGCCGGTGAGCGACCAACCCAGGTCCGAGCCGCGCGAATCGGTCACGGTGACCTGGTTCAACGCCGCGGGCAGGGTGTGTTCCTCGCCGTCCAGGGTGGCCGTGCCGAAGTCGATTCCGGTGCCGTCCTGGGTCATCGACAGCGAACCGGGGACGAGCGTGACCGTGGCGTCCTGGGCGATCGGCGCGACCGTGAGCAGCGTGAACGGGATGAACACGCGCTTGACCGACGAGAGGCCCTCACGTACCCGGATCTGAGTGGTGAGCGGGCTGCTGACGGTGAACGGCGTGCTGAAGGCGCCGGTGTGGTCGGTGATCAGGGAGATCGTGCCCCCGCCGGCCGAGCCGCTCGCGTCCACTTGGGCGATGTTCACACCGGCGTTCGGGGTCCACCCCGTTCCGGTGAGGGTTGTCGTGGTCCCGACCGGGCCCGCCGCGGGCTCGGCCCGGACGGTCCGCGGACCCGGCGGCACGTAGGTAGTGACCGTGAGCGGGCGCTGCGCCTCGGCCACTCCGTCGACGACGCTGATCATGTAGTCGCCGTCCGGGAGTTGCCGGTCCGCCAGAGTTGCGGTGCCGGACAGCTTGCCGGCGCCGTCGATGACAAGAGCACTGGACTTGAAGCGTTCGGCGAGGCAGCCGGAGCCCGTCGCGTCGCACAACTTGAGCAGCGGCACGGCGTTCGGTGCGAAGCCGCTCCCGGTCAGACCCAGCGTCCAGCCCGGGTGCGCCTCACCGGTGGGCGCGTCCAGCACGGGCCGGACGGCCTGCCCCGGCTCCACGGTGATGGACGCGGATACGCCCGGCGTGGTGAGCGGTAGGCATTCGGTCTCCGCATCGATCCCGAAGACCAGCGAGAACGTCGAGTACTTGGCGGGGGAGAAGTCCACCGTCCCCGCGGCGGTCAGCGTCAGCGTCGCCTTCATGTCGGTGACGACCAGCTCTTCGCCCCGCGGTGTCAGCGGGTTCTTCCGCTCGCCCTCCACGACCACTTCACCGGTCTGGGCGCCGCCCACGGCGACCCGGCCGACCGGCTTCGTGGAGTCGGCGGGCAGCGCCTCGATCGGGCTGGAGATCGGGACCTTGCTGTACGAACCCCACAGCCAGTGCACCGTGATCAGGTCGCCGACCGCGTACTTCTCCTTCGCCGGGCTGACCTGGATGTCCACCTTCGTCTCCGAAGGCGGGATCTCCAGGCCCGGGGCGAGCTTGTTGGTGCACTGCGACGTGTAGGCGACCTGGTCCGCCTGGGCGGGCGGCGCGGTCAGCACCACCAGACCCGCCGCGGCGAGGGCGCCCGCCGCCAGCAGAGCCGTGCTCCGGTGTGGAACCAGTCTGCGCAAGAGAGTTCACCCCTATCGACGACGGAAACCCGGAGAGCACCCGGAAAGATGCCCTCCGGTTCCGTTCAAGTCAATAGCCGATGACTTGTCTTCGCGGGCGACACGTGTCGAATCTCCGTGTCGGCGAACTCCCTGTGCTCACAGGGGAGATACCGGTCAGTGCTCGGCGTCCTCGGTCGGGCGCAGGTCCTTGGGGATCTTTGTCCAGGCCAGCACCGCGGCGGCCAGCGGCAGCAGGGCGGCGATCAGGAACGTCGGGGTCATGCCCGCGGTGAACGCCTCCCCCGCGGTGGCCAGCAGCTTGGCGCCCGCGGCGCCGCCCAGTTCGCCTGCCACGTGGGCGGCTTCGCCGATCGAGTCGCGGACCGAGTCGGCCACCGGTCCGCTGCCCAGGTCCGGCAGCTCGGTGCGGTACAGCGCCGCGGCCAGGCTGCCCAGCATCGCCACGCCCATCGCGGCGCCCAGTTCGTAGCAGGTCTCCTCGATCGCGGCCGCACCGCCGACGTCCTTGGACGGCGTCGCGGCCATCAGCGTGACCGACGCGACCGTGGTCGCCACGCCCGCGCCCGCACCCAGGAAGCCGAGCGCGACGGCGATCTCCATGTAGCTGATCGAGCCGCTGTGGTCGATGAACCACGGCAGCGCGAGGCCGATCGCCATGAACAGCAGTCCGCTGCCCAGCACGTGCCGGATGGCGAACCTGTGCATGAGGTTCGGCGTCAGGATCGAGGTGAGGATCAGCGCGATCGGCGCGGGCAGCAGCCGTACGCCGGCCTCCAGCGGCGAGAAGCCCTCGGCGTACTGGAACCACTGGGTGATCAGGAACAGCACCGAGCCCATCGCGATCATCGCCAGGAAGATCGACGCGGCCGCGATGCTGAACGAGCGGTTCGCGAACAGCCTTACCTGCAGCAGCGGGTACGAGATGCGCAGCTGGCGCCGGATGAAGACGGTCAGCGAGACGACGGCGACGATGAGCAGCGTCCAGGCGACCGGGTCGGTCAGGCCGCCCTTGCCGAGCTGCTTGATGCCGCCGGCCAGCGCGAGCATGCCGACGATCGACTGCCCGACGCCCGGCCAGTCCCACTTCCCGGCCCGCGGCTTGCGCGACTCGGGGATCAGCCACGCACCGAAGCCGATGACGGCCAGTGCCACCGGGATGTTGACGAGGAACGCAGCTTCCCAGCCCTGGTTCTCGACGAGCACGCCGCCGATGATCGGGCCGACCGCCATGCCGCCACCGAAGACCGCGGCCCAGATCGCGTACGCGAGGGCCCGCTCCCGCGGGTCGGAGAAGACCGAGCGCAGGATCGACAGCGTGGACGGCATGATCGCCGCACCGCCGACGCCCAGCAGCGCGCGGGCCGCGATGACCTGCCACGCCTCGGTGGCGAAGGCCGCGCCGAGCGAGGCGAAGGCGAAGATGCCGAAGCCGACCAGCAGCAACTTCTTGCGCCCCCAGCGGTCGCCGAGCGCGCCCGCGGTGACCAGCAGGCCGGACAGCGCGAGGGCGTACGCGTCGATGATCCACAGCTGCTGCACGGAGCTCGGCTGCAGATCGGCGACCAGCGACGGGAACGCGACATTCAGGATCGTGGTGTCCATCGCGATGAGCAGCAGGCTGCCCGCGAGGATCGCCAGGACTACCCAGCGGCGCGGATCGAGCTGCTGGGTTCGGACATCGGAGGGGATACCTTGATTCTTCATATGAGACAACATCGTCTCATATGAACCAGAAATCGTCACGCGACGTGGCCCGACGCCTTGAGAGAGGGCCGAAAGCGGGGTGCCGCGAGGCCGAGGGCTGCGGGGCGGAGCGACGGCAAGGGCCCCGGGCAACTGCGAGACGGCAGGGCCACAGCGCGGTGGGGTGGCGCGGGAGCGCGGGGCGGGGACGGCGAGGTCCCCGGGCGGTGTGATGGGCGCACGGGGCCGGGCGGCCGCGGCGCAGTTTGGGCTGGTCGGGCCGCAGGGTGGCGCGCGGACGTGCGAGGTGGCAGGGCGCAGCGCGGTGGGGGGCGCGGGGCTGCTGCGCGCGGGGACGGCACGGGCCGCCGGGCGCGCGACGGCGCGGGACCGGCGAGCGGCGGTGCGGGCAGGCTGCAGGGGGGCGGGCCGCGAGGCAATGGTGCGGTCGCGCGGCAGTGCGGTGAGGGGTTAGGCCGTGTCTGCCGGATCTTGTACCGGGCCTAGCGGCCCTCCCAAGCACTCACGGCGCCCGGCACCGCATCCGGGCCTGCGCCGGGCCTGGCGGCCCTCCCCAGCCCTCCTCGGTTGCTGCGCTCCCTCCCGGCGTTGCAGGGCGACACGATCTGGGGGGTGGAGGGCGGTGCGTTGATGCCCCGGGGGGCAAGGGCGGCCTGGGGCGTGGTGGCGCGGGTGCGGCTACCCGGCGGTCTTCGAGGCGACCACCAAATCGAGGGGGAGTGCGCCCTCGGACAGCATTGCGGCCAGTTGCTTCGCGTCGGTTTTGGTGAACGCGCCGGTGATGACCGCGGATCCGCCGGGCAGGCTCTCGGAGACCGTCGGGGCCAGGATCACGCGGCCGTCGAGGGTGACGGCGAAGCGGTTCGTGGGGTACTTCCCGGACGCGAGGTCGCCGGTGACCGCGGCGAACTTGCCAGTGCCCTCGGTGTCGAACTTCAGCGCCACCTCCCACCCGCCGGCGTTCTCCGACATCTGAGCCTGAGCCTTGGTGAGGTCGCCGCCGTCCAGCAGGGCAGGGCCCAGGATGTAGCGCTCGAACACTCCGTCCTTGGCCTTCTGCGCGCAGGCGAGTGCGGGTCCGTCCAGCGTCGCGGCCGCATTCCCGGCGGTGCCGGTCGCAGCCGACGTGTCGGCGCAGTCCAGTGCGGCGAACGCAGCGGCCATGCCGGCGGGCAGGTCGGAGGGCGGTGCGCCGTTCGAGCTGGGTGTCATCGGCGCGGTGAGGTCGACGGGTGCCGGTGTCGAGCCGGTCGGCCCGGCGGGGAGCGTGCCGGCGCTGCCTGCCCCACCGGGTGCACCGGACGGGCTGGGTGCACCGGACGGGCCGGGGGTGCCGGACGGGCCCGGGCCGCCCGGGGCCGAGGTCTCCGCGGTCAGCACCGGCCGGAAGGCCAGGCGGCCGGGGCGCTCGATCCCGGCCAGCAGGTCGCCGGACGACGCGGGCACCGACAGCGTGATCCGGTCGCCGTCGACGGCCACCGACGCGTCGTCCTCGCCGGCCGCCTCCAGGCGCTTCTCCAAGAGGTCGCGCGTGCGGTCGAGTTGCTCGGCGGTCGCACCGGACCCGGCGGGCCGCAGCACCACGGTGGTACGCCCCGACCCGTCGTCGGAGTCGCTCTCGCCCTCGCCGCAGCCGACCGCCGCGAAGGCAACGGCCAGGACGGTGCCGGCGGTGGCAAGTGCGGTGCGGGGACGCCGAGGACGTATGCCGTGCCAACCAAGGAGATTCACGCGGCCATGATGGCAGGCGGTGCCTGCGCGGCTCTCGGGATTTCCGCGCAAAGCCCGAAATCCCTTGCCGCAGGGGGCGCCTGACGATCGGTCGGCACAGAGTCGCACCGCCACCGTCGTCGGCATCGCCCCTGCCGCATGCGCTGAACGCCAGCTGTCGCCGGGCTCGGGCTCGGGGGGCGAGCTGAGGCCGGGGTCGGGGCCGGGAGCGCTGCGCGTCCATCTCTGCGCGGTGCCGGCAACCAGCAGCAGTTACCGGCAGCGGCCAACCGGCCACCCGCAACCACCAAACGGCAACGGGCTACCAGCCACCCGCATCCACCAACCGGCAGTCAGCAAAGCCCACTTCGCCGAAACGCCGGGCGGCCCGGAGTCCGGAGACTTCGGGCCGCCCGAAACGAGGAAGCAGTGGCGCGGTCGACGAAAAGCCCAGCGGAGCCGCCGCCGCGCCGCAGGCGCTACGGCAGGACGACGGTCTTCAGCTCGACCAGCGCGTCCAGGCCCTCCGGGCCCAGCTCGCGGCCCAGGCCGGACTGCTTGTAGCCGCCGAACGGGGCGCCGAAGTCCATCGCCACCCACGAGTTGACGCTGACCGTGCCGGTCGCGATGCGGCGCGAGACCTCGGTGGCCGCCTCGACGTCGGTGCCCCACACGCCGCCGGACAGGCCGTACGGCGAGTCGTTGGCGATCCGGACCGCGTCGTCGACGTCGTCGTACGCGATGACCGCGAGCACCGGGCCGAAGATCTCCTCCTGCGCGATGGTCATGTCGTTCGTCACGTCCGCGAAGACGGTCGGCTCGATGAACCAGCCCTTGTCGAGGCCCTCGGGACGGCCGCCGCCGACCACCACGCGGGCGCCCTCGGCCTTGCCCTTCTCGATGTAGCCCAGCACGCGGTCGCGCTGCCGCTCGGAGACCAGCGGGCCGATCGCGTTGCCCTTCTCCAGCGAGTCGCCGACCGTCATCGCGCCGACGTGCTCGGCGAGCTTGGCGACGACCTCGTCGTAGCGGCTGCGCGGGGCCAGGATGCGGGTCTGCGCGACGCAGGCCTGGCCGTTGTTGTTGAGCGAACCGGGCAGCAGGCCCGGGACCGCGACGTCGAGGTCGGCGTCCTCGAGCAGGATGCACGCCGACTTGCCGCCCAGCTCCAGGGTGACCGGGCGCAGGCGCTCGCCGCACAGCGAGCCGATGCGGCGGCCGGCCGCGGTCGAGCCGGTGAAGGACACCTTGTCGACGTCCGGGTGCACCACGAGCTTCTCGCTGACCTCGCGGTCCGCGACGACGATGTTGAGCACACCGGCCGGCACGCCCGCCTCGATGGCGACCTCGGCCAGCAGGTAGGCGTCCAGCGCGGTCTCCGGGGACGGCTTCAGGACGACCGTGCAGCCCGCGGCCAGCGCCGGGGCGAGCTTGAGCACGGTGACGAACAGCGGGACGTTCCACGGCACGATGGCCGCGACCACGCCGACCGGCTCGCGGCGTACCAGCGTCTTGAAGATCGCGCCCTGGCGCTGCTCCTCGAACGGGTACTCGCGCACCAGCTTGGCGTAGTAGTCCAGCACCATCGTGGAGCTGTAGACCTGCACGCCGACCGAGTTGTCGATCGGGCAGCCGGTCTCCTGCGCGATGATCTCGGCGAACTCCATCAGGCGCGTCATGATGCCCGCGGACAGCGCCGCGATGATGTCGCCGCGCTCGTCCGGGGTGGTCGACGCCCACGGGCCCTCGATGGCCTTGCGGGCCGCGGCCACCGCGCGGTTCACGTCTTCCTCGGTGCCCGCCGGGACGCGCCCGATGACCTCTTCCGTCGAGGCGTTGTGCACGTCGAACGTGTCGGTGCCCGAGGGCTCCACCCACTCGCCGCCGATGAAGATCTTGTCGTGAACGCGCATCCCAGTTACTCCCGTGCTGGATAGCCGGACTTGCCGTAGGCCGTGCCGGGCTCCAGCCTCAGGCTATGTTTTTGACCTTGTCAAGGGTATGTTTCCGAAACCCGTTCCAGTTCTTGCCCGGGGAGAACCATGACCACCGACCCCACGTTCAATCTCGCCGACCTCTTCGAGGCCGTGGTGGACGCCGTCCCCGGCCGCCCGGCCCTCATCGCGGGCGACGTCCGGCTGACCTACCGGCAGCTCGACGAGCGGGCGAACCGGGTGGCCGCGCACCTGGCGGCGTCGGGCGTCCGCCCCGGCGACTTCGTCGGCATCCACGCCTGGAACCGGGCCGAGTGGATCGAGACCATGATCGGCGTGCACAAGGCGCGCGCCGTCCCGATCAACATCAACTACCGGTACGTCGAGGCCGAGCTGCGCTACCTGTTCGAGAACTCGGGCATGGTCGCCCTGGTCGTCGAACGCGCGTACGCGGACGTCGTGGCCCGCATCGTCCCGGACTTCCCCGCGCTCAAGCACGTGGTGCTCCTCGAGGACGGCACCGACACCGCGCAGACCGTGCCCGGTGCGGCCCGCTACGAGGACGCCCTCGCCGCGGCGTCCCCCGAGCGCGGCTTCCAGCCGCGCAGCGGCGACGACCTGTACGGCCTCTACACGGGCGGCACCACCGGCATGCCCAAGTGCGTGCTGTGGCGCAGCGAGGACATCTTCTTCGCCGCCCTGCAGGCGGGCCGGGCCGGCAAGCCCAAGGCCGCCTCGCACGAGGACGTCGCCGGCGACGCGGCGGCTGCCGCCGGGCACGTGATGATGGGCCTCGCGCCGATGATGCACGGCGGCGGCCAGTGGTCGATGTGGAACACGTTCTACATGGGCAACACGTACCTGCTGTGGACCGGGCGCCGCTTCGAGCCGGACACCGTCATGGCGCTGGTCGAGCAGGAGAAGGTGCTGTCCCTCTCGGTGGTCGGCGACGGCATGGCCCGCCCGCTGGCCGACTGGTACGAGGAGAACAAGGGCAAGTACGACCTCTCCTCCCTGATGGCGGTCAGCAACGGCGGCGCCCCGATGAGCGCCCCGGTCCGCAACCAGCTGGAGAAGGTCGCCGGCCTCTTCGTCATCGACAGCTTCGGCGCCTCGGAGACCGGCGCCGCGGCCCGCCAGGCCGGCGCGCCCGGCGGGGCCACCCGCTTCGCGTCCTCCAAGACCACCACCGTCCTGGACGACGACCTGAAGCCCGTCGAGCCCGGCTCCGGCCAGGTCGGCCGCCTCGCGGTCAGCGGCCACATCCCGCTCGGCTACCACGGCGACGACGAGAAGACGCGGGCCACCTTCCTGATCGACGGCGACGGCAACCGCTGGGTGCTGCCCGGCGACTTCGCGCAGATCGAGGAGGACGGCACCCTCACGCTGCTCGGCCGCGGCAGCGCGACCATCAACACCGGCGGCGAGAAGGTCTTCCCGGACGAGGTCGAGGCCGCGCTCAAGGCCCACCCGGACGTCTTCGACGCGGTCGTGGTCGGTGTCCCCGACCCGCGCTTCGGCCAGCGCGTCACTGCGCTCGTCGTGCCGCGCGAGGGCACCGCGCCGACCTTCGAGGAGATCTCCGCGCACGCCCGCACCCTCATCGCCGGCTACAAGGCGCCCAAGGAGATCCACTTCGTGGACGCCATCGAGCGCACCGCGGCCGGCAAGGTCGACCTGCGCGCCGCGAAGCACCGCGCCGAGGAACTCTCCGGCAGCTGACCGCGACTGATCGCGACTGACTGCAGCTGACCGAAGTCGGCCGCGACACGGCAGTACGGGGGCGGCAACCGGGCATGACCCGGCTGCCGCCCCGCCGCCTTTTCCGGCTCACACCCCGGTGAGGAACTCCACCAGCGCCTCGGCCGTCTCCTTCGGATGCGTGAGGAGGCCGCCGTGCGCGGCGCCGTCGATCTGCCGGAAGCGGCCGGCGGGCAGCAGATCCGCGGCGATCCGGCCGCCCTGCGGCGGCAGATACAGATCGTGCTCGAACGCGAGCACCAGCGCCGGGACCGCGATCCCGGCCAGCGCTGCCATCCGGTCCGGATCGTGCAGCCACCCGGCCGCCGCCGCGGCCTGCCCGGCCTCACCCGCCGCTGACGCCCACACCGACTCCTGGCCGCCCAAGAGTTCGAGCCACACCCGCACTTGGTCCTGGTCCTCCAGGAGCACGCGCGGAGGCAAGGTGCTGATCAGCGTGAGCAGCTTCGAATACGCGGCGGGCAGGTGGCCGAGCGCGGCGATGAGCTCCGCCTCCGTCTCGACCACGGCCTGCACGACCCCCGACAGCGGACCCGCGCCGGCCATCAGCACCAGCGACCCGACCAGGTCCGGACGCGCGTGCGCGAGCGCTTCCGCGGTGAAGCTGCCGAGCGAATATCCCACGACGGCCGCATCGCGGATCCCCAAGTGGTCCAGCAGGCCGGCCAGATCGGCCGTCAGGTCGTCGATCGAGTACGGCGGCTCCGGCGCATCGGACGGCGCGACGCCGCGAGCCGCATAGGCCACCACCTCGAACCCCGCCTCGACCAGCGCGTCGCGCACGCCGGAGAACTCCCACGCCACCGGCGGCATCCCCGTGCCGCCCGCCAGCACCACCGGCCGTCCCGCGCCGACCCGTTCGTACGCGATGCGCACCCCGCCGACCGCAACCATGTCCATGCCGCGACCTCCCCGTCTGCAACCGCACCCCGCAGCGCGGCATCCGCGCACACAGAACGACCCACCCCCTCCGCCGGTTCCACCCGCCCGCGCCCGCCGCACCGACCGCGGCGCAGCGGTGGAGGCGAAGGCGCCCGTGACCGCGGCTGCGGACGCAGCAGGGGAGAGCCGGGGCAGGGCGGCCGCGGCTGCCGCTATCAGCCCAGCAGTTGTCCGGCCGTGTAGATGGCCGGCCCGACCAGCGCACCCACCACCGTGCCGTTGATGCGGCCGCGGCTGCCGCCGTCAGCCCAGCAGTTGCCCGGCCGTATAGATGGCCAGCCCGACCAGCGCGCCCACCACCGTGCCGTTGATGCGGATGAACTGCAGGTCGCGGCCCACGTGCAGTTCGATCTTCCGGGAGGTCTCCGCCGGGTCCCAGGCCCGCACGGTGTCGGTGATCAGCGCGGTGATCTCCTCCTGGTACGTGGTCACCACGTACGCCGTGCCGTCCGCCAGCCACGTGTCGACCTTCGCGCGCATCCGCGGGTCGTCCGCCAGCCGCACGCCGAACGACCGGACCGCTGCCGTGGCCCGCGCCCGCAGTTCGCTCTCCGGGTCCTCGGTGGCCTCCACGAGCATCGTCCGGGCCGCCGCCCACACCGAGGTGATCAGCTCCTGGATCTGCGGATGCGCGAGCGTGCGGTCCCGCAGCGACTCGACCTGCGCGATCATGCGCGGGTCGTGCTGCATGTCGGACGCCGTGTCGGCCAGGAACGCGTCGACCGCCTGCCGCGCCGGATGCCCGGGGTCGTCGCGCACCGCCTCGGCGAACCGGACCAGTTCGCGGTGCACCTTGTTCGCGACCGTGCGGTCCAGGAACCGCGGCGACCAGCCCGGCGACTCCTCGGCGACCACGCTGAGCACCGCCTCGCGGTTGTCCACCAGCCAGCCGTGCGCCTTGTCCACCACCAGGTCGACGAGCCCGCGGTGGCCGCCGTCCGCGACCACCCGCTCCAGCAGCGCGCCTATCGGCTGGGCGACCTGGCGGGCCGACACCCGCCGCGTGATGGCCTGGCCGAACACGGTCTGCACGTCCTCGTCGCGCAGGATCGTCAGCGCCGCGCGGGCCAGCGCCGACAACTCCTCGGTCACCCGCTCGGCATGCCGCGGCTCCGCGAGCCAGCCGCCGAAGCGCCGGGCCACGTCCATCTGGGCCAGCCGCCGCCGCACCACCGCATCGGAGAGGAAGTTGTCGCCGACGAACTCGCCCAGGCTGTCGCCCAGGGCGTCCTTGCGGGTCGGGATGATCGCGGTGTGCGGGATGGGCAGGCCCAGCGGACGCCGGAACAGCGCGGTCACCGCGAACCAGTCGGCCATCGCGCCGACCATGCCCGCCTCCGCGGCGGCCTGCACATAGCCCGACCACGCGCCCGCGCCGCGCGCCTCGGCCCACCGCGCGGCCACGAAGACCACGGTCGCCAGCACCAGGAACCCGGTGGCGATCGCCTTCATCCGGCGGACCCCGAGCGCCTTCTCGCGCTCCGCGGCCGTCGGGGGAGCGGCGGTGCCCGTCGCGAGATCGTCCATGGCGCCCATTGTGGTCCGCAGGCCGTCTCACCCCCGGTAATGCGACTCCGGAGGCTTGCCCAGGCCTTGCTTCCGATCCTCGGCGAAGGGCTGCGCGAGCCACTGGTCGTACAACTTCTGCCACGTCCCGTCCTGCAGCATCCGCACCAGCAGCGCGTTCAGGAACCGCACGAAGTCGCCGCGGTCCTTGCGCACCGCCATGCCGTGCGGCTCGTCGGTGAACCGCGGGCCGGTGATCCGCACGTCCTGGTCCTGCGCGGCCAGCCCGGCCAGCAGCGCGCCGGTCGTGGAGACCGCGTCGACCTCGCCGCGCTGCAGCGCGACCAGGCAGTCCGTCCAGTTGTCCACCGCGTACGGCTGCACGCCCCGGTCGCGCAGCGTGCGGATCGACGTGGTCATCCGCGCTGTGCACACCCGCTTCCCGGCCAGGTCGGCGATGTCGGCCGCGGTGGAGTCGAACGGCACCAGGACCTTCTGCCCGTCGTCGTAGTAGTTGCCGCTGAACGCCACCCGCTCCTTGCGGTCGCACGTGATCGTCATGGTGTTCACCACCAGGTCCACGGTGCCCGCCTCCAGGAACGGGATGCGCTGCGCCTGCGTGATCACCTGGTACGAGACATGCCCCGGCTCGCCGAACAAGGCCAGGCCGACCGCCTCGGCCATCTCGATGTCGAAGCCCGCGAGTTTCTGCGAGTGCCGCTGCAGCGACGCGAAGTACGTGGTGTTCTGGTCCACCCCCACCACCAGTTTGCGGCGCTCCACGATGGCCGCCATCGTCGAGCCCGCCGGCATCCGCCCCGGCGCCGGTAGTTGCGCCATCGGCGTCAGGCTCTCCCGCGGATCGCAACTGCTGTCGGCCGCGGGCGGCGGGTAGTCGGTGTCGCGCGCCGGCCACGCCGCCGGGACCACGGTCGGCGCCGGGCCCTCTGCGGACGGCACCCTGCCGACCCCCGCCGCACACCCTGCCAGCAGCGCAAGTGCCGGAACCAGCACGGCGATGCCCCGCGTCCGCCCGCTCCAGGAACGCATGTGCCCCCCACCTCCGCGCCGCCCGTGTCCGGGAGGCGGCCGACGTGCCGAACGCTTCCCGCATCTTCATGGTCGTCGGGATGCGGGACGCCTGACCACCGACCCGCGGCGAATCGAGGGGCTTCCCCCAGTTCCCGCACAGGAATTACCGGACAGAACATCTCAGGAAGCCCCGAAACGCCTGTGCGACACGGAAGTTGGATCACCACGAAAAAGGCGTACCCGGTAGGCTCGCGACGACGTACGGCCGAGTACGTACGGGCGGGAGAGATAGCCGTGACGCAGCGGGGACCCGAGCCGTGGCGCTTGCCGCGAGGGGATGAAGTCGAGACCCAGGTGCCGCAGGGCATCGACACCTCCATTGCGCATCCCGCGAGAATGTACGACTACTTCCTGGGCGGCAAGAACAACTTCGCGGCCGACCGCGCGGCCGCCGAACTCATCCTCCAGGCCGTGCCCGAGACCCGCTACGTGGCCCGCATCAACCGCGACTTCCTGGTCCGCGCGGTGCGCACCGTCACCGCCGAGTACGGCATCCGCCAGTTCCTCGACCTCGGCACCGGCATCCCGGCGGACGGCAACATCCACGAGGTCGCCCAGGCCGTGGCACCCGAGACGCGCGTCGCCTACGTCGACAACGACCCCATCGTGCTCGCCCACGCGCGCGCCCTGGTCAGCGGCGACCCGCGCGGCCGCACCACCTTCTTCCAGGCCGACCTGCGCGACCCGGAGAAGATCCTCGCGGCCCCCGAGGTCCGCGACGTCATCGACTTCGACCAGCCGGTCGCCGTGGTCATGGCGATGGTGCTGCACTTCGTGCGGGACGCCGAGGACCCGGCCGGCATCGTGGCCCGGCTGCGCGCCGGCCTGGCGCCCGGCAGCATGCTGATCCTCACGCACGCGTCGTTCAAGACCGAGGCGCTGAAGCGCTACGCGGAAGAGGTCTACGACCGCGCCAGCGCTCCCGTGGTGCCCCGCAGCGCGGACGAGATCGCCCCGCTCCTGGCCGGCTTCGACCCGATCGAGCCCGGCCTGGTCCGCGCCCCGCTGTGGCGCCCGGACCCCGGCACGCCCGAACCCACCCCGCAGGAACTCGAAGAGGCCGTGGTCTACACGGCGGTGGCGGTCAAGACCTGACCCGGCACCGCCTGCGTGCGCGACGGCGCCCGAGCGGGCTCGACCGAGCTCAACGGCGCCGACGGACCCGACAAGGGGGAGACGAACATGGCGGCATCCGCGCAGCAAGGCGGTCCCGACCGGCCCGGAGGGGCAGCCGGGGAACACCGCGGTGACGACTCCGAGGCGTACGCCGACGGAGCCTGGTGGCAACTGCCGCGCGGCGCCGAGATCGAGACGCACGTGCCCACCGGCATCGACGTCGCCACCCCGCACACCGCACGCATGTACGACTACTTCCTCGGCGGCAAGACGAACTTCGCCGCGGACCGCGACGCCGCCGAACGCGTGATCGCCAGCATCCCCGGCGTCGTCGAGACCGCCCGCGCCAACCGCGCCTTCCTGGGCCGGGCCGTGCGGCACGCCGCGGAGCAGGGCATGCGGCAGTTCCTCGACATCGGCACCGGCATCCCCGCCCCCGGCAACACGCACGAGATCGCGCAGTCCGTGGCCCCGGAGACGCGCGTCGCCTACGTCGACAACGACCCGATCGTGCTCGCGCACGCCCGGGCGCTCATGGCCCCCGACGGCCGCGGCCGCACCACCTACGTGCAGGCCGACCTGCGCGAGCCGGAGAAGATCCTGGCCTCGCCCGAGGTCCGCGACGTCATCGACTTCGGCCGCCCGGTCTGCGTCGCCCTGATCTCGATCATGCACTTCATCTCGGCCGCCGACGACCCGCAGCGCATCGTCGGCACGCTCCGCGAGGCCCTGGCGCCGGGCAGCATGCTGATCGTCGCGCAGGCCACCCGGGACCGCGTGGACCGCGAGAAGGCCCGCGAAGCGGTCGAGATCTACGCCACCACCTCGGCCGGCGTGACGCCCCGCTCGCACGCCGAAATCCTCGCCTTCTTCGACGGGTTCGAGCTCGTCGACCCCGGCCTGGTACGGGTCGCGCACTGGCGTCCGGACGGCGCCCCGCCCACCCCCGCGCAGACCGCGCTCATCCACAGCTACGGCGGAGTCGGGGTCCTGCCCTGACCGGCGAGGCAGACCCGGCCTCCGCGCAGACGGGCGGCGGGGCGCTCGCCGGACTCCGCGTCCTCGACCTCTCCACCCTCCTCGCCGCCCCGCAAATAGCCGCCGTGCTCGGCGATTTCGGTGCCGACGTGGTCAAGTGGGAGCCGCCCGGCGGCGACCCGCTGCGGGCCATCGGCGCGCAGCGCGAGGGCCGCTCGCTGCTGTGGCCGTACATCAACCGCAACAAGCGGTCCGTCGTCCTCGACCTGGAGACGGCCGAAGGGCGCGGCGCGCTTCGGCACTTGGCCGCGCGCAGCGACGTCCTCGTGGCGAACCACCCCGAACCGGTGCTGCGCCGCTGGGGTGCCGACCGCGCGACCCTGCACGCCCTCAACCCGGACCTCATCGTGGTCGGCGTCAGCTGCTACGGCGCCGACGGCCCGTACCGCGACCGCTTCGGCAACGGCTCGCTCGCCGAAGGCTTCGCGGGCCTCACCCACCTGACCGGCGACGCCGACGGGCCGCCCATGCTGCCCTCCGTCCCGCTCGGCGACACCCTCACCGCGATGTCCGGCGTCATCGGCGTCCTGCTGGCCTGCCGGGCCCGCGAAGTACGCGGCGCAGGCGGCCAGTACGTGGACGTGAGCATGTACGAACCGGTCCTCGGGCTGCTGGGCCCGGCCATCGCCGGATGGGACGCCGCCTCGGGCGCGCCCGCCCCGGCGCGCACCGGCAGCCGTGTCGCGGGCGGCGTGCCGCGCAACGTCTACCGCACCCGGGACGGGCACTGGGCCGTCGTCTCCGGCACCACCGACCGGCAGGTCGCCCGCGTCCTCGCCGTCATCGGCCGTGACACCGCGGACGACCACGCCAGATACGGAACTTCCGCCGCCCGGCTGGCCCACGCCGACGAACTGGACGCGCTCGTCGCCGCCTGGGTCGCGGCGCACGACCGCGACCACGTCGTCGCCGCGCTCGTGCAGGCCCGCATCCCGGTCGCCCCGGTCAACGACTTCGCCGCCCTGCTCGCCGACCCGCACATCGCCGCCCGCGGCAACCTGAGCGCGGTCTCCGGCGGCGACGCGGGGGAGTCGGGGCCGGTCCTCATGCCCGCGCCCGCACCCCGGCTGTCCGCGACGCCCGGCCGGATCGCCGCACCCGGGCCCGGCGCGGGCGAGCACACCGCCGAAGTCCTCGCCGAATACGACTACCGGGCCGATCCGCGCGACACCGCGAAGTCCCCGCCCGCACCGCCTGATTGATCACCAAGCGCAGCAAGTGGATCACCGTCCGGCAGCGCCGCAGCCGGTACGCAGCCGCCGCGCGCGGGTATTTTCCGGACCTCGCCCGGAGTGGTCGACGCACCGTCAGTTTCCGTGCTAACCATGGCGTGCAGGGAGGCGAACGGAGGACTGATGGACGAAGTCAGCGTCGCGGCCGCGGTCGAGGAACTCCGCCGCCCCCTCCGCGCGGACGGCGCCGACCTGGTGCTCGTCCGCGCCGACCCGCGCACCGCACTCGTCGAACTGCGGCTGGAACTCGACGGCGTCGGATGCGCCGAGTGCATCCTGCCGCCCGAGCGCCTGGCCGAGGTCGTGGCGGACGTCCTGCGCCGCGGCATCCCCCAGGAGTTCGAACTCGTGCTGCACGACCCGCGCATCCCCCCGGCCTGACCCTCCCCGCCGTCCCGACTGCCGCCGCCGAGCCCTTCCCGAGGGGGGAACCATGGGCAGTTCCACGACTCCACGGCCCAGAATCCGCGTCCGCTTGCCCGTCGCCCGCCCGCCGGCCGACGTAGGCGCCCCGTCGTTCACCGTGGACGGCCCGCTCCGCGGCCGGACCGTCGGACTCCGCCACGAAGGCTCGTGGCGCTCCTGGCTGCTGATCGTCGACGAATGGCAGCGCTACCTGCGCGACGACGGCGCCGAACCCGAAGTCCTGCTCGCCAAGGGCCGCGTCGGCGACGAAGGCGAACGCACCCGCAAGGACGTCGCCTCCTGGGCCGGACGGGTCGACTGCGGCGTCACCGGCCTGGGCACCTGCGGCTCGTGCACCTCCAACAGCGTCAGCGACGCCGTCGCCCTGGAACGCCTGCGCCGCCCCGCGGTGGTCGCGGTGTGCAAGGAATTCGAGACGCACGCCCGCAACATGGCGTCCTTCCTCGGCCACCCCAGCCTCAAGGTCCTCGTGCTGCCCTATCCGCTGGAAGGCCTGCCCGCCGGCGAACTGCGGGACATCGCCTCCGCGTACTACCCGAGGTTCCTCGAACTCCTGGGAGCGACACGGTGAGCGGCAAGAACCAGGTCGACGGCAGAAGCGAGCGCGACGCCCGCCCGGGCAAGAGCCTGAAGCCCGGCAAGGCCAAGCGCGACAAGCGCGACAAGAACGCCGCGGGCACATCCGGCGGCCCGGACGGCCGGAGCGCACCGCGGGCGGCCGGCTCCGCGAACGGCGCGTACGAGCTGACCGCCGAGGTCCTGGAAGTCGACGACGACGGCGGGATGTCGCTGTACGAAGCCTCGCTGCACGGCGGCTGGGGCGACGGCGCGCCGGTGCTGGCCGCCACCGACGACCGCGTGCACGCCCTGCTCGCCGCCACCCCGTACCCCGGCGACCACGTGCTCGGCGCGCTGCCGCCCCGGTTCGGCGTGGCCACCGTCGAACTGGTCGCCATCAACGCGGCGTTGGCCGGCGTGGAGCCGCAGGCGTTCTCGTACGTGCTGGCCGCGGTCGAGGCGCTCCTGGTGCCCGAGTGGAACGCGGTCGGGCTCACCACCACGACCTCCAGCGTCTCCCCGATGCTCATCGTCAACGGCCCGGCCCGCGACGACCTGCGCATCGACTACCGGGCCGGCTGCCTGGGCGGTGCGGCCGGCCGCGGCTCGATGACCATCGGCCGGGCCGTCGCCCTGTGCCTGCGCAACATCGGCGGCCAGCGGGCCGGCGAGACCTCCCGCACGGTCTTCGGGCAGCCCGCGCGGTTCGGGCTGTGCTTCGGCGAGTGGGAGGAGCGCTCGCCGTGGCCCTCCCTCGCCGAACGCCGCGGCTTCGGCGCCGCCGACGAAGTGGTCACCGTGCACGGCGGCAAGGGCGTGTTCCCCTTCGCCGACGTCAACAACGACGACCCCCGCGACCTCGCCTACGCGATCGCCCGGACCGTGGCGTTCCCGCTCAACAACTGGTTCCTGGAACTCACCGGCGACAGCGGCCAGATCGTGCTCCTGCTCAACCCCATGTGGGCGCGGCGGCTGGGCGAGGCCTTCCCCGAAGCCGCCGATTTCCAGGAGTACATCCACGAACACGCCTGGCAGCCGGTCGACGCCTTCCGCCCCGCCAACGCCGAGATCCTGGCTGCCAAGGGCCGCGTCGACGACAAGGGCCGGGTCGCCCTGGCCGCCCGGCCGGACCAGTTCGTCCCGGTGGTGTGCGGGGGATTGGGAGGGTTGCATGGTGCGGCGCTGACGACGTTCGTCCAGAGCGAGATGCAGAGCGCAATGGCGCTGCGCTAGCCCGCCGCCTGCTGACTGCCCGACCGCCGACCACCCACCGACCACCCGCCCGCCGCCCGCCGCCCACCATCGCCAACCGCGCTGTGCGAGATGCGGAGCGCGGAGGTGCTGGGCTCGGCTGGGTGTGCACCGCTGGGCTCGGGCCTTTGGCCTCGACTCCGATCCTGCTCTCGGGCCTTCTCCCAAGACCGAAGGCGCGCCCACTGCGGACTGAAAGTCCGCGGCGGGCGCGCCTTTTCGTGTGCGGAAGCCTGGGGTCAGGGGCCGCTTGGGCCGCCGAGGCCCTGCGCTGCTTGTGCGGCGGCGGCCTTCTTGCGGTCCGATACGGCCAGGGCCAGCACCGCGATGCCGGCCAGGCCGCACACCAGCGCGATGCCGGGCAGCACCATGCCCATCACCGGGTTCTGCAGGTCGCGCCAGGCGCTGTCGGCCAGCCGGTAGACGGCCAGCCCCACCGACGTCAGGCCGACCAGCACGATCACCGCGTACCAGACCGCGTTGCTCGCCTCGCGCTTGCGCGGCGCCTGCACCGGTACCGCGACCGGGAGTTCGACGGGCACCGCGGCCGGGGCCGCGACCGGCGACACCGCCGGAGCGGCGGCCGGGAGCGCGGTGGTGGCGGCTGCAGCCGCTGCGGCGGGCTTCGGGTCGGCGATGACCGTGGCGGCGGCATCGGTACGCGGTGCCGGGACCGTGGGCGCAGGCGGCGCGGCCACCACCACGGTCGGGGCGGTCGCGGCGGTCGCGGCGGCTTTCTTGGCCGGCGCCTTCTTGGTCGGCTGGTCCGCTTCGGGAACCGGAGCCGCAGGCTCTGCCGCACGCGGCTTCACGAGCTGCGGCTGGTCCAGCGGCTTCGGCACCACGACCGTGGGCTCCGCGGCTTCCGCGGCAGCGGCGGGCTCCGGCGCCGCCTTCGCCGCCGTCTTGGCGGCGGTCTTGGCCGCGGGACGCGGCGCCGGCACGGCCGACTTGGCCGCGGCGGGCTTCGCCAGGTCCGGCTTGGCATCCGGCGACGCCTCATCGGCATCCTTGCCGCCGGACTCGTCCTCGGTCGCGTCCTTGGGCTCGCCATCGGTCTTGTCCGCGGCCTTGCCGCCGGCCTTCGCCACGACGACGTTCACCTGGACCTCGACGGTCTCCGGCTCGGCCGCCTCCACGGCGTCCTTGCCCTTGCCCGTGGGTTCGGCCTTGTCGTCGTCCTTGCTCTTGGCAGGCTCCGGCGCGGGCTTGGCCGTCTCCACAGGCTTCGCGGCCGCGGCCGCGGGCGCAGCCGAAGCAGCAGCCTTGGCCGGCGTCGTCGCCTTCTTCGCGCTGCTGCTCTTCTTCTTCGCGGGAGTCCCGGCCTTCACCGCTTCCGCGACCGCGGCCCGCAGCGGCGTAGGCAGCCACCCCGTCCCCGTCGCGTCCTCGCCGTCGAACAACTCGACCAGTTCCGCCGCCGTCGGCCTCGCGTCCGGGCGGCGCGCCAGGCAGCGGGCCACGATCGGGGCCAGGTCGTCCGGCAGTTCGTCCAGCTCGGGGCCGGCCCGCAGCACCTTCTGGGCCAACTCCGCGGCGCTGCCCTTGCCGTACGGCGCCACCCGGGCCGCCTGGCACAGCACCGCGGCCAGCGCGAAGACGTCGGTCGGCGCGCCGACCGTGCCGCCGGTGGCCTGTTCGGGAGCCGGCAGCCCGCCGGTCGCGTCCGCGCCGAGCAGGGCCGGGATCCCCAGGTCGGTGATCTGCGGCCCGTCCGCGGTGAGCATCACGGTGCCCGCCGCCAGGCCCTGGTGCACCACCTTCGCGGCGTGCACCGCCACGAGCGCGCGGGCCAGCGCGGAGCCGAGCGCGCGCAGCGACTCCTCGGGCAGCGCGCCGTGTTGCGCGACCGCGGCCTCCAGCGTCAGGCCGGGCGCGTACTCGGTGACCAGCCACGGCGGCGTGCCGTCCGCATCGGCGTCCAGGATGTGCGCCAGGTGCAGTCCGTCGACCTCGCGGACCGCCGCGACGGTCTTGCGGAAGCGCTCCACGAACTTCTTGTCGGTGGCCAGGTCCGGGCGGACCAGCCGCACCGCGACCGGGCAGCCGTCCTTGGCCTTGCCCACGAAAACCGCACCCAGGCGTCCTTGGGCGAGCCGCCCGGAGAGCCGGTATCCGCCCACGACCCCCGGGTCGCCCGGCTTCAGCGCTTCCATTGCCGCCCGCCCTCCGCACATTGCCGACAGACCGTCACGCGACCTGCCCGGGCGCCCCGATGGCCGGGAAACGCGCAGGTGGGGTCTCGTGAATGAGCGGCAGCCTACCGCCGCGCGCAACCCCCGGATGGGGTGTGCGCGGTGCTGCCGCGTCCCGTTCGCAGGATGTGACGCGGCAGCAGGGCATTCCGGTTCGCGCACCGCGCAGGGTCAGTCCGCGAGGCCTTGCATGTCGAGGGAGATCCGGCGGTGCGCGGCGAGCATGTCGGGCAGCGCGCCGAGGGTGAGCCGTCCGTCGTCGACCAGGACCCGGCCGTTCACCACCGTGGTCCCGGCCCGTGCGGGGCCGCAGCGCAGCCACGCCTCGACCGGGTCGCTGTGCGCGCCCGCCAGGGCGACCTCGTCGGCCTGCCACACCACCAGGTCGGCGGGCGAGCCCGCGCGCAGCACGCCGAGGTCGGCGCGGCCCAAGCAGGCCGCCGAACCGCGGGTGGCGATGTCGAGGACGTCGCGCGCGGTGAGGCCGGCGCCCGGGCCGTTGCGGTAGCGGCTGAGGGCGAGCGCGGTACGGGCCTCCAGCCACAGCGAGGCGTGGTCGGTGGACGCCGATCCGTCGCAGCCCAGGCCGACCGGCAGGCCGAGTTCGCGCATCCGGGTCACCGGCGCGGTGCCGTGCCCGATGAGCATGTTCGAGCTCGGGCAGTGCGCGACGCCGGTGCCCCACTGCGCGAGCCGGGCCATCTCGGCCTCGTTCGGGTAGATGCAGTGCGCGACCCACGAGCGGTCCGATCCCCAGCCGACGCGCTCGAAGTACTCCACCGGGCGGCAGCCGTACACCTCCAGGCAGTAGGAGTCCTCGTCGTGGTCCTCGGCGAGATGGGTGTGCAGGCGTACGCCGTGCCGCTCGGCCATCTCGGCGGTGTCGCGCATGACTTCCTCGGTCACCGAGAACGGCGAGCAGGGCGCGAGGGCGATCTGCAGCATCGCCCCGGGGGAGGGGTCGTGGTAGGCGGCGATGAGGCGCTCGCTGTCCTCCAGGACCTGCTCGTGGGACTGCACGACGATGTCCGGCGGCAGCCCGCCGTCCTTCTTGCCGCGGGTCATGGAGCCGCGGGTGGGGTGGAAGCGGAAGCCGATGGCCTGCGCGGCGCGGATCTGCGCGTCGATCAGCCGGGGGCGCGGGTGCACGTACAGGTGGTCGGTGCTCGTCGTGCAGCCGCCGAGCAGGAGTTCGGCCAGCCCGATGTACGTGGAGACCTCCACGGCTTCCTCGTCCAGGCGCGACCAGACCGGGTAGAGCCCGGTCAGCCACTCGAACAGGGTGCCGTGGACGACGGGCGCGAACGAGCGCGTGAGGTTCTGGTAGATGTGGTGGTGCGTGTTGATCAGGCCGGGCGTGACGAGCCGCCCGCCCGCGGAGATCACGCGTGCGGCGGCGGGCCGCGGGTCGGCGGGGCCGCCGAGTGCGGCGACCGCGGTGCCGCGCACCGCGATCCAGCCACCGGGGATCTCCACGCCGGTCTCGGCGACGAGGACGCCGGCGTCCTCGACGAGCAGGTCCACAGGGCCGTCCGCGCGAAGTCCGGTGGGCAGGTCCGCGGGGTGGGGTCGGTTCATGTGGCGGCTCTTCCCGCGGCGCGCCCGGTCGGAAACCGGACAGTGCGTCGGCGACCTGCCGGTGCGGGTCTTTGACCGTGCCGGTGCGGGCGGTTAGCTTCGCAGCGACACGACGCAGGGAGTGCGGATGGGCATCGTCCTGGGGCCGAACCGGTACGGCAAGGCCGAGGTGCGCCTGGTCCGCGTGGCGCGCGACGACGCCGTGCACCACCGCATCACCGACCTGAACGTGTCGATCGCGCTGTCCGGCGACCTCGCCGCCACGCACCTGTCCGGGGACAACTCCGCGGTGCTGCCCACCGACACCATGCGCGGCATCGTGTACTCCTTCGCCCGCGACCGGCCGGTCGGCGAGATCGAGGAGTTCGCACTGCGGCTGGCCCGGCACTTCCCGGCCGCGTACGAGCCGGTGCACACCGCGCGGGTGCGCATCCAGGCGTACCCGTGGGACCGCATCGACGCGGCCGAGGGCCCGCATCCGCACGCATGGTCGCGCGGCGCGGGCACGCGCTACGCGGGCGCGGTGTGCGGCCCGGACGGCACCCAGGTGGTGTCGGGCATCGAGGACGTGACGGTGCTGAAGTCCACCGGCTCGGAGTTCCACGGCTTCCTGCAGGACCGCTACACGACGCTGCAGCCCACCTCCGACCGGGTGCTGGCGACATCGGTGCAGGCCCGCTGGCGGCACACCGGGACCGAGGCCGACTGGGCGGATTCGTACGCGCAGGCCAGGGCGACGCTCCTGCGGGCGTTCGCCGGCACGCACAGCCTCGCACTCCAGCAGACGCTGTACGCGATGGGCGAGGCGGTCCTCGCCGAGCAGGACGGGCTGGCCGAGGTGCGGCTCGCGCTGCCGAACAAGCACCATTTCCTCGTCGACCTGGCGCCGTACGGGCAGGACAACCCCGGCGAGGTCTACTACGCGGCGGACCGGCCGTACGGACTGATCGAGGGCACCGTGCTCCGCGACGACGCGCCCGCAGCGCTGCCCGAACTCCCTTGGTAGGCCCTGCCACCGGCACCTGACGGTACGTCACCCGAGCCTTACACGACGGTAGCGTCCGTGAAACCGGACGGTCGGACCATGGTCGGCGAAGCTGACCGCGGAATGCGCCGAACATCGGGGTGGGCCATGACCGAAGCCGCTCTGGCCATGCTCAACTACCGCGAGGTGCACGGGTACCGGCGGGCCTTCCGGATGGCCGGCGACGGGCCGCCGCTGCTGCTGATCCACGGCATCGGGGACAGCTCGGAGACCTGGGCGCCGGTGTTCGGCGAGCTCGCGCGGCACCACACCGTCATCGCCCCCGACCTGCTGGGGCACGGGAGTTCGGACCACCCGCGGGCGGACTACGCGGTCGCCGCGTACGCCTGCGGCATGCGGGACCTGCTCGGTGTGCTGGACATCGAGCGGGTGACCGTGGTCGGCCATTCGCTCGGCGGCGGGGTCGCCATGCAGTTCGCGTACCAGTTCCCCGAGCGCTGCGAACGCCTCGTGCTGGTCGGCACCGCGGGCATCGGGCGCGACGTGCACCCCCTGCTGCGGCTCGCCGCGGGACCGGGCGCCGAGATGGCCCTGCCGCTCGCCACCGCCGCTCCGGTCCGGGCCGCGGTACGAGCCGTCGCCCCGGTGCTGCGCACCGTCGGGCGCCTGGGCCGGCGCGGGCCGCTGGCCTGGGCGGGCCTGGGCCTCGGCACCGACTTCGACTACGTCCTCAAGCGCTACGAGTCCTTGGCCGACCGGACCGCCCGGCAGGCCTTCCTGCGCACCCTGCGCGCCGGCGTCGACGCGCGCGGCCAGGTCATCACCATGCTCGACCGCAGCTATCTGGCGGCCGGGCTGCCGACCCTGATCATGTGGGGCCAACTCGACCGCGTCATACCGGTGTCGCACGCGCATGCCGCGAAGGCGGCGATGCCCGGCAGCCTGCTGCAGGTGTTCCCGGACTCGGGCCACTTCCCGCACCACGACGACCCGGCGGGTTTCGTGAAGGCCATCGAGGAGTTCCTCGACGGCACCCGGGCCGCGGACCACGACCCGGTCCGCTGGCGCCGCCTCCTGCGCGAGGGCCACCCCGCCCCGCACACCCCGGAATCCAGCGGCGCCTGAACAGCCTGGACAGGCGGCCGGGGCTCAGACGTTCTCGTTGCCGGCCAGGCCCTTTTCGGTGTCGAGGATCTCGATGTAGGTGACCTTCACCTGGGTGTGGTCCTGCACGTACTGCAGGGCCTCCTTGGCCAGTTCCTCGGCCTTCTCCATACGGGCGAGGTCGGCGTCCACGTCGCCGTTCTCGGCGGCGATCGCCGTGTCCACCACGAGCTTGGCGCCCACCGGGCCGGCGAAGACGAACACTTCCTCGACCTGCGCGCCGTTGGCGGTGGCCTTGAGCGCGGCCAGGACCTCGGCTGCGTATGCCTGGTTCGCGGCCTTGTCCTTGGGCTTGTTGTCGAGGTTCTCGTTGCCGACCGTGCCCTTGTTCTTGTCGAGCACCTCGATGTAGACGACCTTCAGGTCGCCGTGCGCCTGGATCCACTCCTCGGCGGCGTTGGTCAGCTTCTCGCCGGCGTCCATCGACGCGGCGGCCTGCTCGAGTGCGGCGCCGTCGGCCGGGTCGAGGGAGGTGTTGATGGTCACCGTGTAGTCGGTGCCCATCTGCTTCTCGGCGCGGACCTCGAGGACGTGCGCGGCCTGCGACGTGGTCTTGAGGTACGTGTTCAGCTCGGCGGCGTACTTGCCCTTGTCGCCGCCCTTGCTGCCCGCATCGCCCTTGTCCTCGGGCTTGGCGGTGCCGTCGGCCTTGCCGCCCGCAGGGGTCTCGCCGCCGGTTCCCGGCGCCGCGGCCGTGGTGCTCGTGCTGCCCGAGCTCTTCGCGTCCGCGTCCTTGCTTTCGCAGGCGGTGGCCAGGACGGCCACGGCGCCGGCCGCGACCAGGACGCCTATGCGCTTGCCGAGGATGTGCTTCGTCATGGGGATCGCTCTCCTTATGCGGGGCCCGTGTTCGTTCCGGACCTGTTGCTTTGTGGTGACACCATCACTATGGATGAGCGCTGTGAATAGTGTCAACAGGCAATCTGTTCGGAAGATCGCATGTCACGGTAGGGTCACTCTCGGCAGTTCACGATGGCCGCCACGGCCACCACACGGACCACACGAAAGGGGTGCCGCACGTGACTGGGCCCCAGGTCACCGCCGCCGAGATCGCCCGCATCGCCGGTGTCGGCCGCGCGGCGGTCAGCAACTGGCGCCGGCGGTTCACGGACTTCCCGCAGCCGGTAGGCGGCACCGACACCAGCCCGACGTTCGCCCTGGCCGACGTCGAGGGCTGGCTGCGCGACCAGGGCAAGATCGCCGCGGTCTCCCCGGACGAGCTGCTGTGGCGGGCCCTGGTGGCCGCCTCCGGGGACGCCGACCAGGCCGCCGTGCTCGCCGAGGTCGGCGAGCACCTGCTGCGCCTGGGCGCGGGCCGGCCCGCCAAGGCGACC
>NZ_JAKFHA010000029.1:0-53833 GCF_021502675.1 Yinghuangia soli
CACCCAGGCCGTGCTCGCTCTGGCCCGCCGACGCGTGAACGTCCTGTGGGCCCTCATCCGTGACGGACGGTGCTACCAACACGAACTCCCGGTCACATCAGCGGGTTGACAACAGCATTAGGAGGTGGTCAAGGGCGCGCGGGTTCGGGGGAAGGCGTGGCCGCGGGCCGCGGTGGCTATGGCCAGGGCGGTTGCTGCTGCTGGGAGTGCCACCCACGGGAGTGCGGAGGCGCCTGCGTCGGTGCGTTCCAGGACGACGCCTCCGAGGAGCGAGCCGGCGGCGATGCCGATGTTGTAGACGGTGGCCTGGAGCGCTGTGGCCATGTCGGCTTGTGCCGGGCCCGACGCGTTGACGAGTGCGGTCTGGATCAAGGTCGGCGCGGCGCCGAAGGCCGTTCCCCAGAGGGCGGTTGCGGCGAGCAGGATCGTGGTGTTGTCGGAGCCCGAGGCGCCGAGGGCAGCCATGACTGCGGCGACTGCGGCCAGGGCAACTATCAGCGTCGGGCGGAGGCTGCGGTCGGCGAGTGTGCCGGCTGCCCAGATTCCGCCGACGGTTGCGATTCCGAAGATCAGAAGCACCAGGCCGGGGCCGACGGCACCGGCAGTCTTTGTGAACGGCGCGAGGTAGGTGTACAGCGTTTGGTGCGCCAGGAGGAGGGTGAGCGTCACGCCGAGGATCGGGCGGATGCCCGGTGTGGCGGCGATGCGGCGCAGGGGCAGGCGGTCGGCGGGCGGCTCGCCGGGGAAATTCGGGACGGTACGCCGGACCCAGAGGGCCACGGCGAGGCCGAGGACGGCCAGCCCGCCGAAGACGCCGCGCCATCCGATTGCTGTGCCGAGCGCTGTGCCTGCGGGGATGCCGGCTGCCAGGGCGACGGTGATCCCGGCGAGCACGACGGCGATCGCGCTGCCGCGCCGCTCGGCGGGCACCATGCGGGCGGCGTACCCGGCGAGCATTGCCCACATCGTGCCGCCCATCGCCCCCGCGACCAGCCGGGCGCCGAAGGTCAGCGGGTACGACGCCGACAGGGCCGTCACCGCATTGCACAGCGCGAAGCCGAGGAGAGCGCCGATGAGTACTGGGCGGCGAGGCAGCCCGCGCAGGGCAGCCGTGAGGGGGATCGCGGCAGCGAACGACGCGGCCGCGTAGGCGGTGACCAGGAAGCCGACCCGGCCTTCTGAGACCCCCAGGCCCGCGCTCATCTGGGGCAGCAGACCGGCCGGGAGGAGCTCGGTGAGTACGGCAGTGAAGGCTGCGGTGAAGAGCGCGAGCAATCCCGCCCAGGGAAGGGTGGGGCGAGATGCGACGGGAGGGGAGGACGCCTTGCGGGCGCTGCGCGAGGGGTCGTGCGGCGGCGTGGGCGGAACGTCGGGCAGAGCTGTCCGGGCTGCGGGCGCGGGCCCGCCCCTGGGGGATGACGCGGTCGGCATGCGACCATGCTTGAACCTTCACATCAATGTGAAGGCAAGCGGCGGCCCGGGAGCCTGTGGGGAGCGTACCCGGGGCGGTGGCCGTGAGCGGCGGCCACGAGCGGAGGGAACGGGATGCGGATCGGCGAGCTGGCCCGGCGTACCGGGGTTCCGACCCGGATGCTGCGCTACTACGAGGAGCAGGACCTGCTGCACCCGGACCGCTTGGCCAACGGCTACCGCGACTACCCGGAAAGCGCGGTCCACCGGGTCCAGCAGATCCGCGGCCTGCTGGACTCCGGCCTGACCACCGAGATCATCCGCAACGTCGTCCCGTTTCTGAACCGCCCTGACGAGATCCACCTGCACCCCGACTGCCTGACCGCGGAGACCGCGGCCCTGCTGCGCGGCGAGGCGGACCGCATCCAGGCCCGGATCGACTGCATGGGCCGCAACCTGTCGGCGATCCGGGCGTATCTGGCCGCAGTACAGCCGGGCGCGGGGGATGGGCCTCCGGCCTGAGCAGCGCATCGGGTATCGGCGCGCTGGGCCGCGGCGACCGACGGGTCGTTGCCGACTGGGAGCCCGCATGAGCCGCGTCGGCCGGCGGGATCCGGAGGGCGCGACCTGGGTCGAGCAGGCCGGATGAGCCGGATAGGTGCCGTCGGCGGCTTCGGCCGAGGGGCCCTCGATCCGGTCAACCCGCGAGGTGCCGGGCCAGCAGCGAGAAGCTGGAGTCGAAGCCGGCGTGCGCATGCGGGCCGCGGAACTGCTCGGGGACGTTCGTCTGGTGCAGGGTCAGCCGGCAGCGGCCGCCGCCCAGGTCGGTCAGCGTGATCTCCTGCTCCATCGCCTCGCCGGGCACATGGAACGCGAGCCGCTCGGGCTCCTCGATGGCCAGGAAGGCGCCCGCGAACGGGATCTCCATCTCGCCCATCACCATGGTCAGTTCGAACCGTCCGCCCTTCTCCGGCTCGACGGTGACGCTCTCGCGCGGCACGGTCAGACCCTCGGGAGCGAAGAAGTTCGCCAGTTGGTCCGCGTCGGTGTACGCGGCGAACACGGCCTCGCGCGGCGCGTCGAACTCGCGGACGAAGGTGACGTTCCCGTCGCCGTTGTCGGTCATGGCGGTGGTGAAGGGGGTCTCGGTCATTGCGGGCTCCTTGGGTGTGTTGCGCTCGTGCGTGCTTCTTGCGGGGGTAGACCCCGGCAAGGCGGCGGACTCATCGGTGCGGCGGAAAGAACTTTTCCGGCCGCCCCGACGCGCACGGCTGTGCCGCCGGGGGCGTCTCCCGCGGCACGCCGTCTGAGCGCACGATTCAGTGCACTGCCGCCGGACGGGACGCAGCCGCCTCCCAGGCCGCCCGGCTCGGGCCGTCCGGCGGGGGTACCCGGCCGTCGCGGTCGGCGAGCCACCGGGCGACATGGCTGCGGACCTCGTCCGTGCCGTACGCCTGCTCGGGCAGCTCGATCAGATGCCGGACCCGGGAACGGGCACGCATCACCACCGGGTCTTCGAATGCGCAGGCGGCACGTGCGGCGCGTTCGAGGACCGCCGGGCTCGGCGCCTCGTTTTCGGGTGCCACGCCGAGGCTGCCTGCCAGTGATTTGTCCGCGGCCACTTGGATGTCGAACCACGGCCGCAGCGTGGCCTGCGCCCAGGAGTGGTGGCGGCGCGCGAAGCCTTCGGGGTCTTCGGTTGCCTCCCCGGCGTGCCCGGCGACCCACTCGGCTTCCCGGAGCGCGAGCGAACAGCCCTGGCCGAGCGTCGGGTTGGTGTGCGTCACCGAGTCCCCGACGCCGATCAGCCCGGTGACCACCGGACCGCCGCCGTCGACGAGCGACGTCCAGCGGTTGTCGAGCCCGGCCATCGCATACACCCGGGACAGCGGTTCGGGGTCCGCTGCGAGCCAGGCCGCTGCGGTCGGGAACAGCCGGGCCACCGCCTCGAACACCGCCGGATCGCGTAGTGCGCCGCGCGTGGGGTCGAGGGTGGGGACCATGAGGGCGATCGCGAACACGTCGCCGTCGGACGGAAAGACCAGCGCGGAGGCGAACGCCGACACCGACGACAACCGCATCCCGCCGACCTCCGGACTCGGCCCGCGCAACCGGTACCAGCGGCACAGGTAGGCGATCCCGGTGCGGTGGCTCTCCACGACCGGCGGACGGGTCCCCGCGTCGGCGAGCAGACCCGGAATCGGGGAACGCCGTCCCGCGCAGTCCAGGACCAGGTCCGCATGGTGTACGCCGTGGGCGGTCCGGACAGCGGTCACGTGCGGAACATCCTGTGCGGTTCCGTCGGTTCCGCCAGTTCGGTCGTTGTTCGGCCAGGTGACCTCGAGGCCCGTCACCGGGTCGCCGAGACGCAGGCTGATGCCGTTCTGCTTGGCCATCGCATCGGCCAGCGCCGCCTCCAGGAGGATCCGGCGGGACCGTACGGTGATCAGGTCGGCGTCCCCGGGACGCGCCGGCGGATGGCTGCTGAAGCAGTCGAACTCGTGGTGCTCGCGGGAGCCGGCCTGCAGCATCTGTGCGTAGACGTCCGGAGCTTCCTCCCGCAGCACGGTACGGACCGGAGCCAGCAGGCTGTGCGGCTGAACAGCCTGCGGGACGCCGGGGCGCGGCCAATCGAAGAACTCGGCGCTTGTCGGCCGCCGCGCCGCGCGTTCCCCTTCGCGCTCGAACACCGTGACATCGTGGCCCCGCCGCGCCAGGAACAACGCTGCGGCCATGCCCCCGATCCCGCCGCCGACAACTGCAACGTGCACGACGTGCTCCCTTGCTCCGCGTTCCGGAAAGCCTGTCGAGGCGGTCCGGACAGCGGCAAGGGCAAAGTCCATCGCATCGGCGGAGCCGGGCGCGCTGGTGGCTGCGGGGGATCCTGCGGCCTGCGTCGGGTGCGTGGCGTGCGTGGGGTGGCTGGGGTGCGGTCAGGCTTTGCCGGTGGCGTACCAGTCGCGCACCTGCTCGGGGAAGTCCGGGGCCCGCTCTTCGACCTTGCCGCGGATGTCGGCGATGGTCTGCGCGGCGAGTTCGCGGCGCCAGGCCAGTTCGGCGCGCCGCATCGCCTCGTCGATCAGGCACGGCGACGGATCCTCGGCCTGGGACGCCGCGTGCGGCCCCTGGCGGCGGATCTCCGTGCAGCGGAACGCGTCCTCGGGTCCTTCGATGGCGGCCACGACGTCCATCAGGGTGATCCGGGCCGGTGCCTTGGCCAGCCGGAAGCCGCCGCGGGGGCCGGGGGAGGAGGACACGATCCCGGCCCGCGCGAGGGCCTGGAGCTGCTTGTTGAGGTAGGCGGTCGGAAGGTCGTAGAAGGCGGCCAGCTTGGCCGCTGTGACGGCCTGGTCAGGGCCGATCCAGGAGAGATTGACGCAGCAGTGCAGGGCCCACTCGACGCCTTCGTTCATCCGCATAATCTGGATGGTAGATATCCAGGTAGCCGACCGCAAACGCGCGGTCGGCAGGCCGCACGAGTACGGCGCGGCCGGCGCGGGGCCGGCCGCGCCACCCGCTCCGCACGATGGTCCGAACGACAGCGCCTGGTGATGTGCCAGTCGGAGCCCTTGAACCGGTGGATGGCGGGGGTCAGCTGCCGGCCAGGGCCCGCCCCGCGTCGCGGGCGAGTTCCAGTGCCCGGGAGTGCTCCCCGGCGGCGAGGTCCTGGAGCGCCTCCATTCCGGGTGTGGTGGCGGCGAGGGTGAGTTCGCGCTTGACGAGGGTCAGGTCGGCCTGCCAGACGTCGCGGACGACGCGCTCCAGGTAGGGCGTGGAGTGGTCCCAGCCGTCGCGCGGGGTGCCGGGTCCGTAGCCGCCGCCGACGGTGGTGACGAGCACGGTGGGCGTGTTCTTCAGCAGCGGCGTGGCCGGGCCGGCGCCCGCGATCACCAGGTCGACCCAGGTCTTGAAGTGCTGGGAGACGCCGTAGTTGTAGAGCGGTACGGCCAGGATCGCGGCGTCGGCGCCCTCCAGTTCCGCGGCCAGCTCGGCCGCGAGGGCGAGTGCCTCGCGGTGGCTCTGCGTGCGCTCCCCTTCGGGCGCGAACGCGGCCATGGTGGCGTGCGTCCAGGCGTCGGCGGGCAGCGGGGCGGTGCCCAGGTGCCGGCGGGTCACCGTGCCGTCGGGGTGCGCGGCGCTCCACTCGCGCTCGGCGGTGTCGGCGATCTCCGCGCTTGCGGAGGTGGCCGGGAAGAGGCTGGCGTCGAGCCGGAACAGGTTCATGGGTCTTGTCTCCTCGTGAAGCGGCCCGCACGTGCGGGCCCAGGGATCGGCGACGCGGCCGGACAGGCTCGGCCGCCTGCCGTCGTCGCGTGCCACTCTAAACGGACTTTACCCCGCTTAGGCTTCCCCGGGTAGATTTACCCTCGTGAACAGCCCTCTGGTGCCCTTTGGCAGACCACGCGGCGAGCGTGCGGACGCGGCGCGCAATCGCGAGCAGTTGCTGGAGACGGCCCGCGCGATGCTGGCCGAGCACGGCGCGGCCAAGGTCACCATGGACGCCCTGGCGGAACGCGCCGGGCTTGGCAAGGGGACCGTCTTCCGCCGCTTCGGCACCCGCGCCGGGATCTTCCAGGCGCTGCTCGACGACGACGAACGCCGGTTCCAGCAGCTGGTCCTGTCCGGGCCGCCCCCGCTGGGCCCGGGAGCGGACCCCGCGGCGCGCCTGATCGCGTACGGCCGCGCCCGGACCGCCTTCCTGCTCGACCACCACGCCATCGCGCGGGCGGCCCTGGACCGCAACCAGCCCGTACCGGCCGGGGATTCGCTGACCCGGCTGCACATCCGCATGCTGCTCGGCCGCCTCGACCTCGGCCTCGCCGACCTGGACAGCCTCGCCATCCAGCTCACGGGCGCTCTCGAAGGGCCGCTGCTGCTCTACCTCGCCATGGCCGAGTCGGAGGAACGACCGGTCCCCGTTGCCGACCACCCGCTGGCGGACGCGTGGCAAGTCCTCGTCGAACGCCTCACCTCGGGCGCCGGACAAGCTCCGAAAGACACCGCGTAGTTCCGAAAGACCCCGCGTGGTCCTGGAGCGCCGGCTCAGTCGTAAGGGGTCGGGTCGGTGCCGCCGGCCGGGGTGGCGGCCAGTTCGGTGCGGAGCCGGGTCAGGGCGCGGTGCAGTTCGCGTTCGGCGCCGACCGGCACTATCGCTGCGCGGCCCGGCACGCGGACTCCGCCGGTCAGCGCGACCCGGGTGCCCGGGGTGCCGTCGGGGAGGGGCTCGGCGGCCATGCCGATCACCAGGAACCGGCTCTGCAGCCAGCACCAGCCGGGGCGGACGACGCCGTGCAGGCGGGCCCGGAAGCCGAACCGGCTGCGGGCGTACGCCGTCACGCGCTCGCCTTCGCGATGCGTCACCCGGAGGTCGCGCATGTCCGGCTGGAACCGGCCGAAGCCGCCTTCCAGGTCGCCCATCACCAGCCATACGTCCGCGAAGTCGCCGGGCACGACGTCTGCCGCGATCCGCGCGCCCGGGATACCGGACACCATGACCTCCAGCCGGCCGACAGCCCCCAGTACCGCGTCGGACTCGTGGGCTGCAGGCTGTTCCGGCCCGCCCCCGGCCGAGGTGTCGTTCATCGGGTCCACATCCTTCGGAATCCGGCCCGGGCGCGGTGCAGCCGGGACTTGACGGTGCCTTCGGGCACCCCGAGCAGGGCGGCCGCCTCGCGTTCGTCCAGGCCCTCGACATCGCGCAGCACCAGGACGGCGCGGTGTTCGGGGGAGAGCCGGGCCAGGACGTCGGCGATATCGGCGGCGAGGTGGGGATCGTGGGAGCTCGTGCCGTGATCGTGACCGTGGCCGCGGCTGTGCCCGGAGCCGAGTTCTGCGGTGACGGCGGTGGTGCCCGACGCGGTGAAGTCGGCCGGCTCCACCGGAATGTCGCGTGCATCGCGCCGGGCGATCCGGACCGCTTCCCGGACCGCGATGGACCGGACCCACGCATAGAGCGCGTCCGGCCGATCCAGCGAGCGCAGCGCGCGGAAGACCGCGACCAGCGTTTCCTGGACTGCGTCCTGACGGCTGCTCAGGGCGATCGGATTGCAGATCGACGCGACGTAGGGGATCAGGTGGTCCAGCAGGTCGTTCATCGCGATCGTGTCGCCGCGCCGGGCCTGCCCGGCCAGTTCGATACCGCGGGCCCGGGTCTCGGCATGCCGGTCCGCGCCGGGGTCCGCCCGTGCGGCCGAGGGCGTTTGGTCCGCGGTCCGTTCGTCGCTCACGGCGCTGATCATGCCTCCTGGCCCGTGGCTCGGGCGGGCATCACCCCCCGCGCCGAGCCATGCGTCGACCGCGGCGCCGTGCCGTGCACGGTCCCGGGCGCCGACCCGTGCGACGGGCTCGGCGTCACTCCGCGCCGGCCGCCCGCGGCGGCGAGCCGGGCTGCCGCGTATCCGAAGCCCACGCAGACAGGCGTGTAGAGGGCCAGGTTGAGCCAGTAGAAGGTCGTGTCCGAGTCGGCGCCGATGCCGAACGCCCAGCCGACGCCCGCCAAGGCGCGCACGGTCATCCCCGCGGCGACTCCTGCGGTGGCCAGGCGTGCTGCGGAGCGTACGAACGGGCCGCCGAGGCTGCGGGAGTACGCGAACACGCCGAGCGCTGCCGTGCCGAGCACCGCGCACAAGGGCAGCAGTATCGGCGGAGTGAAGGGGACGTCGGCGTTGAGGAGGCCGTACGACAGCCCCTCGGTCGTCTCGGCGGGCCAGGTGGCGCCGGTCGCCCAGAAGGCGTGCAGCACGGCATCCGCCGTGAGCAGGGCGGCGACCGCAGTGCCGAGACGTCGCGCGGTGGCGGCCGCGAGCGGGGCGAATACGTCGACCATGGTGTCTCCTCGTTCCGAGTTCGAGTGCCGAGACCCGGTCTCGGCGTGGCGAGCCGAAGCGGGTGTCGGTGGGAAGAGGAGGCGTAGCGGCGGTTCGTTCCCTGCGAGTTTCGGGATTCTTTTGGCGAGGCGGATGAGGTGGACGCGGCGGACGAGGCTGGGCTGTGCAGGCCCGGTGACGCGGCGGTTCGGCGGCTGGATGGCTGGGTGGCCGGGCAGCCTCGGGTCAGGAGAGGTGCCGCCGGGCCGCGGTCGCCGGGCCGGACGGCAGGTCGGCCAGCATCGTGAGCTCGGTGCGCACGCGCGCGAGTTCGGCAGGGTCGAGGTCGGCGTACACGAGTGCGTCGCCGTGTGCCGGCGCCTGCGCCACCAGTTGCCCGTCCGGTCCCCAGAACGCGCTGCCGCCGCTTGCGTCCCAGGAACCGGCGGGTCCCACGTGGTTGGCCAGCAGCGTGTACACGGTGTTGTCGATGGCGCGGGCCGGGAACCAGGTGCGGTACTGGAGTTCGCCGCCCCCGCGGCTGAACAGCGCGCCGACCAGGTACGCGTGGCAGCCGTCCAGCGCCGCGGCGCGGGCGTGTTCGGGGAAGCCCGAGTCGTAGCAAATGCCCAGCCCGAGGCGCCATCCCCGCAGCTCGAACGAGCAGACGGTCCGGCCCGGCACGTAGTAGTCGACCTCGGTGGCGAAGAGGTGCTGCTTGTCGGCGCGGCCGAGGACCGTCCCGTCGGTGCCGAAAACGAGCGCGGAGATGAGGAGTTCGGTACGCCCGTCGCCGGCGGGGTCCGGATCCGGCTCGTCGTCCGCGCTGCGCCCGGCGACCGCCGCGCCGACCACCGCAGCGGCGCCCGTCGTCCGGCAGGCCTCGGCGATCGGTGCCAGGCGCGGGTCGGTCTCGGTCACCGCGTACCTCGCGGGGTCGGAGACGATGAGGGCCGGTTCGTACCCGGTGAGGATCTTCTCCGGGAACACCACGAGCGCGGCGCCCTGCGCCGCCGCCTCGCGGATCATGCGGGCCGCGGTCGCGACGTTGGCGGCGACGTCGCCGCGGACGGACGACGTCTGAGCTGCGGCTATCCGCAACGGGGTGTCCGGAAGCCCGGTGATGATCTTCATGGACGGCCAGCTTATCGAGCGGCGGGCACCGCGTACCGGCCCGATCGGACGGCTCCTTAGACTCCCGGCATGCTCATCGAACCGCGTGACTTCACCGACCCGGCTGTTGTCGCGTTGGCCGCCGAAGCGGTCGCCGAACTCGACATGCGCTACCCCGAGGACGCCGACAAGGGCCGCCCGCTGGACCCGTCCGCGGAGTTCCTCGTCGCGGTCGGCGACGACGGCACCGTGCTCGGCATCGGCGCGCTTGCCCGCATCGACGACGAGACCGCGGAGATCAAGCGCATGTACGTGCCCCCGGCCGGGCGCGGCCAGGGCGTCGCCAAGCAGCTGCTCGCGGCCCTGGAGGCCCTGGCGGTCGAACGCGGCGCGCGGCGGATCAAGCTGGGCACCGGTACCCGCCAGCCCGAAGCGATCGCGCTGTACGGCAAGCACGGGTACATGGAGATCCCGGTCTACGGCATCTACAGGACCAACCCGCTGTGCGTGTGCTTCGGCAAGGACCTGCCGGGGCCGAGCGCGGCCTGAGCACCCCGCCCGGCGGCGCTGCCGTCGTCCGCGGGCTGTCCCGCACCCGCCCCCTGGCTCGTACAGTGGCCGGTATGCCGATGCCTTCCGACCTGGACCTGCGCAAAGTGCGGGTGCTGCGCGAGCTGGACCAGCGCGGCACCGTCTCGGCGGTCGCCGAGGCACTGCACCTGACGCCGTCCGCGGTCTCCCAGCAGCTCACCGCGCTCGCCCGGGAGACCGGCGTACGCCTGCTCGAACCGGCCGGCCGCCGGGTCCGGCTGACCGGCGCCGCGCGCGTCCTGCTCCGGCATGCCGACCAGCTGTTCGCGCAACTGGAGCGGGTGCACGCCGATCTGGCGGCGTATCAGGAAGGCGGTACGGCCGAGGTACGGGTCACCGCCTTCGGGTCGGCGATCACCGGGCTCGTCCTGCCCGCGGTGCGTGACCTGCGCGAACGCCGCCCCGGGCTGTCGCTGATCCTGCGCGAGTCGGAGCTTCCCGAGGGCCATGTCGGCCTCGTGCACGGCGAGATGGACATCGCGATCGTGATCGCCGCGCCCAACGGCCCGGCCGGGGACGATGCGCGTTTCGCCCGCGTCCCGCTGCTGGCCGATCCGCTGGACGTCATGCTGCCTGCCGACCACCCGCTGGCCCGGTCGCGGTCGATCGCGCTGACCGACCTGGTCGACGAGGCGTGGGTGACCGGGTCGGTCGGCGCGTGCAGCCACCTGACCGCCACGGCCTGCGCGGCCGCCGGGTTCGCACCGAAGGTCGTGCACCGGGCCGACGAATGGACGACCGTGTTCGGACTGGTCGAGGCGGGCCTCGGTATTTCGCTGGTGCCGCGGCTGGTCACCGCCCGGGTGGGCCAGATGATCCCGCAGCGGGCCGGCGGCGTGGTGATCCGCGAACTGGCCGGGGTACCCCCGCAGCGGCACATCGCCGCGTACGTCCGCAACGGCTCCGAGGAAGCGCCGCATCTCGCCGTGGTGCTGGACGCGTTCGCGGCCCAGGCCGCCCGGGTCCGGACCGGGCGGCCGATGGCGGCGGTGGCCGCGGGGGCCTGAGCACTCCGTACGGACCGGCCTGCCCGGCAGCCCGGACCCGTGCGCGGCCGGGGTCAGCCGGCCGCGACCACCTCGACCTCGACCAGCCAGTCGTCCTCGAGGTGCTGCACGATGACGGCGGTGGTCGGGACCGGACGGCCCTCCAACGCGGCGACGCGCGCCGCGGCATTGGCCTCCGCGTGCGCCGGGTCGCGCAGGTAGCTGGTCAGCCGGACGATATTGGCCGTGGTCATGCCCGCCGAGGCGAGGATGGCCCGGATGTTGGACCAGATCAGCTCCAGCTGGACATCCAGATCGGCCCCAGGCTTGCCGGCCGGGTCGAGGCCCATCGTGCCGGAGACGAAGAGCAGGCGCTCGGCGCTGCGCACCTCCATCGCGTGCACGTAGTCGTCGGTCGTGGCGTAGACGCCGTCGGCGGGGTCGTGCGGCACAAGTTCCATGGCAGTTGCGGACCTTCCCGTCGGATCGCGCGGCGATCACGGAAGCAGTGGACGGGGGCATGCTGCGCGCGGCTCCGGCGGCCGGTCAACGGGATATCCGCACGGCGCGAGCAGGCCCGACCTTTCAGTCTTTGCTTAACGTTCTCCGGTGGATTTTGTCGATGGACGTAAACAGTCCGGGGCCGCCAGGCTGGACTCCGAAGGGCGGCGCGGCGGGCGCGCGGCCCAGGCGAGGAGGAGCCGGACATGGTCGGGACCGTGCGATGGGGGAGCCTGGCGCGGGTCGCACTGCTCGCCGCCATCTGGGGCTCCAGCTTCCTGTGGATCAAGCTCGCGCTGCGCGGCTTCTCGCCGGTGGAAGTCGCCCTGGTGCGGATCGCCCTCGGCGCGGCCACGCTGCTCGCCATCAGCCGGGTGCGCGGCATCGGCCTGCCGCGCGGGATGGGGACCTGGGGTCATCTGACGGTCGCGGCGTTCTTCAACAACGCCCTGCCGTACGCCCTGTTCGCGTTCGGCGAGGAGACCGTGGACAGCAGCGTCGCCGGGGTCATCAACGCCACCACGCCGCTGTGGACGATGCTGCTCGCCGTCCTCGTGGGCAGCGGCAAGCGGCTCGGCACCGGCCAGGTCGCCGGACTGTTCCTCGGCTTCGCGGGCGTCATCCTGATCCTCGCGCCGTGGCAGTCGGCCGGGGCTTTCGGCGCGGGCGCCGCGATGATCATGATCGCCGCGTTCAGTTACGCGATCAGCTACCTGTACCTCGAACGCTTCCTGTCCGGCCGCGGCCTCGACCCGATCGCCATGTGCGGCTCGCAACTCGCCGCCGCGACCGGCCTGCTGCTCCTCGTGCTGCCGTTCAGCGGCGATCTGGCCGTGCACGCCCGGCCGGACGCGTTCGCGGCCATCGCCATCCTCGGCGTCCTGGGCACCGGTATTGCGGTGGTCATCAACTACCGGCTGATCCTCGACGACGGGGCCGCGGTCGCGTCCTCGGTCACGTACCTGCTGCCGCTCGTGTCCGTTCTGCTCGGGGCGCTGGCATTGGGCGAGGGCTTCGGGCTGCGGATGGCGGTGGGGATCGCGGTCGTCCTGGGCGGTATCGCGCTCAGCCAGCGGACACCCAAGGACGATGCGGACGCCGACGGGGGCCTTGCCGACGATGCGGCTGCCGCGAGCGGCGCCGGCCTCTCGGGTGAAGCCGCCCTCGCAGGTGAAACGGCAGGTGAAGCCGCAGGTGACGCGCACGACGCCCGCGCCGGGGCGCCGAAGCAGGCAGTTGTCGGAGCAGGCACATAGGCTGCCGGGGCGGCCGCCGGGACAGCCGGCGCCCGCCCCGCAGTCCCGCTCGTCCGACGAAAGGCCCCCGGTGTTCGCTCTGCACGCGCTCTGGCGCGCGGACCGGACGCTCGCGGTCTGGGGCGAGGACGCCCGCCCGGCCGATGCCCCCGCCGCTCTGCCCGGCCTCCCCGGCCCGCCTGCCCTTCCCCGCCTTTCCCTGATCGCCGATGCCCCGGGTCCCGACCCCTCCGGGGCATCGGGCATGTCCGGGGACAGCCCCGAGGCCCGGCCGCACCCCTTCGCCGCGTCCGGCCAAGTGCTCGCCGAGCTGCTCTCCGGCGTCGGCCCGGGCCTCGAATGGCTCGTCGGGTACGCCCGTCCCGCGCCCCTCGTCATCGACCTCCCGACCCTCGCCGGCACCGCCCCGCAGCCCTCGCCCGAACTGCCCGGCGAACCGCTGCGCGGCCCCCGCCCCGACCTGGCCCTGCGGCCATGGCAGGTGCCCGCGCTGGTCTTCGGCGCCGACGAGGCGGCGCAGCTGCTGGGGGCTCTGTACGACCCGCGGCATGCCGCGCTGCGCACCGAACTGGCCGCGGAAGGCGCGGTCGACGTCCCGTACGGAGCTTCGCTGCGCTGGCTGACCGGCGTGCACGACCTGGCCTGGCGGCTGGTCGGACGCGGCCGCGTCCTGCCCGGGCTGGCCGACGAGCGGGACGGGCCGGACGGGCCCGAAGTCCCGTACGCCCGCTGGCGCCCGGCCCCGGCCGAGGCCGACTGGCAGCTCATCCGGGACCTGGCTGCGGCCTGCCCGCCGGTCTGCCGGGCCGAGCACCGCGGCCCCGACGCCGAGGCGGTCACCGCCACCGCGCTGGTAGGGGACCTCCTGGAGACCTTGGCCGACCGCGAAGTGCGGGCCGCGCTGGAAGGCCTGCCGCCGCTGCTTCCGGCCGGGCGCCCGCCGCGGCCGCCCGCGACGGCCGCGGAGCACTGGCTTGCCGCACTCGGGGCCTCCGACGGGCGCTTGCACGGGGTCGGCCGGGACAGCGGATCGATCGAGGAACTCGGCCTGCTGCGGGCGGCGTTGACGGACTGGCACGGGTCGGAGGCGGTGCCGCAGCGTGCGTTGCGTACCTGCTTCCGGCTCGTCGAGCCCCTCGGGCCCGACCCTGCCGACCTCTACGGCGGCACCACGGACGCGAATTGGCGCGTGGACATCCTGCTGCAGGCCCCTGACGAGCCGTCGCTTCTTGTCGAGGCCGCCGAGGTGTGGACCGCGGGGCCCGTGCTGAACGTCTTCGAACGCAAGCAGTACCAGCCGCAGGATGCGCTCCTCGCCGACCTGGAACGCGCCTCCCGGGTTTGGCCGGTGCTCGACGCGACCCTGCGCGAGGCCCGCCCCGCGCAGGTACGCCTGGACCGGGAGGGGGCCCTCGGGTTCCTGCGCGACGCCGCCCCGGTGCTGGCCGCATGGGGCTTCGGCGTGCTGCTGCCGACCTGGTGGCAGCACCCGCCGAAGGTGGGGCTCATGCTGTCGGCCCGCACTGCGACACCGGGCGTGGTCTCCGGCGGCAGCCTGCTGGACCAGGACGCCGTCGTCTCCTTCGAGTGGCGCGCGGCGCTGGGCGACACTCCGCTCACTTCCGCGGAGCTGCGCGAACTCGCCGCGGCCAAGCAGCGGTTGGTGCGGTTCCGCGGCCAGTGGACCGAAGTCGACCAGAAGGCCATCGCGGCGGCCGCGGCGTTCATCGCGCGCGACGGGTCGGGCACGATGACGGCCGGGGAGGTGCTGCGTACGGCGATCGATCCCGGGGCGAGCGCCGCCGGGCTTCCGGTGTTCGGCGTCGACGCGGACGCCTGGCTCGGGGAGTTGCTCGCGGGCGCGGAGGCGGTACGGGAGCGTCCCGTGCGTCTCCCGGACACCTTTGCCGCCGTGCTCCGGCCCTACCAGCAACGCGGCCTGGAATGGCTGGTGTTCCTCGCCCGGCTCGGAGTCGGAGCGGTGCTCGCGGACGACATGGGGCTCGGGAAGACCGTCCAGACCCTGGCGCTGCTTGCGGTCGAACATGCGGAACACGCGGAGCACGCGGCGCACGCGGAAGAGGCGGGAGGGGCGGAAGCGGCGGGAGAAGTGGGAGAGGCCGACGGCGGGCCCGGGCCGACTCTCGTGGTCTGCCCGATGACGCTCGTCGGCAACTGGCTCCGCGAAGCCGAACGCTTCACACCGACCCTGCGCGTGCACGTCCACCACGGCGCCGACCGCCTCGCCGAGGGCGTACTGCCGGGCGCGGTGGCCGCCGCCGACCTCGTCGTCACGACGTACGAGACCGCGCACCGCGACGCCGAAGCCCTTGCCGGGGTGGCCTGGCGCCGCATCGTCGCGGACGAGGCACAGCACATCAAGAACAGCGCGACCCGGCAGGCCCGGGCCATTCGCTCGCTGCCGGCCGGGCACCGGATCGCGCTCACCGGAACGCCGGTGGAGAACCGGCTCGCCGAACTGCATGCCGTCCTCGACTTCGCCAACCCCGGACTCTTCGGCAGCGCCGAGCAGTTCAAGGCGACCTTCGCGATCGCCATCGAACGCAACGGCAGCGAAAGGGCCTTGGCCGCGCTGCGCCGGGTCACCGCACCGTTCGTGCTGCGCCGCCACAAGACCGATCCGGCCATCGCCGCCGACCTGCCCGCCAAGCAGGAGATGACGGTGCTGTGCCCGCTGACCCCGGAACAGGCCGGGCTGTACCGGGCGGTGGTCGCGGACATGAACCACCGCATCGCGCACACCGCGGGCATCGAACGCCAAGGCCTGATCCTCGCCACGCTCGGCAACCTCAAGCAGATCTGCAACCACCCCGCGCAGTTCCTCAAAGAGCGCCGCACGCCCTTCGGCGGCCGTTCGGGCAAGGTGGAACGCCTGGTCGGGGTGCTCGAAGAGGCCCTTGCCGAGGGCGACAAGACACTCTGCTTCACGCAGTACGCGCAGTTCGGCAGCCGGCTGCGCGACCACCTCGCGGACCGGCTCGGCGTCGAAGTCCTCTTCCTGCACGGCGGGATCACGGGACGCAGGCGCGACGAGATGGTCGCCCGGTTCCAGGAGGGCGACGGCCCGCGGATCTTCCTGCTGTCGCTGAAGGCGGGCGGCACGGGGCTCAATCTGACCGCGGCCTCTCAGGTGGTCCATGTGGACCGGTGGTGGAATCCGGCGGTCGAGGACCAGGCCACCGACCGGGCGTACCGTATCGGTCAGGAACGGCACGTCCAGGTCAGAAAGTTCGTGTGCGTGGGCACCGTCGAGGAACGCATCGACGCGCTGATCGCGGCGAAGCGCGGCCTCGCGGCCTCGGTGGTGGGCGGCCCCGGGGGAAGCGCCGCGGGGGAGGGCTGGCTGACGGACCTGTCGGCGGAGGCGCTGCGCGAACTGGTCGCACTGTCGGAGGAGGCGGAGGCATGACGGACCACGGGGGCGCCCCGGCCGGGCCTGATCCGGACGGGCCGCTGAGTGCCCGGGTGGCGGATTTCTGGGGCGGCGGGCCGGTGCCGGCGGCTCCGGACGTACCCCTCGAACCCGATCCGGCGGTCGCTGCCCTCGGGCAGCCGGCCCTCGTCGTCCGCGGACGGAATTGCGCGGATCTTGTGCGCCCGGCGTACCGGGCGATGACCTCCCGGTGAGTCGCGGGTGACGACACGGGAAGATCGTGGTCGGCCCGCGCACCTTGCGGGCCGGAAAAACGTAAGGAGCTTTCCCATGTCCGCCGAGTCCGTCCGCATCCGGCCGGCCCAGCCCGCCGACCTCGAATCGGTCGCCGCCATCTACGCGCACTACGTCCACGAAAGCGTCGCGACCTTCGACGAAGTACCGCCCACCGCGGAGGATTGGCGGGCCAAGGCCTACGACCTGCACGCGCGCCGGCTGCCGTTCCTCGTCGCGGAGGTGGACTGGGCGGTCGCGGGCTTCGCGTACGCCGCCCCCTGGCGGCCCAAGCCGGCCTACCGGCACACCGCGGAGGACACCATCTACCTCGCGCCCGACCACGCCGGGAAGGGCCTCGGACGCGCACTGCTCGGGACGCTGCTGCCGCTGTGCGCCGACGCCGGGATCCGCCGCGTGCTCGCGGTCATCGCGGACGGCGGCGACGAGAACACCTCGACGCGCCTGCACAAGTCGTTCGGCTTCGTGGAGGCCGGCCGCCTGACCGCGGTCGGCTACAAGCACGAGCGCTGGGTCGACACGGTGCTGTACCAGCTGGAACTCCAGCCGCGGCAGCCTGCGTCCGGCGAGTAGCCGGCTCCTGCCGCATCAGCCCCGGGTCTCGATCCGGAACACCGGGTAGCCCGGGGCGATGCGCAGCAGGTCCTCGTCGCTCGACGACGCGTCCACGCCGTCGAAGAAGACGCCGACCTCCCACTTCCAGCGCTTCAGGTACGCGCGCAGGATGTCCGCCTTGTCGGCGTCCGCGATCTCGGTGTACGTGAACGCCTGCGCACGCTTGCCGACCCGCAGTTCGCCGCCGTCGGCGGCCCGCAGGTTCCGCACCCACTGGGTGATGCCGCGCGGCGCCACCAGGTACTCCGCACCCTCGTGCGTCAGCAGGTTGACCGGGGTGGTCCGCCACTCGCCGGACTTGCGGCCGCGGACCGCCAGGACGCGGCTGCCCCACATGCTGAGACCGCGGCGCGTGAGCCAGGCGATCGTCGTGTTGAAGACCAGGGTGGGACGGCCGGGCTCGATGTAGCGCATGGGGTTCTCCGTCGTCTCGGCACCGCGGTCCGCGGCGGGGGCGGGCGCGGGGGCGGGGGCGGTAGTCGCAGCTGCTGCGGCGATCGCAGCGGACTCGGCGGACTCGGCGGTGAGTGTGGCGTCGGCGTGCGCAGTCATGGTCGTCTCCCGGTTTTTTCAGGGGCTGCGTGAGCCCCGCTCCTTTTCGAGAGCACCGCTCTCGTCTGAGATCAGCTTGCACCATCGCCTCGCTCTCACGCAAGAGCACTGCTCTCGTTTTTGTGCGCCGCTCACTTCTCTGTCAGAATTCCCCTATGAACGCGAGCCGCACCGCCCGTGACCGGGCCCGGGTCGAGCTGACCCGGGAGATCAAGGAGACCGCCCGCCGGCAGCTTGCCGTCGAAGGCGCCCAGCGCCTGTCGCTCCGGGCCGTGGCCCGCGAGCTGGGCATGGTCTCGTCCGCGCTCTACCGCTATTTCCCGAGCCGCGACGACCTGCTGACCCAGCTGATCATCGACGCGTACGACGGCATCGGCGGCGCCGCCGAGCAGGCCGCCGCCGCGCTCCCCGCGGACCGCCCGCAGGCCCGCTGGCACGCCCAGTGCACCGCGATCCGCGCGTGGGCCCGCGCCAACCCCCACGAGTTCGCCCTCGTCTACGGCACTCCCGTACCCGGCTACGAGGCCCCCGAGGACACCGTCGCCCCGGCCAGCCGCGTGCCGATCGCCCTCCTGGGCACCCTGCGCGATGCCGACGCCCTCGGCCTCCTGGCCGGCCCGGCCGACGAACTCCCCGCCGGGCTCGCCGCCCAGGCCGCGGCGATCACCGAGGCCACCGGCGTATCGCTGCCCGCGGCCGTCACCGTCCGGGCGGTGATCGCGTGGTCACAACTGTCCGGCATGATCAGCTTCGAACTGTTCGGCACCTTCGCGGGAACACTGGAGCCGGCCGACGCATTCTTCGAGGCAGCGGTCGCGCGGATGTCCGACTTCGTCGGGCTCCCGCCCGCCGCGTGACCTCGGGATACGCAGGCCCCACCGCCGGGACCGGCCGTCCCGCACCGGCACCGCAACGCCCGCACGACGCCCCGGGAGCGCCAAGAGCATGACCGTGAGCCAGCAGACCCCGCCCTCGGCCGGCGGCTTCGAGGTACGCCACCTGCCGATAGCCGACCCCGCCGCCGAGCCGCTGCTGCGCTCGCTGGGCGAGGACTACATGGCCCGCTACGGCGAACTCGCGGCCGGCGAGATGAGCAGCATCCCGGACGGCGAATTCGACCCGCCGGACGGCGCCTTCGTCATGCTCTTCGAGAACGGCGAGGCCGTCGCGGGCGGCGCGTTCCGCCGCTACGACGACAAGACCGCCGAGTTCAAGCGCATCTGGACCCACCCGGACCACCGGCGCCGCGGCCTGGCCCGCAAGGTCCTCGTCGAACTCGAACACGCCGCCGCAGCCCGCGGCTACGCCCGCATCTACCTGACCACGGGCCCCCGCCAGCCCGAGGCCGTCGGCCTGTACCTGACAACCGCGTACACGCCACTCTTCGACCCCGAGAACCCGCCCTTCGCCCCCCTCGGCTTCGAGAAGTCCCTGCCCTGACCCACAGGCACAAACCGGCGCCCCCGGCTCACTCCGTGCACCACTGTCGGACGGCCCTGGGGGCGTCATTCGCGCAGCCAGGGCGTCAACTGTCAGGCCGGGGACGTCCTCTTCGCGACCGCGACGGATAGCGGTTCAGTCCGCTGCCCCTCCGGCGTCCGTGCTCTGCGATACGGCCAGACTGTGCGTCCACCTGCCGTGGCCTGCGCGTATCAGGGGGGCCTTGCCTGGGCCGCGCGTCCGCACCGGCACTGCCATAGCCTGGGCCGCACGCGCTGTGGGCGGTCCGCGGCGGGACGGGGCATGGCGCATGTGCACACTTGGCGCGGAGTACCACGCCGCCGCGGTCGCGGCGTTCATGGCGGAGTTCCCGCACCTAGTGGACTCGTCGTCAGCGGAGCATCCGTCACTGGCGGGCTGCGAGGACGTCGCGTGGGCGGACCTGCATTGGCTGTCATCCGCACGTGCCGGTGCTGCTGCGGGGGGTGTTGGACGCGGACGCCGCGCCAACGAAAGTGCCATTCCCTGGCCTTCGCCCGAGCAGCAGAAGCGCGACGAGGCCGCCTGCCGCGCGGCGTTTGCTGCGGACGCGGAATGGGTGCGCCGGCTCCTCGACGACACGGCACTGTGCGCCGCGGCGGACCTCGCCCCGGACGACCTCGCAGCCTTGGCCGCCCTGGCGACGTAGGCACATCGCCGCGATCTTCCGGCCCGGCCGTGATTCGCCGGACAGGTTTCAGTCCAAGCGGTGGATGGTGAAGCCGGCGCTGATCAGGAAGCGGCGGGAGTCGCGGCTTTGCTGGTCGTACACGCCCATGCACGTGCGGGCTACTTGCTTGACGGGGTAGTGGTACCCGCCGATCACCATAAAGTACGTCGTGATGCGGTCCGGGGCGATGCCGCGCATCCGGGCCTCCACATCCGCCCGACTGAAGTCGTACGCCTCGCCGCGGTACCTGAAGACCATCGCAACTTCCCCCGATCACCGCGGTTGCCGCCGACGTCGCGTCGTTCGGCATGCTCCGGAGACTGTCGCGGACGATGCTTCGACGCGTGCGGTCCAGTACAGCGCAGTCTCGTCGGCAGGACGTGCCGAACAGCGGTACGCGACTGGCCCGCGCTCCGGATTGCGGCGGCCGGATGCCCGGACGCCGCCCGAGATGAGGGCAGTTCACCGCGCGGCCGTACGAAGCGAGCCGCCATACGCTCTCGGCGGGGTCCGCGGGTGTGGGCGGACCCCGCCAAAGAAGGCGTCAGCCCAACTGGCGCATGACCTCTGCGGCTACCAGTTCCAGGTGGTCCAGGTCCGAGAGGTCCAGGATCTGCAGGTAGATGCGGGTCGAGCCGACCTCGGCGTAGCGGCCGATCTTGTCGACGACCTCGGCGGGGGTGCCGGCCAGGCCGTTCTCGCGCAGTTCGCCCGGCTCGCGGCCGATCGCCGCCGCGCGGCGGTTGATCTCGGCCTCGTCCCGCCCGACGCACGCCACCAGGACGTTCGAGAACGTCATCGTGTCGTGCGCGCGGCCTTCGACATCCATCGCGGTGCGGACGCCGTCGATCAGCCGGGTGGTCACCTCGGGCGACGAGAACGGCACGTTGAACTCGTCCGCGTAGCGCGCTGCCAGCCGCGGGGTGCGCTTGCGGCCGTGGCCGCCGATCAGCACCGGCGGCCGCGGCTGCTGCACCGGCTTGGGCAGCGCCGGGGAGTCGGCCAGCGTGTAGTGCTTGCCCGCGAAGTCGAACGTCTTGCCCTCGGGCGTCTCCCACAGCCCCGTCACGATCGCCAGCTGCTCTTCGAGCCGGTCGAACTTGTCCGCCGGGAACGGAATCCCGTACGCCGTGTGCTCCTCCTCGAACCAGCCTGCGCCCAGGCCCAGTTCCACGCGCCCACCGGACATCGCGTCCACCTGCGCGACCTGGATGGCCAGCACCCCGGGCAGCCGGAACGTCGCCGCCGTCATGAGCGTCCCGAGCCGGATCCGCTTCGTCTCGCGCGCCAGGCCCGCCAGCGTGATCCACGCATCGGTGGGCCCGGGCAGCGGATCGCCGTCGCCCATCCGCAGGTAGTGGTCGGAACGGAAGAACGCGTCATAGCCCAGCTCCTCCGTCGCCTTCGCGACGGTGAGAAGCGTGTCGTAACTGGCGCCCTGCTGTGGTTCGGTGAAGACACGAAGATCCATTCGAACAATCTAGCCACCGCCGCGGCCGCCCGACCGTCCGCCATTCCCACCCGGACCGGGCTTCCGCGTCTGCTGCGGCGCCGCAGGGGATCAGAGGAGGTCGATCTCGTCCGGCGTCGCGCAGTGGACGTATTCGCCGATGCGGACGATGTAGCCCTTCGGGGGCTCGAAGGGAGTGGTGCACCAGATTCCGGTGACTTCGCCGTGGGACTCGGTGGGGTCGGCCGGGTCGGTGCGGAGGCGGACGCGGGTGCCTTCGGGGAGGTCGCTGCGGTAGCGGGGCGGCATGTCAGGGCGCAGGCTGCCGAGGGAGGCCAGGAATTCCGGAGGCAGGCGCCAGGGGCTGCCGTCTTCGGTCTCGACCGCGTAGAAGAGGCGGACGGTCCCAGGCTCGGATCCGGGGCAGGGGGACATGCTGCCGTAGGGGGTGGGTCAGGTGGCGGTGGGGCGTTCGGCTTTGGCGGCGATGTCGGCCAGGTCTTGGCGCATGGTCTTCGCGACCGCCTTGGCGCCCAGCTTGGCGAAGAGTTTGTGGAAGACGCCGGGCTTGGCGCCTGCGGGAGTCGCGCCGAAGGTCATGCGGAGGACGGACGTGCCTTCCGTGTCCGGAACCACGGTGAACTCGGTGACGTAGTGCATGCCGTGCGAGTCGGCGTTGGCGACGTACCGGTGGGGCGGCTCGCATGCGGTGATGCGCATTTCCTCGGATGCTTCCTTGCCGAACATCTTGCGGGTCTCGCGCCAGCGGGTGCCGACCCCGAAGGGTTCCGGAGTGAGGACCTCGACCGTGGAGACGCCGCTGAGGGTGTCGGCGGCGCCGGCGAGGTCGGTCAGCACCTGCCAGACGCGGTCGGGGGAGGCTGCGACCCGGCGCTCGACGAATACCTGGGATTCGGTCATGCCTTCATGCCATCAGACGCGCAAACGATGCGCGCGGCGACACGGCGCGGGTGGTGTGCGGTGCTTGGTCCGATTTCCGCCGGTGCCCGGCGGGCGGCTGGGCGAGGGTGGGGGCATGGACGGGACGCAGCAGATGACTCTTGCCGTGCACGCGACGGACGGCGGTGAAGGCCGCGGGGTGGACGCGGCGGATTGGGCAGCCGTCGGGCGGGAGCTGGATGCTCAGGGCGCGGCGCTCACGCCGAGGCTGCTGGACGCGGAGGCCTGCCGGGAGATCGCGGGGTTCTACGACCGGCCCGGGTTGTTCCGGAGCACGGTCGATATGGCCCGGCACCGGTTCGGAGCAGGGGAGTACCGGTACTTCTCGTACCCGCTGCCGGAGGTCGTGGCCGGGCTGCGGGCCGCGCTGTACCCGCGGTTGCTGCCGATCGCGCGTGAGTGGGCCGCGCGGCTGCGGCGCCCCGCGCCCTGGCCCGACACGTTGGACGAGTGGCTTGGGCAGTGCCACGACGCCGGGCAGGTGCGGCCCACGCCGCTGCTGCTGCGCTACGGCCCGGGCGACTGGAACGCGCTGCACCGGGACCTCTACGGCGACCTGGTGTTCCCGCTGCAGGTGGTGATCGGGCTCGATCAGGCCGGGACGGACTACGAGGGCGGCGAGTTCATGCTCGTGGAGCAGCGCCCCCGGGCGCAGTCGCGGGGGACGTCGGTCACGCTTCCGCAGGGTCATGGCTTGGTGTTCACCACACGGGACCGCCCGGTCCGGTCGGCGCGCGGGTGGTCCGCGGCGCCGGTACGGCACGGCGTGAGCACCGTGCGGGCGGGCCGGCGGCACGCGTTGGGGATCGTCTTCCACGACGCGCTGTGAGCGGGAGCGCTCACGGTGTGCAGAAGTTCCGTACGTCTCAGAGAGACCCACCGGCCGCGCGCCGCGGTGCAGCCCCGGGCACGGCTTAGCATCGGCTCGACGGGCACAGGGCGGTCTCCGGGAGGTTGCGCATGGTCGGGTCGGGCGGGCCGTACGACGTGGTGGTGGTCGGCGGCGGCCACAACGGGCTGGTCGCGGCGGCGTATCTGGCCCGCGCCGGACGCTCCGTCCTCGTGCTCGAACGCGGTCCCGCGGTCGGCGGCGCGACGGTGTCCAGCAGGCCGTTCACCGGCGTGGACGTGCGGTTGTCCCGCTACTCGTACCTGGTCAGCCTCTTCCCCCGGAAGATCGTCGAGGACCTCGGCCTGCCCATCGAGCTGCGCCGCCGGCGGATCGGCTCGTACACGCCGTTGGGCGAGGGCGGGTTCCTGGTCGACGCCGCGGACCCGGCCCGCACCCGGGCCGAACTGACCCGGTTCGCCGGACGCCGCGAAGCCGACGCTTGGGAGCGGTTCGGTGCCGCGACCGGCCGGCTCGCCGCCCGGGCGTTCCCCTCGATGACCGAACCGCTGCGGTCCCGGGCGCAGTTCCGCGAGCTGGTCGACGACGAGTGGACGTGGAACGCGGTATTCCGCAACCCGCTGTCCGCGGCCGTCGAGTCCGTGTTCGCCGACGACACCGTGCGCGGCGTGGTGGCCACCGATGCGCTGATCGGCACGTTCGCCCCGATGGACGACCCGGAACTGCGCCAGAACCGCTGCTTCCTCTACCACGTCATCGGCGGCGGCACCGGCGACTGGGACGTCCCGGTCGGCGGCATGGGCGCGGTCTCCGGGGCGCTCGCGGACGCGGCCCGCGCGGCGGGCGCCGAGCTGCGCACCGGTGCCGAGGCGACCGCGCTCAGCCCGGACGGCGAGGTCCACTACCGCGCGGGCGGCGAGGAGTTCCGGGTCGCGGGCCGCCGGATCCTGGCCGCCGTCGCACCGCGCACCCTGGACCGGCTGCTCGGCACCGGGTCCGCCGCGCCGGACCCGGAAGGCGCGCAGCTCAAGGTCAACATGGTGCTGTCCCGGCTGCCGCGCCTGCGCGACGCGCGTACCGACCCGCGCGAGGCGTTCGCCGGGACGTTCCACATCAACGAGGGATACGGGCAACTGGCCGACGCCTACGCCGAGGCCGCCGCCGGGCACCTGCCGGCCCTGCCGCCCGGCGAGGTGTACTGCCACACGCTGACCGACCCGAGCATCCTCGGCCCCGGCGAGCAGGCGGCCGGCGTGCACACCCTCACCCTGTTCGGACTCCACATGCCCGCACGGTTGTTCGCCGGCCCGGACGGCGGAGCGCCGGACCGCGCCGCCCAGGACGCGTTCCGGGCGAAGGCGCTGCGCGCCGCGCTCGACTCGCTCGACAGCGTGCTGGCCGAGCCGATCGAGGACTGCCTGCTCCGCGACCGGGACGGCCGGCTCTGCGTCGAGGCCCGCACCCCGTTCGACCTGGAGCGCGAACTCGGGCTGCCGGCCGGGCACATCTTCCACCGCGACCTGTCCTGGCCGTACGCCGAGGACGATGCGGAGGCGGGGACCTGGGGCGTCGGCACCGGGCACGAGCGCATCCTGCTGTGCGGTGCGGGTGCCCGGCGCGGCGGCGGGGTCAGCGGGATCCCCGGCCACAACGCGGCCATGGCCGTCCTGCACGGAGCCGAGCGCTGACCGCGCCCGGCCCGGCGCAGCGGGACTGCGCCGGGCCGGGCGCAGCGGGACTGCGCCGGGCCGGGCGGCGGCATGTTCAGAAGGACAGCGGCCGAGGCCGGTCCACCACCTGCGGGGACGCGTCGCCCAGCACCCAGCGCATCGTGCCGTCGATGAACTCGGTCGGGAACCCGGGCCGGAAGCCGCTGACCGCGTCCAGCCGGGCCACTGCCTCGGCGGGCAGCGCGAGGCCGGCCGCGCCGAGGTTGTCGGTGAGCTGCTCGACGTTCCGGGCGCCGATGATGGGCAGTACCGCGGGGGACTTGGCCATGGTCCAGGCGATCGCGACCTGGGACGGCGTGGCGCCCAGCTCGTCGGCGACGTCCTGGACGGCCTGGGCGGCGGCGTGGTCCTCGGCGCTGATGCCGTCCGCGGCGAGACGCGTCGAAACCCCCTCCCCGGGGCCGCCCGGACGCGTGTACTTGCCGGACAGCAGACCGCTCTGCAGCGGCCCCCAGGCCGTCACCGACAGGCCGAAGGCCTCGGCGAACGGCAGGAGTTCGCGTTCGATGTCGCGGTTCACCACGCTGTACGGGACCTGGATCGCGGACACCGGGGTCCAGCCGCGCAGCAGCGCGAGGGTATGCATGTGCGAGACCACCCAGGCGGGCGTGTCCGAGATGCCGACGTGCAGCACCTTGCCGGCCCGGACCGCGTCGTCGAGGGCCCGCAGGGTCTCCTCGACCGGCGTGTTGGCGTCCCAGATGTGCACCCAGTACACGTCGATGTAGTCGGTCCGCAGCCGCCGCAGGCTGGTCTCCAGCGACAGCCGCAGGTTCTTGCGCTGGTTGCCGCCCGCATTGGGGTCGGCCCCGCCGCGCGACACGGTGTACTTGGTGGACAGGACGAGGCTGTCGCGGCGGCCCTCGACCGCCTCGCCGACGATGTGCTCGCTCTCGCCGCCGCGGTAGTTGATCGCGGTGTCGATGGTGTTGCCGCCCGCTTCGACGTAGGTGTCGATGATGCGCCGGGCCTCCTTGGGCGGGCATCCGACGCCGCCCTGCTCGCCGAACGTCATGGCGCCCAGGACGAGTTCGGATACCCGCAGGCCGGTTTTGCCCAGCAGTCGGTACTGCATGTGTGGTTCCCCCTGTGATCACGGCAGGCATTGCCTGCCCCCGGAACGCGCCCGGGTGCAAGGGGATTCCCGTCAGTCCAGGCCGAGTCCGGTCCACACGCGCGCGACCTGGTCCGCGACCAGGACGAGGACCGCGCCCAGCGTGCCGGTGAACGCGGTGATCAGGCCGGCCGCCGCCCACAGCCGCCCGGACCGGTCCGGTGCGGACTGGTGCACGACCGGAAGGCAGAGCGTCACGGCCGCGCCGGCGCCCAGCAGCGAGGCGAAGAGGCCGAGGACCGCCCACAGCGGCGACCCGCCCTTGCCGCCGGGCAGCCCCTGCCAGAGCAGGAACATGCCGAGCAGGGCAAGGATCCACGCGGCCGCGAGCGTGGCAGCCCGGAAGATGCGACCGGCCGGGTCAAAGGGAGCCGCAGCACCGAGACCCTCGGCGGCAGCGGGGGCCTCGGCTGCATCAAGAGAGGACGCCTGCGCCGGGTCGGCCGCGGGGACGGGCTCGGGTGTCCGGCGGGGCCGCATCGCGTCCGTCAGCGCGCCGAATACGGAGGTGACCGGCGCGGGGACTCTGCCTGCTTCGGCGCCTCTGCCGGCCTCGCCGGAATCACCGTTCAGGCCGTTCGGGCCGCTCACGCCGTTCGCGCTCTTCGGGCCGCGACGGATCGCTTCGGACACCGGACCTCCCAGCGTGGCGGGACCGCATGCCCGGCCGTCATGCCGCAGCATCCGATTTGTTCTGATTAGAAGCTAATTGTGGGCAGGGAATCGGGCAGCCGGGAGTACGCCACGCGGGTGAAGGAGCGAATTGGGACAATCCATGATGTGTGCGGATTTGCTCTTCTGTGTGGTCGACGTCAAATCCCACCAATTTGGGTAACTGGTCCGTCACACTCACTCTGCGGCATCACCGCATGTCACCCCGGCGGGTCGCGGCGCCCTTCCGCGGCCGGGCCCGCCTTCACGCGGCTTTTAGGTGTGCCGACCATCCGGTTGCGAGTTGTGGACCGCTGTGCGACCTGTCTAGCGTTCCCCCGGTTTCGCCAGCCAGGTGAAACCCGCCGACCGGTACGCCGAATCCCGTCCCCGGTCGTGGCGCATGCACTGCCTTCCGGACGGGAGCGGGGGAACCAAGTGATACGCCGTACCCGGGTCACCGGGTCCGGCTTGGGGTGAAGCCGCGTTGCACGCGGCCGGGCCGCTCCGGTCCGAATCCGACAGCTCACCTCGCAGGCGGCAGGAGAGGAACGACTTCATGCTGTCTGCCAACAGCTTCCGCTGCCTGGTGGCCGCGGCCGGCATAGCCGGCCTGGGTGCCGCCATCCCCGCCACCGCCGCGCAGGCCACGCCGGTCCCCGCGACCTTCCAGGCCGCCGCCGTCTCTTCGGCCCCCGACTACACCGTCGACGCCGCCGGCGCCGCGGCCGCGCCGACCGCCGCGGCCTCCGCCGACTACACCGTCGTCTCCGGCGACACCCTGTCCGAGATCGCCGCGGCGAAGGACATCGCCGGCGGCTGGCCCGCGCTGTACGAGGCCAACCGCGCACTGCTGACCCAGGGTCCGGACTGGATCTACGTCGGCCAGGTCCTCAAGCTCGCGGGCGTCGCCCCGGCCGCCCAGCCCAAGGCCGAGAAGCCCGCCGCGCCCAAGGCGCCGGCCGCGAAGCTCACCGTGGACGCCCCCAAGGCCGCCCCGGCCCCCAAGGCCCCGGCCAAGAGCACCGCCGAGAAGCCCGCGCAGCTCAAGACCGACGTCGCCAAGAGCAGTGCCGTCGCCGCGAAGGCCCCGGCGCCGAAGAGCGCCCCGGTCAAGCAGACCGCGCCGAAGGCCTCGACCGCGGACACCGCGCAGCAGCCCGCCCCGGCCGCCGCGTCCGGCAAGGCCGCCACCGCGATCGCCTACGCCCGCGCCCAGCTGGGCAAGCCGTACCAGTACGGCGCGGCCGGCCCGAACGCGTTCGACTGCTCGGGCCTCATGCAGGCCGCGTGGAAGGCCGCCGGGGTCTCGCTGCCCCGCGTCACCACCGACCAGATCAACGCCGGCACCCGCGTGTCGACGTCCAGCCTGAAGCCCGGCGACCTGGTCTTCTACTACTCGGGCATCAGCCACGTCGGCATGTACATCGGCGACGGCAAGATCATCCACGCGCCGAACTCGCGCAGCGTGGTCAAGATCGTCGCGGTCGACTCCATGCCGATCGCCGGTGCGGTCCGCGTCGGCTGACCTGCCGCGCCCCGAACCTCTCCGCAGCACCTGCAGCAGCTCCGTACGGGGCGGTGGACGCGTTCTCAGCCGCGTCGGCCGCCCCGTGCGGGTTTTCCGCGTCCGGCGTACGCTGCCGGGCTGATGCCCAGCATCTTGCGGAAGTGCCGGTTCAGGTGCGACTGGTCGAAGAACCCGGCCAGCCCCGCGACCTCGGCCGGCCGGCGGCCGTCCAGCAGCAGCCCCCGGGCCAGTTCGACCCGCCGCCCGGTCAGATAGCGGTGCGGCGGCAGGCCGTGCTCGCGCGTGAACGACCGCACCAGGTGGGCGGGATGCGCATGCAGCAGCGCGGACGCCTCCTCCAGCGTGACGCCCTGCGGCATCCGGGCGTCCAGCAACTCGCGCAGCTGATGTGCGAGCCGGGCGTCCCGGCGGACCGGCTCGGCGGCCTCGGGGCGGTCCAGGTGGTGCACCAGCCGCTCGCGGATCAGCGCCAGCCGGCTCGCCGCCTCGAGCGGATGGTCCGGCACTTCGAGCACCGCGTGCAGTTGGCCGATCCGCTCGCCCAGCAGCGGGTCCGCCAGCGTCGGATCGTCGACCGCGCGGCCGATCAGCCGGCCGTCCAGCATCGGCGCGTCCAGATACAGCACGCGCTTGCGGAAGCCCTCCGGATGCACGGTCCGGCCGTCGTGCGGGACCTGAGGCGGCAGCACCGAGACCGTGGACGGCAGCGCGCCGTGCTCGTGCCGGTCCAGCCCGTACCGCACCGCGCCGTCGTCGACGATCAGCAGCGTCCAGGTGTCGTGCGTGTGCTTCGGATAGACGTGCTCGGTGAAGTGCGCGTGGAAGACCTCGCTGATCCCGGGCACGTCGGGGCGCCACGCGGAGATGTCCGCCCGGGGCACCGCAGGTCCGGCCACGTCAAGAACGTACAAGACGCGCCCGCCGGCCGGCGGGGAAGGTGGCCGGGTGACGAAGAACGACGAGACACCCCGGCCCGCCACCAAGATCGCCGTCCTGCTGCGCGACGACCTGCCCGCCTGGCAGCGCCTCAACGCCACCGCATTCCTGGTCAGCGGCATCGCCGCGGCCTGCGGCGAGCTGATCGGCGAACCCTACGAGGACGCCGACGGCACCGAGTACCTCCCGATGTTCGGCCAGCCGGTGCTGGTGTTCGAAGGCGGCAAGGACCTGCTCACCGCGGCGCACGCCCGGGCGGTGGACCGCGGTCTGGGCATGGCCGTCTTCACCTCCGAGCTGTTCGCCACCGGCAACGACGCCGACAACCGGGCGGCGGTGCGGGCCGTGCCGCGGGCCGGCCTCGATCTGGTCGGCATCGCGGTGCACGGCCCGCGCAACTCCGTCGACAAGGCGCTCAAGGGCGCTCGGATGCATCCCTGACGCGGTCGGAAGCCGGGGCGGCGGCCGGGGCCGGGGACGAGGTCGCGGACGGGGCGGCGGGGAGTGCGGTGAGGTGCCGGATCGGCGACCGGAACACCGGGACGAACGCCACTGCCATGAACACCGCCCCGGCCCACAACGCCGCCCGGGGCGAGGCGAGTTCGCCGACCGCGCCGGAGACCGCGGCACCCACCGCGACCGCGCCGGTCAGGACGAAGTGGAACGTCGCGTTCATCCGGCCGAGCAGGGCGTCCGGGGTACGCGCCTGCCGCAGGCTCACGCCCAGGACGTTGTCGACGCCCATCCGCGCGGTGGTCAGGAACCACCCCAGGACGGCTGCCGCCATCGCGGGACCCGTGCCGACCAGCGGGATCAGCAGCGCGGCGGGCGCCAGGACCAGGCCGGCCAGCCGTATCGTGCGGCCGAACCCGAGCCGCCGGGCGACCGGCCGCGCCGCGCGGGCGCCGGCCAGCACCCCGGCCCCGCCGACCGCCAGATAGAGCCCCAAAGCGCCTGCGGAAAGCCCGAGTTCGTCGGTGAACACGAGCGGCATCATGGTGTTGGCGAACTGCGCGCCGAAGTTCGTCAGCATCGCGGTGAGGACCAGCGCCCGCAGTTCGGGGCTGCCGAAGACGTGGCGCATGCCCTCGGCGACGTCGGTGCGGAGCCGCGGGCGGGCCGGCTTCACGGCGGGCGCATCTGCCGCGGAGCCGCCGGTTGCGGGGGAGTCCTGCACAGTGGAGCCCTGCGCGGGGGAGTCCGGCGCCGGGCCGCCCGCAGTCGGATCGGCCGCGCGGCCGTACCGCATGCGCGCCAACTGCCAGGCGGAGCCCAGGTATCCGGCCACCGTGCAGAGCGCCGCCGCCGGGGCGCCGAAGAGCTGGACGACGCCGCCGCCCGCGCCGCGGCCGCCGATGCTGCCTGCCGCCTGCAGCGTCACCAGGGCCGTATTGGCCTGCACCAGGCCGGCGCGGCCGACCACCGACGGCAGTACCGATTGCGCGGCGATGTTGAAGAACACCGTCGCCGCGCCGCTGAGCAGCACGACCGCGAACAGCTGCCACAGCGTCAGGACCCCGCACCACCACGCGATCGGCACCGAGGCGAACAGCGCCGCGCGCACCACGTCGGCCGCGATCAGCACCCCGCGGTGCGGCAGCCGGTCCACCCATGCCCCGGCCGGCAGGCCGATGAGCAGGAACGCGGCGGTGTCCAACGCTGCCAAGGCACCGACCTGGCCTGGTCCCGCGTCCAGCGCGAGCACCGCGATGAGCGGTACGGCGACGGCGGCGATGTTCGCACCGGCCAGACTGAACGCGCTCGCGGCGAACAATGTGCGGAAGTCGCGTACCCGCCACGGCGAGGAGCCGGCCGCATCAACAGCGGCGGCGGGCCGGGGATCGGGACGGGGACCGGGTTCGGGGGCGCCGGGACGCGTCCCGGCGGAGGGCTGGAGCATCCCCGTACCCTGCCCGGCACCCCTCGGCGCGTCGAATGATTTAGTCTCGGCTGAATGCTGGGGATCGAGTTCACCGTCGAGGACGTCGCCCGGACCCGCTTCGCGCTGTCTCCCTTATGGGAAGTCGTCGCGAGCATCCGCGTGTTGAAGGGCAGCGACGCCGAGGGCATGCACCGCCCATGGGCCGACGAGGTCCGCCCGCGCCTGGCCGCCGCCGGGGCCGACCTGGCCCCGCTCTTCGACCTCGTCCCGGTGCCGACCCTGACGCTGCCCGCCTTCCTCGGCGCGCCGCCCACCCTGTCGCAGCCCTCGCTCGACGTCGAACTCGCCGCCTTGCGGGCCACCCCGCCGGAGCGCATCGACGGCTCCGACGGCATCCCGCCCGCGCGCATCGACGCGCTGCGCGCCGACCCGGACCGGGCCCTCGGCGAACTCGCCGACGCCGTCACGGCGTACTGGGAAATCGCCCTCGCGCCCTACTGGCCGCGCATCCTCACGCTGCTCGAAGGCGACATCCTCTACCGCGCCCGGCGCCTCGCGGACGGCGGCGCCTACCGGCTCTTCGACGACCTGGACCCCGGCATCAGCTGGGACGACGGCACGCTGCGCCTGGCGATGCGCTTCTGCCGCGGAGTCCGCCGCCTGGACGGCCGCGGACTGCTGCTCAACCCGTCGGTCTTCGTCTGGCCGCGCGTCTTCTCGCTGATCGGCGGCCCGTGGCAGCCGACCGTGCGCTACCCGCCGCGCGGCATCGCGAGCCTGTGGACGCCGACGGCGTCCGCACCCTCCGCGGCGCTGGCCGCGGTCCTGGGGCGCAGCCGCGCCCTGCTGCTCGGCGAACTCGCGGCACCCGCCTCGACGACCGATCTGGCCCGCCGCACCGGGCTCACCCCGGGCGGCGTCTCGCAGCACCTCACCGCCTTGCGCGACGCCCGCCTGGTCAGCGCGCACCGCACCGGCCGGACCGTGCTGTACGCGCGGACCAGGATCGCCGAGGCGCTGCTCGCGGAGCAGCCGTGACCCCGGCCCGGGCTGCGGCAGGCCGCCGTCCTACTCCGCCAGCGCGTCGAGGATCTGCTGCCCGTATTTGGCCAGCTTGTTCTCGCCGACCCCGCTGATCCCGGCCAGCGCCTCCAGCGTGGCGGGCCCGGCCGTGGCGATCTCGCGCAGCGTGGCGTCGTGGAAGATGACGTACGCCGGGACGCCCTGCTCCTTCGCGGTCGCCGACCGCCACGCGCGCAGCCGCTCGAAGACCGGCACGGCCGCCTCGGGCAGGTCCGCGGGCGCCGCCTTGGCCTTGCCCGACGAGCCCGATCCGCCGGACGACTTCGCCCGGGTGCGCTCCGGTTCGCGGCGCAGCATGACCTCGCGCCGCTGCCCGAGCACCTCGCCGCTCGCCTCGGTCAGCGCCAGCGTGCCGTACTCGCCCTCGACCGCAAGGAGGCCCTGCGCGAGGAGCTGGCGGACCACGCCGCGCCAGGCGTTGTCGTCCAGATCGGCGCCGACCCCGAAGACGCTGAGCGTGTCGTGGTCGAACTTGATGACGTTGGCGGTCTTCTTGCCGCGCAGGATGTCGATGACCTGCCCGGCGCCGAACTTCTGGCGGCGCTCCTTGGCCAGCCGGAACACCGTGGACAGCAGCTTCTGCGCGGCGATCGTGCCGTCCCACGACGCGGGCGGCGCCAGGCAGGTGTCGCAGTTGCCGCAGGGCGCGCCCTTCTCGCCGAAGTACGCGAGCAGTTGCACGCGGCGGCACTCGACCGTCTCGCACAGCGCGAGCATCGCGTCGACATGCGCGGACAGCCGGCGGCGGTGCGCCTGGTCGCCCTCCGAGCCGTCGATCATCTTGCGCTGCTGCACGACGTCCTGCAGGCCGTACGCCAGCCACGCGGTGGACGGCAGGCCGTCGCGGCCCGCGCGCCCGGTCTCCTGGTAGTAGCCCTCGACCGACTTGGGCAGGTCCAGGTGCGCCACGAAGCGCACGTCCGGCTTGTCGATGCCCATGCCGAACGCGATGGTCGCGACCATCACCACGCCGTCCTCGCGCAGGAACCGGGACTGGTTCTCGGCGCGGGTCCGGGCGTCCAGGCCCGCGTGGTACGGGAGTGCGGTGATGCCGCTCTGCACCAGGAACTCGGCGGTCTTCTCCACCGAGGCGCGCGACAGGCAGTACACGATGCCCGCGTCGTCGGGGTGCTCCTCGCGGAGCAGGCGGAGCAGCTGCTTCTTGGGGTCCTGCTTGCCCTCGATGCGGTACTGGATGTTCGGCCGGTCGAAGCTCGCCACGAAATGCTTCGCGTCGACCAGGTTGAGGCGGCCCGCGATCTCGTCGTGGGTGGCCGGGGTGGCGGTCGCGGTCAGGGCGACGCGCGGGATGTCCGGCCAGCGCTCGTGGAGTTCGGACAGCGCGAGGTAGTCGGGGCGGAAGTCGTGGCCCCACTGCGCCACGCAGTGCGCCTCGTCGATCGCGAAGAGGGAGATCTTCCCGCGGTCGAGCAGCCGGACGGTCGCTTCCACGCGCAGCCGCTCGGGGGCGAGGTAGAGCAGGTCCAACTCGCCCGACAGGAAGGCCTTCTCGACCTCCTGCCGCTCGTGCGGCATCTGCGTGGAGTTGAGGAACCCGGCGCGTACGCCGAGCGCGTTGAGGGTGTCGACCTGGTCCTGCATGAGCGCGATCAGCGGCGAGATGACCACGCCGACGCCGTCGCGCACGAGCGCGGGGATCTGGTAGCAGAGCGACTTGCCGCCGCCGGTCGGCATCAGGACGAGCGCGTCGCCGCCGGCCACGACGTGGGAGATGATCTCCTGTTGGTCGCCGCGGAATGAGTCGTAGCCGAAGACGCGTTGCAGGACTTCATGTGCGGCGTCCGGGCTGCCGACCGGGGCTGGCGTACTCATCCGGACAGTCTAGGGAGTCCTGGTGCGGGGGTGACGCAAACGTCCACAGGCGGTTAGTTAGGCTTACCTAAGTAGGTGCGCGCCTCGCGTGTGCCCGCACCCCACGTACCTGCACGTACCTGCACCACAGAGGAGCCATCCGTGAGCACCACGACCAGTGCGCCCACTCCCGCGCCCAAGGGCCGTGCGGTCATCGAGCTGCAGGTGCGCGAGGCCCGGCGCATCACGCCGCACATGATCCGCGTGGTCGCGGGCGGGGACGAGTTCTCCCGCTTCGTCGACAACGGCTACTCCGACGCGTACGTCAAGATCCTGTTCCCGCGGCCCGGGGTCACCTACCCCGAGCCCCTCGACATGCAGGTCGTGCGCGCCCAAATGCCGCGCGAGGACTGGCCGGTGACCCGCACGTACACCGTGCGCGCCCTCGACCCGGCGGCCCGCGAGATCACCATCGACTTCGTGTACCACGGCGACGAGGGCCTGGCCGGCCCGTGGGCGGCGGCCGCGCAGCCCGGCGACCGGCTCCTGCTGCTCGGCCCGGGCGGTGCGTACGCCCCGTCCGCGGACGCCGACTGGCACCTGTTCGTCGGCGACGAGAGCGCGCTGCCGGCGATCGGCGCCTCGCTGGCCCGGGTGCCCGCAGGCGTGCCGGCCCGCGCGCTGATCGAGATCGACTCGCCCGAGGAGGAGCAGGAGCTCGACTCGCCCGGCGACCTGAAGATCACCTGGCTGCACCGCTCGGCGGGCGCCCCCGCACTGCCCGACGCGCTGGCCGCCGCGGAGTTCCTGCCGGGCCGCGTGCACGCCTTCGTGCACGGCGAAGCGGACACGGTGAAGGAGATGCGCCGCCACCTGCTGGGCGAGCGCGGCGTGGCGCGCGAGGACCTGTCGATCTCGGGCTATTGGCGCCGCGGCCGCACCGAAGACGGCTTCCAGGCCGACAAAGCCGCCGAACGCGAAGCGGAGAACAAGCAGCAGTAACAAGCAGCAGTAACAAGCAGCAGTAACAAGCAGCAGTAACAAGCAGCAGTAACAAGCAGCAGTAAAGGGGAGGAGGGCGAGTCGGGGGAGCAGGGGCGCGGGCGACCAGGAGTCACGCTGCAGAACCCTTGTCATTGCACGATGACGCGCCTACGCTCCGGGCGTTCGGCTTGATCGACTTCGCGCGGTCGGGCGCTCCGGTCAGGCGGAAAGGCGGCGGCATGCCCGAGGCAGCTCCGCGACCGGCGGCCGCGCCGTTCGCGGCCGGGTCGGTCTCCCTGCGCATCTACCCGCACAACGAACTCGACGCCCCGGGCATCGCCGCCCAGCTCCTCGGCCACGCCGCACTGGCCGCCGAGGCCGGGTTCGACGGCGTCATGACCAGCGAGCACCACGGCGGCTTCGCCGGCTACCTGCCCAATCCGCTGCAGGTCGCGGGCTGGATGCTGGACGCGATGCCGGCCGGCTGGGCGGCCGCCTGCCCGGTCCTGCTGCCGCTGCGCCCGCCCGCGCTGCTGGCCGAGGAAGCCGCCTGGCTTGCCGTGCGGCACCCGGGTCGGGTCGGTCTAGGTGTCGCGCCCGGCGCCCTCGGACTCGACTTCCGGGTCATGGACGCCGACCTCGCCGACGCCGTGCCGCGCTTCCGCACCGGGCTGCCGCGGCTGGCCGCCATGCTGCGCGGCGAGGACCTCGGCGATCTGGCGGGCGACCGCGCCCTCGCCGCCTGCGCGGACCGCCCGGTCCCGGTGCTGAGCACCGCGATGAGCCCGGCCGCGGTCCGCCGCGCCGCCGGAGCCGGGACCGGCATCCTCTACGACGGCGCCTCCGACCCGGCCAGGCTTCGCGACCTGACGCAGCGTTACACGGACGCCGGCGGGACGGGCGCCCGCGTGCTGATCCGCCGCGTCTGGCTCGGCGACCCGCCGCGCGAGGCCTTCGAACGCCAGCACGTCATCTACCAGTCGTACTCGGCCGACGCCGCCCGGGAGCACTGGCGCGGCACCGGGTTCATCTGCCGCGACGACCCCGCCGAACTGGCCGCGGACCTCGCCGCCGCGCTGCGCGACACCGGCGCGACCTGCCTCAACCTCCGCGTGCAGGTCCCCGGCGTGAGCGCCGGGGCGGCCCGCGATCAGATACGCGCCCTCGGTGCGCACGTGCTCCCGCTGCTGCGCACCGCGATCCGTCCCGAGCCCGAGGAGTCCGCATGATCACCGACAGGCTGCGCCTGGACGGCCGTTCCGTCATCGTCTCGGGCGCGGGCGGCGGCGGCATCGGGACCTCCTGCGCGCGGGCGCTGGCCGAGGCCGGTGCCGTGGTCGTCGCGGTGGACCGGGACCAGGACCGGCTCGACGCGCTCGACCTGCCCGGCGAGACCGTCCTGGTCCGGGCCGACATCGGCACGGCCGAGGGGGTCGCGGAAGTCGTCGCGGCCGCCCCCGGCGTACTGCACGGCCTCGTCAACGTCGTCGGCGGCAGCCTCCTGCCGCACTGGGCGCCGGCCCTGGACTTCGCGCGGGAGCAGTGGGACGCCTCGCTCGACCTCAACCTGCACCACGTGATGTTCCTGTCCCAGGCCGTCGCACGCCGCATGGTCGACCAGGAGTCCGGCGGGTCGATCGCGACGATCGCCTCGACCGGCGGCGTGGTGGCCGCGCCGTACCACGTCGCCTACGGCACGGCGAAGGCCGCGGTCCTCGGCCTGACCCGGACGCTCGCCGTCGAATGGGGGCAGTACGGCATCCGCGTCAACGCCGTCGCGGCCGGCTCGATCACCACGCCGCGCGCCACCAGCACCGTCCAGGACCCCGGACTCGCCGGACGCGGCGTGCCGATGCGCCGCCGCGGCACCCCGGAAGACGTCGCCGCGGCCGTGCTGTTCCTGGTCTCCGACCTGTCCGCGTACACCACCGGCGCGGTGCTGCCCGTCGACGGCGGTGCGCTGCAGCGGCTCGGGCTGTTCGACGACGACAACGTGCCGGTGCACGTCACCAACCCGCAGATCCTCGCGCGTATCCGCGGCACGGACGGCTGAGCCCCGGCCGCGGAGCGCGGGCGGCCGTCGGAGCAGCCGGGTAGCGTCGGCAAGGAGAGCCAGGCCGCCCCGCCGCGACCCCGAGGAGCACCATGTCCACGTCTCCCGAGCAGCCCCTGCACGGCAAGGTCGCACTGGTCGCGGGCGCCACGCGCGGGGCGGGACGCGGCATCGCCGTGCAGCTCGGCGCGGCCGGCGCCACCGTCTACGCGACCGGCCGGAGCACGCGCGGCAAGCGCTCCGAGTACGACCGGGCCGAGACCATCGAGGAGACCGCCGAGCTCGCCACCGCGGCGGGCGGCAGCGGCATCGCGGTGCCCACCGACCACCTGGAGCCCGACCAGGTCCGGGCCCTCGCCGAGCGCATCGAGGCGGAGCAAGGCCGCCTGGACGTCCTGGTCAACGACGTCTGGGGCGGCGAGAAGCTCTTCGAGTGGGAGAACCCGGTCTGGGAGCACGACCTGGACAACGGCCTGCGGCTGCTCCGCCTGGCGATCGACACGCACGCCATCACCAGCCACTTCCTGCTGCCGCTCCTGCTGCGCCGGCCGGGCGGCCTGGTGGTCGAGATGACCGACGGCACGCTCGCGTACAACCAGGCGAACTACCGCAACTCCTTCTTCTACGACATCGCCAAGTCGGCGGTCCTGCGCATGGGCTTCGCGCTCGGGCACGAACTCGGCCCGCGCGGCGCGACCGCGGTCGCGCTCACGCCGGGCTGGCTGCGCTCCGAGATGATGCTGGACGCCTTCGGCGTGACCGAGGACAACTGGCGCGACGCCCTGGAGCGCGTACCGCACTTCGGGATCAGCGAGACCCCGCACTACGTCGGCCGCGCGGTCGCCGCGCTGGCCGCCGACCCGGAAGTGGCGCGCTGGAACGGGCAGTCGCTCTCCAGCGGGCAGCTCGCCCGGGAGTACGGCTTCACCGACCTGGACGGCAGCCGCCCGGACGCCTGGCGCTACATGGTCGAGGTGCAGGACCCCGGCAAGCCCGCCGACGCGTCCGGCTACCGCTGAGCGCGCCCGGCAAACCAGGTGCGGACCGGCGTCACCGCGGCCAGGGCCAGGGTCAGGCCCGCGGTCCACAGCACCTGCTCGCGGGTCGCCGGGTCGCGCAGCATGAGCACCAGCACCGCCGCGATGCCGGCCAGCGCCAGCCAGCTCAGGTACGGGAAGCCCCACATGCGGACCGGGAGTTCGCCGCCGTTCTCGCGCTCCAGGCGGTACCGCAGCCGCAGTTGCGAGGCGGCGATCAGGCCCCACACCACGAGCAGGACCGCGCCGACCGCGTTCAGCATGTAGGTGAAGACGGTGTCCTCCCATACGAAGCTGAACACCACCGAGACGAAGCCGAAGGCCACCGACGCCAGCACGGTCAGATACGGCACGCGGCGCCGCGACAGCTTGAGCAGCGCCCGCGGACCCTCGCCGCGGCCGCACAGCGAGAACAGCATGCGCGAGGTGTTGTAGACGTTGGCGTTCATCGCCGAGACCAGGGCGAGCAGCACGATGACGTTCATGATCTGCCCGGCGCCCGCGATACCGATCCGGTCCAGCACCGCGGTGTACGGGCTGGCCCCGACCTCCGCCGCGTCCCACGGCAGCAGCGTCACCACGACCGCCATCGAGCCGATGTAGAACAGCGCGATCCGCCACACCGCGGTGCGCACCGCCCGGGCCACCGCACCGCGCGGGTCGTCGGACTCCGCAGCCGCGATCGTCACGACCTCGAGGCCGCCGAACGCGAACACCGCGGCCAGCAGGCCGGTGACCACCCCGGCCCAGCCGTTCGGCAGGAAACCGCCGTCGCCGGTCAGATTCGCGAACCCGACCGGGTCGGTGTCCGGCAGCACCCCGAAGATGGCGAGTGCGCCCAGCCCGAGGAAGAGCACGATCGCGGCCACCTTGATGCCCGCGAACCAGAACTCCACCTCGCCGAAGAACCCGACACTGGCCAGGTTCGCGAGCGTCACCACGACCATGAGCACCAGCACGAACGACCACTCGGGCACGGCCGGCAGCCATCCGGCGAGGATCTTGGCGGCGCCGATCGCCTCGACCGCGACACCCATCGCGATCAGCGCCCAGTACAGCCACCCGGTGGTGAACCCGGCCGACCGGCCCAGCGCGCGCTCGGCGTACACCGAGAAGGACCCGCTGGCCGGCATCGCCGCGGCCATCTCGCCGAGCATCCGCATGACCAGCATGATCAGCGCGCCGGCCAGCACGTACGAGATGAGGATGGCCGGCCCGGCGGCCGCGATCCCGGCACCCGACCCGACGAACAGCCCGGCGCCGATGACCCCGCCGAGCGCCATCATCGAAAGGTGCCGCTGCTTGAGGCCGCCGCCGAGCGCCTGGGGAGCCGCGGGTTCGGCGAGCGCGGGCGCGAGTACGGCTGCGGAGGCGGGGGACGACGGTTCGGATGCGGCCGGTGCCGCGGGTGCGGCGGCCTTTGCGGGAGCGGGCATGGCGGAGCTACCGAAATCTGAGCGGAGATGGATGTACCTCACCACCATGGACTGATCGCCCGAATCGCCAAAACTCGGACGCAATCTGTCTCGCATGGTGGGATTTACCCAGGAAAGGGCCTGCCGATCCAGGACTTTCGGCACTCGCCCGGGGGCGGCGCAGTTCTCCGGAATCCGCGAGTGGGCGGTGGCCGCCGCGAAGATCTTTCTTCCGCGGAGTTCGCTATGCGGAAAGAACCTTTCCTATATGGCTTCTAGATTTCTGGATGTCGGGAAGAGCGCGAGCGCGGAACACGCACAAGGGAGAACGCAATGATCCTGGTCATCGGTGGCACCGGACACTTCGGGCGCGAGACCGTCGAGGCGCTGGCCGCAGCGGGCGAGCCGGTCCGGGTCCTCAGCCGGAACCCGGAGCGCGCCGGTCTGCCGGACGGCGTCGAGGTGGTCCGCGGCGACCTGGCCGACCCCGGCACGCTGGCCCCCGCGCTGGCCGGGGCGGACCGGATGCTCATGGTCCTGCCGTACGGTGCGGATGCGTCCGCGCTGCTCGCCGCGGCCCGCGAGGCCGGCCTGCGGAAGATCGTGTTCCTGTCCTCGGGTGCGGTCGTCGACGGTGCCGAGCCGCAGCCGGACGTCATCGCCGCCTACCACGCGGACGTCGAACGGGCGGTTGCCGCGACCGGCATCGAGCACACGTTCCTGCGGCTGTTCTTCCCGGCGGTCAACTCGCTGAGCTTCGCGATGCAGATGGGCGGCGGCAACGACGTCATCCGGGCCCCGTACGCCGATGCGGCGAGCGCGCCGGTCCACGAGCGCGACGTCGCGGACGCCGCCGTGCGGGTGCTCACCACGGACGGGCACGCGGGCCGGACGTACGCGCTCACCGGCTCGGAGTCGCTCACCCAGGCCGAGCAGGTGCACATCCTCGGCGAGACGCTGGGCCGCCCGCTGGTCTTCGACGAGCTGCCGGACGCCCCGGTGCGCGAGCAGATGGCTCAGTTCATGGACGCCGACTTCGTGAACGCCCTGTTCGACCTGCTGGCCGGCACGGTCGGCAAGCCCGCGGAGATCACCGAGACCCTGGAGCAGCTCATCGGGCGGGCGCCGCGCACCTACGCGCAGTGGGCGGCGGACCACACCGCGGACTTCCCGGCCGCCTGACCAGGGGGTACGAACATGCGTTGGGCCTGTCCCGGCCGGGACAGGCCCCTCGCACGACCGGTCGTGCGCCCGCGCATCGCCCCGCGCGTCACGTCCGCGGCGAGGCCATGGTCCCGGTGGACGCCTCGATGTCCGCGGCCGCGGCGTGCAGCAGCCGGTGCGCCAAGTCGGACAGCGCCCGCGCACAGGCGAGCTCGTCGCCGATCTGCGGCACGTCCATGTCGTCCGGGTGCTTGCGGGCATTACCCCAGCCCCGGAGCGACGTATTGGAGTCCGTGGTCAGACGGGCCTCGGCGTGCGTGCGCACCGTGATGGCCCCGTCGGACTCCTCGACTCCGGTCTTCTCCGTCAGGTAGATGTCGACGGTCCAGTGCTTCATGTCGGACATGGCTCCCACCTCCGCATGCGGGCCCCGCACTTCCAGTGTGGCCCTATATGCGGCGGCGGGAGCCGTCCGATCATCAGCGCCGTGCACGGTTCATCAGCGGCGTGCACGGTTCAGGAGCGGAGCGTCAGGAGCGGCGCCCCAGCCGGTCCATCAGCATCATGCCGTCGTTGCTGAGCACGAGCCCGGCGACCGAGTTGCCGTGGAAGACCGTGAGGCGGCCCTCCTGGTACGGCCAGATCGGGATGTCCTTGGCAGCCTGCGCGGCCATCGCCGTGTAGGCGGTCCGCCGCTGGTCCGGGTCGCTGGTCTTGCGGCCCTGGTCGAGGGCGGCGTCGACGGCCTGGTTCTTGTAGCCGAGGAAGTTCGTCGGGCTGGTGCTGTGCATGTAGCTGTAGCCCATCGGCTCGATGTCCGAGATCATCCAGTTGTACAGCGCCGCCTCGTAGGCGCGGTTGATGCGGACCGCCTGGGTGAACGCGACGATCGCCATCGGCTGGACCGTGACCTTGATGTTCTTCAGGCCGATCAGCTGCGACTGGATGTACTCGCCGGTGCGGGTCGCCTGGTTGTTCTGCGGCAGCAGGTAGGTGAAGCTCAACGGCTTGCCCTCGGCGGCCAGTTCGTCCAGCAGGCGCTGCGCCTCGACGCGGTTGGCGGACGGCACCGCCGGGGCGTCCGCGGCGACCAGCGGGCTGCCCGCCGGGAACAGGCTGTTGGTCGGCACGCCCTGGCCGTTGAACGCGACCTTGTTGATCTCGTTCGCGTCCAGTGCGAGCGCGACCGCCTTGCGGGCCCGCGGGTCGTCGAACGGCGGCTTGGCGTTGTTGAACGCGACCGCCTCGCCCACGATCACCGAGACCGAAACGGTACCGAGCCCCTTGGCCTGCGCCTTCGCGGCGTCGGTGGCGCTGCCGGTCACCTTGAGGTCCCGCTGGCCGGTGGCGACCGCGTTGAGCGCCTGCTCGCTGTCCGACAGGACCCGGAAGGTGACCTTGTCGAGCGCCGGCTTGTCCGCGCCCTGCCAGTACTTCGGGTTCTTGGTGAGCGTCATGTGGCTGTCGCGCACCCACTCGGTCATGACGAACGGGCCCGCGCCGACCGGCTTGGTGGCGAACGCGACCGGGTCCTTCTGCAGCGCGGTCGGGGAGCCGATGAACGCCAGCGACGAGGCCACCACGCGGTCGAAGTTCGCGTTCGGCGCCTTGAGCGTCACGCGCAGCGTGAGCGGGTCGACGACCTCGGTCTTGTCGATGGCGGCGGCCGAACCGGCCACGATCGAGCGGCGCTCGGGGTTCTTGTGCTCGTCCCAGAACCACTTCACCGCGGCCGCGTCGTACGGCGTGTCGTCGGTGAACTTGACGTTGGGCTTGATCTTCAGCGTCCACACCGCGCCGGTGGCGTCCGGCGTGAGGCTCTCGCCGATCTGCGCAATGGCCTTGCCGGTCTTGGGCTCGCTGTAGAACAGCGAGTCGTAGACGGCGTTCAGCCGCGAGTTCTCGGTGTAGTAGTTGCTGAGCGCACCGAACGGGTCGATCTTGGCCATGTCGGTGACCACGATGACCTCGAGGGCGCCGCCGGCCTTCGCCGCCGACGCCGCCGCCGACGGGTTGCTGTCCCCGCCCTTGCTGCCGCCTCCCCCACAGGCGGCAGCAAGAAGGCCGGCCAGCGCCGCGGCGGCCGCCGCCAAGGTGCGGCTGCGGCGGCGCCGGAGCGGACCGGCCGGGCGTTGTTCCCGGGCACGGGAGGATCTTTCGGCAGTTCGGGGGCTGCCGGGCATCGCTGGTGACATCGAGTACGTCCTTCCGGGAGGAGCAGGACAGAACTGCTGCGGCGGGGCCGCACGGAACCGGACGATCCTGTTCCGCATAGCTCCGAGGCCGCGTCGATCACGCTTGCGGGCGCACGGGCATGCCTAGCTGACGCTGCATCAGATGTCTACGGGGTACGGCTGGGTAACGCCTGATCCGGTCGCATATTCGAAGCCGGTTGCGCAAAGTGGACGTCCTGCTTGACAGAAAGCGGAATTCTCCGGAACTCCGCCCCGGTACGTGTCGGATTTCTCCAATCCCCGGCCCCGCCGCCGGTGCAACAGTGGGTGGCTCCGCCGACCGCAGGGGGACCGGATGTCGTCACCGGAGACGCTGCACGCACGCGAAGCGGCACGCGAGGACGCGGGACTCAGCACCGCGTACGCCGCCCCGCGCACCGAACTGGAAGAACGCCTGGTCCAACTGTGGGAGGCCGCTCTTCAGTTCGGCCCCGTCGGGATCGCCGACGACTTCTTCGAACTGGGCGGCGACTCGATGCTCGCCGCGCAGGTCCAACTGGACGTCGACCTGGAGTTCGGGGTGGAGATCTCGGCCGCCGCGCTGTTCCTCTCGCCGACCGTCGCGACCCTGGCCGAGGCGGTGGAGGACGCGGTCAAGACCGGGCGTACCGAGGCCGGCGGCCGGACCGGGCCGTGACCCCGCCCCGGGCGCCGGACCTCGCCGCGCCCGGCTGCGCGGTGCCCGACCTCACCGATCCCGACCTGTACGCGGACGGCCACCCGCTCGCCCTGTGGCGCACGATGCGGGCCCGTACCCCGCTGCACTGGCAGCCGGTGGCCCCGGACCTGGGCTTCTGGGCCGCCACCCGGTACGCCGACGTCGAACGCGTGCTGCGCGACCACGAGGCGTTCAGCTCCGAGCACGGCACCCTGCTCAGCCTGCTGGGCCGCCGCGACCCCGCGGCCGGGCACCAGCTCGCGGCCACCGACCCGCCCCGGCACGGCCGGCTCCGCGCGCCCGTCCACCAGGCGCTGCGGGCCGGGACCGTGGACGCGCACCGCACCGAAGTGCGGGCCGGCATCCGGGCGCTGCTGCCGTACGGCACCGAGCCGTTCGACTTCGCCGCGGCCATGCGCGCCCTCCCGCTGGTCCTGCTCGGGGTGCTGATGGGACTGCCCGAGGAGGACCGCCCGCACCTGATCCACCTGGCATTCATGGCCTCCGCCGAGGACGACCCCGACTACCGGTTGCCGGAAGGCCCGCGGGCGACGCTGCAGCGGGCGCACCGCGAACTCTTCGCCTACTTCGCCGACCTGGTCCGCGACCGCGTCCGGCGGCCGCGCGACGACCTGGTCGGAGTCCTGCTCGCCCAGCGCCGCGACGGCGAGCGGGTACCGCCGTCCGCGGTGGTCTCCAACTGCTACAGCCTGCTGCTCGGCGCCGTCGTGTCGCTCTCGCTGGTGCCCGCCGCGGCGGTCCGCGAACTCGGCCGCGACGGCGGCTTCGCCCGCTGGGCGGCCCGGCCCGACCTGCTCGACAGCGGTATCGAGGAAGCCCTGCGCTGGGCCACCCCCGGCCGGTACTTCATGCGCACCGCCAAACGGCCGGTGCACGTGGCCGGCACCGAAGTCGCCGAAGGGCAGGCCGTCCTCGCGTTCCTGGCCGCGGCCAACCGCGACGAACGGGCCTTCGCCGAGCCCGACGTGTTCGACGTCGCCCGGCGGCCCAACCGGCACCTCGCCTTCGGCGCCGGCCACCACTACTGCGTCGGGTCCAATATGGCCCGCCTCACCCTGCGGCTGCTCTTCGAGGAACTGTTCGCGATGTACGCCTCGCTCGACGTCGTGGGCGAACCGGTCCGCGTGCGGTCGATGTTCCTGGGCGGCTACAAGGCCCTGCCCGTCCGCGGGCGGCCCCGCCCCAAGTCCCAGACACGTGGAGGACATCCGTGACGGCCCCGTCCCGCGAGGAAGAGACCTGCGCCCTGTCGTACGCGCAGGAACTGCTGCACCTGGTCGACCTGGTCAACCCCGGCAGCGTGTTCGACCCGGACTTCATCGTGCGCGCCGCATTCCGGGTCCGCGGCCCGGTCGACACCGGCGTGCTGCAGGCGGCACTCGACGACGTGGTGGCCCGGCACGGCGCGCTGCGCACCGAGATCGTCCGCGACGGGTCCGACGGCTCCGGCACCGAGCCCTACCAGCGGATCCTTCCGCCGATGCCGGCACGGCTGGTGGTCGAGAGCCTGCCGGCGGGCAGCGACCCCGACGCATTCGTGGCCCGGGTCGCCGGACAGGGCCACGACTGGCGGACGCCGCCCCTGCTGTGGGCGTACCTCGGCCGGTACCCGGACGACGAACCCGGCGGCGCCGACCCGGTGCTCGTGCTGGTCGCCCACCACATCGCGGCCGACGCCTGGTCGCTCGGCGTACTGGCCCGCGACCTGGTCGCCGCCTACACCGCCCGCACGCGCGGCGAACCGCCGCTTGCCGCCGACGTCATGCAGTACACCGAGATCGCCGCCGACGACCGCTGCGCCAAGACCCAGGAGCGGTACGCCGCATCCCTGGAGTTCTGGCGCCCGCACCTGGCCGGCACCGCGGGCCGCGGCCTGCCCGCGCAGTACCCCGACGCGCCGCCGGGACCGACCGCGGTACACCGCTTCGTGGTCCCCGACGAGCTCGCCGCGGCGGTCGGCAAGGCGGCCCGGCGGGCCCGCACGACACCGTTCACCCTGATGCTCACCGCGTTCACCCAGGGCGTCCTTCCCGACCGGGACACCGTGGTGCCGGTCGTCACCGCCGGGCGGCTGCCCAGCGAATGGAACAGCGTCGGATTCCTCATGAACATGCTGGCCATCCGGATCGACCGGGCCGACGGCCCCGGCCTCGGCGAGCTGCGCACCCGCATCGACGCCGCACTGCGCCAGGCGTACGCGCACGAGACCGGACTGCTGGTGATCCTGCAGGCCGTCCCCGAGATGTTCGCCTCCCTGACCACGCGCGACCGGGTGCCGCCCGCGTTCCAGCTCATCCCGCCCACCCCGGTCCGCCCGGCCGCCGACCCCGCGCTCGACCTGGCGCCGCTCGGCGAGGAGGGCCAGCCTGCGCTGGCGATCCCGCTGCCGTTCCTGTGGTCGATGCGCTCGGACGCCGGACCGCTGCGCGGCTATGTGACATATGACTCGAATCTCTTCGACACGGCGTGGATGACCGCCAAAACCCAGGCCTTCCTGCAGGTCCTCGCCCGACTTGCCGACCCGGCGGGCTGACCCGGAAACAGCCGCCGGTCTGAAAAAATCCGCCATATGGCACCAAGCACCGACAAAGCTCTACTGTTCCGCTGGACCACCTTCGTTCCGCTGCTCGCCCTGGTGGCGCTTGTCCTGACCTGGGGGCGCGACGTCCCCGGCTGGGTGGTCGCGGTGGCCGGCGCGCTGCTGGCAGGTGCGGTGCTGGCCGCGGTGCACCACGCGGAGACCGTCGCGCACCGGGTCGGCGAGCCGTTCGGCTCGCTCGTGCTCGCCCTCGCGGTGACCGTGATCGAGGTCGCCCTCATCGTGACGCTGATGGCCGACGGCGGCGACAAGACCGCCTCGCTGGCCCGGGACACCGTCTTCGCCGCCGTCATGATCACCTGCAACGGCATCTTCGGCATGAGCCTGCTCGTCGGTTCGCTGCGCGGCGGCGTCGCCCGCTTCAACCCGGAAGGCACCGGTGCGGCGCTCGCCACCGTCACCACCCTCGCCGGGCTGAGCCTGCTGCTGCCCACCTTCACCACCAGCTCGCCCGGCCCGAAGTTCACCTCCGGCCAGCTGATCTTCGCGGCGGTCGCCTCGGCGATGCTGTACGGCCTGTTCGTCACCACCCAGACCGTGCGGCACCGCGAGTCGTTCATCCCGGTCACCTCGGACGGCGAGGTCGTCGAGGAGGAAGACCACGTCCCGCCGACCGAGCGGGAGGCCTGGACCAGCCTCGGCCTGCTCGGGGTCGCGCTCGTCTCCGTGGTCGGACTCGCCAAGGTCGTCTCGCCCACCATCGAATCCGGCGTCGCGAAGGCCGGCCTGCCGCACGCGGTCGTCGGTGTCGTGATCGCCCTGCTCGTCCTGCTCCCCGAATCGATCGCGGCCTACCGCGCGGCGCTGCGCGACCGCGTGCAGACCAGCCTCAACCTCGCCCTCGGCTCCGCGATGGCGAGCATCGGCCTCACCATCCCGGCAGTAGCGATCGCGTCCATCTGGCTGGACGGGCCGCTGCTGCTCGGACTCGGCGCCACCCACATGGTGCTGCTCGCGCTCACCGTCGTGGTCGGCATCCTGACCGTCGTCCCGGGCAAGGCGACGCCGCTCCAGGGCGGCGTCCACCTGTCGCTGCTCGCGGCCTACATCGTGCTGGCCATCAACCCCTGACCGCCTGGCGGTCCATCGTGCCCCCGTCCGGTGCGCGCCGGTGCGCGGCAGGCCCGCTGATAAGGTCCCGGCATGAGTTCAGCCCCGCCGGCCCAGCATTCCGGCGAACGGCCCGGCGGGGTGCCCGGCACGTACGACCTGGCCACCGCGGTCGCGGCCGAGATCGGCGGCAAGTCCAAGGGGCTTGCGCACGCCTACCAGGACCTGTCCGACCGGTACCGGGACGGCCGCGCCACCCCCGGCGACAGCCAGTTGACCAAGCAGCATGTGCACGCGTACCTCGCCGCGCGCATGCCCGCCACGCTCGCCGTGGACCGCGCGGTCTTCGACGCGGTGCTGCAGCGGCGCCCGGCCTGGGCCCCCAAGTCGCTCATCGACCTCGGCGCCGGGCCCGGCACCGCGACCTGGGCCGCGGCCGAGCTCTTCGACTCGCTCGAACACGTCACCTGCGTCGAGCAGGCCACCGCGATGGTCGAGGTCGGCAAGCAGCTCGCCCGGCGCTCGGCGTCCGCGGCGGTACGCGGCGGCACCTGGCACCGCACCTCGGTCACCGCACCGCCGGCCGGGCAAGCCGACCTGGTGGTCGCCTCGTTCGTACTCGGCGAGCTGCCCGACGCGGAGCTGGACGCCGCCGTCGACCGCTGGTGGGACATGACGCTGGGCGAACTGGTCATCGTCGAACCCGGCACCCCGGCCGGCTTCGCCCGCATCCGCCGGGTCCGCGAGCGGCTGATCGGCGGCGGCGCGACCATCACCGCGCCCTGCCCGTCGGACGCGGCCTGCCCGATGACCGGCGACGACTGGTGCCACTTCTCCGCCCGGGTCACCCGCTCCGGCGTGCACCGCGCCGTCAAGGGCGGCGAACTCGGCTTCGAGGACGAGAAGTTCGCCTACGTCTCGGCGTCCCGACTGGAGCCCTCGCACGCCCCGGCCCGCATCCTGCGCGCCCCGCAGATCCGCCCCGGGCACATCCGCTTCACCGTGTGCGAGGCGCCCGAACTGCGCGAAGAGGTCGTGGCGCGCAGCCAGAAGGACGCCTTCCGCTGGGCCCGCAAGGCGCACTGGGGCGACGAGGTGCCGCCCGGGACGTTCCGCGAGAAGCGCGGCAAGTAGCAGAGCTGCAGGGGAGGACCCGCAGGGTCCGGCGCGGGAAAGCGCGAGCCCCGGACCGCGGCTCGCGCCGCGGTCCGGGGCGACCCCATCCACACACAGGAACCGGTGTTACCCCCCCCGGGCGCGCGGGGGCCGGTTTGCGCCGCGGCGCGCCCTGAGCAGGGCCGATTCCACCCGTTCGGCCCGCAGCCGGGGAAAGTGCGTGTGCGAGCGGCGGTTCGGGGCAGCCGTCGGATGACGGGGTAATCCGCGGCCGGCGACGGCCGGAAAGGACCCGAACCGATGTTGTTCCTCGGAGTTCTGCTCCTCATGGCGACCGGCTCCTTCGCACTGCTGCTGATCGCCGACAACCACGGCGGTACACCGGAATACACGGTGACCCTCTTCGACCAGGACATCGCGACGATGAGCACCACCGCGGTGTTCATGGCCGGCATCGCGCTCGCGCTGCTGTTCGCGCTGGCCTTCTGGATGTGCGTATCCGGCGGCGGACGGTCCCGCCGGCGCCGCGCCGCGCTGCGCACCGCCCGTGCCGAGGCACGCGACGCCGCCGCCGAACGCGACGCCCTCCGGGACCAGTTGGACACCGCACCGGTGCACGGCGACGACACGGTCGAGCCGGTCTACCCGCCGCCCGCGGCAGCGGATGAGCCGGTGGCCCCGGCGTCGTCGTCCGCGCGGGGCGGGACGGCCACTGCGGCATCGACCAAGCAGTCGTCGCGCTCCGACCGGGTCAAGTACCGCATGCGCCACTTGTTCAACCACTGAGCCCACTGAGCCCACCCAGCCCACTGAGCCCACCGAGCACAGCGCGCGTACTCGCGGGCAGCAGCACACGAGCACGAGACGACGCGAGCACGCGAGTACGCGCCCAGGAAGGAATCCCATGAACGCACCCCGCGCCCGCGGCCGCCGCCGACATACCGTGCCCGGCACGCTGGCGCTCGCCGCGGTCCTCGCCTTCGGCGCCGCCGCGTGCGGTGCCGACGAGGACCCCAACTCCCTGCGCGACGACGCCGAACGCGCCGCCGAGGCGGTGCGGAGCGCGGCGGACGAGGCGCGCAGCGAGTTCGACAGGATCAAGGACGGCGTCGACGCGAAGCCGGACACCCGGGTCGGCACCGCGGAGACCCGGCCGGACGGGCGCATGGCGGTCCCGCTGACCGTGGAGAACACCGGCAACGACACCGTCGACTTCCTGGTCCTGGTCGAATTCCGCAACCAGGCAGGCGAGTTCGTGGACGCGGTCCTGGTTCGCATCGAGGACGTCCCGGCCGGGCAGGAGGGGAAGGCCACCGCGGTCAGCCGCGTGAAGCTGTCCCCGGAGGCGACGGCGGCCGTGTCCCGGGCGCTGCGGCACTGAACCATGTGTGAGCCGTAGGCATCGGACGCACGGCTGTGTCCGTCGCCACAGTGTCCGATCTCCATGGCAACCTCGGCACCGCGCTGTTAGCGTCGCGCGGACGTACCGAGGGAGGCCCCATGGGATTCGCGGAAGACCGCATCGACCCGCAACTGCGTGCACTGCTGCCGGTGCTGCCGAAGGTCGACGTGACCGACCCGCCCGCCTTCCGCGAAGCCCAGCGCGCCCAGTCCGCCGCCCAGGCGGCCGGCGCCGCACCGCTGCCCGGCGTGGCCGTCGAGGACCGCACCATCCCTGCCGCAGACCCGGGCGGGCCGTCGGCGCCGGACATCCTGGTCCGCGTCTACACGCCGACCGGCACTGCGACCGGCACTGCGCGCGAGCGCGGCGTCCTGGTGTGGTTCCACGGCGGCGGCTACGTCTTCGGCGACGTGGCCGGCTCGGACCGCTCCTGCGCCGCCCTTGCGGTCGAGGCGGACTGCGTCGTGGTGAGTGTGGAGTACCGGCTCGCCCCGGAGAACCCGTACCCGGCAGCCCTCGAGGACGCGTATGCCGCACTCGTGTGGACCGCGGCCAACGCCGCAGAACTGGGCGGCGACCCGGCCCGCATCGCGATCGGCGGCGTCAGCGCCGGAGCCGGACTGACCGCCGCCCTCGCCCTGTTCGTCCGCGACAAGGGCGGCCCGGCCCTGGTCCTGCAACTCCTCGACAACCCGATGCTCGACGACCGGGTCGGCACCGCTTCGGCCGCCGCGTTCACGGACACCCCGCTGTGGAGCGGCCCGCAGGCCCGGCTGGGCTGGCGCCACTACCTCGGCGCCCTGCATCCGGACGCAGCCTCGGCCGACTCCGATGGCGTACCGCCCTATGCGGCCGCGGCCCGCGCCACCGACCTCGCCGGCCTGCCGCCCGCGTACGTCGCCGCCAACGAGTTCGACCCATTGCGTGACGAGGGCATCACCTACGCCCTGCGCCTGCTGGAGGCCGGCGTCCCGGTCGAACTCCACCACCGCCCCGGCACGTTCCACGGCTCGAACTTCCTCCCGGGCGCCGAGGTGTCCGAGCGCGCCCGAGCAGACATGTACGCGGCCCTCCGCCGCTCGCTGGGCCGACCGCCGGGGATTCGCTCCTAGAGTGCGGTCCGTGCGGCGAGGCCGGCCATCACCAACTCGAACAAATGATCCCGGCGGTAGGCCAACGCGGGGGACTGGTCGGCGATCCACGCCACCGCGCTGACCAGGGCGAACAAGTCCGTGCCGTCGACGTCGCCACGGATGTCGCCGGCCTGCTGTGCGCGGCGCAGCAGGCCCGCGCCCGCGGTGCGCATCGCCTGGCACGAGGCGTGCAGCGGCGATCCAGGGTCGTCGAGCGTGGCCAGCAGCGTCGTCGAGAGGCCCCGATACGTTCCGGCGTCGGCGCCGAACTCGGCCAGCCAGGTGCGCAGGACCGTCTTCGCGGGACGCGGGTCGTCGGCGAGCGACTCGGCCAGTGCGGCGAGTTCGTCGAAACGCCTGCGGAGCAGCGCCTCCAGCAGCGCCTCGCGATTGGGGAAGTGCCGGTAGAGCGTCCCCATGCCCACTCCGGCGCGGCGCGCGATGTCGCGCAGCGACGCTTGCGCCCCCTGCTCGGCGATCACGGCGCGGGCGACCTCGAGGATCCGGTCGCGATTGCGCAGGGCATCGGCACGCATGGCGGACATCGGCAGCTCTCCGAGGCGGTACGGCACAGGCAGTGCCAAGTCGGCGGAACGGGCGGCAGCGTACGACCCGTTGACAAACGGAGCGGTGCTCCGCTTAATATTCGGAGCACCGCTCCGCATAGTACCGGGGCGGTCGACCGCGCCTGCCCGCACGGGCACGTGCCTTCACTCGGGGGACCTGTGATGCTGCCATCGACCATGCACGCCATCCGCCTGCACGCCTTCGGCGGTCCCGAGCAACTCGCCTACGAGGAAGTGCCGGTCCCGGAACCGGGTCCTGGCGACGTGCTCGTGCGCGTGCACGCGGCCTGCCTGAACCCGCCGGACTGGTACGCGCGTACCGGCTTCACGGCGATCCCCGCGGAACTGCGGCCCGTGCTTCCGCTGCCGTACACGCCCGGCTCCGACGTGTCGGGCGTGGTCGTCGCAGTCGGCGGGGGCGTCACCGAATGGCAGGCAGGTGACGAGGTGTTCGGACTGGTGCGCTTCCCGGCACTTGGTGACGGCGGCCGCGGGTACGCCGAGTACACGACCTCCCCGGCCGGCCACCTGGCCCGCAAGCCCGCGGGCATCGACCATCTGCAGGCCGCGGCCGTGCCCATGGCCGGGCTGACGGCGTACCAGTTCCTGTTCGAGCACATCGGCCTGCGCCCGGGCCGGACCGTGCTGGTGAACGGCGCGGCAGGCGGCGTCGGGCATTTCGCGGTGCAGCTCGCGAAGGCGCACGGGGCCCGGGTCGTCGCGGTCGCCTCGGGCCGGCACGAGGAGTTCCTGCGCAGCCTGGGCGCGGACCGGTTCATCGACTACACGACCACCGAGGTCGAGACCGCGGTCGCGGACGTCGACCATGTCGTGGACACGGTCGGCGGGCCTGACGGCCACCGGTTCTTGAGCGTGGTCAAGCGCGGCGGGACGGTCAGCCCCGTGTTCCTCGGCGACTACGACCCTGACCGTGCGGCGGCGCTGGGCATCACCCTGCGCGGCGGGCAGGTGCGTTCCGACGGGGCGGGGATGGCGGCCCTGGCCGCGCTGATCGACGCGGGCAGGCTCCGCCCCGCGATCGACAGCGTCTTCCCGCTTGCCGAGGCCGGCCAGGCCCATGCCCGGGCCGCACAAGGGCACATCCAGGGGAAGATCGTGCTGAAAGTCGTCTGACAGCCGAGCAGCAGGCGCCCCGGCGGCCGGATCGTCCGTGCGTCAGGCGGCGGTGAACGCACCGTCGCGGAGGACCGGAACGGCTTGGCCGGCGCCGAGTTCGGTGGCGATCGCGACGTCCTCGGGGAAGCCGCCGTCGACGAGTTCGCGGCCCGACGAACAGGCACGTACCGCGGCGGCGACGTCCGCGGTGGCCGCAAAGACGTCAGCGGCGGCCGCGGCCTCGGGTGACAGGGACTTCTGCCCGGCCGCGGCGGCGGAGGCGATCACCAGGCCCGCGCCGAGCAGGTCTTCCAACGCCGGGCGCAGACTCCCGTCCGGCCAGCGCTCGCCGGAGGCGATCACCGCGACCGGCCGGTCCGGACGTCCGAAGCCTTGGGCGGCAAGCCACTTGCCCACCGCGGCGCCGTTGCGCAGCGAGGCCGCGACGACCGGGACGCCGTACGGCCGCGCGGCCGCCGAGATCGCGGAGCCGTTCGGGGACGGGAGGACGAGGCGGGGCGCGAACGGGGCGCGCCGCAGCGCCGCGGGGGAGAGCGACCAAGGTGCCGCCTCACTGGTTTCCCGGCGGCCGACCGCGAGTTCCGCGCCGTGTCCGCGCGCGAAGTCCGCCGCGGCGGCATCCCGCCAGGGGCAGGGCAGCACGGCGGTGCCGCGTTCGGCCAGGACGCCGACCGAGGTGGTGAAGGACAGCACGTCGACCACGACCAGGCAGGCGACGTCGGGCGCGAGCCGCTCGGCGCCGGTCGCGCCCCATTCCAGGCGGATCCCGAACCCGGACTGCAGGAAGTTCTCACGCATCCGGGGATCGTCGCACGCCGGGGCCCGCCCGGAACCGGCCAGGTCAGAAGCCGCGCCACAGGTTGTCGAAGGCGGCCTGTTCGATGTCGCGGCGTTCGCGGGCGGCGACGAGTTCCACGGTGGCGTCGTCGACGGCGATCAGGACTGTCCGGGTGGCCGGGTCGGGGGTGTCTCCCGCGGCCTTGTCGCGGATGCCCACGGCTGCGGCGAGGGTGGCGAGGACGGGTTCGCCGGAGGCCCAACGCGCTGCGGCGGCCTGGCGTTCGGGGGAGTCGACCAGTGCGGGGGCGCCCGTGCGGGAGGGCAACAGGCGGCGCTTGCGCGCGATTCGGCCTTCGTCGGTGAAGGCCTGCGCATAGGCCGGGGCCAGATCGCGGCCGCGGCGCCACAGCCAGTCGGCGACCGGCTCGTAGGGTTCGTCGGTGCGCAGCGATGCCGCGGCCTGCTTCAGGAGCGGGTCAGCGGTGTCGGCCGGCGGGCCGGGCACGATGGCGCCGTCGTCGTCCAGGGTCGCGGTGCCTGCGGCCAGGAGGTCGACCAGTTCGGCACCGGCCAGGGCAAGCGACAGTACGCCGCTCTCGACGGGACGGCTGGGCGGCACGTCCATGGCCGTCATGAGGAGGTCCCGGGCAGTGGACATGGCGGCTCCAGGCGAGGAGGGGTCGGCACGTGCGGCGGCCGCGGAAGAGGATGCGGCCGGGGGTGCGATGGCGTGCGGTTTTGCTCACGAGCCTAGGCAGGGGGTCGCGGGGGGGGGGGGGGGGGGGGGCCCCCGCCCCCCCGCGCGCGCGGCCCGCCGC